>OY282459.1 GCA_958296285.1 uncultured Alphaproteobacteria bacterium
TCGCGGCGATGAGGGCGGCTTTCAGAAAGCCGTCTGTGAAGGATCCGTTTTCAAGGCGGTAATTCTGCGCTGATCTTTTGAGCAGTTCTGCCGTATCCGCGCCGGCATGGGGGATGACGCCGGTTTTGAGGAGCGGATTTTTCGCCATTTGCTCTATGAGGCGTCCATATTGTCTTTTGAGGGTTTTTGCCTGCGCCTTGATGGAATCGGGATTTTTGCCTGCGAGGATTGCCATCAGTTCAAAGTCTTGTCCGTGGGCGAGGGATTTTTCTAGGAAGCGATGGGCTTGACGGGCGGCGTTTTCGGCTTTGGGGGCGGTTTCTTGATAGGCGTCGGCGGCTTTGAGGATTTCGCCTGCCATGAGGCGCGGCTCTTTTCTGTGGGAGATCATTGTATGGATGGCGTTTTTGGAGAGGACGGCATATTCTCTGTCGATAGATTGTTGGAAGGCGTTGAGGACTGCGTTATTTTGTCGTTTGGCGATGCTTGGCATGAGTCGTTCTTTTGCCCAGATAGCGGCTTTGCCTCGCCAGTTTCCGCCTTGGGCGACGGGGTTGCCTTGGCTGTCCAGTCTGATCATTCCGCCGACGGCTTTGGCTTGGATGGCGGCGCGTTGGAATTGGTCGGGCGAGGGTGTCGCGCCTATTTTTGGCATGGGGTTTCTCTTTGGGGTTTGGGGGTGATGGGATAGTGTGGTCTTTTTAGTCTTTTTGTTTGTGGGGATAGTTCAAGAAGTTTCACGACTGTTTGAGGGTGCTGAAGGTGAAGGGGGGTTTGGGGGGCTAGCCCCCCAAGAAAAGAGGGGGATCGGGGGGGAATCCCCCCCGAAAAGTCGGCGGGCGTGGCGAAACGAAGCAACCGCAGCCGAGCGTAGCGAGGCAAGTTTGCGAGAAAGCCCGCCGACCCCCCTGCATCGCAAGAGCTCTTCTAGCAGGGGGCGCGTGGGTGGGTCGCTTTTGCTTGTTCGCTACGCCACGAGTGGCTACGCTCACTGCGCAAAAGCTCTTTTCCCACCCACCCACGCGCTTTCGGGGGGATTCCCCCGAACCCCCTTTTTTCAAGGGGGGCAAGCCCCCCTTGACCCCCCTTCACCTTCAGCTTCTATGCTTTAGTTCCCCTGCGGCAAACCCAAAATGCCTATCCATGCAAAAAATGCCCGCGGCGGCTCGCCGCTCGCGGCAGCGACCCCCCCTTTGAAAAATCCAGCTTGATTCGCCACAGCAATTGTCCTATCTTGAACGCAAAATGCAGGGAAAATTCCCAGCTTCCGCAGGAGTTCTTCGGAACTCCTGCGGTTTATTTTGGGAAAATTTTGAGCCCAACGGGTTTTCCCCTGACCATAAAAAACTTCCTTTCCTGCTCCAGCAATTCAAAGAGGCGAGATTTTTTGCCTGTCGCGGCACAATGTCCAACGGGATGCCCAACGAGATCGGCGATTTGCAATCCTGTGGAATTCGCCCTTTTTCCCACATGTATGAGTTTCATCGGCGTTTCCTTGTAATTGCGGCGATGCGTCTGCTTCCAATCATAGGCATTTTTTAATATCTCGCTGAACTCCTCGCTCAGACGCTTATCCTCCTTTTTGTTGCGACTTTCGGCGACAATGTATGTCATGCGTTTATGCTGATCCTTCTGCAATAAAAAATCGTGCAGCCGCTCCATGCAAAATTGCAGCGCCATATGGTAAATGTCCCTCCCGCTCTTTCTCTGCTTGGAGTAGGGAATCTTTTTGATCGCCGCGCAAATTAGAATATAGGCGCTTTGCTCCATAATATTGTCCATATCCTCAAAGAAATCGTCAGCCAGTTTTTTATCCATGAGAAAAGCGAAATCATTTTCCTTTTGACGCATTTCATAGGAATGCAGAATAACCATGTCGTGGCCCCAATGCTTCATCTTTAACGCCTGAACCTCTGGAACGATATATCGCGCATAGGTTCTTTTCTTGACGACACAGAAAGATAAGACAAAGACGGGATATTTGGAGTCTATCTTATCCATGTCCGAATTGCCGCTTTCGTCTACATAAACGATATAGTCGGAATATGGGGGATAGGCGCTCATGCTGTTAGATCTTCAAGCCTCAAGAATGAATCGGCGGACGCTTCCCCTTCCAAGACCGCGCCTCCTCCAACTGACCCGCCAACCGAAACAACAAATCCTCGCGCCCATAAGCGGCGGTGAACATCACGCCAATCGGCAAGCCCGCCTCATTCCAAAAAAGCGGAACAGACATGGAAGGCTCGCCGGTCATGTTGGCGATCGGCGTGTAAGGAATGACGCGCTGCAAAGCCTCGGCGAACTCTCGCGCCTCGCGCGTCATCGCCAACTCGCCCAATAAAGGAGGCGGCGCGCCCAAAGTCGGCGTCAAATAAAGATCATAAGACTCATGAAACGCCGCCATAGTCCGCCCCAAGCCATGAATGAAATGCACCGCCGCGACATAGTCTGACGCTTTGAGGGCGCGACCCGATTCCACCAAACGCCATGTGGCAGGCTCCACCTCCTCCTCTTGAATGGGGCGTCCGCGAGCCTCGCCCATCGCGCCGAGCAATTGGGCGACATTCGCGCCAATGATCGCGGTCTGACAGCGAAGCATCGCCATGACATCCAAATCAGGACGCGCCTCCTCCACCCGATGCCCCAAAGAGGCGCAGAGCGCGGCCGCATCCTCCAGACCCGCGACAATATCGGCGTCAGGCTTGGAGCCGTTGGGGCGAAGGGCGTTGAAGCCGATGCGAAGCGTCTCACCAGGATGCGCGACCTCGCCAAGATAAGGATTCTGACGGGGCGGGGCGTCATAAGGCGATCCCGCCGCCATGCCGCAGATCGCGTCCAGAATGGCGGCGCTGTCGCGGACGGATCGGGAGACGACATGACTGATGCTCATCCCCGCCCAGCCTTCTCCGACATCCGGCCCCATCGGCACGCGCCCGCGCGAGGGTTTTAAGCCAAAAAGACCGCAGGCGGAAGCAGGAATGCGAATGGAGCCGCCGCCATCGGAAGCATGGGCGGCGGGAAGGACGCCCGCCGCGACCGCCGCCGCCGCGCCGCCTGAAGATCCGCCGGACGAGCGCGTTTCGTCCCACGGATTCTTCGTTGGCCCATAAAGGACAGGCTCGGTCGTTCCGGTCAGACCAAATTCCGGCGAGTTCGTCTTGCCGAAAATGACGAGACCCGCCTGTCGGAAGCGCTCCGTCAAGACGCTGTCGTGATCGGCGCGGGCGTTCCGCGTCAGCCTCGCGCCATTGGAGGTGATCGTCCCTTTGAGAAGCGCGTATAAATCTTTCAAGAGGAAGGGGACGCCTTTCAAGGGCGCGTTTTCGGGCAAAGAGTTCAACGATGCCCGCGCTTCGTCATAATGTTTCAAGACGACGGCATTCAGTTTCGGATTGACTTTTTCCGTTCGCGCGATCGCCTCTTCCAGCAATTCGGAAGGCGAGACTTCGCCTTTCCTGACCATCTCGCCGATGGCGACAGCGTCCCAATTGGCGTATTCGGCAATCTTTGACATTCTCGCCTCTCTTTTTTAGACGGGGGGCCAAGAAAAGACGCCTGCCGTATTCTCTACCTCTTCAAAGGATGTTTTGAGCGCCGGCATGGCGTGGGAGAGGATCGTTTGCGGCGTCCAGCCTTCCAGCCTTGCCATGCCGCGCAGAGGGCGGGGCTGACTCATGACGAAGAGTTCGTTTCCGCGCGAGACGAAAATCTGTCCGTTGGCTTGGCATGACGGCGCGGCGAGGGCGACCGCGAGTTGCGCCACTTGATCGGGGCGCATTGTTTTTTTCATGCGCTCCACGCGGGCGGCGCTTTCCTCGTCTTTGATGGGGATTGTGGCGATCATCCGCGTCCAAGCGAAGGGGGCGATGATGTTGGCGCAGACATTTTTGCGCGCGCCTTCCATGGCGAGGATTCTTGACAAACCTGCGATTCCCATTTTGGCGGCGGCGTAGTTTGCCTGTCCGACATTTCCGATGAGTCCGGAGGTTGAGCTGAAGAGGACGTATCGTCCTTCTTCTTGGTCTCGGAAATGCTCTATGCTGGCGCGGGCGATGTTAAATGATCCTTTGAGATGGACGTTGATGACGGCGTCCCAGTCTTCTTCGGACATTTTATGGAGCATGGCGTCTCGGAGGATTCCTGCTGGGCTGATGACGGCGTGGAGTCCGCCGAATTTTTTGATCGCTTGGGCGATCATATTTTTCGCGCCTTTCATCGTGGCGATGCTGTCGGAGTTGGCGTCCGCGTTTCCGCCTGTTTTGATGATTTCGTCTGCGACTTCGCGGGCGGGGTTTGCCGCGCCTTCGTCTCCGCCTGCGACTCCGCCGCCGAGATCGTTGACGAGGACGTTCGCGCCTTCGCGGGCGGCGAGGATGGCGCATTCTTTTCCGATTCCTCTTGCTGCGCCTGTGATGAGGATTGTTTTGCCGTTTAGAATGCCCATCGCGGCGTCCCTCCCTTATTTTTCTTGCGGATGGATGGGGGTCATGCTATCGGCGCGGCGGGGGTTTGCGCAAGGGGAAAGATATGTTTGGGATTGAGAGGGAGAGGGAGGGCGATTCGGTTTTGGTTGAGGCTCTTGTGGCGCGGGTTTTTGGGCCTGGGCGTTTTGCTTTGACGGCTTACCGGCTTCGTGAGGGGAATGATTTTGTTTCGGCGCTTTCTTTTGTCGCTCGTGAGGGTGGGAGCGTGATTGGCTCGGTTCGTTTTTCGCCGATTATGATTGGTGATGATATGGCGTTGTTGTTGGGGCCGTTGGCGGTTTTGGTTGAGAAGCGGGGTTTGGGGGCGGGGTTGGCTCTTGTGGAGAGGGGTTGTGAGGAGGCGGCTCGGTTGGGGCATCGGTGGGTATTGTTGGTAGGGGATTTGGCGTATTACGATCGGGTTGGATTTCGGCGCGCGGGGGGTTTTGTTGAGATGCCTGGGCCTGTGGATAGGGATCGGCTTTTGATTCGTGGTTTTGTGGGGGATGGGGTTTTTCCGCGGGGGCTTGTGCGGGTCGCCCGTTAAGGGGGGTTTGGGGGGCTAGCCCCCCAAAAAAAGAGGGGGATCGGGGGGGAATCCCCCCCGAAAAGTCGGCGGGCGTGGCGAAACGAAGCGGGCGAAGCGCGTAGCGCAAGCCCGCGAGAAAGCCACTCGTGGCGTAGCCCGCCGACCCCCCCTGCTAGAAGAGCTCTTGAATAGCGGGCTAACGCCCGCTTGGTTTTTTTGGGGGGCTAGCCCCCCAAACCCCCCTTCACCTTCAGCTTCTATGCATTAGTTCCCCTGCGGCAAAAACACATGCCTATCCATGAAAAAGATGCCTGTCGCGGCAGCGACCCCCCCAAACCCCCCTTAACGGGAGCAGATCAAACATCCGCGTAAGCCCGAACCTCCCCAACAGCCCCCGGATGAGTCGTCCCCCCCGTCCGCGCCGAAGACGCCACCTGCCCATACTTCCAAACCGCCCCCGAACCAAACAACCCCGCCCTCGCCACAAAACCCTCGCGCCGCCGCCCAAACTCCTCATCCGAAACATCAACCTCCAAAAGACCCGCCTCCGCGTCAATCGTGATCACATCCCCATCACGAATAAGACCAATCGCGCCCCCTAACGCCGCCTCAGGCCCAACATGCCCCACGCAAAAACCCCGAGTCGCCCCAGAAAAACGCCCATCCGTAATCAACGCCACCTTGTCGCCCATCCCCTGACCATAAAGCGCCGAAGTCGTGGAAAGCATCTCGCGCATCCCAGGCCCGCCGCGAGGACCCTCATAGCGAATCACCAAAACCTCGCCCTCCCGAAATCCACCCCCCGTGACCGCCGCGAAAGCATCCTCCTCACAGTCAAAACACCGCGCAGGCCCCCTGAAAAACAAACTCTCCATCCCCGCCACCTTCACAATCGCGCCGTCCGGCGCCAGATTGCCCTTGAGCGCCGCCAACCCGCCAGTCGGCGACAAGGGCGAAGACGCCAAACGAATCACCTTCTGATCCGCCTTGAACGCGAAGCCCTCCAAATTCTCCGCCAACGTCCTGCCGGTGACCGTCATGCAGTCGCCATGCAAAAAGCCGCCGTCAAGGAGAGCGCGCAAAATCATCGGAACGCCCCCCGCCTCATACAAATCCTTGGCGACATAACGTCCGCCCGGCTGCAAATCGGCGATTGTCGGCGTCCTCTCGGCGATGCGCGAAAAATCAAAGAGGTCAAACTCTATCCCCGCCTCATGCGCCAAGGCCGGCAAATGGAGCGCGCCATTGGTGGATCCGCCTGTCGCGGCGACCACCGCCGCGCCATTCTCCAACGCCTCGCGCGAGACAATGTCGCGAGGGCGCAAAGATTTGGCAAGCAAGCCCATGACCGCCTCGCCGCTCGCGCGGGCGAAACTGTCGCGCCCCTCATGCGGAGCGGGAGTCGCCGCCGAATGAGGAAGCGCCAAGCCCATCGCCTCAGAGACGCACGCCATCGTGTTGGCGGTGAATTGCGCGCCGCAAGCGCCCGCGCCCGGACAGGCAACGCACTCCAAAGCATGAAGCGCCTCGTCTCCCATCTCGCCCTTGGCATGACGCCCGACCGCCTCAAAAACATCGGCGATTGTGACGTCCCGTCCTTCATAGCGCCCGGGCAAGATAGATCCGCCATAAAGAAAAACAGACGGCACATTCAAGCGCAGCATCGCCATCATCAATCCCGGCAAGGATTTGTCGCAGCCGGCGATTCCGACAAGCGCGTCATAACAATGTCCGCGCACCGTGAGTTCCACCGAATCGGCGATGACCTCGCGCGAGACGAGCGAGGATTTCATCCCCTCATGCCCCATGGCGATTCCGTCCGTCACCGTGATGGTGCAGAATTCGCGGGGCGTTCCGCCCGCCGCGATGACGCCCTCCTTCGCGGCTTCCGCCTGCCGCTTGAGCGCGATATTGCACGGCGCCGCCTCGTTCCAAGAAGAGACGACTCCAATGAGAGGCTTATGGATATCCTCCTCGCGCAATCCCATCGCGTAATAATAGGCGCGATGCGGGGCGCGCGCCGCGCCTTCCGTCACATGGCGGCTTGGCAGTTTCGCCTTGTCAAAAGGGCTTTTGGACATTTTCCTCCCTTTCGGCTAGATTCGCTAGAGATTCGCAGTGTAGCAGGATCGCCGCCGCGACAATATGATAATCGCGACATGATAATCGCGACCGATGATGACAATGACGATGACGATGACGCGTTCCTCTCTCAAAAGTTTTTTCGCGGGCTCTTTGGCTTTTCCGGCGCTGCTGTTTTTCGCGCCGCCTCCGCTCTTGGCGAAGGAGGATGGCGCTTTGCGGGATTTGTCGGTGATGACGATGCTCTCGCGCCGGGCTTCGTCTCTGCATGAGGCGGCGCGGCGCGGAGACGCCTACGCCCAATATGCGCTCGCCACGCTCTACGCGAAAGGCGCGAAAGATATGCCGCCTGATAAAAAGAAGGCGGCGCATTTTTTGACGATGGCGGCGGAGCGGGGTCTTCTCTCGGCGCAGACCAAGCTCGCCTCGCGCTACGCTTACGGGACGGAGGGCTTTCGGCGAGACTATCAAGCCGCCGCGCGATGGTATCGCCTCGCGGCGATGCAGGGCGATCTTCTGTCGCAATATAATTTGGGGGTGATTCTCAAACAGGGTCTTGGCGGGAAAAAGAATCCCGCCGAAGCGGCGCGATGGTGGCTTTACGCGGCTGAGAGGGGGAGTTTGGCGGCGCAATATCGTCTTGCCTTTCTCTATTATCGCGGCGAGGGTGTTGATGAGAATCCTCGCGCGGCGCGGCATTGGCTCGGCAAAGCCGCCGAGCAGGGGCATGAGGAGGCGCAATATTATTTGGGTCTTTTCCTGCGGGACGGCGTTGGCGGTTCGGCGGAGATTGAGCGCGGCGAGGCTTGGCTGCGCCGCGCGGCGATGGGGGGGCACGGCGAATCGTCTTACGCGCTTGCGGCGCTTTATCTTGCCGAAGCGCCTCGCGCGCGCGCGGCGAGACGGCAGAAACTTTTGCGCGAAGCTTATATTTGGTCTTCTGTGGCGGCGGCGGCAGGGGATTCCAAAGCCGAAGAGCTGCGGAAATCCGCGGCGAGACATATGACGGCGCAAGAAGGGGCGGAAGCCGAAAAAGAAGCCAGACGCATAAGGCGCTTCATCGGCGAAAGCCGAAAGGCGCGCCGCGCCAAAGGGGGGCTGGAGAGTCAGGACGGTCTGCGTCCCGCGCCTGTTCCGACAGCCGAGCTCCGCATGATGGATAAGAAAACGCTCCTTGTGCGAGGCGAGCTCGGCATTGGCGCGCCTGAGCGGATAGAGAAAATTTTGGCGAAGAACCCCGCCATCACGGTTCTTGCGCTAGACAGTCCGGGCGGCTATCTGACGAGCGGTCTCGCCATCGCGGAGATTGTGCGGGCGCGGGGGCTTATCACGCGCGCCGAGAAGCGATGCCATTCGGCTTGCACTTTCGTTCTTTTCGCCTCGCCTCGCCCGACGGCGAACAGCGAGAGCGTGATCGGCTTTCATAAGCCCGGCTCTTTCTTCAAGGACGCGGCGGGGAGCGCGCGGCAGGATCAAGAGGAATCCGGCTCCCATTGGCTGATGCGCTCTCATTACGCTTGGTCGGGCTTTCCGAAGGCGCTGATTGACAAGATTCTCGCCACGCCTTTTGAGAATTTGGTTGTGTTTTCCAAAGCCGATCTGATTCACAATCGTCTCTTGGCTTATGTGCGCGATGAGGCGAGCGGGCGGCAGATCCGCGCGCGGCAGTGGTGCGACAGCAATTGGAATCGCTGCAGGAGAAGGCAGTATTTTTAGAACTCCGCGAGAAGGCTTAAAGTTGCGAGAGGAGCAGGCGCAATCTTTCGCTTTTTTGTCGGGCTTCGTCTCGGCGTGTTTTGGCGCGGGCGATGACCTCTTCGGGGGCGCTTTTCAGAAAACCTTTCTTTTTGAGTTTCGCCTCCAGATCAAGATGCTCTTTATCGGCGCGGCTTATTTCTTTTTCTATGCGGCGGCGCTCGGCGGCGACATCCAGCACGCCTTCTAGATCCAGCGCGATGGTCTCGTTTTTGAGGAGGATTCGGACGGCGTTTTTTGGCGCTTTGGCGAGATTTTCGTCAGAGAGTCGCGCCAGACGCCCAATGGCTTCGCGGTGGCGCGTGAAGCGGGTTTTGCTTTGGTCGCTGAGGTCGGCGAAAATCTTAAGCCGCGCCGAGGGCGGAACGCGGAGCGCCGCCCGCGCCGTCCGCAGCGATCCTATCAGATTGAGAACCCATTCCATTTCCTCTTCCGCTTCCTTGTCGCTTGGGGAGGATGGGGGATTGGGCCAATCGGCGAGGATCAGCATCTTGTCGTCAGACGGCGCGCGCGCCAGCGCTTCGGTGATGAAAGGCATGAAGGGATGGAGGAGGCGCAGCAGCGATTGGAGCGCGTAGCCTGTCATGGCTTGGATTTCGGCGCGCTCCTCGCCTGATCCTTTCTGCAGGATGGGCTTGATGAGTTCCAAATGCCAGTCGCAAAAGACGTGCCAAGTGAAATCGTAGAGCGTTTGGGCGGCTCGGGCGAAATGGCATGTATCCAGCGCGTCTGTCGTCTCTTGAGCGAGGCGGGCGAGTTTGGCGCGAAGCCATCGGCTTTGGGTGAGTTTGAGGGGCGTTTTGGGGTCAAAGTCGGGAGGCGCTTCGCATTGGTTGATTCGGCAGAATCGGGCGGCGTTCCAGAGTTTCGTTCCGAAATTGCGATAGCCCGCGACTCTGGCTTCGGAGAGCTTAATGTCGCGCCCTTGGGATTCTTGAGCGGCGAGGGTGAAGCGGAGCGCGTCCGCGCCATAGGTTTTAATGAGTTTTAAAGGATTGACGACATTGCCGCGTGATTTCGTCATTTTTTGCCCTTTTTCGTCTCGGACGAGCGCGTGGATATAGACTTTATGGAACGGGATTTTTTTTGTGAAATAGAGGCTCATCATCATCATTCGGGCGACCCAAAAGAAGATGATGTCAAAGCCTGTGATAAGGATGTTGTTGGGGTGGAAGCGTTTCAGTTCGGGCGTGTTTTGAGGCCATCCGAGCGTTGAGAACGGCCAAAGCGCCGAAGAGAACCACGTATCCAAGACATCTTCGTCCCGCCGAATTAGAATTCTAGACGGAGCAATCTGTTTGAACAGCGACAGCAGATCGTCCGGTGGCTTGCCATGTTTATAGGGTGTCGTCTGTTTTGACACATCATATTCCAAAAGAAGCTTCTTCTCTTCGTCACTCTTGGCAACTTCCATTTCACATGTCTTGGCGCTTTTTACCCCGTGCTTGCTCAACAGTTTCCTCATTTTTGCTATCGCTTCACTTTCATCGTGGGCAGCAACATGGGCTCTATCCGACAGATACCAGACCGGAATCCGATGCCCCCACCAGAGCTGGCGCGATATGCACCAAGGCTCAATGTTCCGCATCCATTCAAAAAAAGTTTTCTCCCATCTTTTCGGGATGAATTGCACTCTGCTGTCTTCCACAGCTTTAATGGCTTTTTCGGCGAGTTTTTTCGCATCCACATACCATTGAGTCGTCAGGCGCGGCTCAACGATCTCGCCCGATCTGTCGCCGAAAGGCACGGAATGACGATGCTCCTCCACTTTGACAAGAAGCCCCTTTTTTTCCATTTCGGCAACAACCTTTTTTCTCGCCTCTTCGCGCGACAAGCCTCTATAGCTCTCTGGCACACGCGCCATGGAGGCATCCATCCTTGTCGCTAGGGGACCTTCGGGGGCGAGATCATTTCCGACAATTTTACCGTCCTCATGAAAAATGTTGAGCATCGGAATCTTATGCCGCTTGGCAATTTGGAAATCGTTGAAATCATGGGCGGGTGTGATTTTCACTGCCCCCGATCCCTGCTCGGGATCCACATAATCATCGGCGATGATCGGAATGATCCTCTCCACAATCGGGAGTTTCACCTTCTTGCCAACCAATTCTTCATATTGCTCATCGTCAGGATGAACGGCGACTGCCACATCGCCAAGCATCGTCTCAGGGCGCGTTGTCGCCACGACAATATGATCCATTCCATAGTCAGGAGTCTCTTTAAAAGGATATTTGTTTTTTTTAAGAGGGTATTTAAAGTGCCAAAGTTTGCCGTTGATCTCTTTTTGGACGACTTCCAAATCAGAAATCGCCGTCCGCAATTTCACGTCCCAATTGACGAGCCTCTTATCGCGGTAAATGAGACCGTCCTTATAAAGTTTGAGGAAGCACTCGCGCACCGCCTCCGACAAGCCCTCATCCATCGTAAAACGATCGCGCGACCAATCGCACGAAACGCCGAGCGTCTTTAACTGATCCAAAATCTCGCCGCCTGATTGCTCTTTCCACGCCCAAACCCTGTCTAAAAATTCCTCGCGCTCCATCTTTTGAGGGCTCTGATTGCCTTCCTTGGCGATCTGTTTTTCCACGACCATCTGAGTCGCTATCCCGGCATGATCCGTCCCCGGCTGCCACAGGACGTCTTTCCCTCGCATCCGCTCAAAGCGGATGAGAATGTCCTGCAAAGTGGCGTTGAGGGCGTGTCCCATATGAAGCGCGCCTGTCACATTTGGCGGCGGAAGAACAATGCAATAAGGCTCGGCGTCTTTCCGCTCGGGACGGGCGGCTCGGAACGCGCCGCTCTTTTCCCAGCGCTCATAAATGGGCGGCTCTATCGCGCTCGGATCGTAAGAATCATCGCCCTTCTCCCCTCGCGCGGCGGCGCGAGGGGCGGCGGCGCGGCGCGCGATGGCGCTGCGCGCGATGGCGCTCTTTGTCATCGCTCCGCCTTCTCCAACCCCAAATGCCGCGCATTGAGAAGCCCTGTCGCCGACAAGAGCCGATACGCCGCCACTTGAGCCTCGCGCCGCGAAGAGGCGAGCGCCACCTGCGCGTTCAACAATTCCTGCTGGGCGTCCAAAACATCCAGAGTCGTCCGCGATCCCACGCTCGCCTCCTGCCTGACTCCCTCATAGGCGATTCGGCTGGCGCGCTCCTGCTCTGTGGTAGAGACGATGCGGGCGCGCGCCGCCTCCAAAGCGTCCCAGCCATTGACGACTCCCTCATCCACGCGGCGCTCTGCCTCGCGCCTCTGAAACCGCGCCCGCGCGACCAAGTGAGACGCCTCCCGATAGCCCGCCCAAGAGGCGAAGCCGCGAAAAAGAGGCACATTCACCCGCGCCGTGAAACTGCTGGATTCGGATTCCAAGACCGTCTCGGCAGGCTCTTCGCCATAGCGATAGCGGGCGTCCAGATTGACGCTCGGGAGAAACGCCGCCCTCGCCACGCCGCGCGCGGCTCGCGCCGCCAAAAACCGCGCTCTGGACGCCAAAAGCGATGGATGATTCGCGCGGGCATATTCCAACGCGCTCCCTCTGTTTTTCGGCAGCGGAGGCAGAGGCGTGAAGGAGAGATTCTCCGCCTCCCGACCAATGACCCGCGCGAAAAAACTGCGCGAAGCCGTCAAACCCGCCCGCGCGCCTGCCAGCGTGGAGCGCGCGCCGGAAAGCCGCGATTCCGATTGCGCCACATCGGTGCGCGTGATCTCTCCGACCGTGAAGCGCTGCCTTGTCGCCTCCATCTGACGGCGCAAGACGGTGATGTTGTTCTCATTCAGCTCCACGATCGCCTGATCCCGAAGGACGTTAAAATAGGCGGTCGCCGCGTCCAACAGAACCTGCTGCGCCGTCTGACGCAGAGTCTGCCCCGCCGCCGCCGAGAGATGACGCGCCTGCGAACTCCCCGAATAGCTTGCGCCCCCGGCATAGAGATTTTGGCTTAGGCTGAAATCATAGCCCCAAGGCTCTCTTGTGGAGGAGGTCTCGCGCCGCGCCGGAGCGCCGCCGCCTTGCGGCGAAAGCAGCGCCGCGCTCTCCGTCCGCGCCGCTCCGTAATCCGCGCCGGCCGTGATGGAAGGAAGCCATGACGACCAGCTGCGCGTGATCCCTGTCGCCGCCGCGCGTCTTTGCGCGATCTCCGCCTGAAGAGTCGGATTTGTCTGATGGGCGTGAAGCAGAGCCTCTTTCAGAGTCTGCGCCGCCGCCGAAGACGCCGACATCGCCGCCCCCGCGGCCCCTGCCGCCGCCGCCAGCCACAGCGCCGACAAAAGCGCCCGACAAGCCTCGCGGTCGCGGCGAAAGAGCCGACCGCTTCCAGCCCGCTCGCTTGTCAATTTGTTTGGATTTCTTCGCATAGTTCCGCCCCGCCGCTGACGCCTCTTATAGCGCAGAGAGCGGTCTCTCGGCAACCGCCTGCCAAATCTGCTATTCTCGCGGGCGGCGGCAGGGCCACGTGGCGGAGTGGTGACGCAGCGGACTGCAAATCCGCGTACCCCGGTTCGATTCCGGGCGTGGCCTCCGGCCGCCGCGTTGGGAGCGCCTTTAGAGACGTCTCGCCCAAAAATAGGTCGGGAAAAGCCCAAGCAGAATCAGCACCAGCGCCGGCAGCGCCGCCTCCTCCAAATGCCCTGCGTCCGCGCGCGCGTAAATCTGTATCGCCAGAGTCTCAAAGCCGAGAGGACGCAGAAACAGGGTGATCGGGAGCTCGCGCATAATCTCAATCGCGGCGAAGAGAGCGCCGCCCGCCAAAACCGCCGCGAGCTGAGGCAAGTGAATCGCCGAGAGAATAGCCGCCGGGCTTTTGCCGACCATGCTCGCCGCCTGATCCAGCGAGGGCGGAATCCGCGCGAAGCCCGCCTCCAACAGACGATAGGGCAGGGCGAGAAAGCGAATGGCGTAAGCCAAAAGAAGAATGGCGACGCTGAAGACAAGCCAGGACGAGACGCCGAAATCGGCAATCAGCGCCCCGGCGTAAGACAAGGGCAGCGCGATCCCCAAGCCGATCACGGCGCCCGGAAGCGCGTAGCCCATCGTGCCGAAAAGAAGGGCAGCGCGGGTGAGTTTTTGCGGAAGGAGCCTGCCGCCATAGGCGAGGAGCGTGGCGGCGACAGCCAGAAAAGCTGCGCCCAGAGCGCCCAAAAATAAAGAGCGCAGCGAAGGCGCGAAAAGTTCGGCGAGCGGCGGCAGAGAGTCCCAGCGCGCGCTGGCGCTCATCGTGATGAGCGCCGCGGCAGGCAGAAGGAAGCCCAGAGCCAAAGGCAGCGCCGAGACAAGCCACGCCCAAAATGCCGCCTTCCCTGTCAAGCGCTGCGGCGCGAGACGATTTTTTGCGTCAGAATCGTCAAATCGGCGACCAGCCCGCGCCCGCCTCTCAAGCGCCAGCAGCGCCGCCGCGAAGAGAAGAGTCAAAAGCGCCAAAAGCGCCGCCGCGGCAAGATCGCCGCGCTCAAACCATAAATGATAAATGCCGACAGAAAGGGTGCGAATCCCCAAATGCTCGGCGAGACCAATATCGTTCAAGGCTTCCATCATGACGAGCGCCGCCCCCGCCGCGATCGCGGGGCGCGCCAATGGAAGAGCCACGGCGCGAAAGCTTCGCCAAGAGCCTCCCATCGTCCGCGCGGCTTGCATGAGCCCAGCCGCGCCGCGCGAGAAGGCGGTCTGCGCCGCCACATAGACATAAGGGTAGAGGGTGAGCGACAGAATCGCGATGCCGCCCCAAAGCGAGCGGATGTCGGGAAAGAGGTAATCGGCGGGCGACTGCCAGCCCATCAGTCGGCGCAGGGAGGTTTGGACGGGGCCGGCGTAATCCAGCATTTCGGCATAGATGTAAGCCGCCAGATAGGGCGGGATCGCCAAGGGGAGCGGCAGCGTCCAGCGCAGGATGAGGCTTCCTGGAAAGCGGAAGGCGCTGGTGAGCCATGCCGCGCTCGTTCCGATGAGGATCGCGCCGAAAGCGGCGCCTGTGATCAGCGCCAATGTCCGCGCGGCGTGGCCGGGCAGGAAGACCGAGAGAAGATGGCGGAACGGAATCTCCAGAGGCTCAAGCGCCAGCATTGCGATCGCGGCGATGGGAAGGAGCGCCGGGAGGGTCGCGCAGAGGATTCCGATCCTCCAAAAAGGATGAGGCGATGGGAGAGGGGAGGACAAGAGGCGGTTCGCGGCGTCTTAATCGTTGAAGGCGATTTCGTCCAGAATGAGCGCGGCTTGGCGGGCTTGGCGCGCCATTTCTCTGAAATTTATTCTGTCGGGATAGACGCCGCCCCATTCGTCCAGCAGATCGGGGGGGCTGACGCTTCTATGGACGGGATATTCAAAGTTGCTTTCGGCATAGATGTTTTGGGCTTCGGCGGTGGAGAGGAATTCCATCAGGCGGCGGGCGTTTTCTTTGTTTGGGGCGAAGCGGGGCATGATCATGGCGGAGAGGTTTTCGTGGGTTCCGCCTTTGGCGAATTGGGCGAGGACGACTCGCACGGTTTGGGCGGCGCGATGGCGCGGATCGTCTTTTGGCTTGGCGAGCATATGTCCGAGATAGTAATTGTTCGCGACTGCCAGATCGCATTGTCCTGCGGCGACGGCTCTTATTTGGGCGCGGTCGTTTCCTGCTGGGCGGCGGGCGAGGTTTTTTTTCAGTTTGATGAGGAAGTCGCGGGTTTTTTCTTCGCCGTGATGGATGAGCATGGCGGCGAAGAGGGCGAGGTTGTAGGGATTGTGTCCGTCTCGGATGCAGATTCGTCCGCGCCATTTTTCGGCGGCGAGTTTTTCGTAGGTGAGGCGGCTTGTTTCTTGGGGCGAGACGCGGTCTTCTGATGCCATGACGACTCGGAGGCGTCTTGTCAGGGCGAACCATTTGTTGTTGGGGTCTCGGTATCGGCGGGGGATATTTCTGCGGATTTTTTGGGATTGGAGTTCGGCGGCGATGCTGTCGGCGGCTTGGATGGTTTGTCCGACATCGGTGGTGAGGAGGATATCGGCGGGGCTTGCGCGTCCTTCCAGGGCGATTCGTTCTATGAGTCCTTTTTTGGCGTAGAGGACGTTGACGTGGATTCCCGTTTTTTCTTGGAAGCGGTGGAAGAGGGGTTCTACGAGGAAGGCTTGTCGGAAGGAGTAGACATTGACGGCGTTGCTTTCTGTGTCGGGGTTGTTTTGGGCGGAGGCGTTGTGGGGGTATTGGATTGCGGCGATGGCGATGGCGAGGGCGATGGCGAGGGCGGCGGTGATGGGGAGGTTTTTCATGGGGGGTTTTCCTGCTGTGGTTTTCTAGATGCGAATGATACGCATGTGCGACTTTCTGTCAATGAAAGAGAATCTCCGCAAGACAGGGGAGCTCCCGTTGAGGGGGGTTTGGGGGGGCGGCGAGCCGCCGCGGGCATCTTTTTCATAGATAGGCATGTGTTTTTGCCGCAGGGGAACTAAAGCATAGAAGCTTGAGGTGAAGGGGGGTGTGGGGGGCGAAGCCCCCCGCGAAAAGGGGGTTCGGGGGAAACCCCCGAAAAGTCGGCGGGCGTGGCGAAACGAAGCGGGCGAAGCCGAAGGCAAGCCCGCGAGAAAGCCCGCCGACCTCCCTCCAAGAGCTCTTACTTCAGAAGATCAATAAATTCTTTGTCCAGCAGATAAGCAATGCGGACGAGATAGTAGAGTTCTATGATGCCTTGTCCCATCTCCATCTTGTCGAGATTTTCGGGCGTCAAGGCGGCGCGCTCGGCGAGTCTCTTGAGCGTCATGCCTTTTTCCTGCCGCGCCTGCAGGATATTTCGTCCGATGCGTCTGCGGAGCTTGGTCGTTTGCGCACGGAGTCTTTTGAGCGTCTCTTCGTCCATTTTTCTTGTGATGTCCTCTGTCATGCGTCTCTCCTTCCCTTAAAGGTGAGCGGCCCACTGATTGTTCAGCGGACCGGGAGTTGAAAGGACCGTACAGAACAGCCGCTCCGCTTTTTAATTCAGCGGATGCGAATCTGGACATGGGCGGAGCCCCCCGGTCCTTGATTAAATGTTCAAGGTGGAGAGAGACCGCTCACTCTGCAGGGAACCTTTCAATGCTCCTCGCCGCGCGATTTTCCCCGCGCGGTTGTGGAAATTATAGCATGAAAGAGCGGAGTGTGGGAGATAGCGCCGCGCTCCCGTTAAGGGGGGTTTGGGGGGCTAGCCCCCCAAAAAAACCAAGCGGGCGTTAGCCCGCTATTCAAGAGCTCTTGTGAGCAGGGGGGTCGGCGGGCTTCTCGCCTCGCTACGCCCGGCTTTCTTGCGCCACGCTCGCCGCTTGCATGCAAGAGGAAAAGATGCTAGACACAATCCATCAGAAGGAGATCAAAGATGAGCCTTGCCGCAGTCTATGACGCTCTCCGCGCCGCCAATGTGGATGAAGCCAAAGCCACCGCAGCTATGGAAGCCCTAGAAGCAAGCCGCGATGAGCCGCGATTGCGCCGTATTGAAGAGCGCATCGGAGAACTCCGCGCCGACATCCAATTGCTGAGATGGATATGCGCCTTTAACATGGCGCTGGGCATCACGACTTTGGCAATCGTGATTCGGCTAGCGTTCCAAAACTGAATCCCTGATTTTACCCACGCGCTCCTTGCTCGCAAGAGCTCACGCGATGCAGGGGGGTCGGCGGGCTTTCTCGCGGGCTTGCCTGCGGCTGCGCCCGCTTCGTTTCGCCACGCCCGCCGACCTTTCGGGGGTTTCCCCCGAACCCCCTTTTCGCGGGGGGCTTCGCCCCCCACACCCCCCTATTTTTTGGAGATTCTTACGAAAAATAAGATTCCAAAACCCCCTCATAAATCCGCGTCAAACACTCCAAATCCTCCAACGCCGCATTCTCCCCAACCTTGTGAATCGTCTCCGCCGTCAAACCAAACTCAATCGTAGAAGCATAATCCTTAATAAACCGCGCATCCGACGTCCCCCCCGTCGTGGAAAACTCCGGAACAAAACCCGTCTCCGCCTCAACAACCTTCGGCAAAATCCCATGAAGACGACCCTCGCGCCCCAAAAAACACTCGCCCGAATGATGAAGCGTCAACCCAGCCCGACAACCGCTCCCCTCCAAAACCCCCTCCATCACGCCGCGAATGAACCGCTCCAACGTCTCAGCCGTCTGCCTGTCATTATAGCGAATGTTGAAAAACGCCCGCGCCCGCCCCGGAATGACATTCCGCGCCTCATTCCCAACATCCACCGACGTAATCTCCAAATTGGACGGCGCGAAATGCTCAGTCGCCTCATCCAAAGGGCGCTCCTGAAGATCGCGCAAAATCCGGGCCATCGGGCGAAGAGGATTCGCCGCCCATTGCGGATTCGCCGCATGACCCTGAACGCCAACAATCTCTAACTCGGCATTGAGACTCCCGCGCCGCCCAATCTTGATCATCTCGCCCAACCGCTTCGGATTGGTCGGCTCGCCAATGAGACAATCTTCCAGCGTCTCGCCTTGGCGGGCGAGCCATCGCAAGATTTCGCGCGTGCCGTTCTTCGCCTCCCCCTCCTCATCGCCGGTGATGAGAAGGCTGATAGATCCGCGCGTCATTAAAGAGTTCGCCGCCAAATAATTTCTCAGCGCCGCGATGAAAGCCGCGACCGCGCCCTTCATGTCAGACGCGCCGCGCCCATAGAGCCTGCCCCCCTCCACGATGGCGGCGAAAGGCGGATGCCGCCACGCCGCCTCATCGCCGGCAGGCACGACATCCGTATGGCCGGCGAAAGAAAAATGCGGAGAAGTCTCGCCCAAACGCGCATAGAGATTATCCACCTCGCCGAAGGGAAGCCGATGACAGCGAAAGCCCAATGGGACGAGCCAGCTCTCCACCAAATCCAGCGCGCCTTCATCTTTCGGCGTGACGCTCGGACAGCGAATGAGCTGACGCGCCGCGTCTATCGGGTCTATTGGCGAGAGGGGAGGCGAGGCGGGCGGCATTGGGAATCAAGAATCCCGAAGGAGCGCGTTAATAGATGTCTTGGCGCGCGTCCGCGCATCCACGCGCTTGACGATGACGGCGCAATAAAGGCTGGGGCGGCGGGCGGGGCGGGCGGATTCTTGACTGTCGGGATTGGCGGGAAGCGCCCCCGGCACGACAACGGAAAAAGGCGGCACGCGCCCTTGAAAAATCTCGCCTGTCTCTCTGTCCAGAATCTTTGTGGAAGCCGAGAGATAAACGCCCATCGCCAGCACCGCGCCCTCGCCGACATGAACGCCTTCGGCGACTTCGGATCGCGCGCCGATAAAGACTCCGTCCTCAATGATGACGGGGCTTGCCTGCGGAGGCTCCAAGACTCCGCCAATCCCCGCGCCCCCCGACAGATGAACGCCGCGTCCGATTTGGGCGCAAGAGCCGACCGTCGCCCATGCGTCCACCATCGTCCCCTCGCCGATATAAGCGCCCATATTGACGAAACAGGGCATCAGCACGGCGCGCGGCGCGACATAAGCGGAATGGCGGACAATGGCGCCGGGGACGGCGCGGAAGGCGGCTTTTTGGAAATCCTCCTCGCTCCAATCGGCGAATTTCAACGGGACTTTGTCCCACGCCGCGCCGAGCGCGCTCGTCATGCGCGTCATGGGGGTCAGACGGAACGAGAGCAAAATCGCCTTCTTGATCCATTGATGAACATGCCACGCGCCGCCTTTTTTTTGGGCGACCCTAATCGCGCCTTTGTCCAACGCGCTGAGCGTTTCGCGGATAAGCGGGCGGAGCGGGAGGAGCGCTTCGGCGTCTCGCTCTGTCTCTGCCTCGTCAAAGGCTTTTTCAATGAGGCGGATTTTGTCGGGCGTCATTCGGCTTCGCCCGCTTCGCGGAAAGGCTCTGTCCATTCGCTCGCGCCGCCTGTCTCAATGCGGCGGAAGGAGACTTCCTGATATTGGCGCTTGAGACAATCCTCTCGGCCTGCGATTCGGAAAAGGGTGCGCTTGACGCACATTGGAAAATCGCCCGCCCAGACCAAACTGCGTCCGCCTTTTTCCATCCGCGCGCCTTTTTCGTCCACCGCTTCGGCATAGGCGTAATAGATGCTCCTCTCCAGCCGTCCTCGCAGGACTTGACGGCATTGGCGCGGGAGCAGTTTGACCCAGCCTTGGGATTCAAATTCGGGCTTGGGGGCGGTCGTGCGATGTCCGAAAGCCGACCACAGCACATAGGAGGTCTCGTTGCAGAAGCGCAAGCCCGGCCCCTCGTCTCGGGAGCGGGCGCGGGAGATCAGACGGTCAAACAGACGTTTCGTGATGACGCCGGTCGGTCTCATGCCCGCCAGTTTCTGAAATTCCTTGACGGCGCGGAGGGTCGTGCGCCCGGCATATCCGTCAATCTCGCCGATGTCAAAGCCGTTTTGGCGCAGGAGGCGCTGCACGCCCGCCACGATCGCGTGCCGCCGCGAGGGGAAAAGATGGCGCTCGGAAAAAACGGAACTCTTCTTCTGCCGCCTGACGGCGACAGGGAGGAAGCCCGTCTTCTCATATCCATATTCGCGGCAGAGGACAGTGTCGCGGATATGGAACGGCTTGCCATGCTCGGACGCCACGCAGAGCGCCTGATCGCCTCCGAAGATTTTCACCTCGCCATTATAGATGTCCAGCGATCGGGCATAGATGTAATAGTCGCGCCTCTTCAGAGGCTCGGCTAAGACCTCGGCGCAAAAGCCCGGATAAAGACGGAACCAGCCCCGCGATTCCAGCGCGTCATTTTTGTTTTGGACGCCGACAGCGCTGTCCAACACATAGCTGGTCTCGTTGCAGAATTCGTAAGCCGCTTCGGCGCGATGCGCCTCGCAGAAAAAGAGAAGAAGAGTCGCGGCGATGAAGCGAAGGAGGGTCATGGGTTTGTCCTCATTTTTTGATGGGGCGGGCGGCGGGCGTGGAAGAGCGTCCCCGCGCCTTGATCGGTAAAAAGTTCAAGGAGGAGCGCGTGAGGCTGCCGTCCGTCCAAAATGACCGCCGCCTCCACGCCCTTTTTGACGGCTTCAAGACAGGTTTCCACTTTCGGCGTCATGCCCTCTTGAATGACGCCTTTCTTGATAAGCGCGCGCGCTTTCTCAAGAGAGAGGGAGGGCATGGGCAGCCCGTCCTCGCCGCGGACGGCGGGGACGTTTGTCAGAATGAGGAGTCGCGCGGCTTTAAGGGCGGCGGCGATGGCGCTGGCGGCGACATCGGCGTTGATATTGCGGCGCTGTCCTTTTTTGTCGGCGGCGATGGGCGCGATCACAGGCACGATTCCCTTCTCCAACAGAAGATGGAGAATATCCGCCCGCACTTGTCGGGGTCGTCCGACAAAGCCGAGCGTTTCGGCGTTCTTATCAAGAGGCTCGGCTTCTATCAAGCCGGCGTCCATGCCTGAGAGTCCGAGCGCGCGTCCGCCGACGGCGGCGATCTGCCGCACGATCGCTTTATTGACCGCGCCGGCCAAGACCATCTCGGCGGCGGCGATCTCCTCGTCTCCCGTGATCCGAAGCCCGTTATGAAAGCGGCTTTCTATGCCGCGCTCTTTCAAGAAGCGATCTATCTGAGGTCCGCCGCCATGCACGATCACCGGACGCACCCCGCTTTGGCGCAAGAGCGCGACATCGCCGGCGAAGGAATCGGCGCGGAGTCCTTCCGTCATCGCGCTGCCGCCATATTTAATGACGATGCAGCGCCCGTCATAGCGCTGCATATAGGGGAGCGCCTCTGAGAGGAGTCCCGCCTTTTTGAGAGCCTCGTCCCTTGTCTTCATCCGATAAGCCTTGCCTGGAAGCCGCGTCTGAATCAAGAGCGCTTTGAGAAAAGATTATCAAAAAGCATGATCGGCACGCCATGGCGCTTCATCATCACGGCTTGCTGAAGGATGGAAAGGAGATTGTTCCAGACCCAGTAAATGACGAGACCGGCGGGGAATTGCGCCAAGATCACGACCAGAAAGATCGGCATCCACGCCATCACCGTTTTCTGAACGGGGTTGGGCGGCGGCGGATTCATCTTGATTTGGACGAACATCGTCAGCCCCATCAAGAGCGGCCAGACTCCGATCGTCAGCAGGGGCGGCGGCGTGAAAGGCAGAAGCCCGAAGAGATTCACAAGCGAGGTCGGATCGGGCGCGGAGAGATCGCGGATCCATCCGTAAAAGGGGACATGCCGCATCTCTATCGTGATGAAGAGAACCTTATAAAGCGCGAAAAAGACAGGCGCTTGGAGAAGCATCGGCAGACAGCCGGACAAAGGCTGCAATTGATGTTTTTGGTAAAGTTGCATCATCGCTTGATTGCGCTTCGTCCAATCTTCGGGATGAGCCTCTTGGATTTTTTGGATTTCGGGCTGCAATTTCTGCATTTGGCTGATCGTGCGATAGGAGGCGTTGGAGAGCGGGAAGAAGAGCAATTTGATCGCCACCGTCAAAAGAAGGATCGCCAGACCGAATGACCCGACATGGCGGTAGAAGAAATCCAATGAGAGAAAAATGGGCTTCGTCAGAAAATAGAGCCATCCCCAGTCAATCAGAAGATCAAAGCGGGCGATGCCCGTTTCGGCGTAATCCTCTATTCGCGCGACCTCTTTCGCGCCGGCGAAGAGGCGGGTCGTGGCTTTTTGGGCGGGGGCGGTCAGATGGAGCGCGGCTTCATGGATTGGCGCGTCCCATCGGCCGAGCTTGGCGAAGCGGGCGGCGATCGCTCTTTCCTTGTCGGGGATGAGCGCCGCCGCCCAATATTTGTCGGTGATTCCGAGCCACCCTCCCAGCGATCGGAAGAGCGCCGGCTTGTCCGGCGCGGCGTCATCATAGTCATATTCCTCCAAGCCGCTTTCTGAGAAGAATCCCACAAAGCCCTCATGGAGAATGAAAAAGCCCCACACATCCACCGCCCCGAAACGGAGAATGCGCAAAGACGGCGCGAGATTAATCGGCTGCGCGGCGCGGCTTTCCACGGTCTGCGTGATGGTGAACATATAATTCTCATCCACTTCCAGACGGATGGAGAAAATCTGTCCCTCGCCATTGTCGTGAGTGAGGGTGATGGGGGTGTCCGGCGTCAGTTCGGCATTGGGAGGGGCGCGCCAGAGAGTTTTTTGCCCCGGGATCGCGGTTTTGTCGGATGGCGAGAGTCTTCGCCATCCTATTTCGGCGAAATAGCCGGATTCGCCTTTTTCGTCAGGGGGCGAGAAGAGCTGCACGGCGGGGCTTTCTTTTTCCACGGTTTGGCGATATTTGACGAGTCGGAGATCGTCTATCCGCGCGCCTTTGAGGCTCATAGAGCCTTTGAGAGATGGCGTGCGAATGGGGAGCGAAGGCGAATCGCTCTGATAAAATTCGCTCTCGCCCTTTTTGGCGGAGCGTCTTGACGCGGAGGCGGCAGAGGCGGCGGGCGCTTCAGCGGATTCGGGCGCGGAGGAGGGGGGCGCTTCGGCGGATTCGGGCGCGGAGGAGGGCGGCGGCGGGGGGGGCGGGGCGAACCAAGTTTCCCAGACGACCAAAATTCCCAAAGTGAGAATAAGCGCCAAGAGAAGATTGCCCTGCATCGGAGGAGGCGAGCGCGGATCAGACATTGCGAGCCTGTCGGTTTTTTTGGTTTTTGTCGGCGCTTTTGAGAGCGCGGAGGAGATCGTCTCGGAGCGCCGCGCTCTCGCGCCCGACAGTCGCGGCGCGGGCGATCAGCACATAGTCCAATCCCGGGCGGGCATGGGACGGCAGCAGTTTTTTCGCCAAAGCGCGAAGACGGCGTCTGGCGCGATTGCGTTTGACGGCGCAGCCGATTTTGCGCGTGGCGGTCAGCCCGTATCGGATTTCGCGCGGCGGGGCGTCATCTTGAGGGGGGCGGAGGCGATATTGGAGAATGACGCCGGGCTGCGCCGCTTTCCCGCCCTTTTTCGCGGCGAGGAGGAATTGCGCCCGTTTTTTCAGAGGCGCGAGTTTTTTTTCTTCGCCATGATCAGCATGGGATCGGAGCGGGGGCTTCATCGGACTCTGCGTCTCGCGCGAGGGCGCGACCGTCAGCGCGACAGGATTCGCCGCCCTTTGGCGCGGCGGCGCTGAAGAATCTTGCGCCCATGGCGCGTGGCTTTTCGGGCGCGGAAGCCGTGGCGTCTTTTGCGAACTCGTTGGCTTGGCTGGTAGGTGCGTTTCACTTGCGGGATGTCTCAATAAGAATGAGGAATGAGGGGCGGCGCGGGCGCTTCACCTTCCATAGGCGGTCTTATAGTCGCTCTAGGCGAGGGGGTCAAGATTCCGCTTGCCTCGCGCGGCGCGAAAATCTATGATGCGCGGCGGGAGAGATGGAGAAGGAGCGCGTTTTATAGAGCCGAACCGAAGGGGGGGACGCTATGCGCGACAGAGCGCTCGCCTTTATGCGCCGATGGCTGCTTCCGATCGTCGTTCTCGCGGCGATGCTCGCGGTTTTTCTGTCAGGCGGCTGGGATTATCTCCGCTTGGAGACGCTTGCGCGGCATAGCGAAGCGCTTCATCGTTTCGTCTCCGAGCGTTTTCTGCTTTCTCTTTTTCTTTATTTATCGCTTTACGCCGTTTGCGTGGCGCTGTCTCTGCCGGGCGGCGCGCTTTTGACGATCACGAGCGGCTTTCTTTTCGGCGCTTTTCTTGGCGGGACTGTCGCGCTTTTCGGGGCGGTTTTGGGGGCGGCGGCGCTTTTTCTGATCGCGCGCACGGCGCTTGGCGAGGGTCTGTCCGCCCGCGCCGGACCATGGCTGGAGAAACTCCGAGACGGCTTCGCGCGCAACGCGCTTTCTTACATGCTTTTTCTGCGGCTTGTTCCCGCCTTTCCCTTTTGGCTTGTCAATCTTGCGCCGGCGCTTCTGAATGTGCGCCTGTCGGTCTATCTGATTGGGACGTTTTTTGGAATCATCCCCGGCACTTTCGCCTTCGCTTTTCTAGGCGGAGGCTTGGACGCGATTCTCGCTCAAGAGATGGCGCTTTACGAGACATGCCTTTCTCAAAGGGGCGAGGCGGAATGCGCCTTCAGCATTGAGCCTGCCGCGCTTCTCTCGCGGGAGCTGCTTCTCGCCTTCACGCTTTTGGGCGTGGTGGCGCTGACGCCTGTCGGCTTCCGCCTTCTGCGCCGCGCCCGATTCTCTTCAAGAGCGGCGGACGCGCCATGATGTCCTTCGCCAAAAGCGTCTTCTCGGATCTTTCGGGCAAGTTCTGCGCGATGACGATCCTCTTTGTCATGGCGAGTTCTTTGGTGATTCTTTTGCCGATTTTGGGCTTCACGCAGAGGAGCTGGCTCGCGGGGCGGATGGAAACGGCGCAAATCGTCTCTCGCGCTTTGCACGGCGGCGGCGACAAAATAGGCTCGGCGCTCCGCGATGAGATTCGGCGCGAGACGGGCTTTCTGTCGCTTTCCATAGAAGAGGCGGACGCGCATCATCTCCTTCTGCTCTCGGAGACGATGCCGCCGATCTCGCGGGAGATTGATCTCCGAAGCGAGAGCGCCTTCGCCCATATGCGGGACGCGCTTTGGGCGGTCTTTCGGGCGGACGCGCAATCTTTACGCGTTGTCGGCAGAGCCGAAAGCGATTCCGAGACGCGATTGGCGATCAGCATCCGTGAAGGGGCGCTTAAAAAGGCGCTTTTCTATGACGCCTGCGGCGTTTTGCTGTCCGCCTTTCTGATCGCGTTTTTGTCGGGGCTTCTGCTTTTCCTGATGGCGCGCTTTATTCTGACTCGCCCGCTGCGGGATTTGGCGCGGAACATGATCGCCTTCCGCGAAGCGCCTGAAGATCGCGAGCGCATCCTCGCGCCGCCGCCGCGAGAAGACGAGATCGGAGAGGTGATGCATGCGCTGAAAGATTTGGAGTCGCGGCTTCATGAATCGCTGCGCCATCAGAAGCGTTTGGCGAGGCTGGGCGAGGCGGTCGGCAAGATGCATCATGATCTCAGAAACATTTTGGCGAGCGCGCATCTTCTCGCCGATGGCTTGCAGGCGAGTCAGGACCCGACAGTTCAACGGATGGCGCGGAGGCTTTTTGGAATTGTGGATCGCGCCTCGCGGCTATGCACGCAGAGTTTGGAATATGGTCGCCCTGAGAATCGCGCGCCTCTGATCAAGCGCGTGGCGCTTCGCGCGATGGCGGATGAGCTGGGTCAGGCGGTGGGTCTTTCCAAAGGCGGGGCGATAGAGTGGGAGAATCGGGTTCCGGCGGCTCTTTCGCTTGAGAGCGATTCGGAGCATCTTTTTCGGATTCTTCTGAATTTGGGTCGGAACGCGGTTCAGGCGGTAGAGTCTTCGGGGAAGGGGGGCGGTCGGATCACTGTGAGCGCGGAGGCGCGAGGCGATCACGTGTGGATTTGGATTCAGGATACGGGCAATGGTCTGCCGCCGCGAATCCAGCGGGATCTCTTCACGCCTTTTGTCCGAGGCTGTCAGGGTTTTGGCTTGGGTCTCGCCATTTCTTACGATTTGGCGCGCTCTCAGGGCGGCGTTTTGCGGCTCGCCGAGACTGGCGCGCATGGGACGCTTTTTGAGCTGCGTCTTCCGCGCCGCAGGAGCGCCGGCAAGATTCTCTCCTTCCGCCATGCCGATGATCAGCGCGACAGCGTGAGCGCCAGCCCTTCGCGCCGCCGATCCGCGCCCCCGTCGGCGAGGCTTTGATGGATGCGAATCCCGTGAAGTCCGCTGACGAGCGGGCGGATCGCCGTTTGATGCCCCATTTTTTCCAGAGAGTCTTTGAGATTGGCGAGCGCCGTGCCTTGTTCCAGTTCCAGCCCTCCGCCTCGCGCGACTCCTTCGCGCGCGACAAAGCGCGGCAGGTCTATCGCTTCCTGCATGGTCATGTTCCAATCTATCAGCGCGATCACGCTCTCGGCGACATAGGCGATAATCCGCGAGCCGCCGGGCGAGCCGAGAATGGCGAAGAGCGCGCCTTCCTCGTCAAAGATCAGGGTTGGCGTCATGGAGGAGAGCGGGCGTTTTTTCGGCGCCGGCGCGTTGGCGACCGCGCGTCCGTTTTTTTGAGGCGCGAAGGCGAAGTCGGTCAGCTGGTTGTTGAGGAAGAAGCCTCCGCTCATCAGGTGGTTTCCGAAAGGTCCTTCAATGGAGGAGGTCAGGGAGACGGCGTTTCCTTCGCCGTCCAAGACGCTGATATGGGTTGTTGAGGGGAGGGAGAGATCGTCTCCTTTTTGACGGGGCGGGGGTTTGGCGGCGAGGGGGTTTCCGGGCGGGACTTGCGTCATGGCGCGATGGGGCGAGATCATCGCGGCGCGGGCTTTCAGATAGTTTGGCTTGAGGAGGGCTTTCTGCGGGACGGCGATGAAATCGGGATCGGCGAGATAGTGGGCGCGGTCGGCATAGGCGAGGCGGCTGGCTTCGGAGATAAGATGGACGGCTTCTAGAGATTGGGGTTTCATCGCGCTCATTGGGAAGCGCTCTAGGATCCCGAGAATCTGCAGGAGGGTCACGCCGCCTGATGAGGGCGGGGGCATGGCGCAGACGGTGAAGTTTCTATAGGGGCGGCAGAGATTGGGTCGCATTTTGGGTTTATATTGGGCGAGGTCTTGTGGGCTGAGGGTTCCTGGTCGGTGTTTGGCGCTGCGGATAGTTTTGGCGATATTTTGGGCGATTGCGCCTTGATAGAAGGCTGCCGCGCCTTGTTCGGCGATTTGGCGGAAGGTTTGGGCGAGTTTCGGATTTTTGAGGATTGCGCCTGAGGGGAGCGGTTTGGTTTTTCCGTTTTTGTCTTGTTGGTAATAGAGGCTTCGCGAGGGTTCGCGTTTAGGGAGGATGGGGTCTCGCGCGAGCATTTGGCGGAGTCTTGGCGAGATTGGGAAGCCTTTTTCGGCGAGTTTTATTGCGGGTTGGAAGAGGTCGCGCCATGGCAGTTTGCCGTGCTTGTTGTGGGCTTGTTGGAGCATGGCGAGGAGTCCTGGCGTTCCTGCGGCGATTCCGCCGATCATGGCGTCTGGGAAGGCGAGGGGTTGTTTTTGCGGGTTGAGGAAGAGGGAGGGTTTGATGTTGGCGGGGGCGGTTTCGCGTCCGTCATAGGAGTGGAGTTTTTGTTTTTTGGCGTTCCAGTGGAGGAGGAATCCTCCGCCGCCGATGCCTGATGATTGGGGTTCCACGAGGTTGAGGATCATTTGGGCGGCGATAGCGGCGTCTATGGCGGAGCCGTTTTTTTTGAGGATATGGATGGCGGTTTTTGTGGCGTGGGGGTTTGCGGTTGATGCGGTTGGGTTAGGTTTGGCGCAGGCTGTTGTGGCGAGGGCGATGATGAGGATGAATCGCATGGGGGTGAGAGTAGGGGGTTTGGGGGGGTGTTGCAATCTCCCTTTATCTCCCTTTAAGGGGGGTCAAGGGGGGCTTGCCCCCCTTGAGAAAAGGGGGTTCGGGGGAAACCCCCGAATAGTCGGCGGGCGTGGCGAAACGAAGCGGGCGAAGCCGCAGGCAAGCCCGCGAGAAAGCCCGCCGACCCCCCTGCTCGCAAGAGCTCTTGTAAGCAGGGGGCGCGTGGGTGGGTCGCATTTGCTCGCTCGCTACGCCACGAGTGGCTCTGCTCGCTTCGCAAATGCTTTTTTCCCACCCACCCACGCGTTTCGGGGGGGATTCCCCCCGATCCCCCCTTTTTCTTGGGGGGCAAGCCCCCCAAACCCCCCTTCACGGGAGCATCTCCCCATGCTATCCGCTCCCTATGACCCAAAAAACCCCCAACCCAAAAACAGGCAACCGAAACCTCATCACAGACCTGGACGGAATCCTCATCGGAAACGCCCAAGACACAACCATCGCCACCGGCGTGACCGTCCTGCTCCCCAACCCCCGCGCCACCGCCTCATGCGATATGCGCGGCGGCGCGCCGGGAACCCGCGAAACAGACGCCCTCCAACCCGAAACGCTCGTGGATGCCGTGGACGCCATCTTCCTGTCAGGCGGCTCGTCCTACGGCTTGGAAGCAGGCTCGGCAATCGCCTCATGGCTCGGCGCGAAAGGCAGAGGCTTCGCGCTGACAGACGCCGAAAACACGCCGCGCTCGCCTGTCGTCCCGGGCGCGATCCTCTACGACTTGGCGAATGGCGGCGACAAAAAATGGGGCGAAACGCCGCCCTACGCGCGTCTCGGCAAAGAGGCTTGCGAGAAAGCGAGCAGAGATTTCGCGCTTGGCAATATCGGCGCGGGCTATGGGGCGACATGCGGCGCTCTGAAAGGAGGCTTGGGGAGCGCGTCTCTTCTCTGCGCCGATGGCTTGCAGGTCGGCGCGCTGATGGCGGTCAATGCGTTTGGCTCGGCGGTTTCGCCTGAGACCGGGCGCTTATGGGCGGAATCTGTCGCTGAGGGAGACGAGATGGGCGGCGCAGGGGCGGGCGCGGCGAGCGCGATGCGCGGCGGCGGCGGCGACATTTTCGCAGGCACGAAGGCGGCGGGCGCGTTCCCTGGCGCGAACACGACGATTGGGGTTGTGGCGGTGAATGCGGCGCTGTCTGTGGCGGAGGCGAAGCGCGTGGCGATCATGGCGCAAGACGGCTTGGCGCGCGCGCTTCGTCCTGTTCATACGCCGTTGGACGGGGACATGATTTTTGTGATTGCGACGGGGCGTTGGGATATGGGCGATGCGATGCGTTCTTTATCTTTGGCGCGAATAGGGACATTGGCGGCGGATATTGTTGTTCGGGCGGTGGGGCGCGGGGTTTATGAGGCGGAGAGTTTGGGCGGTGTTTTGTGTTATCGGGAGAGTTTGAAAGATTGTTAGTGTCGTTGTAAGAGAGAGGTTATGCGCCCGTAGCTCAACTGGATAGAGCGTCTGACTACGGATCAGGAGGTTAGGGGTTCGAATCCTCTCGGGCGCGCGCCGCGTTAGAATCTCCCGTGAAGGGGGGTATCGAATCTCCCGTAAAGGGGGGTGTGGGGGGTCGGAGACCCCCCGCGAGAAAGGGGGGATCGGGGGGAATCCCCCCGAATAGTCGGCGGGCGTGGCGAAACGAAGCAGGCGAAGCGCGTAGCGCGAGCCTGCGAGAAAGCCCGCCGACCCCCCTGCTTACAATAGCTCTTGCGGGCAGGGGGCGCGTGGGTGGGGTCGCATTTTCTCGCTACGCTTACGCTCCGCTCGCAAATGCTTTTTTCCCCACCCCACCCACGCGCTTTCGGGGGGATTCCCCCCGAACCCCCTTTCTCAAGGGGGGCAAGCCCCCCTTGACCCCCCTTTACGGGCGCTCCCCATCAGCCCCA
Source organism: uncultured Alphaproteobacteria bacterium (assembly GCA_958296285.1). Lineage (GTDB taxonomy): Bacteria > Pseudomonadota > Alphaproteobacteria > JAPOUT01. The sequence goes on from OY282459.1 coordinate 29,944, forward strand.
ACGCTAATACACCGTCGCCTGAACAACCGCCTTCAACCGCTCCATAATGGAAAACATATCCTCCGTAAAATCACTCTCAACCCACCATTCCTCAACCTCCCGCAACACGCGACCAACCGCCTCGCCCTCAGGAACGCCCGCCCGCCGAACCATGCCCCCCGTCAACGGAAACACCGGACGCTCCCAACTCTCCCCCATCGCCAACAAAGCCCGCCACTGAACAGACGCCGAAACCTTCTCATCCGAAGCCCAAGCCAACCAAACCCGATCCAAAAAAACCCGCCGCCCCCACAAATATAAAAACCGCCGAACCTCGCGCATGGACAAATAAGACCTCACGCGATCCCCCTCATCATGCGCCGCCGCCACGCGAGCCGCATCCGCCTTGGACATCCTCAACAACCGCGCCGCGCGACCCGCCGCCAAACCGCTCGGAAAAAACGCCGCGAAACCCAAAAGCGCGTCATGCGAAAAAAACGCCGCCGCCTCATGCCCATGCAAAGACGCATGACGCGCAATCCCCTCCGCATCCGCCTCAGGCAAAATCCGCGCCCATATGCCTCCCGCCGCCATCAGCGCCGCCATTTCAGGCGCGCGCGGCGCGGTCAGCAACTTCATCACCTCATCACGAATGCGCTCTTTGGAAAGAATCTCCAACCCCTCGGCATGAGCGAAGCACGCCTCAAGACCAGCCCGATCCGCATCGCCCCGCGCGTAAAAAGCCGAAAAACGAAAAAACCGCAAAATGCGCAAATAATCCTCCCCGATGCGATCCGCCGCGCGCCCAATAAAACGAACCCGCCCCGCCTCCAAATCAGCAGCCCCGCCCAACGGATCATAAAGCGTCCCGTCCGGATCGGCATAAAGCGCGTTGATCGTGAAATCGCGGCGCTCCGCATCCTCGCGCCAATGTTTGGTGAAGCGAATCTCGGCATGACGCCCGTCCGTCTTGACGTCAGCGCGGAGAGTCGTGATCTCAAACCGCCTCTCGCCAAGAAGAGCCGTGACCGTGCCATGCTTGATGCCTGTCGGAATGACCCTGATCCCGGCTTTTCTGAGCCGCGCCATGACCTCTTTCGGCGTTTTGACCGTGGCGACATCAACCTCTTTCGCGCCGACAATCCCCCCTTCCTCTTCTTTGCCGATCAGAGCGTCCCGCACCGCGCCGCCGACCGCGCGCGCGCCCTCTCCCAGAGCGCGGAAGAGTTCTTGCGTCTCGGGGGCTTTGAGCCAAGAGGCATCGGCGAGCGATGGTGTCGGAAGCGGCATAGAGGCCGCCAGCATAGCACGAAAACCTCTCGCGCATTCGTGAGGAAGGTTGAAGCGCGCCGCGCCGCCGCCTGTCTTATAAGAGATCATCAATCCGCGCCCGCGAAGGATGCCCCATGCGAAAAAACGCCGACGCTTTGCTGGAAGAGTTTGGAAATTATATCGGGATTCCCAATCTTGTCTTTGACGAGGAAAATATCTGCGTTCTCTCCTTCGGCGATGAGGTGGTCTGCCTCTCGGTGCGCGAGGATTCGGGACATATCATGGTTTACGCGGATTTGGGCGCGTTGGAGAATCCGGCGCCGCCCCTCGCTTTGATCGCGCTTTTGGAGGCGAACTGCCTGCAGCCCAGCGGCATCACGCTCGGGATCCGATTGGATCCCGATCGCAATCTTTATGTCGTGGCGCAGTCGCTTCTGCTGGATCTGAAATCTTTGGATCAAGAGCGCTTTCAGACCATGCTTGAGAGTTTCATCACGCGGCAGGAATCTTGGCGCGAGAAACTGCCCCGCCTCGCGCAAGGCAAGAGAGACAAGACGGAAGCGGCGGGCGGAGCGTTGGAGCATCCCCCCTCTTCTATCCGCGCCTGATCGCCCGCCCGCTCGCGCTCTCCTCGCCCTCCTCGCGGAAGACACGCTCATAGAGACTTCTGAGGATTCCCGCCGTCACGCCCCATATCCGCCGCCGCCGATAGGGAATGCCATAGACAATATGTCTCTTTCCTTTCCACTCTCTTTGGCTCCTTTGATGATTGTTCGGATTCATCAGAAAGGCGAGCGGGGCTTCAAAGATTTCGGCGACTTCGCTTTTCTCGGCTTGGGGCAGGAAATCCTGATAGACCAGCCCAATGACCGGCAGAATGAGATAGCCTGACGGCGTCTCGTGGAGATTGAGAAAGCCGGAAATGCTGACATAGTTTGAGGGGAGTCCGACTTCCTCTTCGGCTTCGCGGAGGGCGGTTTGGGCGAGGGTGGCGTCTTCTTTTTCGCGCGCGCCGCCGGGGAAGGCGATCTGTCCCGGATGGGATCTGAGATGATCGGCGCGGCGAATGAAAAGCATGGAAGGCTCGCCTTTCCTGATGAGAATCGGCATCAGCACGGCAGCCTGTTTGAGATGCGGCGCGGCGGGCATGGCGGGCGGCTTTTTCAAGAGTCGCGCTTTCATGCGCGCCGGGAGCGTTTGGCTCATGCGCGCATCTTTTCGGCTTCCGTGATCGGGAAAAACCTCTTCGCGCTCCATATTCCGAAAAAGCGAACATTGCCGCGCGTCTCTTCCGCCCCCAGTTCCACCAGATCGTAGAACAGCGCGCGCGTGATCCGCGCTTCCAGCGCCGCGCGGACATGGACATAAGGGCGCGGCTCTTGCGTTTCAGGATGAAGAGCGAAGCGCATCGGATGGTCGGCGGAGGCGGTCGTCTCGTCTCCGACATTGGTGCGGAAGGTGAGAATCTGCCCGCGCCCCTTCCCTTCCCTCTTCATGGAGACAGCGAGGAATGGGGCGTCATCCACTTTGACAGGCACTTTCTCCACAGGGGTGACGAGATAATGGATTCCGTCCTCGTCTCGGCGCAGGATCGTGGAGAAGAGTCGCACGAGCCGCTCGCGCCCGATCGGCGTTCCTTGATAATACCAAAGCCCGTCGGCGCGGATATGCATGCCGATATCGCCGCAGGAGGGCGGATTCCATTTTTCCACCGGCGGGAGTTTTCGCCCGCGCCCCGATTGTCCGGCGCGTTCCAGCTCTTTGAGATCCATGGCGCGATGATAGCATGAAAGGCGTTTTTTCGCTCTTTTTCTCGCTATGCGGCGAGATAGGCGGCGCTCCGCATCTCATAAAGGCGCGAGACGGCGCGGCGAAAAAGGGGGTTTTCTTCTTCGCCCTTATCAAGCGCGTTCGGCTCGGCGGCGGCGCTCAAAGCCAGTTTGACCCTCGCATCATAGAGAATGTCAATGAGGGTGATGAAGCGGCGCTGCGCGTTCCGATTCCTGTCGTCAAAGAGGGGAACGCCCTCCAGCAGGATCGTGTGATAGCGCCGCGCCAGCGCCAAATAATCCGCCGCGCCCAGGGCTTCGCCGCAAAGACCGTCAAAGGAAAAAAGCGCCGTCCCCATGGACTGACGCGGCACATGAAGAGCCCGTCCTTGAACGAGGAGCGTCTCCGCCTCTCCGCCGCCGCGAGACAATCGCTGAAAGAGCGCCGCCATCGCCCGCGCCGCCTCGGTTTGGGACAAGCCGGCATAATAGATCGTCTCGCCCTCCATTCTCTTGAGGCGATGGTCGGTTTCGCCATTGAGCGCGATCGCCTCCGTTTTGCGCTTCAACAGCGCGATGAAGGGGAGGAAGCGATGCCTGTTCAAGCCGCCTTGATAGAGATTGTCCGGCGGAATGTTGGAGGTCGCCGCGCAAAAGACTCGCCGCCTAAAAAGTTCGCTGAAGAGACGGCCCAAAATCTCGGCGTCCGCGATGTCCTCCACATGGAACTCGTCCAAACATAGGAGCCGCGTCCGCGCCGCCTCCTCTTCGGCGATAAGGGCGATGGGATCGCGGCTCTCCTCCTTGTGGAGCGCGTGGAGTCTGCCGTGAACGCGCTGCATGAATTCGTGAAAATGCCAGCGCTCTTTTTCACGCAGACGCGCTTCGGAATAAAGCATGTCCATCAGCATTGTTTTGCCGCGCCCTACGCCGCCCCAGAGATAGACGCCCAGTTTCTCCTCTTGATCTTTCGCGCCGAAGAGACGGCTTATCGCGCGCCATTTTTTCTCGGCGCGGCTGATGAGCGCGTCCAGTCTTTCCGCCGCGCGGATTTGCGCGGCGTCCCTCTCCAAGAGATCGTCTTTGATGAGCGCCTGCAGACGCTTTCCCACGCCTCTCACTTTTCGCGCAGCAGAAGCGCTCTCTTGATGCTGGCGATCGCCTTCGCCGGATTGAGATTTTTCGGACAAGCCTTCACGCAGTTCATGATCGTATGGCAGCGATAGAGTTTGAAAGCGTCATCCAGCTTGTCAAGACGCTCTTCTCTCTCTTCGTCCCGCGAGTCCTGCAGCCATCGCTCGGCTTGGAGAAGGGCGGCGGGGCCTAGATATTTCTCGCCATTCCACCAATAGGACGGGCATGAGGTGGAGCAGCAGGCGCAGAGGATGCATTCATAAAGCCCGTCCAGACGCTCGCGCTCTTCGGGCGATTGCAGGCGCTCTTTTTCGGGGGCGGGGCTTTTCGTTTTTGGGAAAGGCTCAATCTGGGCGTAATGGTCGTAGAAGGTTGAAAGATCGCCGACCAAATCCTTGACGACAGGGAGATGCGGCAGAGGATAGATCCGAATCCTGCCGTTGAAATCGTCCAGCGTCTTGAGGCAGGCGAGACCATTGACGCCGTTCATATTCATCGCGCATGAGCCGCAGATTCCTTCGCGGCAGGATCGGCGGAAGGTCAGCGTGGAATCCGCCTCGCTCTTGATATGAATGAGCGCGTCCAAGACCATAGGCCCGCAAGCCTCTTCGTCAATATGGTAAGAATCCAGTCTTGGATTCTCGCCCTTATCCGGATCAAAGCGATAAACCTCTATCGCGCGGACGCGCTTCGCGGTTTTCGGAGCGTCATAGACTCTGCCCTTTTTCTGAACTTTTGATCCTTTCGGCAATCGCAGCTGCGCCATTTTTCAAGACTCTCCTTTATTCTGTCGGCGCGGATGGCGTTTTCGCCATAGCGCTTCGGATTCGGGATCGGCGAAGCGCCAGCCTCGCTTCAGACGCGCCCTTATGGCGCGATCGTTCGCTCGGAAACAGATCCAAAGATGCGCGCCCATCATGGCGAACATCAGCAGGAATTGCGAGACGAAAGCGATGCTCGTCCGCAGCCAAAGAGGATGCGTCCAAAACGCCGCCAGCAATTCGGGGCAGGGATCCTCGCCTCTCTCTTGGCAGGCTTGGATCGCGCCTATCGGCACCGCGGCCATGATCTCACGATTCATTCTTTCGGCTTCTTCGCCTGAGGGCGGGAGGGCGTAATAGCGGGCGATGAGAAGGCTCGTCAGGATGATCGCCATCAGCGCGCCCAGCCCGTAAAGTTTTCGGCGAAAGAGGGGAAAGCCGAATGTCCATCCCAGAAAGAAAAACTCCCAGTTCCAGCCCATCGGAAGCGCTTCGGTTTCGCCGGTCTCATCGCTGCGGAGCGCGATGGCTCGCTCTTCCTCTTTTTGCCGAATCCAACGCCGAAACATCCCAGCCCCCTCAATAGACCCGCGCCTGCGGCGCGATATATTTCACGTCCTTTGAGAGCGTATGCTGATGGACAGGACGGTAAGAGAGTCTGACCTCGCTTTTCTCATTGAGACGGGCGAGGCTGTGCTTCATCCATGTTTCGTCGTCGCGCTTCGGGAAGTCCTCGCGGGCGTGGCTGCCGCGGCTTTCTTGGCGGGCATAGGCGCTTTCCACGGTCGCCAGCGCTTGGAGGAGCAGATTCTCAAACTCCAAAGTCTCAATGAGATCGGTGTTCCAAATGAGACTCCTATCCTCCACTTTGATGGAGGGAAGGTCGTCAAAGATCGCGCGGATTTTCTCGCGCCCTTCATTGAGAATCTCGCCTGTGCGAAAGACGGCGCAATTTTCCTGCATGACGCGCTGCATCGCCAAGCGAAGATGGGATGTCGGCGTGTCGCCTTTGGCGAAGCGGAAGCGATCCAGACGCTCTATCGCTTTGGCGCCCGCTTCTTTTGGAAGCGCGTGATCGGGCGGATTCTTGGCAAGAATCTCGGCGGCGCGAAGAGCGGCGGCGCGTCCGAAGACGACCAAATCAATGAGCGAGTTTGAGCCGAGTCTGTTCGCGCCATGCACCGAGACGCATGCCGCCTCGCCGATCGCCATCAAGCCCGGGGCGACGGCGTCCGGCGCGCCGTCTCGCGGGTTCAAGACTTCGCCGTGATAATTGGCGGGGATTCCGCCCATATTGTAATGGACGGTCGGCAGGACGGGGATCGGCTGCCGCGCGATATTGACGCCGGCGAAAATCCTCGCCGATTCGGTGATTCCGGGCAGCCTCTCCGCCAAGATTTTCGGATCAATATGGTTGAGGTGAAGATGAATATGATCCTTCTCTTTGCCCACGCCGCGCCCTTCGCGGATTTCTATCGTCATGGCGCGGGAGACGACATCGCGCGAGGCGAGGTCTTTCGCCGAAGGGGCGTAGCGCTCCATAAAGCGCTCGCCCTCGCTATTGACGAGATAGCCGCCTTCGCCGCGCGAGCCTTCGGTGATGAGACAGCCCGCGCCATAGATTCCTGTCGGATGAAATTGCACGAACTCCATATCCTGCAGAGGCAGCCCCTCGCGCAAGATCATCGCGCCGCCGTCTCCCGTGCAACTGTGCGCCGAGGTGCAGGAGAAATAGGCGCGCCCATAGCCGCCCGTGGCGAGGATCGTCATGCCTGCGGAAAAGCGATGAAGAGACCCGTCCTCCAGATTGAGCGCGACAAGGCCTCGGCAGCGCCCCTCCTCGTCCATGATCAGATCCAGCGCGAAGCACTCTATGAAAAACTCGGCCTGATGGCGGATGGACTGTCCGTAGAGCGTGTGGAGGATCGCGTGTCCCGTTCTGTCGGCGGCGGCGCAGGTTCGCTGCGCGATGCCTTTGCCGAAACGGGTCGTCATGCCTCCGAAAGGGCGCTGATAGATGCGTCCGTCCTCGGTCCGCGAGAAGGGGACGCCGAAATGCTCCAGCTCATAGACGGCTTCCGGCGCGTGGCGGCAGAGATATTCAATCGCGTCCTGATCGCCCAGCCAGTCCGCGCCTTTGACGGTGTCGTAAATGTGCCATCGCCAATCGTCCTCGCCCATATTGCCGAGCGCCGCCGAGATTCCGCCCTGCGCGGCGACAGTGTGGCTTCTTGTCGGGAAGAGTTTGGTGATGCAGGCGGTTTTCAAGCCTTTCTGCGCCGCGCCCAATGTGGCGCGAAGCCCGGCGCCTCCCGCGCCGACAATGACGACATCATAGCGATGATCGGTGAAGCGATAAGCGTCAGACATGATCGTCTTGCATCATCGTCTTATGAGGCGAGGAGCGTCAGCGCGGCGAGGACGCCGAGGATCCAAACGCTGAGCGCGAAAGCGATATTCGCCGCGCCGGCGAGAGGGCGGAGTCGCCGCCCATGAATATAGTCGTCCATGACGACCTCCATGCCGAGGCGCATATGATAGACGGCGCTCGTCAAGAAAAGAAGGAGGATTGCCGTCATGATCGGCTGCGAGAAGAAGTTTTTGGCGGCGGCGTGATGGCTGTCGGCGTGGAGAAGGAGCGCGTAGGCGATGACGCCGGCGAGCGGGATATTGGCGATCGCCGTCAGTCTTTGATGGAGGAAGTGTCGGGAGGCTTTTTGGCTCATAGCGGCGCTCTGCCTGCCGCTGTCCAGAGGGCTAGGGTCAGCGCGATGCCGCCTATCAGGGTCGCCCAAGCGAGAAGGTCGGCGCTTCTCGGCGCGAAGCCAAGCCCCGCGTCCCAGATGAGATGGCGGACGCCTCCCAGCGCGTGATGGAGGAGCGCCCAGATAAAGAGGAAGAGGAGGATTTGTCCGATCGGGGCGAGGGCGAGCGCGCGCGCGATGGCGTAGGCGCTTTCGCCATAGGCGAGCGCGGCGAGCCACAGCGACAGGCCCGCGCTCCCGATATAAAGGAAGATTCCGCTCGCCCTGTGCGCGATGGACATCAGCATGGTCAGGGCGGGGTGGTAGATTTGGAGATGGGGCGAGAGGGGTCTTTTTTGCATGGGGCGTATCTTGGCGCGAGGCTTTGGCGGCGGTCAAGGGGTTCTGTTGGGGCGGCGGCGCAACTTTTCGGGACGATGTTTCAAGAGAAGGTCACGTTCAGCAGGGAGCCCAGTTCGGACAGGGTTTGTTTTTCGTCTAGGACTTTGATTGTGGTCATTCCCATGGCGCGGGCGGGTTTGAGGTTGATTCCGAGATCGTCCAGATAGACGGCTTCGGCGGGTTTGATCTTGAGGGCTTGGCAGGTCATTTCGTAGATTTGGGGGTCGGGTTTGCGGAGTCCCATTTTTGAGGATTCGGCGACAAAGTCAAAGAGCGCCATGATTTTTAGGATTTCGGCGGCGTTTGTGTCGGGGGCGTTTGTGGTTGGGATGATGTTGTTGGTGATGCAGGCGGTTTTATAACCGAGTTTTTTGATTTGTTTGAGGGCGGCGATCATTTTCGGACGGATTTCGCCTTTGAGGAGTTTGAGGATTTCGCGCCCTTGGATTTCGCGGCCGAGGGCGGCGCTTTCTTTGGCGAAGAGTTTGTTGAAGGTTTCGGGGGTGATTTCGTTTTTTTCCAGCCGCGCCCATGCGTTATGGTTTGGGTTTGTGGCGTTGATGGTTCGGAGGAAGTTTGCGGGGAGGTTGTTGGCTTTTTCATATTGTTGGAATCGTTGGAAGGGGCTTGAAGTGAGGACTCCGCCGAAGTCCCAGAGGGTGGCGCGGATGGTCATGGTTTTCTCCCTTTTGTGGAAAGCCTCCGATCCTTTCGGAGCGGAGGCAAAACCGATGAAACTTTTTTAGGATGCGAGTCTGAGAAGGATTGCGCCTGTCAGAGCGAAATTCGCCAGCATGAAGGTGATGGTGAATCCGATCATCCATTTCAAGAGGCGTATCTCGCTTCTCATGTCGGCGCGGAGTTCTCCGATCTCAGCGCGGAGTTTTGCGTTCTGCGCGCTCATGTCGGCGCGGAGTTCTGTGATGTCGTTTTGGAGTTCCGCGATTCGTTCTTCTATGCGGCGCAGTCGCGCTTCTTCGCGGACGGTTTCTATGGCTTCTACGGCGGCGGTGGCTTTGGCGTCATCCACATTCGCGGCTTTGAGGGCGTCATAGACGGCGACTAGACTCATGGCTTATCTCCTCGTGGTTGCGTGATTGTAGCGCTTCTCCTCTCCGCCCGCAATCTCTCCGAAAAAGAGAAAAAAAGAGAAATCGGGAAAACCCCAACCGCCTCTGAACGCCAAGAGCTCTTGGCGTTCAGAGGACGCGTGGGTGGAGCGAAAGCCTCCGATCCTTTCGGAGCGGAGGCAAAACCGATGAAACTTTTTTAGGATGCGAGTCTGAGAAGGATTGCGCCTGTCAGAGCGAAATTCGCCAGCATGAAGGTGATGGTGAATCCGATCATCCATTTCAAGAGGCGTATCTCGCTTCTCATGTCGGCGCGGAGTTCTCCGATCTCAGCGCGGAGTTTTGCGTTCTGCGCGCTCATGTCGGCGCGGAGTTCTGTGATCTGCGCGTTCATGTCGGCGCGGAGTTCTGTGATGTCGTTTTGGAGTTCCGCGATTCGTTCTTCTATGTGGCGCAGTCGCGCTTCTTCGCGGACGGTTTCTATGGCTTCTACGGCGGCGGTGGCTTTGGCGTCATCCACATTCGCGGCTTTGAGAGCGTCATAGACGGCGACTAGACTCATGGCTTATCTCCTTGCGATAGAATCTGTGTAGCATTTTTCTTTCTCCTCCGCAATCTTTCAACAGCGCTTCTAGCAGGGGGCGCGTGGGTGGAGCGAAAGCCTCCGATCCTTTCGGAGCGGAGGCAAAACCGATGAAACTTTTTTAGGATGCGAGTCTGAGAAGGATTGCGCCTGTCAGAGCGAAATTCGCCAGCATGAAGGTGATGGTGAATCCGATCATCCATTTCAAGAGGCGTATCTCGCTTCTCATGTCGGCGCGGAGTTCTCCGATCTCAGCGCGGACTTCTCCGATCTCAGCGCGGACTTCTCCGAAGCCTTTTTCCATGTCGGCTCGGAGTTTTGCGTTCTGCGCGTTCATGTCGGCGCGGAGTTCTCCGACCTGCGCGTTCATGTCGGCGCGGAGTTCTACGATGCTTTCTTCTATGCGGCGCAGTCGCGCTTCTTCGCGGACGGTTTCTATGGCTTCTACGGCGGCGGTGGCTTTGGCGTCATCCACATTCGCGGCTTTGAGAGCGTCATAGACGGCGACTAGACTCATGGCTTATCTCCTTGCGATAGAATCTGTGTAGCATTTTTCTTTCTCCTCCGCAATCTTTCAACAGCGCTTCTAGCAGGGGGCGCGTGGGTGGGTCGCTTTTCCTCGCTGCGCTATGCTTGCTCGGAAAAGCTTTTTTCCCACCCACCCACGCGCTTTCGGGGGGATTCCCCCGAACCCCCTTTTTTTCAAGGGGGGCTAGCCCCCCTTGACCCCCCTTCACCTCCAGCTTCTATGCGCTAGTTCCCCCTGGGGCAAATCCAAAATGCCTGTCTATGAAAAAGATGCCTGTCGCGGCAGCGACAAAAATGCCCGCGGCGGCTCGCCGCCCCCCCTTGACCCCCCTCAACGGGAGCAAGCCATCACCGATTCCTTATCTCAGACGGACAATGATGCGCCTCCAACTCCCCCAACCCCAACCTCTCTATCAAAGCCCGATCTTTGGAAACCTCCGGATTCCTCGCCGTCAATAACCGATCCCCAATGAAGATGGAATTCGCCCCCGCCAAAAAACACAAAGCCTGATACGCATCGCTCATATGCTCGCGCCCCGCCGCAATCCGAACCACAGACGCCGGCATCATAATCCGAGCCGCCGCGATCACCCGAACAAAATCAAACGCATCAGGCGCGACATTCTCGCCCAACGGCGTCCCCTTAATCGCGATCAGCATGTTGATCGGAACGGACTGCGGATGAGAAGGCAGATTCGCCAAAACCCGAAGCATCTCAGCGCGATCTTCCTCGCTCTCGCCAAGCCCGACAATCCCCCCGCAGCAAACATTGATCCGAGCCTCGCGCACATATTCCAGCGTCTCCAAACGATCCTCAAACTTCCGAGTCGTGATGATCTTGTCGTAGAAGTCGGGGCTGGTGTCTATGTTGTGGTTGTAATAGTCCAAGCCCGCCTCCGAGAGACGCGCCGCTTGCGAGCGCGTCAGCATTCCGAGCGTCATGCAGCTCTCCATGCCGAGTTTCTTGACGGCTTGGATCATTTCGCAGAGATCGTCCATATCGCGGTCTTTGACGTCTCGCCATGCTGCGCCCATGCAATATCGGGTTGCGCCGGCGGCTTTGGCGGCTTTGGCGTCTTGGGCGACGATTTTTGGGTTCATCAGTTTGGAGGCTTTGACTCCCGTTTGATATTTGGCGGATTGGGCGCAGTAGGCGCAATCTTCGGGGCATCCGCCTGTTTTGATGGAGAGGAGCGTGCATTTTTGGATAGCGTTGGCGGGGAACCAATGGCGGTGATATTTTTGGGCTTGATAGATGAGGTCGTTGAAGGGGAGCGCGAAGATGGCTTGGGCTTCGTCTTTTGACCAGTTATGGCGGAGTGCTTTTGGGTTTGGCAATGGGCGTGGGTTTTGGGTCATGGTTTTTCTCCCCTTGTTTTGTTTGATAGGGGATTGTATCAATTTTGGAACTCCCGTGAAGGGGGGGTTGGGGGTGCGGCGAGCCGCCGCGGGCATCTTTTTCATGGTTAGGAGTTTATTTTTGCCCCAGGGGAACTAAAGCATAAAAGCCTAGCGTGAAAAGGGGGTTTGGGGGAACGAAGTTCCCCCAAGAAAAAGGGGGGATCGGGGGGAATCCCCCCGAAAAGGTCGGCGGGCGTGGCGCAACGAAGCAAGCGAGGCGAGCAAGCCACTCGTGGCGTAGCGAGACGAGATTGCGAGAAGCCCGCCGACCCCCCTGCTCGCAGGAATCATGCTATAGTCTCTGCGGTCGCGCCGCGAAAAGGCGCGGCTGGGAGTTCAAGACACTTCCTCAAACATGGACATCTCGGATTTTGGTCCGGGAGGCTTCGCCCATGTCCAGATTCGCATTCGCTGAATTAAAAGGCGAGGCGGCTGTGTTTGACGGTCATCTTGACTCCCGGCCCACCGAATCCTCGGTGGGTCGTTCATTGTGAAATGAGGGAGACAAACATGATCCAAGAAACAAAAGGAGCGATAGCGCGCGAACAGCAATTCCATCGGGCAAAACATATGCGTCCTGCCCTTAATCATCTGCGCGAGACCTTCGGGCGCAATATGAATCAGACACGCCTCGCCCAGCGCATGACGCTCCGCACGCTCTCCGAACTGTCCTTGATTCCTTTGGAGAAACTAGACAAGCTGGAGATGGGGATGGGCGAGATCAAATTGCATCATCTGAGTCGCATCGCCCACGCGCTCAACACAAAGCCTGCCGATCTCCTTAAGTAAGAGCTCCTGCGAGCAGGGGGGTCGGCGGGCTTTCTCGCGCACTTGCGCTACGCCACGAGTGGCTTCGCGCTTCGTGCGCTTCGTTTCGCCACGCCCGCCGACTATTCGGGGGGGATTCCCCCCGATCCCCCCTTTTTTCAAGGGGGGCAAGCCCCCCTTGACCCCCCTTAACTAGAGCCCAAATCCACCCACACAGGAGCGTGATCCGAAGGCCTAACGCCACCGCGAACCTCCCGATCCACCTCACAACCACCCAACAAATCCGCCCCGCGAGGCGACAACAAAATATGATCTATCCGCAAACCAAAATCCCTCCGATACGAACCCCCCTGATAATCCCAAAAACTATAAACCCGACCCCCCCCCGATGCCGACCGCAAAGCATCAGTGAAACCACAATGCAGCAAAGCCCGATACGCCTCCCTCACCTCGCGCTGATATAAAGCGTCATCGCCAAACCGCGCCGCATCCCAAACATCCACCGCCTCCGGAATCACATTGTAATCCCCCGCCAAAACCAAAACCTCCTCCAACGCCAACAAACTCCGCGCATGAGCCGAAAAATCCGCCATCCACAAAATCTTGTTCCGATATTTGTCAGACCCAACAGGATTCCCATTCGGAAAATACGCCGACCCAACCCGATAAGAAACGCCCCCCGCCTCAAAAGACAATTCCAAATATCGCGCCTCGTCATCCTCGCGCCCGGGCAAACTATCCCGCGCCAGCTTCACATCGCCCAAACCATCGCGCATCGCCACCGCCACGCCATTGTAAGATTTCTCGCCCCGCGCATAAAGCCGATAGCCCGCGCGCCGAAACGCCTCAAAATCTATCTGCTTCGCCTCCGCCTTCAACTCCTGCAGACAAAGACAATCCGGCTTCATCGCCTCAAGCCAAGCGAGAACCGCCTCCATGCGGACGCGAAGCGAATTGACGTTCCACGTCGCGATCCGAATCATCACGCCTCAAACAGAAAAGGACGCGCCGCAGCCGCAAGACGAAGCCGCCTTCGGATTCCGAACCTGAAAAGACGCGCCGATCAACTCTTCCACATAATCAATCTCCGAGCCTTCCAAAAAAGGAAGCGAGACCGAATCCACAAGGACTGTCACGCCATCGCGCGAGATTTTCAAATCGTCAGCCTTCGCTTCTCGCGTCAGCGAGAAATCATATTGAAAGCCCGAGCAGCCGCCGCCCAAAACCGACAGGCGCAGCATCAAAGACGGATTGCCCTTCTCCGCGACAATCGCGCCTATCTTCTTCGCCGCCGCCGCGCTGACTATCACCGCGTTTTTCTCCATAACCTTTCTTCCGAACCTTTCTGAAGACCATCTATGCTATGAACCCGATTATAACCACATAACCATGATGAAAACCGATGTCGCACGACCTTTTTGAAATCTATCGGCGGCGCGTCCAAGCCGCGCTTAAAACGCTGTCCGCGAAGGGAGAGATTCCGAAACCGTCCAATCCCGCCGCCGCGTCAAGACGCCCCTCCGCTTTCGCCCTTGAGCCGCCCAGAGATTCGCGGCATGGCGACATGGCTTTGAACGCCGCGATGGCGCTCGCCAAAGAGGCGGGCGAGAATCCTCGCGCGCTCGCCGAAAAAATCCGCCCCGCCCTCCAAAAAATGGAAGGCGTGGAGAAAGCCGAGATCGCCGGCCCGGGCTTTCTCAATCTGACCCTCAAAGACGAAATATGGCAGAGCGAGATTCCGAAAATCCTCGCCCTCAAAGATTCATACGGGTCTTCGGCGCGAGGCGAAGGCAGGCGCGTCTTGATAGAATATGTCTCCGCCAACCCGACAGGCCCTCTTCATATCGGACATGCGCGGGGCGCGGTCTTCGGGGACGCGCTGGCGCTCCTGATGGAAAAGACGGGCTGCGCCATCACCCGCGAATATTACGTCAATGACGCCGGCGCCCAAGCCGACACTCTCGCCGCCTCCGTTTGGACGCGCTGCCGGCAGTCTTTGGGCGAGACGATCGCTCTCAAAGAGGGGCTGTATCCGGGCGATTATCTTGTCCCTGTCGCCGAAGAGATTCTGAAAAACCATGGCGGCGACAGGCTGACGGCGATGAAGGACGAACCCCGCCGCGCCCTTCTGCGCGAAGAGAGCGTCCGAGCGATGATGGATCTCATTAAAGCGGATCTCAAAGATTTGGGCGTCTCGCATGATTGTTTTATCCATGAGAGCGCGCTCGTGAGGCGAGGCGCGGTGAAGAAAGCGGTCGGCATTTTGGAGAAGAAGGGCTTCGTCCATGAAGGGACGCTCCCGCCGCCCAAAGGGGGAAAAGGGAAAGAATCGGCAGATTGGACTCCGCATCGGCATCTTCTCTTTTTGGCGTCCCGTTTTGGCGACTCGTCTGACCGCCCTCTCCAAAAGAAAGATGGCTCATGGACTTATTTCGCCTCCGACATCGCCTATCACCACGACAAGATCGCGCGGGGCTTTGACGAGGTTGTTAATGTTTGGGGCGCGGATCACGCCGGCTACGCGCCGCGCCTCCGCGCCGCCTTTGAGGCTTTCGGGAGCGGGGCGGATTTTCATGTTAAACTCTGCCATATGGTCAGAGTCTTGAAAGACGGCAGCCCGGTGAAAATGTCCAAGCGGGCGGGGGGCTTCATCGCGCTCCGTGATGTTCTGAAAGAGACGGGGCGCGACGCCTTCCGCTTCCAAATGCTGACCCGCAAGAATGACGCGCCTCTGGATTTTGACATGAAGAAGGTCTTGGAGCAGGCGAATGAGAATCCGATTTTTTATGTGCAATATGCCCATGCGCGAATCTGCTCGGTTTTCCGCCGCGCCGAAGAGGCGGGCTTGACGGAAGAGGAGGAAAGGGAAGCCGATTTCGCGCTCCTCGCCCATCAAAGTGAGACGAGTCTGATAAAGATGCTCGCCCGCTTCCCGCGGCAAGTCGCGCTTGCCTCGTCCATGCGCGAGCCTCATCGGATCGCTTTTTATCTGCATGATTTGGCGGCGCTTTTTCACGCGCTATGGAATGTCGGCAAAGACGCTCCGGCGCAGCGCTTTCTGTTGGAAAATCGCAATGACGAAGAGCGCGCGCTGACTTTGGCGAGGCTCGCTCTTCTGCGCGCTTCCAAGATCGTTCTCGCCGAAGGTTTGAGAATCTTGGGCGTCCGCGCGGTGGAGGAGATGCGCTGATGGGCGGCGTTCTTCCTGTGATTTTCGGCGCGGGAGGCGCGAAACTCAGCGATGACGAGCGCGCCTTCTTTAGGGAATCTCGCCCATGGGGCTTCATCATTTTTGAGAGAAATGTTGAGACGCCCTCCCAGCTCCGCGCTCTGACGGAAGCGATGCGCGAGGCGGTCGGACATGACGCCGCCATTCTGACAGATCAGGAGGGCGGGAGGGTCGCGCGATTGAAACCGCCTCATTGGGGAGCTTATCCTTCAGCCCGCCATTTCGGAAAACTTTACGAGAAAAACGCCGATCAAGCGCTTCAAGAGGTCGCGTCATGCGGGGCGGCGATCGGCGAGGCTCTCGCCTCTGTCGGAATCAATGTCAATTGCGCGCCTGTCTTGGACGCGCCTGTCGGGGGCGCGGATCCGATCATTGGCGACCGCGCCTATGGCGAGGAAGCCGACATGATCGCGGCGCTCGGCAGAGCCTTCGCCGAAGCGCATCTGAAAGCGGGCGTCCTGCCTGTGCTAAAACACATGCCCGGACATGGTCGCGCCCCCGCCGACAGTCATAAGAAAACGCCCTTCATAGACGAGACGGCGGAGGCGATGGAGAGATCGGACTTTCTCCCTTTCCGCGCTCTTAAAGAGATGCCGCTCGGCATGACAGCGCATTGCGTCTATCGGGAGATAGACCCCGACCGCCCGGCGACCGTCTCGCCCCTTGTCATTGAGAAGGCGATACGCGGGCGCATCGGCTTTGACGGGCTCTTGATGACGGACGCGATTGAAATGGAGGCGCTCTCGGGATCGCTCAGCGCTCGCGCCGAGGCGTCTTTGCGGAGCGGCTGCGACATGGTTCTGTCCTCTTCGGGCTTGATGAAGGATATGGAGGAGATCGCCTCCCGCCTGCCTCTTTTGGCGGGGGAGTCGGAGCGCCGCGCCGCCGGCGCGATGGCGCGTCTTGGGTCTTTGACGTGAAAAAATCTCCGCCTTTTGCTAGAATCGCCGCATCGCCTCTTCGGAAGACTCTGATGTCCGACAAAGCCTCCAAGCGCGCGAGTCTCGCGCCCCCGCCGCCGCTGTCCGCCCCGGCCGCGCCGGCCTCTTTTGAGCCGATCGGCGGAGATTCCGACATCGCCTTCCGAATCCAAATAGAAGGGTTTGAGGGGCCGTTGGATCTTCTCCTTTTTTTGGCGAGACGGCAGAAAGTGGATTTGTCGCAAATCTCCATTTTGGAACTTTCCGAGCAATATCTTTCTTTCATTCAAAAGATTCGCTCGCGGCATTTGGAAATCGCCGCCGAATATCTTCTAGTCGCGGCGTGGCTCGCCTATATGAAATCCTGCCTGCTCCTTCCCGAGCGCGAGGAAAGCCATGAAGATGAGACGCGACAATCTTCGGCGTGGCTGCTTTGGCGGCTGGAAAAGCTGCAAGCGATGCAGGAGGCGGCGGGACGGTTGATGGCGCGTCCGCGTCTTGGGCGCGATCTTTTCGCGCGCGGGCTGCCGGAGCCAATCCAGCGCATGACGAAAAGCGTTTATCGCGCGAATCTCTACGATCTTCTCTCCTGCTACGCGCAGGTCGCCGCCGCCAGCCGCGCGCCGAAACCGTGGCGCGCTGTCCGAGGCGATCTGTGGCGCATGGAGGAGGCGCGCCGATGGCTGGAGAATTTTTTTGGCGAGACCGTCTTCGGCGAGACCGTCTTCGGCGAGACCGCCTCTTGGCGTCCGTTGGAGGAGATTCTGCGCGAGATCAGACCCTCGCTCCGCCGAAGCGCGCTGGCCAGCGCCTTCGCCGCGATGCTGGAAATGGCGCTGGAGGGGCGCGTGGAAATCCGCCAAGACGATCTCTTCGCGCCCCTTTATCTGCGCCGCCGCGAGACGCCGCCTTCTGGCGGGGACGCCGCATGAGCCAAGACGAAAAAAACAGAGGCGGCAGCATCATTCCGATGCTTCGCCGCCGCGCCTCGCCCCAGCGCGATCACGCCGAAGCGCTGCGAATCTTGGAAGCGCTTCTCTTCGCCTCTGACGAGCCCCTTTCCGAAAAAGACCTCGCGCGCCATCTCCCTCAAGAGGCCCCTCTTGCGAAACTCCTCGCCCAACTCCAGCAGGACTATAAAAGCCGCGGCGTTCATTTGGCGCGGGTCGCCGACAAATGGCTCTTCCGCACGGCGGAGGATCTGGCCTATCTTCTGCGCCGCGAAGAGACCTTCTCGCGCCCCCTCTCGCGCCCGGCTCTTGAGACTCTTGCCGTCATCGCCTACCACCAGCCGATCACGCGGGCGGAGATAGAGGCGATTCGCGGAAAAAGTTTCTCGGCGGGAACGATGGAGAACCTCTTTAGGGTGGGATGGCTCAAAATCTGCGGAAGACGGCGCGCGCCGGGACGACCTGTCACTTACGGCGTCAGCGAAGATTTTCTCGCCCATTTCGGCTTGGAAAGTCTCAAGGATTTGCCGGGCTTGGATGAGTTAAAAGCGGCGGGGCTTTTGGAGAAAACGCCGCCTCGTCAAGACGCGCCAAGCCCCGATGAGCCAAGCCCCGATGAAGCTCGCCCCAATGAAGATTCCTCCACCCCCGCCTGAAACCCCGATGACCACGCCCGCCCTTCTCTTTGACGCCGTCTCCAAAAATTATGACGGACGCCAAGCGCTGAACGCCCTGTCATGGGAACTCGGGCGCGGCGAAATTCTCTGCCTTCTCGGACCGTCAGGCTGCGGCAAAACGACAACGCTGATGATCGCCGCCGGACTCCTGCGCGAGGATTCGGGACGCGTGTTCCTGCGCGGGCGCGAAGTCTCGGGTCCGAAAAACTTCACGCCTCCCGAGAAGCGGGGCATCGGCTTTGTCTTTCAAGATTACGCGCTTTTCCCTCATATGACGGCGCTTGACAATGCGGCTTTTGGGGTTTCGGGCGGCAGGGCGGCAGGACGCGCCGCCGCTCAAGAAACTCTGAAAACGCTCAATCTTGACGACAAAGCCCATCTCTATCCGCATGATCTCTCGGGCGGAGAGAAGCAGCGCGTGGCTTTGGCGCGCGCCATCGCCCCTTCGCCGCGCATCATCTTGATGGACGAGCCTTTTTCCAATTTGGACAGGCATCTGCGCGAGCGTCTGCGCGAGAAGACTCGCGCCATTTTGCGGGAGAAAGGGGCGTCCTGCCTTTTCGTGACCCACTCTTCGGAAGAGGCGATGTGGATGGGCGACAGAATCCTCCTTATGCGCGGGGGGCGCATTGTTCAGCAGGGCAAGCCGCAGGAGCTTTTTGACAAGCCCGCCGACATTTCCGCCGCCCGCCTCTTTGGCGAGATCAATCTCGTCTCCGCCGCGATTTGCCGAAACGGCGGGGGATTGGAAGCGCGGAGCGCGAGCCTCGCCATGCCGGCGACCGGATTCCGAGACGGCGACAAGGCGCTTCTCGCCATACGCCCCGAAGCCTTCAGCCTCGTCTCGGAAGGCGGGGGCGGCGGCGGCGATGGGGACGGGAGCGGGGACGGCAATGGGGCATTGTCGCTGAAGGGGCGCGTCTTGGAGGCGCGCCCGATGGGCGGAGACGCGATTCTCGCCCTCGCCGCCGAAGGCTTCCCGATGCCTCTCAAAGCGCGAATCCGAAATCGCGCCCTTCCGCGTGTCGGAGAAAAGGTGCAAATGCGTCTTTCTCCCGATATGATGTTCCTTTTCGCAGAGACGCCGCAGGAGGAATGAGCGATGGGTCCGAATTGGATGCAAATTTTGGTTGTCGCGATTTTGGTGCTGCTGCTCTTCGGGCGCGGCAAGATCGCGGCGCTGATGCAGGATGTCGCGCAGGGCATCAAGAGTTTCCGCAAAGGCTTGGAAGAGTCGCCATCGGAGGAGGAGACGCCGAGTCTCGCGCCGAAAGACAAGCGAGACGCGCCCCCCGCGCCCGACTCGCCCTCCGCGCCCGACTCGCCTTCCGAGTCAAGACGCCCCGCGTCAGGACGCTCTGATCCGAAAGACGCGCCTTGACGTGATGCTGGATTTGGGCTGGTCGGAATTTTTGCTCTTGGGGGCGCTGGCGCTGCTGCTTTTCGGCCCGCGCGACATGGCGCGTCTGATGCGGCGGCTGGGGCGTTTTGCCGCCCAAGCGCGCGAGAGCCTCTGGGAGATTCGCCGCGCTTTGGAGGAGGCGGACGCCCCGCCGCCCCCGCCGCCGCCGCGTCAAAAAAGCGAGGAGACCGACAAGAAGAAAGGCGAGGAGAATGCGCCGCGCCCCTGACGACAAGCCTCTTCCTTTGGCGGGGCATTTGGAAGAATTGCGGCGGCGTCTGCTTTTCGCGCTTGGCGCGTGGTGCGCGGCGTTTCTTTTCTGCTTCGCCTTCGCCGACAGGCTCTTCGCTTTTCTTTTGCGCCCCTATCTGGCCGCCGCGCCGTCTGGACGCGCCGCGGAGCTCATCTACACCGCGCCGCAGGAGTTTTTTCTGACGCAGATCAAACTGGCTCTTTTCGGCGGCTTCATTCTGGGCTTTCCCGTGATCGCGCAGCAGCTTTATCGTTTTGTCGCGCCCGGTCTCTACGGCCATGAGCGCCGCGCCTTTCTGCCCTTTCTGCTGCTGGCGCCGCTTCTTTTTCTGATGGGGGCGGCGCTGGTGTATTTCGGCGTCATGCCTTTGGCGCTGGCCTTCTTTTTGGGGATGGAGCAGACCGGAGACGCGCCCATCACGATGCTTCCAAGAGTGAGCGAGTATTTGAGTCTCGTCATGACTTTGGTGATCGCTTTCGGTCTCGCCTTTCAGCTGCCTGTGATTTTGGGTCTTTTGGCGCGGGCGGGCTTTCTGCGCGCCGAGGATTTGCGGGGGGGTCGGAAATACGCGATTGTCGGGATTTTCGCCTTCGCGGCGCTGTTGACGCCGCCGGACATTGTCAGCCAAATCGCTCTGGCGCTGCCGACTCTTCTCCTTTATGAAATCTCCATCCTTTTCGTCCGGCGCGGCGAGGAGGCGACAGACGTCCCTCGCCCCAAGCGAAAGAAGGCTTGATCCCGATGCGCATCCTCCTGACCAACGATGACGGCATAGACGCGCCGGGCTTGCGGGTTTTAGAATCCATCGCGAGAGAGATTTCCTCCGATCTCTGGATAGTCGCGCCGCGCGTGGAGCAGAGCGGCAAGGCGCGCTCTTTCAGTTTCGGAAGCCCGCTGCGCCTCTATGAAAGAGACCCCCGGCGCTTCTCGGTGGAGGGGACGCCTGTGGATTGCGTCATGCTCGCCGTCCATCATTTGATGCGCGGAAAGAGGCCGGATTTGATCCTTTCAGGCGTCAATCGCGGACAGAACATCGCCGAAGACGTCACCTATTCGGGGACGGTCTCGGCGGCGGCGGAGGGCGCGATTCTGGGCATTCCCTCCATCGCCTTGAGCCAAGCTTTCGGCTTGGACGGAACGAGCCTCTCTCTCCATTGGGAGACCGCCGAAGCCCACGCGCCAAGCCTCATTAAGAGGCTGATCAAGCGCTCCTGGCCCAGCGACATTGTGTTGAGCGTGAATTTTCCGCATCGCGCGCCCTCCGATGTGGAAGGGACGCGGATCACGCGGCAGGGGAAGCGCGAGCAGCCCTTCTTCCATGTGGAAGAGCGAATCGATCCGCGCGGGCAGTCCTATTATTGGTTCGGTTTCAAGAGAAAGCAGGGACAGACGGAAGAAGGCACCGATCTCCACGCCATTTACGGCGGATATATTTCCATCACGCCGCTCCATTTTGACCTGACCCACAACCCGACCCGAGACGCGCTCGCCGAGACGCGCGAAGCCCTCGCCGCCCCCGCCAAGCCATGAGCGCCGCGCCGCCTTCCGACAATCCCGATCTTCTGCAATTGCTGATGGATCTGCGAAGGCAGGGCATCACGGACGCCGCGCTTCTTCGCGCGATAGAGAGTCTGCCGCGCCCGCTCTTTCTGCCTGAGGAATCGCGCGCCCTCGCCTATGGCGTGAAGCCCGCGCCCTTGCCTGACGGGCAGTCCGCGACCGCGCCCCGCTTTGTCGCCGACATGGTGCATGAGCTCGCCCTGCAGCCCGATATGATCGTGCTGGAAATCGGAACGGGATCGGGCTATCAAGCCGCGCTGATGGCGAAACTCGTCCGCCGCGTCTATACGCTGGAAAGGCACAAGGCGATCTTGGGCGAGGCGCGGACAATCTTCCGCGCGCTAAAAATAGAGAACATCGTCTCTCTTCAGCGGGACGGCGCGGAGGGCTGGCGCGAGCAGGCGCCTTTTGATCGGATCATCGCCAATGTCGCCTTCCCCGCCATGCCGCTCGCTCTTGCCGAGCAGCTGCGGATGGAAGGCGCGCTTCTTGTCCCTGTCGTCAATGGCTTGGGGCGGCAGGAGCTTCTTCGGATCACGCGGCAGAGGCGCGGGCTTTTGCGATCGCTGGTTGGCGAGAGCGCCTTCCCGCCGATCAGCGAGGGCGTGTCGGGGGGCGGGGGCGGCGCGGGGGGGGCGGCTGCCAAAAAAGACGCGCCATGAAAAAATCGGGCGGAGTCATATGGCTCGCGCCGAAAATGCGCCGAAGCGCCTCCTCTGTCGGAAGATCGGGGAGAGACGCCGCCGCCACGCCGCCGCCAATAAAGAGCCTGTCCAAACCATAGGCGCTCGCGCCCAGCATGTCGGTCTGCAGACCGTCGCCGATGGCGAGAATCCGTCTTTTGTCCGAGACGCCCAGTCTTAACAGAATCTCCATCGCGCGATCGTAAATCCCCGAATGAGGCTTGCCGAAAAAAACGACCGCGCCGCCCATCGCCTGATAAAGATCGGCGAGCGCGCCGGCGCATGGGATTAAAGATTCGCCCCGCTGCACGATTTTGTCCGGGTTGGCGCAGAGCATCGGGAGGCGGCGCGCATGGAGGCGGCGCAAAAGAGGGGCGTAATCTTCCGGGCGCTCGCGCGCATCGTCCAACAGGCCTGTGCATAGCACGCTTTGGGCTTCCCTCTCTGAGACTGTCGGCGGGAGTCCTTCCATCAGGGGCTTGTCGCGGGCGGGTCCGAGATGATGGATTCTGCCATAGCGCCCGCGCCGCAGACCGTCCCTCGTCAAATCGCCGGAAGTGAGAATCGCGTCCCACGCCTCTCTGGCGACTCCGATTGTCGCCAGCTGCGCGGCGACTGTCATGGAAGGGCGCGGCGCGTTGGAGATCAGCAGGACGCGCCCGCCTCCCTCCCGAAAGCGCGACAGCGCCTCCGCCGCCTCGTCAAAAGCCGAAACGCCATTATGGACAACGCCCCACAAATCGCATAAAAGAGCCTGATAGGAGTCCGCCAAACTTCGCAGACCAACCTCCATGCCGGTCATCGGAGCCGTTGCGCCGCAGGGCGCGGTCTTCTATAAAAGAGGAAGAGAGAGAACCCCTTCCGAGAGAATCCCTTCCGATCGTCATCTGCTCGCGCCATGAAAAAAGACATCCATCCCGACTATCACGAAATCACGGTGATTATGACCGACAAGAGCGCCTTCAAGACGCGCTCCACCTACGGCGCGCCCGGGGCGGAGCTTGTGCTGGACATAGACCCGCTCACCCACCCCGCTTGGACAGGCGGCGGACAGCATCTTATAGACAGGGGCGGACAGTTGAGCAAGTTCAAGAGGCGCTATCAGCATCTGGGCTTGGAAAGCGGCGAGGGACAGAAAAACCCGAAAGGGCAGACAGACGCGAAAGACGGGAAAGACGCCGCCGGGAAGCGGCGCTCTTCTTGAGAATGGAAAAGGCGAAACCCGTCATGGCGCAGCAGCTTCTTATGCCGAAAGCCACGGCTGTTTGGCTCGTGGATAATACGGCGCTGACCTTCAGCCAGATCGCGAAGTTTTGCGGCATGCATCTCTTGGAAGTGGAGGGCATCGCCGATGGCGAGGTGGCGCAGGGCATTATCGGGCAGGATCCGATCTCGGCGGGACAATTGACGCGCGAGGAGCTGAAGCGCTGCGAGGCGGATCAAGAAGCCGATCTCCAAATCGCGCCGCCGCAGCATGAGGTTCCGGTCTTGGAGCGCCGCCGCGGTCCGCGCTACACGCCGGTCTCCAGACGCCGCGACAGGCCGGACGCGATCGCATGGCTCGTCAGAAATCACGAGGAGCTGACCGACAGCCAAATCGGCCGCCTTGTCGGCACGACCAAGCCGACGATCACGGCGGTGCGCGAGCGAACCCATTGGAACGCGGCGAGCATCCGTCCTGTGGATCCTGTGACGCTCGGACTCTGCTCTCAAGGCGATTTGGACAAAGCCGTCCAAAAAGCCGCAGGGCGCAAGGGCGCGGCGAAAAGCCCGACCGATCCGACAGAGCCCGCCGCCCCCGCCGCGACATTAGAGCCTTTCGCTGAGAGCGGACAGAAATCGGAAACGCCGCCGAAAACCGAGAAATCTCTGGAAGAAATCTTCGCCCAAACGCCCAGCGCCGAGCCGCGTCAGGGACGAAAACAGCGCCGCGCCGATCACGCCGAAGCGGAGAGCGAGTCCGAATCCGCTTTCGCCAAACTCGCCGAGCTCCGCAAAGATATGGAGCAGGACAAAAACGCCCAATGACGACAGTCGCGGATGAGTCTCCGTCCCAAAGCGAAACAAGCGCCGCGAGCGCCCTCGCGCCTCAAATCGGCGTCATTATGGGGAGCGCCTCCGATTGGGACGTCATGCGCGAAGCGGGCGCTCTTCTTGAAGAGATGGCGATTCCGCATGAATGCCGGATTGTCTCGGCGCATCGCACGCCCGATCGGCTTTATCATTACGCGAAGAGCGCCAAAGAGCGAGGGCTTCGGGTGATCATCGCGGCGGCGGGGGGCGCGGCGGCGCTTCCTGGCATGACCGCCGCCATGACGACCTTGCCCGTTTTCGGCGTGCCGATTGAGACGAAAACGCTCAAAGGCTTGGACAGCCTCCTCTCCATCGCGCAGATGCCGTTTGGGGTTCCTGTCGGGACGCTCGCCATTGGACGCGCCGGCGCGAAAAACGCCGCTCTGTTGGCGGTCGCCATTCTCGCCCTTTCTGACGAGGCGGTCGCGCGAAAATGGGAAGCCTTCCGAAAGAGACAGAGCGAAGAGGTCGCCGAAGCGCCGCCGAAAAAGCCATGACGCCGCTCGCCCCCGGCGCGAAGATCGGCATTTTGGGCGGCGGACAGCTCGGACGGATGATCGCTCTCGCGGCGGCGAGGCTTGGCTTCGGCGTTCATGTTTTCGCGCCTGAGGAAGCGCCGCCCGCCGCCATTGCCGCCAAACATTATCGCGCCTCTTATCAAGACGAGGCGGCGCTCAAGCGCTTCGCCGAGGGCGTGGATCTCATCACCTATGAGATGGAGCATCTGCCGACAGACTCTCTGCGCGATCTTGCCGAGAGCGCGCTTTTTCGTCCGTCTCTTCGGAGTTTGGAGACGGCGCGGCATCGTCTTCGGGAGAAGGAGTTTTTGTCGGCGCTTGGCATTCCGACAGCGCCTTTCTTCGCTTTAGGGGCGGGGCGTCTTGACGCGGGGCGGGACATTCCGCGCTCTTTCCGTTTTCCGGCGATCGTGAAAAATTGTTTGGGAGGCTATGACGGCAGGGGGCAGAGGGTCGCGCGGGATCGCGGCGAGATTGTCGGCGCGCTCAGCGATTTGGGCGAGGGGGAGGCGCTCATTGAGGAGCGCGTTTCTTTTCGGCGCGAGATTTCGGTTCTGGCGGCGCGGGGCGCGGACGGAGATTTTCGCGCCTATGATGTTGTGGAGAATTGTCATAGGGACGGCATTTTGCGCGAGAGTCGGGTTCCGGCGCGGATAGGCTTGGCTGTCGCCGCCCGCGCCAAGAGATGGACGCGCCGAATCGCCGAGACGTTGGATCATATTGGGGTTCTTGGCGTGGAGTTTTTTCTATGCGATGGCGATAGCGATAGCGATGGGGAAGGCGCGCTTTTTGTCAATGAGATTGCGCCGCGCGTTCATAATTCGGGGCATTGGACGATGGATGCTTGCGCGGTCGGGCAATTTGAGCAGCATCTTCGCGCGATTGCCGGCTGGCCTTTGGCGGAGCCTGTCCGTTTCGCTGATGTTAGGATGGTTAATCTGCTTGGCGATGATGTGGAATCTTGGCGCGATTTCGCGGCGCGGCGGGGCGTTTGTCTTCATCTTTATGGCAAGGAGCCTGCGCGGGCTGGTCGCAAGATGGGTCATATGACGGCGCTTTATCCTCTTTCTTCGGGGGGTTCGGGGGGTTCGGGGGGTTCTTTGGGGGGTCGCGGGGGGTAGCGCAGTTTGGCGAGGGCGTCTAGGAGCGTTGAGGGGATGTTGTTTGTTGTGAGTGTTGTCGCTTGGCGGAGGGACGCGCCGATTTGGACGGCGTCTTTGAGTCGTCTTTCGGCGTATTGGGCGACATATTCGCTGTCGCTGCCGCGCGCGCCGAAGTAGATCAGCAGGATTTGGGCGTAGATTCCGGCGAGGATCGCGCGTTTTGTGTAGAAGCTGAAGTCGGCGGATTTGTCGCCTGCGGCTTTCCAGAGGGCGTCGCTTGTGTTGAGGAGGGCTGTCATGCCTTGTGTTGCGTGGAGGGGGAGGGCGAGGGATGCGGCGGCGCGGCGCGCGGTTTCTTTATGGGGGTCGTTTATTTTGAGTCGGGTTGTGATGGCGGAGGCGAGTCGGGTTTGGAGTTTATCTTCTTGGGGCGGGGTGAGGGTGAGGAGTTTCATGTCGCCTTGTTGGAAGAAGGCGGCGGCGGCTTGGGCTGGTCCTTTTGGGAAGAGGGTTTGGATGATGTGTGGGGAGAGTTTGGCGTCTTTTGCGGCGCGTTTGAGCATGGGGTTTGTCCATCCCTCTTGGGCGGCGCGTGGGATTGCGGCTTGGATGAGTTTGGTGCGTTGTTTTTGCATGTGGTGAGTTTAGCAAAAAAGGGGGGTTTGGGGGGCTAGCCCCCCAAGAAAAAGGGGGTTCGGGGGAAACCCCCGAAAAGTCGGCGGGCGTGGCGAAACGAAGCAGGCGAAGCGCGTAGCGCGAGCCTGCGAGAAAGCCCGCCGACCCCCCAGCTTACAAGAGCTCTTCTAGCAGGGGGCGCGTGGGTGGGTCGCTTTCGCTTGCTCGCTACGCTCACTGCGCGAAAGCTCTTTTCCCACCCACCCACGCGCTTTCGGGGGGATTCCCCCCGACCCCCCCTTTTTTTCAAGGGGGGCAAGCCCCCCTTGACCCCCCTTTTAGAAGCGCTTGAAAAATCCGCAACGCCATGCTAAATAATCCACAACAAAACCCCAAACCCCCAAGGAACCCCCAAGGAACCTCATGTCCATCCAAGTCATCGTCCGAAACAACAACATGGACCAAGCCCTCCGAGCCCTCAAACGCAAAATGCAACGCGAAGGAATCTTCCGCGAAATCAAAATGCGAAACCATTACGAAAAACCCGCCGAAAAAAGAACCCGCGAAAAAGCCGAAGCCGTCAAACGAATCCGAAAACTAGAACGCAAACACGCCCTCAAAGAAGGACTGCTCGGCAGACACTTCTCACGATAAAAATTACGCCCCCCTCAAAGCGCCTTGACAATATCCTCCGTCATCGCCTTGGCGTCCCCGAAAAGCATCATCGTGTTCTCTTCAAAAAAAAGCGGATTCGCAACGCCCGCATAGCCCGTCCCCATGCCGCGCTTGACAAAAAGAACCGTCCCCGCCTTCCCAACATCCAAAACAGGCATCCCATAAATCGGACTCTGCGGATCGCTCCGCGCCGAAGGATTCGTCACATCATTCGCGCCAATGACAAAAGCCGCATCCGCGCGCGCGAATTCAGCATTGATGTCCTCCAACTCAAACACCTCATCATAAGGCACCTGCGCCTCGGCAAGCAGAACATTCATATGACCGGGCATCCGCCCAGCGACAGGATGAATAGCATAAGACAAACGAACCCCCGCCCCTTTAAGCTTGTCCGCCATCTCGCGCAAAGCGTGCTGCGCCTGCGCGACCGCCATGCCATAGCCCGGAACCACAATGACGGAGCGCGCGTTCTTCAGAATGAAAGCGGCGTCATCAGCGCTCCCCTGCTTGACAGGACGATCCTCCGCGCCCCGCGCGACCTCCGCCTCGCCGCCAAAGCCGCCTAGAATGACGCCGAAGAAAGAGCGATTCATCGCCTTGCACATGATGTAAGACAAAATCGCGCCGGAAGATCCAACCAAAGCGCCGGTGATAATCAGCGCCAGATTGGAAAGGGTGAAGCCAATCCCCGCCGCCGCCCAGCCCGAATAAGAGTTCAGCATGGATATGACGACCGGCATGTCCGCGCCGCCAATCGGAATGATCAGCAAAAAGCCCAAGAGAAAAGCCGCGAGGCTTATCGCCAAAAAGACCCCGAAACTCTGATTGGCGGCGTCCAAAGCCATATAAATCACGCCGCCGATGATCAAAACTCCCAAAAGACCATTGAGCCAATGCCGCGCCGGCAAAAGCCGCGGCGCGCCGGACATCAAGCCCTGCAATTTGGCGAAAGCGATGACGCTCCCCGAAAAGGTGATCGCGCCAATCACCGAGCCCAGCGACATTTCCACAATGCTCGCCGTCGTCCTGTAAAGAGCGGAAGAGTTCGGAAGCCTCAACTCTATCCCGAAAGATTGCGGCGTCAGAAAAGCCGCGAAAGCCACGAACACCGCCGCCAAGCCGACAAGCGAATGAAACGCCGCGACCAGCTGCGGCATCGCCGTCATCGGAATCCTCCGCGCGACAAAAGCGCCTATGCCGCCGCCGATCAAAACCGCCGGCAATATCAAAAGCCAAAGAGTCTCGTCCTTCAAATCCAACAGCAGCAGAGTCGTCAGAATGGCGAGCGCCATGCCGATCATGCCCGCCATATTGCCGCGCCGCGCGGTCTCCGGCGACGACAAGCCTCTGAGCGCCAAAATGAAAAAGACGCCGCACGCGAAATAAAGAAGGGCTATCAGATTCGGCGATGGCGAAAAAATCGGCATGAGATCGCCCTACTCTTTCGGCTCTTTCTTGCGATACATGGCGAGCATGCGCTGCGAGACCAAAAAGCCTCCGAAAATATTGACCGAGGCAAGCAGCACCGCCAAGAAGCCGAGCGCCCGCGCGGCGAAATGCATGTCAGACGCGCCGAGCGCCAAAAGCCCCCCAACCGCGATGACGGAGGAAATCGCGTTCGTCACCGACATCAGCGGCGTATGAAGCGCCGGCGTCACCGACCAAACGACATAATAGCCGACAAAAATCGCAAGGATGAAAATCCCCAAATAGAGGATCAGCGGATCTATTTCGGTCATAGCGCCTCCTTCATGCGTCTTTCAGGTCTCTTTGTTGAGAATCTCGCCCTCGCGGGTGAGCGCGGCGGCTCGGACAAGCTCGTCCTGCCAATCTATGGCGAGAGCCTTCTTCTCTTTATTGACGATATTTTCCACGAAGTGAAAGAGGTTTCGCGCGTAAAGAGCGCTGGCGTCCGCGGCGATGAGGCTTGGGACGTCCCGATGGGCGATGATGAACACGCCCTCCTCATTGACGATTTTCCCCGCCTGCGACAGAGCGCAGTTCCCGCCCTGCTCTATCGCCAAATCCACGATGATCGCGCCCAAGCGCATGGCTTTGACCATTTGCGCGCTGATCAGCTGAGGCGCGGGCTTCCCCGGGACAAGCGCCGTGCAGATGACGATGTCCTGACTCTTCAAATGCTCGGAGACGAGCGCCGCCTGACGTTTTTGATAATCTTCGCTTGCTTCGCGGGCATAGCCTCCCGCCGTCTCGCCGCCCTCTTCCTCTGCTTCCACCATGACGAAATCCGCGCCCAGACTCTCCACCTGCTCTTTGGCTTGGGCGCGAATGTCGGTGGCGCTGACGATCGCGCCCAAGCGCCTCGCCGTGGCGATCGCCTGCAGCCCGGCGACTCCCGCCCCCATGACGAAAAGCCGAGACGGCGCGACAGTTCCCGCCGCCGTCATCATCATCGGCATGGCGCGCGGCGAGAGATGCGCCGCCTCTATGACGGCGCGATAGCCGGCAAGATTGCTTTGGGACGAAAGCGCGTCCATGCTCTGCGCGCGGCTGATGCGCGGCAGCAGTTCCAGCGCGAAGGAGGTGATGCCGGCAGAGGCGCAAAGTTTGATCGTCTTCGCTCCGCCGAAAGGATCCAGAAGCCCTATTAAGAGGGCGTTTTTTCTCATCAGGCGCAGACGCTTTTCGGACGGCGCGCGCACAGCCAGAAGAATGTCGGCATCGGCGATGGTCTTGGCGGCGTCGGGGCATAGTTCGGCGCCGGCTTCGGCGTAGGCTTCGTCTCCCCAGCCGAGGGGCGCGCCCAGATTCTTCTCCGCGGCGACCGAGAAGCCCAGCGCCTTATAGCGCTTCGCCGTGTCCGGCGAGAGCGCGGCGCGTTTTTCGCCTTCGCGCTCTTCTCGCGCCGCCGCGATTTTCATCAGACCAGAAGCCAAAACATGGCGAGGAGCAAAGCGGCAATCAGAGCGCCCGTCCAGACGAGGATTCGCAAAAAATCGTGATAGGAGCGCAGATGCGCTTCGGCGTCCATCTCTTTGCTCCAATCGGGATGTTTGTCTGCGCGGGGCATGATTTTTCTCACAAGATGGCGGGCGAAGAGGGCGGATTATAGCATAGGCGCGAGGGGCGGAAGAGGCGCGAGGGGGTCATCTATGGAACTTATAGAGATGGGAAGCGTCAAGAAAAATCTTGATTTATTTGTCAGGCTTGGGATTGCGTTTGTCCGCGCCGCTTATCGCAATGTTTCGCTCTTTGAGAATTGCGTCTCTCAACGGAATGCCGACCGCGGAGCGCAAGATTAAATTCACGGACGCTGCTTCGCTATAAGCCACAGTTTCAATTTTTCTTCTGTCGTTCTCATCCAAAAGAGCGATCAAATCATTGGTGGCGAAATCCAAGCAAGCCTCCTGAATGGCATAAGCGGTCACATCAGCCTTTATCGCCGGAAGGTGCTTTCTATACTTCTCAATGAGGGAAGGAGAATTAATTTTCTCAAACACTTCTCGTCCTTTTTCCGACAAAGATATCGGACTTTTATCTTGCATAAGCGGCGTGCCGCCAAAGATCTGGCGCTCAATAGAATCCAAAAGTGCTTTGATCCTTGGCAAGAGAGGCTCAACTTCTGGCCACCTTTTTCTAATGTGGTTGGTCTCTCTCACAAACCTAACGGCTGAGTTGAGGATATACCCAATAGCAATGCAAACTATTATGAGTATTGCGGTAGGCGCCGTCAGATAAGAAGCGACAAATGCGACTATTGGATTAGACATTGGAAACATTTTATCGCTCTCCTCATTTCTGCCCTCTTTCGCAATATATGTATAACGATGATCAAATCAAAGAAAAAAAGTCATCACGCCCTAACGCAAATATTCCATAAAATTTTATTTTGGCTGGCTATGCGTATAAATCCCTCATCTGTTCCACTCGCGCTCCACGCCGAGAAAGAGCAGCAGCGGCGCGGCGATGAAAATGGAGGAGTAAGTGCCGACAAAAACGCCCCAAATCATCGCGAAGGTGAAGCCGGCGATGACCGCGCCGCCCAAGCCATAAAGCGCGGCGAGAGCGAGCAGAGTCGTCAGAGACGTCATGAAGGTGCGCGAGAGGGTCTGCCGCACCGAGAGATCCACCAGCGCGCCCAACGGCATTCTCTTATATTTTCTGAGATTCTCGCGCACGCGATCATAGACCACGACAGTGTCGTTCAAAGAATAGCCGACAATGGTGAGAATCGCGGCGATGATGGAAAGGTTGAACTCAATGCGCGTCAGCGAGAAGACGCCGATCGTCAGAATGACGTCATGGATGAGCGCCAAGACCGCGCCCAGCGAGAACTGCCACTCAAAGCGAATCCAAATATAAACGAGAACGAGAGCGACCGCCGCCAAAATCGCCGTGAAGCCGGCGATAATAAGTTCGCGGCTGACTTTCGGCCCGACAATCTCCACGCGGCGATAATCATAGGCGTCTCCGAGCGCGCTTTTGATGATTCCGAGCTGCGCCATCTCTCTAGCGCCTGTGCCGTCCGTCTTGGCTTGGGCGGCGTCTGCCGCGCCCGCCGCGCCCTCCGCGCCGCCCGCGCCCTCCTCCACTTCCAAGCGGACGAGCGCTTCCCTGTCCGATCCGAAGCGCTGGACTTGCAGATCGCCGGAGACCGCCCGCGACAGCGATGCGCGAAGATCGCCAATGGCGATGGGCTTGTCGCTGCCCAGTTCTATCAGCACGCCGCCGCGAAAATCTATGCCGTAATTCAGCCCGAGGATCAGAAAGAGGAGAGCCGAGACGATCGCCGCCGCGCCTGATATGCCATAAGCCCAATGGCGCCAGGCGTTGACGGGGATTCGCAGATTTCGCGGCACGAGTTGAAGTTTCCGCATCGCTGTCAGGCTCCGGGATCGGCGATGGTCTGCGGCGGGAGAGCCGGGAGAGGCAGGGCGGCGGGTCTCCTGAGGCGCACCCAAAGGGCGGCGAGGAGGCGCGTCAGCGTGAAGGAGGTGAAGACGGAGGTCAGAATCCCAATCCCCAAAGTGACGGCGAAGCCGCGAACGGGGCCAGAGCCGACAAGAAAGAGAATCGCCGCCGCGATAAAGGTCGTGATATTGGCGTCTAGGATTGTCCCCAAAGCGCGGCTATAGCCGGCGTCCATGGCGCTGATCGGCCCCTTGCCCGCGCCCATTTCCTCTCGGATTCGCTCAAAGATGAGGACATTGGCGTCCACCGCCATGCCGATGGTCAGGACGATTCCGGCGATTCCGGGGAGCGTCAGCGTGGCTTGGAAGAGCGAGAGCGCGCCGGCGATCAAGATCAGATTGACGAGAAGCGCGATATTGGCGAAGAATCCGAAAAGACCATAGACCAAAACCATAAAAACAATGACCGCCGCCAAGCCGACCCATGCGGCGCGCGTGCCGGCGCGGATGGAATCCGCGCCCAACGCCGGCCCGACTGTGCGCTCTTCCAAAATATGCATCGGCGCAGGGAGAGCGCCGGCGCGGAGGAGAATAGCCAAATCATTGACCTCTTGGATCGTGAATCGTCCTGTGATCTGCGCGCGCCCCCCAAGGATCGGCTCATTAATGACCGGCGCGCTGACGACCCTGCCGTCCAGCACGATGGCGAAAGGCTTTCCGACATTCTTGCTCGTCACCTCGCCGAATCGCCTCGCGCCGACAGAATCCAGCTGAAAGGTGACAATCGGTCTGTTTGTGATTTGGTCAAAGGCGGGCTGCGCGTCCACGAGATTCTCGCCCGCCACCATGACGGTGCGGCGCAAGAGATAGCGCTGCGGCGGCTCTCCTTCCACCTCTTGCGATTCTCGGATCTCCACGCTTGGCGGAAGCCCGCGCTCTTCGGCTTCGGCGACCGTCATGGCTTCATAGACGAGTTGGAAGTTCAGTTTCGCCGTTCTGCCGATCAGCGCTTTGAGGCGCTCCGGATCGTCAAAGCCCGGCACTTGGACGAGGATCCGATCCCGTCCCTGACGCTGGATGGTGGGCTCTGTCGTGCCTGTTTCGTCAATGCGTCTGCGGACGATCTCTATGGATTGGCTGACCGCCGCCTGCGCCTGTCTCAAGACAGCGTCTTCCGAGAGCGCCGTCTTGAGCGCGCCTGTTTCGGAGATTGCCGTCTCCAGAGACGGGCCCGAGAAGATGGCGAAGGGGTTCGCGTCAAAAGAGGCTGAGAGATTGGCGAGCGCGGCTTTGGCTTTGTCCGCTTGGGCGGGGTCTCGCAATTCGGCGAGCACCGCCGCCCCTTCGCGGCGAAGTTTCTTATAGCCGATTTTCTCTTTGCGGAGCGCCGTTCTCACTTCATCGCGGAGCGATTCCATTCTTTGCTTGAGCGCCGTCTCGGTATCCACCTCTAAGAGAAGATGCGATCCGCCCCGCAAATCCAATCCCAAATGGATCTGCCGCGCCGGGATCGTTTCCGGCAGTTCCGCCAGGAGGGATCGCGGCAGCGCGTTTGGGAGGGCTAGCAGCGCGCCGAAGAGAACGGTCGCCAAAATCGTCAAGATTTTCCATGACGGGAAATGCAGCATCAGTCGGCGCGTCTCTCAAGATTGGCGGACATCGCTGATCGTCCCTTTGAGGACGCGGATGCGGACGCCATCGGCGATTTCCACCAAACATTCCTCCTCTTGAACGCGCTGCACTTTGCCGATGACGCCGCCCGCCGTGACGACAACATCGCCGCGCTTCAAGGCGGAGACCATATCGCGGTGCTGTTTGAGGCGCTGATTTTGCGGGCGGATGATCAGGAAATAGACGACCGCGAAAATGGCGATCATCGGAATGAGAAAACTGAAACTCTGCGCGGCGGTGGCGTGTTCGGCGGCGAGGGCGGGCGTGGTGATGAGATCGGTCATGGGTTTGGCTTGGCGCGTTTTGGTTGGGCGCACTATAGGCTTTCGCGGCGCGGAAGTCATGCATGGAAAGCGGGGGCGGCGGCGGGGCGTCTTGACGCGGGGGCGGCGGGGCGTCTTGACGCGGTGGTCTTGAGAGAGGGCTTGACGAAAGCGCCGCGCCGCGCCTATAGATTCCCCTCCCTCTCTTCGGCGACATTTCCATGACGCGCTCTTGCGAATTGACAGGCAAAAGACCGATGGCGGGCAACAATGTCAGCCACGCGAAGAATCGGACGAAGCGGCGCTTCATTCCGAATCTGCGGCGCGTCTCATGGCATGGCGAGACTTTGAACGCGCCGCTGCGCCTGCGGGTCTCGGCGCAGGCGCTCCGATCGGTGGAGCATTGCGGCGGCATAGAAGCCTATCTTTTAAAGACCTCCAATGATCGCCTGTCGCCGAAAGCCCGACATTTCAAGAAGCGCCTGTTGAAGCGTCAAAAGAATCCAAAG
Organism: uncultured Alphaproteobacteria bacterium; assembly: GCA_958296285.1. Lineage (GTDB taxonomy): Bacteria > Pseudomonadota > Alphaproteobacteria > JAPOUT01. The sequence continues at coordinate 64,327 of OY282459.1, forward strand.
GCGAAAAACTAAAAATCCGAGCCATGCGCCCTCTCATTCTCCCGATTTTGAGCATGGCGGTCGTGCTGGGGCTTTCCAATTACGCCGTGCAATTTCCTGTGGCGCATCCATGGACGGAGACTTTTCTGACTTGGGGGGCTTTCACCTATCCGTTGAGTTTCCTCGTGACCGATCTGACGAACAGGCTGCATGGGCCATTGCTGGCGCGGAAACTGATTTACGCCGCTTTTCCGATAGGGCTTTTTCTGTCGCTTCTTTTCGGAGCGCCGGCGCGGATCGTTTTCGCTTCGCTGACCGCCTTTCTGACGGCGCAATTGTTGGACATCGCCATTTTCAATCGGTGGCGGCAGGCTTCATGGTGGCGGGCGCCGCTTTTTTCTTCCGCCGCCGGCTCGGCGACGGACACGGCGCTTTTCTTCTCGCTGGCCTTTTGGGGCGCGACAGGGTGGGCGTCTTACGGAGCGATCGCCGCGCCCCTTTGGGTCGGCTGGGCTGCGGGCGATCTTCTCTTCAAAGCGCTCTTCGCATGCGCGATGCTGCTCCCCTATCGCCTCGCCATGAGGCTCGCGGGGCGGGGGGATTCTGAAACAAATCCACCATCTCGCCAATCATCGCGCCTCCGAGCTGCTCGGCGTCCACGATCGTCACGGCGCGGCGATAATAGCGCGTGACGTCATGTCCGATTCCGATGGCGAGAAGTTCCACCGGCGAGCGTTTTTCTATGTCGGCGATGACGAGACGCAAATGGCGCTCTAGATAATTCGCGGCATTGGCGGAAAGGGTGGCGTCATCCACCGGCGCGCCGTCTGAAATGACCATCAAAATGCGCCTCTCTTCGCGGCGCGCCAAGAGTCTCTGATGCGCCCAAAGGAGAGCCTCGCCGTCAATGTTTTCCTTGAGGATGCCCTCCTTCATCATCAAGCCCAGATTGCGTCTGGCGCGGCGCCATGGGGTGTCGGCGCTCTTATAGATGATGTGGCGGAGTTCGTTGAGGCGTCCTGGTCTGGGGGGCTTTTGCGCCGCCAGCCATTTTTCGCGGACGCGCCCGCCTTTCCATCTTCGCGTCGTGAAGCCGAGAATCTCCACGCCGACTCCGCATCGCTCCAGCGTGCGCCCCAGAATGTCGGCGCAAAGGGCGGCGACAGCGATGGGGCGTCCGCGCATGGAGCCGGAATTGTCCAACAGAAGCGAGACGACCGTGTCGCGAAAGACGCTCTCGCGCTCTATTTTGTAGATCAGAGGGGTCAGAGGCTCTGAGAGGATTCGCGCCAATCTCGCCGAATCCAAATGTCCTTCTTCCAGATCAAAGACCCAGCTTCTCTTTTGCTGCGCCATCAAATGCCTCTGCAGGCGATGGGCGAGCCGCGTGACCAATCCGTGAAAATGCTCCAACTGCCTGTCCAAATCGCGCCGAAGACGGCTGAGCTCGTCCGCGTCCGAGAGCGTCTCGGCATCCACGATTTCGTCAAACTCCATGCTGAAGACGGAGTAAAGCGCTTCCGCCGCCGCTCTTTGCCCTTCGCGCCGGCGATGGGGCGCGGCTTCCTCTGCCTCTGGAGAGCCGTCCGAATCTTCCGTCTCCGCCTCCTGCTCCATGGAAGAATCGTCCCCCTCCTCGCTTTCTGGCGCCTCCTGGCTGTCGGGGGAAGAAGCGGTCTCGCCGTCAGATTGGGCGTCCTCTCGCTTTTCCTCGTCCCCTTCCGTTTCTTGTTCGCGCTTTTCCTCCTTCGCCATTTCGTCTTGAAAGCCCATATCGCGGAGAACCTCTTTGAGCGCTTTGGCGAAAGCCGCCTGATTCTCTTTGACCTTCTCCAAAGCCGGGAGGGTTTGGGCGGCGCGGCGGCGCATCTCCGCGCCCCAGCGCTCTAAAAGATGCCGCCCTTCTCGCGGGGAGGGGGCGCCTGTCAGAATCTCGCGCACCAAGAGACCAAAAGCCATTTCGGAAAATCCCGCCTCGTCATCCGCCGTGAAGCGCTGCGGCGGCGCAGAGCTCTTCATCCTGCGAAGACGAAGACGGAGCGCGTCTTGAAGATTCTCGGCGACTCCTCGCATTTGGATCGCGCCTAGAGATTCCACCCGCGCTTCTTCCGCCGCGTCAAAGAGGGCGCGGGCTTTGTCGCCCATTTGGCGCGCCTCCTTCGCCGAGGGGCAGGCGGGGTCGTGATATTTGCGATGAAGAGCGAAGGCGTCAGCCTCGCCCCGCGCCTCGCCGCGCTTCAGCGAGGAGGGCGGCGAGAGATGCGCCGCCTTTCCGAAAAGACGCGGCGGTCCGTCTCCGAAGCGGGCTTCCATCTCGCCGTCTCTTGCCAAAGCGCGCAACGCCTGCGCGATCGCCGCCTCCGAGAGAGGATGAGAGGGGGGGTTGGCTCTGTCGGCGTTTTTTTTCATCTTTTTTCATCGCGGAGAGCGCGAGAGTCCGTTCTTCGTCCTGGCAGGCAGACGGACGGGCTTTGGCAGAATGTCCTCGCCGAAGCATTTTTGATAAAGTTCGGCGACTGTCTCGCGCTCCGTCTCGTCGCATTTGTTCAAGAAGGTGAGGCGGAAGGCGAAGCCGACATCGCCGAAAATGATCGCGTTCTCCGCCCAAGTGAGGACAGTGCGGGGCGACATGACGGTGGAGATGTCGCCATTCATGAAGGCGCTGCGGGTGAGATCGGCGACCCGCACCATCGCGGCGACTGTCTCGCGCCCTTCGCCGCTGCGATAATCCTTCGCTTTGGCGAGGACGATTTGGCATTCATCCTTGTGGGGCAGATAGTTGAGGGTTGAGACGATGTTCCACCTGTCCATCTGCCCCTGATTGATCGGCTGCACGCCGTGATAGAGTCCGCTTGCGTCTCCCAAGCCAATCGTGTTGGCGGTGGCGAAGAGGCGGAAGGCGGGATGCGGCGCGATGATTCTGTTTTGATCCAAGAGGGTCAGACGCCCGGCGACCTCCAAGACTCTCTGAATGACGAACATCACATCCGGACGCCCTGCGTCATATTCGTCAAAGACGAGGGCGCAAGGATTTTGGATCGCCCATGGGAGAAGCCCTTCGCGGAATTCGGTGATCTGCTGCCCGTCTCGGATGACGATCGCGTCTCTGCCGACAAGGTCAATGCGGCTGATATGGCTGTCCAAATTGATTCGCAGACAGGGCCAGTTGAGCCTCGCGGCGACCTGCTCAATATGGGTGGATTTGCCGGTGCCGTGATAGCCCTGCAGAAGCACGCGGCGGTTATGCGCGAAGCCGGCGAGAATGGCGAGGGTCGTGTCGCGGTCAAAATGATAGTCGGGATCCAGATCGGGGACGTAATCGCTTTTCTGACGGAAGGCGGGGACGTCCATTTGGACATCCACGCCGAAAAGATCCGCCGCGCGGACGGTCTTGTCGGGACGCGCTTCGGCGAGCGGGGGGGCAAGCCGTTCTTTTTTTGACGGGGCGTTTTTTTCGTTTTTTTCGTGTTTTTTCGCCATCGGCTTTCCTAGCGCTCCTGCTGTTTGAGCGTCCGATAGGCTTGAATGATCTTGGCGAGTCTAGCCTCATGGCATCGCCGCCCGCCATTCTGATCGGGATGGTAGCGCTTCGCCAATTGCTTAAAGCGCTGTCGGATCAGAGTCATTGTGGCGTCAGCTTTAAAACCCAAAATCCGAAGAGCGGCGCGCCGCCGCCTCTCGCGCTCTGACAGGATGGGGGCGGGGGGGCGCTTTGTCTGAAAAAGACCGAAAAGATCGCGGCTCTCGGCGTCATGGGGCGGGGCGGCGCGACAGCCCAGCGGCCAGGTCGGGCGATGGCCGACAATCGCCTCTCTCTGATAGGCGTCAATTTGGTCGGCGCTCATGCCTGCGAAAAAATCGTAAGCGCGGTTATACTGCCGCGCATGAGGAAGGCAGAGCCAAATCCGATTTTTTTGCCCGTCCGGCGCCGGCGCCGGATAGAGCGCCGATGAGACGCAGTTCTCCGCGCCGCAGCGCGGCTCGCTTTGGCGCGCTTCTCTGTCGGGCGCGTCATGGCGGAGCGCGTCAAAATATGCCGATCTCAGATCCATGACGGCGATTATCTCGCGCTTCTCGCCGATTCGCAAGATGGCAGTTTCGGCGATGCTGACGGGCGGAGCGTCATGACTCGCGTGGAGCGGATTGAGAAGCGTTTGGCGGAAGCGCTCAAAGTTAAAAAGATTGTCGCGCGCGACATATCGGAATCGCATCGCGGGCATAAAGGCTTCGGCAGGGAGAGTCATATCGCGATTCTCGTTGTCGCCGAGGATTTTCGCGGCAGAGACGCGCTTTCTCGGCAGCGCCTTCTCCACCGCCTTCTCAAAGAGGAGTGGGGGCGGGGGCTTCACGCGCTGGATTTGAAATTGCTGACGCCGGAAGAAGAAGAGAAGGGCTGAAAGATTTAGCCGAGTTTCGTCATTTTGATCAGCGTGATTCGCTGCCCTTCGCGCTCCATAATTTCAAAGCGGACGCCGTGGAGATCAAAAGCCTCGCCTCTGTCGGGGATTCGGGCGGCGGCGTCAATGACCAAGCCGGCGACAGTGGGGGCGCGCCTCTGCGGGAGGTTCCATTCCAAGATCCGATTGATGTCGCGCAAAGTCGCCGCGCCGTCCGCCAAGACGGATCCGTCCGGCTCTCGGCGCAGATGGATGGTGTCCAGATCATATTCATCGGCGATCTCGCCGACAATCTCTTCCAGAATGTCTTCCAGCGTGATGAGTCCCATGAAACTGCCATATTCATCCACCACGAGCGCGCAATGCGTTTTGCGGGCGAGGAAGGCGCTGAGCTGTCCGCGCAGGGATCGGGTTTCGGGGACGAACCATGGCGGACGCGCGAGCGCTTTCAAGTCCAGCGCCGGCGCGCGCCCTTCGGCGCGATGGATCGCGCGCAAGAGGTCGCGGGCGTGAAGAAGTCCGATAATGTTCTCCTCGTCCCCCTCCCAAAGAGGAAGGCGCGTATGGCCTGAAGCGAGGATCGCCTCCACGGTTTGTCGGACGGGCTTTCCGGCTTCAATCATGGCGGCGTCTTTGCGATGCACCATGACGTCTCCGACCTCAATCCTGTCCAAATCCAGAATCCCTCCGATCATGTCGCGCTCGCGCTTGACGCCCGCGCCCTCGCGCAGATGGAGATCCAGCGCGCCTCGGATTTCCTCGCGCATTCTGCGTCCGCCGCCCTCCGGGTCGGCTTTGGGTCGGGGCAGCAGAATCTGCGTGATTTTCCGCGCCGCCAGCGCCGCCGGACTGAGCGCCGCGAAGAGAATCCGCAAGAAAGGCGCGATGGAAAGCGCCATTTCGTCAGGGCGGCGGATCGTCCATGTTTTCGGGAGAAGTTCGGCGAGAACCACGATCAAGATCGTCATGGCGAGAGTGGCGTAGAGAATCCCGACCTCGCCAAACTGTTTTAGAAAGAGGCTTGTCGCGATGGCGGAGGCGAGGATATTGACGAGGTTGTTGCCGAGCAGGATCGCGCCGATCAGTTCGGCGCGGCGCTCAATAAGCTGGCGGAGGGTCTTGGCGCGGCGGAGACCTTCGCGCGCGCGCTGATGCGCTCTGGCGCGGGACGCCGCCGTGATCGCCGTCTCGGAGGCTGAGAAAAAGGCGGAGAAAGCCAAAAGGAGCGCGATGAGCGAGAGACTCGCCAAGAGGGCTGTCATGCCGCCGCCTCCGCCGCCCCCAAAGAGCGAAGGAGAGGCGGCAGAGTCTCCTCGCCGACCGCCTCGCTCAAGAAAGCGCTTCCAATCTCTTTGAGAAGAACGAATCGCATCCGCCCCGCCTTCCTCTTTTTGTCCTGCCGCATCGCTTGGAGAAGAGCGGCGGCGCTGGGCGGCGGGGTGAGAGAATCGATCCGCGTGGGAAGACCCGCCGCCTTCAAGAGGCGCTCGGCTCTCTGTGAGACGCTGTCATCGCAGAAACCCAGACTCGCCGAGAGACGGGCAGCCGCCACAAGCCCGACAGCGACCGCCTCGCCATGAAGAAACGCGTGTCGGCTCACCGTCTCCAACGCATGGGCGAAACTGTGCCCCAGATTGAGAAGCGCGCGCTGTCCGGCTTCGCGCTCATCCTTGCCGACAATCTCCGCCTTCATTTGGCAGCTTCGCGCGATGGCGTAGAGAAGCGCCTCCGCGTCATGGGCGAGGATTCGCTCTCCCTTCTCTTCCAGCCAGAGAAAGAAGGCGGCGTCTCCCAAAAGTCCATATTTGACGATCTCGGCATAGCCGCAGCGCATCGCCCTATCGTCAAGGGTGCGGAGAAGGGAGGGATCAATCAGCACCAAATCGGGCTGATGGAACGTCCCCAAGAGATTCTTGCCATGCCGCGTGTTGATGGCGGTCTTGCCGCCGACCGAGGAATCCACCTGCGCCAAGAGGGTTGTCGGAATCTGAAGAAGGCGGCAGCCTCGTCCGACAAGGCTGGCCGCCAAGCCTGCCAGATCGCCCAGCGCGCCGCCGCCCAAAATGGCGATGCAATCGTCCCTCGCCCAATGGTCGTCCAGCAGCGCGGCGCAAAGACGCTCCAGCGCTTGGAAGGATTTCGCCCGCTCGCCCTCCTCCGCCATATAGGTGGAGAGCGCCACCCCGGCGCTAGAGAAGGAGCCGGAGAGCGTCTCGCCATGGAGCGCCATGACTTGGCGGTCGGAGACGAGGAAGAGGCGGGGTCTCGCCAAGATGGACGCCGCCTCCTCGGCGGCGCGTTTCAGAAGACCATCGCCGATCCGAATGCGCGAGGTTCGGGGCGCGGTCTGAATATGGAGGGCGATTTCTTTCATTTCTGTCCTCTTCCCTGTCCTCCTCGCTTTTTCCATCGCGTTTCGGCTTCCGCCGCCGTCTCTTCGGCGGTCAAGCCTTCGGTGTTGAGCGCCTCGTCGCATGAGGCGTAAGAGGCTTCGCGCTGTCGGAGAATCCGCGCCAGCCTTTCGGGAAGGTCTCTTGTTTCGGCGATGAGGGGGCGCGCCTTGGCTTCCGCGCCCCCCGCGCTGCCGAGCCGCGCCGCCAAAGTTTCGGGCGCGGCGACAAGCCATAAAGAGAAGGCGCTCTTTTTGACGGCGCGGCGGGTTTGATCGTCCATCAGCGCGCCTCCGCCGAGCGAGAGAACGGCGCGCTCTTCGGTCAAAAGATTCATCACTGTCTCGCGCTCGCGGGCGCGAAAAACTCTCTCGCCATGTCGCGCGAAAATCGCGGCGATGGAAGAGTTCATTTTTTCCTCCAAGAGCGCGTCCGAATCAAAGAAGCGCCATCGCAGTCTTTTCGCCAAAATCCTGCCCGCTTCCGTTTTGCCCGCGCCCATCATGCCGGCGAGGACAATCCGAGACGGGCGAGGCAGGGCTTGATTCATGAATCTATCCTTGCACAATTCGCCGCATCATGCGAAGCCACTATTATAGGAAAGCGCCGCGCGCGCCGCCATCCATAACCTTGTCTTGAAGCTGCGCGATGATCAACAGACCCGTCCTGCTTTTGTTTCTGATCACCCTCCTCGCTTTTGGCGTGGCGGTCTATCTTCTTCAGGACGCGACTCCGCCGATACGCCAGATTGAGAAAACCCTGCCCGATGACTCCTTCCCGCGATAGAAAGAGAGGCAGGCGCGTCCGCGCGGCTCTTTTGCCCTCTCTTCTTGCCCTCGCCCTGACGCCGCCCTTCATCTCTGCCGAAGTTTCTGCCGCGCCGCGCGATCTCGGCCCCTCATGGGACGACAGCGCGCCCTCCCGCGGCGGCTCTTCGCCGGACTCTCCCAATTTGGACGCGCTTCCCGATCTCAATCCCGTTTGGAGCATTCCGCTTCATTTGGGCTTGTCGCGCGCCGATCCCGAAGCGCCGCCCTTATGGCCCGAGCAGGACGCGGTGAGTCTGATTCCGCTTTTCAGCGCGGCGCGCTTCACATGCGATTCGCCGGCGCTTCTGAAGGAGGCGCGGCGGATTCTGCTTTCCGAACTCCCTGCCGATCTGCGCCTCCAAGCGCTGCGGCTTTTGAACCTCTATCAATTGGGGGATATGGCGTCCATAGATCAAATTCTCGGAATCCTGCCCATTCTGATAAGCGATTCGCGTCTGAACGATATGCGGGTTCGCAAAGCGCTGGCTTCCGGCGAAACGGGACGCGCCTGCGCGCTCTTCCGCGCGATCGCCGGAGAGGAGGAGGCGAAAGAATGGCTTGAGGGGGATTTTATTCTGCCGATGCGCGCGCTCTGTCAATTTTTGGAGGGTCATGTCGGCGCGGCGCAGATGATGGCGGATTTGATGCAGGAGCAGGGTCGCGGGCCGGAGGCGCTCTTCCCGCTGCTGATGGAGGCGTCCCGCGCCAAAGCGAAAGATTCCGCTCTGCCCGAAGCCGCCCCCGCCGCCGCTCTGCCCGAAGCCGCCGCTCTGCCCGAAGCCGCCTCTTTGCCCGAAGCCGCCGCGCCCGAAACCGCCACTCCCCCCGCGCCTGCCGCGCCCGCCCCCGCCGCGGGCACGCTCGCCGCGGGCACGCTCGCCGCGGGCACGCTCGCCGCGGGCAGCCTTCCGATTCTTCTCCCCGATCAGATAGACGAGATCATTCTGATTCTGTCTCGGGCGGCGCGGATTTCTTTTTCCGCCGACATCGCGGCGCGCGCCGCGCCTTCGCTGCTTCCGAGTCTGATGCGGGACGAGACGCTGCCCTTTGATCTTCGGATCATGGCTGGGGCGCGAGGCTGGGCGCGAGGGATTCTTCCCCTCAAAAGGCTCTCGCCTCTTTTCCGCGAGCATTTCGGCGAGCCTCTGCCCGCCGCCGCCGGCGCGGAGGAGCGCGCGATTCAATTGGAAGACGCGCTGAAGAAAGCGCGCCGCCTCTCGCCGACGGTCTATTTGGCGGCGCTGCGGGTTTATATGCGTTATTTAAGACGGATTCCGCCCTCGCGTTCTTTGGCATGGTTCGCGCCTTTGGCGGCGCACGCCTTTCTGCTGACCGGGGAGAATTCGCGTTTGGCGCGATGGATGAGGACGGTTCAAGCGGATTCTGACGCGCCTTCCGGAGATCAAAGCGCGCTGATGCGCCGCGCCGCGCTTCTTCTTTGGAGCGAGGCGGAAGGGGAGGCGGCGCGCGCGCTGACGCCTCCCTCCACGCAGAGACGGGACGCGCTTTCTGTCGCGCTGCGCTTCCTGTCGCCGGGCTTGGGAAGACTGGTTCCGCGCGTCTCGTCTCGGCGGGGGCGGGCGGGGGGGCGGAGCGCCGTCATTCCGATCGCCCGCCTCAAGGATGCCGCCCAAGAGGGGCGGCGGGGCGAGACAGTGTTTCGCGCCTTGATTCTTTTGGACAGGCAGAATCTGGCGGCGACGCCTCCGGCGCTTCTTCGGCAGATTCTCTTCGCCCTGCGGAACGCGAAACTGGACGCCCTCGCGCGCGCGCTGGCCGTGGAAGTCGCGCTGACTCACGCGCTCTGATGGCAGGAAAGCCGCCCCCCGCCGCCGACCTCCGAATCTTGGAGCGGTTTTTGGAAATGATGAGCGCCGAGCGCGCCGCCGCCCAAGCCACCGAAAAAGCTTATCGCGGCGATATTGAGGATTTGTCCCTCTTTCTGTCGGCGCGGCGGAGTTCTCTGATCGCGGCGGACGCGGCGGCGCTCGCCGGCTGGGTCGCCTCTCTTTCCATGCGGGGTTTGGCGGCATCCAGCATGGCGCGGAAGATTTCCGCCGCGCGGCGCTTCTATCGCTTTTTATGTTTGGAAGGGCTGCGCGAGGAGGATCCGTCCGAAGAGCTGCGACAGCCCAAACAGCCGCGCCCCCTTCCCCAATTGGCGAGCGAGGCGGAGGTGGAGGCGCTCCTGAAGGCGGCGCGGCAGATGAAGCGCGGCAGTTTCGCGGCGCGCTATCGCCGTGCGCGCCTCTTGGCGCTTTTGGAGATTCTCTACGCGACAGGCTTGCGCGTCTCGGAACTTGTCGGTCTTCCGCTTTCGGCGCGGGCGCGGGATCGTCAGATTCTTTTCATTGTCGGCAAGGGCGGGCGCGAGCGGATCGTGCCTCTCTCTGAGCCTGCCGAGGAGGCGCTGGATCTCTATAAGCCTTTGCGCGATCGCCATTTGGAAAAGCGCGGCGGCTCGCCATGGTTTTTTCCGTCATCGCGGGACGCGAGGCGGCATCTGACGCGGCGGCGCTTCGGACAGATTCTCCAAGAGCTGGCATGCCGCGCCGGTCTGCCGCCGGATCGGATCAGCCCGCACAGCCTGCGCCACGCTTTCGCCACGCACATGCTTGCCCATGGGGCGGATCTGCGCGCCGTGCAGCAAATGCTGGGACATGCCGATATTTCCACGACTCAAATCTACACCCATATTCTAGAAGAGCGCCTGCGGCGATTGGTTCAAGACAAGCACCCGCTCTCGCGCCAAGCTTGACAAGAAGGCGATGGCGGAACATTCTTAACGCCATGAGCGTCTATCTGGATTTTGAAAAGCCTCTCGCCGCGATAGAAGGCGAGATTCGCGCCATGCAGGAGGTGATCGGGGAGAGCCGCGCGCCGGAACTGAAAGCCGAACTCCGCCGCCTCCAAGAGAAAGCGCGGGCGATGCTGGGCGATCTCTATGACAATCTGACGCCATGGCAGAAAACGCAGGTGGCGCGCCATCCGCGCCGCCCCCATTGCTTGGACTATATCGCGGATCTGATGGATGAGTTCACGCCGCTCGCCGGCGATCGGCTCTATGCGGAAGATCACGCGATCATCGCCGGGGTTGGTCGTTTTTGCGGGCGCTCCCTTGTCGTTTTGGGTCAGGAAAAGGGACATGATATGGAAAGCCGCATGAAGCACAATTTCGGCATGGCGCGTCCCGAGGGCTATCGCAAAGCGATGCGGATGATGGATTTGGCGGAGAAATTCTCCATGCCCATCGTTTCGTTCGTGGATACGGCGGGCGCCTATCCGGGCATCGGCGCGGAGGAGCGGGGGCAGTCGGAAGCCATCGCGCGCTCCATAGATCGGAGTTTGTCTCTGCGCGTTCCGAACATCGCCATCGTGATTGGCGAGGGGGGATCGGGCGGCGCTTTGGCGATCGCCGCCGCCAACCGCGTCTTCATGCTAGAGCATGCGATCTACACTGTCGCTTCGCCGGAAGCCTGCGCCTCCATTCTTTGGCGCGATCCGGCGAGCGCGAAGAGCGCGTCCCAAGCTCTGAAAATCACCGCCGAGGATCTTTTGGATTTGGGCGTCATTGACGGAATCGTGGAAGAGCCTTTGGGCGGCGCGCATCGCGGACGCGCCCAGACTATCGCGCTTGTCGGCGATCTTTTGGACAAAGAGCTCCGCCAATTTGACAATGTCTCCCCGGCGCGCCTTTCCGCCGAGCGCAAGGAGAAATTTCTCGCCATGGGGCGAGACGTGCCGATCATGACGGCGGCGATGGCGCGTCGGCGCAAAGCTTTAAAGCGCGGAAAATCCTCGCGGGGGCGGCGCTTCCGATCTCTCAAAACGCTCAAGCGCTAAAGCGCTAAAGCGCGGGCGAAGCGCCAGAGATCCTCGGCGAAGAGTTGAGGCTCCTCCATCGCGGCGAAATGCCCGCCTCTCGGAAAAGACTCATCGCGGATGAGACCGGAATAGGTCGCCTCCACCATGCGGCGCGGCGGAAAGGGAATGAACTCGCCTGGATAGCGCGCTATTCCGCAAGGCACACGGACAGTCTCGCCCGGCGGCAGTTCCATAGACCCTTCCTCAAAGAGACCGCGATAAAACCAGGTGGAGGTGGCGAAACTCCGCGTCAGGCAATAAAGCATGATGTTGCCGAGAAGCGCGTCTTTGCCGTGAGCGTTCTCAATATGATCGCCGCGGGGTTTGTCTTCGGGCTTTTTCGGGCGAATGTCCGACCATCGGTGAAATTTCTCCACGATCCACGCGGCGATTCCGACAGGGCTGTCCATCAGCGCGTAGGAGAGAGTCTGCGGCTTTGTCGCCTGCATCCGAAAATAAGCCATTTCCATCTCCATCATCATCGCGGCGGACTGCGCCCATGCCTTCTCTTCCTCTGTTTCGGGCGAGACGCCGCCGGCGCGAAGCCCAAACATATTGAGATGAATGGCGCGGCAGCCTCCGCCCTTCTGAAGCGCGTGATCAAAGCCCAGCCAGCCCGAGACCGCCGCGCCCCAATCGCCGCCTTGCGCGATATAGGATTCATAGCCCAAGAGCTGGCGCGTCAATTTTTCCCAAAGCGCCGCCGTGCCTCTAGGACCGATCGGCTTTGGCGGACGGGATGAAAAGCCGTAGCCCGGGAGCGAAGGCGCGATCACATCCAATCCGTCTTTGGCGTCTCCGCCGAAGCGCTCGGGATTCGTCAGGCGCGGCAGCGCCTCCATGAACTCCAAGACCGATCCCGGCCACCCATGGGTCAGCAGAAGTGCTGCCCCTTCGCCCGATCCCTTCTGATGAATAAAATGAATTTTAAAACCGTCTATCTCCGCCTTGTAATGCGGGAAACTGTTGAGCGTCTTTTCGGTTTCGCGCCAATCATAGGCGGTCGTCCAATGGCGGCACAATTGGCGGAGATAGTCTTTGTCCGCGCCATAAGCCCATCGGTCGCCGCCTTCGGCGATGACCGGCATCGGGTGATCGTCCCATGAGAAGCGCGCCACGCGCTCCAGCACGGCGTCTGTCTCTTTTGGCGAAACTTTTACGCGAAACGGCGTGATGTCGGTCATTCTCGTCCTCCTTTGTGATTCAAGCGCCATGGCAGCGCTTATATTTTTTTCCTGATCCGCATGGGCATGGATCGTTGCGTCCGACTTTCCCCCATCCCTGGCTGCGCGAGCGTCTCGGGGGCGGCGGCGGGGCGTCTTGACGCGGCGGCGCGGGCGCGGCGTCTTGACGCGTAGCGGCGTTAGGCGGGACGGCGGGAAGAGGGGCGGGAAGAGGGGCGAGGCTCTCGGCGGGGTCATGGCGGAGTTCCATCGCCGGAACAGGGGCAGGCGCGGACAGAGGCGGCGGCTCGTCTCCGCGCCTAATCTCCAGCGTCATCAGATGGCGCGTCACATCCTCTCGGATTTCGGCGAGCATCGCCTCAAAGAGCGAGAAGGCTTCGGTCTTATACTCGTTCAACGGATCGCGCTGCCCATAACCGCGCAAGCCGACCACCTGCCGCAAATGCTCAAGCCGCAAGAGATGCTCGCGCCAATGCTGATCCAGCGTCTGAAGAAGGACGGCTTTCTCTATCTCGCGCATGACGTCATCGCCGCAGAAGGAGGCTTTGCGGCGCATATGATCCGCCGCCTCTTTTTTAAGCCTTGCCGTGATTTCCTCTTCGGCGATTCCCTCTTCATCCGCCCAATCTTGAAGGGGGAGATTCAAGCCCAGCGTCCGAGACGCCTGCTCGGACAAGCCCTCCAGATTCCATTCTTCCGGATAAGATCGCGGCGGAATATGCGCCTCCACCATCTCTTCTATGATCTGCTCGCGCATATCGTCCGCGGTCTCGGCGAGGCTCTCGCCTTCAATCAGTTCCAAGCGCTGCGCGAAGATGACATGCCGCTGGTCGTTCATGACATTGTCGTATTTGAGGAGGTTTTTTCGGATGTCGAAATTATGCCCTTCCACGCGGCTTTGCGCTTTTTCCAGCGCTTTGCTGACCCACGGATGCTCAATCGCCTCATCATCGCGCAGTCCCAGTTTTTGGAGCATCGCGCCCATGCGCTCGGTTCCGAAGATTCGCATCAGATCGTCCTGAAGGCTGAGGAAAAACTTGCTTGCGCCCGGATCGCCTTGGCGTCCTGAACGTCCGCGCAGCTGATTGTCTATCCGTCTTGCCTCATGGCGCTCGGTTCCGAGAATGAAAAGCCCGCCTTCTTTCAAGGTTTGGGCTTTGTCTTTTTTGTGCTCGGCTTCTATTTTGTCTTTGCGGTTGCCTGCCTTTTTCTCGGCGAGCGCCATGTCCAGATTTCCGCCGAGCTGAATGTCGGTTCCGCGCCCCGCCATGTTGGTGGCGATGGTGACGGCGCCGGCTTTTCCGGCTTGGGCGATAATCTGCGCTTCCTGCTCGTGATATCGGGCGTTCAAGACTTGATGCGGGATTCCGCGCTTTTTGAGCAGGGAGGAAAAATGCTCGGACTTCTCAATGCTGACCGTGCCGACCAGAACGGGCTGCCCGCGCTTTTGGCATTCGGCGATGGTTTCCACGATCGCCTTCGCCTTTTCCTCGGCGGTGCGATAGATTTCGTCATCCATGTCGTCTCGGCAGATCGGCAGATGGGTCGGCACTTCGGCTACGTCCAGCCCGTAGATTTCCATAAACTCGTCGGCTTCGGTGAGAGCGGTTCCCGTCATGCCTGCCAGTTTGTCGTAGAGGCGGAAATAATTCTGAAAGGTGATGGAGGCGAGAGTCTGATTCTCCGGCTCAATCTTGACGCCCTCCTTCGCTTCCAGCGCCTGATGCAGCCCTTCCGAATAGCGCCGCCCTTCCATCATTCTGCCTGTGAATTCATCCACGATGACCAGTTTGCCGCCGCGCAGAATATAATCGCGGTCTCGCTGAAAGAGGCAATGCGCCCGAAGCGCCTGATTGACGTGATGGACGAGCGAGACATTCTCCACGCCGTAAAGGCTGCCCTCTAAGAGAGATCGCTGCCGCAAGAGATTTTCCACCGTCTCCTGCCCTTCTTCGGTCAAGGTGACGGAGCGATGCTTCTCGTCCTTCTCATAATCCTTTTCTGAAAGAAGGGGGATGATTTGGCTGACGGCGGCGTAGAGTTCGGATTTGTCCTCCACCGGCCCCGAAATGATGAGAGGCGTTCTCGCCTCGTCAATCAGGATGGAATCCACCTCATCCACGATGGCGAAGGCGTGTCCGCGCTGCACCATTTCCTCGCGGCGATATTTCATATTGTCGCGGAGATAGTCAAAGCCGAATTCGTTGTTCGTGCCGTAGGTGACGTCTGCGGCGTAGGCTTGTCGGCGCTCTTCATCATCCATGCCGTGGAGGATTCGCCCTGTTTCCAGCCCGACATAGCGATAGATTCCGCCCATCCATTCCGAGTCGCGCTTGGCGAGATAGTCATTGACGGTGACGATATGCGCGCCTCGTCCGGCGAGGGCGTTCAGGCAAATGGGGAGGGTGGCGGCGAGGGTTTTGCCTTCGCCCGTTTTCATTTCGGCGATTCGCCCTTCATGGAGAATCATGCCGCCCATCAGCTGCTCGTCAAAGGGGCGCTGCCCGAGCGCGCGCTTGGCGGCTTCGCGGGCGATGGCGAAACTTTCGGCGAGCATTTCGTCCAGGGGGCGTGTTTTTTGGGCTTGGTCGGCGAGTTCTTTCATTCGCGCTTTCATCTCTTCGGGGGTTTTTTTGGCGATCTCCTCCTCAAGCGCGTTGATTTCTTCCACCCAAGCGCGATAGCGGCGCAAGTTGCGCGCCGCCGCGCCGCCGAAAAGACGGCGCGTCCATTTTTCCAACCCTAGCATGTCGCGCGCTCCATTCTCGTCAATCTTGTCAATCCCGCCTTTTCGGGGGCATAGTCTCATCGTCTCATCGGCGGCGAGACTGTCCGCGCCGAAGCATAGCAGATCGCCCGAAGGAGCGCGCCCCCGCCCCATGCCTCTCCCCGCCGCCCCGCCTTTTCCCGACATGCCGCCCTTGGCGGATCTCCATTTGGCGGCGGGCAGGCAGGGCGCGCCTTATCAGAACCGAGACGATCTGCTCTTCGTCTCTTTTCGGCACAGCGTTTCGGCGGCGGCGCTTTTCACGCGATCCAGCCTCGCCGCATGGCCGGTGCGTTTGTCGCGGCGGCATCTCAAAGAGAGCGGAGGGCGGGCGCGGGCGCTTCTCGTCAATGCCGGCAACGCCAACGCGCTTTCGGGCGCAAAGGGGCGGGAGAGCGCCGAGCGCATCGCCCGCGCCTGCGCCGACAAAGCGGATTGCCCATTGAATGAAATCTTTCTCGCTTCCACAGGACGCATCGGCAAGGCGCTCGACGCCGAGCCTGTCTTGAAGGCGCTGGAGGCGTTTCCAAAAGACGCGCCTTCTCTCTCATGGGAGCGCGCCGCCCGCGCCATCATGACGACCGATCGCTTCCCGAAAGGCGCGTTCCGCCAAACCTTCATAAAAGACGCGCCGGCGCGTCTCTGCGGCATCGCGAAGGGGGCGGGGATGATCGCGCCCGATATGGCGACCACGCTGGCTTTTCTCTTCACGGACGCGGCGCTCTCGGCCTCCATAGCGGGGCGGCTTCTTTTAGAGGCGGCGGAAGAGAGTTTTAATGCGCTCTCGGTGGATGGCGACAGTTCCACGAACGATACGCTGATGCTCTTCGCGACAGGGGAGGGGAGGAGCGCCGCCATGTCCGATTTGACGGATTTCCGACAATCTCTGCGCGAGATTTTGGACTCTCTGGCGCGGCAGATCGCGCGGGACGGCGAGGGGGCGACAAAGATGATGATCGTCAGAGTTTCGGGGGCGAAAAGCGCCGTCTCGGCGAGACGAGTCGCCCGCGCTGTGGCGGAGTCGCTTCTCGTGAAGGCGGCGCTTTATGGGGGCGATCCGAATTGGGGTCGGGTCGCGGCGGCGATGGGGAAGACCGGCGAGCCTCTGCGCGAGGAGTCTCTGCGCATTCGGATAGGGGGCGCGGCGCTTTTTGACGGCGAGCCATTGGCGATCTCCGATGCGGCGGCGGCGGCGCTTCGGCGTCATATGGAGGGGGACGAGATTCGGATAGAGGCGCATTTGGGGACGGGAGAGGCGGAGGCGGTTTTTCGGGGCTGCGATCTGACCCCGGACTATTTGCGAATCAACAGCGGCGGGGATTAAGGGGGATTAGGGGGATTTATTTTTCCGCTCGCGCTTTTTCCGAATGTCGCGGAGGGCGTCTTGGAGCGGCATTTTGGCGCTGCCGGGCTTGAGGGGCTTCGCCTGTCCGGGGGCGGGCGCCCATCCCGTCAGATAGAGAATCTCAAAGGTCGCGCGCGCGCCGCCTTCTTTGAGGCGGAAGCGGGTCTCGTAGAGACGCCGCGCTTCTTTGAGGACGGCGCGGGAGAGAGGCGTTTTCGCGCGCGCCGTCATGATGTTTCCGACAGAATCTTGGCGGATGTCGGACAAAAGCGCCGTCATGCCGTCATAGCGGAGACGGATGAGATCGCGGTCGGCGACAGAGAGGGCGAATCCGGCGCGGGGGAGGAGGTCTCCGGCGGCGCGTAGATCGGGGAAGGGGGCGATGCGGGGAGACGCGCCTCCCGTCATGGCGCTTTCGGCATGGAGAAGGGTTTCGCGGAGTTCGCATAGGGTGTTCGCGCCAAAGAGGGCGGCGAGGAAGAGTCCGTCCGGTTTTAGCGCGCCTCTTATCTGCGCGAGGACGCCCGGGAGGTCATTCGCCCAATGGAGAGACAGGACGCTCAAAATGAGATCAAAGGATTGTTTTTGGAAAGGCAGCGCCTCCTCATCGCCGATGACAAAGAGATTGTGGTCGCGCCGGAGGCGCGGCGCGAGGGAGAGAATGACGCGTTTTGGTATTTTTTCGGCGATGGCGGCGGCGTCTTCTCCGAGGGCGAGGGCGGCGCGGAATGGTCTTTTGACGGTTCGGAGTCGCTCTTTGAGGTCGCTGGCGGCGCGGCGGATGAGGATCGCTTCCAGACTGTCGGGGGGGCGCGGGCGGCGGGAGCGTCTTTCGGACATTTTTCGCCGTCTAAGGAGGTCTCTGTCAAAGGGCGCGGGGGCGGCGGGCGGCGGGGCGTCTTTCATGGCGCAAAAACTAGGATTTATGGAGCGATTTCTGAATAAGCGCCGCCGTTTCAGAAATCCCGTAAAGAGAGGCGAAAGAGCCGAAGCGGGGGCCATCGGGCGTTCCCAAGAGAATCTCATAAAGCGCCGCGAACCAATCGCGCAGCGGATCAAAATGATGCGCTTTCCCGACGGCATAAGTCTCGTTCTGAATCGCCTCGGCGGCCGCCTCTCGCGGCAGCGCTTTCAGCCGCTCCGCCAAATCCGACAACGCCGCCCGCTCCCTGTCGGAAGGCGGACGAATCTTCTTTTTCGGCGCGACAAAATCCTCAAAATAGGAAATCGCGTGATTCACCAATCTTGCCAAGAAGGGATGCGTCTCGGGCGAGAGATTCGGATGGGCGCGCCGCAAAAACCCCCACAAAACCTCGGCGCTCGGCGAATGAGAAGCCGCCGCCAGCGACAAAATCTGCGTGAAAGAGACCGGAATCTCTTCATCGCCCCCGCCGCCCTCGCCCCCCCCGCCGCGGCGGTCGCCGCTCCCGCCGCTTCGGATGAACCAAACGGGATTGTTCAGCCTCTCCTCCTCGCTCTCGGAGGCGAAGGAGGCGCGGCGCGTCAAAAACTCATTCACATGGCGCGGGATCGCGTCAAAATGAAGCGCGCGCGCGCGCTTCGGCTCGCCATAAAGAAAGAGGCTCAAACTCTCTTCAGGGCCATAACGCAGCCACTCTTCCAAGGACAGCCCGTTCCCTTTGGACTTGGATATTTTCTCGCCCTTCTCGTCCAAGAACATCTCATAGCGAAAGCCTTCGGGCGGACGCCCGCCTAACAGGGCGCAGATGCGGCTGGAGAGATGAAAGGAGTCGTTCAAATCTTTGCCTGCCATTTCATAATCCACGCCGAAATGGATCCATCGCATCGCCCAATCCACCTTCCATTGCAGTTTCGCGCCGCCGCCCTTGACCGAGCCCTGACGCCTCTCGCCGCTCTCCGGGTCTTGATAAAGAATCTCGCCCTTCGCGGCGTCCGTCTCCAACAGTTCCGCCTCAAGCACGCGCCCCGTCTTTTGGCAGATTGGAAGGAAAGGGCTGTAGCTGCGGCGTCTCGCCTCGCCCAAAGTCGGGCGGACAAGTTCGGCGATCTCGTCATGGAGGGCGAGGATTTTCATAAGGAGCGCGTCAAAAGCGCCGCTCTGATAAAGTTCGGTCGCGCTGACAAACTCGCAGTCAAAATGGAAGCGCATCAGAAACGCCCGCAGCGCCCGATTATTATGCGCGGCGAAACTCTCCGCCTCGCCGAAAGGATCGGGGACGGCGGAAAGAGGCTTCCCCAAATGCCGCGCCAGCATCTCTCGCTGCGGGACATTCTCCGGCACGCGGCGCATTCCGTCCATATCGTCCGAGAAACATAGGATTCGGGTTTTCATCTCCGGGGCGATATGGGCGAAGGCGCGGCGCGTCATTTCGGTGCGGGCGATCTCGCTAAAAGTTCCGATATGCGGCAGCCCGCTCGGGCCATAGCCCGTCTCAAAGATGATTGCGTCCTTCTTCTCTTTTGTGAGACGATGGAGAATCTTCCGCGCTTCGCGGAACGGCCAGTTTTTGGGATAGGACTGCATGGACAGAGACGAGATGGACAGAGACGAGATTGGGAGAGATTAGGCGAAAATGACGGCGGCGCGAAAGGGCGAGACCAAGAGAAAAACGCTGCCGCCGGCGCTGACGCCCTTGGCGCGAGGCGCGGCTTATAAAGAGACGGGGCTGTCGGCGCGGCGCGTCAGTCGGAGCGAGGCGCGGGATTTATGGAGAAAGACGCCGCTCCTCATCTGCCATCATCCCTTCACGGCGCGGCGTCTGCAGTTGGAGAGCGCGAAGCCCAAAGCGCTTCTTGACATTATGACGCTTTTCGCCTTCGCCCATCCGGCGAAACTCTGCGCGCCGTCGCCTTTGGGGCTTTGCGAATCATTGGGCTTGCCGAAGCCGGAGACGGAGGCGGATCACGCGGCGGCGCTGCATCAGGCGGCGGAGACGCTCCTTCAAACCCTGTCCGCGCCCGATTATCCCAGACGCGCATGGACGGCGTTCTGCGCGAGGGAAATGAAAAAACAGAAATGGGCATGGAGCGATTGGGTCGCGCCTCTCTTTCAAGACGCTCTTATGGAAGAGGAGGCGGGGGCTTCTCACGACAAGCCGTGGAAGTTTCTCAAAAAATGGGAGGAGACGCCGCCCTATGGCGCTTCCTCGCGGGCTCGTCTGGAGAAGGGCGAGGCGGCGGCGCATTTGGCGCAGACCATCGCGCCCAAGACGCTCCGCGAAGGGCAGGGCGATTACGCCGAAGCGGTCGCGCAGCTTTTTGAGCGAAGCGAGGAGGCGGGCGAGCCTCATGCCGTCCTCGCCGAAGCCGGAACGGGCATCGGCAAGACGCTGGGCTATATGGCGCCGGCGCATCTTTGGGCGGCGCGGGCGAAAAAGCCCGTTTGGATCAGCACCTACACCAAAGCGCTGCAGCGGCAGATAGACCGCGAGGCGGAGCGCTTTTATCGGTCGGATGACGAGAAGAAAGAGCGGGTCGTCATTCGGAAAGGGCGCGAGAATTATCTCTGTCTTCTGAAATTGGAGAGCCGCGCCCAAGCGCCCAGTTCTGACGAGGCGCTCTTTCTCATTCTGACGAAGCGCTGGCTTTTGGAGACGCGGGACGGCGACATCAAGGGCGGAGATTTTCCGGCGTGGCTGTCCGATCTGATCGGGACGCCCCATGCCGAAGAGGCTCTGACGGACAGGCGCGGCGAATGCGTCCAAAAAGCCTGCTCTCATTATAAGAGATGCTTTATTGAGCGGCAGCGGGTTTTGTCCAGACGGGCGGATTTGGTCATCACGAATCACGCGCTTGTCATGAGTCGCGCCGCCGGCGAGGAGAAGGAAAAGCGCGCTGAGGCGAGCCGCATTGTCTTTGACGAGGGGCATCATCTTTTTGAGGCGGCGGACAGCGCTTTTACGCTGGAACTTTCGGTGAGCGGCTTGCGCGAGTTTCGTCTGTGGCTTGAGGGTCGGCGTCAGAGCGGCGGGGCGAGAAGCGGATTAAAAGCGCGTCTTGGCGGCTGGGACGAAAGGGACGAGGCGCTCGGGCGTCATCTCGGCGAGACTCTGACGGCGGCGCGGTCTCTTCCCGAATCAGGCGCGATGCGGCGTTTGGCGGCGGGGAATCCGCAGGGCGCGGCGGAGATTTTCTTCGCCGCTTTAAGAAGGCAGGCGATGAGGCGGGACAGTCAGAATCTTTACTATTCGCTGGAATCCTCCGCCTATCCGTTGGATGAGGAGGTTCGGCGCGCCGCCGAGCCGATGCGGCAGAGTTTGTCGCGGCTTGCCGATTCTTTGCGGGGCGTCGTCTCGCGGCTTGAGGCTCTGTCTTCTTCTGACGAGGACGAGTCCCAAAGGGGCGAGGCGCTTGACGGCGCGCTTTATGGCTGCGCGCGGCGTTTGGGCGAGATGACGGCGCAGCTTTCCATGCTGGACAGTTTGACGGGGCTTGACGAGGATATTCCGGCGGATGTCGTGGATTGTTTTCTTCTTGTTCGGGGGCAGCAGGGGTCGGCGCTGACGGAGTTGGATTGCGCGATGATGCGCCATCCTTTGGATCCGACTCGCTTTTTCGCGGAATCGGTGCTGTTGTCGTCAGAGGGCGTTTTGATCACTTCGGCGAGTTTGCGGGACGAGAAGGTTTTTGACGATGAGACTTTGGAGGAGGGCGGCGGATGGGAGGCTGCGTTCATGCGGACGGGCTTTTCGCATTTGCCGTCTCCGCCGGCGCGTCTTTTCACGCCTTCGCCTTTTGACTATGGTCGTCAGGCTCGGATTTTCCTTGTCGGCGATGTGGCGCTTGACGATGCTTCGGCGCGCGCCTTGGCGTATCGGGATTTGTTTTTGGCGTCTGGAGGCGGGGCGCTTGGTCTTTTCACGGCGATACGGCGCTTGCGCGATGTTCATCGGCGGATCGCTTCGGCTTTGTCGGAGGAAGGTCTCTTGCTTTTGGCGCAGCATGTGGACGCGATGCATGCCGGCGCGCTGGTGGATATGTTTCGGATGGATTCGCGGAGCTGTTTGTTGGGGACGGACGGGGTGCGGGACGGGATAGACGTTCCGGGCGAGGCGCTTCGGCTTTTGGTTTTTGACAGGGTTCCGTGGCCGCGTCCTGACGTGCCTCACAAAGCGCGGGCGGCGCATTTTGGCGGGCGGGCTTATAACGACATGCTGACGCGGCTTCGGCTGCGTCAAGCTTTTGGGCGTTTGATTCGGTCTGAGAAGGACAGGGGCGTTTTTGTGCTGTTGGATGGTCGCTGTCCGGGGCGGTTGGAATCGGCGTTTCCCGAAGGCTCTGTCGTAAAACGCGCCGATTTGGCGGAAGCGGTGGCGGGCGTTCAAGCCTT
The DNA here is from genome assembly GCA_958296285.1 of uncultured Alphaproteobacteria bacterium. Classification (GTDB taxonomy): domain Bacteria; phylum Pseudomonadota; class Alphaproteobacteria; order JAPOUT01. The sequence goes on from OY282459.1 coordinate 86,373, forward strand.
CTTCGCGGATGAAGCGAAAAGCGATATTGTTGAAGAGAATGCTCACTCTGCGCGCGCATAGTCTGTCTGACGATCTTTCTTCCCTGAAGGCGGAGGAGGTGGAGATTCCGCCCCCTTCGCGCGGCGAAGCGCGGATGAGAATGCGCGCCTGCGCCCTCAACTTTCCAGACCTCCTGATGCTCAAAGGCGGATACCAATTCAAGCCGCCCTTCCCCTTCACGCCGGGCATGGAATGGGCGGGCGAAATCCTCGCCCTTGGCGAGAATGTGAAACGATGGCAAGTCGGAGACGCCGTCATCGCCGGGGGCCTCGGCGGAGGCCTCGCCCAAGAAATGAACCTCCCCGCCGAAAGACTCTCGCCCAAGCCCGCGCCGATGTCCTGGGAGGAAGCCGCCGCCTATCGCATGGCTTATCTCACCGCCTATGTCTCGCTCTTTCGCAGAGGCGATCTCAAAAAAGGCGAGACGCTCCTCGTTCACGGCGCGGGCGGAGGCGTGGGACTGGCTGCCGTGGAGGTCGGCAAAATCTTCGGCGCGACAGTCATCGCCTGCGCCTCCAGCGAGGAGAAACGCCGCGCCGCCAAAGATAAAGGGGCGGATCACGCCCTCCCCGCCGCGGGTTTCAGAGACGAGGTCAAGCGCCTCACCGACAATCGCGGCGCGGACGTCATTTACGATCCTGTCGGCGGCAGCGTCTTTGACGAATCCGTCCGCGCCGTCGCTTGGGGCGGGAGACTCTTGGTGGTCGGATTCGCGTCAGGCGTCATTCCGACGCTCCCCGTCAATATGCCGCTCATCAAAGGCTTCTCGGTTGTCGGCGTCCGCGCCGGCGAGCATGGACGCAAAAATCCCAAAATGGGTGCCGAAGACATCGCCGCGATAGATTCTTGGGCGGAAAAGGGCAGAATCAAACCGTTCATCGGCGCGAAACTCCCTCTCAAAGAGGCGCGGCGCGCCCTCGCCCTGATGCGCGACCGCGAACTCGTGGGCAAAGCCGTCCTTGTCAATGAGGGCTGACCGCCAAGAAAACCGATCGTCAAGAGCCGCGTCTCAAGAGCGCAGCGCCGTGAACTCCTGATACTGCCTGTCCAGCCACGCCATCCGCTCTTGAGAGAAATGCGGAGACGCCTCTGTTTTCTCCGCGTCCCTGCCGCCGGGAATCTCGTTCCGCAGCGCCGTGATCAAGCAGGCGTCCAGCATCTCTTTGGAGAAGCCGTCTTTGTCGCTTTCCGCCATCTGCCGAGACTCCATCAGGGAGGGCGAGTTCGCCAAAAACCGCGTGAAAGATTGAAACTTCTCGCCCACAGTCGGACGCAGATCGGTCAAATCCCGCGCCGTCAGCCCCGCCTGACGAAAAAGCGCCGCCGTCTCTTTCTCGTCTCCAAGAGCGCGATCGGCGTAATGCGCCAGCGCCTTTTTTCCCGTCTCCGCCGAGAAACGCCGCCTCGTGTCAAAACGCGCGACAGCGCGGGCGATTTTCGCCGGCAGTTTCGTGGAATCCCTCTCCGATCGCAGCGCCTCCACCTCGTCATGGGATCGCACGCCATAATGGTTGTTGAGAGATCGCTCCAGCGTGTTCAGGACTTTCATGTTCTCGCGCCGCGCGGCGCTCTGATGAAAGCGATCTTTGAACCATAGGGCGACTCTGCCGAAGAAACTCCTGCCCTTGATGACGACCTGCCCGCTGCCATTGAGGCGGAGCGCGCCGCCCCAATCGCGCGCCAAGAGCGCGCTCGCCTGCAGATTCGCAATCTGTTCGCCGGACATATGCAAGAGACTGATAAGAGAAGGATCGGCTAGGGCAGCGCGTTGGCGAGAGCCTGATATTGCCGCCCGATCCAATCCATATTTTTCTGATCCAGAGGGGAGGGCATTTTGGCGCGATTCTCCAACTGATCCTCATATTTGCCGCGATCGGCGGGGGAGGCGGCGGCTTCGTGGCGAATCACTTCCACCAGACAGGCGTCCAGAAATTTGTCGGTCAGCCCGCCATCCTGTTGAAGCACGAGATCGTTCTCATTGACGAAGGTGGCGTAATCGGGATTCTCGTCCGAGGGAATGACGCCCTCGCGGATGCTTGGATTTCTAGAAACTTCTTTGACGAAAGCGGCGTATTTCTCTTTAAGATCCTCCCGATGCCCGACCGCCTCAGGCGAGCTCCCGGCCTGACCCAAAATATAAAGCTGCCGATCCGATCCTTCCTGTCCCGCCGCCATGAAATGGGCGAAGCGAAGAGCCGCCGCCTCGCCGGCGCCTGGGACGCCGGGCGGCTTCAGCGAGTTTTTGTCCAACAGAGCGATCGTTTGGAGAATATCGGCGGGAAGGGCGCGGGAGTTCCCTAGAAGATTGGCAGGCTTCCCCAAAGCGATGGGGCGATGTTGAGGAGATTGAGAGCGGGTCTGATTGAGACTCTTCTCAAAAGCGTTCAGCACGGCGACATTTTGCGCGCGCGCCTTATTGGGAGAGAGGCGATCTTTGAGCCAAAGCGCGGCTCTTCCGAAAAAATTATTGCCTTTGACGACAAGCCCGCCCTGCTTGTCCAATCGCAGCGCGCCGCCGACCGCCTGCGCCTGCCGCGCCTTCTGCGCGAAATCGCTTATGGAGATGGTGTTGGACATGCGCGGCAGTCAAGCACGACTCCCTCGCCGATGGCGAGAGAGTCTCACGCCCCGTTGATATCTGTTGAACCCCCCGCCGCCTGAGCCTTGAGATAGCGCGCCAGAATGGCGTCCAGACGCGCCATGATTTCCGGCGCGCGATGCTCCTCGCGCGTGATGAGGCAGGAATCCAAAATATTGTCCAAGCCTTGACGGTCGGCGTCCCGCCTTTCGCCCAGCGCTTTCGCCACGCCGGCGACAATCCGCGCCGCCTTCGCCGCGTTCTGTTGAAGGACGGACATAATCTCCGCCACATCCACATCGGAATCCGCCGCGCGCCAAGAATCATAATCGGTCACGCATGCCAGAGTCGCGTAAGGGATTTCGGCTTCGCGGGCGAGTTTCGCTTCCGGCATGTTCGTCATGCCGACCACGTCCGCCCCCCAGCTGCGATAAAGACGCGATTCGGCGCGGGTGGAAAAATGCGGCCCCTCCATCGCCAAATAGGTTCCGCCGGCTTTATGGCGGATTTTTTCGGCGCGGCAGACCGCCTCCGCCATGGCGCGGAGCCTTTTGGAGGTGGGATCCGCCATCGGGACATGGGCGACCAAGCCCTCCCCGAAAAAAGACGAGACGCGCCCCCGCGTCCTGTCTATGAACTGATCCACGAGGACGATATCGCCCGGCGCGATCTCTTCCCGAAACGAGCCGCATGCCGAAATGGAAAGAATGTCCGAGACGCCGACCCTCTTCAGCGCGTCTATATTGGCGCGATAATTAATGTCGGAGGGCGGAATCCTATGCCCCGCCCCGTGCCGCGACAAAAAGGCGCACGCCGTTCCCCCAATCGTCCCCAAACAGAGGGGGCCGGAAGGCTCGCCGAAGGGCGAGGCTGCCCTTTCTTCGCGGGCTTCTTTCAGAGAAGAGAGTTCCGAGACGCCCGTCCCGCCAATCACGCCCAGCATCACTTTCATAAGATTTCCTCCCCGCGCCCGCGCCCCCTAGGCCTTATGAAAAGAAACTGCCGACCGCGCGAAGGCAGTCGGCAGAATCTCGGTGAACGATATCCCGGACTCCAAGAGTCCTATATGTTGGGGACGGCTAGGCACGGCTGCCTGACACGGTCGCGGCGCCCATGGCGGTCTTGACTTGACCGCTCACGGAATCGCCTTCGGCTTTGATTTCCATCGTGGCGTCAATCTCGCGCCCCATGACTGGGACTTTCATGCCGCCCGTGAAACTCTCGCCGTCCACTTTGCCGTCCGTCAGCGTGACTTCGCCCTGCGCGCCCTTCATGGTGGCAGATCCGTCATCCTTAATGGTGAGAGTGGATTTCTGAGTCCCCATCGGAGACTTCACCTCCAGCTCCCAAGTGCCGACAATGCTCATCTTATGCCCTCCCTTGTTGAAACTTTTCCCATTAGAGACCGCTTTGGCGCGACGGTCAAGCGCTTATCTAGGCGCTTTCCTCCTTCTCGTCCGCCTCGCCATGCGCCGTCAGCCAAAGACGCCGCGTGGAGAAATAGAGAAGCGCCGCGAAAATCGCCAAATAGACCATCACCTGAAAGCCCAAACGCTTGCGCTCCTCCAAACGAGGCTCGGACGCCCAAGCCAAAAACGCCGTCACGTCATGCGCCATCTGCTTGACGGTCGCTTTCGGCGCGCCCTCGCCCTCATAATCCACGATGCCGTCCGTCAAGGGCGGCGGCATCGCCAAGACGCCGCCTGTCAGGTGAAAATATTTGTTAAAATGCTGAGTCTCGTCAAGTTTGACGCCCGCCGGCGCCGCCTCATAGCCCTGCAGCAGAGAATAGACATAATCCGCGCCGCCCTCCCGCGCTTTGATGATGAGCGAGAGATCGGGAGGCAGCGCACCGGCATTGGCGACCCTCGCCGCCTGATCATTGTCGTAAGGCTCCGGGAAGCGATCGGACGGACGGCGCTTGCGCTGAAACATGTCGCCTTCGCGGTCAGGCCCGTCGGTGATCTCATAATCCGCCGCGATCGCCTTGACGGCGTCAAGCGAGAGTTCCGGCCCGCCCGCTTCCGAGAGATTCCGAAGATAAAGAAAAGAGAGACCATGGCACGAAGAGCAGACTTCCCGATAAATCTGCAAGCCCCGCCGCAGAGAAGCTCTGTCAAAGCGCCCAAACGGCCCGTCAAAAGACCATGCGCCTTTCAGAAGTTGCGGCTTTTCGCCTTCGGCGGCGAAAGCGGGCGAGCCTCCCGCCAGCGAGAAAAGAAGCGCCGCCGCCGCCGCCCTCGCCGCCGCGAAGAATCTGACGCGCCGCTTTCTCATTGCGCCGCCGCGCCCGCGCCTTTTAAAACGGGCGCGTTGATGCTCTTCGGCACAGGCAGAGGCTTCTCTATGACGGACAAAAGAGGCAGGACGATCAGAAAATGCGCGAAATAATAGAAAGTCAGGATTCGCGCCAAAATGAGATGCGCGCCCTCAGGCGTCTGCGCCCCCAAATAGCCCAACCCCAGACAGGCGATCACGAAAAGAAAGAAAAACTGACGAAAAAGCGGACGATAGCGCGCCGAGCGCGTCTTGGCGCGATCCAGCCACGGCAGAAAAAACAGAATCCCAATGGAGGCGAACATGATCAGAACCCCTCCCAATTTGGACGGCACGGCGCGCAAAATCGCGTAGAACGGCAGAAGATACCATTCGGGAACAATATGCGGCGGCGTCTGAAGCGGATTCGCCTTGATGGAATTGTCGGGATGCCCCAGCGCTTCGGGATCGTAAAAGACGAAATAGCTGAAAAGAAGCGCGAAAAGCGAGACGGCGAACAAATCCTTCACCGTGTAATAGGGATGGAAGGGGACGGTGTCCTTTCCCTGTCGGACGTCTATCCCCTGCGGATTGTTGTTGCCCGGAATATGAAGCGCCCAAATGTGAAGCGCCACCATGCCGACTATGACAAAAGGCAGCAAATAATGAAGGCTGAAAAAGCGATTGAGAGTCGCGTTGCCGACGGCGAAGCCTCCCCAAAGCCATTCTTTGACCGCCTCGCCGATGAGGGGGAACGCGCCCAGCAGATTCGTGATGACGGTCGCCGCCCAAAAACTCATCTGCCCCCAAACGAGGACATAGCCTAGAAAGGCGGTCACGATCATCAGAAAGATAATGACGACTCCCAAAATCCAAAGCATCTCGCGCGGCGGCTTGTAAGACCCGTAATAGAGGCTGCGGAACATGTGAATATAAGCCGCCAAGAAAAACATGGACGCGCCGCAAGCATGAACATAGCGAATGAGCCAGCCATAATTGACGTCCCGCATAATGTGCTGCACGCTCTCAAAGGCGAGATCGGCGTGGGGGACGTAATGCATCGCCAAAATAATGCCGGTGATCATCTGAACGGCGAGGCAAAAGGTCAGAATGCCGCCGAACGTCCACCAATAATTCAGATTGCGCGGCGTGGGATAAGTCAGGAACGACTCATGCATGACGCGCAGCAAAGGCAGGCGCGCGTCCATCCAAGCGGTGAAGCGATTCCGCGGCTCGTAAGATTCTCCGTGAGGCATGGCGCGGCTTAGCCAATCTTGAGAAGAGTCTGATTCAGAAACGCATAGGGCGGGATGGCGAGATTTTTCGGCGCCGGCCCTTTGCGAATCCGCCCTGACGTGTCGTAATGCGAGCCATGGCACGGGCAGAACCATCCGTCATAGTCGCCGCGCTGTCCGAGAGGCACGCAGCCCAAATGGGTGCAAATCCCAACCATGATCAGCCATTCCGCTTTTTTCACGCGATCTTGATCTTTTTCGGGGTCTCTGAGATCGGAGAGGGGCGTCTTTTCGGCTTCAGCGATCTCCTTGGGCGTCCGATGGCGGATGAAGACAGGCTTGCCGCGCCATTTCACCGTGATGCTCTGCCCCACGGCGATGGGCGAGATGTCTATCTGCGAAGAGGCGAGGGCGAGGACGCTCTTGTCCGGATTCATCTGATCAATCAGCGGCCAGACGGCAAAAGCCGCGCCGACCGCGCCGACCGCGCCTGTCGCCACATAGAGAAAGTCGCGCCTTTCCATGTCAGGATGGATGCTGTCGCTCATGTCGCTCATGAAGAAAAGTCGCCGCCGAAGAGAGTCGGAGAGATGCCGCCTGTTGTGCCATTATGACGGCGCTTTGTCTAGCCTTGCTTGAGCCTTTCCATCGGAGACAGCATGACGCGGAAGAGACCGTCTGAGCCATCTCAAAAGATGATGTTTGTCGCGGCGTGGTTCTTTCAACTGCGCGATTCTCTCCGCGCCCGCTTTGAGGCGCTGGAGAGAACGGCGGCGGGCAGGGAGCGTCTTGACGCGGAGCGTCTTGACGCGGGGAAGCCCGGACTCTTCGTCCTAACGCCATGGCGGCGGGAGGAAGGCGGCGGCGGCGAAATGGCGCTCTTGCGCGAAGGGCGTCTCTTTGAGAAGGCGGCGGTTCATGTCTCCCATGTCTATGGGCCAGTCCCCGAAGCGCTCACAAATGGAGGCGGCGGCGCGGCGTGGGAAAATCTCCCGGATGACGCCCTCTTTGAGGCGGCGGGAATCTCGGTCATTCTCCATCCGCGCAATCCTCATGTGCCGGCGGCGCATATGAACACGCGCCATATTAGGATAAGAACGGGAGACGGCGGCGAGATCCGCGCCTTTTTCGGAGGCGGCGCCGATCTGACGCCGATGCTAAAGCGCTATCGGGACGAAAACCATGAGGACGTCAAGACCTTCCACGCCGCGCTGAAAGAGGCTTGCGATACGCATCCCGCCGTGGATTACGAGGCTTTTCGGGATTGGTGCGCCCGATACTTCCATCTCCCCCATAGAGGCGAGGCGCGGGGCATGGGCGGAATCTTCTATGATATGTGGCAGAGCGGAGATTTTGACGCCGATTTCGCCTTCACCAAAAGAGTCGGCGAGAGTTTCGGGCGCGTCTATGAGACAATCGCCAAGCGCCGCATCGGAACGCGCTGGAGCGAAGCCGAAAAGCGAGAGCAGCGAAAATGGCGCGGACGCTATGCCGAGTTCAACCTCCTCTATGACAGAGGCACGCGCTTCGGCTTGCGGACAGGCGGCAATGTGGAGGCGATTCTCTCATCGCTGCCGCCTGACGCTCTTTGGCGCTAGACCCCGCTTTCCTCTTTTATATCTTTCCGCGCGGCGCGTCCCCCTTGACGGTCACGCGGAACATGACGCGCTCATAGTCTCTATAGTCATCCACGGCGTAATGCTGCGCGCAGCGATTGTCCCAAAGGGCGAGCGAGCCTTTCCGCCAAACGAAGCGGCAGCAGAAATCCGGACGCGCGCAATGCTGATAGAGATAATGCAAAAGCGGACGCGATTCCTCTTCCGTCATGTCTTTGAAGCGGACGGTGAAGGTCGGATTGACGTAAAGCGCCTTCCTCTTCGTTTCGGGATGGAGGCGCAACACAGGATGCACGACTTCCCGCAGCACCGCCTCGCTCCAGCGATAGCGCATGGCGCGCCTGCCTTCATATTTGTCGCGGGTCTGCGGCTCGGTGTAAGCCCTCTCGGCGGAATGGATCGCTTCCAAGCCTTCCAGCATCGCCTTCATGCCGTCCGACAGAGTTTCGTAGGCGAGATACTGATTCGCATAGACTGTGTCGCCGCCATAAGGCGGAATCACCTCGCCATAAAGACAGGTGGCTTTGCTGGGCTTTTGGAAAAAGGAGTTGTCCGTGTGCCAGCCCACGCCGAACTCGGCGGCTTCGCCCTTCGGCTTGACGACTTTAATAATTTCGGAATGCTCCGCCATGCCCTCCACGATCGGATGCTCTTCCAAATCGCCGAAACGCCGCGCGAAAGCGATCTGATCTTCGCGGCGGAGCGTCTGATCGCGGAAGAAAATCGCGCCGTAATCCAAGAAAGCCTGATGAATCGCGTCAAAATCGGCGTTGGAGAGCGCGCCGCTCAATCTCACGCCGAGGATTTCCGCGCCCATCGCGCCTGTCAGAGGTCGCACATCCATCGCTGTCTCCTGTTTCTTTCGCTTTTTTTCGCGCCCTTTCGCTTTTTTTCACGCCGAAAGTTTTGGCGGAGAAGTGGGGAGGAGTCAATGGCTCTCAACGGCTCTCAAGGGTTTTGATTGGTCTTTTCCAAACAATCCGCCATTTTCTCTGAGAGATTTCGCATCAGCGCGTCATAGTTCTCGCCGCCGCCGCCCTTTAAAGTCGCGCCAAGCGGATCCAGCGCCACGCTTCGCGCCGCCGTTCCTTCCAAAACCGCCTTAATTAAAGAGCGAGACGCGCCGGGTTCGGAGAAAAGACAGGCGATTCCCTCTTTTTGAATTTTTTGCCTTATCCGCCTCAGCCGCGCGGCGCTGGGCTTCCTCTCCGGCGTCCGCGTCACGAAATCGCCCGGCGACAAGCCATAGCGCCGCGCGAAATGCCCATAGGCGTCGTGAAAAGCCAAATAGGGTTTTTTGCCGAGCGGACGCATCCGCTCGGCGATCTTGCGATCCAGCGCGCGCAATCTCTCAATCTGACGCCGCGCGTTGCCGCGATAGAGATTCGCATGGCGGGGGTCTTGTTTGGCGAGCGCGTCCCGCATCATTGTCGTCATGGCGATCGCCCGCGAGACGTCAAGCCAAATATGCGCGTCCTGATGATGATGATCATGATCATGCGCTTCGCCCTCCGCCGCCTCCTCTTCCATCAGGGCGAGACGGAGCGCCTTTGGCGCGAGTCTTGTCAAAGGACGCTGCAAGAAGGTCTCCATCGCCGGGCCGATCCAAAAAATAATCTCGGCGCGCCCTATGCGCCGCGCATCCGAAGGGCGAAGCGCGTAATGATGCGGAGACGCGTCTCGCGGCAGAAGAAGGCTGGGCGCGCCCGCCCCTTCCATCACCCCTGCCGCCAAAAAATAGACCGGCAGAATGGACGCCACAACGCGCGGCGGCGCGTTCTCCTCTTCCGCTTGAGCGGGCAAAGCGAAGGAAGCCGCGCCGGCGATCCAAAAACAAAGCGCTGTCAGATGAAACAAGAGCCGCATCTCTTTTCTTCCTCTTTTCGGATAGCATCTCTTTTCGGATATTATATTGGCAGCCATGAACTATCAAATAGCGACAGAGAAAAAACGCGCCCCTCGCGCCCCCCGCCCCCCTCGCGCCCCTGCGGAAGAGGCGCTCGTCAGCGTTAAGCAGCTGGGATTGCGGCGCGGCGGGCGATGGATCGTGCGCCATGTGAATCTGACTGTCAGGCGCGGCGAAATCCTGACTGTCATTGGGCCGAATGGCGGAGGGAAAAGCGCCACCGCCCGCGCCATTCTGGGAATCCTGCCGCATCAGGAGGGCGAGATCGTAAAGAATCGGCGGCTTGCCATCGGCTATGTGCCGCAAAAGATTCAGATAGACGAGACGCTGCCCCTCCCTGTCTCCCGATTGATGACTCTGACGCGAAATTATCCGAAGCGCCGCGTCCAAGAGGCGCTGGACGAAATGGGCGTTCTCCCTCTCCTCCACGCGCCTGTCCAAAGCCTTTCGGGCGGAGAGTTTCAGCGCTGCCTTTTGGCGCGGGCGCTTCTGCCCGCGCCCGATCTCCTCGTGCTGGACGAGCCGGCGCAGGGGCTGGACGCCACCGGCGAAATAGAATTTTATCGCAAAATCCGAGAAATCCGCCAAGAACGGCAATGCGGGATTCTTCTCATTTCGCATGATCTTCATATTGTCATGCGCCAAACCGACACTGTCCTCTGCCTCAATGGACATGTCTGCTGCTCGGGACAGCCGCGGGCGGTGGCTTCGTCTCCTGAATATCAGAAATTGTTCGGCGTCAGCGCCGCCGAAGCGCTCGCCCTTTATTCGCACGATCATGACCACAGACATCCATGATTCCGAGTGGTTCCGAATGATCGTGATGGATGAGTTTCTTTGGCGCGCGCTTCTTGCCGGGATAGGGATCGCGCTCGTGAGCGGGCCGATGGGCTGTTTCGTGGTTTGGCGGCGCATGGCGTATTTTGGAGACGCGATGGCGCATGCGGCTTTGCTTGGGGTGGCGGCGGGACTTCTTTTCGGGCTGCATCCGACATTGGGCGTTTTCGCCGCGGCTTTTCTCAGCGCGTTGGCGCTTCTTTTTCTGCGCCGCCGCGTGGCGCTTCCTTTGGACACGCTTTTGGGCGCGATTTCTCATGCCGCTCTTGCTTTGGGTTTGGTCGTGTTGAGTTTGATGTGGTGGGTTCGCGCTGATCTTTTGGCGCTTCTTTTTGGCGACATTCTTGCTGTCGGGTGGCGTGATGTAGCGCTGATTTATGGCGGCGGCGCTGTCATTATGGCGGTTTTGATTGTCATTTGGCGGCCTTTGCTGGCTGCTGCCGTCAGCGAGGACATTGCGCGGGCTGAAGCCAAGAATGTCATGCGGGCGCAGATGGTTTTCATGATTTTGATGGCGGCGATCATTGCGCTGGCGATTGCGATTGTCGGCGTTTTGTTGATCACGGCGCTTTTGATCATTCCTGCGGCGGCGGCGCGGCGTTTCGCGGCGACTCCGGAGGGGATGGCGATGTTGGCGTCGGCGATGGGGTGTTTTTCTGTGGTTGTTGGTCTTTTTGGCTCGGTAGTTTTGGACACGCCTGCTGGGCCGTCCATCATTTTGGCGGCGCTTTTTCTTTTCGTTGGGGGCGCGGTGGGGGGTTTGACCCGCTCCCGTTAAGGGGGGTTTGGGGGGCTAGCCCCCCAAAAAAGAGGGGGTTCGGGGGGGAATCCCCCCCGAAAACGCGTGGGTGGGTGGGAAAAGAGCATTTGCGAGCGAAGCGAAGCCACTCGTGGCGTAGCGAGCGAGCAAATGCGACCCACCCACGCGCCCCCTGCTCGCAAGAGTTCCTGCGATGCAGGGGGGTCGGCGGGCTTTCTCGCGGGCTTGCGCTGTCGCGCTACGCCCGCTTCGTTTCGCCACGCCCGCCGACTATAGCGGGCTTGCGCCCGCTTGGTTTTTTTGGGGGGCTAGCCCCCCAAACCCCCCTCAACGGGAGCAGGTCAATCCGTCCTCGCCACCACAAAAATTATCGGCTATACAAACCCAACGGAGAAAACCCCATGCCAACCCTCACCCTCAACAACGCCCTCATCCACTACCAAACCCACGGAGACGGACACCCCATCCTCCTCTCCCACGCCTACGGCGCAAGCGCCAACATGTGGCAAAAACAAATCCCAACCCTCTCCCAAAAATATAAACTCATCACTTGGGATATGCGCGGACACGGAAAATCCCAAACCCCCAACAATAAAAACGCCTACTCCCGAAACCTCACCATCCAAGATATGACCGCCATCCTAAACTCATGCGGCGCGGAAAAAGCCGTCATCGGCGGACTCTCCATGGGCGGATATATGTCGCTCGCCTTCGTGATGAGCCAACCCCACCGCGCCAGCGCCCTGATGCTCCTAGACTCCGGCCCCGGCTTCAAAAAAGCCGAAGCCCTCCAACAATGGAACGACCAAGCCGAAAGACAAGCCCAAGCCCTTGAGAAAAAAGGGCTGACCGCCAAACCCAAAGCGCCCCCCGAAGTCCAACACACAGACGCCCAAGCCCTCGCCCACGCCGCGCGCGGAATGCTCGCCCAAGAGGATACGAGCGTCATCTTCGCCCTAGAAACAATAAAACTCCCAACCCTCGTCCTCGCCGGCGAGAACGACAAACCCTTCCTCGCCGCGACAAACTATATGGCGAAAAAAATCCCAAACGCCGAAAAAATCATCATCCCCAACGCGGGACACTACGCCAATTACGATGAGCCAAAAGCCTTCAACAACGCCGTCCTGACCTTCCTCAAAAAAGCGGGCGTCTAATATGCAACTCTTCATAGACGGCGTTTTCGGCACGACAGGCCTCCAAATCCGCGAGAGACTGAGCGCCGAATCCGGCATCCGCCTCATCGGCATTGACGAATCCCTCCGCAAAAACAAAGACGCCCGCGCCGAATGCCTGAACGAAGCGGACATCTCCATCCTCTGCCTGCCCGATGAGGCGGCGCGGGAAGCGGCGCGCCTCGTCAAGAATCCCAAAGCCCGCCTCCTAGACGCCTCCGCCGCCCACCGAACAAAACCCGAATGGATCTACGGAATGCCCGAATGGAGCCAAAACCACCGACAAACCATCGCGAAAGCGCGGCGCGTCTCCAATCCGGGCTGCTACGCGATCGCCGCCATCGCCCTCATCAGACCCCTCATGGAAAAGGGGATCATGCCGAAAGATCATCCCGTCTTCCTGACAGGCGTATCAGGCTATACAGGCGGCGGCGCGGGCATGATTTCGCGCTACGAGAATGAGAGCGATCCCGATTTCACGCGAAGCCCCGTCCAAGCCTACGCGCTCAATCTGAACCACAAACATGTGGAGGAAATCCGCCTCCATAGCGGCTTGACGAGCGCGCCCTTATTCACGCCCTTTGTCGGACGCTATCGGCAGGGGATGATCGTGGAAATGCCGCTCCATCTGAAGGCGCTCAAAGGCAGCCCCCGCGCCGAAGACCTCCATGACGCGCTCGCCGCCTTCTATGACGGCGAAGAGAAAATCGCCGTCATGCCGTTTGAAGCCAATGCCCGTCCTGACAGGCTGGACGCCGATTCTTTTCAAGGTCGGGACGATATGGAGATTCATATTTTTTCGCATGAGCCGCGCGGACATGCGCTTCTTTGCGCTATCCTTGACAATCTTGGCAAGGGCGCGGCGGGGAACGCCATGCAAAATATACGCCTGATGCTCGCCTAAAACAAAGAGCGCAAGGGAGGAGACGATGGATCTGTCCTACGGAAAAGACTATGAGGCGTTCCGCGCCGAAACGCGCGCCTTTCTGAAAAACCACGCCGACAAGCATCCTTCGCAGAATCGCTATGACGGCTTCACGAAAAGCTCCCGCGCATGGCAAAAAACCCTGATCGCGCATGGCTACGCGGCGCGGACGATTCCGAAAGACTATGGCGGCTTCGGCGCGGAGCCTGACATCTTAAAGAGCCGCATCATCGCCGAGGAGTTCGTCAAAGCCGGCGCGCCGATGGGGTTTCAGAATCAGGGCATCTCCATGCTCGTCCCGACTCTGTTGGAGCTTGGCACAGAAGAGCAGAAGAAACGCTACATCCCGCCGACCATAAAGGGCGAGATGGTTTGGTGTCAGGGCTATTCCGAGCCGAATGCAGGGAGCGATTTGGCAGGGCTTCAGACTCGCGGCGTGGAGGACGGAGACGATTTCGTCATCAACGGGCAGAAGATTTGGACAAGCACGGCGCAAATCGCCGACATGATGTTCTGCCTCGTCCGCACCGAGCCTGACGCGCCGAAGCACGCCGGCATCAGCTATATTCTGATCCCGATGACGACGCCGGGCTTGGACGTCCGCCCTCTCACCACGATGACGGGGCGGCCGGAGTTCAACGAGGTCTTCTTCACCGATGTTCGCGTGCCGAAGAAGAATCTTGTCGGCAGGCGGGGCGAAGGCTGGTTTGTCGCCAACGCCACGCTAAAGCATGAGCGCGGGATGCTCGGCAATCCGAACATATCGGAGAATCGCTTGGCGGGGGTCGTTAGGCTGATGGAGGAGGAAACCGAAGACGGCGCGCGCGTCATGGAGAATCCCGTCTTCCGCGACAGGCTGGCGGCGCTTCAGGGGCGCGTCATGGCGATGCGCTATCACGGAATGCGGCTTCTGACTCACAGCATTAAGGGGACGGATCCCGGCGTCGCCGGCATGATCGTCAAATTGCAGGGCTGCGAGCTCAATCATCAGCTGGCGGCGCTCGCGATAGACGTGATGGGCGAGATGGGCGTCCTTTACGAAGACAGTCCGCATATCCGCGCCGATGGCAGCTGGCAGTGGAGTTTCATGTATGATTTGGGATTGATCATCGGCGGCGGGACGGCGCAGATTCAGAAGAACATCATCGCCGAGCGGGGCTTGGGTCTGCCGCGCGGCGACAAAGAGCCTGTCCCCGTCCGCGCGGCGGCCAGATAGAGGAGGCGGGTCTCATGGAGTTCGCGCTTTCCGAAACGCAATATATGCTTCAAGAGAGCGTCAAGGGCGCGCTGTCGCGCCGCGCCTCATTAGAGGCGCTTCGCGCCATGACCGACACGGGCGAAGGGCGAGACGCGCTGGAGGCGTCTCTTAAAGAGCTGGCGCTCTCGGCGCTCATTCCGCCTGAAGAGGCGGGCGGCGCCGGGCTGGGCTTGCTGGAGGCGGCGCTTGTGCAGCAATCTCTTGGGAGTCATGCCGCGCCCTTCTCTTTCGCGGCGCGGTCGGTCTTGACGCCTCTCGCCGTCATGGAAGCGGGAACGCAGGCGCAGAAGGCGGAGTGGCTGCCCAAAATCGCCGAGGGAGAGATGCGCGGGGCGCTCGCCCTCTCGGAAAAATCCGGCGCGAGGGAAGACGCCAAAATCACCGAGAAAAACGGACGGCTCAATGGCCGCGCCCTCTTCGTCATGGAGGCGGAGGACGCGACCCACATTCTGACCGCCTCGCAGGACGGCAGGCTTTTTCTCGCGCCAAAGAATCAAAAGACCGTCAAAATCGCAGGCCTAAAAACGATAGACGGAACGCGGAGCTTCGCCGAATGTCTCTTTGAGAATGCCGAAGCCGAGCCTTTGTCCGGCGAGAATGCGCGGGGGCGATCTTTGGCGCTTATCCTGTCCGCGGCGCGCATTTTGGAGAGCGCCGACATGCTGGGCGCGTCCGAGACGCTTCTTCATATGGCGGTGGATTACGCGAAAGTCAGGAAGCAGTTCGGGAAACTGATCGGCTCTTTTCAGGCGGTCAAGCATCTTTGCGCCGAGATGGTCGCCGAGCTTGAGCCTGCGCGGGCGCTGCTATGGTTCGCCGCGCATGATTTCGGCGAGAATCCTGACGCCGCGCCGTTGAACGGCTGCATCGTGAAAGCGCATATGGCGGATGTGGCGCGCATGGTCTCGCGCAAGGCGACCGAGGTTCATGGCGGGATGGGCTTCGCGCAAGAATCGGGCGTGCATTTTTTCTTCAAGCGGATTGGCGTCAGCATTCAGTGTTTGGGCGGCCCCGCCTATCTGCGCGGAGAAGCCGCGCGGATGCAGGGCTGGGCTTGACGCTCCATGGCGATGGCGGCGGAGGAAGCGCTTTCGCGCCCCAAAGGGCGCAATCTTCGCCCGCTTCTGCGACTCTTTCCTTTCTTAAAACCCTATCGGCGCATGGTGATTGGAGCGGGCGCGGCGCTTCTTGTGGCGGCGGCGGCGACTTTGGCGATCCCGCTCGCCTTCCGAGAGGTCATAGATCACGGCTTCTCGTCTGACAATCCGGAACTGATCTCGCGGACATTTCTTTTCTGCATCGCTCTAGCCTTCCTGCTCGCTCTTGCGACCGCGGCGCGCTTCTATGCCGTCACGTGGCTGGGCGAGCGAATCGTGACCGATCTGCGCCACGCCGTCTTCGCCCATATGCTCGCCATGGAGCCCAGTTTCTTTGAGACGATCAGGACGGGCGAGGTGGTCTCGCGCCTTTCCGCCGACACGGTTTTGATACGCACTGTCCTCGCCTCTTCCGCCTCCATCGCTTTGAGAAATTCCGTCCTTTTGGTCGGCGCCGGCGCGATGCTCGTCATCACGAGTCCTTTTTTGTCAAGCCTCGTCCTTCTGATCATCCCGCTGATCGCGCTGCCGCTTCTCGCCATTGGGCGCTTCATCAGAAATCTCTCGCGCCGCGCGCAGGACAAGCTCGCCCGCACAGGCGCTTTCGCCGCCGAGACGCTGGGCGCGGTAGAGACCGTCCAATCGCTCTCTTTTGAGAGAGCCGCCAAAAACCATTTCCACAGCGCCCTCCATCAAGCCTTTGACGCGGCGCGGCATCGGATCATGGCGCGCGCGCTCTTGACAGCGCTGATCATCTTTTTGGTCTTGACGGCGATCGCCGCCGTTCTTTGGCGCGGCGCGCATGACGTGCTGGAAGGAACGATCACGGCGGGGCTGTTGGGGCAGTTCATCTTTTACGCGGTTCTCGCCTCCGGGAGTCTGGCTTCTCTTGGCGAAGTCTGGGGCGAGATGCAGCTGGCGGCGGGGGCGAGCGGGCGGCTCTTTGAGCTGATGGATTCGCGCCCCCGAATCCATTCTCCCGCCCGCCCAAAGTCTCCGCCCGAGCCTGTTCAAGGGCATATTCGCTTTGAGAAGGTCTCCTTCGCCTATCCCTCCCGCCCGGACATCCATGCCGTCCGCAATGTCTCTTTGGAGGTGAAGCCGGGCGAGACGGTCGCGCTTGTCGGGCCGTCGGGCGGCGGCAAGACGACTCTCTTTTATCTCCTTGAGCGTTTTGACGATCCGACCGAAGGGCGAATCTTTTTGGACGGCGTGGATTTGCGCCAGATGGATCCGCAGGCGCTCCGCCGCCATTACGCCGCCGTTCTGCAAGACCCCGTTCTTTTCAGCATGAGCATCGCCGAGAATATCCGCTTTGGCTTGACCGACATATCCGATGACGCCATTCGCCGCGCCGCGAAACAAGCCCAAGCGCATGATTTCATTATGAAACTCCCGCAGGGCTACGACACAGTGATTGGCGAGCGCGGGCGGACTCTCTCAGGCGGACAAAAGCAGCGCCTCGCCATCGCCCGCGCCTTCATCCGCCACGCGCCGGTCATTTTGATGGACGAGGCGACGAGCGCGTTGGATTCCGAAAATGAGGGTCTGATCCAAGAGGCTATGGCGGAACTTGCCGACGGTCGCGCCGTCATGATCATCGCGCATCGGCTTGCCACCGCCAAGCGCGCCGATCGCATCACCATCATGGAGGAGGGGCGAATTCTCGCCGAAGGAGAGCATGAAATTCTGCTAAAAGAGAATGCCCTCTATGCCCGTCTCGTGGAGCGGCAAACGCTCCATGACGCGCGCGAGATCGGCGAGCCGTCTCCCATCGCTTCAGAAAAACCTTACGCGAAGGAAAAATCCCTATGAAACCCTTTCTTTTGATCCTCTTGGCGATCTTTATCGGCTTTGTGATCTTCGCCGCTCTGTCTTTGGCGCGTTTGTCCGGCGCGTTTGACGAAGGTTCCGCGCCGCATGGCTATGAAGATTGTCAATCTGTTCCGGCGCCCATCGGCGCGGAAGACATCGCTTTTGACCCAAAAACCGGTCTCGCCTATCTCTCCGCTTATGACAGGAACAGAGCGGCGGCCGATGACACTCTGCGCGGCGGAATTTATCTCTTGGATCCGAGCGCGCAAGACCCGAAGCCTCAAACCGTCACGCCCGCCGAGCCGCGAGACTTCCGCCCTCACGGCGTTTCGCTTCACAGACAGGGCGAGGAGGCTCGGCTTTTCGTCATCAATCATCGGGCGTCTGGCGAGCATAGCGTGGAGCTTTTTCGCATCACGGCGGAGAACGCGCTTGAGCATCTGAAGACTCTCCGCGATCCCGCCTTCCTCTACCCCAACGACATCGCCGCTCTTGACGGGACGCGTTTTTATATGACGAACAATTTCGGCACGAGTTCCGCTTTTGGAAATGCGGCGGAGGTTCTGCTGCGGCTGCCTTTCTCCAACCTCGTCTATTTTGACGGCGAGAAGGCGGAGGTCGCCGCCGATGGTCTTCGCTTCGCCAATGGAATCCATCTGAGCGATGACGGGGAGACGCTTTATGTCGCCGAATGGACAGGCAGAGCGCTCCGCCTTTATCGCAGGAATGGAGACGGCAGCCTCGCTCTCCAACAGACGATAGAGACCGGCGGCAGTCCCGACAATATCTCGCAGGATGAGGAGGGCGCGCTTTATCTGCCGACTCATGCGAGTCTTTTTGGCGTCATCGCGCTTGGCGCGGATGAGAACGCCATCGCGCCGACAAGGGTTCTCAAAATCACGCCGCCCGATCACGGATTAGAGGAAATCTATTATGAGGAGGGGAATAAGATTTCCGCCGCGACTGTGGCGGCGATTGATCGGGGCGTTATGCTGATGGGGTCTATTTTCGGCAAGAGCGTTTTGATGTGCCGCCTCGCCGAAGGGGGCTAGATGGCGGCGCGCTTCTTTCAAGCGATTTGGGGATTTTTTACCGCCGCTTGGATGATCTTTGTAATTTTTGGAACGCTGCTCGTTTTTTATGTATCGGTCAGAGTCTTCCTCATTGTGCTGGGGATGATCTATGACGATGTTTCGGGCGTCAAAGACCCCGAGCCGCATTATTTCGGCGCGCCTCATTCTTCGGATCAATGCCGCCCTGTCTTCGGCGTGGTCGGCGTGGAAGACGCCGTTTGGGACGAAGCCACGGGGCAAGTCTTCCTCTCCGTCTATGACAGGGAGCAAAATCTCCCGCGAGCCACGCGGGACGGCATCTATCGCCTTGATCTCAATGACCCCAATCCCAAACTCCGAAAAGTCGCCCCCGCCGCGCCCGCCGCCGTCAGAGATTTCCATCCCAGAGGCATCGCGCTTCATCGGGAAGGCGCGGAGGCTCGCCTTTTCGCCATCAGCCATCCGATTCTTTCGGGCGGCGGCCCCCGCGTGGAAGTTTTTCGCGTGGATTCGGCGGGCGCGCTTCAGCATGAGAAAACGATCCGCTCGCCGCTCTTCGTCTCGCCCAGCGACATCGCCGCGATAGACAAAGAGCGCTTTTATCTCACCAATGATGGCTGGCGCGGATCGCGTTTCGCGGTTTCGCGGTTTTTAGAAATTTTCTTGACGCTCCCGATCGCCGATCTGGTTTATTTTGACGGGGAGGAGGGGCGCGTGATAGAGCGGTTTCTTTTTAACGCGATGGGCGTTCATTTGAGCCATGACGGGCGGACGCTTTATGTCGCGCAAAATACGAGATTGAACTTGCTCGTTTATCAAAGAGACGCGAGGGATGACAGTTTGACCTTCAAGGAGACGATTCCTTTGGGCGCGGCGCCTGATAAAATCTCTCTGGACGCGAAGGGAAGGCTTTACGCGCCTGCTCATGCTGACATTTTCACTTCTATGCTTCTTGGCGGCGCGATGGGCAGGGAGACCCAATATAGGACGTCTGATCCGGACGCTTTGGTGCCGGCGCGGGTGTTTCGGCTGTCTCCTCCTTTTGAGGTGATTGAGGAGATTTATTATCGGGATCACAGATGGCGCGCGCCTTTGACGGTTGCGGCGGTTTATGGGGATGTGATGTTGTTGGGGGCGGCGTTGGAGGATCATATTTTGCTATGTCGGATGGGGGGGAGCTGACGGCATAGAAGCTGAAAGTGAAGGGGGGTTTGGGGGGCTTGCCCCCCAAAAAAAACCAAGCGGGCGAAGCCCGCTATAGTCGGCGGGCGTGGCGAAACGAAGCAAACGCAGCCGAGCGTAGCGAGGCAAGTTTGCGAGAAAGCCCGCCGACCCCCCTGCATCGCGTGAGCTCTTGCGAGCAGGGGGCGCGTGGGTGGGTCGCATTTGCTCGCTTCGCGTTGCTTCGCTCGCAAATGCTTTTTTCCCACCCACCCACGCGTTTCGGGGGGGATTCCCCCCCGATCCCCCTCTTTTTTTGGGGGGCTAGCCCCCCAAACCCCCCTTCACGGGAGCGCGGCAGCGACCCGCTAGCCCGGCGTCAGCCTGAACTCAATCCGCCGATTGCGCTGATACGCCGCCGCGCTCCTCCCACGATCCAAAGGACGAAACTCCCCAAACCCCGCCGCCATCAAACGCTCCGGCGGAATGCCCTGCAAAATCAAATACTCCACAACCGAAATCGCCCGACCCGCCGACAAATGCCAATTGGACGGAAAAAACTCCGTGAAAATAGGCGCGGAATCCGTATGACCATCCACGCGCAAAACCCAAGAAACAGACGAGGGAATCTCCCCGCGAACCTCATTCAACGCCTGCGCCACCTGCCTAAGCTCCCATCGCCCGCGCGCGCTGATGTCAGCAGAGCCGGAAGCGAAAAGAACCTCAGACTCCAAAATAAAACGATCCCCAACAATCCGAAAACCCTTCCGCCCCTTCAACAAATTCCGAAGAGACGCCAAAAACGCCGAGCGATGCCGCGCCAACTCCTGAACCTTCTGCGCCAACGCCGTGTTCAACCGCTTGCCCAACTCGGCAATCCGCGCCTCGCTCTCCTTGTCGCGGCGCTCGGACGCCTCTAACGCCGCCTGCAAAGACCCCAATTGCCGCCGAAGAGCCGCCAACTGCCGATTCAATCGGGCGACCTCCTGTCTCGCCGCCCGCGCGGACGCCCTCTCCTCAACAAGCGCCGCCTCCATAGCCGCGCCGCCCTCCGACTCCGCCGCCGCCCCGTCAAGAAGAGACGACAGACGCCCCTTCTCGGCGCGCTCCTCATTTAAAGTCTCCGACAAAAGAGCGATCCTCTCGTCAGACTCCGCCTTCTCGCGCCTCTCAAGAGCGAGAAGATCAGTCAGTTCCGCGATCTGTCGGCGAAGATAAGAGAGCGCGTCATCCTGTCCGCTCAACTGCCGCGACAGCAAATACTCCCCAAGCACAAAAAGACATAAAAGAAACGTCACCAAAAGCAGAAGAACCGTCAGCGCATCCACAAAGCCGGGCCAAAAATCAAAAGCGCCCCCGCCCCCGCGACCGCCGCGCCCGCGCCGAACTCTTGACGATGCGGCAATCATCGGCTCTCTCTGTCGCTCTCAGCCCGCGCCATCAGCCACTCCTCCATCTCATTATGAAAACGATTCTGCGCCTGCCCCAATTGCAGATCCAAAAACCCCAAAATCAGCGAGCCGCCTAAGCCAAACAAAGACGAGGAAAAAGCCGTCCCCATGCCCGCCAACGGCTCTTGAAGACCGCTTATCAGCTCGGCGAAAAGGGTTCCGGCTTCGCGTCCGCCTGCGTCCAGCTGCGCGATCAGCGCGCCAATGGAGGAGACCGTCGTCAGAAGACCCCAAAAAGTCCCTAAAAGCCCCAGAAAGACGAGCAGTCCGACCATATAGCGCAAAATCTCGCGGGACTCCCCAAGCCGACCCTCAATGGACGCCAAAACGGAAGGCAGAGACGATGCGCCAATGCGCATCTCTTCATCCTCATCGTCAAAAAATGCGCGGAGCGGACTGAGAGCCTCGGGCAGGCGCGACAAAATCTCGCCCGTCTCGGCGCGATCGTCATTGACCCACCGCGCCAAGCCCCATAGACGAAAAGTCTGGCGCAGCGCGTAAAGAATCCCGAAAAAGAGAACCCCGACAATCAGACCATTCAAGCCGGGATTCGCGAAAAAAAACGCCTCAATCCGACCAGAGGGATAAGCCAAAATGACAAGAAGAAACCCCGTCACCGTCAGAAAAAGAACCATCCGCCACAGATAAAGGGTGGGCGGGGCTAATCTGTCTCCGGACATCTCTCTCGCTCCTTCTCTGCCAACCGCGTCAGTTCTTGAAGAGGCGAATGCAGCGCTTCGCCGGCGGCGACAATCTCGCCCTTTTCCAGCATTTTCTCGCCGCCCGCCATGTCGCTCGCCATGCCGCCGGCTTCGCGGACGAGAACGATCCCCGCCGCCATGTCCCAAGGCGAAAGACGATCGGCGCAGCAGGCGTCAAAGCGCCCGGCGGCGACATAAGCCAAGTTCAAAGCCGCCGAGCCGGTGCGCCGTCCGCGCCCCAATCCGCGCCGCGCTAGAGATTCATAAAGCCCGCGCCGCGCCGAGCGCCAAGGGCCAAGAGCGATCAAAATCTCCGGCCAATCTCGCGCGCCGGAAGCGCGAATCCGTCTGTCATTCAGAAAAGCGCCGCGCCCGCGCTGCGCCGAGAACATCTCATCCATCGCCGGATTATAAACGACCCCCGCCACCAAAAGACCCCGATGCTCCAAAGCCAAAGAAATGGCGAAAAAAGGAAAGCCATGCAGAAAGTTCGCCGTCCCGTCCAACGGATCCACAATCCAGCGATGATGCGGATCCTCGCCGCGAATCTCGCCGGACTCCTCCGTCAGAAAGCCGAAACCCGGACGCGCCCGCTCCAACAATTGCCGCAAAATCCGCTCAGAGCGAATATCCGCCGCCGAAACAAAATCGCCGACCCCCTTCGGATGCCTCTGCAAATGCTCCAACTCTCCCAAATCGCGCTTCAGCGCGCGCCCCGCTTGAAACGCCGCGTCTCGCATCACGCGAATCAGAGAATCTTCCATCATGTCTCCTCAACCCGCCGCAGATAGTTCATCTCCTCCGTATCCACCAAAATCGTCTCGCCTTCCGAAATGAAAGACGGCGCCATCATCTTCAAGCCGTTCTCCAAAATGACGGGCTTGTAAGACGCCGCCGCCGTCTGTCCCTTGACGACAGGCTCGGCTTGGCGGACGACAAGCGCCACCTGTTTCGGCAGAACCACGCTGAGCGCCCTGCCTTCATGGGTCTCCAACAGCACTTCCATCCCGTCCCGCAAGAGCGCGGCGCGGTCGCCCAAAAGATCGGCTTGGATCTCTATCTGCTCGTAAGACGCCATATCCATGAAAACGAGCCTCTCGCCCTCGGCATAGAGAAACTGATGCGGCTTCTGCTCCAGCCGCGCGCGCTCCACCGTTTCGGAGGATCGGAAGCGCTCATGGAGTTTCGTCCCCTCCGTCACGTGCTTCAGCTCCACCTGCGCGAAAGCGCCGCCTTTTCCGGGCTTCACATGATGAACCCGCACGGCGAGCCATAAGCCGCCGCGATGCTCTATCACATGTCCCGGGCGAATTTCATTGCCGTTGATCTTCATGCTCGTTTCAAGCTCCTATCCATAGTCAAAAGCGATTCCCTCTGATAGCATTGTCGCGCGGGCTTTTGGAAGGCGAGAAGGAGGAAAGCGAATGGGCGAAATCTGGCACGGCGGAAAACTTGCCGCGCGCGCGCTGAAGCAGGCGGGCGTGGAATGCGTCTTCACGCTTTCCGGCGGGCATATCATGCCCATCTATGACGGCTGTTTGGACGAGGGGATAGAAATCATAGATGTCCGCCATGAGCAAGCCGCCGTTCATGCCGCGGACGCTTGGAGTCGTCTAAAACCGGGATCCATCGGCTGCGCCGTTCTGACGGCGGGGCCCGGCGTCACGGACGGCGTCACCGGCGTCGCCAATGCTTGGCGCGCCCATTCTCCGATTTTGGTGATTGGGGGGCAGGGGCCGTTCGCCAATCTCAGAAAGGGATCGCTTCAAGAGATGGATCATGTCGGCTTGATGCGCCCGATCGCCAAATGGGCGGACGCCTGCTATGACACGGCGCGGATCCCCGAATATATTGAAACGGCTACGCGAACCGCTCTTTCGGGAACGCCGGGGCCGGCGTTCCTAGAAATCCCAATGGACGTGCTGATGCGGACGGCGAATGTGGAGGAGGCTCGCTTCCCCCGATTCTTGAGCAGACTGCCGATCATGCGCCCCGACAGCGCCGATATTAAAGAGGCGGCGGCGCTCATTAAAGCGAGCGAGAAGCCTGTTCTGATGGCGGGGACGGGCGTCAAATGGTCGCGGGCGGCGGAAGCGCTTCGCGCCTTTCTCAAAGAGACTCATATCCCCGCCTTCGTCAATGGCATGGGGCGCGGGACGCTTCCGCCTGATTGTCCTGAATTGCTGAACAGGGTCAGGAAGCGCGCCATCGCTTCCTGCGATCTTTTCATCGCGGCTGGGGTCGCGTTGGATTTCCGCATGGCTTTCGGCAAGACGATTCCGCAGGACGCCAAGATCATTCAGATGGATTTGGAGTCTCGGAATATCGGACAGAATCGCTCCGCGGATGTGGAGATTGCCGGGAGTTTGTCGGCGGGTTTTTCGGATATGGCGGCTTCGCTGAAGGGGGGCGCGGGGGGCGCGGATTTTTCCAAGTGGCGCGATTCGCTCAGGGAGGAGGAGGCGAAGTTGGAGGAGAGTTTCGCCGAGGCGCTGAATTCTGATGAGAGTCCTGTGGATCCTCTTCGCATGTGCCGCGAGGTTCGTGATTTTTTGGCGGCGCGTGATGAGGAGGTGATTTTGATTGGCGATGGCGGCGATATTGTCGCGCAGGCGGCGAAAGTTCTCCCTGTTTCTGCCGAGAATGGGTGGATGGATCCGGGGCCTCTTGGCACGCTTGGGGTTGGGATGCCTTTCGCTCTTGCCGCGCAGAAGGCGTTTCCGAAGAAGCGGGTTTTGATCATTTATGGGGACGGCGCTTTTGGCTTGAATGGGTTTGAGTATGACACGGCTGTTCGTTTTTCTCTGCCGATTGTTGGCATTGTCGGGAATGACGCGGCGTGGGGACAGATGATGCGTCCGCAGGCTCAGCTTTATGGTGAGAATCGTTTGGTTGCGACGAAGCTTCAGCCGACTCGTTATGACAAGATTGTGGAGGCGATGGGGGGTTATGGGGAGTATGTGGATCGTCCTGATGAGATTGGCGCGGCGTTGGGTCGGGCTTTTGGGAGTGGGAAGCCTTCGCTTGTGAATGTTCGTTTGCGGCAGGATGTTTTGGGGATTAAGGGCAGCACTTATGTTTAGGGCGGCGGGCTTGCCGCATAGAAGCTTGAGGTGAAGGGGGGTTTGGGGGGCTTGCCCCCCAAGAAAAGAGGGGGATCGGGGGGGAATCCCCCCCGAAAGCGCGTGGGTGGGTGGGAAAAAAGCATTTGCGAGCGGAGCAACGCGCAGCGAGCAAATGCGACCCACCCACGCGCCCCTTGCTCGCATGAGCTCACGCGATGCAGGGGGGTCGGCGGGCTTCTCGCGGGCTTGCCTGCGGCTTCGCCCGCTTCGTTTCGCCACGCCCGCCGACTATTCGGGGGGATTCCCCCCGACCCCCCCTTTTCTTGGGGGAACTCCGTTCCCCCAAACCCCCTTTTCACTTTCAGCTTCTATGCGCTAGTTCCCCTGCGGCAAAAACAAACTCCTATCCATGAAAAAGATGCCTGTCGCGGCAGCGACCCTAAGGCGAAGGCGGAACAGCAGGCGGAGCAGACAATTTCACCCGAATCGGATTCTTCTTCATATACTGACCCGTCATCACGCATTTGCGAACCAACGTCAACCGCCGACTGTTCGTCACAAAAGAACAAGTCTCCGAAGGCAAAGGCATCAAAATCGGCCCCGCAGGAAGCCTCTCCAAAAACCCCAAACGAACCAACCCCCGCCGACGATAAGCCGTGCAAGACGAACGATAAGACAGCGCCGAATCACTCGGAATCGCCGAACCCTCCAACTGATCCCCAGTGATCGGATCAAAAGTCTGCGGCAAAACCGCAAGAAAACTCCTCTTGTCCGATTGGAAAAAACTCTCCGGCAACCGAAACCCATGACGCCGAATCTCGCCGCGATGACTGTTCTGAGTCCAAAAACCAACCAAATTCCACGCCCTCACCCCCCCGCTCACCAACGGCGGAAGAGGCTCCATGCCAAAAGACCCCATCCCACGAAAAACATCCTCCTGAATGTGATGCGACCCCAACCCCTGATCCAAAGGCGTGTCCGGAACAATCCCGCTCCCAATCCGAATGAGAGCCGGACGATTCCTATTCACATAAGGGCGCGCGAAAGGAGACGAAAAAGCGAATGAACGCTGAATCGGAATCACAGAAGCCTGCACCGTGTCCATGTCCAACTGCTTCAACGTCACAGTCCGAGACGTGCCGTCATCAGGATCCACCACCGTCTGCGTCAGCGAACCATCGGCATAAGAAGCAGGCTCGTAGCCGGCAGGCGCGATCAGACGAATCTGAAAAACGGGGCCCGAAACATCGCGATAATGCATCGGACCAGCCGTGAAATCCCGCAAAATCGCCTCATTGGTGAAAATGTTCCCGACATCCCGATAATTGTCGGGAATGGCGCCGACAATGCGCCCCCTTCTGTCAAAAACGCTCAAATGCGGCGCCATATCAGCAGGACAACTGTGCTTCTCTATCTCATAGGTCGGAACGGAAATCATGCCGCTCCGCCCGGCAATCAGAGACGATCTGGAAAGAGCAGTCCCGGCAAGCACCGCCTTTTGCTGAATGCTGTGGCTGATCAATCTGTCGCGCGCGCGCCTCTCCCAAGCGGCGATCGCAGGCTCCAGAGCGGTGCCGAGCGCGGCGTTCAGAGGATCGCGATCCACGATGAAAACATAGCGATCCGTGTTGGACAGAGTCTGCGCGGCGACAAGCGGAACCTCGCCGATCGCCGCCAGCGAATGACGTCCGGCAAGAGCGAGATGACCGGAATAAGTCCCGCCGACCGCCTCGCTGCGACCGTTGCTGCGCTCCAAAGCGCCGCCGACAGGAATATAGCCGCCGTCAATCCCCGCCGAATCAAGATGCGAGAGAATCCGCATCGCCCGCGCGCGACCCATCTGCTGATAATCCAGCAAAACGGCGATGTTGAGAACCTGACCATCTCGCAGAGCCGTGCTGCCTGACGAGACAGGCACGGGAACGTAACGAATCCGAACCGCGCTCCCGAAAGGGCCTTCAGCGGGAAATTGCGCCGGCAGATAGCCGTCATCCTTCAGAGTCTGAAGGGGAACGGAAAAGGGATCAAAAAGCAAAGCCCCGCCAGAGGCAAGGCGGTTGTAATTGCTGCTCTGAACGGTGTTTTGAAAAGAGTTCGTCCCCGCCCAAAGACGCGCCGCATCCACCAAAGACTCCAAATAAAGCGCGGTGGCGCGCTCGCGCTTCGTCTCAAAATAGCGGTGGAGAACCTGCGCCGTGAAAACCGAAATCCCCGCCGCGATCACCAAAGTCAGCGCCATCTCCAACAGAAGCGCGCCGCGCTCGCCGCGATCCGAAGAGATTTTTCCCGCCATCCTCATCACGACCCGACAAGATCCTTGACGCAAAAGGTCTTGGTTGTGGCGAGCGCTCCGTCATAAACGACCTCCACATGCCCCATCTGAAACACGCCCCCCAAGCCAATGCCGTGAGAGGCGCGCCCTTTATAAGGATTCTCTATCAGCAGATTATAGACGCCGCCGCCTTGATGATCGCCGCTCATAGAGGAATCGATCAGATTGGGGCATGCCGCGTTCACGGCGACTGTATGGGCGCAAAGCGCGACCTTCTGATAAAGATTGACCGAAACGGGAAGAGAATGGGTGGGCTTCGCCACGGCGCGGCTCTCGGTGATCCGACCGCCCAGCCTGACGCCCCTCACATTCGGCGCGCGCGCGGACAGTCCGAAATGCCCCGCTTGAACGGCGGCGTCAATATCGGCGTCTTCGCGCAGCGCTTCTAGAGCGAGTTTCTCAAAAATGTCGGGATCCAGAGCCAATGTCACGCGCCATCTCTCGTCTCTGAGGGTCGTCAGAAAAGAGGCGAGAGCCTCCTGCTTATGAAATTCCTCTGCCGCGCCCTCCCGAAAACGGCGGAAGAGAATCTGCATCGGCGATTGGCTATTAATGGCGCGTCCCGAGAGACCGGGCGCGGCGCCCGGACGGATGCAGGCGTTCTCATGAGAAAGCGCGTTGCCGACAAAGTGAGACCTGTAAAAAGCGGTCGGCGAGCCGCTCGCGCTTTCGTCCCCCGACCTGACGGCGAAAGCGCTCATGCGGAAGGGGCCAAGCGCCCGATAAAGAGGACAGGCCAGCCTTAAACCGGCGGAGCCGGCCGGGCTGGACTGCATCGTCAAAGCGCTCATGGACGCTATGCTCCCCATCGGAAAAACATCGGCGGAGAGATAATTCGGAAAATAGGAGGCAGGCGCGCCGGCGCTCGTCCCGAATGCCCAGTCCAAAAAACTTGTCGCGCCGCAGCCCGTTCTATCCGCGCCGCATTCGCGGAGATGTCCCGAATCATGATCGCGCAACTCCCGCGCGCCGGGAAGCCCGCGCCCCAAAATCAAAGACCCATTATTAAAGACGAGTCGCGGAATCTCAGGCGCTTTCTCCAAAATGTCGCGGCGGCGCTTCGGAACAGTCAGCGCGCCCTCCACGGCGGAAAGATAGCTGGCGTCCGAAGAAAGAGCGTTCTTATAAGCCTCGCAAATCGGAGGATCGGACGGAGTCCCCGAACCTTCCACCACAAAGCCGTAATCCTCCATTTTTAGAGCGGCGGCGAGACTCTTGCACCATTGGGTGAAGGCGTTCTTGTAAATCGCCGAGTCCAAATCAGGACGATTCTTGTCAATATCCCTGATCCTGTTCTGAATCAGATTGTAGAAGGCGGGATCGGTCAGACGTCTTTGAATCTTCTCTTTGACGGAGGCGTCTATGCCGCTGTCATAATGGAAAAGTTTCTTGACGAACTCCTCTTCCGTTCCCGAGCGCAAATCCGCCACCGCTGTCGGACGCGCGATATGCAGACCGCCCCATTTATCCACATCCGTCAGATCAATCTCCTGAGTCGCCGTCAGCGCGCCTCCCAAATCGCGGTTGAACTGCGCCGCCCCCGCGTAAGTCCTGAGCGCCGTCTCCTCTCCCGCCGAATGACGCCGATCTTTGTAAAGAAGATCAAACAAGCCCGCCTTGCGAAGCGCGCCCGCTTTATAGCCGCGCGCGCCCTCCTGCAGAATCAGATCCAGCCCCCTCTGCCGCCGCAAATCCGAATCCTCGCCATATTGCTCAAGAAGACGATCCTCTATCCTTCCGCGAAGAGCTGCCGGAAGAGCGTCATAATCGGCGAGATTCTTCTCGGCGGGATCGTCATTGAGACGCCATTTGCGAAACACGCCCCGCGGAACATGGCGATCCGCCTCCAACAGCGCCGTATCGTCGCTCGTCCCGAAACTGTGGAAACCATGCCGCTCGCCGGAAGGATCTGTCCAATCATCCTTCCGCTCAAGACGCGCCTTGCTCGCCATCGGCGAGAGACTCTTATGGAGATCGGCGGGCGCTGCCACCGTGATTCGCTTCTCGCCCGTCCCGCTGCAGACAGTCGCGGTGAAGGCGGTCGTCACGTCAATCGTCCCGGGGGCGGAGGTGAGCGAGGTCAGCGTCCATCCGTCCCGAAGGCGGCTCGCCAGTTCAAAAGTCAGAGGCGAATAAATGGGATGCATCCACGCCTCATGCCCCGTCACATAAGAGGAGACGCGCCTTGTGGCATGCCCGCCCTGCATCTCAATATGAACCTCCAACTCCCTGTCGGCGGGCGGCAGAGTCTGCCCGGCGCCCCCTTGAACCAAAATCAGCAGATCGGATACGGGCGGCGGCAGAATCGCCCCGCTCAACAAGCCGCGCGCGCGAATATAGTCGTCCATGACGGGCGGCGCGCCGGCGCGGACGATCTGAGTCTCCGATCGCGGCGACATATGCGGCAAATCCATCGCGCGAAAACTGTCCTGCCCGGGGCGATTCTGAAAAAAGCCGGGACGCTTCACCAAACGCGCGAAAGCCGCGATGGCGCGATCCTGATCGGCGGTCGCCCATTCGGCGGCGTCCCGCGCCACAAGAGCCACGTGATAGGTGAAGGGCGGCGCGCCGCTGTTCCGAAGAAAATAGGCGATCGTATCCACCTCCTTGCCGTTGATGGTGAAGGTGGCGCGATCGCCGTCTCGCAAAATGCCCGCCCTCCTCAGAGCCGCCTCGTTCATGAAAAGCGCGCCCCCCGCTTCCATGGACAAAACGTCCCACGAGACAGAGGCGCGAACCCCGATCCTCTCAATCAGAACCGTCAAATGCTGGGCTTCCTGCGCCTCATAGCGCGCCTGATTCCGATCCTCATAAACATTGCTCAAACTCAAAAGCGCGCCGGCGATCAGAGCTGTCCCCAGCGCCGCCTCAAGAAGAGAAACGCCGCGCTCATAAGAGCCCCGCTCATGAGAGCCGCGCTCATAAGAAAAGGAAAGAGACCTCTTCGGCGACCGCCGCCAACGCCGCCAAACCCTATGGCTATGTCTCATCAGATGTCTCATCAGACAAGTCCGCCCATGCCTCAATATGTCTTTTTCTACCTCTTTCTTTTTTAAGGACTGAAAACCCTTCTGACAAGACCCTTCCGCCGCCGCGCTTTTTGTGAAAAAATCCCACAGACGCCAAAGACAGACGAGACATGCCGCCATTATGAAAATCGCCATTGTGGGAGCGGGCATTGTCGGCGCTGCCGCCGCCGCGCTCCTCTCGCGCCAAGGGCATCAGGTCGTCCTGATAGAGGCGGAAGAGCCTGCCCGCCATGCCAGTTTCGCCAATGGCGCTCATCTCTCGGAAGGGGACGCCGAAACATGGCTCTCGCCTGTGAAACTCGCCAAAATCGCCGCGAGAAACATGCTCCCCGCGCCCCCGATTCGGGTCAGGCTGAGTTTGGACGCGCAGCTCCCCCGCTTCCTGTGGCTCGTCTGCAGGCACGCCGCCAAAAGACCAAGCGATCTGCTGCCGCGCATGGCGCGCCGAAACGCCCAAATCCTCAGCGCGATGAACGCGCCCGCCCATCTCTATCACCGACAATCAAGCGGCATTCTCCAAATCTTCCGAAGCCGCGCCGCCATGCGCCGCGCCACCAAGAGACGCCAAACCGCCAAAAGAATCCCGCTCAGCCCCAAAGAATGCGCCGAAATCGCCCCCGGACTGCAGGTCAAGACTCTCATCGGCGGAGTCCTCTTTCCCGAAGACGCGACAGGGGACGCCCATCTCTTCGCCAACTATCTTGTCAGAATGGCGGAGGAAAACGGCGCGGAAATCTTGACGCGCCGCGCCGCCCAAAAACTCGCCGTCAAAAATGGGACAGTCCGCGCCGTCATCACCGAAGGGGGCGCGATTGAAGCCGAGAGAATCGTTCTGGCGCTGGGCGAGAAGACGGCGGGTTTCGCGTGGAAAAATCTAAAAATCCGAATCCCCATCGCGCCCGCCGCCGGCTATTCGGCGACTCTGCCCGTCCGTCAAGAGGCGCCGGCGCCCGAAGTCGGGATCACCGATCCCGAAAAGCGAATCGTCATCAGCCGATTGGACGATCAGATCCGAGTCGCCGGGCTTGTGGATATCGGACGGCAGGCGCGCCTGCCCGATCCCAAGCGCCTGCGCCAACTGCTCCGCTTCCTTCACGCATACGCGCCGGACGCCGTGGATTTCAACAAGCCCCGCTTCTGGCGAGGCTTCCGCCCCATGTCGCCGGACGGGCTGCCCCTTCTCGGACGACTGCCCGGCTTCTCAAACCTCTTCATCAATGCCGGACACGGCCATTTGGGATGGACGCTCGCCCTCGTCAGCGCCGATCTTTTAAGTCAAAGCCTGAAACTGACAGGCGATCAGGACGAAGACGGTCTTCCTTTGAAAGCGCTCGCGCCGGATCGCTTCGGCGCGCTCGGCTCGTAAAGACTCGCATTTTTCAACTTCCACATCTGCAGCGCCATGTAAGAGCGATAGGGGCGGAAGCGATCGGCGAGGGAGGGGAGCGAATCCTCGGCGCGACCGCTCAAGCGGCTCAGAGTCCGCCGAACCGCCAAATCCCCTTGGGGCCAAATATCGGGATCCATGCAGTAGAAAATCCCGACCATATCCGCCGTCCAAACGCCGATCCCTTTAATCTGAACGAGATGCGCGATGCGCTCCTGATGCGTCATTCCGTTGATTCGCCGCGCCGAGAGATAGCCCTCGCTCTTGGCGTCCCGAAGGGCGTAAAGAAAGCCGATCTTGCCGAAGGACAAGCCGAAGCCGCGCAGCGTCTCTTCGCTCGCGCCCCGCAGATAAAGAGGCAGGGGGGCGTCCGCTTCCGCCGCGCCATTCTCTAGACGCTCCCATAGACGCCGCGCGACCTTCGCCGACAATTGCTGTCCGACAATCGCGCGCGCCAAAACGTCAAAGAGCGCGCCGCGACGACGGCGCGGCATCGCCACCGCGCCGGAGACAGTCAGAGCCTCCGGCAAATCCCCGCCCAAAGAGGCGGACGCCGCCATAAGATGATCATGCGCCTCCCTGTCGGCGGGGCTGAGACGGGGCGGGCGTGGCGGCGGGGGCGGCGGGGCGTCTTGACGCGGAGGCGGCACGGCGGTCAGGGACGGAGAAGCGCGCCCAAAAAAGCGCGGACATCTCGCGCCGTGCGATCGGGATCCTCCTCCATCGGGAGATGCCCCAAATCCTCATAGACGACAGAGACGGCGTTTGGCAGATCGCGCAGAAACTTCTTGACGACAGCGTGCGGGATCAGACTGTCCTTCTTCCCCCACATGACAAGAGTCGGAACGGTGATGCGCCCATTGGGCGGCGGCGGAAGCCTCCGCTCTCCCTGATCGGCGAAGCGGAGCGCGGTGGCGCGGCGCGTGCCTTCGCGCAGATTAAGTTCGTGATAGCGATCCACCAGCGCTTCCGTCACGACAGGCGAATCGGCATAGGCGTTCCGCACGCCCTCCTCGGTGAAGCGGCGCGCGGAAATATATTGGAAAAGGCGGCGCATCGGCGCGTAGGAGAGAAGGCGGAAAATGAGCGGCCCGCGATCCTCCGCCCCTTCATCGCGGCGATAGCCTCCGGCGGCGACCAAGATCAGAGCCTTGACCTTGCGCGGATGCAAAAGCGCGTAGCGCCAAGCGGTCTCGCCGCCCATAGAGTTGCCCCCCAGATAAAAACGCCGCAGCGAGAGTCGCCCCGCCAGCTGATCCACGAAATCCACGAAAGCCTCTTGGGAATAATCGTCATTGGGAACGCGCCCCGTCAGACCATGGCCGGGCAGATCTATCGTGATGACGCGGTAGGAATCGCCGAGCGCCCGCGCCCAGCCCTCCCAACTGTGAAGCGATCCGTTGGATCCGTGCAGGAGCAGCAGAGCCGGCGCGTCTCGCTTGCCCTGATCCCTGATATGGGCGCGCGCGCCGTTGGGGAGAATCAGAAATTGCGAGTCGGCGTTGGCGTATTTGGCGTCAATGCGCGCGGCGGGAATGTCCAAGCGCAGCGTCAAAAGCGCCGCCGCCCCAATCAGCGCCAAAAACACGATTCCCGCGTAAAAAAGCGCCCGCCGAAGAGAGCGGAAAAATCCGCCCGACCCAGACAGAAAAGAGAAGCGCGCCCAGCCCATAAGCCGATCGCGGCGAAAAACTTCGCTCATCTTTGTCTTTATTGTTTTCTTCGCTGTTTTTTTCGCGCCGCGCGCCATCATGCCCCTCCTGAAGAATCTTTCTCGTGATGCGCCGCGTCCAAAAGCCGATTGAACGCGCGAACCGCTTCCGCCGCCCCGCTCTTATAATCCCACACTCCGCCGCAAACCGCCAGATAATCCGCGCCGGCGCGAATCAAAGGCGCGGCGTTCTCGGGCGTGATGCCGCCAATCGCCGCCGAAGGGAGAGCCATCTCTTCGCGGCACCAGCGCAGAATATCAAGAGACGCCCGATGCGAGACCGCCTTCGTTCCGGTCTCGTAAAAAGAGCCGAAGGCGACATAATCCGCGCCCTCCTCGCCCGCCGCCATCGCCAGCCGCCTTGAGCCATGACAGGTGCGGCCCAAAATATGACCCCGATCCAAATGCCGCCGAGCCTCTTGAACCGTCATATCGTCCTGACCAATATGCGCGCCGTCCGCGCCGCACGCCCGAACCAAATCGGGACGATCATTCAGCAAAAAGAGCGCCCCCGCGCCATGCGCGATCGGCGTCAAAATCTCCGCCGCGCGCGCGATCTCGTCATCCGAAGAGGCCGCCCCCGAAAAAGCCTTCATCCGCAATTGCACAAAAGCCGCGTCCCCCGCCTCCAAAACTTCAGAGAGACGCGGCGCGAAATCCTCAACCGCGAAAGCGCCGGGCGTGATCAAATAAAGCCTCGCCCTTCTGTTTTTTGCCTCTTTCCTTTTTTCGCGCATAGTGCCAAAACCCTCGCAGACTTGCCCAATCTCCTCTCATCATAAACCATTGGCAGACCATGTCCTTTCTTCGCGCCTCGCTTTTTCTGGCCCCGTCTCTCTTTCTCGGCGCTTGCACCGTGGATATTGGAAGGCTCTTCGCCAACGCCGCCGCCGAGAGCGAGAGCTTTCAAGAAAGCGCCCGAGCGCCAGCGCCCGAAAAGACCCTCTTCGCCGGGCCGGCGCAGGGACAAATCATCTCGCTCGTCAGCGAAAGCCCTTTTGGCGTTTATGACATTCTCCAAAAGACCAAAGCCGAGACAGTCGTGCTGGGCGCGGCGCTCGCCATTCCGCGAACCGAAGAAATCAAGAAGCCCGCCATGATTCTGCTGCACGGATCGGGGGGCCCCGGCGCCAAAGGCGCGCGATATGCCCGCATCCTCAACGAGATGGGAATCGCCACCCTGAGGCTGGACAGTTTCACCGGACGCGGCGTCAGCAGCACGACAGGGCGGCAAAGTCTCGTGACGGAAGCCATGATGACGACAGACGCCATTCGCGCGCTCGCCTTTCTGGCGGCGCATCCCGACATAGATCCGAAACGGGTCGGCATTATGGGCTGGTCTAAAGGCGGCGGGATCGCGCTCTTGACGGCGCTGGAAGAGGTCAACAGCCGCGTCATGGAAAAGACGCCGATGCGCGAAACAATCCGCTTCGCCGCGCATCTGGCCTTCTATCCGCCCTGCTTCGTGGATGTCAGCGCGCATCAGCCGACCGGCGCGCCGATTGCCATATTGATCGGCGAGAAAGACCGATGGACGCCGCCCAAGCCATGCGCCGCCTTCGCCAGACAGTTCCGCGCCAACGGCGCCGCCGTCTCGCTGGAAATCTACGCCGAAGCGGAGCATGATTTTGACAGCAGCAAACCGCTGACCGAATATCCCAACGGATATAATTACGCCGGATGCCGCTTCGCCCTCGCCAAAGACGGACAATTGCGCGATCGGAGTTCTGGTCTGCCGCTGACGAGCGCCGAGGATTTTCAGAATGCCGTCTCCGCCTGCGCCACGAAAGGCGCATGGGCGGGGCGAAACGCCGAAGCCGCCGAGCGCGCTCTTCTCTCCATGAAGCGCTTCCTGCAGGACACGCTCGTGGATTTTTAGAAATTTTAAGTTTTTTATTTTTTAAGAGGCGCTCTCTTCCATCTGCGCCGACCATGCGCCCATTTGGGCGAGACCGTTCATCTTGGCGCGATGGGAAAAAGCCTCTTGCGCGGCGGCGCGATTGTCGGCGCGTCCGCCCCAAAGCCGCAAAGATGACGTCTGAAGCGCGCGCCCATAAGAAAAGGTCAGGGGCCAAGGGTGAGCGTCCTGCCGCTTCATCGCGTTGATCGCGTTCAGATGCGCGGTCGCCTCTTCTTCCGACTGCCCGCCGGACAAAAACGCCACGCCGCCGACAGAGCGAGGCACGCATGCCGCCAAACAGGAGAGAGTCTTCTCCGCCGCCTCCTCCACGCCCGCCCGCTGGAAACAATCCGCGCCGGAGACGACCATATTCGGTTTTAGCACCGTCCCCGCCAAATGAACGCCATGCAGCGCCAGAGACTCATAAACGGCGCGAAGAACCTCTGATGTGGCGTCAAAGCAGCGCGAAATATCGTGATCGCCGTCCATCAAGATTTCAGGCTCCACGATCGGAACCAGCCCCGCCTCCTGACACAGAGCCGCGTAGCGCGACAAGGCTTCGGCATTCGCCGCGATCGCCGCCCGACTGGGAAGTTCGTCTCCAATCTTGAGAACGGCGCGCCACTTGGCGAAAACCGCCCCCAAAGACCGATACTCCTCAAGACGCTCCCGCAAACCGTCCAGCCCATGAGTGATCGGCTCGCGCGGATGAAGACCCAAGGGCGCGACCCCCTTATCCACTTTGATCCCGACAAGAGCGCCGGTCTTCGCGATGAGCTCGGCGAGCGGCGTTCCGTCCTCCGAAGACTGCCGCAGAGTCTCGTCAAAGAGAATGACGCCGGAGATGCGCTCGCGCATCGCCTCTTCGGCGCGAAAGAGAGTCTCGCGCCAGTCGCGGCGCGAAGCCTCGCTGGACGCGACCCCAATCGCCTCAAAGCGCTTGGCGATCGTCCTGTCGCTCTCATCCGCCGCCAAAATGCCGCGCCCTGCCGAGACCATCCGCGCCGCGATGGTCTCCAAATGAGAGAAATCCCTCTCCGCCGTCATAGACTTCTCCTCCTGCTTTCTTTTCCCAAAGAGAGGCGATTTTCCTCAAGCGCCGCCAGCGCCGGAAGACGCGCCCCGCTCAGCCATTCCAAGAGCGCGCCGCCCGCCATGGAAAGATGGCTGAAAGCGCCGTCCAACCGAGCGCGTCTGAGGGCGGTCGCCGTCTCGCCGCCCCCCGCCAAGGAAATGAGACCGGCGCTCCGCGTGCGATCGGCGATATGACGCGCGATCGCCATCGTCCCTTCGGCGAAGCCATGCTCAAAAGCCCCCAGCGGACCATTCCACAGAACCGTCCGCGTTTTGTCCAACAAAAGCCCAAGCTCCGCCACAGTCTCCGGCCCTATGTCCAGCGCCATCATGTCGGAGGGAATCGCCGATGCCGAGACGGCGCGGGAGCGGCTCTCATTCAGCGAAGCGGCGACAATCACGTCTCGCGGAATGATCAGACGGCAGCGCGCCTTCGCCGCCGCCGCCTCCACCGATCGCGCCAGCCGCGCCGCGTCAGGCTCGGCGCGCGAGCGCCCTATCGGATAAGCGCGCGCCTCAAAGAATCCATGCGCCATCGCGCCGCCGACAAAAAGACTGTCCACGCGCTTCGCCAAATGACGCAAAATCCGAATCTTGTCCGAAATTTTCGCGCCCCCGACAATCGCCATGGAAGG
This sequence comes from uncultured Alphaproteobacteria bacterium, assembly GCA_958296285.1. Classification (GTDB taxonomy): domain Bacteria; phylum Pseudomonadota; class Alphaproteobacteria; order JAPOUT01. The sequence goes on from OY282459.1 coordinate 123,369, forward strand.
CCGCCGCGCCCCTTCCAAAAAACCTCCGAGCGCCGACATTTCCGCCTCCATCGCCGCGCCGGCGCAACAGGGCAGAAGGCGCGGCAGAGACTCGGTGGAAGCGTGGGCGCGGTGCGCCGCCGAAAAAGCGTCATTGACGTAAAACGACCCCAGCCGCGCCAGCGCCCGCGCGAAAGAGGGAGAGTTCTCCTCCTCGCCGGCATGAAAGCGCGTATTCTCCATCAGAAGGACGCCGCCGTCTGACAGCGCCGCCATCGCGGATTCCGCCGTCTCGCCCACGCAATCCTCGGCGAAAGCCACCTTATATCCCAGACAATCCGCCAAAAGAGGCGCGACAGGCGCCAAACTCAAGGACGGGACGCGCGCGCCGCGCGGTCTCCCAAAATGCGACAAAATCCCAATCTTCGCGCCTGCTTCCCGAAGCCGCCGCAGAGTCTCGCCATGCGCTTTCAGACGCAAATGATCCGTCCCCGGCGTGATGTTCAAATCGGCGCGCAAGAGAACCGCCGCAGACGATAAAGACCCGCCGAGCCCGCCGCCCCCGCCGCGAAGCAAATCGTCCAATGCGCTGTAATGATAACTCCCCAAACCGCCGACCCCCGCCCGCTCACGCGCTCAAGAAAGACGCCATATCCGCCATGCGATTGGCGAAACCCCATTCATTATCATACCACGCCAAGACTCTCGCCAAAGCCCCTTCCACATGATGCGCGCCTGTGGCGTCATAAATGCATGAGCAGCTGTTGTGGTTAAAATCGCTGGAGACAAGGGGCGCGTCCGAGACCCCCAATATGCCGGACAAAGAGCCGGACGCCGCCTGCCGCAGCGATTCCTCCATCGCCTTCAGATCCAAAATCCGCTTGGGCTGAAAGACCAAATCTATCAGCGAGACATTCGGAGTCGGCACGCGAATTGCCGTCCCGGTGATGCGCCCCTCCAGCTGCGGCAGAACCAAGCCGATCGCCTTCGCCGCGCCGGTGGAGGTCGGAATCATGGAAAGCGCCGCCGCGCGCGCGCGCCGCAAATCCTGATGCGCCAAATCCTGCAGCCGCTGATCGCCTGTATAAGCATGGACGGTCGTCATATGCCCCCGCTCTATGCCGCAAAAATCGTCCAAGACGGAGGCTAGAGGCGCGAGACAATTGGTCGTGCAGGAGGCGTTGGAAATCACTGTGTCGTCAGGGGCGAGGGAGGCGTGGTTGACGCCATAGACGATGGTCTTGTCGGCGTCAGGCGAAGGGGCGGAGATCAAGACGCGCTTCGCGCCCGCCGAGAGATGCGCCGCCGCCGCCTCGCGCTTGACGAAGCGCCCTGTGCATTCCAAGACCAAATCCATGCCCATCTCGCCCCATGGAAGCGCCGAAGGCTCGGCTTCGGAGAGCGCGCGAATCTTATCCTTCCCGACAGAGATGAAAGAATCCTCCGCCGCGACCGTCTCGGCAAGAGCGCCATGCACCGAATCATATTGAAGCAGATAGGCGTTCTCTGTCGCGCCCGCCAAATCGTTGATCGCGGCGACCTCTATTTCGCGATAGAGACCGCGCCGCCGCCCCTCCACAATGGCGCGAAGAGTCAGACGGCCAATGCGTCCAAAGCCATTGATGGCGATTCTCATCGCCGTCAGCCGCGCTTCCGCGCGAGAAGGGCGCGCGCCGCTTCGGCGGCGGCTTCCGCCGTGATTCCGAAATGCTCAAACAGCACTTCCCCCGCGCCGCTGGCGCCGAAGCCCTCCATGCCGATGAAGAGTCCGTCCTCGCCCAAATAGCGCCGCCATCCCATCTCGCCCGCCGCCTCTATCGCGATGCGCGCCGAGGATGCGCCCAAAACGCTCTTGCGGTAATCCTCGTCCTGCGCCGCGAAAAACTCCCAGCACGGCATGGAGACGACCCGCGCCTGAAGATTGTCCAAAGACAAAATCCGCCGCGCTTCCATCGCCACCGAAACCTCGGATCCTGTCGCCAAGAAGGTGATGTCCGCCTCGCCGTCGCTCTCCGCGATCTCATAAGCGCCGCGCGCGCTTTGGTTTCCGTTCTCGTCCTGCGTCCTGACGGCGGGGACATTTTGGCGCGTGAGAATGAGCGCGCTCGGACCTTTCGCGTTCCGCAAAGCCGCCTCCCAGCACTCCGCCGTCTCCACCGCGTCCGCCGGGCGAAAGACGGACAAATTCGGAATAGCCCGCAAAGACGCCAAATGCTCCACAGGCTGATGAGTCGGACCGTCCTCGCCCAAGCCGATGGAATCATGGGTGAAAAGATAAATGACGCGCAGCCCCATCAGCGCCGAGAGCCGCAGCGCCGGACGGCAATAATCGCTAAAGACCAAAAACGTCCCGCCATAGGGAATGAAGCCGCCATGCAGAGCCAAGCCGTTCATCACCGCCGCCATGCCATGCTCTCTCACTCCGTAATGGAGAAAGCGCCCGCCATAATTCTGGGCGCTCAAGACGCTCTGCGAAGAGGCGCGGGCGTTGTTTGAGCCTGTCAGATCGGCGGAGCCGCCAAGAAGGGCGGGAATGTCGGACGCCAGTTTCTCTAAAACGGCTCCTGAGGCGCGCCTTGTCGCGCTCTCCTCCTTCTCTTTCAGAAAGCGCCTCTTCAGCGCCGAGACGCTCCGCGAAAGACCATCGGGAAGAGCGGCGGACAGACGATGCCGAAACTCGGCCTGCTTCTCCTCGCCCAGCGATAAAAAACGCTTCTCCCAAGCGTGATGCGCCTTCGCGCCGCGAAGTCCCGCCAAACGCCAAGCGTCCAAAATGGGGCCCGGGATTTCAAAAGGCGGGGCTGGCCAGCGCAGTCTTTTTCGCGCGCCCGCCGCCTCTTCCGCGCCCAAAGGCGCGCCATGCGAAGCGGCGTCTCCCTCCTTGTTCGGCGCGCCATAGCCAATCTTCGTGCGACAGGAAATGAAGGTCGGCAAATCCGATTCCAAAGCCTTCTCTATCGCCTGCCCGATTTTCTCATGGTTATGACCGTCCACGCGCCTTGAATGCCATCCCGCCGCGGCGAATCTGGCCGCCGCGTCGCTGGAATCCGAGAGCGACAGCGCCCCGTCAATCGTGACGCGATTGTCGTCATGGAGAACGACAAGCCCGGAAAGTTTGAGATGCCCCGCGAGCGAAATCGCCTCATGGCTTAAGCCCTCCATCAGATCGCCGTCTGACGCTAGGACGTAAGTCCTGTGGCGGATGAGGGCGTCGCCGAACTCGGCGTTCAAGACGCGCTCGGCGAGCGCCATGCCGACCGCGCCCCCGATGCCCTGTCCTAGAGGGCCTGTCGTCATCTCCACGCCCGCCGCGCAGCCCAGTTCCGGATGGCCGGGCGTTTTAGACCCCAAGCGCCGATAGGATTGCAAATCGCCAAGAGCGATATCCTCCACGCCCAGCAAATATAAAAGACTGTAAAGAAGCATGGAGCCATGCCCCGCCGACAAAATAAACCGATCTCTGTCGTGCCAAGAGGGCGCGCGCGGATCAAAGTTAAAAAATCGCGTGAAAAGCACAGTCGCGATATCCGCCGCGCCCATCGGCATTCCGGGATGACCGCTTCCGGCGCGCTCCACCGCGTCCATTGAGAGAACGCGAAGCGCATGCGCCATCTCAACAGGCGAGACGCTCGCGCCGTTGACGCTCGCGTCTCTGACGCCCGCGTCTCTGACGCTCTTGCCGTTGACGCCCGCGTCTCTGACGCTCGCGCCGCTGACGCTCGCGTCCCTCGCCGAGACTCGCTTCTTCGCCGCGCCCCCCGCAGAAGAGGCGCTCTTCTTCGCACGCTTTGGCGCCATAGGAGAAATGATCGTGAATCCCAAAAAGCCCTCTTGCGCCTAAAAAAGAGACGCGACAGCCCTCGCGCGATCTTCACGCAATCGGCGCGCATAGACAAGACCCGAAGCGCGGCAGAGTCAATGGGCTATCAGAATTTTCTCTCTCACAATATCCTCGCGCTTGACCGCGGCCTGTCTGCCGCTTAACCTTAAAAAAGGGCGTCATGGCGCGAAGTGATTCGCTCGCCGCCCGCGCCCGCCGCCGCCCGCCCATCATGCCGAGAGACGAAAAGGATGGAAGACGAGATCAACGAGTTAGAAAATGCCGTCCTCGCGCTTTCCGGCGCGCTGGACAGGCTGGAGAGAGTCCTTGCCGAGCTGCCTAGACCTTCTCGTCAAATCGCTCAACAGGAAGAGACCAATCTTGAGACCGGCCAAGAGGCGCGGAGCGATTGACATGCCTTCTGTGATTGTCAATGTGAATCATCGCAATTACACGGTGGTCTGCGGCGAGGGGCAGGAGGGACGGATTCAAGACCTTGCTGATTATTTCGCCAAGCGTTTCGCCGAGATTCAGGAGGCGGGGGGGCATGCCAGCGAGATTCAGCATATGCTCATCGCCGGCTTGACGATCGCGGATGAGATGATCGCGCTGCGGGACGCTCATGATGAGTTGAAGGAGGAGGTTGAGCGCGAGCGCGAGAAAGCCGAAGTTGAGAGACAGGAAGCCGAGAAGCGGCAGACTGTTTTGACTGAGGCGATTCAGAATGCGGGTCGGCGTGTGGAGAGGATTCTTCATAGACTCACGCGCAAGGAGCAAGAGATAGAGTTTTAGCCGCCGCGCTCCAAAAAAGGGGGGGCGGCGAGCCGCCGCGGGGTCGCTGCCGCGACAGGCATCTTTTTCATAGATAGGCATGCATTTTTGCCGCAGGGGAACTATTGCATAGAAGCTGGAGGTAAAGGGGGGTTTGGGGGGCTAGCCCCCCAAGAAAAACCAAGCGGGCGAAGCCCGCTATAGTCGGCGGGCGTGGCGAAACGAAGCGAGCGTCAGCCACTCGTGGCGTAGCGAGCGAGCAAATGCGACCCACCCACGCGCCCCCTGCTCGCATGAGACAATAGGCGGGCATTCGTAATCTATGCCCGCTTGAACAAAGATAAAGCCGATGAGGCTTTTTCAGGATGCGAGCCTGAGAAGAATTGCGCCTGTCAGGGTGAAGTTCGCTATCATGAAGGTGATAGTGACTCCGATCATCCATTTTAGCAAACGTACATCGCTTCGGAGCTCTGCGATTTGCTCCTCTATGCGCCGCAGCCGTGATTCTTCACGGACGGTTTCTATGGCTTTCACGGCGAGCGTTGAGGTTTTATCCGAACATGATTCGGATGAAAGCCATCACCATAAGGCCTAGGATCCCTCCGCACATCCATTTCAAGAGGTGTATCTCGCTTCTCATTTCGGCCATTTCGGCTCGGAGTTCTCCGATTTTTTCCTCTATGCGCCGCAGCCGTGATTCTTCACGGACAGTTTCTATGGCTTTCACGGCGGCAGCGGCTTTCTGGTCGCTAACCTTCGCTTCTTTGAGGGCATCATAGACGTCAACAAGACTCATGGTTTATCTCCTCGTGGTTGCGTGATTGTAGCGCTTCTCCTCTTCGCCCGCAATCTCCCCGAAAAAGAGAAAACGAGAAAACCCCAGCCCCTGCTTACAAGAGCTCTTGCGGCAGGGGCGGTTGGGGGGTGGGTCGCTTTTGCTTGTTCGCTACGCTCACTGCGCAAAAGCTTTTTTCCCACCCCACCCCCCAACCGATAGGCTGCCTTACGGCAGCCTTGGTTTTTTTGGGGGGCAAGCCCCCCAAACCCCCCTTCACCTTCAGCTTCTATGCACTAGTTCCCCTGCGGCAAAAACACATGCCTATCCATGAAAAAAATGCCTGCCGCGGCAGCGACAATGACGCGAATTCTATTCCCCTTCCTCAAAAGCCATGCTAAATTAAAAACGCGGGCGCTGTCCGGTGCGCGGAAGACCGAATATGCTCCGGGCCTTGTAATCCTCTCGGGAGCCGTCCCTGCTTTCGGCCGTGGCCGGAAATACATGGCGCCCACCTGTCTTTTCAGGTCCGGAGGAGGTGTCAGAAACGGCTGCGACGGCCCCGTCTCCTCCTCCAACGCGGCGGGGACAGCGACTATGTCTCAACCATCCAAAATCGCGCGGGCGAAAGCGCGTCTTCGCCAAGACGCTCTCGCCAAAAGAGCCTCCCGCCAAAGCCAAGAGGCGCGAAAGGCGGCGCAAGAAATCGCGCGGCATTTCGGCTCGTCCTTTCTGTCGGAAGAAAAGGCGATCTGTGTCGCCGCCTATCTTGCCGTGAAGGGCGAGATCAGCCCCGCGCCGCTCCTCGCGCGCCTTCGCCAAGAAGGACGCCGATGCGCTCTGCCCTGCATAGAAGAAGGCGAAGAGGATATGATTTTCCGAGAATGCGCCGCGCCCGGCGTTCCTCTCAAGATGAACCGCTTTCGGATTCCTCAGCCGCCGCCCGACATGCCCGCCATCGCCCCTGACATGATCCTCGCGCCGCTTCTCGCTTTTGACCGCGAGGGCTATCGTTTGGGCTATGGCGGAGGCTTTTACGATCGCGCCATCGCGCGGATGAGGCGCGGCGCATCAAAACGCCGCGCATCAGAACGCGGCGCGGACGGTCATTCGCCTCCTCTTGCCGTTGGTTTGGCTTTCGCGGCGCAGGAGGAGGCGCGGATTCCTCGTGAAGAGCATGACGCGCCTTTGGACGCTGTTCTCACGGAGAGGGGCGTCATTGTGCCTCGCGGTTTTTCCGAATGAGAATCTTATTTTTGGGCGATGTTGTCGGACGCTCGGCGCGCGAGGCTCTTATTAAAGAGACGCCGCGATTGCGCGAGTCTTTGCGGCTGGATTGCGTGATTGTGAATGGCGAGAACGCGGCGGGCGGGTTTGGCATCACGGCGGCGATTGCCGAGGATTTTTTTGCTGCTGGCGTGGATGTCATCACGACTGGCAATCATGTTTGGGATCAGGCGGAGGCGGCGGAGTTGTTGGCGCGCGAGCCCAGACTTTTGCGGCCGGACAATTATCCGCCGCGGACGCCGGGGCGAGGCGGCGGGGTTTTCAAGACGCGGTCGGGCGAGGCGATTTGCGTCATTAATTTGATGGGTCGGCTTTTCATGCCCATCGCGTCTGACAATCCTTTTGATGCGGCGGAGCGTTGGATGGCGCGTCATATTTTGGGTCGTGATGTGGCGGCTTTTGTTGTGGACATGCATGCCGAGTCGGTATCGGAGAAGATGGCGATGGGGCATTTTTGTGATGGGCGCGTCAGTTTGGTTGTGGGGTCTCATACGCATGCTCCGACTTCGGATGAGCGGATTTTATTGGGCGGCACGGCTTACATGACGGATGCGGGGATGTGCGGCAATTATGATTCGGTTGTGGGTTTTGAGAAGGAGAAGAGCGTTCGGCAGTGGGCGACGGCGGTGCCGGGGGGTCGCAAGGGTTCTGCGTTAGGGGAGGCGAGTTTGTGCGGGGTTTATGTTGAGACGGATGGCAGGGGTTTGGCGGTGGATGTTGGGGCTTTGCGTTTGGGGGGGTTGCTGCTGCCGACTTTGCCGAGCTCCCGTTGAGGGGGGTTTGGGGGGCTAGCCCCCCAAGAAAAACCAAGCGGCGCGGAGCGCCGCTACAGGTCGGCGGGCGTGGCGAAACGAAGCGAGCGTTAGCGAGCGAGAAAGCCCGCCGACTTCCCTGCTTACAAGAGCTCTTGCGAGCAGGGGGCGCGTGGGTGGGTCGCATTTGCTCGCTCGCTCTGCTCGCTTCGCAAATGCTCTTTTCCCACCCACCCACGCGCTTTCGGGGGGGATTCCCCCCCGATCCCCCTCTTTTTTTGGGGGGCAAGCCCCCCAAACCCCCCTCAACGGGAGCGGGAGCGCCGCCCAAAATCCACAGCCCCCGTCTCCTGTCCCTCCAAAACAATCTTCTCCCGAACCCGCCGCGCCCGAACAAAACGACCCCGCAAAGACTCCCCATCTCCCCCCGCAACCTCATCGCGCAACAACGCCAAATGCGACAAAAAACGATCCAACATCGCCAAACTCTCCTCCCGATTGCCTAAAAAAATATCGCGCCACATCACAGGATCACTCGCCGCCAACCGCGTGAAATCCCGAAATCCCCCCGCGCTGTAAGACACCAAATCACGCCGATCCCCCCCCTCTAAAGACGCCGCCATGTCCGTCATCGCATAAGCCACCAAATGCGGCAAATGACTCGTCAACGCCAAAACCCGATCATGACGCGCAACATCCATCTCCGCCACGCGCGACCCGCACAACTCCCAAAAAACCCGAACCCGATCCACAACCCCCCGCGGAACGCCCGCAAGAGGCGTCAAAATGCACCAACGCCCGTCAAACAACTCCGCGAACCCCGCCTCAGGACCAGAACGCTCCGTCCCCGCCACAGGATGCGCCGGCACGAAAAAAACCCCAGACGGCACCAACGGCAGCAGCGCCTCAACCACAGACCCCTTGACAGATCCCACATCGCTGACAATCGCGCCCTCCTTCACAAAAGACGCGATCGGCGCGAAAACCGACCCCATCGCCCCAACAGGAACGCACAAAACCACAAGATCAGCGTCCCGAACAGCCTCCTCAGCCCTCTCATGCAGCGAATCGGCAAGCGCCAGCGCCGCCGCCTTGTCGCGAGTCGCCTTCCCCCGCGAAACGCCGGCAATATGACCAGCAAGATTCCCGCGCCTCATGCTCAGCGCCAAACTGGAGCCAATCAAGCCCAATCCAATAATCGCCACGCGCCGAAACAGCGCCGTCTCGCGCCGCTTCATCCACCCCCCCCCTCGCGCGACATGAACTCCTCCAAAGTTCGCGCGAACCGCTCTGTCGCCTCGTCAAGAGCGGCGCTGGCGCGAAGCGCGTCAGGAAGCGCGTAAATCCCCATAGGACGCAGCTGAAAACCCCGCGCCGCCAAAAAACGATAGGCGCGAGACGCTTGATCCTCCCCGCGCGGAAACCGCATCAAAATGAAATTGGTCTCCGACAATGGCGCGTCCAACCCCAAAGCGATCGCCCTCTCCCGCATCGCAGCCCGCCAGCCTATCGCATGACGGCGGACGCGATCGGTGAATCCTACATCTTCATAAGCCGCCCGCCCGGCGGCGAGCGCCGCCCCGGAAACATTGAACGGCGCGCGCGTCCTGTTCAGCATCTCGGCGACCTCCGCCGGCGCGTAAGCCCAGCCCAAACGCAGCGCGGCGAGACCATAAATCTTGGAAAAAGTCCGCGTCATCACGACATTCTCGCTCTCCCCAACAAGAGACATGGCGGAAATATCATCCGCCCTGTCGGCATATTCGGCATAGGCGGCGTCTATGACAAGGAGCGTCTTTTCGGGAAGCGCCGCGTGAAGACGGCGAATCTCCTCCTCGCCCATGCAGCTGGAGGTCGGATTGTTCGGATTGGCGAGAAAGACGATTTTCGTCCGCTCCGAGACTTTCTCTAAAATCCGATCGGCGCGCGCCATCAGCTCCTCCTCCTCGGCGATGACGGGACGCCCGCCCGCCGCCAAAATCGCGATTCTGTAAATGGCGAAGCCATGCCGCATGTGAATCGCCTCGTCCCCCGCCTCCAAATAAATCTGCGCCAAGAGATGAATAATCTCGTCAGACCCCGCGCCGCAGACGATCCGCGCCGCCTCTATTCCGTGCCGCGCGGCGATTGTCTGCCGCAGCGCCGTCGCGTCTCCATCGGGGTAAAGCGAGAGATTGTCCGCCGCCTTCAAATAAGCCGCCCGCGCCTTCGCGCTCGCCCCGAAGGGCGACTCATTGGACGACATTTTCACCGCCCCCGGAATGGAAGAATCGGGCGCTTCGCCCCCCTGATAGCGGAGGATTTTGAGAATGCCGCCGCGCGGCTTCGGTCTGTCTTTCGCGCCTCTCATCGCTTTCATGATCGCTTCACGGCGAGGGGTTTGGCGAAGCCGCCCAAATAGACGAGAGCGCCCATTCTCCGCGCGAGCGCGCTCAGCCTGTCGTCCCCTTTGGCGATATGACCGTCCAGCGCCAAGAGCGTCTGGCCTTCCTCGCGGCATAAAATCTCGCCGACAAGAGAGCCGTCTCGCAAATTTTGCGCGGGCGCGTCTTTGTCGTCCTTGGCGCGAAGGAGGGTGATGTCGTCTCCTGAGGCGCGCCATTCTCGGCGCATGACGACATAAAGCGCCGCGCCGTCTTCGCCGCCTGAAAGAAAAGGAAGGCGCGCGACAATCTGAAGGGGGGGCGTCAAGAGACGCCACCATCGCCTCCCCTCTTTCGGAAGGAGGCTTGTCGGCGCCGGCAGCATCGCCAGCAGAGACGGATCCGCCTTGGCGGCTTTGAGCGTCTCTTCGGCGCTCTCTAAAAGGCGGATTGTTCCGCCCGCGCCGCATTGCGCCCGCGCGATGTCCAAGAAGCGCGGCGTCTCGGCGGGCGCGAAAAGCGCCGCCTCAAGAACTTTCCGCATTTGGATTTGTGCCGCCGCCGCGCAAATCTCCTGCCATATCCGCAAGAGCGATTCCAAAGCCATTGGCCCCCGATGGTCTCTTATCCGCGCGCGAAAGAGCGCCGCTTCGCGTTCAGGACGATAGGCGCTCTTTTCGCCTGATGCGCGTTTTTTTTCGCCGAGCGCCGTCATGCGATCCATGCGCCGCATCAGACGGGCGTGGATTTCGGCGTCCAGCGCGTCAATCTCGCCTCTTATCGCTTCTATGCCATCTTTCTCCATGCCTCTCGCCGCCCCTCTCGCCGCCCATTGCCGCTCTTTGCCGCCTCTCGCCGATCGCCTCTTTCGCGCGCCGCCTTTTCACGACAGGCGAGATGGTGCAATATGAACCCTCTGCCGTCCCAACCGCAATCCCTCGCTGATGCCGCCATGCCAAGAGAAGAGAGAGACGAGATGATCTTCCGCCCCGATGAGCCTCTCGCTCTCGCCTGCGGCGAGGCGCTGCCCCAGCTGGAGATCGCCTATCAGACCTATGGCGCCTTGAATGCCGAAAAAAGCAACGCCGTTCTGATCTGCCATGGCATCACCGGCGATCAGCACGCGGCGGGCAGGCATCCGATCACGGAGAAGCCCGGATGGTGGGATCGCGTGGTCGGCGAGGGGAAGGTTTTGGATCCCTCTCGCTATTTCGTTATCTGCGCGAATGTGCTGGGGGGCTGCATGGGCTCTACGGGTCCCGGCAGCCTCAAGCCCGGCGGCGACAAGCCTTACGGGCTGTCTTTCCCCGCCATCACGATCGGCGACATGGTGGAGGCGCAGAGGCGTCTGATTGATCATTTGGGGATAGAGCGGCTTTTATGCGTCATAGGCGGCTCTATGGGCGGCATGCAGGCGCTCCGATGGGCGGCGCGCTATTCGGATCGCTTGAGCGGAGTCGTTCCGATCGCGACTGCGGCTAGGCATTCGGCGCAGAACATCGCCTTTCACGAGGTCGGACGCCAAGCGATCATGGCGGATCCGCGATGGCGGGGCGGCGATTACGCCGAGAGAGGCGAGACGCCTCAGAAGGGCTTGGCGGTCGCGCGGATGGCGGCGCACATCACCTATCTTTCCGAGCCGGCGCTTCATCGCAAATTCGGACGCAATCTGCAAGACAGGGAGCGCGTCTCTTATGGTTTTGAGGCGGATTTTCAGATAGAGAGTTATCTCAGGCATCAGGGTTTCACCTTCGTGGATCGTTTTGACGCGAACTCTTATTTGTATCTGACGCGGGCGATGGATTATTTTGACTTGGCTGCTGATTATGGCGGCAATTTGGCGAAGGCTTTCGCGGCGAGCGCTTCGCGTTTTTGTCTGATTTCCTTCACGAGCGATTGGCTTTTCCCGACGGCTGACAGTCGGCAGATTTTGCGCGCGCTCAATGGGTCTGCCGCCGATGCCAGTTTCGTGGAGATTGAGAGCGACAAGGGGCATGACGCTTTTTTGTTGGATGAGCCGGAGATGTTTGGCGTTTTGGACGGGTTTTTGAAATCGCTGTCGGGACGGAGCGATGGTCGGCGGCGCGGGGGGCGCGGCGGGGGCGAGGGCGAGGGGGGTTCGTCCTTTCGGGAGAATCGCGTGGATTTGGATGTGATTGCCGGGATGATTGCGCCTGAGGCTCGGGTTTTGGACATTGGCTGCGGCGATGGGGAGTTGCTTTCGCGGCTGATTGCGTCTGGTCGGCGGGGCGTTGGGATTGAGCTCAGTCAGGATGGGGTGAATCGCTGCGTGGCTCGGGGGCTTTCGGTTGTTCAGGGCGATGCGGACACGGATTTGGCGGATTATCCGGACGGCGCTTTTGACGATGTTGTTTTGAGTCAGACTTTGCAGGCGGTGGGTCGTCCGCGGGCGGTTTTGGAGCAGATGTTGCGGATAGGGTCTCGGGCGATTGTGTCGTTTCCGAATTTTGGGCATTGGCGTTGTCGGTTGTATTTGGCGTTTTGGGGTCGGATGCCGATGACGTTGTTGCTGCCGCATTTTTGGTTTGAGACTCCGAATGCGCATTTATGCACGGTGATGGATTTTGAGCGGTTATGTTGGGAGATGGGTTTGAGGATGGAGCGTTTTGTGGGTTTGGATGGTGGTGGGAAGCCGCGGCGATTTTTGGGGAGGTTTGGGTTTTTGGCGAATTTATTTTCGGAGCAGGCGGTTTTTCTGCTGACGCGCTCCAGTGAAGGGGGGTTTGGGGGGCTTGCCCCCCAAGAGAAAGGGGGTTCGGGGGAAACCCCCGAATAGTCGGCGGGCGTGGCGAAACGAAGCGGGCGAAGCGCGTAGCGCAAGCCCGCGAGAAAGCCCGCCGACCCCCCTGCTTACAAGAGCTCTTCTAGCAGGGGGCGCGTGGGTGGGTCGCATTTGCTCGTTTCGCGTTGCTTCACTCGCAAATGCTTTTTTCCCACCCACCCACGCGCTTTCGGGGGGATTCCCCCCGACCCCCCCTTTCTCAAGGGGGGCAAGCCCCCCTTGACCCCCCTCTTAACGCGATCCCTCCGCCTCTAACCGCGCCGTCCCAGCCTCTATATCCCCAACAAGACGAGCCATAAAAACCTCCCGCGACAAACCCGGCGGAATCACAGGCAAAGCCTCCACAACAATCCGACCAGACCTATGAACAAAAGACCGCCGAGGCCAAAATAAACCCGAATTCACCGCCATCGGAACACACGGCAACCCAAGACCCCGATAAAGAGCCGCAACCCCAGACTTGTAATCCGGCTCCGCGCCCGGCAAACGCCGCCGCCCCTCAGGAAAAATCACAATGCGATGACCGCTCGCCGCCCGCTTCCTCCCAAGCCGAATGAGCTTCCTCAACGCCGAAACCCCCGCGCCCCTGTCCAACGGAAGCGCCGAAAGTTTCAAAAGATAAAGCCCGTAAATCGGAATCGCAATCAAACTCCGCTTCATGACAATCGCGTTCATCGGAACATGCGAGACAAGCGCCACCGTATCCCACGCCGATTGATGCTTGCAGGCAATGATGCAAGGCGCGTCAGGAAGCGAGTCAAAATTCCGAAACTCGCAAACCGTCCCCAAACACAAACGATAAATCCAAAAAGACGCCGCGCCCCATAAATGCGCGCCGCGATAAAGATAACGCTGCGGCAAAACAAGACACGGCAGCAAAATGACGCAGCACACAGCCAAAAAACCATAAAACAAAACGGTGAAAAGCAAGGTGCGAAAAAAATTAACCAGCACAACGCCCCTCCGAAACTCCAGCGCAGCCATGACGTCCTCAAAGCGACTCGTTCAAGATTCGGCGCATATGATAGCGCACCAGCCGATGGGTGAGAAGCGCCGCGAAAACGGGAATCAAAAGAAGAGCGGCATAATCCGCCGGCTCCAGAACAAAGCCCCCCGCCCAAAGCAAAAGAAGCGCGTCAGGCGCTTTCTCAGCGAGCGCGTCCAGCGCGAAAAGCGCCGCCGCGCCCAAAAGAACCCCCGCCATCCCCCAGCGAAAAATCAGAAGCAAAAACCAACTCTGAAGACGCCGCGCGATAAACCCCTCCTCCGCGCCGACATAAAGCAGAATCTCAATCGTGTCGCGATGAGCCATGCAAGCCAGCCGCGCGCCCAAAATGACAATCGCGCCCATGCCAAAAAGCCCGCAAGCCACGACAATCGCCGAAAGAAGCTGCACAAGAGTTCGCGCCTCGCCAACCCGCTTCGCCATTTCGCTCTCGGCGCTGCCGCTGGCGCCAGGCCAAAAACCCTCTATCTCCTCCATCAAATCTCGGCGGAGAGAAAGATCCGAAACGCGCAGGCGAAGACCAATCAAACGCGGCAGAGGCAGCCACGCGGCGTCAAAATCCTCGCCGAGCCACGGCGCGATCAAATCGCCGACTGTTTCACGGGGAACGAATCGCGCCGCCGCGACAGATTCATGCTGATTGAGAAAATCCAAAAGCGCGCGCTCGCGCTCCTCCATCCGCGCCTCGCTCTCGCCCTGCAGAAGAGGGAGATAGAGATCCATGCCGTGGAGATGGCGCTCTTGGAAAAGATCCGCCCAGCGCATGAGTCCGAGCGCGCCGCCGAGCGCCAAGGCGAGGAGGAACGTCATCAGCCCAAGAGCCGGACCCAGCACGCCGCGCGGCGCGGCAAGCGAAGGGATAAGACGCGAGCGCTCAGCCATAAGAGAGCCGCCCCTCCTCCAAATGCAAAATCGCCGCCCTCTCCGGGCGCGACAAAGACGGCGTATGAGTCGCCAAAATGACGCTCGTGCCCATGCGATTCATCTCGGCGAAAAGATGCAGGATGCGCTCGGCATTTTCCGGATCTATGTTGCCTGTCGGCTCGTCCGCCATCAGAATGTCCGGCCCGCCGACGACGGCGCGCGCGACCGCCGCGCGCTGCTTCTCGCCGCCGGACAAAGTCGGCGGATAAGCGTCCCGCCTCTCCGCCAAGCCGACCCATTCAATCAGTTCCAAAACATCGCTCCTATAGCGACTCTGCCTCTCGCCGCGCGCGCGGAGCGGCAGCGCGATATTCTCATAAACCGTCATATGGGAAATGAGGCGGAATTCCTGAAAGACGATGCCCATGCGCCTCCGCAACAAAGAGCGCTCGCCGGGCGGCAGAAGCGAGACATCCTGATCAAAAATCCTGATGAGTCCGCGCGAAGGCTGCCGCGCGAGAAAAAAAAGACTGAGCAAAGAGGTCTTCCCCGCCCCGGAGGGGCCGACCAGCAGACAGAAGGCGTTTTTTTCTATCGTCAGAGAAACATCGCGCAGGATTTCCGGCCCATGTCCATAGCGCATGCCGACATTCTCGCAGGAGAGAATCGTCATGGGCTTCGCCGCGCGGAAGAAGGCGCGCGCTCGTCAAGAAGCCATGGCGGAAGAGGATCGCGCTCCAGCATCTCTCGCCGGCTTTCGCGGGCGCGGGCGAGCCAAATGCGGGAATCCGAGACGATGATCTCGGCAAGGCGCGGGCGTCCATTATAGGAGGAGGCCATGACGGCGCCATAGGCGCCGGCGTCCATCAGGGCGATGAGATCGCCCGCCGCCATCGGAGGAAGAGGCGCGGCGGAGGCGAAGCGGTCGCCGCTCTCGCAGACGGGGCCGACGATTTGGCACGGCGCGGCGGGCGCGGCGGCGGCGCTTTTCGCCTCCTCCCTGACGGCGAGAACGGCGTGGCTCGCGCCATAAAGGGCGGGGCGCAGAAAATCGTTCATCGCGGCGTCCACGACAAGGATTCGCTCGCCGGAAGGCGCGGTCTTCTGATAGAGGACGGAGGCGAGGAGAATCCCAGCCGAGGCGGTCAGCGCGCGCCCCGGCTCCAAAATGAGAGGGAGTTCGGTCTCGCGCCAAACTTGGCGGACGAGATCGGCATAGTCTTCCAGCGAGAGCGCGGCTCTCTCTAAATCTTGCCCATAGGCGAATCCGCCGCCCAAATCCAGCCGCGCCACCGGCAGCCCCTCCTGACGGAGCGCTTTCGCCAAGCCGGCGAGTTTTCCAAAAGCCTCGCGGAACGGGGCGGCGTCAAGAATCTGGCTTCCGATATGAACGGCGAGCCCCTGCATGGCGAGCGAAGGCTCTTTGGCGGCGGCGCGATAGATTTCGGGAATCTTTTCCAGAGGCAGTCCGAATTTGTCGCCTTCGCGCCCTGTGGCGATTTTCTCGTGTCCGCCCGCCGCGACATTCGGATTGACGCGGAGCGCCACAGGCGCGCGAATGCCGGAAGCCTGCGCGATCTCTATCAGCGCCGCCAGCTCCTCTTCCGATTCCACATTGATTTGCGCGATGCCCATTTTAAGAGCGAGCGCGAGCTCCTCTTTCCTCTTGCCGACTCCGGAGAAGATGATGGCGGAGGGCTGAACGCCGGCTTGGAGAGCGCGGCGCATCTCGCCCTCCGAGACGATGTCCGCGCCCGCCCCAGCCCGCGCGAGGATCCTCACCACGGCCAGATTGAAATTCGCCTTCAGCGCGTAGCAGAGAAGGACGGGGCAGCCGCGAAGCGCCGCCGCCATGCGATCGTAAAGGGCGCGGAGTTCGCCCGCCGCATAGACATAGAGCGGCGTGCCGAAACGCCGCGCGATCTCGTCCAGCGGCGCGTTCTCAGCATGGAGAATCCCGCGGCGATAAGAGAAACTGCCGGTCATGGCGGCGCTATTCCTCAAGAATGTCTTGGAGGGGATCGACATAACCGACATCCTCGGCGAGATCGTGCCAAGGCTCCGCTTGAGGGCTTGCGCCTGTCGGGGCGCGGGGCCGCGCGCTCCTGCCGCATGAGGCGAGGAGGGCGAGGGAGGCGAGAACAGCGAAGGCGGCGAGGGCGGGGGCGGGGCGGCTCATTTTTGATCTTTCCTTTGATCTCTCTCGGGTTTTTCGCCGATGAGTCTCTTGCGCCATTCTTCGGCGCGGGCGCTGACCTCTTTGGGCGCGGTGCCGCCATAAGAGACGCGCCGCGCGACCGCCTTTTCCAGCGAAAAACCGTCATAGGCGTCCTGCGTCATGCTGGGAATGATGGCGCGGATCTCGTCCCATTGGAGTTTGGCGAGATCGCCGCCTGTTTTTTCGGCGCGGCGTATCAGCGCGCCGACTTGGGCGTGGGCTTCGCGGAACGGGACCTTTTTTTCTTGAACGAGCCAATCGGCGAGATCGGTCGCCAACGGATAGCCTTTGGCGGCCATGCGGCGCATCGCCTCTTCATGGACTTTCAGCCCTGCGATCATGCCTGTCATGGCGGGAAGCGAGGTTTTGAGAGCGTCCAAAGATTGAAAGACCGCCTCCTTATCCTGCTGCATGTCTTTGGCGTAGGCGAGGGGGAGCGCTTTCATGACGATCAGCAAGTCGGTGAAGGCGCCGGCGGCGCGTCCCAGCTGCGCGCGGATGAGTTCGGCGGCGTCTGGATTTTTCTTTTGCGGCATCATGGAGGAGCCTGTCATATAGGCTTCGGGCAGCGAGACGAAGGCGAAGGCGGGGGACGCCCACAGCACGATCTCTTCGGCGAGGCGCGAGAGATGCATGGCGATGATGGCGGCGGCGGACAGCGTTTCCAGCGCGAAGTCGCGGTCGGAGACGGCGTCCAGCGCATTCGCCGCCACGCCTTCCAAGCGGAGCGTTTTGGCGACTCTTTGTCTGTCAATCGGAAAGGAGGTTCCGGCGAGCGCGCCCGCGCCGAGCGGGTTTTGATTGACGCGGCGGCGGGCGTCTTTGAGCCTCGCGCGGTCGCGGGCGAGCATTTCCACATAGGCGAGGCAGTGATGTCCGAAGGTGATGGGCTGTCCGTTTTGGAGATGGGTGAAGCCCGGCATGATTGTCGCGGCGTGGGCGCGGGCTTGGCTCACCAGCGCTTTTTGGAGCGCCGCGAGCGCTTGTTGGAGCGCGTCTATCTCTTCGCGGATATAGAGGCGGAAGTCCAGCGCGACTTGATCGTTGCGCGAGCGCGCCGTATGGAGTTTGCCTGCGAGAGCCGCGCCCACTTTCTCGCCCAGCGCCGCTTCAATGTTCATATGGATGTCTTCCAGCGCGGCGTCAAAGGGGAAGCGCTCTTCGGCGATCTCTTTGGCGATGGCGTCCAGCGCTTCGCAGATTTTCTCGCTTTCTTTTTTCGTCAAGATTCCGCAATGGGCGAGCATTTGGCTATGGGCTTTGGAGCCTGCGATATCTTGGGCGTAGAGGCGTTTGTCAAAGCCTATGGAGGCGTTGAGCGCCTGCAGACGGGGATCGGGCGCGTGTTGGAATCGTCCTTTTCGCATTGTTTGGCGCGGCATGGGGGCGTCCTTTTCTTGGCGAGTTTTCCTGATAGACTATGCGGTCTTTCGGGGACAATATCCTATGGTTCGTCTCAACAGAATCTACACGCGCGGGGGCGATAAGGGAACGACCTCTTTGGGAGACGGTCGGCGCGTCATGAAGACCGATCCGCGGGTGGAGGCTTATGGCGCGGTGGATGAGCTCAATGCCCATTTGGGCTCGGCGCGGCTCGCATTGGAAGAGGCGGGCGCGAAAGATTTGGCGGATAGGATCGCGCGGATTCAGAATGATCTTTTTGATTTGGGCGCGGATTTATCCGTGCCGATCAAGGAGAATGAGGAGGCGGGGTCGGTTTTGCGGATCGGGGCGGAGAGGGTTCAATGGCTGGAATCGGAGATAGACGCTTTGACGGAGATTTTGCCGCCTTTGACCTCTTTTCTTTTGCCTGGGGGGTCTCGCGGGTCGGCGGCGCTTCATATGGCGCGGACGGTGGCGCGGCGGGCGGAGCGGCGCATATTGGCTTTGGCGGAGCGGGAGGGGGTTGTTTTGAATCTTCAGGCTTGCGTTTATATGAATCGGTTGTCGGATTATCTTTTTTGCGCGGCGCGGAAAGCGGCGGAGGGGGGGGAGATTTTGTGGCGTCCTGGCGGGGGCGAGAGGGGGGATAGGGGATAGGAATAGATGCGGGTTTTGTTTTTTTATGTTAGTTTTGGCTGATGGTTTGTTAGAGAGATGAGGATTTGTCATGGCGGTTCCGAGGAAGAAGGTATCGGCTTCGCGGCGGGGCAAGCGGCGTTCTGGTCATAGGGATCGGGCGATTGTTTATGTTGAGGATCGTGAGAGTGGAGATTTGCATCGTCCGCATCATATGGTTTTGGAGACGGGGGTTTATCGTGGTCGTGTTGTGAAGGAGCCGCGGGTTCGCGTTGAGGAGTCTGAGGAGGGCTGACCTGCTCCAAAAGATAAGGGGGTGTGGGGGGGATTATCCCCCCCACGAAAACCAAGGCTGCCGAAGGCAGCCTACGAGTCGGCGGGCGTGGCGAAACGAAGCGGGCGAAGCGCGTAGCGCAAGCCCGCGAGAAAGCCCGCCGACCCCCCTGCTTACAAGAGCTCCTGCGAGCAGGGGGCGCGGGGGGTGGGTCGCATTTGCTCGCTCGCTTTGCTCGCTTCGCAAATGCTTTTTCCCCACCCCACCCCCCGCGCTTTCGGGGGGATTCCCCCCGACCCCCCCTTTCTCAAGGGGGGCAAGCCCCCCTTGACCCCCCTTCACCAGAGCAAGCCAAACCTCCACACCCCCTCAATCGCCGTCTATATCCCCAATCTTCCCAACACGCCGAACTATCCTCTCCCCAATCTTCCGCATCTCATCTATCGCCCCCCGAAGATGCCCAAAATACGTCTCGCTCCTCTCTACCTCCCGATATAACTTCTCAACATCCGACCCCAACCTCCGAACATCATCCCTAATCTCATCCGCCTTCTCCGCCATCCGAACATCCCGCAAAACAGACCGAACCGTCATCAACAACGCCATCAAGGTGCTCGGCGAAACCAAATAAACCCGCCTGCGATAACTCTCCTCCACAACCTCCAACAACGAAGCATGAATCTCCGCATAAACCGCCTCGGACGGAACGAATAAAAGCGCAATCTCCGCCGTCTCGCCCGCCACAATATAATTCTCCCCAATGACGCCAATCTGCCTCCTCAAAGCATCGCGCATCCCGCGCCGCGCCCGCTCTTTGGAATCCTCATCCCGCGCCTCGCGGAAATCATTGAAATCCTTCAAGGGAAATTTGGAATCAATCCCAATCGGACCCGGCGGATCATCCAACTTCAACAAACAATCCACGCGCTTGCCATTGGAAAGAACCGCCTGAAAATCAGCCATCCTCTTCGGCAGCGCCGCCAAAACAATCGCCTCCAACTGCGCCTCGCCAAAAGCGCCGCGCTGCTGAGGATTGCGGAGAATCTCCTCCAACCTCCCCGCCTGCAAAGAAAGATCGTCCAACGCCCCCAGCTTCTCGCGCACGCGCCCCATCGTCTCAGAAAGCGCCTGCGCCGCCTCCCGCGCCCCCCTCTCCTCCTCCCGCCTGTCCATCAGACGCGCGGCTAGAAAAAGCGCCGCGAAAAGCAAAGCCATCACGGCCACAAGAATGATCCAGAGCAATATCTCCGCCACAATCCCCTCATCCATCTTTCATGAATCCGCCCCAGCGACTATATTACATCCAACGAAACGCCTCAGGAGACAAGACCGATGATTCGCGACATTCTCATCGCGCCCAACCCCAAACTGAAAACAATCTCGCAGCCCGTCCGCCAAGTCGGCGCGCGCGAGCGCCGCCTCATGGACGACATGACCGAAACCATGTACGCCGCGGACGGAATCGGACTCGCCGCCATACAAATCGGAATCCCCGAAAGAATCATCGTCATGGATCTGCGCGAAGACGAAGCGCGGAAACCTCTTTATTTCGTCAATCCGGAAATCTCGGGACAGAGCGCCAAGAAAGCCATCTACCGCGAAGGATGCCTCTCCGTCCCCGACATCTTTGAAGAGGTGGAGCGCCCCGCCGCCTGCCGCGCCCGCTTCCTAGACTATGACGGCAGCCCCCAAGAGATAGAATGCTCCGAACTCCTCGCCACATGCCTGCAGCATGAGATGGATCATCTGAACGGCATTCTCTTCATAGATCATCTCTCGCGGCTGAAGCGCGACATGGCGCTCAAGAAACTCCGCAAGGCGAAAAAACGCGAGGAGAGCGCCCCGGAAAGACCGTCCCTCGCGCTTTGAGACCGATGCGCCTTGTCTTCATGGCAAGCCCGGACTTCGCCGCGCCCGTCCTCAACGGTTTCTTGGAGAGGGGGCACGAGATCGCCGCGCTCTACACCATGCCCCGCGCCAAAAAGGGACGCGGGAAAAAGTCCCGCCCCTCGCCAATGGAAAAGCGCGGACGCGAAGCCGGCATCCCCGTCCGCGCCCCCCTCTCCCTCAAAGATGCGAGCGAAACCCGTATTTTGGAAAAGATAAAGCCTGACGCCGCGCTCGTCTTCGCCTATGGGCGCATGATTCCGCCGGAGATGCTCGCCATTCCGCCTTTGGGCTTCGTCAATCTGCATCTCTCGCTGCTGCCGCGCTGGCGGGGCGCGGCGCCTGTCGCCCGCGCCCTTTGGGCGGGCGACAAGGAGACGGGCGTCAGCGTCATGCGGATGGACGCCGGATTGGACACAGGCCCCCTCCTCGCGCAGCGCCGAATCCCGATAGGCTTTGGCGAGGATTGCGGCGCGCTCCTCGCCAAACTCATCGCCATCGGCGGCGAGATTTTCGCCGAGACTGTGGAAGAGCTCGCGCGAGGCAAAGCGCGCGCCGCCCCCCAAGCTCAAAAGGGCGCGACCTATGCCGAAAAAATCCGAAAGGAAGAATGTCGGATAGATTGGAGCAAGCCCGCCGATTTGATCATGCGTCAGCTGATGGCGCTCTCGCCGAAACCCGGCGCATGGTGTCTGATCCCTTCCGAAAAGGGGGGCGCGCCGACGCGCCTCCGCATTCTCCGCGCCCAAAGAGAAGAAAGGGCGGGCGGCAAGGGCGGCGGCGCGGGCGGCGGGGGCGGCGAGATTTTGGAAGCGGGGGAATCGTTAAAAATCGCCTGCGGCAGAGACGCCCTCCGCATAGAGCGGGCGCAGAAGGAGGGGCGAAACGCCATGCCGATCGGCGATTTTCTCAGAGGCGCGCGCCTAAAAGCGGGCTGCCGCCTTCTCTAGGTCTGACAGAATGCCGCGCTATAAAATCCTCCTAGAATATGACGGCAGCGCCTTCCACGGATGGCAGGCGCAGCGGGGTCATGATTCGGCGCAGGAGGCTTTGGCGCGCGCCTGCTTCGCCTACGCGCAGGAGGAGATCGTCCCTTACGGCGCCGGGCGCACCGATTCCGGCGTCCATGCGCTGGGACAAGTCGCCCATTTGGATTTCTCGCGCGAGAAAGACCCGCGCGAAATGAAAGAGGCTTTGAACTTCCATCTCAAGCCGCAGCCGATCGTTCTGTTGGAGGCGTCTTTAGCCCCTCCGGATTTTCACGCCCGCCACAGCGCCAAAGCCAGAGCCTATCTTTACCGCATTTGGAATCGCGCCGAAGCGCTGACTTTTCAAAAGGGTCTTTTTTGGCATGTCCGCCAGCCTTTAAACATCGCGGCGATGCGGGAGGCGGCGGGGGTCTTTCTAGGGACGCATGATTTCACGACCTTTCGCGCCGCCCATTGCCAAGCGGCGTCTCCGACCAAGACGCTGGACGCGCTGGAGATCGCCCGCCAAGGCGAGGAAATTCGGATCGGCGCGAAAGCGCGATCCTTTCTCCATCATCAGATCAGAAGCCTCGTCGGCGCGCTCAAATATGTCGGCGAAGGCAGATGGACGGCGGAAGAGGCGCGCGCCGCGTTGGAGGCGAGAGATCGCGCGCGCTGTCCGCCAATGGCGCCGGCGCGCGGGCTTTATTTGGAGCGCGTCTTTTACGGCGAAGAGGAGACGGCATGAGCGAGAAGCGCATTTTGGATCCGATTCACGGTCTCATCGCTTTTGATCTCAAAGACGAGACCGACAATCTCGCTTGGGCGCTCATTCAAACCAGCGCCTTTCAGAGACTTCGGCGCATTCGGCAGTTGGGGCTTGCCGATCTCGTTTTCCCCGGCGCGACCCATACGCGCTTCACCCATTCTCTGGGCGTGTTTCATGTGGCGCGTCTGCTGCTGGCGAGGCTTCGGCGCGGCAGCCTCTCCTATGACGATGAGATGGGACGCGCCGCCGCCATCGCCGCCCTCCTTCACGATTTGGGACACGGGCCCTTCAGCCACGTCTTTGAGAAAGCCGCGAAGATAAAGCACGAGGCATGGACGCTGCGAATCATCGCCGAAGAGGAGGAGATCGCCAAACATTTGGAGCGGGCAGGCTTGTCGGGGCGTGTGCGCGATCTTTTTCTGCCAGGTCGCGCCTCTCCTTACGCGCAGATCGTCTCCAGCCAATTTGACGCCGATCGCTTGGACTATATGCGCCGCGATCGCTACATGACCGGCATGGGCGGCGGCGGCTTTGACTTTGACTGGCTTTTGGACTGTCTGGACGCCGATTGGGAGAAGGAAAAAATCTTCCTCAATCGCAAAGGAATCCGCAACGCCGAGGAATATCTGTTGGCGCGATATCATCTTTACATTCACGCCTATATGCATAAAGGGGTTCGGGGGGCGGAGCGCGCGCTCGCCGATTTGCTGAAGCGGGTCGGAGAATCCGATCCATTGGGAGAGAGTTTGGCTTTGGCGGCGGATGATCTTGCCGCCTATCTGCGTCTTGACGATTCCGTTCTTTTGGGAGCGCTGCATCGTTTGCGGGAGGGGGGAGGTTCGCTTTCGCGTCTGTCGGACTCTCTTCTGTCGCGCCGCCTGCCGCGCTGCTGGGACTTGGCGGCGGAGGCTTACGCCGGCGGCGATTTTTCGGAGGGCGATCGGGAGAGGGTTTCGGCGCAGCTGGCGCTTTTCAAGACCCGTCTGAAAGAGAGCGGGATCGGCTCTTTCTATTTGGACGAGACGCGGATTTCCGCCTATCGCCGCACAAGGGCGGGAGAGAAGGAGCGCGACACCATATGGACGAAGGAGGGCGAGAAGGGAGAGTTGCGCGACATCCAAGAGGTCTCGTCTTTGGTGGCGGCGATGCCGGAGCATCACATTATGCGTCTTTATAGTTTTGACGAATCCCAAATAGAGGCGGCGAAAAAACTTTGGCGCGGCGGCTAATCCGCCATCGCATGGCTAATCGGCCATCGCATGAATGAGTCGCGCCGGCGGATGGCGCAGCGCGCGAAACTCCACCGCCAAGCCAAGACAGATCGTCAGCAGGCACGCCAAGATGACAGTCCCGGCGAGCGGAAGAGGCAGAAAGATCCATTCGGCGCGCATGATCTGCGTGATGATCGCCCATGCGGCGAGCGCGCCGATGAGAATCGCCGCCGCGGCCGAGATCAATCCGAGAAGCGCATATTCCAAAAGACGCGCCAAAAGCAGCCGCCGCCTTGTCGCGCCCAGCACTTTAAAGATGACCGCCTCATAAAGTTTCCGCCGATAGCCGACCGCGATCGCGCCGGACAGAACCAAAGCGCCCATCAAGAGCGTCAGCAGACTCGCCGCCCGCGCCGCGCCGGCGATGTTCTCCAAAATGCCCTTGACGGCGTCAATCGCGCCTCTGACCGAAATGATCGCGATATTCGGAAAACGCTCGGCGATGGCGCGTCTCAGCGCGGCTTCCTCATCCTCATCC
Source organism: uncultured Alphaproteobacteria bacterium (assembly GCA_958296285.1). Classification (GTDB taxonomy): domain Bacteria; phylum Pseudomonadota; class Alphaproteobacteria; order JAPOUT01. The sequence continues at coordinate 147,673 of OY282459.1, forward strand.
ACGCCGAAGGCGGCGACATAGGAATGGGGCGCGTCTCGCAGCGGCGCGGGCGAAAAGACGAGGACGAAATTGATGCCCATCGATTCCCAGTCAATCCTGCGGATATTGGCGATTTTGGCGGTCATCCTGCGCCCCAAAACGCTGACGCTCAACGAATCGCCGATCCCAAGACCGAAATCGCGCGCCAATTCCTCGTCCAGCGAGAGGAGCGGCGCGCCGTCATAATCGGCGTCCCACCATCGCCCCTCCATGACAGCGCTGCCGGAAGGGGCGGCGGCGGCGTAGGTCAGTCCGCGATCGCCGCGAAGCGCCCAAGCGCTGTCGGCGGCGATCTTCGCCTCTTCGGCGCGCGCCCCGTTCAGATGGGTGATGCGTCCGCGCAAAATCGGCGTGAAAGAAAGATCGGAAAGCCCCGCTTTCTCCGCCAGCAAATCTTTGAGCGCGGCTCTCTGATCGCCTCTTATGTCGGTCAGGAAGAAGGCGGGGGCGCGGGCGGGCAGTTCTGAGCGAATCTGGCTTTGGATATTGCCGTCCACCAGAGCCACCGAAGAGAGAAGCGCCAAGCCCAGCGAAAGGGCGAGAACGATGCGCGAGGATGTCCCGCCCGGCCGCGTCAAAGAGGCGCGGAGGATTCTCCAAAGCCAGCCGCCGGCGGCGGGGAGTCTGGCGGCGGCTTTAAGGAGAATCATGGTCAATCCTTGAAGCGCCAAAATCGCGGCGGCGCAGCCCAGCAGAAAATAAAGCGCGAAGCGGCTGTCCGGCGCGGTCAGAAAAGCGAGGAGCAACAGAAGAAGCGCGAGCGCCGCCGAAAGAATCCGATAGCGCCATGCGGGACTGGCGTCCCAATCTTGAATATGGGCGCGGAAGAGCGCGGCGGGCGGCGTCTCGCGCGCCGCCGCCAGCGGCCAAACCGAGAAGAGCAGCGCGCAGACAAAGCCGTAAAGCGCGCTCATCAATAAAGGCAGAGGGTAAAGCGCCGGAATAAGCGGCACCGGAATGCGCCCGGCCGCAAGAGCGTCCATCAGAAAAGGCGCGGCAGCCCCCGCCGCCACGCCGACCGCCACGCCGACCGCCGTCAAAATCAGAATCTGCGAGAGGTAAATCAGAAAGACCAGATCAAGACCCGCCCCCAGACATTTCAACGTGGCGATGCGGCGGAGGCGCGATTGAAGATGCGCCGAGACGGCATTGGAAACGCCAATCCCGCCAATGACGAGCGCGGCGAGCGCGCTCAAACTGAGAAAAAAGCCGATTCGCTCTATAAAATCGCGGATTTGCGGACTGCTATTCTCGCGGTCGCGGATGCGAAAGCCCTCTTCGGGAAAGCGCTGGCGCAACCGCTGCGCGAAATCGGCAAGCGAGGCGCGCGCCGCGTCCTTCAAGGCGAGGCGGTAATGATAGGCGAGGAGGCTGCCCGGCGCCGCCAAGCCCGTGGCGTCCAGCGCCTCCTGCGAGATCATCATGCGCGGCGCGTAAACGACATTGTCGGCGAGACGATCCGGCTCGGAGAGAATCCGCGCCCTCAACACGAACTCCGCCTCGCCAATGCGAATGGACGAGCCCTCTCTCACCCCCAGCATCCGCGCGACAGAGGGATCGTAAAGCGCGCCGTAGCGCCCGTCTCTCAAAGCGAAACTCTCTGAAAGGGGCGCGGCGGGCTTCGTCTCCATGCGCCCGGCCAGAGGGTAGAGCGCATCCACCGCTTTGAGAGAAACGAGAAGAGACTCGTCTCCGGCGCGCGCCATGGCGTTCATGCGGCGGACTTCGGAGACTTGCGAGGCGAAGTCGGCGAAAAAGGCGCGGGCGGCAGGCGGCGCGGCGCGGTGCGCCAGACGCAGTTCCACATCGCCCCCCAAAATGGCGCGCCCTTCCCGCGCCATGCCGGCGTAAAGCGCTTCGGCGAAACTGCCGACCGCCGCGAGCGCCGCCGTCCCCAAAGCCAAACAGGCGAAGAAGATTCGGAAGCCCGTCAAGCGTCCGCGCATATCTTTGAGCGCGATGGCGAGCGCCAAGGGCAGCCGCTTATAAAGACGAGCGCTCACTCTCTTTCCTCCTTTGGAGATTCGGTCAGACGCCCTTCGCGCATATGGAGGGCGCGCTGGCAATTTTTGGCGAGGGCGGCGTCATGGGTGGCGATGAGAAGCGCCGCGCCTTTCTCGCGCTGAAGTTCAAAGAGGAGGGCGGCGGCGTCCGAGGCGCGCTTTTGATCCAGATTGCCTGTCGGCTCATCGGCGAGAATGATGGAGGGCTGCGAGATGAGGGCGCGCGCCAAAGCGACCCTCTGCTGCTCGCCGCCGGACAATTGCGCCGGATAATGAGAGAGTCTGGCGCTCAAGCCCACGCGGGCGAGAATCTCTTTCGCGCGAGCCTCCGCCTTGCGGCCGCCGATCAGTTCCAAGACGAGCGCCGTATTTTCCAAAGCCGTCATCGTCGGGATCAGATGGAAGGATTGAAAGACGATTCCGATATGCTCTCCGCGGAAGCGCGCGCGGCTGTCTTCATTGAGGCTTGTCAGATCGCGCCCCAGCGCGCGGACATTCCCTCGGCTTGGGAGTTCCAAGCCTGCCGAGAGCATCAGGAGCGTGCTTTTTCCGGATCCCGACGGTCCGACAATCGCGACCGATTCGCCTTTCGCGACAGTCAGACGCACGCCGCGCAAAATATCCACCGTCCCTCCCGCCGAGGGAAGGCTCAGATGGACGTCTTCAAAGGCGAGAATGGGTGGCGGCACGGGCGAAGCTTGCTCTTTCGGTGGGCAGAGGATAAACCTCATCTCTCTTGTCTCGCAAGGGTTGAAGGAGGGCTTTATGCGTTTTGGCTTATCTTTTTTGGTTTCGGCGTTTTTCTGCTTCGCCTCATTCGGGGCGGCGCGTCTTGACGCGGCGGCGGCGGGGGCGGCGGCGGCGGAGCGTCCTGTTCTCCTTATTTACGGCGACAGTTTGAGCGCCGGCTATCGGCTCTCCGCTCAAGATGGCTTCGCGCCGCAATTGGCGCGGGCGCTTCAAGAGAAAGGATGGGACGTGGAGGTTCGCAATGCCAGCGTTTCCGGCGAGACGAGCGCAGGCGGGCGCGAGCGTCTGTCATGGACTCTCTCCTCTCTTCCGCGAGACGCGCCCCGCATCGTCATTTTGGAATTGGGCGCCAATGACGCTCTTCGCGGAAAGAATCCGCGGCGCTTGGAAAAAAATCTGGACGCGATGATCGCGCGGATGAAGGATTTGGGCATAGAGATTCTGCTTGCCGGGATGCGCGCGCCTCGCAATATGGGCGGGCGCTATCGGGAGAGTTTTGACTCTATCTATCCGCGTCTTGCCGAGAAGCATGGCATTGTGCTTTATCCTTTTTTTCTGGAGGGGGTGGCTTTGATGCCGTCTCTCAATCTTTTGGACGGGATTCATCCGAACAAAGCGGGCGTGGCGAGGATTGTCTCCGGCATTCTGCCCTATGTGGAGAAGGCTCTGCGCCGCGCCACAGGCGCGGAGAAAAAGGACGAGCGCCGATGGTTTTGGTGAGACATGATTCTCTCAAGAGAGGCTGAAGGGGGATTTTTCTGATGCCGATGGAGTATCGCGCTTTGGGGCGCAGCGACATTAAAGTGAGCGGCATCTGTCTGGGGACGATGACGTGGGGGCAGCAAAACACCGAGTCTGACGGCCATGCGCAGATGGATCGCGCCCTTGATGCCGGGGTCAATTTCTTTGACGCGTCCGAAATGTATCCGATCCCGCCGCAAGCCGAGACGAAGGGGCGCACCGAAGAGATTATCGGCTCATGGTTTCGGGCGCGGAAGAATAGGGAGAAGATCATTTTGGCGACAAAGGTCGCCGGGCGTTCTTCGCGTCTGTCGTGGCTTCGGAAGGATGGGGGTCTTGTGGAGCAGAGCAGGTCGCAGATTTTGGAGGCGTTGGAGGCGAGTTTGCGGCGGCTTCAGACCGATTACATTGATTTGTATCAGCTGCATTGGCCCGACAGACCGATGCGTTTATTTGGCGGGCGGTTGGGCTATGAGCCGATGGAGGGGGAGAGCCGTCCGATTGGCGAGATTTTGGAGACGCTCGCCCTATGCGTCAAGTCGGGGAAGGTTCGGCATATTGGATTGTCCAATGAGACGTCATGGGGGATCATGTCGTTTTTGCATGAGGCGGAGATGCGGGATTTGCCGCGGATTGCGTCTGTTCAGAACGCGTATAATTTTCTGAACAGGACGTATGAGTTGGTGGGGAGCGAGATTGCGCATCGGGAGGGCGTTGGCTTGTTGGCGTATTCGCCGTTGGCGCAGGGTTATCTTACTGGGAAGTATCAGGGCGGCGCGTTGCCTGCGGGGTCTCGGAAGGCGTTGTTTCGGCGCTTGCAGCGTTATGAGACGGAGGGGTCATCGGATCGGATTGACGAGTATTTGGCGGTGGCGGAGAGGCACGGGCTAGACGCTTCGCAGATGGCGAATGCTTTTGTTTTGGGTCGGGATTTTGTGACGTCCAACATTATTGGGGCGACTTCTATGGATCAGTTGGATTTGGCGTTGGGGTCTGTGGATGTTGAGTTGGGCGCGGAATGTTTGGCGGATATTGAGGCTGTTCATCTGCGGCAGCCTTACCCGTGTCCCTGATGGCTTGGCTCCCGTTGAGGGGGGTTTGGGGGGGTCGCTGCCGCGACAGGCATCTTTTTCATGGATAGGCATGTGTTTTTGCCGCAGGGGAACTAATGCATAGAAGCTGAAGGTGAAGGGGGGTTTGGGGGGCGAGCCCCCCAAAAAAAACCAAGCGGGCGACAGCCCGCTATAGTCGGCGGGCGTGGCGAAACAAAGCGAGCGTTAGCCACTCGTGGCGTAGCGAGCGAGAAAGCCCGCCGACCCCCCTGCTCGCATGAATCATGAGAAATATGCGATACTCGGCGAGCCATCCATGATTCGGTAAAAGAGGAGCGCCATGCCGGCCACAGCTGTTAAAAGACGCAAAGAGACAGGAATATCCATAGCGCCGGCTACGGCTTTGATTCGCCCGCGCGTTCTTATCGGCGACTGTCTCAAGGCGATGGAAAAACTGCCCGCAGAAAGCGTGGATCTGATATTCACATCCCCTCCCTACGCGGAAGCGAGAAAAAGCAGCTATGGCGGAATCGCTCCAAACGATTATGTCGTCTGGTTTATGCCCCGCGCGAAAGAGATGATGCGCGTTCTTAAGCCATCGGGCTCTTTCATTCTGAATATTAAAGAAAAAACCGCCAATGGAGAAAAACTCACTTACGTGCTGGAACTCATCCAAGCGATGCGGAAGGAGGGCTGGCTCTGGACGGAGGAATATATTTGGCACAAGAAGAACTGCTATCCCGGAAAATGGCCCAACAGATTCAGAGACGCTTGGGAGAGGCTGCTTCACTTCACGAAGAGAAAGACCTTCAAGATGCTTCAGGAAAACGTCATGATTCCTGCTGGAGATTGGCAAAAGAAACGTCTGCGCAAACTCAGCGAGACCGACATGATCCGAGATGAATCGCGCTCAAAGAGCGGGTTTGGAAAAAACATCTCCCATTGGGTCGGGCGTGAAAAAGCTTATCCGACCAACGTTCTGCATATCGCCACGGAATGCGCGAACAAAAACCACAGCGCGACATTTCCGCTTTCATTGCCCGAATGGTTCATAAAATTGCTCACCGAGCCGGGGGATACAGTGCTGGACCCTTTCTGCGGCTCGGGGACGACGCTTATAGCCGCGCAGAATCTGAGCCGCGAGAGCATCGGAATGGAAATTCTGCCTGAATATAAAGAACTGATTCTTGAAAGGATTAAAAACAACGGTGGATGACAAAACACGCAAAGAGATTGAGGCGTTCATAAGAAAAGAATGTGAGCAATTCCGAGCGAAGCTCCTCGCGAAAATTCGCTCGTCTGGATGGATAGAGATAAAAACTGTCATCCCGACAAAAAACCCCTATATGTATGCCGCTTTGGGGATAAGAAATCCAAGAGACTTGGCTGAGGATTTGACGATGGACAAATTCTCATCCAGCAAGGAAACCATTTTTGGCGATCTGATAGAGCGCGTTGCGATCAATGCGGATCAAAAAATCCATGGCGGCGACAAATCGGCGGCGGAAGGAATAGACCTTGAAACCAAAAGACAAAAAAACGGGCATTCGATCAAATGCTTGGTGGCGATAAAATCGGGGCCGAATTGGGGCAATAGCAGCCAAGTCAAAAAAATGATCACGGATATGAGAGCGGCATCAGTCAAGTTAAGAACGAGCGGACATAAGGAAGAAATCAGACTGATCAACGGCTGCTGCTATGGGAGGCCAGAGAAAAACCCTCATAAGCCAAAAGGCTATGAAAAACTTGTCGGGAGAGCCTTTTGGGAATTCATCACTGATGAGTCCTCATTTTATAAGGATATGATCGTCCCGATACAGGGAGTTCATACGGAAAAAGCAGGCGGCGAGATTAAGAAAGCGCTGGGCAAAAAAATTGACCAGCTGGAGACAGAAATTGCGCGGAAATTCACCCATGAAAAATCCGATGAGCTGGATTACCAACTGATCCTGAAATATCAAGAAGCATCCCGAAAGAAATCCTAAACGGACAGCGCCAAGAACCTCTTTCTTGAGAGGGCGCGCCTGAAGGGATTCGAACCCCCGACCTCTGCCTCCGGAGGGCAGCGCTCTATCCAACTGAGCTACAGGCGCAAACCAAACCCCTTCTACCACAACACAACTAAATCTCTCCGCCAAAGAAATCCCCCCCATCAGAACTATCCGATCCACCCGCCCCGCGAGTCAAACGCACAAACAAATCCTCCAAAGCAGGCTCCCTCGTCGTCATGTCCGCCACCACAACCCCCGCATCCGACAACGCCGACAAAATCACCGCCATCTTCACGCTCCGCGGATGATAATGAACCCGCAAACGACCCTCGCCATCCAACCGAGCCTCCACATCCGGCGGCATGGACGGAACGCGCGCAAGCCTCGCCTCAGGCGTGATGACCAACTGCTTCGCATCCATCTGACCCACAAGATCAGATGTCGCCCCCTCCGCAATCACCGCGCCGTCATCTATGATCGCGATCCGATCGCAAAGCGCCTCCGCCTCCTCCAAATAATGAGTCGTCAAAATGATCGTCACGCCCTCAGCGTTCATCTGACGGACATGCGCCCATAATTGCCGCCTCAACTCTATATCCACGCCGGCGGTCGGCTCGTCCAAAACGAGAATCGGCGGCGCATGCACCATCGCCTTCATCACCATCAAGCGCCGCCGCATCCCGCCCGAAAGCGTCCTGCTATAAGCATCGGCTTTGTCCTCCAAACTCAACAGACGCAAAATCTCGTCCGTGCGGCGCTCGCGGCGCGGCACGCCATAAAGCCCCGCCTGCAAATCCAAAATCTCGCGCGGCGTGAAAAAAGGATCAATATGCAACTCCTGCGGAACAATCCCAATGGCGGCGCGCGCCTCGCGCGGATTGACGTCAATGTCAAAACCCCAAATGCGGACGCGTCCGCCGCTCTTGATCGTCAAGCCGCCCAAAATATTAATGAAGGTGGATTTCCCCGCCCCATTCGGGCCAAGAAGAGCGAAAATAGAGCCGCGCTTAACCCGCAGATCAATGCCGCCCAAAGCCTCTTTCGCCGGCTGCCCTTTCTGCGCGCGATAAATCTTGTGCAATCCGCGCGCGTCAATAGCATAATCGGTCTTGGAGGGAGGCATGTCGCGGGCAGTCTTCGCCACCGCCCGATGCGCTTCCTCCGTCTCGTAAAGCATGATGAAACCCCATGATCGCTGACGCCAAGACCCACGCCGACAAGCCCAGCCATCTTTATTTGGTGGATGGCTATGGCTATGTCTTCCGCGCCTATCACGCGCTGCCGCCTCTGACGCGCCAATCCGACAAACTTCCTGTCGGCGCGGTTCAGGGCTTTTCTAACATGCTCCACAAATTGCGGGAAGAGATAAAGACCGAATCGCCGACAGTCAGCCATCTCGGAGTCGTCTTTGACGCGCCGGGCGCCTCCTTCCGCCAGTCTCTTTATCCGGATTACAAGGCGAATCGCCCGCCGGCGCCGGAGGATCTCGTCCCGCAATTCCCTCTGACGCGCCGCGCGGCGGACGCTTTCGGCATCGCCGTCCTTGAGAAAGAAGGGCTGGAAGCCGACGACATCATCGCCGCCTATGCGATGGAGGCTCAGAGACGAGGCGCGAAAGTCAGCATCGTCTCGTCCGACAAAGACCTGATGCAGCTCGTCTCCAAGAATGTCCGCATGGTGGACAGCATGAAAGACAGACTCATTGACGAGGAGGGGGTTTTCTCGCGCTTCGGCGTCATGCCCTCCAAACTGGGAGATTTGCTGGCGCTGGCAGGCGATTCCTCCGACAACATCCCTGGCGCGCCGGGGATCGGTCCGAAGACGGCGGCGGCGCTCTTGGAGGATTATGGCGATCTGGAAACGCTCTTGGCGCGCGCCGAAGAAATCCAGCAGCCGAAGCGCCGCGAAGCGCTGACGGACTTCGCCGATCAGATACGCCTGTCGCGCCGCCTCGTCTCTCTGAAGGATGACGAGATTCCGCAGCCCTTGGAGGCACTCGCCATCAGAGAGCCCGACCCCGAAAGGCTGATGGCGTTTCTCCATGAGATGGAGTTTCGCTCGCTGACGCGGCGCGTGGCGAAGGCTTTGGATATCGGAGACGCCGCTCTTCCGCCCCCGCGCCCCCGCGCCCTCTCTCTGCCTTTGGAGGATGACGCGGCGGCGCGGCAGCCGATAGACCGCTCCCTTTATCAGCTCATCCGCGAGGCCTCCGTCTTGAAAGATTGGGTCGCGCGGGCGCGGGACGCCGGCGCGGTCGCCGTGGATACGGAGACCTCATCGCTGGACGCGATGCGGGCCGACCTTGTCGGCATATCGCTGGCGCTCTCAGAGAAGGAATGCCGCTACATCCCCCTCCTCCATCAAAAGCCGAACGGAACGATGGAGGATCAAATGTCGCAAGAGGAGGCGCTAAAGCTTCTGAAACCTCTCTTGGAAGATGAGAGCGTCTTGAAGATTCTGCATAATGCCAAATATGACATGGCGATTTTTAGACGCCATGGAATCCATCTCGCGCCGGTGGATGACACGATGCTCCTCTCCTACGCGCTGGACGGCGGCGTCAGAAATCATGGCTTGGACAATCTCGCCAAAACGCATCTCCATCACGAGCCGATCCCTTATAAAGAGGTGGCAGGCGTTGGCAAGAAGCGGATTCCGTTCCAAAAAGTTCCGCTCAAACAGGCAAGCGAATATGCCGCCGAAGACGCCGATATGACGCTGCGGCTGCATCGGATTTTGCGCCCGCGCCTGCTCAAAGAGCGGATGGTCTCGGTCTATGAGACATTGGAGCGCCCGCTCATCGCCGTCCTGCTGGCGATGGAGGCGCGAGGCGTCCGCGTGGAAAAGGAGGCGCTCCGCCTCCTCTCTGACGAGTTCGCGCGATCCCTCAAAAAGATGGAAGAGGAGATTCACCAAATCGCGGGCGAAGAGTTCAACATCGCCTCCCCGCAGCAGATGGGTCGGATTCTCTTTGAGAAACTGAACCTCCCGGGCGGAGGCAGGACGCGCACAGGCCAATGGAGCACGCGCGCCGGTCTGTTGGAGGAGCTGGCGGCGGAGGGGCATGAGTTTCCGCGCCGTCTTTTGGACTGGCGGCATTTGGCGAAACTGAAAAGCACTTATACCGACGCCCTCCCTCTTTTCATTAATCCCGAGACCGGGCGCGTCCATACCTCTTACGCGATGGCGGCGGCGGCGACAGGCAGGCTCGCCTCGTCTGATCCCAATCTCCAAAACATTCCGATTCGCACCGAAGAAGGCAGGCGCATCCGCAAAGCCTTTGTCGCCGAGGAGGGTCATCTTCTGTTGAGCGCCGACTACAGCCAGATTGAGCTGCGGCTCTTGGCGCATATTGGCGGCGTGTCGGCGCTGCGCGAGGCTTTCGCGCGAGGCGCGGACATTCACGCCATGACGGCGGCGGAGATTTTCGGCGGCAGCCCCGAGACCATAAACGCCGAGACGCGCCGCCGCGCGAAAGCGATCAATTTCGGGATCATTTACGGCATATCGGCGTTTGGCTTGGCGCGGCAATTGGGGATTGGTCGGGCGGAAGCGGCGGATTATATCGCGCTTTATATGAGCAGGTTCCCCGGCATCAGCGATTACATGAAAGAGACGAAGGCGCGATGCCGCGAGCGAGGCTATGTGGAAACTCTTTTTGGTCGGCGCTGTCATCTGCCGGGGATTAATGACAAGAACGCGGCGCGGCGCGGTTTTTCGGAGAGGGCGGCGATCAACGCGCCGATGCAAGGCTCCGCCGCCGACATCATCCGCCGCGCGATGATCCGAATGGATGAGGCGATCAGAGAAGCCGGTCTCAAATCGCGGATGCTGATGCAAGTCCATGACGAGCTTGTCTTTGAGACGCCGGAAGGCGAGGCGGATCGCGCCGCTGTCATTATTAAAGAGGTGATGGCGGAGGCGCCTCTGCCCTTCTGCCGTCTCTCCGTGCCTCTTGACGTGGATGTGCATCTGGGCAAGGATTGGGAGACCGCTCACTAAAGTGATTCGTTTATGCCTTTCGGAAAGAGGCGGGCGTTGCGAGAAGAGGGAGGAAAAATGTCCGCACAGCTTGTGGAGGCGATCCGCGATCGCGCCCTGGTTATCAATGAGGGGATCGCGCTTTCTTCGGGACGGCAGAGCGGTTTCTACTTTAATATGAAGGCGCTGACGATGGAATCGGAAGCCGCCTCTCTCATTGCCGATCTGCTTTATGAGAAGGTCGCGCCGTTGGGCGCGGATTATGTCGGCGGGATGGCGATTGGGGCTGTGCCTCTGATAAGCTGCCTCCTCATGCGCAGCCAACGGAGAGACGTAAAAATGCGCGGCTTCTTCCTGCGCAGAGAAGTCAAAAAACATGGCTTGCAAAATCTGTTTGAGGGCTTGGCTGAGGACGAGACGCTGAGGGATAAGAAGATCGTCATTTTGGACGATGTGGCCACGACAGGCGGATCGGCGCAGGAAGCCATTGACGCTGTGGAAATGGTGGGCGGCGAGATTGTCAAGATTCTGGCGATCGTGGATCGGGAAGAGGGGGCGCGCGAGGCGCTCAAAGGATATGATTTTGATTCTCTTTGCGTGGCGACAGATTTTCCCGAACTTGCCGAGTTGCTTTCCAAAGCGAGAGCGGCATAGATAAGTTTTTCTTCACGCCTCGCTTGTCGGCGTTCAAGGACAAGAAGATATGAGACGGATTTTCACGATCTTATGGGTGATGGCGGGGGCGCTGTCGCTGCGGCTCGGGATAGATTTCACGCGAGGGCGGCGCGAGACGGTCGGCGAGGCGGGGACGCTGGATTTGGGATCGCATCGCGTTGGGGGGGGAGGATGCGATTGCGCCTTATGAGGATACGGCGGCGTTGTTGGCGCGGGAGTTTCCGGGGAGGGTTCGGGCGGTGAGGATTGAGGGTGCGGGACATGCTTTGTTGCCTGAGGCTCCTTCTCGGATTCGGTCGGTTGTTTTGGATTTTCTGAAGAAATAACGCGCTCCATGTGAAGGGGGGTGTGGGGGGCTAGCCCCCCGCAAAAAACAAGGTTGCCGTGAGGCAACCTATAGGTCGGCGGGCGTGGCGCAACGAAGCAAGCGAGGCGAGCGTAGCGAGACGAGCTTGCGAGAAGCCCGCCGACCCCCCTCCAAGAGCTCTTGCGGGCAGGGGGCGCGTGGGTGGGTCGCATTTGCTCGCTGCACTGCGTTTGCTCGCAAATGCTTTTTTCCCACCCACCCACGCGTTTTCGGGGGGATTCCCCCCGACCCCCCCTTTCTCAAGGGGGGCAAGCCCCCCTTGACCCCCCTTTACGGGAGCGCCCTAGCGCCAAAAAACATTGTAAAGAATCACGAAAGCGAAAAACGCCACAACAAAAAGAAAAAAACAAATCATCATCGCGCTAAACCATCCGCCTCTATAATTTCCGCCCAACGCCCCGATCGTCTTGCGATGCCAAAACCTCCAAACCATCTCCCAAAAGCCGACATAAACCGCCGCATGAACATAACCAAAAAAAACAGCGCCCGATCTGTAAGCATCGCTTACAACCTCTTCCATCAATGGATCGCATGGCTCCGGCGATCGGATGGATCCGAAAGGATATTGCTCCTGACATTCCTCCAGCGCCTTCACATCCAAACTGTGCCGCGTCTCAGCGCCTAAAACGACAAAGACGTAGCCTGCCCCAATGGCAAGGACGAGTCTTGCGAATCGGAGCGAGGCGCTGTGCTTCGGAGCGGCGGCGAAGACGAGCGCCGGCGGGACGACAATCAGAAGCCAAAGCCAAAAATTGACAGGAACGTCAACCAAGAGAATGACAATCGTTGCGGCGATTTCCAGCATGATGCTCTCCCCGTCTAGGACGGAAGATTATCATGGGGCAGCCCAACCCAAGCGGAGATGTTTTTCTTATCCACGTCCGATGAAAGCGCATTAAATATCAATCTGTTGGACAATTTCAACCGCGCCGGAGCGCCTTCTCATGCATGTGGATTCCCCTCTCTATCGCAAAGCTTTTGAAGCCTATCTTCGCAAGGGGACTCCGATCGCGTCTTTTGTGAAGCGGGCGCGGACGACCACGCATTATATTTGGCGCACCCAAAGAGACAACAAGGTTCGCCCGAGCCATCGCGCCAATGAAGGAAAGATTTTCTCTTGGGACAGCCCTCCTCCGACAGGTCATCCTGGGGAAGCACCCAATTGTCGGTGTTATGCAGAGCCACATATTCAGGGCGGAGAACAGATGCGCATTCGGCACACAGGGTATCAGAACACCGGCTCCAGAAGATGGTCAGACTTCGATATGGCCATGCACTATCTCTTTGGAAATGGCAAAACCGTCATTCTGCGAGAAGTGGGTCTTCTCGAGGATTTCGTCAACCGCTATAAACAAATAGGCGGACAAAACCTTTTGGGAAAAATTGCCGATAAGGCGCGCGCAAACATTGGACAAAGTTTTAGCGGCGAACATCCGGAAAGATATAACATGAGACCAGTCGTTTGGAGTCTAGGAGGCGTAACCGTTATCGGAGAATTCTCCGGAACTTGCAGCCTAAAAAAGGGATTAATATTCACCCAGGGGAGAATAAAATTTATTGTGGAGGAGACATACAAAGATGTTCTCGACCCTTCCAACAAATATCCTGATGATGAGCACCCTCCATATGATCTTCCCATTGCGCAAATTTACGACGTTACAGATGAGTGGCGTGGTTCATTCAGTGGATATGTCCTTCAAGATCGCTCTAGGAGCAGATACAGATATGATAAAAAATAGACATCAACATAACCCATGAAATTCTCTCCGCGGATTGTCTACAAGACAGCAAAATACGGGCTCTTTATCGCGCTATGTCTCCCGCCCGCATGGTGTATCGTAGACAGCTATAATAGAAGGCAAATCTGCGCGGAACTGCCCAATGGCGCGATCCTTGGCTATACAGCATTCCTAGATCCAACACAGTTTCTATGGGAACCCTATCCGACTCTCAAGGCGCGCGATGGCACGACATTAATCCAAAGCGAACGCCACTTGGAAAGTCTCTCCTTTTCTAGAACGACAGTCTATGGGGTTGTCGGGCCAAGATCGAGTCTCATGGACAGCGAAGGATTCTATAGCAGTTTCGCCTATAGGCCGGATGTCGGCTTGGTCTTGGCGGAGAGAAACGGCGCGCTCTACAGAAAGATCGTCAAAGAGGACACAACGTCAAAGCGGTCAAGAATCCCCCGCGGACTGCTAGAGTATCATGCGCGTCTCTTCAACGCCGCTTTGCCGAAAATGGGAGAACACACGCTGATAGATATCTTTATCGCATACAATTATCTGTCGGGAGATCCTGCCTATCGGCGCGAGGATTGCCCGTTGGACATTTTCCCTCAATGAGGATGGAAGCCGCGCCTCATGATGAAATCTTTTCTGAGACGATCCTACAGGCTCATCAAATACGCGTTTCTTGTCGCGTCATGCTCTTTCTTTGTCTTGCTGGTGATCAGCCTCTATAGGACGCGTCAAATCTGCGTGGAACTGCCGAATGGCGCGATCATCGGCTATATGGCGTTTCTTGATCCGAAACAGTCCTTATGGGACGCCTATCCGACTCTCAAAGCGCCAGACGGCGCAACATTGATCCACAACGACAATTACGCGGACAGTTTCTCCTTTTCCGAAACGACAGTCTATGGCACTGTCGGGCCAAGATTGGATCTCCATGGCCGATCGGGGCCCTTTCATGCCTTCGCTTATAGGCCGGATGTCGGTCTTGTCATAGAAGAGGAAAACCCCGCGCTCTATAGAAAAATCGTCAAAGAGGACAGAAGAAAAGAGGGGAGAAGAAACCCGGGAAGGATTGCCCCTGGGCTGAAAGAGTATTACGCGCGTCTCACCAAAATGCCTGCGTTGAAAAACACGGAGAACGGGGTGACCGATATCTGGACAACTTACGAATATATGTCAAAAGTCCCGGCTTATCGGCGCGAGAACTGCCCGTTGGATATTTTCCCTCAATGAGAATGGGGAGGATGCGCCTTGTCCTGCGGCTTTTCTACAGAGCGATCAAGTATGTTTTGCTCGTTCCGTTCCTTCTGCTTTCGCTCTTCCTCTTTTCGGCGGCTTATCTTAATCATTCTCGCCGTTGCGCGGCGCTCCCCAATGGCTTGATTCTCGGCTATGGGTCATTTTTGGATGCTCGGCGCTATGCGTTGAACTTCCATCCGACCCTGCTCTTGCCGGATGGGACGCCGCTCTTGGCGCGTGAGGATTATGTTCATCATTTTTATTTTTCGCGGAGCACGGTCTATGGCGTGGCGGGGCGGCGGCGCGATCTTGACGGTTCTGCCGCTCCCGCGCCCTATCGCTTCCTCTATAGAGAGGATGTTGGTCTCGCGCTTGAGACGGAGAATCCTGAGCGCTATAAGAGGCTCAGAGACGAAGCGGGACGATTGCGTGAAGCGCTTCCCCAAATTCGTTATGCGGCAGATTCTTTCGCGCATAATGATATAAAGGCAGCCTATGACTATATGTCGCAAGACCCTGCCTACAGGCGCGAGAACTGCCCGTTGAGTCTTTTTCCTGATTCTTGATGGAAGCCGCGCCTCATGATGAAATCTTTCCCGCGCCAATCCTACAGGCTCATCAAATACGGGTTTCTTGTCGCGTCATGCTCTTTCTTTGTCTTGCTGGTGATCAGCCTCTATAGGACGCGTCAAATCTGCGCGGAACTGCCTAATGGCGCGATCCTTGGCTATACAGCATTCCTAGACCCAACACAGTTCCTATGGGAACCCTATCCGACTCTCAAGGCGCGCGATGGCACGACATTAATCCAAAGCGAACGCCACTTGGAAAGTCTCTCCTTTTCTAAAACGACAGTCTATGGGGTTGTCGGGCCAAGATCGAGTCTCACGGACAGCGAAGGATTCTATAGCAGTTTCGCCTATAGGCCGGATGTCGGCTTGGTCTTGGCGGAGAGAAACGGCGCGCTCTACAGAAAGATCGTCAAAGAGGACACAACGTCAAAGCGGTCAAGAATCCCCCGCGGACTGCTAGAGTATCATGCGCGTCTCTTCAACGCCGCTTTGCCGAAAATGGGAGAACACACGCTGATAGATATCTTTATCGCATACAATTATCTGTCGGGAGATCCTGCCTACAGACGCGAGGATTGCCCGTTGGACATTTTCCCTCAATGAAAATGGAAGCCGCGCCCCATGATGAAAAATCGCCTTCGCTTCTCAATCAAGATCGGGACATGCGCCCTCCTCGCGCTGCCGTGCCTTTCTCTGCTCGTGATGCTGATGACGTCCTATGAGGCGCGTCAAATCTGCGCGGCGCTGCCGAATGGGGCGATTGTCGGCTATCACGCCTTTTTTGATCCGCGCGAGCCGCGATGGACGCCCTATCCGATATTGAAACGCCGCGATGGCGCGGCGCTTCTCTTGGAGAAGCGCGTCTTTCCGTTCTTCTTCACCGAGACGACCGCCTATGGCATGGTCTCTGCGGGGGGCGTCTATCAAAATCGCGCCGGCTTCGCCTATAGGCCCGATGTCGGCATGGTCTCTGAGAGCAAAGACCCGGCGCTCTATAAAAAACTCCAAAGCGAGGCCGGGGAGGCGGACGCCCCGATTTTCCGCGCCCACAATGACGAAGATCGCGACCGCGATGGTCCGAGTCGCATGGGGCTTCGTCTCTTTTATCAGACGATGATTCAAGACCCCGTCTATCGGCGCGAGGATTGTCCGCTCGCCCTTTTCCCGAAACTCTTCCCCGAATGAGGCGCGCCATGACGAAAGACCTGTCCGAGATGATCGCCAAAACGATAAAATACGCTCTTTTGGGTCTTTTGGCTCTTCCCTTTCTGTGGTCTCTTGGGGCGCTTTCGGGGTCTTATTATCGGGCGCGGATTTGCGCGGAGTTTCCGAACGGCTTGCTTTTGGGCTACGGGTCTTTTTTTGACAAAGGCGGCTTTGTCTTGAACCGCGTCTTGACCTTGAAGCGCGCGGACGGAAGAGCGCTCATTCCGCCTGAGGATTTTCTCCATCATTTTTATTTTTCCGAGCGCGCGGTTTATGGCGCGGCGGGACGGCGGCGGCGCTTATCGGACGAGACCGCCCCCGCGCCCGCGCCTTATCGCTTCGCCTATAGAGAGGATGTCGGTTTTGCGCTTGAGAAGAGGGACGCGGCGCTTTATCGGAAGATCAAAGAGGAGGCGGGTTCGTTGATAAGGATCAAGCCGCCTCCGCCTTCGCGTTTTTTGAGAGAGATGCGCTCGCTGATGGATTCTGCGGCTCGCGGCTCGCGCGCTGAGGTTTCTGCCGATTTTTTCATGCATCGGGACATTCGGGCGGTTTGGTTGGCGATGTTGGATCGGTCTTATGGCGGGCGTTATCGGCGTTCGGGCTGTGTTTTGGCGATTTTCTCTGAGTGAGCGGATCATCCGCCGCAGGAGATCATCTGAAGCGGATCATCCGCCGAAGCAGAAGGCGGCGAGTTTATTTCCGTCTAGGTCTCGGAAGTATCCGATATAGAATCCGCCTTGGTTTCCTCTGGGTCCTGGGTCGCCTTCGTTGGTTCCGCCGAGCGAGAGGGCTTTTTCGTGGATAGCGTGGACGTTGTCTTTTGTTTTGACATTGAGGGCGATCATGGTTCCGTTTCCTGCGGTGGCGGTTTTTTCGTCATAGGGGATGCAGACGGAGACCATGCCTTTTCTTGATTCGTCTGCCCAGGCGGTTTGGCGCTCGTTGGTCATGATCACTTCGGCGCCGAGGATTTTGAAGAGTTCGCCGTAGAATTTTCTTGCTTTGGCGAGATCGTTTGTTCCGATCATTGTGTATCCGATCATTTTTTCTCTCTCCCTAGTAAGTGGTTTCGCGGATTATGCCGTGTTGCCGCGCTTCCGCGCTTCTATCCGCCATACTTCTTTTTTCCAGTGCGCCATGCTTCTGAGCTGTTTTAACTTCCCCTCATCGTAATCGCTGTCTCCACGCCTGATAATGTTTTCTTCCCCCCAGGGCGGGGTTTGCCCCTTCGGCAGACGCGGTTCAAGATCCTTATAATATCGGATCCCTTCTATCCCGTAAGGACCGCTTTCAGTGTTAGACAAATCAACCAAAGACAAATTGGCTCCATGCGATAAGGGACAATACTCCTCATGCCTATCTGGAGAACCTTTACCCCAGCTAAAGAAGATCGGGATTTTGCGTTTCTGTCCCCGTATAAACCTATTTGGAGAACCTTCCCCCCATCTCTCGAATTCTAGCTTGGCACGAGACAATCGGGATCCGGACAAGTCAGCAGCCGTTAAGTCAGCATGGATCAGTTTAGCGTCTATCAAATTAGCCTCAAACAGATCGGCCCCACACAAAAAAGTATCGGACAGATCAGCGCCGCCTAAATCAGCGCGGGAAAGATTGGCTTTTATCAAACCAGCCTTATTCAATTTAGCATCGGACAGATTAGTATCGGACAGATTCGCTCCATTCAATCCGGCTTCGCGCAAATCAGCCTTGTGCAAATCCGCTTGGCGCAAATCCGCTTGGCGCAAATCCGCCCTACGCAGATCGGCATAAGACAAATCGGCATGAGACAAATCAACCCCGCGCAGATATGCGCCGCGGAAAGTAGATTTCATAAAAGAGAAATGGGATAAATTTGTTCCCTCAGGCAGATAGACGTCCCGAAAACCCTTGCGGCTTAAATCAATACTCTTTCGTTCCTTAGGCGTTTTGACGATGGCGGCGAGAGCTTCCAGCGCAGCTTTACTGACCTCTTTTTGTCCTATGCTTCTACGCATTTTGAGAACTCCTATCCTTCGCCTTCTTCTTCGTCTGACGCCTCCTCCATAATATCATTATTGCTAGCCAGCATGGCAATGATTTCTTTTATCGCTTGCGCCAGAATGTCGTTATGCTCTAGATTCTCGCTCAGTTTCCGCAGAATTGCGAGGACGCCCACCTTCACTTCGGGATCGTCATTCTTGTATCGCTCCAGGGCGCGAGAGAAAATGTCTATCGCGTTTCTGTCTTGAGCGATGTCATTTTGGCGCTTCATCTCCGCCGTGCGCCGCGCTGCCAAATAAAGCCCGCCCGTTGCGATGAAAAATGCCGAAATAGTTGTAGCAAGCGCCACCTTAATGCCGAAAACGCCGTGGGAAACATACAAAACGGCAGGAGGGAGAATGAGAATCCAAAAGGCTATGACAAGATTGTCCCATTTAGCCCAAAAAGATCGAATCCATTGCCAAGCCCTTTGCCGCCAAAGCGGAGCCTTTTTTTCTGTATTTTCTGTCATCTCCACTCTGCCCTTATCCAGCGCTCGTTGGTAAGTGTAACTCGAGGTCTTCTAATTCCCCTTCAGAATAGTTATTATCTCCGGGTTTGATAATGCTGTCATCTCCTTCCTGCAAATCCAAATTCTTTGGCAGATTCGGAGGGAAGCGCTCATAGAACCGTATACCTTTTAGCTGATTCTCTGTAAGATTTATGGTATCTATTAAATTAGCTCCACTCAAATTGGCATCTTTCAACTTGGCTCTGTCCAGATCAGCGCTCTTTAAATCAGCATGGAACAAATCAGCCCCGCGCAAATCGGCTTCTCTCAACCAAGTTTCTTTCAAATCAGCATGCATCGAACTAATCCAACGCAAATTGGCCCCCCTCAACTTAGCCCCTCTCAAGTTGGTGCAATAAAAATCAGCCCCACGCAAATCGACTCGGTACAACACGGCCTCTCTCAAGTCGCTACAGAAAAAATTAGCCCCGCGCAAATCGGTTTCTCTAAAAGAAGCCTTTCGCAAATCAGCTTCAGTAAAATCGAAAAAGGATAGATCACTTCCCTCATCAAAATTGAGATTTCGCAAATCTGTGCGACTCAAATTAACCGCTGTGCGCTCTGCATAACCTTTGGCGATAGAACCAAGAGCTTTGATCGCATCTTCCACATCCAATTTGTCCTCTCTCTTCTCCACTCTTCCCACCCGTTCTCCCGTTTTTTCATCCCTCTCCGTCATTAGAACACGGTCGCTGACAAAGGCGATGAGGGTTTTGATAACCATCTGTCTCAGATCGTTCTCTTTTTCGGCGCTCTCACCCAACTGACTCAAAGTGGCGATGCCGCCTCGCCGCACCGCCGATCTATCATGTCCCAGCTGATCCACGGCGCGAGAAAAAGTGTCTGCCGCGTTTCTTTGCTCTACGAGATTATTTTGGCGGTTCATCTCCGCCGTGCGCCTCGCCGTCAGATAGAGAGCCGCTGTCGCAAAGAAGAAAGCGGAAAGGGTAGCCGCGATAGATAAGCTCTCTTCAAGTGTCCGTGCGGTTTCCTCTTTAAGTTCAACGCAGAAGATGAAATAATAAAAAGCCGCTGCAGTCGGAAAAACGATCCAAAGAACGAGCCAAACCTTCCACCATGCGAAACCCCAAGAGATAAGACTCTTCTTAACGCCTTGAGGGATATTCTTGATCCATTGCCAAAGCGAATCGGTCATCTCTGTCTCCCTGTGTGCTTCCCTGCTGGTACAGCCGGGTGGATTCGAACCACCGACCTCTTGATCCACAATCAAGCGCTCTAACCAACTGAGCTACGGCTGCCCAAAAACCCTTCTAATCCTAGAACGCCAAGCTTGCAAGCAGAAGGCGCGGCGGCGAGCCGCCGCGGGCATCTTTTTCATAGAGAGGCATTTTGGGTTTGCCGCAGGGGAACTAACGCATAAAAGCTGGAGGTAAAGGGGGGTTTGGGGGGCTAGCCCCCCAAAAAAACCAAGCGGGCGTTAGCCCGCTATTCAAGAGCTCTTGGAGGGGGGTCGGCGGGCTTTCTCGCGGGCTTGCGCTACGCGCTTCGCCCGCTTCGTTTCGCCACGCCCGCCGACTTTTCGGGGGTTTCCCCCGAACCCCCTTTTCTTGGGGGAACTTCGTTCCCCCAAACCCCCTTTTTACTTTCAGCTTCTATGCATTAGTTCCCCCAAACCCCCGCAAGACACATCAACTTCGCGCAATTCCCTCTTGAAATCACAACCAAAATGATTATCCTATCCTCATAAATACACGCCGAATCCTCCCAAAGGAGACCCCCATGGCAGACCCCCGCAACCCCCACGGCACGCCGAAATCCGCCTACCACGCCGGCACAGGCTTCGCCGAAGACATAGACCACGGACTCCGAGCCTATATGCTCCGAGTCTACAACTTCATGGCAGGAGGACTCGCCCTGACAGGCCTCGTCGCTTGGTTCACCGCCCAATCAGGACTCTATCTCTGGATGGCGCAAACCGGCTTCATTTGGATCGCCGCCCTCGCGCCCCTCGGACTCGTCTTCTACTTCTCCTTCCGCCTCCACGCCATGAGCGTGGAAAAAGCGCAGACCGTCTTTTGGATCTACGCAGGACTGATGGGACTCTCACTCGCCGGAATCTTCCTCTTCTACACAGGCGCATCCATCGCCAGAGTCTTCCTCATCACCGCCGCCGCCTTCGGAGCGCTCTCGCTCTACGGCTACACGACAAAACGCGACCTCTCGCCAATGCGAACCTTCCTGATGATCAGCCTGTTCGGAATCATCATCGGTCTTGTCGTCAATTGGTTCATGCAGAGCGCGGCGCTCCATTTCGCGCTCTCGGTCATCGGCGTGCTGGTCTTCGCAGGGCTGACGGCTTACGACACCCAGCAGATCCGCGAAATGTATTATCTGGGCGGAAGAGCCGCGCCAATGCGCTTCGGCGGCATGAGCGGCAGAGGCGGCGAAACCCATCTTTCCGCATCCCAGCCCGCCGCGCTGGAGGAAATGCGCGGAAAAATGGCCGTCATGGGCGCGCTCCGTCTTTATTTGGACTTCATCAACATGTTCATCTTCCTCCTCCACATCTTTGGAGGACAGAGACAGTAGCGCCCCTCTCCGCGTCAAGCGGAAGGGCGGACGCATCGGGACGCCCCGATGATTGACGCCGCCCAACTGACGAAATCTTTCGGCAGCCATCGCGCCGTCCGCAACCTCAATCTCCGCGCCGACAAAGGCGATGTGATCGGCCTCTTGGGACCGAACGGCGCCGGCAAAACCACCACGATGCGAATGATGTCCGGCTATCTGACGCCGAGCGCCGGGCGCGTCTCGCTCTGCGGATGCGACATGGCTAAAGCGCCCAGAGAAGCGCAGAGGCATCTGGGCTATCTGCCCGAAGGCAATCCGGTCTATGGCGAGATGACGCCCTTCTCGTTCCTGCGCTTTGTCGCGGCGGCGCGGGATCTGTCTCGCCGCCGCCAGCCAAAGGCGATCGCCCGCGCGCTCCATCTGACCTCTTTGGAGGAGGTCGCGCATCAAAGAGTGGATACGCTTTCCAAAGGCTATCGCCGCCGCGTGGGGCTGGCGCAGGCGCTTCTCCATGATCCGCCCGTTCTCATTTTGGACGAGCCGACAGACGGGCTGGATCCGAATCAAAAGCGCCGCATAAGATCGCTGGTGCGCGAACTCGCCTCGGAGAAAACGATCCTCATCTCCACCCATATTTTGGAGGAGGTGCTGGAAAACTGCGCGCGCATTTTGGTCATGGGCGGCGGACGCGTCTTGGCGGACGGCACGGCGGCGGCGCTGATGGCGCGATCCGCCTATCATCAAGCGGTGAGCCTGCGGATCGCCTTCGGCGATGAAGAGCGGGCGCGAGCCGCGCTGGGCAAACTGGAGGGAGTCGCGCGCCATGAGACGCGGCGGCGCGGCGATTCCCTGCTGCTGACCCTTTTCCCGCGGGAAGGCGCGGAGCCGTTCGCTCTGGCGCGAAAGGCGCGCGAGGCGGCGTCCGCCGACAAAATCCCGATCGCCGCCCTTCAGATAGAAGAAGGGCGCTTGGACGATCTCTTCCACGAACTGACCAAAGCGAAGGAGAAGGCGCGATGACGCCGCTCCTCGCCATCTTCCGCCGCGAGATCGCCGCCTATGGCGCGACTCCGATGGGGGCGGCGCTGATCACCGTCTTTCTCATCGCCAACGCTTCCTGCGCCTTTTATTTGGGGCGTCTCTTGGAGAGCGATGACGCCTCTCTGGCGATTTCTTTCGCCTTTCATCCGTGGCTTTATCTTTTTCTGATGCCCGCTTTGGCGATGCGCCTCTTCGCCGAAGAGCGGGAGCGGGGGACTTTTGAGCTGCTGATGACGCTTCCCCTTCGGCTCTCCCATATCGTCTTGGCGAAATTCCTCGCCGCCTGGGCGATGGCGGCGCTCGCCCTTCTCTTGACAACGCCCCTATGGGCGACAGTCGCCTATTTGGGCGATCCCGATCACGGCGTGATCGCGGCGGGCTACGCGGCGAGTTTTCTCCTTGCCGGAGCCTATTTGTCCATCTCGCTCGCCGTCTCGGTTCTGACGAAGAGTCAGACCGTCGCCTTTATCGGCGCGGTTCTTCTGTGCTTTCTCTTCTCCATTGGCGGGGAGGAGGCGGCGCGGAGCGCGCTCGCCGCGCTTTTCGGCGACAAGGTCTCGCAGATCGCCGCGACAATGAGTTTCACGATCCATTTTGACGCCATCGCCAAGGGCTTTCTTGATCTCTCCGACATTCTCTTTTTCCTCTCCCATATCGCCTTTTGGCTTATCGCGGCGACAAGGCTGGCCGATCTTGTTCGGCAGACCTCATG
Source organism: uncultured Alphaproteobacteria bacterium (assembly GCA_958296285.1). Lineage (GTDB taxonomy): Bacteria > Pseudomonadota > Alphaproteobacteria > JAPOUT01. The sequence continues at coordinate 170,843 of OY282459.1, forward strand.
AGCGCGCCTGCCCGCTCTTTCCCCTCTTTGAGCCACAAGAGATTTTTTCCGCCTCTTCGCGCGGCGGCGGATCTTTTGCTGATCGCCGTCATTGTCATATCGCTCAACATCTCGGCGGGGATTTTTTTTCGCGGGGCGCGGATAGATCTGACCGAGCGGAATCTTTACAGCCTCGCCGAAGGCGCGAAGCGTCTGATAAGCCAAATGGAGCGGAAGATCACGATCCGACTGTTTTTCTCCAAGAGGCTTGCGGCGTCTTATCCGGCGCTTTTCGCGCAGGGCGAGCGAGTCGCCGATCTTTTGCGGCAGATGGCGGCGCTCTCAGACGGCAAAATCGCGCTGGAGATCATAGACCCGGAGCCTTTCAGCGCCGAAGAAGATCGCGCCATCGCTTATGGCGTGCGAGGAATCCCGACACGGGAGGGCGAGCTTCTCTATTTCGGCCTCCACGGCGTGAGCGCCTTTGGGGGCGAGGAGCGGATTCCGTTCTTCTCGCCGATGCGCGAGGACTATCAGCAATATGACATCGCGCGGCTGATTGAGGCGCTCGCCCGTCCGCGCAAAGAGGCGCTGGGACTCGTGACGAGCCTCCCCTTTGACACAGGCGCCGGAGGACTCCCCGCCGCGATGGAAGGACGCGCCAAGCCCTTCGCCATCTATCAAGAGATGCGCGAGCGCTTTGACTTGACCTTTCTTGAGCAGGATTTTCGGGTCGTTCCGGATCGCCTTCGCGTTCTGATGGTCGCTCACCCGAAGCCTCTGTCGGAGGCGACTCTTTACGCGATTGACCAGTTCGTCATGCGGGGGGGGCGTCTCCTTCTTTTTTTGGATCCGTGGTCGGAACTGAGCCTCGTCTCGTCAGGAGGCGCGCTGCTGCGGGGATCGCGGAGGCAGTCCGACTTAAAGCCGCTTCTGGAATCTTGGGGCATTCTCTATTCGCCGGAAGAGGTCGTCGCCGACCGCGCGCGCGCGATGCGCGTGGCGGCGGGCGGCTCTGCCAGAGACCCGCTCGCCGACTATGTGCTGTGGCTGGCTTTGGAGGGCGAGAGCATCGGGCGGGACGCCATCACCAGCCAGTTGGACAGAGTTCATTTGGCGAGCGCCGGAAGGCTTCGCGCCGCGCCCGATTATCAGGGCGCGGTTCATCCTCTGCTCATGAGTTCGGCGGATTCGGCGATCCTCCCGCCTCCGGCGTCTTTAAAGAGCGCCTCGCCGCGCGCCCTCCTTGAGAGTTTCGCGCCTCAGGGCGAGCGTCATATTTTGGCGGCGCGGTTCTCCGGCTCATTCAAGAGCGCTTTCGCCAAGCCGCCTCCCGATCCCGCCGAGAAGCCTGACGCCCTCGCCGAAGCGCCCAGACCCGACCCCATCGCGCGGACGGCAGAAGGCGAGATCGTCATTTTCGCTGATTCCGATCTCTTTGACGATCGCTTTTGGGTCGCCCGCGAAGCCTTTCCGACAGGCGAGGCTCTGCGCCCCATCGCCGACAATGGCAAGATCGTCATGAACGCGATTGATTGGCTGATGGGCTCTGACGCGCTCATCGCTCTTCGCGCCCGCGAGAGGGCGCGGCGGCCCTTCTTGAAGATGGAGGAACTGCGCCAGCGCGCCGAAGAGCGCTATCGCGCCGAAGAGCGCGCGCTGGAAAAAAGAGTGGCGGAGATAGAAAAAGCGATCAGCGACAATGCGCGGGAAGGTGAAGGGCGTCTTGACGCGGGGCGTCTTGACGCGGCGGCGGCGGCGTCTGACATGCGGGCGGCGCTTCTCAAAAACCGCCGCGCGCTCCGTGACGTTCGCGGCAAACTTCGCGCCGATATGGAGAATCTCGCCAACCGTCTTCTTTTTCTCAATATCGCGCTGGCGCCCTTTCTTGTCTTGGCGGCGGCGCTCCTCTTGACGCTTTGGCGGAGGCGCGTCTTGACGCGGCGGCGGCAATGACAAGACATTTGACGCTTTTGGCGGCGGCGGCGCTGGCGGCGGCATCGGCTTTTCTTCTCTCGCGCCATGAGGCGCGGATGACCCAGAGCGCTTTCGCGCCGAAGCGAATCTTTCCGACATTGGCGGAGAAACTGGAGACAGTCCGAGAGATTCAGATCACGCGCGGGAAAGGTCTGGGGGGCGTGGAGAGAATCACGCTCGTCAAGCCTGACGGGGAGGCGTTTTTCGCCGTGGCGGAGCGCGGCTTTTTCCCCGCCCGGAAAGCGCGCGCGCGGCGTCTTCTGATCGGCTTGTCGCAGCTGGAGGCGCATGAGGCGCGGACGGCGCGAGAGACCGATCACGCCGATTTGGGTCTTGTCGCGCCTGAACAGCTCGGGAGCGCGCTTCGGATCGCCCTCATGGACGGCGAAGGCGAGACGCTCGCCAATCTTCTTTTCGGGAAGCGTCCGCGCGAGGGCGCGTCTGTTTTGGGCGAGAGCGCCATTTATGTCCGCGAGGAGGGCGAGCTGGGCATCTGGCTGGCGCGAGGCTCTCTGCCTTTGCGAGCCGATCCGCGCGACTGGCTGGCGCTCCCCCGACCCGCCATGCCGTTGGAGAGCATCGCCCTTATGGAATTCGCCGAACTCGCCCCCATAGACACAGACGGCGAAGCGGCAGGGGCGCGAAGGGCGGGGGCGGCGCGGGCGGCGCGGCGCTTTGATCGGGAAAGCGCCAGCGCTCCCTTTCGCCCCGCCGCTCATGACGCGCCCGGCGCGGCGCGTCTCCTTTCGCGTCTGCGCTTTCAAGACGTCCGCCGCCGAGAAACCCGCGATCGCCCGCTTTGGCGCATTCGCTATGGCGATTTTTCGGGAAGGCGGCGGACAATCTCGCTCCTTGTCGCCGAGGATCGCCTTTGGGCGGCGTTCCATCAAGAGAGCGATCCCGCCTCTCATCGCTGGAAAGATTGGCTCTTTGAAATCCCTCTTGGACAGGGATCGGATTTGTTAAAATTTTTCGCGCCGCCCTCTTCCTAGCGCAGGATTCGCGCCGCGCCCCATATCGCGCCATGCCCGTTCTCCTGAACGAGAATGGCGACTCCGCCGTCTTTCGGGACAAGGTCGGCGGGGAGGGTCAGGCGGAGCGCCTCGCCGCGCCACATGCCGACAGGCATCATATTGCCGACTATATTGACGTAAGTGAGTTTGCGTCCGCCATTTTCGCCGCGCAGCACATTGACCTCTCTCATTCCGACAAAAGGCATGAGCCAGACAGTCGTATTGACCGCGCCGCCGCCTTCCCACGCGCCGACATCCACGCGAAGCATTTTGGCGTCCATAGAGAGGCTGACCGGCGCGCGTCCGAGAAAGGGATTCTCGGCGGCGAGAACGGTCTTGACGGCGCGGCGGCGGCTGCCGACCACATCGCGCTTCCCATTGATGACCATTTGCGGCGTATAGACCGCGCCGCCTTTGCCCATGGCGCGAGAGTAATCGCGCTGGCGCTTCGTATGGCGGGCGCTCGCGAAATTATCCTTCCAGCCCAGATAGTCCCAATAATCCACGGCGAGGGAGAGGACGAGAAGATCGTCCCGCATGGCGAGTTCCTGCGCGAGGCGATCGGCGGGCGGGCAGGAGGAGCAGCCCTGACTCGTGAAAAGTTCCACGACCGACTTGATTCCGTCCGAAGAGGCGGTCTTCTCCGCATGAGCCTCTGGCGCTTGACAGAGGAAAGCGAAAAAAGCGAAAAGCGCCGCCAAAAATAGCGGCGCGAGCGCCGCGTCTCTTCCCGTAAGGACTCTTTTCTTTAAAAAAACTGCCGGCATCATCGTTCCCATCCCCCGCGCTTTCAGCATAGTCCGATGGCGCGCCCAAAGGCAATGACATTTCCGCGAGAAACAGGAGGCTCAGCCTGTCAAGCCGCCAAGCGCCGAAGAACGTAAGGCAGAATGCCGTCATGCGCCATATAGGCGAGTTCGCGCCCCGTATCCACGCGGCAGATGAGAGCGATTTCGCGCTTCGCGCCATCGGGAGAAAGAATGGTCGCGGCGATGGTCTGTTTTGTCCGAAGCGCCCCGCCCCAATCCAAACTGACCGTCTCCGCGCCTGTCAGATTCAGCCCGCGCCAGCTCTCGCCCTCTGCGAATTGCAGAGGCAGAACGCCCATGCCGATCAAATTGGAGCGATGAATCCGCTCAAAAGACTGCGCGATCACGGCGCGGACGCCCAAAAGGCGCGTCCCCTTCGCCGCCCAGTCGCGGCTGGAGCCTGTGCCATATTCGCGGCCGGCGAAAATCACGAGAGGGACGCCCCGCTCGGCATAGACCCGCGCGGCCTCATAGATGGAAAGGGCGCGATCGTCAGGATAAAGCCGCGTCTCTCCGCCTTCCGATCCCGGCGCCATTTGGTTGCGAAGACGCCCATTGGCGAAAGTGCCGCGAATCATCACCTCATGATTGCCGCGCCGCGCGCCGTAGGAATTGAAATCCCCAATCGCCACGCCCTCCCCCTTCAGATAGGCGGCGGCGGGACTGTCGCCGCTTATCGCGCCGGCAGGGCTGATATGATCGGTCGTGATGCTGTCCTCCAACAAAGCGAGAATATGCGCCTCTTTGACAGGGGGCGGCGGCGCTTGAGACGCGGAGACAGTCTCAAAAAAGGGAGGCGGGCGAACATAGGTGGAGGCGGAGTCCCAATCATAGACCGTCTTTTTGGAGGCGCGGACGCCGCGCCACGCCGCGTCCCCGTCAAAGACTTTCGCGTAGCGCTTGGCGAAAAGGGGCGGCGAAATCGCCCGCGCCATCGCTTCGCTGATGGCGGCGTCGCTGGGCCAAATCTCCTTCAGAAAGACGGGCTTCCCCGCTTTGTCCGCGCCCAGAGGCTCGCGGGTCAGATCGCGGCGGATGGATCCCGCCAACGCGTAGGCGACGACCAGCATCGGCGAGGCCAGATAATTGGCGCGGACATCGGCATGGATTCGCCCCTCAAAATTGCGATTGCCCGACAGAATGGCGGCGGCCGTGATGCCCTCTTTGGCGATCGCGTCAGAGAGCGCCGGCGGGAGGGGTCCCGAATTGCCAATGCAGGTCGTGCAGCCATAGCCGACAAGATGAAAGCCCAAAGCGTCCAAATCTTTCTGAAGATCGGCTTTCTCAAGATAGTCCGCGACAACTTGCGAGCCGGGCGCCAAGGAGGTCTTGACCCAAGGCTTGACGGCAAGACCGCGCGCCCGCGCTTCTCGCGCCAACAGACCCGCCCCCAGCATCACGCGCGGATTGGAAGTGTTCGTGCAGGAGGTGATCGCCGCGATGACAATGTCGCCGTCCCCCAAATCGTGATTCGCGCCCGCCACCGGAACGCGCTCCTTTGGCGAGCGCTTTGTCTGGGCTTGGCTTTCCATGAAGGAAGAGAAAGATTCTGCGGCGTCTTCCAGCGCCACGCGATCCTGCGGGCGGCGGGGGCCTGCCAAAGCGCCCGAGACCTCGCCCAAATCCAAAGAAAGGGAGGAGGAAAAAAGCGGCTCCGGCGCGTCCTCATCGCGGAAAAGCCCCTGCGCGCGCGCGTAAGTCTCCACCAGAGCGCATTGATCCTCATGGCGCGCCGTTCTTTTCAGATAAGCGATCGTCTCGCCATCCACGGCGAAGAAGCTGCATGTCGCGCCATATTCGGGGGCCATGTTGGCGATTGTCGCCCTGTCCTCCAAAGCCAGATGGCGCAAGCCCGGGCCGGCGAACTCCACGAAACGCCCGACCACGCCATGGGCGCGAAGCATTTCGGTGATGCGGAGAACCAAATCGGTCGCCGTCACGCCCTCGCGCAAGCGCCCGGTGAGACGCATCCCCACCACATCGGGGAGGGTCATGGAGACGGGCTGCCCCAGCATCGCGGCTTCGGCTTCAATCCCGCCGACCCCCCAGCCCAAAACGCCCAGCGCGTTGATCATCGTCGTATGGCTGTCCATGCCCACGAGCGTGTCGGGAAAGACGAGCGCGCCGCCATCCTCCAAAGGCGAAAGGCGCGCCACCTCCGCCAAATGCTCCAAATTGACCTGATGGCAAATGCCTGTCCCTGGCGGAACGACTCGGAAGTTGCGAAAGGTTTGAGCGCCCCATTTCAGAAACGCGTAGCGCTCTTGGTTGCGCGCATATTCGCGCTCCCGATTATAAGCCATAGCCTGAAGGCTGCCGAAGCGATCCACCATGACCGAATGATCCACGACCAAATCCACAGGCACGAGCGGATTGACGCGCTCGGGCGACCCCCCCATCTTTTGAAGAGCGTCCCGCATCGCGGCAAGATCGGCGAGAGCCGGAACGCCGGTCAAATCCTGCATCAGAACCCGCGCCGGACGGAAGGCGATCTCATGGGACGAGCGCCGCTCGTCAAGCCATGCGGCGAGAGCCTCCATATCCTCCTTCCGCGCCGTCTCGCCATCCTCATGCCGCAGCAGATTCTCAAGAAGAATCCGCAGGCAGAAAGGCAGACGGCTGACGCCCTTCAATCCGTTCTCTTCCGCCGCTTTGAGGCTGAAATAGGCGAAGCGCCTCTTCCCCAAAGCGAAATGGCTGAGAGATTGGAAACTGTCGGGGTTGGCGGGGGCGGCGGGGCTTTTCGGCATGGCGTCTCCTTTGTTCCGCGCCGCGTCAGGCGCATAGGCACTATAATAGGAGAGCGCCGCCCTATCAACCTGCTCCCGAAAAGGACGCTTATGCCAAACGACTATGCGAAAAGACTCCGCGCCGAAAATCTCGCCTGCGCGGCGGGGCGTCTTGACGCGGGGCGTCTTCTCTTTGAGAATCTCACTTTCGCGCTTCTGCCCGGCGAGCGTTTGGATGTGTCGGGGCGGAACGGAAGCGGCAAGACGACCCTTCTGGCGGTTCTCGCCGGCATCCGCGCCGCCTCACAAGGGCGGGTTCATTATGACGGACTCCTTCATTATGTCGGACATGAGAACGCTCTTTGCGACGCCCTCAGCTGCGAAGAGACTCTCGCTTTTTGGGCGAGGCTCTATGGCGCGAGAGGGCGGGACGAGATTTCCGAGATTGCCGAGAAATCTTTGGCGTTCGCCGATCTTCTTTCTCTTCGGAGGAGCGCGGTCGGTTTTTTGTCGGCGGGGCAGAAGCGGCGCTTGGCGCTGAGCCGTCTCGTCATGACGCCGCGCCCTTTATGGATTTTGGACGAGGCGGAGCAGTCTCTAGACCATGAGGCCCGCGACAAGCTGCGGGCGCTCATCAGACGCCATCTCGCGCGAGGCGGAATGTTGATAGCGGCGGGGCATGGAAAGACAGCGTCCGCGGCGAAAGGGATTCCGGCGAAGCGCGTATTTTTGGGCGAAAGGGGGGAGGGCGCGTGATCGGTTTTTTCGGTTTTTTCGGGTTTTTCCTCGCCGTTCTTTCGCGGGATTTGCGGGTCATGGCGCGGGGCTCGGGGAGCGCCACGCTTTTCGCTCTCTCGGCTCTTTTGGCGCTTGCCTTGGCGCGCGCGCCGGACGCCGCGCCTGAAGATCCGGGCTTGATTTGGCTGATCATCCTTCTGACTCTGCTGCCGGCGATGGATCGCCTTTTCGCCGAAGAGATCGCCGATGGCGCATGCGCTCTGATCATGACTCTGCCGGCGCCTCTTGAGTTTTTCATTTTGGCGAAACTTTTGGCGCGCTGGATCGCGGCGCAGCCTCTTTTGCTGGCGGCGGCGCTCTTCTCTTTGTCTTTGGGATCGTCTTTCTCCCAGAGCGCGGCGCTTTATTTTTGTCTTCTGCCCGGCGCGCTTGCCGCCATTTTGCTGGGAGGCTTGCCCGCCGCGCTGACGGCGCGTCTCTCGCGCGCCGGCGCTCTGACGGCGTTTCTGACCGCGCCCTTTTTCCTGCCGCTTCTCATTTTTGGAAGCGCCGCCTCTCGTCTTTCGTGGGATCTTTTATTCTCCGCGCCGTCTTTTCTGCTGCTCTTGGCGCTTCTGTGCCTGTCTTTGGCGCTGGCGCCGATCGCCGCCGCCGCCGCCCTCAGGAACGCTCTTGCTTGAAGCGCGGGAATCTCCAATTATGATCTCATGACCTATGAGACCATGACGCTCGCCAATCCCCGACGCTTTGACGCGGTCGCGCGGCTGGCGATTCCGATTTTCGGCGCATTGAGCGCGCTGCTGTTCGCGGCGGGGCTGGGGCTGTCCTTCGCCGCGCCTCCCGATTATCAGCAGGGCGAGACGGCGCGGATCATGTTCGTCCATGTGCCTGCGGCTTGGATGGCGCTTGCCGTCTATGGCTTTTTGGCGGCTTTGAGCGCGGCGCATCTGATCTTCCGCGCGCCTGTCGCCGACATCGCCGCGGAGGCGGCCGCGCCTTTGGGCGCGTCTTTCACGGCGCTGGCTCTCATCACCGGCGCGCTTTGGGGGCAGCCCATTTGGGGAACATGGTGGGTTTGGGACGCGCGTCTGACGTCTGTTCTCGTCCTGCTCTTTCTCTATTTGGGCTATATGGCGCTGAGGCGCGCGCTTGAAAAAGAGACGCAAGGCGCGCGGGCGGCGGCGCTGTTGGCGCTCGCCGGCGCGATCAATCTGCCGATCGTGAAATTCTCGGTGGATTGGTGGAGCACCTTGCATCAGCCCGCGAGCGTCTTTCGCGCTGACGGTCCTCGCTTGGACTCGGCGTTTTTGACTCCGCTTTTGGTGATGGCGGCGGCTTACGCGGTTTTTTTCGCGGCGCTGCTTCTGATCTTGATGCGCGCCGAACTTCTGCGCCGCAAGAATCAGAGTCTCGCGGCGGCGCTCGCCCGATGACCGAATGGACGTTTTATGTCGGCGCGAGCTATGGGATCAGCGCCTCTATTTTGTTGGCGATGCTGCTCTTCGCGTGGCGGCGTCTCGCGGCGCAGAAAAAGCAAGCCCGCCATTTGGAGACTCTGGCGCGAGAGAAAAAAAAGAAACAAGAGAAACAAGAGAAGCGCCAAAGCGAGCGTGGTCTTCAATCTCTTCCTTTGGCGGCGGCGCTGTTGGCGCTCTCGGCGCTGGCTTTGGCGCTATGGGGATCGCTGTCGGAGAAGCCCGCGCCTTTTTCCCAAAACAGGCTTGCCGCCGGCAGGCTTGCCGCCGCGCCGGCGCTCTCTCTTCCCGCCATTGACGGAATTTCCACGCCGGGCTTCTCCGACAGCGATCTTTTGGGACAGCGCGCTCTTCTGAATGTATGGGCGTCATGGTGCGCGCCGTGCCGCGCGGAGCATCCGCTTTTGATGCGCTTGTCGCGGCGGCGGGATTTAAAACTTTTCGGGATCGCTTACAAAGACGCGCCTGAAGATTCGCGGCGCTTTCTCAATCGCTACGGCAATCCGTTTTGGCGTTTGGGGCAGGATCAGCATGGCGAGGCGATCTTGGCGCTTGGGGTCTCTGGCGTTCCCGAGACTCTTCTGCTGGACGAGGCGGGGCGGATTCTTCTGCATCACCGAGGCCCTTTGACGGAGGCTGTCGTCAGAGACGCCGTTCTGCCTCTGCTCTCGCGCTAGGGGGCGCTATGGCTAGGCTTCGCGCCCGATCAGACGGTCGCCGTCTCTAGAGAGGCGGAGCGTTGGGATGCCGCCGACTGCCTGATCTCTTTCTGTCTCCACGAGGGCATGGCAGGGGGTTTTGCCGCTGCGGGGCGTTTCCATCAGGCATGGGAGGCTTTGCCGGTCAAGGCTTTTGAGATGACGCAGACGCGCCGTGGCGGAGTCCTCGCGCAAGATTCGGGCGCGCTCATGGATAAGGGTTTTTGGAAGTTGGGGCATTCGCGCCGCGATCGTCTCGGGGTGCGGCGAGAAGGGAAAGACGTGCGCGGCGGCGAGACGGCATTCTTTAATTATGTCGCGGGTTCTCTGAAACATGGTTTCTGTTTCGGTGGGGAATCCTGCGATGAGGTCTGCGGTGAGGGCGATGTCGGGTCGGATGGAGCGGAGTTTTTCGGCGAGTCTGATGATGTCTTGGCGGTCATGTCGGCGGCGCATTCTTTTGAGGATGATGCTGTCGCCGGCTTGGATAGAGAGATGGAGATGGGGCTGCAGGCGCGGCTCTTCGGCGATGAGGCGAAGGAGGGCGGGGTCTATGGCGGCGGGGTCTAATGATGAGAGTCGCAGGCGCGACAGTGAGGGGATCGCGTTCAGGATCAGGCGGGCGAGCGCGCCGAGTTGGATGCGGTTATGGTTGTAGGAGGCGATATCCACGCCTGTTAAGATGATTTCGCGCGCGGCGTTTGTGTGATGGAGATTTTGGGCGTCTTTAATTATGTCGCGTGGGGGTCGTGATTGGGCTTTTCCTCTTGCGATTCTTGTGATGCAGAAGGTGCAGAGATGGTCGCATCCCGTTTGGATTTTTAAAAATGCGCGGGCGCGTGGGGCGCGCGGGGGCGTGGCGGGGGCGGGGCGTCTTGACGCGGGGCGTCTTGACGCGGCGATGAAAGAGAGTTTTTGGTTGTTGGGGATGACGCGATGCGCTTCGGGCATATTTTGGAATTTTTGTGGATGGATTGTGGCGGCGCAACCTGTGATGATGATTTTATTTTTGGGCGGTTTTTTTTCGCGCGGCGGACAGTTTGACGGCTTTGGCGGATTGCTTCTTGAGTGACGGCGCAGCTGTTGATGATGGCTGTATTTTTCCATCCTTTTTGGTTGGCTTGATGGCGGATTATTTCGGACTCGGCGGCGTTGAGTCTGCACCCGAGCGTATAGACCTCAACGCTCATTAGCCTAGCAACTGCTTTATAAGGTCAATGGCTTCATTGATTAGCCGCGCAATCACAGCTATCGCCCCAATTTTTCCAAGAGCGCGAAGAGGGGTCAGCAGATAGGCTTCTATGAACCCTGCGCGAACTTCCTTTTCGGGTTGCAACGAGACAACCCCTTCCTCCAATTTGGCGACATTCTCCGAGACTTTTGGGTCGTTCAGTTGCAGATTTTTGGTCTCATCAATAACCTTTTGGACAGCTTCTCTAGCGGGTATCGCATTATCTCCGAGTGTTACCGTTCTGCCGGCGGCAGGCACATCTGCTCCATTCGGCATAGTGAGATAATGCTCATCCTGCGCCGATGTCGTCTCATATTGGTAATCAGGCTGACCATCTAGGCGCAGCACATTGTAGGTCGTGTTATAATGCACAAAACAGGGCCCATATCCCTTTGAGGGGAATCTCACACCTTTCCTAGAGTTGTAGATCTGCTCTGTCTTTATGCCCGCAACCGCGATAGCGCAAGCCGCCGTGCCACAAGATTCGGTCATGTGAGTACCACGTTCCCAAACTTGCCATGACTGAATTTCCCCCCCCTCAATATGGGCAAAAGAAATATTAGCGCCTCGCGGAAAGATAGAATGATCTTCCAACTCTTCTCCGACTTTTCGCAAATCAGGCATAACCTCTAGCGTATCAAAGAAAAAGACAGCATGGGGGTTGCCGATATTGACACCGAAAAAGGGCGGAAGCGGCTTGCCCTCCGCTATAATGGGAGGGTCAAGATGAACTTCGTATGTGTTCGGGACTTCATGTTTCAATGGAATCTCTCTCCAAGCAAAGCGCGGAGATTTTAATTTTGCACCGTAGAAATCATAACTCGTATGATCGGTTTCATGACTATGACGGCTGATAATGATGGGATCATCATCGGGATTAGACGATGTTGCTAGCATCACCCCTTTCTGCTCTCTTGTCTCTATCCAATCGCTTATTTCAGCCGTAATCAAACGTCCGACGCAAAGAGCGCCATTGCCGCAGGCTTCGGACTCGCTGCCATCACGGTTGAAGATACGCATGAAAACGTCTGCTTTAGATGAATACTTAAGGACGAGCAGCTGATCAAAGGGCTTGCCTTCGTCTTTCGCTTTTTGGGCGAGCGAGCGCACTTGCTCGCGGTCGGGTAAAGGTTTTCTGTCCCGTGCGTCCAAGATCAGAAAGGCGTTGCCTTGCGCCTGCATCCGCCAATAGCGATATTTATCACTCATAAGCCCTTATAAAACCTTTCGGCTTTTTATGTTCAAAGAGAGTCCGAGAATTCCAATTTACCAGAATACGCCATTCCTGATAATCTCCCACGAGCTATCGCGCAACGCCTGCCGAAGCAGGAATGGAACCACACTAAAGAAGAGTAGGAGGCATTATGAACAAGAGCGATAAAACGAAAATCGCGTGGTATGCTTGGCTTATCCCTCCATTTGTAGTGGTTGTGGGAATGGTTTTGCTTGGATATGGAGAAACATGTTACGCGAACATCTTTTGGGTGTGTATGTCTCGTAGGTTATTTAGTGATGATAGTCTTAGAACATTCATTTTGTTCTCTTTAGTTTGGGGGATTGTTTGGTGGCCTGTTGCTATTTTTTGGCTGAACAGGGACAACAAGTAAGTCAATAGCAAGGGGGGTGCGGGGGGTGCGACACCCCCCGCAAAAAACAAGGCGGCGAAGCCGCCTACAACTCATGCGAGCAGGGGAGGTCGGCGGGCTTCTCGCAGGCTCGCGCTGACGCGCTTCGCCTGCTTCGTTGCGCCACGCCCGCCGACTATAGCGGGCTACGCCCGCTCGGTTTTTCTTGGGGGGCTAGCCCCCCAAACCCCCCTCAACGGGAGCGCGTCAATCCCTCTTGACTGTCTAGCGCAGAAGCTTCTATGGAAAACCCACTATGGCACTCAAAATCCGACTCGCCAGAGGCGGCGCAAAAAAACGCCCCCATTACCGAATCATCGTCGCAGAAGCCTCCGCGCCGCGAGACGGAAAATTCCTAGAAAAACTCGGTACCTACAACCCAAGACTCCCCGCCGCCAACGAAAACCGAATCCTCTTCAACACAGACCGAATCCAACATTGGCTCAACCAAGGCGCGAAACCCACAGACCGAGTCTCTCGCTTCCTAGAAAACGCAGGAATCCTCCCTGCCAAAAAACGCCACAACCCGATCAAAGGCAAGCCCGGAAAAAAAGCTCAAGAACGTCTCAAAGCCGCCCAAACCGCCGCCGAAACGCCCCCATCAGAACCCTCCGAAGAATCCCCCGCCAAAGACGCCCCCGCCGAAGACGCTAGCGCCGAAGACCCCCCCGAAGACGACAAAGACGAAAATAAAGACGATAAGCCTTCGGAATAATCCAAGAGCTCCTGTAGCAGGGGGGTCGGCGGGCTTCTCGCGGGCTTGCCTCTACGAGGCTTCGCCCGCTTCGTTGCGCCACGCCCGCCGACTTTTCGGGGGTTTCCCCCGAACCCCCTTTTTCAAGGGGGGCTAGCCCCCCTTGACCCCCCTTTTTTCCTTTTTGGGAGCGAAACCATGCCCAAAAAACCCTTCCATGTCGGAGTCCTTACCCTCTTCCCTAACCTCTTTCCCGGCCCGCTCGGCATCAGCATCTTCCAACGCGCCCGCGATCAAGGCCTATGGACGCTCCAAACCTTCAACATCCGCGACCACGCCCCACAAAAACTCAAAGGCAGAATGGACGCGCCACCCTTCGGCGGCGGCAAAGGCATGATCCTCCGAGCCGACGCCATCGCCCCCGCCATAGACGCCGCCACGAAAAAAATCCCCAACGCCCCCCTCATCTGTCTCACCCCCGCCGGAAAACCCCTGACCCAAGCCCGAATCCAAAAACTCGCCCAAGGGAACGGCGTCATCCTCCTCTGCAGCCGCTATGAAGGCTTGGACGAGCGCATCATAGAAGCCCGAAACGCCGAAGAAATCAGCATCGGCGACTTCCTCTTGTCAGGAGGCGAAACCGCCGCGCTCGCCCTCATAGAAGCAGCGCTCCGAATCCTCCCCGGCGTCATGGGATCGGAAGAATCAGGAACCGCCGAGACCTTCCACAACAACCTCCTGCAGCACCCCCATTACACAAAACCCGCCCTCTGGGAAAATCGCGCCGCGCCCGAGATTCTCCTCTCCGGACACCACGCCCGCGTCAAAGAATGGCGCGAAGCCCAAGCCCTCCGCCGAACCCGCCTGCGCCGTCCCGACCTCGCCGAAAAACATGACAAAAGCGCCAAGACTATGCTAGAAAAACCCCGCCGCTCCACAGAGAAAGACGCATGAAGAGGCTTCTTGCCATGTCGCTCCACGATTTTGAAGAGGCGCAGCTCGCCGCGCGCGAAAAGCCGTCCGCCCTGCCCGATTTCGCGCCGGGCGACACAGTGGAAGTGCGCCTCAACATCGTGGAGGGCGAGCGCAAGCGCGTCCAAGCCTTTGAGGGCGTCTGCATCGCGCGATCGGGCAGAGGCATCCGCGCCAGTTTCACAGTGCGCAAGATTTCGCATGGCGAGGGCGTGGAGCGAGTCTTTCCGCTTCATAGTCCGACAATCGCCGGAATCAAAATCCTCCGCCGCGGCAGAGTGCGCCGCGCCAAACTCTATTATCTGCGCGCGCTCCGCGGACGCGCCGCGCGCATCAAGGAGAAACAGGAGACGCGCCCGCAATCCGGAAAAAAGAAATAAAAGAGATCGGCTATGTCTAAGACCCTCGGGTTTAAAACCCTCTATGACAAAATTTGGGACGGTCATTGCATAGAGACTCGGGCGGACGGCTCGTCTCTCATTGCGATTGACAGGCATCTCGTCCATGAGGTCACAAGCCCCCAAGCCTTTGAGGGCTTGCGGCAGGCGGGGCGGAGCGTCCGCGCCCCAACGAAAACGCTCGCTGTCGCCGATCACAATGTCCCGACAGAAGCCCGCGCCGGCGGCATAGAGGATCCCGAATCCCGACTGCAAATAGAAACCCTCGCCCGCAACTGCGAGACTTTCGGCATTCCCTTTTTCTCTATGGAGGACGAAAGACAGGGGATCGTTCATATTATCGGGCCAGAGCAGGGCTTTACGCTGCCGGGGACGGTGATCGTCTGCGGCGACAGCCACACTTCCACCCATGGCGCGTTTGGCGCGCTGGCGCATGGGATCGGGACTTCGGAAGTGGAGCATGTCCTCGCCACGCAGACCCTCATTCAGAAAAAGGCGAAGAATATGCGGATTTCTCTAGAGGGGGTCGCGGGTGAAAACATCACGGCGAAGGATTTGATCCTCTCCGTCATTGGCGAGATTGGGACGGGCGGCGGCACGGGCTATGTCATGGAATATGCCGGCGCGGCGGTTCGGGCGCTCTCTATGGAGGGACGCATGACGCTCTGCAACATGTCCATTGAGGCGGGGGCGCGGGCGGGGCTGATCGCGCCGGACGAAAAAACTTTCGCTTACCTTGAGGGGCGTCCGATGACGCCGAAAGGCGATTTATGGGAGCGGGCGCTCGGCGATTGGGAGAATCTGCCGTCAGACGAAGGCGCGACATTTGACGCGGAGGTAAAACTGGACGTCTCCGATTTGCCGCCTTTAATCACATGGGGGACGAGTCCGCAGGATGTCGTCAAGGTATCGGGTCGCGTGCCGGATCCGTCTCAAGAGACAGACGCGGCGCGGCGCGAGGCGATAGGGCGGTCGCTTCGTTATATGGGCTTGCGCGGGGGCGAGAAGATGACGGAGATTGCGATTGATCGGGTTTTCATCGGGTCGTGCACCAATGGACGGATTGAGGATTTGCGCGAGGCGGCGCGTTTTGCCAAAGGCAGAAAAGTTTCGGATCGCGTTTCGGCGATGGTTGTTCCGGGTTCGGGTCTTGTGAAGTTGCAGGCGGAGGAAGAGGGTTTGGACAAGGTTTTTTTGGATGCGGGGTTTGAGTGGCGGGAGCCGGGCTGTTCCATGTGTTTGGCGATGAACGCCGACAAGCTTGCGCCGGGCGAGCGCTGCGCCTCTACGTCCAATCGGAATTTTGAGGGACGACAGGGACGTGGCGGACGGACTCATCTTGTATCGCCTGCGATGGCGTCAGCGGCGGCGATCGCCGGGCGCTTCGTGGATATAAGAGAAGTTGAGGCGAAGGCGTGAAAGACCATCTGCCCGTTAATGGCGATGTTCTGCGCTGGGCGCGAGAGCGAGCGGGCTATTCCGTTCAAGAAATTGCGGAAAGGCTCAAAAGAACGGAAGAGCAAATCAAAGCGTGGGAAAACGCTGACAACGACTCCTCGCCTCCTTATGGGACGTTGGAGAAACTAGCCTATGATTGTTATAGGCGACCTCTTGCCCTCTTTTTCTTTCCTGAACCACCGGAAGAAGATTCCATTGACAAATCTTTTCGGACTTTACCCGAACATGAGCTAAATCAAATCCCACCTAGGATACGCTACCTTATTCGCAATGCTAGTGTGTTCCAAATGAATCTGGCGGAGTTGTTTGATGGTAGAAACCCCGCCTCAAAGCCAATTATTTACAACCTCAAAATAGCACTCCATGATGCTGACAATGTCGTTGTCTTTGCTGATCAAGCGCGTGACTATCTGGGCGTATCGGTTGACGAGCAACGGGCATGGACAAGCGACGAAGATGCTCTGAAAGCCTGGCGCGTGATCTTGGAGAATCATGGTGTCTTTACCTTCAAGGATTCTTTTAAGGAAAAGAAAAAGGATGCGCCTGAAAGCCCTTATTCAGGATTCTGCCTGTATGACGAGGATTTTCCGATCATTTACCTCAACAACAATATGCCTAAGACGCGGCAGATTTTCACCCTGTTCCATGAACTGGCGCATCTGCTCGCTTCGGTGGCAAGGATTGATAAAGGCTTCGGCAATGATTACATCAACACTCTTTCAGGGGACGACCAACGCGTAGAGATTCTATGCAATCGGTTTTCTGCCGAATTCCTTATTCCCGCGAAGGAAATAAATGATCGTTTAAAATCACTCTCATCATCACCTGCTGATGAAGAAATCTCATTCTTCGCCCAAGAATTTTGCGTGAGCCGCGAGGTCATTTTGAGGCGTATGCGCGATTTAAGCATCGTGGCGCAGGGTTTTTATCAGAAAAAAGTCGCCCAATGGGAAAGAGAACGCACAAAACGCAAAGAAAGGCAGAAAAAAAGCCCTGGCGGCCATCATGCTAATACTCAATCCACCTATCTCTCTAAAGCTTATATGGAGCGCGTGTTTGAGCTGCATTATAAAAATCAAATCACCCGTGATCAGGTGGCAGATTATTTGGGAACAGCGAAGAAGCCAGCGAAGTCCGATACCATTGACGATCTTGAGAACCTTTTACTCAAGAAAACCTGACAATGACTATTTATGTTTTTGATACCAGTCCTTTGGTAGACATTTTTCGCCACTACTACAGAGAGCGGTTCCCTACTTTCTGGAGTAAATTTGACGCCATAATCACAGAAGAAAGAACTACGTCGACAAGAGAGGTTCAGCGTGAATTGCAAGGGCGTGAAGACTCGGCTGCCCAATGGAGCAGACATAATATAGCAATCTTCCCAACACCCTCGGAAGCTGAAGCCATATTTGTAAGAGAAATTTTTGCAATACCACATTTTCAGCAAAACATCAGTGAAAAAGAGCGTAAGCAAGGTAGGCCCGTGGCAGATCCCTTTGTCATAGCGAGAGCTAAATGCCTGAGGGACAACCGCTTGGACACATATGTCGTGACAAGTGAGAAATTGAAGGAGAATGCCGCGAGAATCCCAAACATTTGCGAACACTTTGGGATTCCCTGGGTAAATTTGGAAGAATTTATGCAACGAGAGAGATGGAAATTCTAGAAAGTCGGAAAATGGTTTTGCATCCTTATCGCCCGTGCGATAGTGAAGAGAATAAACAACTAGGAGAATAGACAGATGGAAAAGTTTATAAAACTTCGGGCGGTCGCGGCAGCCCTCAATATGCCCAACATAGACACCGACATGATCATCCCCAAACAATTCCTCAAAACCATCACGCGCGAGGGACTGGGCAAAGGTCTCTTCTACGATATGCGCTTTGACTTGGACGGCAAAGAAAATCCCGACTTCATCCTCAACAAACCATCTTGGAGAAAAGCCGGAATCCTCATCAGCGGCGAGAATTTCGGCTGCGGATCATCAAGAGAACACGCGCCATGGGCGCTGTTGGATTTCGGAATAAAATGCGTCATCGCGCCGTCCTTCGCCGACATCTTCCACGCCAACTGCCTCAAAAACGGAATCCTCCCGATCACCCTGCCCCCCGAAGACTGCCAAAAACTCTTGGAAGACGCCGAGCGCGGAGAAAACGCGCCCCTCTCCATAGACCTTGAAAATCAAACGATCCAAGGTCCAGACGGCGGAACTCTCCGCTTCCCCATAGACCCATCTTATAAAAAATGCCTGATGGAAGGGCTAGACGAGATCGCGCTGACGCTCAAAAATCGCGCCGCCATCGCCGAATTTGAGAAAAACGCCGCCAAAAAACGCCCTTGGCTCGCCACCTAAAAGCAAAAAACCAAAAAACGAAAAATTAGACTTTTTTTAAGAAAGAATCTCTACTAATCTAGCGAATAATCCGCTCGCGGAGAAATTCCGTTCGCGGAACGATCTTTAGGAGACAATCCCAATGCGCCGAATCAACAGAATCTCCCAATCCGCCGCCGAGTCTCAAGCCTTCGCGCTGATGCCTCTGCTCGCCTTCGCGCTCCTCTTCGCCCTCGCCTCATGCGGCGACGACGATTCCGAGACCGCCAGCGAGAAAGACAATTTCTATAGCGAGCAAGCCAAACAGCGCGCCGCGCCGCGCGCCGAAAAAGACGCGATGGGCGCGCCCAAAGACGTCCCCACGGCGCGCGCCGTCTCCTACTCCACCATAGACAGCAAGAGCGAAGGCGCGGGCAGTCGGAAAGTCTATCAAATCTGGATCGCCGCGCCAGACGCCCAAGGCGAAGACGCTCTCGCGCAGACCGCTCTCAAAGCCGCCAGCGATCTCGCCAAGCGCCGAAAAGCCGCCCGCATAGAAAGCTATGTCATCCCGACAGAAGAGCGAGCCTTTGTCGGAAGCAAATTCACCCGCGCCACCGCCACAGTGGAAAAAAATCGCTGGAGGGCAAGAGTCGCGGGGCAAAATCTCTCCGAAGACGATCTCATCTTCTTGGAAATCTACGTCAAGAATCTCCCGGACTATCGGGACGAGGGCGGAAGAATCCGCAGACGAGAACTCTACACTTATATCGCCCGCATCATGGGCGTTGGCGCTGATGAGGTCGCGCGATCCGTCCGCCGCGCCAGACGCGCCCTCAGCGGAAAAGAGACTTACAGACCCTAGCGCTCTCGCGCCGAAAAGAGAGTCTTTCCCCTCCCCCGCCCCCGCTTTCATGCGCGATCAATATGTCGGTGATGTCGGTGACTATGTCAAACTCGGACTCCTCTACCATTTGGAGCCGGAAAGACTCGGCGTCATTTGGTACAAGACGGGCGGCGACTCGCAAGGCGGAGACGGAAAATACACCGATTATCTCCACGATCCAAAAAATGAAAAATTTGATTGCCTGCTCTTCAAAGCTCTCAAAAGAATCGTCTGCAAAGACGAAGACCGCCGAATAGAAAGAGATGAAAGAATTCTCGCTTGCCTCAAACCGAAACCGTCTTTTTTCGGGGATAAGGTGGATGGAGAAAAACGCGACCAATGGTTCAAGCAAGCCTGCAAAGCGATGAAAGGATGCGATCTTGTTTTCGTGGATCCCGACAACGGGCTGCATGATCCTGACAACGGGCTGCATAAAGACAAGGAAAGCGACAAACATATCTCCCTCGGCGAGGTGAAAGAGCTCATGAACAAATACTGCTCTCTCCTGATCTACCACCATCAGACGCGCAAAGAAGGCGGACACAAGAAAGAGATAGAATGCTGGCAGAAAAAACTCGCGGGAAAACCAAAAATGAAACCCCTCGCCATTCGCGCCGGAAAATCTTCCCCTCGCGCCTTTTTTCTCTTGACGAAAGATAAGAACCTCCAAGAGCGCTTCCGAAAATTCGCTGAAGAGTGGGAATCTTTCCTAAAAACAAACATCAAGATTCCTCACTTTTATGACTGACCATAAAATTCTGATCCTGCCCGGAGACGGGATCGGGCCGGAAGTGATGGCGGAAACCCAACGCGTCATGAGCTGGTTCGCCGACCATCGCAATTTCTCCTTTGAGACGACAAGCCATCTTGTCGGCGGCGCGTCCTATGACGCGCATGGCGTCCCCATCACCGAAGAGGCGATGGAGGAAGCCGCCCGCGCGGACGCGATCCTCTTCGGCGCGGTCGGCGGCGAGAGATGGGAGACAGTCCCCTATGAGCAGCGCCCGGAAGCCGCGCTGTTGCGACTGCGAAAAGAGTTAGACCTCTTCGCCAATCTGCGTCCCGCCCTCGTCCAAGCGCCGCTCGCTGACGCCTCCTCGCTCAAGCGGGAATTGGTGGAAGGGCTGGACATTCTGATCCTGCGCGAACTCACCGGCGGCGTCTATTTCGGGACGCCTCGCGGAATAGAGGATTTGGGCGGCGGCAAAAAGCGCGGCGTCAACACCCACGCTTATACGAGCGATGAAATCCGCCGCGCCGCCGAGATGGCGTTTGACTTGGCGCGACTGCGCGAAGCCCGCCTCTGCTCGGTGGAGAAGCGCAATGTCATGGAGGCCGGCGCGCTGTGGCATGAAGAGGTCGTCAAACTCCATGCCGAAAAATACACGGACGTGGCGCTGAGCCACATGCTCGCCGACAATTGCGCGATGCAGCTCGTCCGCGCGCCAAAGCAGTTTGACGTGATTCTCACCGACAATCTCTTTGGCGACATTCTTTCCGACATCGCAGCCCAACTGACGGGATCGCTGGGGATGCTCCCCTCCGCCTCTTTGGGCCAGCGCCGCAAGAACGGGACGCGCCCCGCCCTTTACGAGCCTGTTCATGGCTCCGCCCCGGACATCGCCGGACGGGACGCCGCCAATCCGTTGGCGATGATTCTCTCTTTCGCGATGGCGCTTCGCTATTCTTTTGAGCGCCCTGATGACGCGGCGCTGTTGGAAGAGGCGGTGGAGCGCGTCCTCGCCGACGGGCTTCGCACTGCCGATATTGCGAGAGGCGGGAAAAGCGAGCGTTTGGTCTCCTGCAGCGAGATGGGGTCTGCCGTCATTGACGCGCTCAAAGCCCTCGCCTTATAAACGCTCAAGGAACGCCCAAACCCGAAACGCCATAGGAGACCTCGCCCATGCTGTCGCCCTCTCAAGAGAACGCTCTGTCTGTGGCTGTTGTCGGCGCGAGCGGGAATGTCGGGCGCGAAATCCTAAAAATCCTCCATGCCCGATCTTTTCCGTTGCGCCGCCTGGACGCGCTGGCCTCTCCGCGAAGCGCCGGGCGCGTCCTTTCCTTCGGCGGAAAGACGGTCAAAATCGCGGCGCTGGATTCTTACGATTTCTCCGAATGCGATTTGGCGTTTTTCGCCGCAGGCGGCGCGGTCGCAAGAGATTATGCCCCCATCGCCGCCAAAAACTCTCTCGTCATAGACCTCTCCTCCCATTTTCGGATGGAAAAAGACATCCCCCTCATCATGCCCGAAGTGAATGGCGGCGCTCTCGCCAAAAGACCGAAGCGCGGCATCATCGCCAATATGAATTGCGCCATCGCGCCTGTCGTCATGGCGCTCAAGCCTCTGCATGACAAAGCGGGCTTGAAGCGCGTCCATGCGGCGACCTATCAGTCCGTCTCAGGCGCCGGGCGCGCCGGGATGGAGGAGCTGGCGCGGCAAATTCAAGACCAACAGCTGCGCCCGCCGCCGCCCCCGCGCCCGCGCCGAACCGAAAAAAGCCCTTTTACGAAACCGATCGCCTTCAACGCGATCCCCCATATTGACGCCTTCCGCCAAGATGGCGAGACGGGCGAGGAATGGAAAATGGCGGCGGAGTTCTCCAAGATTCTAGAAGAAGAGATTCCATTCTCTTCGCTGTGCGTCCGTGTGCCCGTGATGGTCGGACATGCGGCGGCGGTCTGGGCGGAGTTCAAAAAACCTCTGTCGGCGCATGAGGCGCGACAGATTCTAAAAAACGCGCCGGGCTGCCAGCTGATAGATAAGCCCGAAAATGGCGGATATGCGACCCCTCTAGACGCCGAAGGGCAGGATCCAGTCTTTGTCTCGCGGATAAGAGAGGACAAAACCGCGCCGCATGGTCTTGTCATGTGGGTCGTCTCGGACAATCTCCGCAAAGGCGCGGCGTTGAACGCCGTGCAGATCGCCGAAGAGCTCGTCAAGAAGAAGATTCTCGCCTAACAGCAGCGCCGCGAGCGGCAGAGCCGCCCGCCGCAGAGCCGCGGATGGCGGGGGAGTCTTGGCTTCGCTCAATCGCCTCCATCTCCTCGTCCGAAAAGCCGAAATGATGCCCGATCTCGTGAATCAAAATATGCGCGAGAAGCGCGTCCAGCGCGTCAGAACTCTCCGCCCAATGATCCAAAATCGGGCGGCGATACAAAAACACAATGTCCGGCCCCCCTTCCTCCGCCGTCTGATAAAGACCCATCAGATCAAAAGGCGAGGCGTCTCCGAAATCGCGGAGAACATCCCCGTCCGGAAAATCGGTGATCTGCACGACCAAATTGCCGCAGCGCCGCCGAAAAGTCTCAGGCAGACCCCGATAAATCTCCTCAGCCAGCGATCCCAACTCTTCCAAATCGGGGGACTTGACCCCGCGCCAATTTTTGACCATCAATCCAATCCCAAATGAAGGAGGTTAGCATGACAGCCAAAATGAGCCGCGACAAGATCGCCGAAGCCATCAAAGACAAAAATCTGCAAGGCTGGGCGCTCGCCAAAGAGCGAGACGCCATACAAAAAACCTTCCGCTTCCAAGATTTCAACGCCGCCTTCGCATGGATGACCCGCGCCGCCCTCCTCGCCGAAAAAATGAACCATCACCCCGAATGGCAAAATGTCTATCGGGAGGTGGAGGTCGCGCTGGCAAGCCACGATGTCGGCGGCGTGAGCGATCGTGATCTGAAAATGGCGCGCGCCATGAACAGATTTTTTGAAGAGAGCCGCCAATAGTCTATAATCGGCGGATCAGCGAAGGAGAATGGCATGGCGCGGGCGAAAATCGCTCTCATCGGCAGCGGACAAATCGGCGGAACTTTGGCGCATCTGGCGGGCTTGAAAGAGCTCGGCGATATCGTCCTCTTTGACATCGCCGAGGGCGTGCCGCAGGGAAAAGCGCTGGATCTCCGCCAAAGCGCGCCTGTGCAAGGCTTTGACGCCCATTTCCAAGGCGCGCAGTCCTATGAGATCATCAAAGACGCCGATCTGGTCATTATCACGGCGGGAGTCCCGCGCAAGCCCGGCATGAGCCGCGATGATCTTTTGTCCGTCAATCTGAAGGTGATCAGCCAAGTCGCCGACGGCGTCAAACGCCATGCGCCCAACGCCTTCGTCATCTGCGTCACGAATCCGCTGGACGTCATGGTCTGGGCGCTGCAGAAGCGATCGGGGCTGCCGCCCGAAAAGATTGTCGGCATGGCGGGCGTGCTGGACTCGGCCAGAATGCGCGCTTTCTTAGCGGACGAACTCTCGGTCTCGGTGGAAGATGTCCGCGCTTTCGTCTTGGGCGGGCATGGCGACACGATGGTGCCTCTGATGCGATGCGCCACGGTCGGAGGCGTCCCCATTCCCGATCTCGTCAAAATGGGATGGACGACAGAGAAAGCCATCAACGCCATCATAGAGCGAACCCGCAAGGGCGGCGCGGAACTGGTCGCCCTCCTCAAAACGGGCTCCGCCTTCTACGCCCCCGCCGCCGCCGCCATTCTGATGGCCGAATCCTATCTCAAGGACAAGAAGCGCGTTCTGCCATGCGCCGCCTTCCTGCGCGGCGAATATGGCGCGCGCGATCTTTATGTCGGCGCGCCTGTCGTCATTGGCGCGGGCGGCGTGGAGCGCGTGCTGGAGATTCCGTTGGAGAAGGCCGAGCGCCAAGCCTTTGACGCGTCCATCCAAGCCGTGAGGAAGGTCATCGCCGAGGCGGAAGCGCTTCTGCCGAATCTTTGAAAACCATCACCTGCTCGCTTGAAGGAAGGGGAACGTCATGATGAAATTTTTCGCCGCGCTGGCAGCGCTCGCCGCCGCCGCTCTCGCTTTGTTGGTCTTCGCCATATTTTGGCTCCCGACCGCGCAGGACTTGCTCTTCCGCTCCGTCGTGAAAGCGAACTTTGAGGCGGCGGCGGAGGCGCCCTTTCAAGAAAAAGACGGTCTTCATCTCATTCTTTGCGGAACGGGATCGCCTGTCGTGGATCCGGAGCGCGCCGCCTCCTGCGCGCTGGTCATCGCCGGACAGCGCGCCATTCTCTTTGACGCCGGCGGCGGCGCGGCGCGGAAGATGCAGACCATCCTTGGACGCGCCGCCCTGCCGGACGCGATTTTCCTGACCCATTTCCATTCCGATCACATCAGCGATGTCGGGGATGTCGCGCTGATGCGCGCGGCTTTCGGACGCCAAACGCCTCTCGCCATTTATGGTCCGCCCGGGGTTGAGAGAATCGCCAGGGGCTTTCAAGAGGCTTACGCGCTGGACGTCTCCTACCGAACAGCCCATCACGGCGCGGCGCTGATGCCGCCTCAAAGTTTCGTCCTGCAGGCGCGCCCGATCATCGCGCCTTCCGCCGAAGAGTCCGTCATCGCCTTGGAGGAGGACGGAATCACAATCACCGCCTTCCGCGTGGATCACGATCCCGCGGAGCCGGCTTACGGATATCGCGTGGATTATAAAGGGCGCTCCATCATCATCAGCGGCGATACGTCCAAACATCCCAATCTCGTCCGTGTCGGCAAAGACGCCGACATCATGCTCCATGACGCTCTCAACAGAGAGATGGTGGAGATCATCGCCCAAACCGCCGAAAGCGGAGGCGCTCCAAGATTGGCGAAAATCCTCCGCGACACTTTTGACTATCACGCCACGCCTCAAGAGGCGGCGGAGATCGCCAATGAGGCCGAAGCGGCGCTCTTGATCTATTATCATCTCGTCCCGCCCGTTCAGGGCTTGATCGCCGAGCGCATTTTTCTGCGCGGCGTCCCCGAAATACGCGCCGAAGGCGTCATGATCGGATATGACGGGCTGCGCGTCAGCCTGCCTGTCGGGAGTTCCGAAATAGAGATCGGGAGTCTTCCTTGAATCTGCACGAATATCAGGCGAAGGAGATCCTCCGCCGCTTTGACGTCCCGGCGCCGAGAGGCGAGGTCGCGCATAGCGTCAGCGAGGCGCGCCGCGCCGCCGAAAAACTGGGCGGGGATCACTTCGCCGTCAAGGCGCAAATCCACGCCGGCGGACGAGGGAAAGGCGGCGGAATCAAAATCGCCAAAAGCCTCAAAGAGGTGGAAGCCCACGCCAAAGCGCTCCTAGGCTCTTTTCTCATCACGCCGCAGACAGGGGCGGAGGGGAAAAAAGTCCGCAAAATCTACATAGAAGAGGCGTCCCGCATTAAGAGAGAGTTTTATCTCTCTTTCGTTCTCAATCGCGCGCTCTCGCGCCCGGCGCTTATCGTCTCGGCCGAGGGCGGCATGGATATTGAGGAGGTCGCCAAAGAGAAGCCTGACGCCGTCTCGCGCCTCGCCATAGATCCGCTGGGCGGCATTTTGGGCTTCCATATTCGCCAAGCCGCAGGGAGGCTGGCGCTTGAGAAAAAGGAGGCGAAGGCTTTGGGCCAGACGCTCCGCAAACTCTATCGCGCCTTCACCTCATGCGATATGAGTCTGTTGGAAATCAATCCGCTCATTTTAACGCGAGAAGGCGATCTTCTCTGTTTGGACGCGAAAATCGCGCTGGACGACAACGCCCTCTTTCGGCATCCCGATCTCGCCCTGCTCCGCGATCCCGAAGAGGAAGACCCGATGGAGCGGGAAGCGCGGAAGCGCGATCTCAATTATATCAAACTGGACGGCTCCATCGGCTGCATGGTCAATGGGGCGGGGCTCGCCATGGCGACCATGGACATGATCAAAGCCTATGGCGCGGAGCCCGCCAACTTCTTGGATGTCGGCGGCGGCGCGTCCCGCGAGAAAGTCGCTGACGCCTTTCGGATTCTGCTCTCTGATCCGAAAGTCAAGGCGATCCTCGTCAATATTTTCGGCGGCATCATGCGCTGCGATCTGTTGGCGGAGGGCGTCTGCGAGGCGGCGAAAGAGACCGCGCTTCATGTGCCGCTGATCGTCCGCTTGGCAGGCACGCGCGCCGAAGAAGGACGGCAAATCTTGGAGCGATCGGATCTCGCCCTCCTCGCCGCCTCCTCGCTCAAAGACGCCGCCGAAAAAGCGGTCGCGCAGCTTTAGGAGGCGGGGGGAGCGATGGCGATTCTCGTCTCGCGCCAGACGCGCGTCCTCTGCCAAGGCATGACAGGCGCGCAAGGCTCGTTCCACGCCAAAGAGGCTCTTCAATATGGAACGCGCATGGTCGCGGGCGTGACCCCGGGCAAGGGCGGAGAGACCCATCTGGGACTCCCGATCTTTGACGCCGTCCATGAAGCGCGGGAGAAAACCGGCGCCGACGCCTCCGTCATTTATGTCCCGCCGCCCTTCGCCGCCGAAGCCATGCTGGAGGCGATTGACGCCAAAACTCCTCTTATCGTCTGCATCACCGAAGGAATCCCCATCATGGATATGGTGCGCGTCAAGCGCGCGCTGCAGGGGTCCGAAAGCCGCCTCATTGGGCCGAACTGCCCCGGCGTCATCACGCCGGACGAGTGCAAGATCGGAATCATGCCGGGCGCGATCCATCAGAGAGGGCGGGTCGGAATCGTCTCGCGCTCAGGCACGCTGACCTATGAGGCGGTCGCGCAGACGACCGCCGAAGGGCTGGGGCAGACGAGCTGCGTCGGCATTGGCGGCGATCCTGTGCGCGGACTGGGATTCGTGGATTGTCTGGACCTGTTTCTGAAAGACGATGAGACCGAAGCGATCATTCTGATTGGCGAGATCGGCGGAACGGATGAAGAGGCGGCGGCGGCGTTTCTCAAAGAGCGAGCGGCGGCGGCGGCGGGGACGAAGCCCGTCATCGGCTTCATCGCCGGCTTGAGCGCGCCCAAAGGCCGCCGCATGGGGCATGCCGGCGCGATCGTCTCGGGCGGCGAAGGCGGCGCGGAAGAGAAAATCGCCGCCCTTCAAAAAGCCGGAGTCGTCATCGCGCCTTCGCCCTCCGAGATCGGCGCGACCGTCGCCAAGCAGTTGCGCCAATGAGCGATTCCTGCTAGAAGAAAAAGACAAGACACCGGTAAGGATCATGCCAACCCATCCGCCGCCGCCCCCGCGTCAAGACGCCCCGCGTCAAGACGCCCCGCGTCAAGACGCCCTCGCCGACAGCCTCTATGGCGCGCAGACGCGCTATCTGGAAGCCATCTACGCCCATTATCGCGAGCGCCCGCAGGAGATGGAGGCGGAATGGAAAAGCCTCTTCCAATCTCTGGACAAAGACCTCCCCGCGCCCGCGCCCGCCGCCGCCCGCGCCTCTTGGGCGAAGCCTCTGCCGCCTCCCAATGGCTGGGACAGCGACAGCCCCGCCGCCCCCGCCGCCGCGTCCGACTCCGCTTCCGCCGCCCCGGCGACAAGACGCGAAGTGCTGGATTCCATCCGCGCCATCATGATGATTCGCGCCTATCGGATGCGCGGCCATTTGACGGCCGATCTGGATCCGCTCCGCCTCGCGCCGCCCGAACCCCATCCCGAACTCAATCCCGCCGCTTACGGCTTCTCGGAGAAGGATTGGGATCGCCCGATCTTCATTGATTATGTGCTGGGCTTGGAGCGCGCGACTCTGCGCGAGATTCTCGCCATTCTGAAAAAAACCTATTGCGGCGCGCTGGGCGTGGAGTTCATGCATATCTCCGACCCCGAAGAAAAAGCGTGGATGCAGCATCGGATTGAAGGGCGCGACAAAGGCTTCCTGATCTCTGACGAGGCGCGGCGCGCGCTCTTGCGCCTTCTTATCCAAGTGGAGGGGTTTGAGAAATTCTTGGCGCTCCGCTTCACAGGCACGAAGCGCTTCGGCTTGGACGGCGCGGAAATGATGATTCCCGCCATCGCCCGCGTCATTGAGACCGCCGCCCCTCTGGGCGTCAAAGAGATCGTCTTGGGGATGCCCCATCGCGGACGGCTGAACGTGCTGGCGCATGTGCTGGATTGGGATCTCAAAGAAATCTTCCACGCTTTTCAAGGCGGCGGCGGCGGAATCTATGATGTGGAAGGATCGGGGGACGTCAAATATCATTTGGGGGCCTCCGCGACCCGCAGCATTTCCGGGCATGAGATGCATCTCTCGCTCGCCGCGAACCCGTCCCATTTGGAGAGCGTGGATCCTGTCGTCTTGGGCAAGGCGCGCGCGAAGCAGGATCAGATCGGCGACACAACGCGCAGCCGCGTCATGCCTCTGCTTCTTCACGGGGACGCCGCCTTCGCCGGACAGGGCGTTGTCGCCGAATGTTTTAGCATGTCCGGGCTAAAAGGGCATAAATCGGGAGGCGCCGTGCATCTGATCGTGAACAACCAAATCGGCTTCACGACATCGCCCCGCCACGCCCGCTCCTCGCCCTACCCTTCCGACCTCGCCAAAATGGTGGAGACGCCGATCCTCCACGTCAATGGCGATGATCCCGAAGCCGTCCTTTACGCGGCGACCATCGCGACCGAGTTTCGGCAGGCTTTCCAAAAGCCGGTGATCATAGACATGTTCTGCTATCGCCGCTTCGGACATAATGAGACTGACGAGCCTATGTTCACGCAGCCTCTGATGTATAAGCGGATTAAGACCCATCCGTCTGTCGCCTCGCTCTATCGGGAGACGCTGGAGGCGGAGGGGCTGCTCGCCGCCGGCGAAGCGGAGGGCTTCGCCAAAAAGACGCGCGCGCGCTATGACGAGGAGCTGAAAGATTCGGCGGCGCGCCAGCCCAAAAAAGCCCAATGGCTGGACGGACGATGGTCCGGCTTCACCCGAAGCAAGGGGCATGTGCGGCGCGGGCAGACCGGCGTCAAAGGCAGAATCCTCCGACAGATCGGCATGGCGCTGACCGAAATCCCCGAAAGTTTCTCCGCCCATCCGACCGCGCGGCGTCTGATGGCGGCAAGACGCCGCATGATTGAGAGCGGAGAAGCGATAGATTGGGCGACCGCCGAAGCGCTGGCCTTCGGAACGCTTCTGCGCGAGGGCTATCCCGTCCGCCTGACGGGACAGGATTCGGAGCGCGGCACCTTCTCGCAGCGCCATTCCGTCCTGACGGATCAGGAGACCGAAGAGTCTCATACGCCTCTTAATAATCTCGCCCCCGATCAGGCGCGCTATGAGGTCGTCAATTCGCTCCTGTCCGAAGAGGCGGTGCTGGGCTTTGAATATGGATATTCGCTCTCCGAACCCAAAGCGCTCGTTCTTTGGGAGGCGCAATTTGGCGATTTCGCCAACAACGCGCAGGTGATCATTGATCAGTTCATCGCCGCCGGCGAGCGCAAATGGCTTCGCATGAGCGGTCTCGTCATGCTGCTGCCGCACGGCTATGAAGGGCAGGGGCCGGAACATTCCTCGGCGCGGCTGGAGCGCTATCTGCAACTCTGCGCGGAAGACAATCTCCAAGTCGCCTCATGCACGACCCCCGCCAATTATTTTCACATTCTGCGGCGGCAGATGCATCGCACCTTTAGGAAGCCGCTTATCTTAATGACGCCGAAATCGCTCCTTCGGCATAAGGAATGCCAATCGCCTTTGGATCATTTCCGAAGCCGCGCCTCCTTCCACCGAATCCTCCCCGATGGCGATGAAGCCCGTCTCGCCGAGAAGGAGGCGATTCGCAAACTCGTCCTCTGTTCAGGCAAAGTCTATTACGATCTCTTGGCGGCGAGACGCGAGCGTCAAGACCGTCATCTTTATCTGCTTCGCGTGGAGCAGCTTTATCCCTTTCCTCTTCGCGCTGTCGCGCATGCGATCAAGCGCTTTCCGAAGGCGCGGATCCTCTGGTGTCAGGAGGAGCCGGCGAATATGGGCGCGTGGAGTTTCGCGCGCCCCTATTTGGAGCGTGCGCAGCGCATGGCGGGGCGCGAGACGGTCGGCACGGCCTATGTCGGGCGCTCGGCTTCGGCGGCGACAGCCACCGGCTTCTTCGCGCAGCATCAGCGCGAGAGCGAGAAGATCATCGCCGAACTTTTCGGGCGCGTCCATGAGCGAGAGCCGCTGCGGCTTGTCCGATGACGATTGAGATTCTCACCCCCGAATTCGGCGAATCCATCACCGAGGCGACCGTCGCCGAATGGCTGAAAAAGCCCGGAGACGAAGTGGAAATGGACGAGCCGCTCGTCGCCTTGGAGACCGACAAGGTGACGCTGGAAGTCCCGGCGCCGGCGACAGGAATCTTGCGCGAGATTCTGGCGCAAGACGGCGAAACTGTGGAAGTCGGCGCGATTCTGGCGCGGATGGAGGAAGGGGATAGGGATAGCAAAACAGACGCGCGCCCCGCGTCAAGACGCCCCGCGCCGCGCGACAGAGAGGCGCGTCTTTCGCCATCGGCGAGGGTCATCGCCGAGACTCATCATCTCAATCCCGCCGCTCTCCGAGCCACAGGGCCGAGAGGAGGCATCACGAAGGCGGACGCGCTCCGCGCCGTCCCCGCCCCCCAAAGCGCGGAAGAAGAAGCGCCAAGCGCCGCGCCGCCCGCGCCGCGAGGCGCGGAAGAGCGCATCCCAAGCTC
The DNA here is from genome assembly GCA_958296285.1 of uncultured Alphaproteobacteria bacterium. Lineage (GTDB taxonomy): Bacteria > Pseudomonadota > Alphaproteobacteria > JAPOUT01. Next base: position 201,230 of record OY282459.1, read on the forward strand.
CGCGCCGCCCGCGCCGCAAGGCGCGGAAGAACGCATTCCGATGAGCAGAATCCGTCAGACGATCGCGCGGCGTCTCAAAGAGGCGCAGAACAGCGCCGCCATGCTCACCACCTTCAATGAGGCGGATATGAGCGAACTGATCGCGCTCCGCGCCGCGATCCGCGACATGTTTGAGGCGAAATACGGCGTCCGCCCCGGCTTTATGGGCTTTTTCGTCAAGGCGTGCTGCGCGGCGCTGGAAGAGATCCCGGAGGTCAACGCCCAAATAGAGGGGGGCGAGATCGTCTATCGGCGCTACGCCAATATCGGCGTGGCGGTCGGCACGGATCGCGGGCTTGTCGTGCCTGTGCTGGCGCGCGCCGAGCGCATGAGTCTGGCGCGGATAGAAAAGACCATCGCCCTCTTCGCCGCCCAAGCGCGGGAAGGGAAACTGCCGCTCCAAGCCTTGACGGGCGGAACGTTCACCATCTCCAATGGCGGCGTCTATGGATCGCTGCTCTCCACGCCGATTTTGAACGCGCCGCAATCGGGCGTCTTGGGGATGCATAAAATCCAAGAGCGCCCTGTCGCGATCAACGGCAAAGTGGAGGTTCGTCCGATGATGTATCTAGCCCTCACCTACGATCATCGTCTGGTGGATGGGCGCGAAGCCGTGACCTTTCTGGCCGGCGTCAAAGAGCGCATTGAGAATCCCGCCCAAATCCTCATGGAGAACGCCCAGAGATGAGCGAAGGCGGCAAAGGCGGCAATGGGCGGGATTCTTATGATCTCATCGTCATTGGGGCGGGGCCGGGCGGCTATGTCTGCGCGATCAGAGCGGCGCAGCTCGGAATGCGCGCCGCGATCATTGACGCGCGAGAGACGCCGGGCGGAACATGCCTGAACATCGGCTGCATTCCCTCCAAGGCGCTCCTTCACGCTTCCCGTCTCTATGAGGCGCAAAAGGATCTGTCCGCCTTCGGCGTGGAAGCCAAAGCGCCGAAACTCAATCTCAAAGCGATGATGGCTTACAAGGAGGAGAGCGTGGAGGCGAATGTGAAGGGGGTCGGGTTTCTCTTGAAGAAGAACAAGGTCGCCTATCGCCATGGACGGGCTAGGCTCGTCTCCGCAGGCGCGGTGGAGGTCGGCGGCGAGAGGCTTCAAGCCCCCCATATCGTCATCGCGACAGGCTCGGATCCCGCCGCCTTTCCGAATGTTAAAATGGACGAGACGCGCATTCTCTCTTCCACCGGCGCGCTGTCGCTCTCCTCCGTTCCGAAGAGTCTGGCGGTTGTCGGCGCGGGCTATATTGGCTTGGAGATGGGATCGGTCTGGCGGAGGCTGGGCGCGGAGGTCGTGATTTTGGAGGCGCTGCCGCGCATCGCGCCCGGCATGGACGGCGAGATCGCGCGGCATTTGGGGCGTCTGTTGGAGAAGCAGGGGCTTCAGATTCGCGCCGGCGTCAAGGTGAAAGGAATCGCCGCCGGCAAGAAGGGGGCGGAGATCGCCTTCGCCGACAAAAATGACGCGCTCTTCGTGGAGAAAGTCTTGATCGCTGTCGGGCGGACGCCGTTGAGCGGCGGCTTGGGGCTGGAGGCGCTGGGCGTCAAAATCAGCGCGCGGGGCTTCATTGAGACGGACGAAGCCTGCAGGACGTCTGAGGAGGGCATTTACGCGATCGGCGATGTCGCCGGCGGCGCGATGCTGGCGCATAAGGCGTCTGAAGAGGGAGTCGTCCTCGCCGAAAATCTCTGCGGCATCAAATCCGCCCTTAATCGGGAGGCGATTCCGTCCGTCATTTACACCCATCCGGAAGCGGCGAGCGTGGGGAAGACCGAGGAGGCGCTCAAGGAGGAGGGGGCGGATTACAAGACAGGGCGCTTTCCTTTCACGGCGAACGGCCGCGCCAAAGTCAATCGGGAGGCGGAGGGCTTCGTCAAGATTCTCGCCGAGAAAGGGAGCGACAGGATTTTGGGCGTTCATATATTAGGGGCGGAGGCAGGTCTGATGATCGCGCAAGCCGTGACGGCGATGGAGTTCGGGGCGGCGGCGGAGGATTTGGCGCGGACGATTCACGCCCATCCGACCTTAAGCGAGGCGATGAAGGAAGCGGCGCTGTCGGCGGAGAAGCGCGCGCTTCATATGTGAAGGCGCGAGCGCTGGGCGTTCGGAAACTTCTCACATTGACAAAGCCGCGTCCAATCATAAATAAAGAAGATGGAAAACCCCCTCGCCCAGGTGGCGGAATTGGTAGACGCGCTGGCTTCAGGCGCCAGTGCCCTTCAAAGGGCGTGGAAGTTCGAGTCTTCTCCTGGGCACCATTTTCACGCTACTCTCTTGAAAGAGGCGAGGAGGCGCGCGCCGTCCAAAGAGATCAAGCCATGACCAAACCCCATATCACGATGCATCAAGGCGACATCCCCGCCGATTTGGCTTTCGGAAGCGCTGTCGCCGTGGATACCGAAACGATGGGCTTAAAACCGTCGCGCGATCCGCTCTGCCTCGTCCAACTGAGCGCCGGCGACGGCTCCGCCCATCTCGTCCAGCTCAACCGCGAGACCTATGACGCGCCCAATCTGGCGGCTCTCCTCGCCCGCCCTGACTGTCTTAAAATCTTCCACTATGCGCGTTTTGATCTCTCGGCGATCGCGCAGCATCTGAAGGTTGTCGCCGAGCCGGTCTATTGCACGAAAATCGCCTCCCGCTTGGCGAGAACCTACACCGATCGCCACGGACTCAAAGACATCTGCCGCGACATGCTGGGCGTGGACATCTCCAAACAGAAGCAGGAATCCGATTGGGGCGCCGAGCATATTTCCAAAGCGCAGAGACTCTACGCGGCGGGCGATGTCCTCCACCTCCACGCCCTCAAAGAGAAACTGGACGCCATCCTCACCCGCGAGAAGCGCATGGCGCTGGCGCAATCCTGCTTCGCCTTCCTCCCCGCCCGCGCCCAAATGGATCGCGCAGGCTGGGAAGAGATGGACATTTTCGCTCATTGAGCGAGACAGTGAGCGAGACGGTCATGAAAGAGACAGCCATGCCCCATGCCGGCGCGAAAAGGGCTGGCGCCTCCCGCTCGCGGCGCTCGCGCAAAATGCGTTCGCGCAAAATGCGTCTGGCGATCCCTCTGCTCTGCCTCGCCCTCGCGCCGATCATCTTCTTTCTGCTGATGGGCGAGAGTCGCGGAAATCTGATAGGCACGCCGCTCTCCTTCGCCGAACTCTCCGAAATCAACCGCAAGCCGCGTCTCATCGGCTTGGAGTTGAACGGCTTTGACGCCGGCGGACGCCCCTTCCGCCTCAGCGCCGAGGAGGCGCGCCAAATGGACGGAACCCGCCTGATACGCCTCTCCGGCATCCGCGCGCGGATGGGGGCGCGCCAAGGCGATTGGCTGGCCGCCGAAGCCCAAACAGGACTCCTCAACAGCCAAGAGGAGAAAATCCTCATAGAATCGGATCTCTCCCTCATCCTCAGCAGCGGCTATCGCCTGTGGGGCAGCGTCTTCCAAATAGACCTCCAAGAGAACAGCGCCGAAAGTTCAAAGCCGGTGGAAGCCGAAGGTCCGCTCGGAACGCTCCGCGCCTCAGGGGTCGCGGTGGAGGAGGCGGGCGACATTTTGCGCTTTCGCGGCCCTGTGCGAATCCTGCTCACCCTGCCGCAGCCGGGGGCGGATGCGCCAAGCGACAGCGAGGAAGACGCCGCGCCATGATCCAGAAATCTTTGGGGCGTCCGCCGCTTCTGATGGCGCTCGCCGGAATCGCCGCCGCCGCCCTTGCCGCCCCCGCCCCCCCGGCCGCCGCCCAAAGCCCAAAAACTCTGGCGGCGATTTCCAGCGCGCCTCTGACGATTGAAGCCGATCTCTTTGAGATTCGCCAAAAGGACAATAAAGCCGTCTTTTCGGGGAATGTGCGGGTCTCGCAGGGCGTTTTGCGGATGCGCGCGGCGAAACTGGTCATCTTCTACAGGGATAAAAAAAAGGCGGCGGAGGAGAAATCACAGCCGGCGGAAAAGAATCTGGACATCGTCTCCATGCGCGCTTCCGGCGGCGTGCGGCTTTTCACGCCGCCCTCCCGCTCGGCGCGGGGACGGCGCGCCTTATATCATGTCGCCTCCAGACAGATTCGGATGGAGGGCGGCGTTCTCCTCAAAGAGGGCGGGAATGTCCTGCGCGGCGAGGCTCTGACGATTGATCTCATCGCCGGGACGAGCCTCCTGCATGGGGGATCGGGAGAGAAGCGCGCGCATGGACTTTTCCGCGCCTCCTCGCCATAATCCATCGCGAGCGCCGCGCCGCCGCCGCCTTTGATTCTAAAAAAGAGAAGAGGGGAACCCAATGCTCCATCGCAAGAGCGCGAGCCTCATCGGCAAGGAGGACGGGGCCTCCGCCCAGCGCACTTTGGCGATGGAAATCGCCGCGCTCGCCAGCCTGAAAGAGGCGCTTCGCCATATGGCTTTCGCCGAAGCCTGTCAGATTTTGGCGGGCGCGGAGGGGCGCATCATCGTCTCCGGCATGGGGAAGAGCGGCCATGTGGCGCGGAAGATCGCCGCCACCTTCGCCTCCACCGGAACGCCGGCGCTCTTCGTCCATCCGGCGGAGGCCAGCCACGGCGATTTGGGCATGATCACGCCGCAGGACGCGATCCTCGCTTTGTCGCAATCGGGCGAAACGGAGGAGATGGCGAATCTGCTCGCCTATTCCAGACGTTTTGAGATTCCGCTGATTCTGATCACCGCCGGCAAAAAAAGCTCGCTGGCGAAAAAAGCCGATCTGGTTCTCCTGCTGCCGGCGGCCAAAGAGGCGGGCGCGATAGGCTTGGCGCCGACCAGCTCCGCCCTGATGCAGATGGCGCTGGGAGACGCCCTCGCCATCGCCCTTCTTGAGCGGAGCGGCTTCACGCCGGAGCGTTTTAAGGATTTTCACCCGGGCGGCGCCATCGGCGCGCGGCTGCGCCTGGCGCGGGACATCATGCATAAGCCGCCCCATATCCCGCTCGCCGCGCCCGATGAGACGATGACGCGCGTCTTGATAGAAATGTCCGAGAAAGGCTTTGGCTGTGTCGGAATCGTATCAAATGAGAAACTGATCGGAATCATCACGGACGGCGATCTCAGACGCCATATGGACGCGCGCATGCTTGAGAAAAAGGCGCGCCATGTCATGACCGCCGCGCCAAAGACAATCGCGCCAGAGACGCTCGCCGCCGCCGCCCTCGCCGCCATGACCAGCGCGCGCATCACCAGCCTTTTTGTCGTGGAGGAAGAGAGACCGACAGGGCTTCTCCATATTCATGATTTTCTCCGTCTGGGCGTGATCTGACATGCGGCGAAAACTGAGCCTCGCGCTCCCGCTCCTTCTCTTTGTCTCTCTGGCCTCTCTCTCGCCCCCCGCCAATGGCGAGGATTGGAGAGCGCCGCCCCTCATCATCACAAGCACCGGAGTCGGAATCCCGCGCGCGCTGCACCCGGGCGCGATCTCGCAAATCTCCGCCGAGGAGATTGACGCTTTGGACGCCGATCATCCGGCGCAAATCTTGAACCTTCTGCCCGGTCTCTTCGTCAATCGCGGGAGCGGGCAGGAGCATCTGACGGCGATCCGCTCGCCCGTTCTGACCGCCGGCGCCGGCGCCGGCTCTTTTCTTTTTTTGGAAGAGGGAATCCCGCTTCGCGCCGCCGGCTTCGCCAATGTCAACGCGCTGATGGAAGCCATGCCCGAAATGTCCGGCGGAGCGGAAGTCGCGCGGGGGCCAGCGAGCGCGCTTTACGGATCAAACGCGCTTCACGGCTTGGTCAATATCCTGTCGCGCGCGCCGGCGCCTGACGGCGACTTTCTCTTGGACTCCCGAACGGGCCCGCACGATCTCATTCATTTCGCCCTCTCGGCGAGCCGATCGCTGGGGGAGAGGCGGGGCGGCGACGCTTTCCGCCTCAGCCTCGCCTATGGGCATGATGGCGGCTATCGGGAGAGTTCCGGCTTTGACCATTGGAAAGCCCGCCTCCGCCATGACAGCCGATGGGGGCGGGCGAAACTGCGGATTCTGATCTCCGCCGTGAGGCTGAATCAGCAAACCGCCGCCTATATTGTCGGCGAAGGCGCTTATAAAGACAGGGCGCTTCGGCGCTCCAACCCTTCGCCTGACGCTTATCGCCAAGCGCGGGCTTTTCGCGCTCAGGCGCGTCTGCGCGTGCCTTTCTCCGAGGGGGGGCTTTGGGACATCACCCCCTATCTGCGGCAGACCTCCATGCGCTTTCTGATGCATTTCCTGCCCGGCACGCCGACCGAGCGGAACGGCCATTTCAGTCTGGGGCTTCGGACGCGCCTGCGGCAGCAGATTCGCGGCGGGCATGAGATCGCGCTGGGGAGCGAAACGGAATGGACGCGCGGCGGTCTGAGCGAAATCCAAAGCGCGCCGGCGCCCTTTCCGTCTCTTCCGCCCGGCGTCCATTATGACTATCAAGTCCGCTCTTTGACGCAAGGGCTGTTTCTGCAGAGCGCATGGCGTCTCTCTCCCGAATGGCGTCTTAATGCCGGGCTGCGGCTGGACTACCTCCTCTATCTTTACGACAATCGCATCGCCGCCGGCGATCTTGGACGCTTCCGCCGCCCCGCCGACAGACGGGACGATTTCCTCACCGTGTCGCCGAAACTGAGCCTTCTGCGCCTCTTCGGCGCGCAGACCGTCTTCCTCCGCTATGCGCGAGGGCAGCGCGCGCCGCAAACGACCGATCTCTACAGGCTTCAAACTCAGCAGGAGCCGGGCGCTCTGAAAAGCGAAACGCTGGACAGCCTAGAGGCGGGCTGGCGAATCCATCAGGCGCGATGGCGCATGGAAGCCGTTCTTTTTTACATGCGGAAGCGCCATTTCCATTTCCGAGACGCCGACGGCTTCACAGTCGCGGACGGCAAGACCAGCCATTGGGGCTTGGAATGGGAGGCGCGGGCGCGTTTGGCGCGGCGCTTGAGCCTCCGCCTCGCCGGAACCTATGCGCGGCATCGCTACCGGTTTGACAGGACAGTCCGGCGCGAAAGCGAAATCATCCGCGATGGCAACGAGATGGATTCCGCGCCCCGCCTCCTCGCCAATGCCGAACTTCTCTATGACGCGCCGCGCTTTCGGGCGGCTTTGGAATGGGCGCATGTCGGCAGCTATTACACGGACGCCGCCAACGCCCATTCCTATCCGGGCCATGATCTTCTGCATCTGCGGCTGGCTTATAAGAGCAGGCGCTGGCGGATTTTCCTCAACATTCTCAATCTCGCCGACACGCGCTACGCGACCCGCGCCGATTACGCTTTCGGCAATGCGCGCTATTTTCCGGGCGAGGGGCGCAGTTTTCATGGCGGCGTGAAACTGCGCTTTTAGAAGAGGCGCTTCACGGAAAAATGACGGTCTCCGCGAAAACGGTCGCGAGGGCGTGTTTTTATTTCCGCCGCGCTTTCGGGCATAGTTTGAGACCCCTCTCGCCCACTTGGAGTTTGGACGAAGCCCATGCTGGATCGCATAGACGCCGCGCCGCAAGCGCAGCAAGCCGCCGCCCGAAACGCGGCAGTCTCGGCGCAGGCCGCCGGGGCTTATTCGGGAAGCCGCGTCGTGAAAATGCCCTCCGCCGCGCAGCTCCTCCAAGACATTCAGGAGGAGATCGGCTTCGCCCAAAGCGAGAAAATGGAGGAGAAAGACATTGAAGAGTATGAATGCGAGGACGCGCATCAGAATCTCTACGCCCATCTGGTGGAGAAAATAGAGGAAGCCTATCCGCAAGAAGATCCGACTCATAAAGAGAAGCAGGAATCTTTCGCGAAACGGCTTCTCTCGCGGCAGGGGCAGAGCGAGGAGGAGATCGCGCGTCATTTGGGCGACCTCACCGAGGATAAGGGCGAAGCCTTCGCGCTTCTGAAAGAGGCGCATGACAATCCGCCGCCAGGGCTGGACGCCGCGACTCGCGCCGCTCTGAAAAACACGCTTGAAAAGTTCGCCGAGAAGGAGGGAACTCAGATTCTGGCCGGCGTCAACGCGGCGGCGGAGGCGCGGCGCATGAGCCGCGAGACCGGAATAGAGGCGAGCGCCCTTCAAGCCTCCTATCAAAATATGGTCGCCGACTATGCCGGCATTCTGCCCGCCCTGGCGCAAATCACCGTCAAGACCAGCCCCGACCATTTTGAGGATCACGCCCGCTTCATCATGCAAGCCGCCGAGAAAGACCTGGCCGCCGAGCGGAGTTCGCGGCAGCCCGAAAAATTGCGCCGCATCCTCGCCGAGTTTCAAGGGCTTAAAATCTTCAACACGCTGCGCGAATGGTCGTCCAACGCCTTCGCCCTTTTCAGCAAGAAAGCCGAAGGGGAGGGGGAGGGCTTCCCTTTCAAAAAAGACGAGCTCTTCACCCAATCGCTGCAATTTCTCAACCGCCCCGAACAGTTCCACGACCTCATCCAACAGCCCATTCGGAATATGTCGCCGGAGAGCCAAGTTCTCTTCCTTCAAGATATGCGGAACGGCGTGCGCCTGCTTCCCGATTATCTCTTCCAAAATCCGGACGAAGAAAAGGCGCGAATCCTCTTTCCGGTGCAGACCAGAATAGATCGCCTCGTCTTTGAGGAAGAGGCTTGAGGCGGCGGGCGCGTCATGTTTGATCCGAATCGCTTTTACGATCTCTTCGGCATCGGCGCGGAGGCGCGACAGCCGCCGCATCTCTTCCAAATGGACGAGATGGATCTCTGGATAGAAACCGAAGAAAGCGCCAGCGGCGCCAGCGGCGCGGGCGGCGGAGCGATCGCGCTCCATATCGCGGTTTCGGCGGGGGGCGCGGCGGGGGCGGCGGCGGGAGCAAGAGAGAGCGGCCTCGCCGAGCTGATGGCGGAAACGGCGCGACTCTCAAAGGCGCTGGATGTTTTTCTCTCCCGCGCCGCCGACCAGCGTCTTTGGATTCATATCCCGTCTCCGAGCGGCATGGATGAAAGCCGCGAGATCCTCGCCCTTTTTGAGGCGATTCTCCCGCTCCTCCGCCAAAGCGGGCGCTAGGAGCCGAGCCGTCCGATGAGTTTTTCGCCGCCGCAGGAAAACGGAAAAGACGAAGCGCCGCTCAACGCGCCTCCGCGTCAAGACGCGCCGCGTCAAGACGCGCCGCCCCCGCCCCCGCCCTCCGAGCCAAGTTCCGAAGAAAAGTCTCAAGAGATGGGCGCATGGCGTCTCCGCGTCTTGACGGGACGCCAAGCCGGGGCCGAAACCGCGCTTGAAGCCACGCGATACAAAATAGGATCGGATCCCGAATGCGACATCGTCCTCTCCGCCGAGGGCGTCGCGCCTCTTCATTTGGAGGTCTTCTTCGCCGACGGCAGCCTTTCCATTTTGCGCATCCACGCGCCGATAGAGCGGGAGGAAGGGGCGATAGAGGACACGCCATGGGATCTGCCCGAGATGACGGCTCTCAAAGTGGGCGCGTGCTGGATCGCCTATGGCGAGACGGCGGGGGAGGCGGGGGAGGCAGGCGCGGCGGGGCGTCTTGACGCGGAGGCATGGCCCTCCGCCGCGGACCTCCTCTCTTCGGAGGAGATGGAAGAGCAGGAGGCGGGATTTTCGGACGAGGCGGCGTCTCTCCAAAAAGAGGGCGAAGCGAAGGAGGGGGGCGGGGCGAGCGCGCGGCGCGGTCTTTTCGGAAGCGACAAGGAGGCGCGGCGCGCGATGGAAATGCCGATCTTCCAAACGGCGCGGCGCATGGCTTCGGCGATCGCGCCGCTTTTGCTTCTCGTGATGGGCGGGCTTCTCATTTTGGGCGCGCTGGAGACGACATGGCGCGCCGGCCCCGGCGAGATGGCGAAAAGCGCCCCCCTTTCGCCAAGCCCCGCCGATCGCCTGCGGCAGACGCTGCGCGAAGACCCCGCTTTCGCGACTGTCCGTCTGGCGCATGACAATCGGGATGGCGCGCCCTTCCTTTTGGGCTATGTGGAAAAAACCGCCGATCTGAATCGTCTGCGCTCTCTGGCGGGCTCGCTGGGGGCGCGTCTCCGCGTGGACAGTTTGGAGCATTTCCGCCAATCGCTTCAAGCGCTGCTGCCGCTCTATGGCAGCCATCTCTCTTATGATGTGCGCTCTGATATGGAGAAGGGCGCGCGCGCGCGCGTTCAGGGGCTGCTGAATGATCGCGGCAGGGTTTTGAGTCTCAAGGAGGCGATAAGGCGCGATCTGCCGGGACTCGCCGAAGTTTATACCAATGTCCTCACTTTGGAGGAAGCCAAGCGGCATCTCAAAGAGATGGTCGCGCATCACAAAGTTTTTGAGACGCTTTCCATTCGCCAAGAAGGGCGGAAACTTATTGTCTCTGGCGATATTTTGGAAAATTTCCGCCCTGTTTGGGAGACAGTCTCGCGCGAATTGAGTCATGCCATGCCGGCGGGGCTTGTTCCTGAATTGCGCGTGCGGGTTGGTCCGTCCTTCACGCCTGAGATTCGCAGTCTTTTGATCACGCCTGGGAGTCGCCGTTTGCGGCTCATTCATGCTGATCGCTCGTCCCGCGCCTATAAGGAGGGCGCGCTGCTTCCTCAGGGTTTCACGTTGAAAGCGATACGCGCTGACGCTCTTCTTTTGGGAAAGGGGGAGGGGGAATATCTCTACCCGCTCTCTCAAGACTGAAGGCGGCGAGCCGCCGCGGGCATCTTTTGCATAGACAGGCATTTTGGATTTGCCGCAGGGGAACTAACGCATAGAAGCTGGAGGTGAAGGGGGGGGTCAAGGGGGGCTTGCCCCCCTTGAGAAAAGGGGGTTCGGGGGAAACCCCCGAATAGTCGGCGGGCGTGGCGAAACGAAGCGAGCGTTAGCGAGCGAGAAAGCCCGCCGACCCCCCTACATCTCAAGAGCTCTTGCAAGCAGGGGGCGCGTGGGTGGGTCGCTTTCGCTTGCTCGCTACGCTCGCTGCGCGAAAGCTCTTTTCCCACCCACCCACGCGCATAGGCGGGCTTGCGCCCGCCTTGTTTTTCGTGGGGGGGATAATCCCCCCCACACCCCCCTTCACCTCAAGCTTCTATGCTCTAGTTCCCCTGGGGCAAACCCAAAATGCCTATCCATGAAAAAGATGCCTGTCGCGGCAGCGACCCCCCCAAACCCCCCTTCACCTCCAGCTTCTATGCTTTTCAAGAGCTCTTGCGGACGGGCGAGCGATCATCACGCAAAATTGCGAAAGAAAGTCCGCCAAAGCGCTCTATTCTGACTTTTCTGACTCCCCCACCCCCCCATCTGGAAGAAACGAAGAGACTATGAGCCGTCCGACAGCGATTCCTCCCAGTTCCGCCAGCCCTTCTTCCGCCGCGCCGCGCCAAGAAGGGCTGAAAAAGGAGAGCGACATTAAAGACAAGGGCGATCGCTTCCGCTCTCTTCTTCGCCAAAAGCCATCCAATCGGGAGGCGAAAAAAGCCGCCCCTCAAAAAGAGAAGGACGCTGTTTCGGAAGAGCCGGGGGAAGGCGAAAATCTTTCCCGTCTGAAAGAGAAAAAGGAGCGGGGCGAAAAAGAGGTCTCGCAGAATCTGGCCTCCGCCGACTCCGCCGCGCCCGATGAAAAAGCCTCAGCGCCTATGAAAGCGGACAGCGCCAGCGGCGCGGGCGGGCAGGCGAGGGCGCTCGCCGATCATGTCCAAAAAGCCTGCCAGCGCATTCTGATCGCGCGGGGAGACGGGGCGGGAGATGTCTCCATGCGCTTCACGCTCTCCAGCGATCTCCTGCCGCAGACGGTTCTCAACGCCTCCCGCGCCCCTGACGGCGCTCTCCAAATGGTCTTTGAGAGCGCCAGTCCGGAAAGCCAAAATTTTTTGGCGCAGCATGCCGCAGCCCTCTCGCGCCATATTCAAGAGAATACCGGACAGCCCGTCCGCATAGAAATCGCCGCCGAAGACGGACAGGGAATCGCTTCCGATTCCTCCGACAGCCAAGGCGGAAGCGGCGAGGGCGGCGGAGAGCGGCAGGGCGGCTGGAGTCGCGCCGAGTGGCGCGAAGACGCGAAACGCCTCTAAACGGCTCTCACCCCGCGATCCTCTCCATGCGAATCCGCCGCACCGACAAGCGCCGAGAAAAACCGCCATCGCTTCGCGCCGTCTCTGTTTCGGAGGCGGAGGCGATGAACGGTCTTCTCACCGCGTTTCATGGGGCGGCGCTGGACTGCCGCCTCCGTCAAAACCGCGCCGCCCCGCGTCAAGACGGGCCGCGCCCGCCGCGCAGACGTTTCGCTCTGTCGCTTGAAACAACGCCATGCCCCGTCTCTTTTCCGCTCTGCCTCGCGCTTCGCTTTCGCGGCGCGCGCTTTGATCTGGGCTTTGAGACAATGCCGTTTCGCTCAGCCTTGCGCCGTCTCTGCAAGCCCTGGACTTTGGAAGAGATGCCGCCCCCTTTGGCGCGCGCCGCCATCCGCGCGCTGATGCGCCGCTTCGCGCCGATCCTCTTCGCGTCAGACCTTCTGGCGATAGAGGAGATGACGCTTCATGGATCGTCCCCTGCCCCGCCCGCGTCTCCCGCGCCTCCCGCGCCCGCCGCGCCGCCGCTCTCTGATGACGCGCCCTTTCTCCACGCCGCGATCCATTTTTTCTCGGAAGAGAGCGGGGAGAAGCGCTTCACGCTTCACGGTTTTTGCCAAAAAACTTTTCCCGCCGCCCAGCTCGCCGAGGCGCTGGGCGTGGAGCGGCATCGCCCGCTCTATCCCCCCAAACTGGCGATGGCTTTGGCGCTGCAAATCGGAGGGACGCGTCTGACGCCGGAAGAGCGGAAAAATCTTGAGCCCGGCGACATTCTCTTTTTAGAGACTGGGCCTGCCATGCGCCTCGCGCAGAGGATCGCGCTTGAAGAGGAGGCGTCCGAGATCACGGAGTCCGCGCCGAGACCCGTCCTAGAGGCTGAAGCGTGATCTCATTGGCGATCTCCTGATAGGATAAAACGGGAAGTTCGGGAATGTCGCTCTCAATGAGCCGTCTGATATAGCGGCGGATGTCCATGGCGGTGATGAGGACGGGGGTCGTGTCGCCGGTCAGGGCTTCGGCGGTCGCCTCTTTGATGCTCTCCACGATGTTTTTGGAAATGTCCGGCTCCAGCGCGATATAGCTGGCGACCGAAGTCTGTCTGACGCCGTTCCTGACCGTCTCCTCCACCTCGCTGTCCAGCAGGAAGGCGGGCAGAATGTTAAACCCCACCGAATATTGATAGCTGATCTGCCGCGACAGCGAAGCGCGGATATGCTCCACCAGCAAAATCGGGTCTTTCTCTTTCGCGCCCCACTCCACGATGGCGCTCAAAATATGGCGCAGATCCCGAATGGAAACATGCTCCTGCACCAAACGGCGAAGAAGCTCGGCAATGACCTGAACGGGGAGCGCGCGCTGACTCTCTTTGACGAGATCCGGAAACTCGCCCTCCATCTTGGAGAGCAGAAAGCGCGCCTCCTGAATGCCAAGAAAAGTGGGCGCGTATTTCGCCAGCACGACCTCGCAATGATATTGCACCAACTCTAGAGGCTTTTTGTAAGAGAAGCCGGCCGCGTCCAGCGCGTTCATCGCCTCCTTCGGCGACCACAGAGTCTCATGGTCGGGCAGGATCGTCTCGCCGCGCTTATAGGGAATCTTGAAGGCGTCCAGATTCTCCGCCTTCTCCATGACAAAAAGACCGCCCGGATCCATATGGCCGTCGGCGGTCGGAATCTCGCCGATGAAAATCTTGTAGCGATCCTGCTCAAGAGACGGATTGACGCGAGTCTCAATGACAGGCAGCGGCGCGCCCAAGCGATAATAAAGCGTCAGCCGCGCCTGATTGATCTGATCGCGCAGCGCGCCGGGCGAAGAGAGTTTGAGAACGCTGGAGGGAAGCTCCACCAAACTCGGCACAGTCGGCGCGAAAATCGGATCGCGCGCCGCCGAGAAACTCTCAGAGCCGGCCGGCGTCCCGGGCTTCACAGGCTCGGTCTTTTTCGCCGTCTCCGCCTCCCAACTTTCCTCGCCGCCCGCCTTTTTGAGCGCGAAAACCGCGCCCAAAGCAGGCGCGCCCAAAGCCGCCGCCAGAACGAGGAAAATCAATGTCGGGAAGCCCGGCACGAAAGCCATGACGATCAGCATGGAGGCGGCAATCAAAAGCGCGCGAGGCTGCGCGCTCACCTGTCTTCCAATGTCGCGTCCCAGATTGGCGTCCTTCGCGCCGTCCCCGACCCTCGTCACCATAATCCCCGCCGTGATGGAGATGAAGAGCGCCGGAATCTGCGCGATCAAACCATCGCCGATGGAGAGAATGGAGTAAATATGAATAGCCTCCTCAAAGGGAAGCCCGCGCTGCAGCATCCCGATCCCCAAGCCTCCCAAAAGATTGACGAAGACGATCACGACCGAAGCGATGGCGTCTCCTTTGACGAATTTCATCGCGCCGTCCATAGAGCCGTAAAGTTTGCTTTCCTGCTGCACGCGGCTTCGCATTTCGCGCGCCTCGTCCAGCGTGATGGCGCCGGCGCGCATGTCGGCGTCTATGCTGAGCTGCTTGCCGGGTAGCGCGTCCAGCGAGAAGCGCGCGCTGACCTCCGCCACGCGCTCCGCGCCCTTCGTGATCACGATGAACTGCACGATCGTCAGAATCAGAAAAATCACCAGCCCCACGACCAAATTCCCGCCCACGACAAAATTCCCAAAAGCCTCCACGATGCGCCCGGCGTCCCCCTGCAGCAGAATGAGACGGGTCGTGGAAATGGAGAGCGCCAAACGGAAAAGAGTCGTGATCAGCAAAACGGCGGGAAAAGAGGAGAACTCCAAAGGCGAGGACAGATACATCGTCACCATCAGCAAAATCACCGCCATGGACATATTGAGCGCGATGAGCGTATCCACCAATTCTGTCGGCAGCGGCAGAATCAGCATGAAGATCACCGAGACGACAAAGACGCCCAGAATGATGTCCTGGCGCTCGGAGATTTTTTCCAAAATGGGATTGAGAGCAGTCAGCATAGGGGAACGGAGTTTCGCGCGCCAAAACGCGCGGGAGCGCTCCCCGCCTCCCTCTTTTAGAGGAGATGGATTGCAGATAGGGCATAAAATAATCTTGAAGGCTATTTATTGCGCTCAAAGACAATCTTTTGCTTATATGAGAAAGGCGGAGGGCTGGAGAAGGATCGCTCTTCTTTGATGAAAGAAGGCGGCGAGAGGCGGCAGCCCGGCATGGACGAAAAAACCGAAAAAACCGACAATCAGGACAGCCAAGCGGAGAAAGAATCTCTGGCTTCCGAAGAAGCGCCGCCTCTTCCCAATGGGGAAGAGGGCGAGGCAAGCGAAACAGGCGAAACAAGCGAAAGGCCGGCGGAACTCTCTTCCGAAGAAGAGGCGGGGCGTCTTGACGCGGCGGCGGGGGCGGGGGCGGGGAAGCCATCGCGCAAGAGGCTGGACAAGATGACTCTGCGCGTGGATTTCCGCATAGGCTCGGTCATGCTGCCATTGGAGAGTCTCTCGCGGGTCGCGCCCGGCTTCACGCTGACCAATCTGGACGGCGTTCTTTTCCCTCGCGTGGAGGCGCTGTCCGGGGATCGGGTTTTCGCCGAGGGGGAGCTCGTGGAGATAGACGGGCGCATCGGGGTTCGCATTCTCTCCATCGCCGATTAGAGAGCGCCGCCGATGGATCCCGCCGAAGGCGTTTTTGGAAATCTTGGAATCTCGACGAATCTGATTCTTTTCTTCGCGCTTCTCTCCTCCATGCCCTTTTTGATCGTCTCGGCGACCAGTTTCGTCAAGATCGCCGTCATCTTCTCGCTTGTGCGGAACGCTTTGGGGGTTCAGCAGATTCCGCCCAATATGGTGATTTACGGACTCGCCATCACGATCACGCTCTATATCATGCTGCCTGTCGGGGATCAGGTCTATAAGGTCTTGCGGGAGTCGGAGGAGACGGGCGAGACGGTGGAGGTCTATCTGCCGAAGGCGGCGGAGCCTCTGAGCGCCTTCTTGGAAAGAAACGCCGATCCAGATCATAAAGAGTTTTTCGCCAAGAGCGCGAAGCGCTTTTGGCCGGAAGATTTGGCGCTCCATCCCGAAGGCAGACGCTTCCTCGCTCTTCTCCCGGCCTTTCTCATCACGGAATTGTCCGAAGCCTTTGAGATCGGCTTTCTCATTTATCTCCCTTTTATCGCGATAGACATTGTCGTCTCCAACATTCTCTTGGCGCTGGGCATGATGATGGTCTCGCCTGTCACGATCTCGCTTCCCTTCAAACTTTTTCTCTTTGTCGCCGTGGATGGCTGGACGCGCCTCATCAAAGGTCTGCTCGCCAGCTACGGCACCGGTCTCTGAAAGATTGCCGATGGATTTCGCCAACATCGTCAATCACGCCATGCAGACGATCAATCTGATTTTGCTGGCCTCCCTCCCCTCGGTGCTGGCGGCGGCGATTGTCGGCGTTTTGATCAGCCTCCTGCAGGCGCTGACCCAAGTGCAGGAGCAGACGCTGGGCTTCGCCTTCAAACTGATCGCCGTGATCGCGGTCTTGGCGGCGACATTGGAGGTGGTGGGCGCGAATTTCTATCTTTTCACCGACAGACTCTTTGAGACCGCCGGCAGCTGGGGGTCTTGAGATGGGCGAAAGCGCCGCCGCCGCCGAACAGGCGCTCTCGGCATGGGGCGCGCTGATCTTGGCTACTCCGCGCGTGGCGGGGATGATGATTCTGATTCCCTTCATGCGTCCGCCGCAAGTGCCGGCGATGGCGAGAAACGCCTTCATTATGGGGATCGCGCTTTTGGTGTCGCCGGAGATTTTCTCCCATATTCGGCATCAGCATTTTGAGCCCGGCGCGAATCTTCTTCTGCTGAGTCTCAAGGAGGCGGCGCTGGGCTTGCTTTTGGGCTTCATTGTCGGATTTTTGTTTCATGTGCCGCAGGCGATCGGCGACTTCATAGACAATCAGCGCGGGGCTTCCATCGCGTCTCTTTTCAATCCGGCGCTGGGCGAGCAGAGTTCCAATCTGGGTCTTCTGCTCTCGCAATGTTTTTTGGTTTGGTTTCTCTCCGCCGGCGGCATGGAGCGCCTTTTCGCGATTCTCTTCGCCTCCTACGATCTCTATCCTGTCGCTTCCCTGACGCCTCTTCACAAGCCTGAGAGCCTCGCTCTCATTATCAAAGCGATGGGCGATTATCTTCTTTTCGCGCTGCTGCTGGCGGGTCCCGTCATTTTCCCGATGCTCGTGGCCGAGATCGCTCTTGGTCTGGTCAGCCGATTCGCGCCGCAGCTGAATGTCTTCTTCATCGCGATGCCTCTGAAGAGCGTCATTTCGCTGCTGATCCTGCTTCTTTATCTCTTCATCTTCTTAAAACATTTTTGGGGCGAGCAGACTTTCTTTGAGAGCGCCCGCGCTTTTCTGGAGACCGCCCGCCTATGAGCGAGAAAACCGAACCCCCCACCCCAAAGCGAATCCGCGACGCCAGAGAGAAGGGGCAGTTTCTCTTCTCCAAAGAGATCGTCTCGGCGGCGCTGCTGATCAGCCTGACCGCTGTCGTTTTCTTGATCACTCCGCGTCTTCTGGGCGATCTCCTCGTTCTTTTTGACGCGCTTTTCGCCGCGCTCAGCAAAAAAAATCCGACAGCCGATCTGCCGCGGATTATGAGTCTTATCGCCATTTTCGGCTTCCACGCGATCGCCGCCGTCTGCGCGACTCTGGTTCTTGTCGCCCTTGTCGCCAATATCGCGCAGACGGGCTTCGTCTTCTCCGGCGCGAAACTTTCCAAAGGTCTGCAATCGGTCAACTTTATATCAAACGCCAAACAACTTTTCTCCAAACGCAGCCTTTTCACCTTCGGGTTGAATATAGTCAAGATTCTTCTGATCGCCTATGTCGCCTATCTCATTCTCTATGGTCTGATAGGCGCGTTCATCACGGCGATCAAATGCGGCTTCCCCTGCATGCTTTGGACGGCGGGACGGGCGCTGCTTCTGCTCTTCGGGATCATGGGCGCGCTTTCCATTCCGATCGCGCTCTTAGATTTCATCGCGCAGCGCCATTTTTATATGAAGGAGCTGAAAATGTCCAAGGAGGAGCTGAAGCAGGAATATAAGGAAATGGAAGGCAATCCCGAAATCAAAGCGCAGAGACGGCAGGCGCATCAGGAATTGCTGGACAGTTCCATGCTGGACAGCGTGCGCGGCGCCAGCGTGGTCGTCAAGAATCCGAGCCACCTCGCCGTCGCCCTCCTCTATGACGAGGAGAAGACGCCGCTCCCCCTCCTCATCGGCAAGGGCGAGGGCGCGATGGCGCAGGCGATCTTGAAAATCGCCGAAGAGGAGGGGATTCCGATCTATGAGAATATTGATCTGGCCCAGGGACTCTATCACGATTTGGAACTCGGCCATTACATCACGAGCCAATTCATCGCGCCTGTCGCCGAGGCGCTCCGCTACATTGAAACCGTCAAAGAGGGCGGATGAAACCCGTCAAAGGAGAGACGCCATGCAAGATTTCCAAAGCCATATGATCGCCTATTTGGAGGCGCGGCATGTGGGCGCGCGCCGCCGCGGCGCGTCTCTTCGCTATGAGGCGATGATGGAAAGGGAGATGAGGCTCGCCTTCATTATAGACAGTCTCTCGGCGAAGAGCGCGGCGCGTTTGGAGATGGAGATCGCGGCGCTGCCCTTTGAGCGGAGGGCGCGGCAGAGGGCGGCGCGAGAGATGGCGCGGCTCAATCGGGTCTTTATTTTGCGGGACGGCTTCGGGCTTAAACTGAGCCCCAATGGCGAGGATATCCGCCTGGCGCGAAGGGTCGGCAGAGAATCCATGGAGAGATTCCGCTTCGCCGCCATTCTGACGCGCTTCATCGCCAATGGCAGACGCGCGCGCATCGCGCTCAGCGCGCGCCTGTCGCCAACGGCGCCGGACGCCGCCCCGCCTCAAAGCCGCGTCTATCTTTGACGAGAAGGCGCTCTTGGATTGCGCGTCATCGTGAAGTTTCGTGATGAGATTCGCCATGACGAAGCCCTCCTTTCGCCTTATATAAAGGATGAGGGATGCATCAGGGATTGCGAAGGAACGGCGCCTCTCTTTGACGAGAGACGAAATGACGGAACGAAGCGAGAGCGGATATGAGCCAGTCCAACCCCATGCCCCTTTGGACGGAAATCGGCGAAAAACTGCGTCAGGACAAAAGCGGCGCGGAGCGCCAGCGTCTCCAAAAAACGATTTCGGAAAAGGAGGAGGCAGCCCGCCGCGCTCTTGAGAGCGGCTTGTCGGCGGAAGATTCCAGCCGCGCGCGGCGGGAAATGACGGCGCTTCGCGCCGCCTCCCGCATTGTGGATATTGTCTGGCATGTGGCGCGCCACGCCGAGAAGAGCGCCGCCTAGAGAAGGGCGCGGACGAAAATGACGAAAATGACCACAATGACGACACTGACGAAAAGGAGACGAGCATGACGATGCCAGTCGGAGGCGCCGGCGGCGCCGGCGGAGGCTTGAATGTGCAGAGTTTGGTCTCGCACACCGCCGAAGCCAGCCAGCAAAATATGCAGAATGTCGCCAATCTGGCGCAAAATCTGGATTTCACCGATCCCGGATCCATGGCGCAAATGCAGATGGCGATGATGAAAATGAATATGGGATTTCAGATGGAAGCCGCGATGGTGAAATCCATTGAGGACATGCTGAAATCCGTCGTGCAGCGGATGTAAGGAAGGAGAGAATCATGACGAGCATCGGAAAGCTGGGAGCGTCCCCCCATCTGCGGAGGCAGGAAGCCCCGCCGCGCCAAAGCCAAGCCAGCCAAAGCGATCCTTTTTTAAGGAAAGCGCTTGAGCATTTCCGTCTGCCGCTTCCGCCGAGCATCGGCGAGACGGCGGCGGGCGCGGGAAGCGTCAGAAAGGCGGCGCATTTTGAAACGATGGCGCGCGCGCTCCTCGCCCCCGCCGAGCCGGACAGAACGCGCTTCGTGCCGCGCAACCATTTGGCGTCTCTGGCCGCCATTCACGCCAAAGCCGAGAGAGCCGCAGGCGAGACGCCCAAAGACGCGCTCCTCCAACAGATCGGCAGGATGATCGGCAGAGACATGGCGCTGGCGCGGAGTTTTCAAGGCGAGCGCCTGCTCGCCATGCCATGCTAAACGCCGCAGGCGCTCCTCATGAAGCAGGCGCTCAACAGCCGCGATTGGGACACGCTCAAACTCTTCGCCTATCACAGACTCATTGTCGGCCATTATCAGGAGGCTGGTTTGCTCTACCAATATCTTTCCCTCTCTTATCCCGATGAGATGAAGTGGGCTTTGGGCGAAGCGCTCTGCCTCATTCGGCAGGCGCGCCATGACGAAGCGCGAGACGCTTTGGCGCGGGTGCGTCTTGACGCCTGCGATGACAAGGCGAAGGCGCTGACGGCGAGGCTCGCGCAATGCGTCCAAGCGCGCGCCTCTCTTCCCCCTCGCTCCCCGACAACCCCTCCCGGAAAGGACGAAGCCTCATGACTCAGCCACGGATCGCTCTCGCCGACATCAACCATGTCATCATGCAGTTCGGACAAAATCTGGGATTGGGCAATCTCTCCCTTGACGAGAACGGACTTCTCTCCCTCGTTTTTGACGAGCATTTGGCGGTGGAGCTGCAGCTCGCGCCGGAGACGGGGGTCGTGTTTTTCATCGCGCCCCTCTCCGCCATGCCCGATCATCAGGAGAAGGCCAGAATCCTCTTCCAAGAGCGGATGCTTCAAGCGCCTCTGACCGAGGGCAATCTGGCAGGCGCGTTCTTCTGCGTGGATCCCGAAAGCGAGGAGATTCTGCTGATGCGCGCCATAGACGCGCGGACTCTCACCACGCAGAGTTTGGAGAATGAGATGGAGCGCTTCGTCAATGCGCTGGATTTTTGGAGCGCCCGCATGGAGAAGGGCGTCCTCTCCTTTGACGCCGATGGAAAGAGCGCGGCGGAGAGGGACGCCGCCGAGATCGCGCAGGGCAAGGGCGCTGTGCAGATTTGATTCTCGCCTTCTGCTAGAATAGCGGCGGAAGATTTCGGGGGCGAAAGGGCGGGGATCGGGCGTGAAAAAGAACGCGAATGTTTTGCTTGTGATTCCGGCGCGGCTCGCCTCGCGGCGCTTTCCGCGCAAAGCGCTGGCTTTAATAGGCGGCGAGCCGATGATCCTTCATGTTTGGCGGCGCGCGATGGAAGCGGATGTCGGGCGCGTGGTCGTCGCCTGCGCCGAAGAGGAGATCGCCGAGATCGTCAAGGCGGCGGGGGGCGAGGCTCTTCTGACGAAAGCCGATCACCCGTCAGGCAGCGACAGGGTTTGGGAAGCCGCGCGGATCGCGGACAAGAGCGAAAAGCATGACGTCATTCTGAACCTTCAAGGCGACATGGCGTTTTTTCCGCCGGCCTATCTTCGCGCCCTGCCGCGCCTCTTGGCGGAGGAGGGGGGCGATGTCGCCACTTTGGCGACTCCGATCGCGGAGACGGGGCAAGCGGAGAATGAGAATGTCGTCAAGGCGATTTTGGCGCTCAGCCCCTCGGCCTCTCGCGGACGGGCGCTTTATTTCACCCGCGCCAAGCCTTGGGGCGAGGGGCTTTCTCTTCGCCATATTGGGATTTACGCTTTTAGGCGCGAATCTTTGGCGCGCTTCGCGTCTCTGCCGCCCTCGCCTTTGGAGAGGCGCGAGAGGCTTGAGCAGCTGCGCGCTTTGGAAGACGGCATGACGATTCATGCCCAGCTCGTCCAAGAGGCGTCTGGCGGCGTCAGCATTGACACGGCTGACGATTTGGCGAAACTTTCCGCGCCATGACCCAAGACATAAGAAAAAAAGACGCGGCGAAAAAAGACGCGGCGAAAAAGGCGGGCGCGAAGATCATCGTCTTTCAAGGAGAGAAGGGCGCGCATTCGCATATGGCGTGTCTTCGGCATTTTCGGGAGTGGGAGGCTCTTCCCTGTCCGACTTTTGAGGAGGCTTTGGAGCGCGTGGCGGAGGGCCGGGCGGCGCGCGCCATTCTGCCGATTGAGAACACGATTGCCGGGCGGGTTGCCGATCTGCATCATCTTTTGCCTGAGACGAAACTTTTTGTCGTGGGCGAGCATTTTTTGGAGATTCGGCATCATCTTTTAGCGCGGCGCGGGGCGTCTTTGTCGGATCTTCGGACAGCTCATAGTCATGCGATGGCGCTGGGGCAGTGCCGCCGCGCCATTCGGCGCTTGGGCTTGACGCCTGTCGCCGAAGCCGACACGGCGGGCGCGGCGCGCGCCATTGGCGAGGGGCGCGAGCCTTCTCGCGCCGCGATCGCCTCTTCTTTGGCGGCGGAGATTTACGATCTTCAGATTCTCAAAAGCGACATGGAAGATGTGGCGCGCAACACGACTCGCTTTCTTCTTTTCGCCAAAGAGCGTCAGGACGCGCCGTTGGACGCGCCTCATGTCATCACCAGTCTTTTGTTTCGGGTTCGCAATGTGCCGGCGGCTCTTTACAAGGCGCTGGGCGGTTTCGCCACCAATGGCGTCAATATGACGCGGTTGGAGAGTTGTCAGATCGCCGGCGAGTTTGCCGCGGCGCAGTTTTTCGCTGATATTGAGGGTCATGCCTCTTCTCCCGCCGCCAGACTGGCTTTGGAGGAGCTTCGTTTTTACAGCGCCGATGTTCGGGTGCTGGGGAGTTATGCGGCGGATTCCTTTCGCCGTTCTTGAGTTTCGCGCTAGTTTTTTTGCAGGAAGTTTTGGATGAGATCGTAGGCGATCGCCATTTTGGGCGGGGCGCGGAAGATTTTATCGTTTATCGCGCAGCCTTCGGGGCGGATCATTTGGCGCAATTCGTCTTTGCTGAACCATCGGGCTTCTTCCAGCTCTTCGCCGTCCAGATAGAAATTTTCTTTTTCGGCGCGCGCCGCGCATCCGATCATCAGGGAGTGGGGGTAGGGCCAGGGCTGAGACGCGTGATAGAGGATCTCTTCCGTTTTGACGGAGAGTCGGGCTTCTTCCCACAGTTCGCGGCGCACGGCTTCTTCCAGCGATTCGCCCGGCTCCACGAAGCCTGCCGGCGCGGAATAGAAGCCTGGCGGGAAGGTTTTTTGTCTTCCGAGGAAGGCTTTGTCGTTCAGGGTGGCGAGCATAATCACGACGGGATCGGCGCGCGGGAAGATTTCCGCGCCGCATTCTTCGCAGATTTTTTTATAGCCTGCTTCTTCCGAGCGGAGCGGATGCGCGCAATATCCGCAGAAGCGCGCCGAGCGCGTCCAGAGGAGGAGGGCGCGGGCTTGCGCGGCGATGGCGAGGTCGGCGGGCGGGAGGGCGGCTTGGAGGGCGAGGTTGCGCAGATCGTCAAAGTGTCCGAGTCCTGCGAGCGGTCCGTTTTCTTCGGGGTTTGGGGCGTTTGGGAGGGCGAGGGCGAAGTGCGCGTGGTTTTGGGCGTTGAGTCCGAGGAGGATGGGGTTGTGATTTTTGGGGATATTGAGGAGTCCGGGGTGGATGAATCCGAGTTGGGGTTTATTTTTTCCGATGATGAGGGGTTGTTCTTTCCAGAGAGGGAGGATGAGGCTTTTGGGGTTGGCGAGTTGTTTGGCGATCCATATTTTATCGCGGCGTTTATGGGCGGCGCGGTTGAGGGGGTTTCCGGAGAATGTGGTTTGGGGCATGGGGTCGCTGCCGCGACAGGCATCTTTTTCATGGATAGGCATGTGTTTTTGCCGCAGGGGAACTATAGCATAGAAGCTGAAGGTTAAGGGGGGTTTGGGGGGCTAGCCCCCCAAAAAAACCAAGCGGGCGCAAGCCCGCTATAGTCGGCGGGCGAGAGCGAGACGAAGTCCACAAGCCCGAAGGGCGCAGTGAAACGAAGCCGAGCGTAGCGAGGCGAGAAAGCCCGCCGACCCCCCTGCTTACAAGAGCTCTTGCGAGCAGGGGGCGCGTGGGTGGGGTCGCATTTGCTCGCTCGGCTCACCTCGCTTCGCAAATGCTTTTCCCCCACCCCACCCACGCGCTTTCGGGGGGGATTCCCCCCCGATCCCCCCCTTCTTCGCGGGGGGCTTCGCCCCCCACACCCCCCTCTTAAACAGAGCTTGCCCCCCAAAAGGATTTTCTCTAGCCTGTTCGCCTTTGAGCCCATAAACCCCAAAGGAACAGGGAATGGTCAAAATCCTCGAAAATATCGTCTTCCGACTCCGCGCGCCAATCCTGATCTTCCTGCTCGGATGCACAATCTACGCAGGATGGGCAGCCCTAGACCTCCGCCTGGACGCAGGCTTTGATAAACAACTCCCCATAGACCACGAATACGTCCAAACCTTCCAACAATACAGAGACTCCCTCTTCGGCTCCAACCGAATCATCGTCGTCCTGAAAGCGCGGCAGGGAACAATCTGGAACAAAGACTACTTCACCAAATATAAAGAACTCACAGACGAAGTCTTCTACCTCCCCGGCGTCGCCCGACACACCGTCACCTCGCTCTGGACGCCCAATACCCGATATCTGGAAATCACCGAAGAAGGCATCAGCGCCGACGACGTCATCCCAGGCACCATCACCGTGGAAACCCTCTCCGATGAGGCGCTGAAAAAAGTGGAAAACAACGTGATCCGAGGCAATTTTGTCGGAAGACTGGTCGCCACCGACTTCTCCTCCGCCATGGTGCGCGCCGAACTTCTGGAATATGACCCCAAAACCCAAGAAAGACTGGACTACTTTGACCTCGCCGCCTCGCTGGAAGAAAAAATCCGCCAGCGATTTGAAGACGAGAATTACGAAGTCCAAATCATCGGCTTCGCCAAACTGATAGGCGACATCGCCGATAAAGCCGGCGCGGACGTCTATGATCCCGCCGACACCGCCCCCCTATGGACAAAAGCCCTGGACTTCTACGGCGTGGTGCAATTCTTCTTCACAACCGCCTTCCTGCTGACAGCCCTCGCCCTCTATTTCTACGCCCGATCCATGGTCCTCTCGCTCGTGACCCTCTCCTGCTCGCTGGTCTCAGTGGTCTGGCAGTTCGGAATCCTCGCCCTCCTCGGATACGGATTAGACCCGCTCGCCATCCTCGTCCCGTTCCTCGTTTTCGCGATAGGAGTCAGCCACGGCGTGCAGCAAATCAACCTGATCACGAAAGAAGTGGCGGAAGGCGCAACGCCCGAAAACGCGGCGCGCGCCAGTTTCTCAGGGCTTCTGGTCCCAGGCTCCATGGCGCTCATCACCGATCTTGTCGGCTTCGGAACGCTCTATCTGATCCCAATCCCGATGATTAAAGAACTCTCTGTTACCGCCTCCATCGGCGTCGCCTTAAAAATCGTGACGAATCTGATCATGCTGCCGCTCCTCGTCAGCTATTTCCGCTTCTCGCCCGATTTCTCCGAAAAAGTCGCCCGCGCGCGCCGCCAGCGGCTCAAAGTGATGCGGCTGCTCGGCGTCGTCGCCCATAAACGTTTCGCGCCAATCGGACTAATCGCGGCAGCCATCCTTCTGGCCTTCGCGGTGCGCGCCAGCCAAGATCGCCATGTCGGCGCGCTCCACCCCGGCTCCCCGGAACTGAGACCGCTGGCGCGCTACAATTTGGACTCCACCGAAATCGCCAAAAAATTCGCGCTCGGACTCAATCTCCTCACCGTCGTCATTGAGACGCCGGAAGAATCCTGCGTCAAATATCCCTATATGCGCTATCTGGATCGCTTCTCTTGGCATATGGACAATGTGGATGACGTCTCCCTCGTCCTGTCGCTCCCCTATGTCGTCAAGCAGACCTCGGCAGGATGGAACGAGGGCAATCTCAAATGGCAGGCGATTCCCAGAAACAATTACGCGCTGGTGCAGGCGGTCAATGTCGTCCCGCCTAGAACCTCCGGCCTTTACAGCCAAGACTGCTCGGTCATGCCGCAGCTGATCTTCCTCAAAGACGCGAAGGCGCAGACGATTCAGCGCACAGTCGCCGCCGTCAAAGCCTTCCGCGACGCCAATCCGCCGCCCTTCCGCGATTTGGTCATCACGACGCCGGAGCCTCTCCATCTCCCGACAACCCTGCCCGAAAAACTCCTCCCCCCGGGCTTGGAACTCGCCTTCTACCGCGAGACGGACGACAAAATCATCCTGACCTATTCGCCGTCTCGCCATACGCCGGCGGGACTCGTCAAGGCGATGGAGGAAAAGGGAGTCGCGGTCAAGAGTTTCCAAGATCGCGGCGTGAAAATCCGTTTGGCGTCCGGCAATATGGGCGTGCAGGCCGCCGTCAATGAGGAGATTGAGCGCACCGAACTGCCGATGCTTCTTTATGTCTATGCGGCGATCATTTTTCTTGTCGCGCTGACCTATCGCGATTGGCGCGCCGTCATCGCCTGCTGCGCGCCTCTGACGATGGCGACCTTTCTGGGCTATTGGTTCATGAAGGAGATTGAGATCGGTCTCACCGTCTCCACTCTTCCGGTCATGGTGCTGGCGGTCGGCTTGGGGGTGGATTACGCCTTCTACATCTATAACCGAATTCAATTCCATCTCTCGGAGGGGGACGACATCTCCCTCAGCTACCAAAAGACGCTGGAAGAGACCGGCATGGCGGTCGTTTTCACGGCGCTGACGATGGCGATCGGCGTCTCCACTTGGGCCTTTTCCGGTCTCAAATTCCAAGCCGATATGGGGCTTCTGCTCGCCTTCATGTTCACGACCAATATGGTCATGGCGATCACGGCGCTCCCATGTTTGGCTGTCGTGATGGATATGCTTTTCCCGCGCAAGAGCGCGGTCAAGCCTCCCGCCGGCGCCTTCTCGCATTAAGGCGCGTTATTAAAAAAGCGAGAGAGGATTAGGATTTTCCGGCTTTTTGTTTTTGCGAGCGGGTCGGCAGAATCTTTTCCGCCGCCGAAGCGCCCCGCCTGTTGAGGGCTGTCGCCGCCTGATAATAGCCGGTCGGAAAAAGACGCTCCAGCCAGTCCATCAGATAGGCGTCTGGGCCGACTCTTATTCGGCTCTTTTTTTTCTTCATCCCTCTGACAATGACGTCGGCGGCTTTCTCGGCGGAGGTGCGCGCGAATTGCTTGTCAAAAAATTCAGAGAATTCGCGCCTTTTGGCGTCGCTGTCGCGGCTCTGGGGCAGGATGATGTTGCGCGCCAGATTGGTCAGAACCCCGCCCGGATAGACGCAGGAGACCGAAACCCCGCTCTGTCTCAGCTCATGGCGGAGCGAGTCGGTGAAGCCGCGAATGGCGAATTTGGAGGCGTTATAGGCAGACTGAGACGGAATCCCGACCAAGCCATACATGCTGGAGATATTGACGATATGCCCCTCCCCTTTCTCCAAAAGATGATGGAGAAAGGCTTTCGTGCCATAGACCATGCCCCAAAAATTGACCTCCATCACCCGTTCCAAATCCTCGTAAGACAGTTCCTCCACCAGCGCCGCGTTCAGAATGCCGGCGCAGGAGATGACCAAATCCACGCCGCCCTCGCGCTGGCACAGTCTCTGCGCCAAATCATGGACGGCATCGCGGTCGGCGGCGTCCAACAGATAGATTTCGCCCTCGCCTTTCAAGGCTTGGATGTCGGAGAGGGTTTTCTCAAGACCTTTCTGATCCCGATCCGCCATGATCAGAGACGCGCCCTCCAAAGCCAGCCGCTTGGCGAGCGCGCGTCCTATCCCGCTCGCCGCGCCTGTCAGAAAAGCGCGCTTGCCGCGATAGGCCGTCATGGCGTCTTTGGCGTTTTCGGCGCGATTTGCGAGAGCGAGGGCGTCAGCTCCTCCTCCTCGCCGCGCTGCCAGCGCATCAGCGCCATGGCGGTCAGATAATGGGACGGAAAGAGGCGCACGCAGACATCCATGATTCGGGCGTCTAATCCGATGAGGATTCTGCCCTTCCCCTTTTTCATGCCGCGCAGGATTGTCTCGGCGGCTTTTTCGGGCGAGCAGCGCGCGACTTCGTCAAACCGATCGGCGAATTTCCTGACCATCTCTTCGGCGTTCTCCATCTGCGGAAGGCGCATATTGCGCGCGATGTTGGTGCGGATGCCGCCGGGAAACACTGCGGAGACTTGAATCTCGGTCTCTCGGAGCTCATGGCGGAGCGCTTCGGTGAAGCCGCGAATGGCGAATTTGGAGGCGTGATACGCCGATTGCGAAGGCACGCTGAAAAGACCGAACACGCTGGACACATTGACGATATGCCCCTCCCCCTTCTCCAAAAGATGATGGAGAAAGGCTTTCGTGCCATAGACCATGCCCCAGAAATTGGTTCGCATGACCCATTCCAAATCCTCATAGGAGAGATTTTCCACCAGCGAAGTTTGCGCGACCCCGGCGCAATTGACGACCACATCTATCCCTCCCTCCTCGGCGCATAAAGACGAGGCGAGCGCATGAACCGCGTCCCGATCGCCGACATCCAGCCCATGGCATTCGCCGTCATAGCCCTTGTTTCGGAGGGTTGTC
Organism: uncultured Alphaproteobacteria bacterium; assembly: GCA_958296285.1. Lineage (GTDB taxonomy): Bacteria > Pseudomonadota > Alphaproteobacteria > JAPOUT01. The sequence continues at coordinate 229,535 of OY282459.1, forward strand.
AGCGTCTCTTCCACGCCTTTTTTGTTCCAGTCGCAGGCGATGACATAAGCGCCCTCTCGCGCCAGCGCGAGCGCGAGCGCTTCGCCGATGCCGCTGGCGGCGCCTGTCAGAAAAGCGCGTTTTCCGCCAAAATTGCGCATAGCAAAATCCTCCGCGCCTCTCCTCACGCCTGATCGTTCCCCTTTTTTCCCTTAGAGGCGGCAATCTAGCATCTTTTCCCGCGCCGGCGCGACTCTCGGCGTTAAAAAAACAAAAAAAACAAAAAAACCTGCCCGACAATAATTCGCCACGCCCGCCGACCATAGCGGGCTTACGCCCGCTTGTTTTCTCAAGGGGGGCAAGCCCCCCTTGACCCCCCTTCACCTCAAGCTTCTATGCATTAGTTCCCCTGCGGCAAATCCAAAATGCCTGTCTATGAAAAAGATGCCTGTCGCGGCAGCGACCCTGCGGCGGCTTGCCGCCCTGCATCGCAAGAGCTCTTCTAGCAGGGGGCGTTCTAACCTGCTCCGGTGAAGGGGGGTTTGGGGGGCTAGCCCCCCAAAAAAAACCAAGCGGGCGTTAGCCCGCTATTCAAGAGCTCTTGCGGCAGGGGGCGCGTGGGTGGGTCGCTTTCGCTTGCTCGCTACGCTCGCTGCGCGAAAGCTCTTTTCCCACCCACCCACGCGTTTCGGGGGGATTCCCCCCGACCCCCCCCTTTTTTCAAGGGGGGCAAGCCCCCCTTGACCCCCCTTTGAGAAAAATCTTTACCCCCCGCCATAATCCTGTCATAAAGCGCCCCTATCCATGCCGCATGATCAAACCAAACTCCACCCGCGAAAGGGAACCATCATGACGCGAACAAACCTCATCCTCGCCCTCGCGGCAGGCGCGACAGCGCTCCTCGCCTTTCTCACACTCTATTCCAACCCCAACGACACATCCGGCGCCGCGCGAGAAATCCGCATCGTCGGATCCTCCACCGTCTTTCCCTTCTCCTCCTCAGTGGCAGAAAACTACGGACAGAAATATCCAAGCCGCCCCCCGCCAATCGTGGAATCCACAGGCACCGGCGGCGGCTTCAAACTCTTCTGCGCCGGAACAGGCTTGCAGCATCCCGACATCGCCAACGCCTCCAGACGCATCAAAGAATCGGAATACCAAACCTGCCGCGCCAACGGCATTGACCTGACCGAAGTGCGAATCGGCTTTGACGGCATCGTCCTCGCCAACGCGAAAAAAGGTCCCCCCTTCGCGCTGACGCGCAGGCAGATCTTCCAAGCCCTCGCCAAAGAAGTTCCGATTGACGGACAGATCAAACCCAACCCCTATAAAAAATGGCGCGAGATTGATCCAAGCCTGCCCGATCTGAAGATTGAGGTTCTCGGACCGCCGCCAACCTCCGGCACCAGAGACGCCTTCGTGGAAATCGCGATGGAAGGCGGCGCGAAAACATTCCCAATCCTAAAAACGCTCCGCGAGCGGAACAAAAAAGCCTTCAAGAGAATCGCCCACCTTATCCGCGAGGACGGCGCCTTCATAGAAGCGGGAGAAAACGACAATCTCATCGTGCAAAAACTGATCGCCAATGAAAGCGCGCTGGGGATTTTCGGCTACTCCTTTCTCGCCAACAATAGCGGCCGCCTCAAAGGCGCGACAGTGGAAGGGGCAGCCCCCACTTTTGAGAATATCGCGTCAGGGCAATATGCGATCTCGCGCTCGCTTTTCTTCTATCTGAAGAAAAACCATGTCGGAATCGTGCCGGGACTGAACGAGTTCGTGCGGGAATTCACGAGCGAGGACAGTTGGGGCAAAAACGGCTACCTTGCCGAGAAGGGCTTGATCCCGATCCCCGAAGAGACGCGGAAAGCCAAAGCGGCGGAAGCGCGCGCGCTCATCTCTCTGGATCTCTAGGACTCAATCCGCGAGGCGCGGCGCTCATGCCCCTGTCTCTTCTGTTTTCGCTCATTCTTCTCTTCGCGGCTCTGTCCTTCCTTCTGACGAGAGCGAGGGCTGCCGCCGGACGCCCTCCCTCCTCGCCCGTTTATTATGGAAGCCTCGCCGCTTTGGCGGCGGCGCTTCCGCCCATTTTGCTGATCGCCTTTTGGCTGGGTTTTGAGAGTTTTCTCCTTCAGACGGAAGCCGAGCGCGCGCTCAAAACCATCATGTCGGAGCGCCCCGCCTCCGAACTTCAGATGATCGCCGACAGTCTTCTGTCCGGGCAGAAAGGCGGCTTCTTCGCCAAGCCTGAACTGATAGGGCTGTCAGAGACGATGGCGGAGAGGCGCGGCGCGAGTCGTTTTCTTCTTTCGCTTTTCGCCCTTCTCTTCGCGGCGGCGGGCGGCGCGCTGGCATGGCGAAGCCTGCGCGTCTCTTTCCCCGCGCGCTTCTATGCCGAGAAGGCGCTTCGCCTTTTGATGTTCGCCGCGGCGGCGATCGGACTTTTCATCACGGCGGGGATTTTTCTCTCTCTCATTTTTGAGACTCTTCGCTTTTTCCAGCTTGTCTCTTTGGACGAATTTTTCTTCGGGACGAAATGGTCGCCGCAAACGGCGCTCCGCGAGGGGCAGGTCGGGGCGTCCGGCGCTTTTGGCGCGCTCCCTCTTTTCGGCGGCACATTTTTGATCACCGCCATCGCGATCGCGATCGCGGGGCCGATCGGGCTTTTCTCGGCGATTCACACAGCCGAATATGCGAGCCCGTCTTTGCGCTCTGTCGCGAAGCCGCTGCTTGAGATTTTGGCGGGCATTCCGACAGTCGTCTATGGCTTTTTCGCCGCCCTCACAGTCGCGCCTTTCATTCGGGACGCGGCGTCCTTTTTCGGTCTCCAAGCCTCGTCCGAATCGGCATTGGCGGCGGGGCTTGTCATGGGGATCATGATCATCCCCTTCATCTCGTCTCTGTCGGACGATGTCATCGCCTCGGTGCCTGACGATTTGCGCGCCGCCTCCTACGCTTTGGGCGCGACAAAATCCGAGACGATCAAGCGCGTCCTTTTGCCGGCGGCGCTGCCTGGCATTTTGGGCGCTTTTCTCCTCGCCATTTCGCGCGCCATTGGCGAGACGATGATCGTGGTCATGGCGGCGGGCTTGGCGGCGAAACTCACCGCCAACCCGCTGGACGCCGTCACGACTGTCACGGCGCAGATTGTCGCGCTTCTCGTGGGCGATCAGAGTTTTGACAGCGCCAAGACTCTCGCCGCCTTCGCGCTTGGCTTCACGCTCTTTCTGATGACTCTAAGTTTGAACGCGATCGCCCTCGCCCAAGCGCGGCGCTATCGGAGGCGCGCGCCATGACGGCGGCGGGGGAGAGATTCACGCTGAAGGCGACCGCGCCGGACATGCGCCGCCGGCGCAGAGCCGAGCGCCGCTTCCGCTTCATCAGCCAAGCGGCGCTGATCTTGGCGGGCGCCGTGCTTGTTCTTCTGATCATGACGATCGCGCGGAACAGCGTCTCGGCCTTTCGGCAGTTGGAGATCGGTCTGGATCTGCCCCTTTCCGAAGAGACGGGGCGCGCTTCGTTGAAAGAGGCGATGGCGCAAGCCGCAGGCTTGTCTTTGGCGGAAGATGAGGGGCGCGCGCTTTTGGCGCTCTTGGGCGGACGCGCGGCGCGTGAAGCGGCGCGGCAGCGATCCGCCGCGCTCGCCGCGCGCCCCCCCGCCCCTCTCGGCGAAGGCGGAAAAGCGCGGTTTTGGCTCACCGCCTCCGATGACGCCGATTTGTTCCTCAAAGAGCGCCCCGCCGACAGTGCCGGCGAAGAGACAGGCGGCAGACTCTCGCCTCTGCAGAAAAAGGCGCTGGCGCGTCTTGAGGCGGAAGGGCGGACGCGCTTCGTCTTGGCGAGATTTTTCTTCGTCAATGCCGACAGCCGCGAGCCGGAATATGCCGGCATCCGCGCCGCTTTTGTGGGATCGTTCCTCACCCTCCTGATCACGCTCGTGATCAGTTTCCCAATCGGGATGCTGGCCGCCATTTATTTGGAAAGTTTCGCGCCCAAAAATCGCTGGACGGATTTCATAGAGCTGAACATCAACAATCTGGCGGCGATTCCCTCCATCATTTTCGGTCTTTTGGGGCTGCGTCTTTTTTTGGATTTGTGGGGTCTGCCGCGCTCCACGCCCCTCGTGGGCGGGATGGCGCTGGCGCTGATGACTCTGCCGACCATCATCATCGCGACTCGCGCGGCTTTGGCGGCGATTCCCGCCTATATTCAGGAGGCGGCGCTGGCGCTGGGCGCTTCTTCCATGCAGAGCGTGCTGCATCATGTCGTGCCGCTGGCGCTGCCCGGCGTCATGACCGGCGCGATTATCGGCATGGCGCGGGCGCTGGGCGAGACCGCGCCCCTTTTGATGATCGGCATGGTCGCCTTCATCGCCGCGCAGCCTTCCGGCTTCACCGATCCGGCGACCGTGCTGCCTGTGCAGATCTATCTTTGGTCGGACAGCCCCGAGAGGAGTTTTTCCTCCAAAGCGAGCGCCGCCATTCTGATCCTCCTCCTCTTCCTGATGGCGATGAACGCGCTCGCCGTTTATTTGCGAAAGCGATATGAAAAAAGATGGTAAGATCGCTCACACGCACCTTTGTTCCGCGAGCGCCGATGTCTTTGGAAAAATCCGCCCCCGCCTCAAGAGGCGCCGCCTCAAGAGGCCCCGCGTCAAGACGCCCCGCCTCAAGAGGCCCCGCGTCAAGACGCGCCGCCGCCCCGCCTCAAGAGGCCCCGCCGCCGCCCTCCGAGACGAAAGAGGAGACGCCCAAAATCACCGCCTCCGAACTCAATGTCTTTTACGGCGAGACGCAGGCGCTCTCAGACGTCTCTCTCTCCATCGGCGCGAAGCGCGTGACGGCGCTCATCGGTCCTTCGGGCTGCGGCAAATCCACCTTTCTGCGCTGCCTCAATCGCATGAACGACATCATCGCCGACTGCCGCATTGACGGGCGCGTGGAGATAGACGGCGAGGACATCTATGCCGAGCATGTGGATTCGGTTCTGTTGCGCAAGCGCGTGGGCATGGTGTTTCAGAAGCCGAATCCCTTTCCGAAATCCATCTACGACAATGTGGCTTACGGCCCGCGCATCCACAATATGGCGGCGCATCCCTCCCATTTGGAGGAGATTGTGGAGAAGAGTCTGCGCCGCGCCGGGCTTTGGGGCGAGGTGAGGGACAGGCTCTCTGATTCCGGCACGGATCTTTCCGGCGGGCAGCAGCAGCGTCTTTGCATCGCGCGCGCCATCGCTCTCAATCCCGAGGTCATTTTGATGGACGAGCCTTGCTCGGCGCTGGATCCGATCGCGACGGCGCGGATTGAGGAATTGCTGGACGAACTCCGCGATCGCTACACGATCGTCATCGTGACTCATTCCATGCAGCAGGCGGCGCGGGTTTCTCAGAGGACGGGCTTTTTCCATTTGGGCGCGCTGGTGGAGGAGGGCGCGACAGACGCGATTTTCACCAATCCCGGCGATCGCCGAACTCAAGATTACATCACAGGGCGCTTCGGCTGAGCCGGCGCTTTTCCGAAAGGCGAGACCAATGACGCAGCACATCGTCAAAGCGTTCCAAGAGGAGCTGGATCAGTTGGAGGCGCTGATGGCGCATATGGGCGGGCTTGCCGAAAGCCAGCTCTTGGGCGCGATGGAGGCGCTCAAAACAAATGACAGCGCCCTGGCGCAGAAAATCATCTCTCAAGACAGACTGTTGGACGAGCGCGAGCATGAGGCGAACAGCCGCGCTCTGCAGATCCTCGCCCTTAGACAGCCCATGGCGGAAGATTTGCGCGAGACAGTCGCCGCCGTCAAGATCGCCACCGATCTGGAGCGCATCGGCGATTTGGCGCGCAACATTGCGAGGCGCGTCCTTCATGGCGATCTCTCCTCTCTGGGGAGAATAGAAACGGGCGGCGTCATCGCGATGGGGCATCGCGCGCTCTCGCAGATCAAGGGCGCGCGGGACGCCTATTCGGCGAGAGACCTCGCCATGGCGCTGGAAGTCTGGCGCGCCGATCAGGAGCTGGACAGAATGCACAACTCCGTCCTCCGCGAGACTCTGACCTATATGCTGGAAAAGCCCGATCTGATGACGATCTGCATGCATCTCCTCTTTGTCGCCAAGATGATTGAGCGCGCCGGCGATCACTCCACCAACATCGCCGAGACCATCGTCTTTCTGATCACAGGCGAGCCTTTGGTGGAGGATCGCCCGAAGGAAAGCAGCGTTCAGACATGACCCCGCCCGCGCGCGCGCGCCGTCCCACGCGCCCGCCGCCGCTGATAGGCGGCCCGCGCGTGATAGGCGCAATAGGGAAAGTCGCGGCTCGCCGTTTTTTCTCCGCAAAAGCGCGTCTCCTTGTCTCCGATCTCATGGACCGGCCAGCGGCACAGATGATCGCGGAGGTGAAAAATATCCACCTCGCTCTCGCCTGAAGGCGGGAGCGCTTCCGCCTCCATCCGCCGCGCCGCCGCGCCGCCGCGCCCCGCGTCTAGACGCCCCTCGCCCCGCGCGTCAAGACGCCCGGGTTTCGCGAAGCCATAGCGCGCGAAAGATCGCCGCGGCGCGCGCGCCTGCGATCTCTGACGCTCCGCCAGCCCTAACCGGTGAATCTTGCCGATCACCGCGTTGCGGCTGACGCCCTGCCCCAAGCGCTCGGCGACTTGGCTGGCGCTGTAGCCCTCTTTCCAAAGGGTTTTGAGTTTCTCAACTTGATCTTGATTCCACGCCATGCTGCCTCCCTCTATATCTATCCATGATGACAGGGACATATCCCATATATGCGATGGCTCTCAATATATCGTTTTTAGACGAAGGGACGCAACCATATATTGTTTTTTAAACCCCGTCAAAGCGGAGTTCTCCACAGAAATTCGCGCGCCGGCGGAGAAACTTGCATGGCGGCGGCGGGCGCGATAGTTTCGGCGAAAGCCATCGGCGAAGGGCGTCAAGAGATGAGAGAGACAGCGCGACACGATCCGCCTTCCTACCGCGCGATGGGCTTGCCCCGTTTTCGGGGCGTCAATTGGCGCGGCACATGGACGCTCTATCTGAAAGAGGTGCAGCGCTTTCTGAAAGTTTTTCTGCAGACGATCGCCGCGCCCATCGTCTCCACGCTTCTTTTTTTGGCGATTTTTTCTTTCGCGCTGGGCTCGCTCCGCCCGGAGATTAACGGGGTGGCTTTTGGCGAGTTTTTGGCGCCGGGCTTGATGATGATGGCGATCATGCAAAACGCCTTCGCCAACACTTCCTCTTCCATCCTGATCGCGAAGATTCAGGGCAATATCGTGGATTATTTGATGCCGCCTCTCTCGCCCGGCGAGATCAACAGCGCGCTGGCGCTCTCTGGCATGACGCGCGGATTGCTGGTCGCCTTCGTGACGGGTCTCGCCATGACGCCCTTTTTGGATTTGCGGATCGCGATTCCGTCTCTGGTGATCTTTCACGCGATGGGGGCGGCGCTGATGCTCTCGCTTTTAGGCACTTTGACGGCGATTTGGGCGGAGAAATTTGACCATCTCGCCTCCATCACCAATTTTGTGATTCTGCCGCTCAGTTTTCTTTCCGGCACCTTTTATTCGGCGCGGCATCTGCCGGAACTGGCGCAGAGCGTGATCGCCTGCAACCCGCTCTTCTATGTGATAGACGGCTTCCGCGCCGGCTTTTTAGGACGCGGCGATGCGCCTTATGAGATCGGCATTCTGATCGTTCTCCTTCTGAACGCGATTCTTTGGACGGTCTGCCACGGCGTTTTGCGCCAAGGATGGCGTCTGAAAACTTGACATAAGACGGTTTTGGGCAAAATCATTGACGACAGCGCCTTCGCCCATGTAAAAGAGCCTCTTTTCCAACGCGCCCGCCGGAGGAGCGCTCCGATCCATGACCGATTCCACTCTCGCCGATTCCCAAAAAACCTCATCCATGGCGGATGACGTCTCTTCGCATCTTCTGCCGGTCTATGCGCGGCAGGAGGTCGCCTTCGCGCGGGGCGAGGGGGCGTGGCTCATCTCAGAGACCGGCGAGCGCTATTTGGATTTCGCGTCCGGCGTCGGCGTGAACTGTTTGGGACACAGCCATCCCCATCTCATCCAAGCGCTGCGCGATCAGCTGGATCGTCCGCTGCATGTCTCCAACCTCTATCGCATTCCGGAGCAGGAAGATTTGGCGCGGCGTCTCTGCGAGGCCTCCTTCGCGGATCTCGCCTTTTTCTGCAACTCGGGCGCGGAAGCGGTGGAGTGCGCGATCAAAATGGCGCGCGCCTTCCATCACGGACAGGGGAGGGCGCGGCATGAGATTTTGGGGTTCTCAGGCGCGTTTCACGGGCGAACCTTGGCGGCTCTGGCGGCGGCGGGCGAGGACGGCGATTTCCCGCCGCGTCTGGGCGGATTCCGCCAAACCCCTTTCGGCGATTTGGACGCGGCGCGGCGCGCGACATCAGAGCGAACCGCCGCCATTTTGGCGGAGCCTGTTCAGGGAGACGGCGGCGTTCATGCCGCGTCTTCGGCTTTTTTGCGGGGCTTGCGCGCGCTGGCTGACGATCATGGCGCGCTTCTCCTTTTTGACGAGGTGCAGTGCGGCATGGGGCGGACGGGTCGGCTCTTCGCCCATGAGGATTCGGGCGTGGTCCCGGACTGCATGGCGATCGCGAAAGGCTTGGGGGGCGGGGTTCCGATAGGCTGCTGTTTGGCGACCCGCCATGCGGCGCAATTTATGAGGGTCAGGACTCACGGCTCCACTTTTGGCGGAAATCCCATGGCGATGCGCGCCGCTCACGCCGTCTTGGACTGTCTCTTGGCGCCGGATTTTCTCTCTCACATTCGCGGCATGGGGCTTCGCATGGCGCAAAAAATGGCGATGCTCTGCGGCGAATATCCCGACATTCTGTCCGGCTTCCGCGCTGAGGGCTTGATGATCGGGCTTGTCGGCAGAGCGCCTGTCGCGGCGCTTCAAGAGGCGGCGTTCCAAGAGAGGCTTCTGACCGCGCCGGCCGCTGGAAATGTGCTTCGCCTTCTTCCGCCTCTGATCATTTCGGAAGAGGAGGCGGGGGAGGCGACGACGCGGCTTCTGAAAAGCTGCCAGAGGCTGCGCGAGAACCGTGAAGAGAAGCGGAGATGAACGCGCCCCCGCCGCCCCTTCGGCATTTTTTGGACATCAAAAGCCATAAGCGCGAGACGCTCCGCGCGATTCTGACGGAAGCGCGGCGCGGCAAGGCTCGCCGCGCCAAAGAAGGGCGCTATGACCAGAAGCGCCCTTTGGCGGGAAAGACTCTTCTCATTTTTTTTGAAGAGCCTTCCCTTCGCACCCGCCTGTCTTTTGACGCGGCGATGCGCGAGGCGGGGGGCGAGGCGGTCGCGCTGCAGGGCGGAGAGACCCATTTGGGTCGCGGCGAGGAGGTCTCGGACATGGCGCGGATTTTCTCGCTTTATGCCGATCTGATCGCTCTGCGCGCGACCCGCCATCAGACGCTTCTGTCGCTTGCCGAAGCGGCGCGCGCACCCGTCATCAACGCGCTGACGGACGCCGGCCATCCCTGTCAGCTTCTCGCCGACATTATGAGTTTTGAGGAAAAGCGGGGCGCGATAGAAGGGCGGCATTTGGCGTGGATCGGAGACGCGAACAATATGGCGGCGTCTTGGCTGGAGGCGGCGCTTGTCTTCGGCTTTCATTTGCGGGTGGCGTCTCCGAACAGCGAGGCGCTGCCCTCCTCTTTGGCGGGAAGGGGCAGAGAGGCGGGTCTCTTGACTCTGACGAAAAACCCGAAGGAGGCGGCGCTTGACGCGGACGCCGTCATGACCGATTGCTGGTCGTCCCTCGCCGATGATCCCAAGGCGGCGGCGGCGAAAAAAAAGGCGCTTCAATCTTATCGGGTGGATGAGGCGCTGATGGCTCTGGCGAAAAAAGACGCGCTTTTCATGCATTGCCTTCCGGCGCACAGGGGCGAGGAGGTCTCGGCTTCGGTCATAGACGGGCGGCAGTCTGTCGTGTGGGACGAGGCGGAGAATCGTCTTCATATTCAGAAGGCGCTTTTGCTTTGGTGCGCCGGAGTTTTATAAGAGCCAAAGCGCTGGCGCGAAAAATGTCCGAGCACACGACAAAGAGCGAGGAGGCGCGGGGCGGGCTTTATCTGGTCGCCACGCCAATCGGAAACGCCGAGGATCTCAGCCCCCGCGCCCTGCGAATCCTCAAAGAGGCGGACGCCGTCCTCTGCGAGGACACGCGCCGCCTGATGGATCTTTTGCGGCGGCATGACGCCCGCGCCAAAAAACTTCTCCTCTATCACGATCGCTCGCCCCCTTCGCGGCGCGCCAAAGCGCTGCGGCTTCTCAAGGAAGGCGCGACTCTGGCCCTCGTCTCCGATCGCGGGACGCCGCTCATCGCCGATCCGGGCTATAAACTCGTCCGAGAGGCGATCAAGGCGGGGATTCCGCTTCATGTCGCGCCGGGGCCGAGCGGCGTCTTGGCGGCGCTCCTCCTGTCGGGACTCCCGCCCGACCGCTTCGCCTTTTTGGGATTCCCGCCGCCGCGCGAAGGCCCGCGCCTCCGTCTCTTTCGCGCATGGCGGGAGGCGTCCTGCACTTTAATCTTTTTTCAGCCGGCGCGGCGTCTCAAAGAGCGTCTCCAAGAAATGCTGGAGGTCTTCGGCGACAGACCGGCGGCTCTCGCGCGCGAAATGACGAAAACCCATCAAGAGACCGAGCGCGGGAGTCTTCAAGAGTTGGCGCGCCTCTATCAGAGCCGAGACGCGCCGAAAGGCGAAATCACGATCGTCTTGGGCGGCGCGCCGAAAAAAGCCAAAAAAGCCAAAAAAGCCAAAAAAACCCAAGCCGATGGATAAGAACCCCGTCTCCAAAAAAGCGAACAAAACCCGCCGCCAAGCCGAGCGCCGAGGGCGTCTCGCCGAATGGGCAGCGCTGGCGCTCTTCCTCGTCAAAGGCTGCCGCCCTCTCCATAGACGCTATCGGACGCCGCTGGGCGAGATTGATCTCATTCTCGCGCGAGGGAATCTGATCATTTTCGCCGAAGTCAAAGCGCGGGCGCGGATGGAAGACGCCGCCTTCGCCCTGACGACAAAACAACAGACGCGCATCATCCGCGCGGCGCGATGGTTTCTCTCCCGCCATCCGACCTTCCACGATCGCGCCATGCGCTTTGACGTGGTGCTTGTGGGGGCGGGGGCGCGAGGGGCGCGGGGCTGGCGAGGTCTGCGGCATATCCCCAACGCCTTTTCCCTTCCCGACCGCGCCCTGTGGTAGAGTGGCGTCAGAAGAAGGGGGCGAAAGATGACCGGTCTTTCCATAGCGATCCAAATGGATCCGATAGAGGCGATCGCGCCCAAAGGCGACACGACTTTGGCGCTGGGCTTGGAAGCCCAAAAGCGCGGGCATGATCTCTTCCTCTATCAGCCGGACCATCTCGCCCTTCGGGAAGAGACGCTCCTCGCGCGAGGATGCCAAACCCGCTTGATGGACGATGAGAAAAAATGGTTTGAGAAAGGGAAAGAAGAGACGCGCGACTTGGCGGAGCGCGATCTTGTCCTGATGCGTCAAGATCCGCCCTTCAACATGGCCTACATCACCGCCGCGCATCTCTTGGAAACGCTTGACGGAAGGACGCTCGTCATCAACGCGCCTGAATCTGTGAGGAACGCGCCTGAGAAACTGTCGCCTCTCGCCTTTCCGCATCTGACGCCCCCGACCGTCATCTCGCAGGACAGGGAGGCGCTTCTCGCTTTCTTGGAAGAAGAAAAGGAGGTCATCCTAAAACCGCTTTATGAGGCGGGGGGCGCGGGAATCGTCCGCGCCCGCCTCTCGGACGGCGGCGGCGCGGCGCTTATTGATCTTCTCCTCGCGCATCAAAGGACGCCGATCATCGCGCAAAAATATCTCCCCGCCGCCAAAGAGGGCGACACCCGAATCCTTTTCTTGGAAGGCGAGCCCGTGGCGTCTCTCAAGCGCGTCCCGAAGGAGGGAGACTATCGCGCCAATCTCCATCAGGGCGGGCAGCCCCGCCTCGCCCCAATGACCGCCAAAGAAAAAACCATCGCCGATGAAGTTGGGGCATTTCTGAAAGCGCGCGATCTCTTCTTTGTCGGCATAGACGCGCTGGACGGATTTCTGATAGAGATCAATATCACATCGCCCACCTGCGTCCGCGAGGTCAGGAATCTGGGCGGCGCGGACATCGCCGCCCTCTTTTGGGACAAAATAGAGCGGCGCTTGAAAGACGGATCTTGAAAGATGCTCTGCCGCACGCAGACAGTCGCCTTTTTGGGCATTGTCGCCCATAAGATAGACGTTCAGGTGCAGATCGGCGGAGGTCTGCCGGCTTTCACGATCGTGGGGCTGCCGGACAAATCCGTCGTGGAGAGCCGCGAGCGCATCCGCGCCGCTTTTCTCTCCATGGGGCTCAGTCTGCCGCCGAAGAGAATCATCGTCAATCTGGCGCCTGCCGATCTGCCGAAGGAGGGGAGTCATTTTGATCTGCCGATCGCGCTGGGACTGATGGGCGCGATGGAGATTCTCCCCCTCGCCATGCTGGAAGAGCATATGGCTCTGGGCGAGCTGGGGCTGGACGGATCGCTCTCGCCCATTCATGGCGCGCTTCCAGCGTCTCTGAAGGCGGCGGCGGAGGGGAAGATTCTCATCTGCCCCGAGCCATGCGGCGCGGAGGCGGCATGGGGTCGCGCGGACGGCGGAATCCTCGCGCCGGGGACGCTTCTCCAAATCGTCAATCATTTCAAAGGCGCGCAAATGCTGACCGCGCCGCAGCCCGCCAAAATAGAGCGCGGAGTCTGGCATCGCCCCGCCTCTTTGGCTTTCGTCAAAGGGCAGGAGAGCGCGAAACGCGCGCTCATCATCGCGGCGGCAGGCGGACACAATATGCTGATGATCGGGCATCCCGGGGTCGGCAAATCCATGCTGGCGCAATCTTTGCCGGCGCTCGTCCCGCCTCTCACGCCGGAGGAGGTTTTGGAGAGCTATCAGATCGCGTCTCTCGCAGGGCAGATCGCCGATGGGCGTCTTTCCGACAGACCGCCCTATCGCGCGCCGCATCATTCGGCGAGCATGGCGGCGATGGTCGGAGGCGGGCCGAAAGCGCAGCCCGGCGAAGTCGCGCTCGCCCATTTGGGCGTCCTCTTCTTGGACGAGTTCGCCGAGTTTCCGCGCCCGGTCTTGGACGCGCTCCGACAGCCTATGGAGACGGGCGAGATCACAGTCGCCCGCGCCCGCGCCCATCTGACTTATCCGGCGCGCTTTCAGCTTGTCGCCGCGATGAATCCGTGCCGCTGCGGCTATGCCGGCGATCCCTCCAAAGCCTGCGCCAAAGTGCCGCGCTGCATCCGCGACTATATGGCGCGAATCTCAGGTCCTCTGCTGGACAGGATTGACATTTTCATAGAACTCTCTTCCGTCCCCGCCCATCGGATGGCGGAGGCGGTCGGCGGCGAAGAGCGCGCGCGCGAGGAGGAAGGGGCGATCCGCCAGAGAATCGCGCGGGCGCGTCTCATCCAAGCGCGGCGGATGGAGGCGCTCTCCGAAGAGCGAGAGCGAGAGCAGGAGCAGGCGAATGGGAAAGGGACGCCGCGCCGCTTGAACGCCCATATTCCGGATTCCATGCTGGAGAAAGCGATCCCGCTTGAGAGCGCCGCCCTCGCGGCGCTTCAAGAGGCGGCGGAGGCGATGAATCTCTCGGCGCGGGGCTATGCCCGGACCTTGCGAGTCGCCCGCACGATCGCCGATCTGGAAGGAGAAGAGGCGCTGGCACCCATCAAAACCCCGGCGATCATGGAAGCGCTGGAACTCAGACGCCTCCATGAGACCGGCCCGACAGGCTTTCAGCGATCGGGATCATAGGCGGCGAGCGCCGCCATATTGACCAAATCGGAGACCAGACTCCCCATCTGCATGATCTGAACGGGACGCGCCAAGCCGACCAAAATCGGGCCAATCAAGGTCGCGCCGCCGAGCTCTTTCAAGATTTTGGTGGAAATGTTCGCCGAATGAATCGCCGGCATGACCAAAACATTGGCGGGGCCGGTCAGACGGCAGAAAGGGTAGGATGCCATGATTTTCGGATTGAGCGCGATGTCCGCGCCCATCTCGCCTTCATATTCAAAATCCACGCGGCGCTTGTCCAAGATTTCCACGGCTTCGCGCATTTGGGTGGAGCGCTCGCCTTCGGGATATCCGAAGGTGGAGTAGGCGAGGAGCGCCACTCTCGGCTCATAGCCCATGCGCCGCGCGACTCTGGCCGCCTCTTCGGCGATGTCGGCGATGATCGGCGCTTCCGGCATGTCATGGACGGCGGTGTCGGCGACAAAGACTGTCCGCCCTTCAGGCGTCAGAACGAGCGAGACGCCCGCCAAGCGCCGCCCCTCTTTCGGATCTATGACGAGGCGCACATCGCGCAGCGCCGCCGCGTAATTGCGCGTCATGCCGGTGACCATGCCGTCCGCCTCGCCAAGCGCGACTTTGCAGGCGCTGAAGACGTTTCTGTCCGTGCGCGCGAGCCTCAAACAGTCGCGGAGCGAATAGCCCCGCCTCTGCAGGCGCTGATAGAGAAACTCCGCGCAATCCGAGGCGCGGTCGCCAAAACCGCCATAATCTATCGCCGGCTGATCTTTGTCGGACAAGCCCTCCTTCGCCATCGTCTCGCGGATTTCCTCCTCGCGCCCGATGAGAATAGGCTCGCCCAAACCCATCTCGCGGAAGCCCAGCGCCGCCCTGATGACGGCGAGCTCCTCGCCTTCGGCGAAGACGACCTTTTTCGGCTGCCGCCGCACCTGCGCCAAGATCCTCTGAAAGGTGGCGGCGACAGGATTCTGCATCGCCGAGAGGCGATTCTTATAGCCCTCCACATCTATGATGGGCTGCCTTGCCGCGCCGGAGCGCATCGCCGCTTCCGCGACCGCCGGCGGCAGAGTCTCCAACAGGCGCGGATCAAAAGGCGCAGGAATGAGATAGTCCGGCCCGAAATGCGGACGCCGTCCCTCATAGGCGTCGCTGACCTCATCGGGGACGTCTTCGCGCGCCAATCGCGCCAAGGCTTCGGCGCAGGCGATCTTCATCTCGTCGGTGATGCGCGAGGCGCGAACATCCAGCGCGCCCCGAAAAATATAGGGGAAGCCCAAAACATTATTGACTTGATTGGGATGATCCGAGCGTCCCGTGGCCAAGATCGCGTCCTTGCGAATCTCTCGGAGCGCCTCCGGCGCGATTTCAGGGTCGGGATTGGCGAGCGCCAAGACGATCGGCTTTTCCGCCATCGCCGCCGCCATCTCCGGGCGGAGCGCGTCTTTAACCGAGACGCCCAAAAAGACGTCCGCGCCTTTCAGCGCCTCTTCCAATGACGGAATCTCGTCCTCGCGGGCGTGCGCCGATTTCCATTGATTGAGGTCTTGGCGCGCCTTCGTGATAGGCCCCTTGCTGTCGCAGAGGATCAGATTGTCCTGTTTCGCGCCCATCGTCTTCAGAAGTTCCAAACAGGCGATGCCCGCCGCGCCGGCGCCATTGACGACAATGCGCGCCGTCTCCATGCGCCGCCCCGTCAGATGGAGCGCGTTGATGAGCGCCGCCGCCGCGATGATCGCCGTTCCGTGCTGATCGTCATGAAAGACAGGGATGTCCATCGCCTCGCGGAGCGCCGCCTCAATGATGAAGCAGTCCGGGGCGGCGATGTCCTCCAGATTGATTCCGCCGAAGGAAGGCTCCAAATAGCGCGCCGACTCTATAAAGGCGTTGGCGTCTGGGGCGGAGATTTCTATGTCTATCGCGTCTATGCCGGCGAAGCGCTTGAAGAGGACGGCTTTTCCCTCCATGACGGGCTTCGCCGCCAACGGCCCCAGATTCCCCAAGCCCAAAATCGCCGACCCGTTGGAGACGACAGCGACAAGATTGCCTCGGCTCGTATAGTCATAGGCGCGATCCGGATTCTCGGCGATCGCCAGGACAGGCGCGGCGACCCCTGGCGAATAGGCAAGCGACAAATCGCGCTGCGTGGACATCGGCTTTGTCGCCGAAATGGCGATCTTTCCGGCAGGCGGGCCCTGGTGGTAGAGGATCGCTTCCTGCTCGCTGAAATTCGCGTCTTTGTTTCGGGTCATGGTCGGGGGTCGGGGGCGGGGACGGGCGCGCCCCCTTTCTCAAAGAGGGCAAAGCCTTTCTAGGCGTGGGAATCAGGAAAGACAAGAGCTTCCTCGCCAAAGTTCCGGATATGCTAGATATGCGGGCATGGGAGACGGAGACGACAAAGCCGCCCAAAAAAACCCCCTTCTGTTCCAAGAAGCGGAGCGGAGCGAAAAAACCACGCCGGTGATGGCGCAATATCTCAGAATCCGCAAAGAGAATCCCGAAGGGCTTCTCTTCTACAGGATGGGCGATTTTTACGAATTGTTCTTTGATGACGCCGTCCAAGCGGCGGTGGCGCTGGACATCGCGCTCACCAAGCGCGGACGCCATCAGGGCGAGGACATTCCGATGTGCGGCGTCCCTGTCCATGCGGCGGAGACTTATTTGGAGCGGCTCATTAAAAAAGGCTTCCGCGTTGTCGTCTGCGAGCAGGTGGACAATCCGCCGGCGGCGATGAGAAAGGCGATCATCAAGCGCGAGGTCGTGCGAGTCGTGACGGCGGGAACGCTGACGGAAGAGGCGCTGCTGCCGCCGCGCGGCGCGAATTATCTTCTGGCGCTCTCGCCCCCTTTTCGGCGCGAGAAGGGCGAGCCTCTTTGGGGCATGGCATGGGCGGATGTCTCCACCGGCGAGTTTCGGGCGCGTCTTGTTTCCGAGCGCGTCCTCAAGGATGAGATCGCGCGCTTGGCGCCGGGCGAGATTTTGCTCCCCCCGTCTCTGATGACGGATCCCCCCGCCGCCATCGCCTCCTTGCTTCGCGCCTCTCTTTGCACGGAGCAGCCCGCCGCCGCCTTTTCGTTGGATCGCGCGGCGGTCAGGCTGTCGGAATCGCTGGGGGCGGCGGCTTTGGCGGCGGCGCGGGATTTTCCTCCCGCCGCCTTGTCGTCATGCGCCGCGCTGGCTTCTTATGTGCGGCTCACTCAAGCCGGCGCGCCCGCCGCCTTGTCGCCTCCGCAGCTGGAAAAGGACGGCGTCTTTATGATGATAGACGCCGCGGCTCGCGCCAATCTGGAACTGATCCGCACTTTGTCCGGAGAGCGGCGAGGCTCGCTCTTGGCGGTGATGGATCGCTCCATCACCGGCGCCGGCGGACGTCTCTTGGCGGCGAGGCTGTCCGCGCCCCTGACCGACAGGCGCGCCATAGAGGCGCGGCTGGATGAGGCGCAGTTTTTCATGGAGAAGCGCGATTCGCGCCGAGAGATTCGCGCCGCTTTGCGCGGCGCGCCCGATCTTCTGCGCGCGCAAAAGAGGCTGGCGCTTCAGCGCGGAACGCCCCGCGATTTGGCGTCGTGCCGAGACGCGCTCCGCATCGCCAAGACTCTCTCGGCGGTGATGCGGCGCGATTCTTCCGCGCCCCGCTCTTTGCGAAAGACGGCGCGCGGGCTCATCGCGCCTTCCGCCGAAATCAGCGATTCTTTGGAGAGGGCGCTGGTTTCCGAGCCTCCGCCGCATTTGCGGGACGGCGGCGCGATCGCGTCTGATTATGACGATGCGCTGGCGTCTCTGCGCGCGCGCGCTTCTGAGGGGCGGCGTCTGATCGGCGATTTGCAGGCGCGTTATGTCAGGGAGACCGGCGTCAAGAATCTTAAAATCAAGCACAATAATCTTTTGGGGCATTATGTGGAGACGCCCGCCTCTTCGGGGGCGAAATTGCTGCGGGCGCCTTTTTCGGAGACCTTCATTCATCGGCAGTCGCTCGTCAATCTGATGCGCTTCACGACCGAGCCGCTTCGCTCTTTGGCGCAGCGGATTGACGAGGCGGGCGGCGCGGCGCTTTCGCGCGAGCGGCAGATTTTTGACTCTCTTGTGGAGGGCGTTCTCAAAGAGGAGAAGGCTTTCGCCGATGCAGCCAACGCTTTGGCGGCGCTGGACGTGGCTTGCGGCTTGGCGGAGCTTGCCGAGGAGCAGGGTTTGACGAGGCCTGAAATCACCGAGGGTTTGGATTTCGCCATTGAGGGGGGGCGTCATATGGTTGTGGAGGCGGCGTTGTTGGAGCGCGGCGAGTCGGGGTTCATCGCCAATGATTGTCATTTGGAGGAGAAGGAGGGGACGGCGCGTCTTTGGCTTTTGACGGGTCCGAACATGGCGGGGAAGTCCACTTTTTTGCGGCAGAACGCTTTGATCGCTTTGATGGCGCAGATGGGGTCTTTCGTGCCGGCGAAGCGGGCGCGGATTGGCGTTGTGGATTGTTTATTCAGTCGCGTGGGCGCCGCGGACAAGTTGGCGGCGGGGCATTCCACTTTCATGGTGGAGATGACGGAGATGGCGGCGATTTTGTTTTGCGCTTCGGAGCGGAGTTTGGTCATTGTGGATGAGTTGGGTCGCGGCACGGCGACTTTTGATGGTTTGTCCATTGCTTGGGCGGTGATAGAGCATTTGCATGATGTGATTGGCTGTCGGGGTTTGTTCGCGACTCATTTTCATGAATTGACGGCGTTGGAGGATCGTTTGGCTTCGCTTGTCAATCGGACGATGCGGGTAGAGATGCATGAGGGGCGTCCCATTTTTTTGCATGATGTTGGGCCTGGGGCGGTTGGGGCGTCTTATGGGATTGATGTGGCGGGGAGCGCGGGGTTGCCTCGTGAGATTGTTTCGCGGGCGCGTTCTTTGTTGCGGGCGTTGGAGCGTGGCGAGGCGATTGGGTCTGTTCGGGTTTCGGATGGGGATGGGGAGGATTTTCGGGGTCGGGCGTTTTTTGATCTTTTGGGGGAGACGGATCCGGATCGTTTGACGGCTCGTGAGGCGTTGGAGTTGGTTTATCGGTTGAAGTCCATGGCGGATGATGGGGGTTGATGGAACTCCCGTTAAGGGGGGTCAAGGGGGGCTTGCCCCCCTTGAGAAAGGGGGGGTCGGGGGGAATCCCCCCGAAAAGTCGGCGGGCGTGGCGAAACGAAGCCGAGCGTAGCGAGGCGAGAAAGCCCGCCGACCCCCCTGCTAGAAGAGCTCTTGCGAGCAGGGGGCGCGTGGGTGGGTCGCATTTGCTCGTTTCGCTTCGCTTCACTCGCAAATGCTTTTTCCCCACCCACCCACGCGTTTTCGGGGGTTTCCCCCGAACCCCCTTTTTTCAAGGGGGGCAAGCCCCCCTTGACCCCCCTCAACAAGAGCGCGAAACCCCCTCCTGTGCTAAACTCAAACCCATGACAAACCACCAAAAAATCTGCCAAACCCTCCGCAACCAACGCGAAAAACTCCTGCGCCATACCCATAACAAACTCCTCAACCAAAAAATCCACGGACGCCAAGCCGCCCAAACCCTCTCAACCTTCCACGACCAAGCCATCACCCATCTCTTCCACTACGCCACAACCCAACGCCACCCCAGCCCAAACCCCACAACCTCCGAAAATATCGCCCTCCTCGCTACAGGCGGATACGGACGCGGAATGCTCGCGCCCCACTCCGACCTAGACCTCCTCTTCCTCCTCCCCTATAAACCCACGCCATGGAGCGAAAGCGTCATAGAAACCACGCTCTATGCGCTCTGGGACTGCGGACTTAAAGTCGGACACGCCGTCAGACGCGTGGAAGAATGCCTCCGCATGGCAAAAACCGACGCCACAATCCGAACCGCCCTCCTAGACGCCAGACCGCTGGAAGGCAGCGCCGACCTCTTCTCCGAACTCACCACCAAGTTCCGCCGCCAAGCCCAAAGCCGATCCGCCCAACGCGCCTTCATCGCCGCCAAACTGGCAGAGCGCGAAAAACGCCTGCGGCAAGTCGGACAATCCCGCTATATGGTGGAACCCGACGTCAAAAACGGCAAAGGCGGACTGCGCGACCTCCAAACGCTCCTCTGGATCGCCAACCACAGCTACAACATCACCGCCGCCCAAGACCTCGCGCGCGAAGGACTCCTGACAGAAGAAGACGCCGCCCGCTTCCAAAAATGCGAGGACATGCTCTGGAAAACACGATGGCACCTCCATCACCTCGCCGGACGCGCCGAAGAACGCCTCGCCTTTGACAAACAGCGCGACATGGCGAAAGCCTTCGGCATCGCCGATGTGGAGCGCTTTATGAAAAACCACTTCCTCAACAGCAAATATGTCGGCGATCTGACCCGAATCGTCTGCGCCGTCCTAGAAGAACGGCAGAAAAAACCGCGCCCCGTCCTCAGGCGCTTGGCAGGCGTCCTAAGACGGAGCGGCCTCAAAGACCGCGCCCTGCGCGGAACGCCCTTCGCCTTCTCGCGCGGACGACTCGTGATTAAAGAAACCCCTCGCGCCTCAGCCCTCTTCCAAGACGCGCCAATGGAAATGATGCGCCTCTTCCATATCGCCGCCAAAAAAGGCGCGCCGATCCACCCGCAAGCGCTTTCCCTCGCCTCCCGCGCGAAAGACAAAGCCGCCGCGCTCCGCGACAACAGCGAAGCGGGACGCCTCTTCCTAGAAACGCTGACCGCCAACGCCGCCGAAGACGCGCTCCGAGCCATGAACGAAACAGGCGTGCTCGGACGCTTCATCCCGGATTTCGGACGCATTGTCGCCCTGATGCAATTCAATATGTATCACCACTACACAGCAGACGAGCATCTCCTTCGCGCCATTGGCGGTCTCGCCGACCTCGCCGAAGACGGCGAGGACAATGAAGCCCAAACCATCCCCCCCGGCGCGAAACGCCTCCTCCAAAAGATCCGCGCCGACAAAAAACTCTCCACAATCCTCGCCATGGCGGTCTTCCTCCACGACATCGCCAAAGGACGGGACGAAGACCACTCCGAAGCCGGCGCCAAAACCGCCAAGCGACTCTGCCGCCGCTTCGGCATGAAGGAGGAGGAAACCGCCATCGTCTCATGGCTCGTCCGCCATCATCTCCTGATGAGCGACACGGCGCAGCGCCGAGACGTCTCCGATCCGCAGACGGCGAGAGATTTCGCCCGCAAAGTGATCTCGCAAACAAGGCTGGATCTTCTCTATCTCTTGACGATCGTGGATATTCGCGCCGTCGGCCCCGGCGTCTGGAACGGATGGAAGGCGGAGCTTCTAGAAAGACTCTATGAGAGCGCCTCGCGCCTGATCGCCGGAGAGAGAACAGCGCCCGCCGCCGCGACCGTCCGCGCCAAGCGCAAGGCTCTCCGCCAAGCCGCCGCCGCCGCGCGCTTGACGCTTCCCCCCGCCTTCATCCCTCTGCACCGCGCGCCCTATTGGACGATGCTCTCCACCCAGACTCATCGGCGGCACGCGGCGCTCTTCGCCGAGTTTGAGGAGAAAGGCGAGCCTCTCGCCTTCTCCGCCCATGATGACGAGCGCCGCGCCGTGACCGAAATCTGTCTCATCGCCGAAGATCATCCCGGACTCTTCGCCCGCGCCGCCGGCGCTTTCGCCCTCGCCGGGCTCTCCATCGTGGACGCCCGAATCTTCACGGCGAAAAACGCCCTCGCCTTTGACAGTTTCTGCGTCCAAGACGCCGAAGGCCATGCGCTTCGGGATCCAAAACGGGTTCAGAGGCTAAAAAATCTTCTGATGGAGGTGATGGCGGGCAGCAAGCGTCCGGCGCGCGCTCTGGCGGCCGGCCCCGCCGCCGCCCAAGACACGTTCCGCGTTCCCCCCCTTCTCCGTCTGGACAACGCCGCCTCGCGCCAAAGCACGATTTTGGAAGTGGAGGGGCTGGACAGGCCCGGTCTTCTCTATGGCTTGGCTTACGCGCTTTTTCGCTTAGGGGTCGTGATTTCTTCGGCGCGGATCGCGACTTTCGGCGAGCGCGCCGTGGATGTCTTCACGATCACGGACGGGTTGGGGCAGAAGATCACGAGCGAGAGCAGAAGAGCGGAAATAAAAAGCGCGCTGATGAAAGTTCTTAAACCTTCGCCAAGGGCTTCGCCAAAGGCGAAGCGCGATCCCTCTTTGGAGAGCCGGCGCCCGCTTTCGGCGGCGCATGGATGAGACTTCTTCGCGCTTCCGCCATTGTCGCCTCGGCGACCTTGATGAGTCGTTTGCTGGGGCTTTTCCGCGATCAGCTCTTCGCCGGCGTTTTGGGGGCGAGCGGCTCGGCGGACGCGTTTCTCGCCGCCTTTCGTCTGCCGAATCTCTTCCGCCGTCTTTTCGCCGAGGGGCTTTTCCCCGCCGCCTTTCTGCCTCTTTTCGCGCGCCGTCTTCAAGAAGAGGGGGCGGCGGAGGCGCGTCTTTTGGCGGGGCGGATTCTGACGCCCCTCGCTTTTTTTCTGATCATTGCGACAATCCTCGCCGAAATCTTCATGCCGCAGCTGATGACGCTCTTGGCAGGGGGGCTTGCCGAAGAGCCTGACATTTTCGCCGAAGCCGTTCTCTATGCGCGCATCGCCTTTCCCTATCTTTTCTGCATGGTTTTGCTCGCGCTCTTCTCGGCGATTCTGAACGCCGCCTCGCGCTTCTTCGCCGCCGCCGCCGCGCCGATTCTCTTGAACCTCTCGCTCATTCTGTCGCTCTTGACGGCGGCGCGTCTGGGCATGGGCGGTCTCATTCTTTCTTGGGGCGTGATGGCGGCGGGCATTCTTCAAGCCGGGACGCTCATTTGGGCGTGCCGCCGCGCGGCGCTTCTCCCGCTCTTTGAGACGGGGCGCGGAGGCGGCGGGGGCGGCGCGGGGGGCGCGGGGGTCGGGGGCGGGGTCTTCGCGATGACGGACGATTTTCGCCTCTTCGGAAAAAGCGCCGCGCCTGTCCTCGCGACAGGATTGGCGGGGCAGATGATGATTCTTTTGGGAACGCGCATCGCCTCCGAGGCGGAAGGCGGCATCGCGCTTCTTTACTATGCCGAGCGGCTTTATCAGCTGCCTTTGGCGCTGATCGGGATTGGAATCTCGGTCGCCCTCCTCCCCGAACTGTCGCGCCGCTGGGCGAAGGGCGAGGAGCGGCAGGGCAGGGCGGCGCTCGGCGAAGCGCTTTATTTCGCGATGCTCTTGGCGCTCCCCGCCGCCGCCGCTCTTTTCGTCATCGCCCACCCGATTATCACAGCCCTCTTTCAATATGGCGCTTTCACCGAAAGGGACGCGCTCCAATCTTCATACATTCTCGCCGCTTTCGCGCCCGGTCTCCCCGCCTTCATTTTGGCGAGAATCCTGCAGACCGCCTTCTTCGCGCGGGGCGACAGAAAGACGCCCCTCCTCTTATCGCTCGTCTCTTTGGGAATCTACGCGCCAGCCGCCCTTTTTCTCTTTTGGCGCTTCGGGCTTGTCGGGATCGCGGCGGCGACATCGCTGGCTTTTTGGGTTCAATCCTCGCATCTCGTTTTTCTTCTGAAAAAGAGAATGGGCGCGGGCGCGCCGGGCGGCGAGCCGCGCCTTTTTCCGAAACTCCCGAACATGACGCTAGCCGCCCTTCTGATGGGGGCGGCGCTCCATCTGCTCTCGCCTTTCGCCGCCTCTCTGATGGCGGCGCGGGAGAGTCTTTTCCAAACCGCCCTCCATCGCGGGATCGCTTTGGCGGGTCTTGTCCTCTTCGGTCTTCTCTTTTATGCCTGTCTGTGCCGAATCTTCCGCGCCGCCTCTCTAAAAAATCTTAAAGAGGCGCTCGGCGGCGGCAGAGACCCCGATCAGGAGACATGACGCCGATGCGATCTCTCGTCTTTTCCGCCGTGCAGCCGACAGGCGTTCTGCATTTGGGAAATTATTTGGGCGCGCTGAAGCAGTTCGCCCAGCTGCAATCCCTCCATGACTGCCTCTTCTGCATCGCCGATCTCCACGCCATGACGGCGCCCTATGACAAGAACCGTCTCGCCGACGAGACGCGGATGGTCGCCGCCGCCTTTTTGGCGTGCGGATTGGATCCGAAGCGCCATCTGATTTTCTGCCAAAGCGCCGTCGGCGCCCATGCCGAACTGGCATGGATTCTCAACTGCTCGGCGCGGATGGGATGGCTGGAGCGCATGACGCAGTTCAAGGAGAAAGCCGGAAAATCGCGCGAGCGCGCCTCGGTCGGTCTTTACGCCTATCCTGTCTTGATGGCGGCGGATATTCTCGCCTATCGGGCGACTCATGTTCCTGTCGGCGAGGATCAGAGGCAGCATTTGGAATTGGCGCGCGACATCGCGCGGAAATTCAACGCCGATTTCGCCAATGGCGAAAGTTTCTTCCCGCTCCCGCGCGCCTGCGTCATGGGGAGCGCGGCGCGGGTGATGTCGCTCAAAGACGCGTCTCGGAAAATGTCCAAATCGGACCTCTCGCCCATGTCGCGGATAGAGCTGACGGACGGCGATGAGGCGATCGCCAGAAAAATCCAACGCGCCACGACCGATCCCGCCCCTCTGCCGGACAATGAGGCGGCGCTTAAAAATCGTCCGGAGGCGCGGAATCTGATTGGTCTCTTGGCGGCGCTCTCATCGGAAGAGACGGAGGCGACTCTTTCTCGCATTGGGGGCGGCGGCTTTTCCGATCTCAAAGCCGAGTTGATCGCGCGTCTTCAAAGCGAGATCGCGCCTCTGCGCCGCGCCATCGCCGAGCGTCTGGCGCATCCCGAACAGTTGGACGCCCTCCTCAAAGACGGAGCGGAGCGCGCCCGCGCCAAAGCGCGTCCCATTCTAGAAGAGACAAAAGAGGCGGTCGGGCTTCTCCTGCCGCGTTGAAAGCCCGCGCCGCCTATGGCAGGATTGGCGGCATGAGCTCGCCCCTTTACATGGTCGTGGTGGATGAGACGCCGGAATCGCGGACGGCGCTCCGCTTCGCTTCGCTCGCCGCCCGCGCCGCCGGCGCGCGTCTTCTGCTTCTGATGATTCTGGAGCCCGCCACCGCTTTTCGCCAATGGCTGGGCGTGGAGACGCGGATGCAGGAAGAAGCGCGGCAGGAAGCCGAGAACGTCCTGCGGCGCATGGCGGCGGAAGCGGAGAACTATGCGGACTTCACGCCGGAAACCCTGATCCGCGAAGGCGACAAAATGGAGGAGCTCGCCCAGCAAATCGCGCGGGAAAAAAACATCACGACTCTCGTCTTAGGGGCGGGGGCGGATCCGGAAGGGCCTGGCCCTTTGGTCTCGCATATCGCGTCAGGGGGGTTTGGCGTGCCTGTCATGATCGTGCCGGGCGGGTTGAAAGATCGGCAGCTTCGCGCGCATATCGCGGCGCAATCTGCTACCATTGCCGACAAGTCCAAATAAGATCGCGCGGAGGAGGAAAAGCCGATGTTTGTCCAAACCGAAGAAACGCCCAATCCGAGAACGTTAAAATTTCTCCCAGGCCAGCCCGTCATCGGAGACGGAGCGCCCAGAGATTTCTCAGATGAGAGAATGGCCGAGGCGTCTCCTTTGGCGCGGGCGCTTTTCCGGATTCCCGGCGTCTCTGCCGTTTTTTTCGGCGCGGATTTCATCTCTGTCTCTAAAGAGGATTCCTCGCGCTTCTCATGGGCGCAACTGAAACCGGATATTTTGGGCGCGATCGCCGAGCATTTCGCCTCCCAAGCCCCGCTTCTGACGGAAGAGAATTTGGGCGCGGACGGCGCGGGCGCGGCGGACGCGCCCAAAGCGCCGCAATCGGAGGAGGCGCGGCAGATTTTGGAGATTTTGGAGACGCGCATCCGTCCCGCCGTTCAGCAGGATGGCGGCGACATCATCTTTGAGCGCTATGAGGAGGGCGTGCTGACATTGCGTCTGCGCGGCGCATGCTCGGGCTGCCCCAGCGCCGAAGCCACCTTGAAGCAGGGGGTGGAAAATCTGCTGCGCTATTATGTTCCCGCCATCCGCGAAGTCCGCGCGACCGAAGAGACCGGCGAGACGCGATGAGCGACAAGAGTCTCAACGCTGAAGGAAAAGCGCTGCTCTTCACCGAAGCCCGCACCCATAATGCATGGCGGAAGAAAGAGGTGTCCGATTCGCTCTTGCGCGATCTTCATGATCTGATGAAGTGGGGGCCGACGAGCGCCAATTGCTGTCCGGCGCGAATCCTCTTTCTCAGAAGCGCCGACGCCAAAGAGAAATTGGAGCCGTTCCTGATGGAAGGGAATCGCGAAAAAACCCGCGCCGCGCCGATCACGGCGATTCTAGGCAATGACGCGCATTTCTATCAGCATCTGCCGAAACTCTTCCCGCATAACGCGGCGATGCGAGAGATGTTCGCCGCCATGCCCGATCTGGCGGCGGAGACGGCGATGCGGAACGGGTCTTTGCAGGGCGGCTATTTCATCCTCGCCGCGCGCGCGCTGGGGCTGGATTGCGGGCCGATGTCGGGCTTTGATCCGGAAGGCGTGACGAAAGGGTTTTTCTCAGGCACCGAGACCCGCGCCAACTTCCTCTGCAATCTGGGCTATGGAGACGCGGACGGTCTGACGCCCCGAAGCCCCCGCTTCGCCTTTGACGAGGCGTGCCGGATTCTCTAAACCATCACGATGCCCCTCTTGGCGATAGATGCGAGTCTCTCTCCCGCCTCTTTGGCGCTCCTCTTGCCGGAGGGCGAGATTGCCGCGAGCCGTCTCGCCAAGCGGCGATCGGAAGCCGAAGATCTCGTTCCCGCCATCGCCGCGCTCACGCGCCGCGCTGGGACAGATCTCTCCAGTTTTGAGCGAATCGCCGTCTCCACCGGGCCCGGGCCCTTTATGAGTCTGCGCGCCGGTCTGGCCGCCGCGAAAGGCTTGGCGCTGGCGCTGGAGACGCCCCTTTTCGCCTTCTCCACAATGGAGATTCTGGCCGCGCATCATCAGGCGCGTCCGCTTCTCATTGCCCTTGAAGCGCCGCAGGAGAGTTTCGCGCTTCAGCTCTTTTCCGAGAAAAGCGGCGTCTCGCCTCTCCTTCGGGCTGGCGCCGATGAGATTTCCGCCAAACTTCCGATCGGGGAAGAAGAATCTCTTTTTGTCGCCGGGAGCGGCGCGGCGGCGGCAGGGGCGGCGGCGGTCGGCTCTTCTCTCTCGCGGCGGGATCAGATTCTGCCGCTCCCGGACAATCTCGCCTCTGTCTTGGCGCGTCTGGCGGCCTCGGCTGATGAGAGCCAAAGCGACAGAGACGCGCTCCCGATCTATCTTCAGCCGCCGACAGACGCGCGCCCCGCCGCCGCCCAAAAAACCGCCGCGCCGAACTTTGGATAGGATCATGCCGTCCCCATCAAAAGACGCCCCCGCGCCCGCCGCCGCCGCGCCTTCGCCCGCCCTCGCCGAAATGTGCTGCGAGAAGGGAATCCGTCTCACTTGGCAGAGGAAACTGATTCTCTCGGTGCTGTCAGACGCCGCCGACCATCCGGACGCCGAGGAAATCTATCGCCGCGCCCACAGAAAAGACAAGCGCATCTCGCTTTCCACCGTCTATCGGACGGTCTCGCTCTTGCAGGAGGCGGGGATCGTGGAAAAGCACAATTTCCGAGACGCCACCGCCCGCTATGAGCGCGCGGACGCCGAGCATCACGATCATCTGATTGACGTGGAGAGCGGACGCGTCATGGAGTTTCAGAATGAGGAGATTGAGCGGCTGCAGCTGGCGATCGCGCGAAAATTGGGCTATCGTCTGATCAGCCACAGGCTGGAACTTTACGGCGTTCCTCTGAAAAGCGCCCGCCACAAAAAACACGCCTCTCAGGATTGAAGCCCGCGCCGATCTCCATGACCGTCTCTTCCGAAATCAAATCTTCCGCCCGCCGCGCCGCGCCGCGCCGCGTCTTTCTGAAAAATTACGGCTGCCAAATGAACGTCTATGACGGCGCGAGAATGCTGGAAAGCCTGACGCCCCTCGGCTATCAAAGAACGGAGGACGCCGAAAGCGCCGATCTCGTCATCTTGATGAGCTGCCATATTCGCGCCAAGGCGGCGGAGAAAATCTATTCCGATCTGGGAAGGATCAGACAAAAAAAGAAAGAGGGGAGTCTTGTCGCGCTGGCGGGCTGCGTGGCGCAAGCCGAAGGCGCGGAATCTCTTCGGCGCGCGCCGGTTTTGGACATTGTCCTCGGGCCGCAGTCGCTTCACAAACTCCCTCAGATTTTGCGCCGGCGCGAAAGGGAAGGAATCGCCGAAACTTCCATAGAAACGGCGCTGGCGGCAGACGCCAAATTCCGCAGCCTCCCGCCAAGGGGACGCGCCTCAGTCTCGGCATTCTTAACAGTCCAAGAAGGCTGCGATCGCTTCTGCAGTTTTTGCGTCGTCCCCTATACGCGCGGCGCGGAGTTCTCGCGCCCCGTCATGGACATTATTAAAGAGGCGGAGATTCTCGCCCTCAAAGGCGCGAAAGAGATCATCCTTTTGGGTCAGAATGTGAACGCCTATCGCGGACGGGGTTTTAAGCGCGGCGAAGGTCTTTGGAGTCTGGCGCGGCTGATCAAGCGCCTCGCGCACATTCCCGAAATCCGCCGCATCCGATACACGACAAGCCACCCAAGCGACATGAAAGAGGATCTCATCCGCGCCCATCAAGAAGAAGAAAAACTCATGCCCTTCCTTCATCTCCCGGCGCAGTCCGGATCTGAGAGAATCCTCAAAGCGATGAACAGACGCCATGACGCCGATTTCTATTGGCGAATCGTCAAGCGTCTGCGCGAGGCGCGTCCCGACATCGCGCTCTCCAGCGACTTCATCGTCGGCTTTCCGGGCGAGACGGAAGAGGATTTCCAAAAGACGCTGGCGCTCGCCGAGCGAGTCTCATTCGCCCAAGCCTATAGTTTCAAATACAGCCCGCGTCCCGGAACGCCGGCCGCCTCGCTTGACAATCAGATTCCCGAAGAGACGAAGCAGGAGCGTCTGACGCGCCTCCGTCTCTTGTTGGACGCGCAGCAGCGCCGCTTCAATGAATCTTTTGTCGGCAGACATCTGCCGGTTCTTTTGACGGGCGCGGGCGGCGGCGGCGGGCGCGGCGGGGGCGGCGGGCGCGAAGGACAAATCGCCGCCAAAAGCCCCTATGGACAGTCCGTCTATTTGGAAAAGGAGGGCGATTCGCGTCATCTAGCCCCGGGGCGCGTCTCTGACGCCCTCATCACCGAAGGATACGCCCACGCGCTCAGAGGACGCGCCGCATGAAAGAGAGACCCCTCGCCCCTTCCCTCGCGGAGGAGACGGGCGCGCTGATTTTGGATTTCCCCGATCCCCATCTTTGCGCCGAACTCTCTGGCGATGGCGGGGGGCATCTGAAACTGCTCTCGCGCGCGCTGGACATTAAGATCAGACAGCGCGGGACTCGCCTCGCCCTTCAAGGCGAGAAGGCGGCGCTCGCCGCCGACTGTCTTCAGAAACTCTATGAAAGGCTGAGCTGCGGCGAAGCGCTCTCGGCGGAGGATGTCGCCGCCGCGCTCCGCTTTTCCGAGAATGAGAGAGAGGACGCCGCCCCTGTCATCATCACTTCCGCCAAGCGCATCCGCGCCAGAAGCGCGACCCAAGCGCGCTATATGGAGGCGCTGACGACAAAGAGTCTCAGTTTCGCGCTGGGATCGGCGGGATCGGGCAAGACCTATCTCGCCGCCGCCGCCGCCGTTCAAGCGCTGGAAGAGGGCGAGGTGTCGCGGATCGTTCTGTCGCGTCCCGCGCTGGAGGCGGGGGAGCGTCTGGGCTTCCTGCCCGGCGACATGCGCGAGAAGGTGGATCCCTATTTAAAACCTCTCCATGAAGCGCTCTCCGATCTGATGACGAAGGAAGCCGCCAAGCGCCATATGCGGCTGGGCGCGGTGGAAATCGCGCCTCTCGCCTTCATGCGCGGGCGGACTTTCTCCGAGACTTTCTTCGTGCTGGACGAAGCGCAGAATTGCCGCGCCGAGCAGATGAAGATGGCGCTGACCCGAATCGGATCCGGCTCGCGCATGGCGGTCGCCGGCGATCCCGCCGAGAGCGATCTGCCGAAAGGCGCGCAGGGCGCGCTCGCCCGCGCCGCCAAACTGATGGCGCGTCATCACGATGTCGCCGTCCTCCGCTTCAGCGAAAAGGACGCGCAGCGCCATCCTTTGGTGCGTGACATTCTCCGCGCCTATCAAGAAGAGGCGAAAGAGGCGCAAAACACGAAAGGCGAGAAGAGCGCATGAGACAAGCCCACGAGAATTCCGCCGCTCTCGCCATCCGCCTTCAGAGGCGCGGGCGGCATTGGACGGAAGAGGAGGCGCGGCTGGCGCGTCATGTCGCCGCCGCCGCTTATGCCAAAGTCGGAAAAGAGAGGGCGGAGATGGGATTCCTTCTTGTCGGCGAGAGTTTGATGCGATCTCTGTCGCGGCGTTTTTTGCGCCAAGACAAGGCGAGCGATGTTTTGGCTTTTCCGCCCGCCCCCGCCCCCGCCGCCCCCGCGCCTCACGGGTCTTTCTCTTCTTCGCCGCTCTGGCTGGGCGAAGTCTTCTTGGCTCGCGCGCCCCTTCATCGTGAAGCCGAAAAAAGAGGCGTTCGGTTTGAGGATCGCCTCGCCCATCTGACGCTGCACGGCCTCCTTCATCTTTTGGGCTTCGCCCATGACCGCCAAGAGAGCGCCGAAAAAATGGAGTTTTTTGAGCGCGCCATTCTTCTTGATTTGGGATATGCCGATCCTTATAGTTAAAAGGCGATGCTGAAGAGTCATGCCTTCCCCATCCGATCCTAAAACCCGGCCGCGGCGAGGCGGTCTCTTCGCTCGGACGCGCCGATTTTTCGGGAGACGGAAGCGCTCGCCGCGCGAGACGCTGGCGCGGTGGCTCGCCAAGAATTCTCATTTTGACGCCGATGAGCGGCGCATTTTGAAAAACGTCCTCTCCCTCGCCGCCCGCCGCGTGGAGGATGTGATGGTCCCCCGCGCCGATATTGTCGCGCTGGAGGAAAAGACGCCGAAAGAGCGGGCGCTCGCGGCGTTTCTGAAGGCGGGGCATTCGCGTCTGCCTGTCTATCGCAAGAGGCTGGACGAGCCTTTGGGCATCGTCCATGTGAAAGATTTGCTGGGCGAGGAAAACGGGGTCAAGCGGCCAGGATCGGGGACAACCCTTCAAGAAGATCATCGTTCTGACAATCGGGAAGTTTCGCTTTTGCGGCGCGTCATGCGTCCTCCGCTTTTCGTTCCGCCCTCCATGGCGGTGCTGACTCTTCTTCGGAAGATGCAGGCGGCGCGGCTTCATCTGGCCCTCGTCATTGACGAGCATGGCGGCACATGCGGGCTGGTCTCCATTGAGGATTTGGTGGAGGAGATTGTCGGCGAGATTGAGGACGAGCATGATTCGGGAGAGGCGCTCACTTTGAAGCGCCGCGCCGGCGGCGTCATAGAGGCGGATGCGCGCTTTCGGATTGACGAGCTGGAGCGAAGGCTGGATTTGTCGCTCCGCGCCGGCAGCGCGGACGAAGATGTCAGCACGCTGGGCGGGCTTCTCTTCACCCATGCCGGACGGCTTCCGAAAAAAGGGGACATTGTGCGCCATCCGTCTGGCTGGCGGCTGGAGGTTCAGGACGCCGATCCGCGCCGCGTCAAGCGGGTGCGTCTTCATCCGTCTCGGGGCAGGGCTGAGCGGGATTCGCGCCCAAAGCCCTAGAGGGGAAAACGTCTCCTCGTCGGCAAAATGACGGATTGGCCCAAAGAAGGATTCCTCACAAGAGGCAGCGCCGGACGCCGCCTCGCTTGGCGGCGAAGCGCGCCCCCTCAAGCCGACAAGCCCTCGCTCTTATGGCTGGGCGGCTTCGCCTCCGATATGCAGGGGACGAAAGCCTCGCATCTCGCCCAATGGGCGGAGCAAACGGGACAGAGCCTCATCCGCTTTGACTACGGATCCCATGGCGAATCGCCGGGCGATTTCGCCTCCGCCACCCTCGGCGATTGGCGGGACGACATGATGGCCGTCTTGGACAAGCTCGCCTCAGGACCTCAGATTCTCATCGGCTCCAGCATGGGCGCGTGGCTTGCCCTCCTCGCCGCCCGCGCCAAGCCCGATAAAGTAAAAGCGCTCTTGCTGATCGCGCCGGCGCCGGACTTCACCGAAAGACTGATCCTGCCCTCTTTGTCAGAGAGCCAAAAAATCGCGCTCCAACAAAAAAGCGCGATCCATCTCCCTGACGCGCCGGAACCCCTCTCATGGCGCTTCGTCCAAGAGGCGCGCGCCCATTGTCTCCTTGATCAGACGATCCCTCTCTCATGCCCCGTCCATATCCTTCACGGCGCGAAAGACCAGACCGTGCCGCTCTCCCATCTCCTCCTGCTCCTCTCCCGATTGGACGCGCCGGACATTCTTTGCCGAATCCTGCGAGAAGGCGATCACCGCCTCTCCTCGCCGGAGGCGCTCAAGATTTTGCGCGAGACGGCGTCGGCGCTCTCGGACTCTCTCTCCTCCGCCAGCGCCCGCAAGCCCTCCCGATAGGTCGGGTAGAGAAGGCGCAGTTTCAACTCTCCGTGAAGACGGCGATTGCGAACGCGCCGATTCTCCCGATAAAAGCGCCGCGCCGCCTCCGAAATCTCGCCCTGCCGCAGCGTCTCCAACGGGCGAAGGGGCGGCGAAGGGAGACCCAAAAGCCTCGCCCCATAGCGCAGCACTTCGCTGGCAGGGGCCGGACAGTCGTCGCAGAGATTGTAAATGCGACAGCGCTCTTTGGATGGCGAGAGCGCGGAGGCTTCCAAAGCGCGGGCGATGTCGTCCCGATGAATCCGCGAGAAAAACTGCCCCGCTTTGTAAATGCGAAGGACGCCCCGCCCGCGCCCGCGCCGCCGCCGCAGCCTTTCCAAAACGCTCCGCCCAGGACCATAAATCCCGCCAAGACGGAAAATATGAAGAGACGCGCCATCATCCCGAAAAAGCCCGCGCCATGAAGCTTCGGCGCAGGCGCGTCTTTTCGCCGGATCGCTCATCGGGCGGAGCGCCGAACTTTCCGACACCGCCGCCCCATGCCGATCGCCATAGACGCCGGTCGTGGAAAGATAGCCCGCCCACAAAAGAGCGCCGCCGGCGCGAGCATCAATGATCTCCCCGCCGTGATGGCGAAGGAGAGGATCGCCTTTATCGTCAGGCGGAATGGAGGAAAGAAGATGGCTTATCTTTCCGCCGCGCAAAAGTTTGGACAGATTCGGGGAGGGCGCTTTTCCGGTGAAGAGAATGGGGGCGATTCCCAATCGCGCCAAGCGCTCTTTCTTCTCTTGGTCGCGGGCGCTGCCATAGACTGTCCAGCCTTGTTGGATCATGCGCCGCGCGAAGGCGCGGGCGCTGTAGCCGGCGCCGCAGCAGAGAAGAACGCTCACGGCTCTGACGCGCCGTTCCATTCGGCGAGAATGGCGGGATTCTTCTCGCGCGGCAGATGGCGAGAGCGCGTCTCGTCAAACTCTGACGGCGAGAGAAGCCGCTTCAGCGCCCAAATCGCCGAAGCGCGGACAGGCGCGTCAAGCGATGAGAGATGCGGTTTTATCAGAGGAATGAGCGAAGTCTCGCCGCTGTTCGCGGCGGCGATCAGAAGATTGCGGAGAAGCCGCGCCCATCCGATCCGCTTGACGGCGGAGCGCGCGAAAAGACGGCGAAAGCCTTCCTCGTCCAATGCCAAAAGGCTCGCCAGATTCCGCCGCTCTTCGGGGAGGGCGCTGTGGAAGGCGGCGTCATGGGCGCGTTTGGCGAATTTGTTCCAAGGGCAGACGGCGAGACAGTCATCGCAGCCATAGACCCGATTGCCGATCGCCTCGCGGAATTCTTTCGGAATGACACCATCATATTCTATCGTCAGATAGGAAATGCAGCGCCGCGCATCCAGCTGGAAGGGGGCGGGGAAGGCGTTGGTCGGGCAGACGTCCAAACAGGCGCGGCATGTGCCGCAGCGATTCTGATGCCGCCTTGAGGGCGGGAGCGCCATGTCCGTCAGAATGCCTCCCAAAAACAGCCATGAGCCGAAATCTCGCGCGACAAGATTCGTATGTTTCCCCTGCCATCCCAAGCCCGCCGCCTCGGCATAGGGCTTTTCCATGACAGGCGCGGTGTCGGCGAAGGGGCGGGTTTCGGCGCGATAGCGCTTTTTGACGAAACGCGCCAGCGCTTTCAGTTTGCGCCCCAGCGCGCGATGATAATCCTCGCCCGAAACATAGACCGAGAAGACGCCCTTCTCTTTGCGGAGAAGTTCAGGCATCGGATTCTTGAGAGGCGCGTAATTGATCCCCAAAAGGAGAACGCTTTTCACGGACGGCATGATCTCTCGCGGAGAAAGCCGGGCGCGATTTTCCATCCAGCGCATTTCGCCGTGATGGTCTTTCGCCAAGAAACTTTTCAGCCCCGCCCTCGCCTCTCTGATGGAAGCGCTGTCAGGACGCGCGATGCCAAAAGCCTCAAAGCCCAAAAGATGCGCGCGCTTTTTTATGGCTTCAGCCGCGTCTCCAGCGATCACAAGGGCGGCTTTCTGTAGCGGCGCAAATAATGGGGCGCGACATCCTCAAGCGGGCGGGGCTTTATCCCCAATCCCTCCAAAGAGCGCTTCTCGCGCTTGGCGCGGGAACTGACGATATTGTCGCTGCGGAGCGCCTCCACTTGATCCGGCGTCAGCGGCGCGCCCGGCGCATATTGGGCGAAACGCGCCAAGAGCCGCGCCAACGGAAAAGGCAGAGGCAGCAAGAGGCGATCTCTCTTGATCGTCTTGAGAAGGAAGGTCATCAATTCGCGGAAAGAATAAATCGCCGATCCCCCCAGCTCATAGATTTTCGCATGGCGCTCCATCCTGCCGCCCTTGGCGTCTTCGGCGATTTTCAAGACCGCCAAAGCCGCATCGTCCGCATAGACCGGCTGAAAGCGGGTCTCTTCGCCGATGAGAGGGAGGATGGGCGAGAATCTCGCCATGTTCGCGAAACGGTTCAGAAAAGAATCTTCGGGCCCAAAAATGACGGAGGGGCGCAAAATGGCGGCGTTGGGAAAAACCTCCCTGACGCCGCGCTCGCCCTCCGCCTTGCTTTTGGCATAGAGGCTGGCGCTCTCTGGATCAGCGCCGATGGCGGAAATGTGAATGAAGGCGGCGGCGTTTTCGGCGGCCGCCGCCCGCGCCAACGCGCGCGCCCCCCGCGCGTGAAGAGACGAGAAGCGCTGTCTTCCGCTTTCATGGAGAATCCCGACCAAATTAATGACGACGGTCGCGTCTTTGACGAGAGGGAGACAAGTCTCGCGCTTTGCCAGATCGGCGGCGAAAATCTCTATCTGTCCCGGATCGCCCATCGTCTTGAGGAAGAGTCCGACATTCGGTCGGCGTCCGCAGGCGCGGATTCGCCATCCCGCCCGCGCCAAGCGCCGCGTGACGTGCCGCCCCAAAAAGCCCCATGCCCCGAAAATTGCCGCGATGGGCGTCATCAATGCCGCTCCTCCTTCTCCGATCATATTAGCCTCAGGAGGCGCTTATGGAAAAGACGCTGAATCTTCCAAAAAAATCTGTGGATAAGGAGGCGCGGAATTAAGGGGATAAACCCTCTTTCCCGCGCTGCGAGAAGGCTTGCCGCGATTCTCATTCTGTGCGTCTTTTGCCGAACAGTCCGGGCGCGGCTCCGGGCTAGACTGATCCAATGTCGCGCCATGCCGCCAATATCCCGGAGCCGCTGCCGCTCGCCCATCCAAACGGGCAGAGCCTCGCGCGCGGCGCGCACGGCATCCTCAACGCCAAAGACATAAAATCCCTCATCGCCCAAAAAGCCGTCCGCGCCAAGACAGACCTTCAAGAGGATCAAATCCAATCGGCAAGTCTGGACCTCCGATTGGGAAAAGGCGGCTATCGGCTGCGGGCCAGTTTCCTGCCCGGCCCCCGCGCCAGCGTCCAGCGAAAAGCCGAAAGCCTCGCCCTGCACCAATTTTCTCTGGAAGGCGGCGCCGTCTTGGAGACGGGCTGCGTCTATCTGCTGGAAATCGCCGAGAGCCTCGCTCTTCCGAAAAGCCTCTCCGCCCTCGCCAGCCCCAAAAGCTCCACAGGGCGCATAGATCTCTTCGCGCGACTCATCACCGATTATGGCGGATATTTTGACCGCGTCCCTTCGGGCTATGAGGGGCCGCTTTATTTGGAAGTCAGCCCCCGAAGTTTCGGCGTCATCGCCAGGCCGGGCGCGCGCCTCTCGCAGCTGCGCTTCCGAAAAGGACGCCCCGCTTACGACAACCACCGTCTCCAATCCCTCCATAAGCGCGACCAGCTCGTCCAAATCGCCTCGGAGGGACGAGAGGAATCCGCCGTTCCCCCATGGCAGGACGCGATGCGCGTCCCCCATATAGAGCAGGGGCTGGTCTTGTCGGTGGATCTGCGGGGGCTTCCGCCGCGAGGGCTGGCAGCCTATCGCGCCAAGCGCCATACGCCCCTCATTGATTTGGACAAGGATCGCGCCCTCGCCATCAACCCTTTCTGGGAAAGTTTGGACGCGCCGCCGTCAGGGCGACTCATTCTGGATCCTGACGCCTTCTATATCCTCGCCTCGCGCGAGATCGTCCGCATTCCGCCGACCCACGCCGCCGAAATGACGCCCTTTGATCCGCAAATCGGAGAGTTCCGCGTCCATTATGCCGGCTTCTTTGACCCCGGCTTCGGCGCGAACCATGGCGCGCGCGCCGTGCTGGAAGTCCGAAGCCGCGACATTCCGATCGTCTTGGAGCATGGGCAGGCGGTCGGGCGTCTGATCTTTGAGCGCCTCTTGGAAGCCGCCCCCGCCTATGACGACCGCAGCGGCGCTCATTATAAAGGACAGGCGCTCGCCCTCTCCAAACATTTCGCCGAATAGTCGGAACGCCGCCCGCCGCCCGCCGCCGCGTCAAGAGCAGGACGCGCCCCCCAGCACGCAAAAGCGCGCGCAATGCGGATGATTCAACGAGATCGGCTTCTGCGATTCCTTCAGACTGCGCCCCATCTCAAAACGCGAATCATAGGGGAGAAGCGTGCAGGAGAGGACGACAGGAAAGGGCGACCCCTTCCGCTTCACGACCATGCGGCTGTCGGCGCACATGATCGCTTCGGGCTTGACGCCCAAAATCTTCCAGCAGCCCTCGGTGATTTCCGGAACATCCGCTGTCTCGTCCATTTCCGGAAAGAGGACAAGCGCCTCTTCCGAAAAGGCGTCAAGCGCCACCCCCTCCTCACGGAAGAGCGCGGCATAGGATTGTCTGAGCGTCTCCTCCTCCTCGCCCCAGCAAGTCCGCCCCGCCACATGGAGCGCGAAGCCCTCTCGCGCCAGCCATTTCAAGCCTTTGAGAGTCTCTTGGAAGCCGCCTTCGCCGCGCTCGGCGTCATGGAGCGCCGGCGCATAGTGATCCAAACTGACCCTCAAAATAAGAGAGTTCCCAAAACGCCGCCGCAGAGAGACCAAGCCCTCCCGCAAGCGCGGGCGCATCATCGGGCGCATCGCGTTTGTCAGAACGAGGGCGCGGAAGCCTCGCGCCATCGCGTCTTCCAACATTCCCAGAATGTCCGGATTCATGAAAGGCTCGCCGCCGGTGAAGCCCGCCTCCTCCGCCATAGGGCGAAACTCTTCCAACTCGTCCAGATAGGCGGCGACTTCGGCGCGGGTGAGATAAAGAAGGCGATCATTCGTGGGGCTGGATTCTATATAACAATGGGCGCAGGCAATGTTGCAGAGAGTCCCGGTGTTGAACCACAAAGTTCTCAAGCCCAGCGGCGCGACATGCGCGCGCTTCTCGTTTCGCGCCGTCAGAAGGGGATCGGCAAATTTTTTCATGGCGCCCCCCCCTTTCACGAAAAGAGTCGGACAGTGAACCAATAAGCGCCCAGCCCCCCTAAAGCGACAGCGACGCCATCTTCGGCGGGGGCGCGCCAAGCGCCGGCGCGGCTCAGTTTAAACAGCCCCCAGATCGCCAGCGAGAATAAAAGGATCAGCGCGACTTGTCCAATTTCCACCCCCAGATTGAAGCCGAAAAGCGCCGGCAGGCGGCGCTCAATCGGCAGCCCGAATTCTTGCAGCGCCGAGGCGAAGCCGAAGCCGTGAATGAGTCCGAAAAAAGAGGCGAGCGCCGAAATCTCAAAAGCGCGATGTTTCGAACCTTCGCGCCGAAGCCCATAAAAGAGCGTGAAGAGAATCAGCCCGCCGAAAAAAGCGAAACTCCCCAAAGACGGCAGAAACCAAGAAAGACAGGCGAGCGCTGTCAGAAGAAGGGACAGAAAAGCGAAAAGATACGGAGATTTTTGGCGGCGCTCCATGCTTTCGGCGGCGGCGAAGAGAATCGTGAAGCCGATCAGCGCCTCTATCAGAGGAATCTTGGCGAGGAGGAGATCGGTCGCGGCAAGCCCCAAAGTGAGGCTGTGTCCCAATGTGAAGCCGGTGACGGCGAGGAGCGCCAGGCGCGTCCGGCGGCACAGAAGAAGAAGGGCTAGAAGAAAAGCCAAATGATCCAAGCCCTCCAAAATATGCGTGATGCCGATCGGAATATAGGTCAGAAAAGCCTCCCAAAAAGACAGGGACTTTCTTTGCGCGGCTTTCTCGTCAAAGGAGACGGTCAGGCTTCGGCGGCTGTTCGTCAATATCGCCTCGCGCGCGCCAGCAGCCCCTTCAAAATGGAGACGCAGAAAGTGAAGATGAGTCGGAATCTCGTCAAAAAGAATATCGCCCTTGAGGGCCAGAGGAGGGCTCTCGGCAAAGGGCTTCGGACATTGAAATCGCATGGAAAGGCGAAAGAGATCGCCCCCGCCGCCGCCCCCGCCGAAACCGCCGCCGCGCCCCGCGCCGGACTCCCATCGGGGCGGCGCGGCCAGAGAGCAGCGCGCCCCCTCCTGCCAAAGACGGAACATGGAAGAAAATCTTTTTAGAAGAAAATCTTCGGGGAGGGCGGCCGACCTCTCCGCTAGAACGGGAAACGCCCTCGCAATCTCCATGATCGGCATGGCGATCCGCGCCTCCGCCGCGCCATCTTTATGGACAAGCCAGTGGGATGAAGAGCGGCTTAAACTATGGGCTAGCGCGCTTCCATCGGCGAAGAGGGCGAGGGCAAGCAAAGCGGCGGCGAGGACGGGGGCGGGGGCGAAAATCCCTGTCAGACGCATCCCTATCGCCCTTCATCATCCAGATGAATCTCTATCCGAGCCTCCTCGCGCAGGCGATCCAAATAGGCGCGGAGCGCCTTGTCGTCTTGCGCCGTCCGCCAGCGCCGCCAGACCTCCTCCCGCGCCTCGTCAAAGGACGGAATCCGCGCCTCCTCCCGCGCGATCAGACGCAGGAAAATCCTGCCGCCATCCGCCGAAGGGTAAGGGCCGCCCAGTTCCGAAACCTTCAAGCGCTCCGCCGCCGCCGCCAAAGCGCCGCCCAAATAATGCCGCAGCGCCGAGAGAGGAAGAGGCGCGTCAGGAAGAGGAATGACGTCATCCCTCACGCCTGACCTCGCGTCAAGACGCCCCGCGTCAAGACGCCCCGCCGCCCCCGCGTCAAGACGCCTCGCCGCCTGCGCCCGCTCCAAATCCGCCAAAGACCAATCTTTCCCAGCCCCCTCCTTCCAATCTTCCGCCGAAAGGCGAAAGCGCCGAAGATGAAGTCTCGCCTCGCGGCGAAAAAGACCGCGATTCTCTTGATAAAAATCGCGCAACCCCTCTTCGGACAAATCCTCGCGGGAAGCCTCGCGCAGAATGAGCGCGATCATGCTGCGGACGATCGCCGCGCGAACCGCTCGGTCGGCGCGAAAGAGACCCAAACTCCGCGCGCGCTGCAGCAGCAGCTCCTCGTCCAAAAATCTCTCCAACAGACGCCGCTTCTCGCTCTTTGAGAGCCGGGTTCGTCTCGCCGCTTCTATCCCCTTGAGCGCCGCCTCATAGTCGGCGCGCGCGATCGCTCTGCCATTCACATGGGCGGCGGCGGAGGGGTTTTTGAGACGCGCCGCCAAACCCGCCGACCCGTCCAAACTTTGCCAAAAGGCGATGACGATCCCGGCGAGAGCCGCCGCGCCGAAAAAGCCGGCGCGCCAAGCCTCGCTCTTTCGCAAAAGCCGCGGCAAAGACAGCATCGCTTCCCTCCTCCCTTTCCTCTAAAAAATGGCGCGGACTTGTTGATAAGCCCCGCCGCCGTGATATTATCTTATCGCGGCGGAGGCGCAAAGCCTCTGGCGCTCAAGGGAAGAAAGGAAGGAATCTATTATGATGCGCAAAATAGGGATCGCTCTCTTTGCCGGGGCGGGTTGTGTCAGCATTTTTCTCTATGGGCTGGGCACGGGCTGGCTGGGCGCGCGGCGGGACGCCGGCGAGATCACGCCTAGAACGCGGCCTGCCGCCGTCCAAGCCGACTACGCGATCAGGCAGGACAGCGCGCGCGCCGCCGTCAAAGGCTCGGAGAAGCAAATCCTCTTCGGCGATTTCCATGTCCATACGACCTTCTCGTGGGACGCCTTTCTGATCTCGCTGCCGATGCTGGGCGGCGAAGGCGCGCATCCTCCGGCGGACGCCTGCGATTTCGCGCGATTCTGCTCGGCGCTGGATTTCTGGTCCATCAACGATCACGCCGAGGGCTTGACCCCCTTCCAATGGCAGGAGACGCGCGAGAGCATCCGACAATGCGACGCGCTTGCCGGCGACCCCGAAGATCAAGATCTCGTCTCCTTCTTGGGCTGGGAATGGACGCAGGTCGGGAGAGAGCGCGAGAATCATTACGGACATAAAAACGTGATCCTCCGCGACATTGACGATCGCAAAACGCCGCCGCGCCCGATCGCCTCGGCTAGAGACGGTCTGGCGATGAACCCGCCTCTCTCCTCGCGGATTCAGCTGGGACTCTTCGCGCCGCAAGGCAGACGGCAGGACTATTTGGATTTCGCCCGCTTCACGCAAGATCGCGTGACGCTCAAAAAATGCCCGCAAGGCGTTCATGTCCGCGCGCTGCCTGCCGATTGCGAGGAAATTGCCGCCACGCCCGGACTCCTCTATCGCAAACTCCGCGAATGGGGCTATCCCGCCCTCGTCATCCCGCATGGCACGAGCTGGGGATTCTACACGCCGCAGGGATCCACCTTTGACAAGCAGCTGACCGAAAGACAGAACGATCCAGGCTTGCAGACTCTGATTGAAGTCTTTTCGGGACACGGCAATAGCGAGCAATATCGGGACTGGCGCGCCGTCCGTCTGGATGAGGAGGGCAAGCCCTATTGTCCGAAGCCCAGCGCCGACTATCTGCCCTCCTGCTGGCGCGCCGGAGAGATCATCCGCGCCAGATGCCTGAAGGAAGGCGCGAGCGAGGAGACCTGCGAAGAGCGCGCCCTCCAAGCGCGGCAATATTACGCCGAAGCGCCCTCCGTGACAGGCTTTCTCGCCATTCCGGGCAGCGACCCCTATGACTGGCTGGACGCAGGACAATGCCGCGACTGCTATCTCCCGGCTTTCAACTATCGCCCCGGCAGTTCGGTTCAATATACGCTGGCGATCGGAAATTTTGACGATCCCGAAAATCCGAAATATTTTCGCTTCGGCTTCATCGGCTCCAGCGACAACCACAAGGCGCGGGCAGGCACAGGCTATAAAGAGTTCGCCCGACAGCAAATGACCGAAGCCACGGGCGCCCTTCAGCCGGGAAGCCCTCTTGATCCGATCTTGCGCCGAGAACCCGCCGCCGCCGCGGCGCGCCCGATGGATGACGCGGCGATAGAGGGACGCGCCAATTTTGATCTCTTGGAAACGGAGCGCAACGGCTCTTTCTTCACGACAGGCGGGCTGGTCGCCGTCCATTCCGGAGGGCGGAACAGGCGCGCCATCTGGGACGCCCTAGAGCGCCGCGAAGTCTATGGCACATCGGGCGAGAGAATCCTCCTCTGGTTTGATCTGGAAAACGCGCCGGAGGGAAAACTCCCAATGGGATCCGAAACCGAAATGGACGCCGCCCCCCGCTTCGCCGTCCGCGCGCTGGGCGCTTTCAAGCAGAAGCCCGGCTGCCCCGATCATGTCCATGACGCGCTGGGAGACGCGCGGGTGCAGAAAATCTGCCTCGGCGAATGCTACAACCCCTCCGATGAGCGCAAGCGAATCACCCATATTGAGATCATCCGAATCACGCCGCAAACCCAAAAAGACGAGCCGATCGCCCCGCTGATCCAAGATGTCTGGAAGCGCATCCCCTGTCCGAAGGAGGGGGAGGGATGCGTCGCGCAATTCTCCGATCCCGATTTCGTCCGCGGCGGCAGGCGGACAGTCTATTACGCCCGCGCCGTGCAGGAAGAAGCCCCCGTCGTCAATGCCGCGCAGCTCAGATGCTCCTTTAACGCCGAAGGCGCGTGCGTCTCGGTCAATCCCTGCTACGGCGATTATCGCACGCCCTATCAGGACGACTGTCTCGCCAACGCGCCGG
The DNA here is from genome assembly GCA_958296285.1 of uncultured Alphaproteobacteria bacterium. Classification (GTDB taxonomy): domain Bacteria; phylum Pseudomonadota; class Alphaproteobacteria; order JAPOUT01. The sequence goes on from OY282459.1 coordinate 271,669, forward strand.
AAATGGCATGGTCGTCCCCCATCTATATCGGCTATAAGAAGGGCTTGCGCGGGACGCGACCGGCGCCGGCGGCGCGGACGCCCGCGCCGCGAGCGCCGCAGACGCCGGCGTCTCAGACGCCCGCGCCATAACCGCGCCCTTAAGAATGCGGGTGTAGCTCAGGGGCAGAGCACGAGCTTCCCAAGCTCGGTGTCGAGGGTTCGATTCCCTTCACCCGCTCACTGGGCGCTTCGGAGAAGCATCAGGCGGATTTCGGTCATGTCCTCCATCGCGAAGCGCACGCCCTCGCGCCCCAGACCCGAATCCTTCACGCCGCCATAGGGCATCGCATCCACCCGATAGGACGGCACATCCCCAATCACCACGCCCCCGACCTCCAAGCGATCCCAGGCTCTATGCGCTTTGTGAATGTCGCGCGTGAAAATCCCCGCCTGCAGACCAAAAGCGCTGTCATTGATCTCATTGAGCGCCGCGTCAAAATCGGAAAAGGAGGAGAGAACCGCCACGGGCCCAAAAGCCTCCTCGCGCATCAGAGAGCAGGACTTCGGAACTTTTTCCATCAGGGTCGCCGCCAGCATGACTCCCTGCCGCGTCCCCCCGCAGAGAATATGCCCGCCTTCGGCTTTCGCCTCTTGAATCCAAGATTCCACGCGGCGCGCCTCCTTTTCCGAAATCATCGGCCCGATGAAGGTGTCCTCCTCTTTCGGATCGCCTATTTTAAGTTTTTGGGTCGCCTCGCGGAGTCTGTCGCGGAAAGGGTCGTAGAGTTTCTCGTGGATCAGGATTCTTTGAACGCCGATGCAGCTCTGCCCCGACTGATAAAAAGCGCCGAAGACAACTCGCGCCACCGCCTCCTCTATTTGGGCGTCCTCGTCTATGAGGCATGCCGCGTTGCCGCCCAGTTCCAAGACGACCTTCTTTTTTCCGGCGCGCGCTTTCAGCGCCCAGCCCACTTTCGGCGAGCCTGTGAAACTGAGCAGTTTTAAGCGCTCATCCTCCGTGAAAAGACGCGCCCCCTCTCTGGCGCAGGGCAGGACGGAAAACGCGCCTTCCGGCAGATCGGTCTCGGACAGAATCTCGGCAATCATCAAAGCGCCGATCGGCGTCAGACTGGCCGGCTTCAGAATGAAGGGGCAGCCGCAGGCAATCGCCGGCGCGACCTTATGCGCCACCAGATTCAAAGGAAAATTAAAAGGCGAGACAAAAGAGCAGGGGCCTATCGGCACGCGCTTCCACTGCCCGCGATAGCCTCTCGCTCTCGCCGAAATGTCCAAAGGCTGAACTTCGCCGATCATCCGCTCGGCTTCGCCGGCGGCGATGCGGAAGGTGTCAATCAGGCGCATGACTTCGCCTTTGGAGTCGCGGATGGGCTTCCCCGCTTCAATCGTCAGCGCGGCGGCAAATTCCGAAAAGCGCTCCTCAAAACGGCGGACGCAATGTTCCAGCGCCTCGCGTCTTTCATAGGAGGCGAGCGCCGCCATCGGCTTCGCCGCTTTGAGGCACGCCGCGATCGCCCGATCAATCGCCGCTTCGTCCGCCAAAGCCGCCCGCGCCGCCTCTTCGCCTGTATATTTGTCGCGCACGACAAGATCGCGGTTCGGCGCTTCGGGCTTGCCTGCCAGATAATAGGGGTAATCCTTTTTGGAGAGAGCCATCGTCATAATTGCATAGCAATCTTTCCCAAGCGCTCCGTCAAGAGCCTGTTTTCGCGATAGTCAATCGGAATGACGAGGAGCGACGGCCCTTGATGGGCGAGCGCGGCTTCCAAGGAGGGCAGCAGATCGCGCGAGCGGCTCACATAAGAGCCGCGCCAGCCGAAACTCTTCGCCAAATCCAGCCAGTCGGGATTGCCGAAGGAGAGATCGGTATGTTTTCCGAAATGCCCCTCCTGCTTCCACGCGATGAGGCCATATTGCTTGTCCTCCCAAACCATGATCGTGATGTCGGCGTTCAAGCGCCTTGCCGTTTCCATCTCTTGGACGTTCATCAGAAAGTCGCCGTCTCCGGCGATTCCCAAGATTTTCCGATCCGGATGCACCATATGCGCCGCGATCGCGCCCGGCAGAGGCATCCCCATTGAGCAGAAGCCGTTTGGAATGAGGCACGTATTGGGCTGGTGGCAGTGATAATAGCGCGCGATCCACATTTTATGCGCGCCCACGCCGGAGATCAGAATGTCGTCCATGTCCAGAGCCTGCCTCGCGTCATGGAGCGCTTTTTGCGGACGAATCGCGCCTTCGGTGTCGTCATCGGCATATTCGGCGAAGTCGGCGATCATGCGCTCTCGGATTTTCGCTTGGGCGGTCAGATCGTAAGAGGCTCGCTTTTCGCCGCGCATCGCCGCCATCAATTTTCTCAGAGAGAGCGCGATGTCGCCAATCAGTTCCGTCTGCGGATGGTAATGCTCGTCTATCTCGGCGGGCAGGAAGTCTATATGGAGGATTTCCTTGTCGGAATTCGGATTCCAAAGTTTCGGCGGATATTCCACAAGATCATAGCCGATCGCGAGAACCAAATCGGAATCGTCTATGGCGAGCGACGGTATGTCCTTCTGCCCCAGTCCGATCGTGAAGAGGCAATAGGGGGCGTCCTTATCCACCGCGCCCTTCCCCATGAAGCTGGACATGACGCCGATGCCGGTCTCGGCGCATAGTTTGCGAAGTTCGCGCGAGGCGCGGCGGCGAATCGTTCCGTTGCCGGCGATGATGATCGGCGTCTTGGCTTCGGCGAGTTTTTGCGCCGCTTCTTGGATCGCGACGGCGTCCGGTTCGGGGCGGCGGAAGCGTCTGGGCGTCATTGGCGCGGCGTCCGTTTCCATTTTGGCGATGTCTTCCGGCAGTTCAATCAAGACCGCGCCCGGCTTCTCCGCCCGCGACAAGCGCACGGCTTTGCGGACAATTTCGGGCAGCGTATGGGGATGAATGACTGAGACCGACCATTTCGTGACGGGACGATACATGGCGACCACATCCATGATTTGGTGGCTTTCTTTATGCTGCCGCGTTGTCGCGCCTTGTCCTGTGAGGACGAGGATTGGCGCTCTGTCCATATTGGCGTCCGCGACTCCGGTGATGAGGTTGGCGGCGCCGGGGCCGAGCGTGCCGAGGCATCCTGCCGGCGTTCCTGTGAGGCGTCCATAGACTTCCGCCATGAAGGCTGCGCCTTGTTCGTGGCGCGTCAGGATGAAGCGGATTTTTTTGGATGCTTCAAGCGACATGATGAAGTCGGCGTTTTCCTCGCCTGGGACGCCGAAAATATGGGTGATGCCTTCTTCTTCTAGGCATTGGACGAAGAGATCGGAGGCTTTCATGGGGTTCTCCTTATTGAGGTTATCGTTTTGCGTTCCCTGACCCCATTGGGAGGATTATAGCGGGGATTTCTTTTGTTTGCTAGCGGGGGATTGGGGTCGCTGCCGCGCTCCCGTGAAGGGGGGTGTGGGGGGCGAAGCCCCCCGCGAAAAGGGGGTTCGGGGGAAACCCCCGAATAGTCGGCGGGCGTGGCGAAACGAAGCGCACGAAGCGCGTAGCGCAAGTGCGCGAGAAAGCCCGCCGACCCCCCTGCTTACAAGAGCTCTTGGCGTTCAGGGGGCGCGTGGGTGGGTCGCATTTGCTCGCTCACGCTTCGCTCCGCTCGCAAATGCTTTTTTCCCACCCACCCACGCGTTTCGGGGGGATTCCCCCCGACCCCCCCCTTCTTCGCGGGGGGCGTTCCGCCCCCCACACCCCCCTTCACTGGAGCGCCGCCCCCCTCTACGCAAAACCATGCTCCGTCTTATCCCAATAATGCGGATCACGGAAAAACTGCCAAAAAGCCCGAAACACCGCCACCGCCGACAAAATCCAATAAAACGGCATGGAAAAACTCTCGCGCCACAAAACACAACCCCGCGAGCCGCTCGCCAAAAGCGCCGCCCCTATCGCCGCCCCATAACCCAAAACCCCCGCCAACAAATTAAAGAAAAGCAAAGACCCCATCCATGACGCGCCAACATGAACCTCCAAAACCCACAAAAACGCCGTCAAAGGCCAAAAAAGACCATGCGCAAGAATGTTCACGACATAAACCGGAATCAAAAGATGCAGATAAAAACGCGCCGCCCATGAAACAGGCAAACCCCGGCGAGGCTGCCGCATGGCGGAAGCATAGCTCTGCATCCATCCTTTGATCCAACGCGAGCGCTGTCTTATCCATGAGCCGAGCGCGCCGTTCGCCTCCTCCCGCGTCTCCGATTCAAAACACGCCGCGCGAAAGCCATGACGCGCCAACCGCAAACCCAATTCGGCGTCTTCAGTCACATTGTAAGAATCCCAGCCATGCATCGCCCGCAGAGCCTCTATGCGGAAATGATTGGACGTCCCGCCCAACAAAATCGGCAAGCCCAGCGAAGAGGCGAAAGGCAGAAAAAAACGAAAATGCATCAGATATTCCAACGCGAACTGCCGCGTCAGCCATGTCGCGCCCCCATTGAAAAAAGAAAGATGCGCCTGAAGCGCCACAACATCAGCAGGAAGATGACGGAAATGCGCCGCCGCTTTCCGCAACTGCCGCGGATCAGGAATGTCTTCGGCGTCATAGATCGTGATCAAATCGCCGCGCGCGAAAAGGAGACCATAATTGCAAGCCTTCGGCTTCGTCTGAACTTCATGAGACGGCACGATCAGAATATGAAAGCGCTTGTCCAGCGCCTCTCCTCGGACGGCTTGGATCGTCTCGGCATCCTCCTCTTCCAGCAGGAGTTTGATGTCCAGCTTATGGCGGGGATAGTCTATGCGCTTCAGCGCGCGAATGAGATTGGGCAGGACGCGAGTCTCGCGGAAGAGGGGAACGAGAATCGTATAGACAGGAAGCGCCTCGTCTTTAAGGGGCGGCGCCGGCGGCGCGAAGCCTCGCCGCCGCCTCTTCTCTCCGAAGACAGACCACAGAACGAGACCCTGCCGAAAGAGAATCCCCAAAAGACTCACCGTCCCAATGGCGAGGTTCAAAAAGATGAAAGATGTTTTCGGCGACAGAAGCGCTCCGACAAAGCAGCAGAGAAGAAGAATCATCGCGCCGCCGAAAATTTTCCTCACCGGCAGATGCGCCGCCGACGAGGGCGGGTCTTCTTCCGCCAAGCCCCGCACCGCCCGCGACAGCAGAGAGGCGCGGCAATGGCGCTCTATCGTCTGATAGAGCGAGGCGCGATCTATCGGAACGATTCTGCCATGTTGGACGCCCCGCTTTTTCATCTCGGCGGCGGCGAGAGACGGATCGCAAGCGGCGTAGTCCATTCTCTTCGGCGCGTCTTTGGCGCGCCCTATCGGCATGGCTTCGGCGGCGAGATAGAAGGAGAAATTTTCTGTCTCCAACATAAGCGTCCTCCCCGAATCGCTTAGAGGTTGGAGAATTATACCTATATCTAGCTGTTTTTCCGAAAAATCGCCTAGATATGGATTTTATCTTTTGGCGAAGAGGAGACGTGTCAGGAAGGGGAGTTGGAGGATCCAGAGGAGGCGGGTTGTGTCGGCGGGTTTGCAGGGCGGGAGTCCGAGCGTCAGCGTTTTTTGGGGTTTGTCGGTGTAGGTTCGGAAGATTCTGTCCCAGAGGGAGAGGATGAAGCCGAAATTTGTGTCGCGCTCGCCTTGGCGGATGGAGTGGTGCGTGCGGTGCATATCGGGCGTGACGAGGATGGCGCGGATGTATTTTTCGTAAGGCTTTTTGATGGAGGCGTTGGCGTGGTTGAAGATCGCCATGCTGGAGAGCAGGATTTCAAAGATCATGACGCCGTAGGCGGCGGCGCCCAGCGCGTAGACGGCTGTGATTTTGATTCCCATGCTGAGGAGGATTTCTATTGGGTGGAATCGCAGCGCGCTGGATGCGTCTATATCGGGGTCTGTGTGGTGGGCGGCGTGGATTCGCCAGAGCGCGGGGATTTTATGGAGGAGGGCGTGTTGGGCGTAGATGAGGAGGTCTAGGGCGAGGATTGTGATGAGGATGGAGAGGGCGTGGGGGAGTTTGGTTTGGTTGAGGAGTCCGATGGTGTTTTGTTGGGCGTGGATGGCGGTTTCTAGGGCGAGGATTGGGACGAGGAGTCGGAGGAGGATCATGTTGCAGAAGCCGAGTCCGAGGTTGACGGCGAGGCGTTTTTTGAGATTGAGGATGAGGGCTCTTGCTGGGGCGTGGTGTTCCCAGAGCATGATGATTGCGAGGGTTATGATGAAGATGGCGCTTCGGATGATGGGTTCATATTCGGTCATGGGGCATTTTATATTTGTGAAAGCTCCAAAAGAAAGGGGGGTTTGGGGGGCTAGCCCCCCAAAAAAAACCAAGCGGGCGAAGCCCGCTATAGTCGGCGGGCGTGGCGAAACGAAGCGGGCGAAGCCGCAGGCAAGCCCGCGAGAAAGCCCGCCGACCCCCCTGCTTACAAGAGCTCTTGCGAGCAGGGGCGGTTGGGGGGTGGGTCGCTTTTCCTCGCTGCGCTACGCCACGAGTGGCTACGCTTGCTCGGAAAAGCTTTTTTCCCACCCCACCCCCCAACCGTTTCGGGGGGGATTCCCCCCGATCCCCCCTTCTTTCTTGGGGGGCAAGCCCCCCCAAACCCCCCTTAACGAAAGCAGCCTAATCTGCTAACCCTCCCAAGATAAAATGAACCCTCTCCTCATACATTGCGGCTTCCGCCTCCTCTCGCCAGCGCTCTCGCGCATGAACCCCGAAACCGCCCATAAACTCACAATCCAAATCCTAAAACGCCTCCCCCAAAAGACGCCCCAAAACCAAAACCCCTTGAGCCAAAAACTCCTCAATCTGACCTTCCCAAACCCTCTCGGCATCGCCGCAGGCTTTGACAAAAACGCCGAAACGCTCAACGGAATCTTCCAACTCAACTTCGGCTTCGCCGAAATCGGAACCATCACCCCTAAACCCCAAATGGGCAACCCACGCCCCCGAATCTTCCGCCTCCCAAAACATCAAGCCGTCATCAACCGCATGGGCTTCCCCAATGACGGAATGGAAAAAATCCGCGAGCGCCTCGTCAAAACACAACCCCCCCAATCCATCATCGGCGTCAATATCGGCGCGAATGCCGAAAGCGCCAACATGGAAGACAAAATCGCCGACTACGAAAAAACGCTCCACGCCTTCGCCAATCACGCATCCTATATCGCCGTCAATGTCTCCTCGCCCAACACCAAAGGACTGCGAAATCTCCAACGCCCCGACAATCTCGCCAAACTCCTCAATCGCCTCAACGCGATACGCCAAAGCCGCGTCCCTCTCCTCCTCAAAATCTCCCCCGATCTGAGCGATCAAGAACTTCAAGAAATCGCCCGCCTCGCCCTAGAAAAAAAACTGGACGGCATCATCGCCACAAACACGACAATAAAACGCGAAGGACTCGTGGATGGAATCCACGCCGAAGAAACGGGCGGACTTTCGGGAAAACCCCTCGCCTCCCTCGCCAATCAGACAATCCGAAAATTTTACCAAATGACCAACGGCGCGATTCCCATCATCGGAGTCGGCGGAATCGCCTCGGCGGAAGAGGCTTACGAAAAAATCCGCGCCGGCGCGTCTCTTCTCCAAATCTACACCGCGCTCGTCTATGATGGGCCTAGAATCGTCTCCGCCATCCTTGACGGGCTGGAGGCGCTTCTCAAAAAAGACGGCTATCGCCATATCAGCGAAGCCATCGGCGCGGATCATCGCCCAAAAGGAGAAAAAGAGAGACGCCGTCATGCAGCCCGCCATCTGCCACAACCCAATATGGCGAGAAAGCCGTCTTGGCGCGCCCGCCGGATCGCGCCCTTTCCATTCTCTCCGCATCAGCTTAAAATATTAAAATAAGCTCTGTCTAAAAAGGGGAGGCTCGCTATGTCGTTTCAGAGATTGATGCTCAAATCCTTATTGAGTCTGCCTGATCCTCTTCTCATTCGGATGTCGGGCGGTCGGCCTCTTGAGATTGACGGACGGCGTTTGGATGCGAAAGCGCAGTTTCTCGCGGCGCAGGCGGCGAACGCGCCGGCTCTGCACAGTCTCACCCCTCTTGAGGCGCGTCAGGCGACAAGCCTCGCCTTCGCGCTTCTGAACGCGCCGCGCCCAAGCGGCGTGGAGACGCGGGACGATAAGATTCCGGGGCCCGGCGGCGATCTTCCTGTCCGCCATTATCGTCCGAAGGGCGCGTCTGGCGCTCTTCCCGCCCTTGTTTATTTTCATATGGGCGGATGGGTGATTGGCGATTTGGACAGTTCGGATTCTTTCTGCGCGCTTTTGGCGAAGCGCGGCGGGGCGCATGTGATGTCGGTGGATTATCGTCTCGCGCCCGAGCATAAATTTCCTGCCGCGATGGAAGATGGAATCGCCGCCTATAAATGGATCGCGCGGAACGCCGCTTCTCTGAAGGTTGACGGCGATCGCGTGGCGGTTGGCGGCGATTCGGCGGGCGGCGGCATCAGCGCGGTCATTTGTCATGAGGCGAAGAGTCGCGGATATCGGCAGCCCAAGGCGCAGATGTTGATTTATCCTGCTGTGGATTTGGCGGCTGTCGGCGGCTCTATGGAGAGTTGCAGAGATTGTTATCCTCTGACGAGGGATTTGATGCTTTGGTTTGGCGGGCATTTTTTAGAGCGGGAGGAGAGTCGCGTGGATGTGATGGCGTCGCCGTTGCGCCGCGAGGATTTTAGCGAGTTGGCGCCGGCGCTTCTCATCACGGCGGGGTTTGATGTTTTGCGTTCGCAGGGTGAGGCTTATGCGGAGAAGATGCGGGAGGCGGGTGTTTCGGTTCGGTATCGTTGTTATGATTCTCTTGTTCATGGTTTCACGGCGCAGGCGGGGGTAGTGTCTGCGGCTGAGGCGGCGTGTGAAGGGATTGCGCGGGATTTTGGGAAGATTCTTTCTGAGTAGGAGTTTTGCGGAAAAGGGGGGGCGGCGAGCCGCCGCGGGCATCTTTTTCATAGACAGGCATTTTGGATTTGCCCCAGGGGAACTAGTGCATAGAAGCTGAAGGTGAAGGGGGGTCAAGGGGGGCTTGCCCCCCTTGAGAAAAGGAGGCTCGGGGGAAACCCCCGAATAGTCGGCGGGCGTGGCGAAACGAAGCGAGCGCTAGCGAGCGAGAAAGCCCGCCGACCCCCCTGCATCGCGTGAGCTCTTGCGAGCGGGGGGCGCGTGGGTGGGTCGCATTTGCTCGCTCACGCTTCGCTCCGCTCGCAAATGCTTTTTTCCCACCCACCCACGCGTTTCGGGGGGGATTCCCCCCCGACCCCCCCCCCTTCTTCGCGGGGGGCTTCGCCCCCCACACCCCCCGTCAGGGAGCTCCCCTGTTTTTTGGAGATCCTCTATAATAAACCATGACCCTCGCCCAAATCTTCCAAACAGCCCGAGACTGGATCCTCCCCCCTCATTGCCTCATCTGCGACACAACCATCCTCACCAACGGATGCCTCTGCGCGCCATGCTGGAAATCTATCCGCTTCATTGACAAACCCCGATGCCCCATCACAGGCGTCCCCTTCGCCCACCCCTGGCCCGCCCATATGCAAAGCGCCCAAAGCCGCCTCGTCAAACCGCCCTACGATTACGCCCGCGCCGCCATGCTCTACGGATCCGAAAAAAGCCGAATCCTCATCGCCCAAATGAAATTCCGCGACCACCCCGAAATCGCCATCCCCGCCGCCCAATGGATCGCGCGCGCCAGCCGCGACATCCTCAACAAAGCCGACCTGCTCGCCCCCGTCCCCCTCCACCGCCGCCGACTCTTCCAAAGACGCTTCAACCAATCCGCCGAAATCGCCCGCGCTCTTTCCCAAATCAGCCAAATCCCGCATCTCCCCGACCTCCTGATCCGCGCCCGCCACACCCAGCAGCAGACGGGGCTGAAGCGCCGCGATAGAGAACGCAATGTCGCGCGCGCTTTCATTATCAATCCCCATCACAAGAAGCGCGTCAAAGGGCGGAGCGTTCTTATCATTGACGATGTGATGACGTCGGGCGCGACAAGCGGCGAATGCGCTCAGACTTTGCGCCGCGCCGGCGCGGGCGCGATTGGGGTTTTGACTGTGGCGCGGGTTGTTCATCCCCATGAGACGCATCCTTGAGCGCATAGAAGCTGAAGGTTAAGGGGGGTTTGGGGGGCTAGCCCCCCAAAAAAAAACCAAGCGGGCGCAAGCCCGCTATAGTCGGCGGGCGTGGCGAAACGAAGCGGGCGAAGCCGCAGGCAAGCCCGCGAGAAAGCCCGCCGACCCCCCTTGCAACGCGAGAGCTCTTGGCGTTCAGGGGGCGCGTGGGTGGGTCGCATTTGCTCGTTTCGCGTTGCTTCACTCGCAAATGCTTTTTTCCCACCCACCCACGCGCTTTCGGGGGGATTCCCCCCGACCCCCCCCTTTTCTCAAGGGGGGCAAGCCCCCCTTGACCCCCCGTCAGGGAGCTCCCCTGTCTTTTGGAGCTTCAAAAAGCCCCTTCCGCGCCGCCATCATATAATTCACATCCATATCCCCAGTCAGACGAAAAAAAGAAAAAAAAGGCACATACATAACACCCGTCTCATCACTCGCCTCCAACCCCCCGCCACGAAAAGCGCGGCGAAGCTCGTCAGGCGTGATGAAACCCTCATAACGATGCGTGCCGCGAGGAAGCCAGCCCAAAACATACTCCAAGCCAAGAATCGCGAAAAGAAAAGATTTCGGCGTCCTGTTAATCGTCGCCGCGATAAGAAGCCCCGAAGGCGAAAGCATCGCGCCAAGACGCTTGACCGTCCCCGCCACGTCCGGAAGATGCTCCAAAATCTCCATGATCAAAATCACGTCATAAGAACGCGCCGCCGACCCCTTCCCCTTCGCCGCCCTCTCCCGATAAAGCGTCTCGTCCGTGCCGACTCGGTAATCTATCTTTAAGCCCTGAGAAACAGCATGGGCTTTGGCGATCTCTATCGTCTCTGAACTCGCGTCCAAAGCGGTGACCCTAGCGCCCATCCGCGCCAACGGCTCGCTCAAAAGACCGCCGCCGCAGCCCATATCCAAAAAACGAAGCGAAGCGAAAGACTGCCCGCGCCCTCCCAAGCCAAAATGCGCCGCGACAAGCCTCTCAATATAAGAAAGGCGAAGCGGATTAAGCCGATGGAGCATCGCGAAAGGCCCCTCCCTGTCCCACCATCTCTGGGCAAGAGCGGAGAAATGCGCGATCTCTTCTTCTTCTCTGGCGGTCGGCGGATTCATGATTCTTGAACCAAGTCTATCGCGCCGCGCCCCCTTTGAGAAGAGCTCTGCGCCGCCGCCCGTCTGATGATACACTCCGCGCCATGTCCGCTCTGGTGATGAAATTCGGCGGAACCTCCCTCGCCGATGAAACGCGCCTTCGCCGCGCGGCGCGTCATGCCGCGCGGGAGGCGAAAAACCATAAGAGACTGGCCGTCATCGTCTCGGCGCAGGGCGGCGAGACCGACTCGCTTCTCAACCGCGCCAAAATCATGAGCGGCGCGATAGACTCCTCCGAAACCGATGCTGTCCTCGCCGCCGGCGAGCAGATCAGCGCCGCTCTTTTCGCTTTGGCGCTCCAAGAGATTGGCGTCAAGGCGCGATCATGGCAGAGCTGGCAGATTCCGATCCGCGCGGCAGGCTCCCACGGAAGCGCGCGCCTCGCCTCCATCAAAACCGAAGCGCTGACGCGCGCGCTCAATCAGGGCGAAACCGCCGTCATTTGCGGCTTTCAAGCCGTCACGGCGGATGAGCGAATCGCCACTCTCGGGCGCGGCGGCTCAGACACCAGCGCTGTCGCGCTCGCCGCCGCCCTCCAAGCGAAGCGCTGCGACATCTACACCGACGTTGACGGCGTTTTCACCGCCGATCCGCGCATTGTCAAAAAAGCGCATCGGCTTGGCAGAATCGCCTATGAGGAAATGCTGGAAATGGCGTCTTTGGGCGCAAGGGTCTTGGAGACGCGGGCGGTCGCGCTCGCTATGATGGAGAATGTCGCGCTCTGGGTGCGCTCGGCTTTTGACGACTGGACGCTCTCGCCGAAGCCCGGCGAGCGCGGCACATGGATCGGCGGCGAGGAGGAGATTGTGGAGAAGGAAAAGATTCGCGGCATCAGCTGCGCCGAAAAAGAAGCCAAAATCACGCTGACCCGTCTCCAAGACAAGCCCGGAGTCGCGGCTGCCGTCTTCGCGCCTTTGGCGAAGGCCGGCGTCATCGTGGATATGATCGCGCAGAGCGCGGCGGCGGGGAAAGCGGCGGCAGGGGCGGGCGCGATAGGCGCGACAGACCTCACCTTCACCGTCGCCCGCCAAGATTTGGCGCGCGCCAAACGCTGTCTGGAAGAGGCGCGCGCGCAGATAGGCTATGAAGGCTTGTTCTGCGAAGAGAGCGCCGCCAAACTGTCGGTGGTCGGCATCGCGATGCGAAGCCAAGCCGGCGTGGCGAGCGTCATGTTCCGCGCTTTGGCGGAAGCGAAGATCAACATCCACGCCATTTCCACATCCGAGATTAAAATCTCCATCCTGATAGAGAGCCGCCACGCCAAAAAGGCGCTCCGAATCCTCCATCAGCTCTACGGGCTGGACGGATAGCCCGCCCTTGCGCCCCCGATGGAGTCCCAAGACAGAGGCACGCGCTTTTTTCTGAAACGCCTGCGCGAGACCATGGCGCTGGCGCTCAAAGAAGAGAGCCGATTGGCGAAGATTGTCGCCCTCATTTCCGGACATATGGTCGCCGAAGTCTGCTCTATCTATCTGCGCCGCCCGGGGGGCGAGATGGAACTCTACGCCACCGAAGGCTTGAATCCGAAAGCGGTCGGGCGGACAGTGCTGGCGGCGGGCGAAGGTCTCATCGGCGCGATCGCCCGCCACGCGCAGCCTCTCATTCTGCAGGACGCGCAGAACCATCCCGCCTTCTCCTATCGTCCTGAAACGGGCGAGGAGATTTACAAATCCTTCCTCGGCGTTCCGATCATCCGCATGGGGCATGTGCTGGGCGTGCTGTCGGTGCAGAATCGCCGCCGCCGCGCCTACAGCGAAGACAATGTGGAACTGATGGAGACCGCCGCCATGCTGATGGCCGAATTGCTGGCGGGGCGCGCTTTTCACTCGCGCGCGGCGCGGGCCGCGCCGAATGAAGCCCTTCATCTCAAAGGCGCGTCTTTGGCGCGGGGCTTGGCGATGGGCGAGATCGTCCTCCATCAGCCGCGCATCCATATTGAGACGCTCCTCGCCGAAGATTCAGACCGCGAGCATGAGCGTCTGGACGCCGCTCTTTATGATCTCCGCGCCGAGCTGGACGAAATGCGGAGCGCGCCCAGCCTCGCCGAGGGCGGCGAAGAGCGGCAGATTCTAGAAGCCCACCGAATCTTCGCCGATGATCGCAGCTGGCAAGCCCGCCTCCATGAAGCGATAGAGACGGGCTTGAGCGCCGAAGCCTCTGTTGAGCGCGTCCAAGAGAATATCCGCGCCCGCTTCCTGCATCAAAGCAACCCCTATCTGAAAGAAAGGCTTCACGATTTGGACGATCTCGCCAACCGCCTGCTGCGCCATCTGACAGGCGGGGGCATGAAGCCCGAATCTCTTCCGGAAGAGGCTATTCTGGTGGCGCGCAATATGGGGCCTGCCGAACTGCTGGACTATGACAAAGATCGTCTGCGCGGCATCGCGCTGGAGGAAGGCTCGGCGCTCGCCCATGCCACCATTGTCGCGCGATCTTTGGGGATTCCGCTCATCGGACGGCTTCCCGATCTCTTGACGATCGCGGCGGCCGGGAGCGCCGCCATTTTGGACGGCGACACCGGCGCGCTTTATCTCAATCCCGACCGCCATCTGCGGGCGGCTTACCGCGAGAAAAGAAAGATTCGCGCGCGCCGCCTCAAAGCCTATCGCGCGCGCGCCCGCCGCGCCTCGCGGACAAAAGACGGCGCGGAGATAGCCCTTCTGATGAATGTCGGTCTTTTGATGGATCTGCCGCAGCTGGAGGAAACGGGCGCGGAAGGGATCGGACTTGTCCGCACGGAGCTGCAGTTCATGATTCACGCCGCCATGCCGCGCCTCTCGGCGCAGGTGGCGCTTTATCGTCAGATTTTGGCGGCGGCGGGCGAGAATCCGGTCGCCTTCCGCACGCTGGACATTGGCGGCGACAAGATTCTCCCCTATATGCGAAATCTGGGAATCCGAAGGCAGAGAGGAGAAAACCCGGCTTTGGGCTGGCGGGCGATCCGAATCGCGCTGGACAAGCCCGTTCTCCTCCGATACCAGCTGCGCGCGCTTCTTCAGGCGGCGGCGGGGAAGGCGCTTCATATTCTTTTTCCGATGATCGCCACTGTGGAGGAATATCATCAGGCGCGGGCGCTTCTGCGGAAGGAGGAAACGCATGCCGAGCGGCATGGTTTGGCGCGTCCGCGCTCGGTCTCGGTGGGCGCGATGCTGGAAGTCCCGTCTCTCATCTGGCAGTTGGAGGCGCTTTTGCCCGAGAGCGATTTTCTCGCCATTGGCACGAACGATCTTTTGCAGTTTTTCTTCGCCAGCGACAGAGGCGATCCGCATGTCGGCGAGCGCTATGATCCTCTGAATAGAGGTTTTTTGGCGGCGCTCCGCCATATTCATCGCAAGGCGGAGGCGGCCGGCGTGCCGGCGACCGTCTGCGGCGAGATGGCGGCGAATCCCCTTCACGCGCTGGCGCTCATCGGCATCGGCTTTCGGAAAATCACGCTGGCGCCAAGCGCCATCGGTCCTGTCAAAGAGGCGATCGGGCTCTTGGATCTGCGCGCTCTTCAAGAAGAGATGCCGAAAATCTTTGACGATCCCGCGTCAAGCCCTCGTGAAATCCTTGAAGATTTCGCCAAGAAGCATAAGATTCCGACAGTCTCTTAAAATCTCTTGAAGAAACTTGTTGGAAGCGCCGATCATGCGAAACAGAAAGACCGAAAAAACGCCGCGCTCTTGCGCGGACGCCCCCTATCGGGAAATCAAGCGCCGACAGTCGCGCAAGATTTGGGTGGGGCCGGTGGCGGTCGGCGGAGACGCGCCCATTTCGGTGCAGTCCATGACGAACAGTCCGACTTCGGACGCCGCCGCCACGCTCAAGCAAATAGAGACTTTGGCGGAGGCCGGGGCGGATTTCGTCCGCGTCTCCTGTCCTGACGAGGATTCCACGAAGGCTTTGCGCAAGATTGTCCGCCGGTCTCCTCTTCCGATTGTCGCCGACATTCATTTTCATCATGCCCGCGCGATAGAGGCGGCGGAAGCGGGGGCGGCGTGTTTGAGGATCAATCCCGGCAATATCGGCGCCAGAGATCGCGTCCGCGATGTCGTTCAGGCGGCGCGGGATCATGGCTGCGCGATGCGAATCGGCGTCAATGGCGGATCGCTGGAATCGTCTCTTCTTGAGAAATATGGCGAGCCTTGTCCGGAGGCGATGGCGGAGAGCGCGCTTTATCACGCCTCGTTTCTTGAGGAGGAGGATTTTCACAACTATAAGATCAGCGTCAAAGCTTCCGATGTCTTTATGACGGTCGCGGCTTACAGGCTTCTCGCCGCGAAGACGGACGCGCCGCTCCATTTGGGAATCACCGAAGCCGGAAGTCTTTGGCCGGGGACGATCAAATCGGCGATCGGC
Source organism: uncultured Alphaproteobacteria bacterium (assembly GCA_958296285.1). Classification (GTDB taxonomy): domain Bacteria; phylum Pseudomonadota; class Alphaproteobacteria; order JAPOUT01. The sequence continues at coordinate 287,232 of OY282459.1, forward strand.
TTGGGCGCGCTTCTTTGGGAGGGGATTGGCGACACGCTGCGCGTCTCTTTAGCCGCGCCGCCGGCTGAGGAGGTTCGCGCCGGTTTTGAGATTCTGAAATCTTTGGGTCTGCGGCAGCGGGGCGTCAAGATTATCGCCTGTCCTTCCTGCGCCAGACAGGGCTTTGACGTGATCAAGACGATCCGAATCTTGGAAGAGCGTCTGGCGCATATCAAGACGCCGATGACCCTTTCCGTCATTGGCTGCGTCGTCAATGGGCCGGGCGAGGCGCGGATGAGCGACATTGGCTTCACCGGCGGAGGCGGTCTCGCCGGGCTTCTTTACATTGGCGGCAAGCCTCATCAGAAAGTGCCGCATGACGAGATGGTGGATCGCCTTGTCGCGCTTGTGGAGGAGAAGGCGGCGGAATGTGATTCCGAGTCTCGGAAGGGCTAGCGTGGAGATGGTGTCGGCGGAGGCGCGGGCGCGTTTGTTGGCGCGCTTCGCGGATTTGGAGACGCGGCTGGGCGCGAGCGATCCTGCCGGCGCGGATTATGCGAGATTGTCCAAAGATTGGGCGGCGCTTCGCGCCGCCGCCGATCTGGCGCGGCGGATTGACGCGCTGGCGCGGGAGTTTGAGGCGCTGGAGGCGATGCGGCGCGAGGCGGCGGGCGACAGGGAGATGATCGCTTTGGCGGAGGAGGAGGCGCGCGCCATTCTCGCGCGGCGCGAGGCTTTGGAGGCGGAGTTGGCGCGGGCGATGGCGGCGGGCGGCGCGGCGGGCGATGGGGGCGATGAGGATGATGCGATAGGCTCTGTGATTTTGGAGATTCGCGCCGGGACGGGCGGCGAGGAGGCGGCGCTTTTCGCTGGGGATTTGATGCGGATGTATCAGCGTTATGCGGCGTCTCGGGGTTGGCTTGTGGAGATTCTCAATCTTTCGGAGTCGGAGACGGGGGGGGCGCGCGAGGCGATTTTGTCCATTGGCGGGGCTGAGGTTTTTCGGCGTTTGCGGTTTGAATCGGGCGTTCATCGGGTTCAGCGCGTGCCGGTGACGGAATCGGGCGGGAGGATTCACACTTCGGCGGCGACTGTCGCTGTTTTGCCGCAGCCTGAGGAGCGCGAGGTAGAGATTGTGGAGAAGGATCTTCGGATAGATGTTTTTCGGGCGCGGGGTCCGGGCGGGCAGTCTGTGAATACGACGGACAGCGCGGTTCGGATCACGCATATTCCGAGCGGCATTGTTGTGGCGCAGCAGGATGAGAAGTCGCAGCATCGCAATAAGGCGAAGGCGTTGCGCGTTTTGCGGGCGCGGCTTTATGAGCGCGAGCGGGAGGCGGCGCGGGTTGCGCGCGATGAGGCTCGGCGCGGGCAGATTGGCACTGGTGATCGTTCGGAGCGGATTCGGACGTATAATTTTCCACAGAACAGGGTTAGCGATCATCGGATTCGTTTGACGGTTCGGAAGTTGGATATGGTTTTGGATGGGGCTTTGGATTTGGTTGTGGGGCCGTTGCTGGAGTCGCGGACGGATTGACATGCTCCCGTGAAGGGGGGTTTGGGGGGCTAGCCCCCCAAGAAAGGGGGGGTCGGGGGGAATCCCCCCCGAAAGCGCGTGGGTGGGGTGGGGGAAAAGCATTTGCGAAGCGAGAGTAGCGAGCGAGCAAATGCGACCCCACCCACGCGCCCCCTGCTAGAAGAGCTCTTGCGATGCAGGGGGGTCGGCGGGCTTTCTCGCGGGCTTGCCTGCGGCTTCGCCCGCTTCGTTTCGCCACGCCCGCCGACTTTTCGGGGGTTTCCCCCGAACCCCCTTTTTTCAAGGGGGGCAAGCCCCCCTTGACCCCCCTTTATCGGAGCCAAGAAACCGATACACTGCCCAAATGACAAACAAACCCCTCCCCAAAGACGCCCGCCTCTGCGCAGCAAAACTCCGCCAAATCTTCCAAAACGCCAACATCAAAACACCCGCCCTAGACGCACAAATCCTCACAGCCCACGCCGCCAAACAAACCCCCGAAACTATCCTCTCACAAAAAATAACCCTCCCCCAAAAAACACGCCAATGGCTCCAAAAAGCCGCGCAAAAACGAATCCAAGGCGAACCAATCTCACGAATCATAAAACGCCGAAATTTCTGGAAAACCTCCTTCGCCATCAACCCCCACGTCCTAGACCCACGACCCGAAAGCGAAACCATCATAGAAGCCGCCCTCGCCAAAATATCCAAAAATCAACCCGCCACAATCCTAGACCTCGGCATAGGAAGCGGATGCCTCCTCCTCTCCCTATTGCGCGAAATGCCCAAAGCCAAGGGCATCGGCATAGACCTCTCGCATCAAGCCCTGCGAACAGCCCAAAAAAACGCCGCCGCGCAAAATCTCGCGCCCCGCGCCCGCTTCATCAACGGCAATTGGGGCGAAGCCCTCGCCCCCGCCTCCTTCCATATCATCCTCGCCAACCCCCCCTACATCCCAACAGACCATCTGCCGCATCTGCCAGCCGAAGCAAAGCGCGATCCGCCCCTCGCCCTGGACGGCGGCAAAGACGGGATCCGCGCCTTCGCCCAAATCCTTCCGCAAATCGCGCCCCTCCTAACCCCAAACGGCTTCGCCGTATTAGAAATCGGCGCCGGACAACTCAACCCCCTGCGCCGCCTCGCCGCCAAAGCCTCGCTCCGTCTGGATAAAATCACGCCAGACCTCTCCCATATCCCGCGCGCCCTCACCCTGACCCGATGACGCGATGACGCGATAAAGCTTGATTATTCCACGCGCCATGCTAACATTTCGGACAGAAGACGAGGACATCGCCGAGGAGATCGCAAGAACACGATCCCGCATAACGTTTCTGAAGCGCGAAAAAGATTCATCACCCGCGCCGCCGCGCCCCGCGCGCTTGGCGCTCTGTTTCCGTTCCTCATCCCCGAGCCTCCGCGCCCCAAGCCACCACCACATATCACCCCATAGGAGAGTCAAGAATCATGCGACAAGGACAAAATCCGAAATGGATGCGCGGGCGAAAACCGCGACCACAAAATATGGCGTCCCGTATGTTTGAAAGCAACGGGCCAGACGTCAAATTGCGCGGCACAACCTCCCATATCTGCAAGCGCTACCAAATGCTCGCCCGCGACGCCCAAAGCCAAGGGGATCGCGTGAGGGCGGAGAATTATCTGCAGCATGCCGAGCATTATTATCGGATGGCGCTGAGTTTCCAAAGACAGGGCGCGAGCGCGGGGGGCGCGGGCGCGCCGCCGCCGCGCGCCGCCGAGCCGCCGCAGCACGAGATGGAGCAGCCGGAAGCCCATGCGGCGAACGGCAATTTCGCGCCAGAAGGTTTTAAAGAGAGAGAGCAGCCTCCCCTCGCCAAAGAGGAAGCCTCGCAAGAGAACTCCGAAAACTGATCCGCCTGTCGCCGGCTCTTGCGCCATAGGGCAAGAATCCCCATCTCTTCCCTATGATGAGGCAGGACAATTACACCGAAAAAACGCTGGACGCGCTCCGCGCCGCCGAAACGCTGGCGCAAGAGAGAGGCCATGCCGAAATCGCCCCTCTTCATCTCGCCGCCGCTCTCCTCTCGGAAAAGAGCGGCTTGGCGGCGAGGCTTCTCTCCGCCGCCGGCGCGTCTCCCGCCGCGCTGAAAGAAGCCATAGAGACGGCGCTGGCGAATCTGCCGCGCCAAAAAGGCTCCGCCGCCCAAAGCCATGCCACCCCGGCGCTCTCGGCGCTTCTCAAGGAGGCGCGCGCCATCGCCGAAGCGCAAGGCGATTCGCATCTGGCGCTGGACACGCTCCTCGTTGCGCTCGCGCGCCACGCGCCGCCGCCGCTTTCAGAGATTTTCCGCGAAGCGGGGCTGAGCGATCGCGAGATCCAAGAGGCTTGCCAAAATCTTCGCATGGGGCGCGCCAGTCAAAGCGCCTCGGCGGAGGAAACTTATGAGGCGCTCCAAAAATACGCCCGCGATCTGACCGAAGAGGCGAGGAAAGGAAAACTAGACCCCGTCATCGGGCGCGATGAGGAAATCCGCCGCGCCATGCAGGTCTTGTCGCGCCGAACGAAAAACAATCCCGTCCTGATCGGCGCGCCCGGAGTCGGCAAGACCGCCATCGCCGAAGGCTTGGCGCTCCGCATCGTCCGACAGGATGTGCCGCGAAGTCTGGCGCGGAAGCGAATCTTGGCGCTGGATATGGGCGCGCTTGTGGCAGGCGCGAAATATCACGGCGAGTTTGAGGAGCGTCTGAAGGCGGTCTTGGGCGAGATTGTCGCGGCGGGGGATGTCGTGCTTTTTATAGACGAGATGCATATGCTGATCGGCGCCGGGCGCGCCGGCGGCGCGATGGACGCCTCCAACCTTCTCAAGCCGGAACTGGCGCGCGGCGCGCTCCGCTGCATCGGCGCCACCACGCTGGACGAATATCGCGAGCATGTGGAGAAGGATGCTGCGCTCGCCAGACGCTTCCAGCCCGTCTATGTCCAAGAGCCGAGCCGCGAGGACGCCGTCTCCATTCTCCGCGGCTTGAAGGAGAAATATGAGACTCATCATGGCGTCCGCATCGCCGATGGCGCGCTCATCGCCGCGGCGGAACTGTCCGAGCGCTATATTCACGATCGCTTCCTTCCTGACAAGGCGATTGATCTGATGGACGAGGCGGCGAGCCGCGTTCGGATGCAGATGGATTCGCGCCCCGAAGCGCTGGACGAGATGGAGCGCCGTCTGGTTCAGCTGAAGATAGAGCGCGAAGCGCTCGCCCGCGAGAAGGACGCCGCATCCCAATCGCGTCTTCGGGCGCTTGAGAAAGAGATCGCCGCGCTGGAAGACGCCGCCGCAAAGCGCCGCGCTTTATGGGACGCCAGCCAAGAGAGAAGCCAAAAAGCGCGAGAAACCCGCGCCCGTTTGGAAGAGGCGCAGACGGCGTTGGAGCGCGCCACGAGGGACGGCGATTTTGAGCGCGCCGGAGAAATCGCCCATAAGATCATTCCTGATTTGGAGAGAAGGCTCTCCGCGCCGCCGGCGGCGGATGCGGCTGATGCGGCGGATGCGGCTGATGACAGAGAGTTGGAGATTGTCCGCGCCGAGGATATTGCCTCTGTCCTTGCCCGATGGACGGGAATCCCGGTGGAGACGATGCTGGAGGGCGAGCGCGAGAAACTTTTGCGCTTGGAGGAGACTCTCGCCCAATGGGTTGTCGGGCAGAAGGAGGCGATTGGCGCGATTGCGCGCGCCGTTCGCCGACAGAGGGGCGGGCTTCAGGATCCGGATCGTCCGATTGGCGCGTTTCTTTTGATGGGGCCGACTGGCGTTGGCAAGACGGAACTTGCCAAATCTTTGGCGCGCGCGCTTTTTCAAGATTCTCGCGCCCTGTTGCGGATGGACATGTCGGAATATATGGAAAAGCATGCGGTCGCGCGGTTGATTGGCGCGCCGCCGGGCTATGTGGGTTATGAGGAGGGGGGCGCTTTGACGGAATCTGTTCGCCGCAGACCTTATCAGGTCATTCTTTTGGATGAGATTGAGAAGGCGCATCCTGATCTTTTCAACCTTCTTTTGCAGCTTTTGGATGAGGGGCGCTTGACGGATGGTCATGGGCGTTTGGTGGATTTCAAGAATTGTTTGATTTTGATGACGTCCAATTTGGGGGCGGATCATTTGGCGCGGGCGGAGGCGCCTGACAGGGAGCGTTTGATGGGGGAGTTGCGCGGATTTTTTCGCCCTGAATTTTTGAATCGCTTGGATGAGGTTCTGATGTTTGACAGGCTTTCGCGCGAGGAGGTGGATGCGATTGTTGGGCTTCAGATTGGGCGGTTGAATGAGAGGCTTGCGGCGCGGGGTCTTCGTTTGCGGTTGGAGGATGGGGCTCGCCGTTGGATTGGGGATAGGGGTTATGATCCTGTTTATGGGGCGAGGCCTTTGAAGCGGGTGATTCGCGGTGAGATTGAGGATGGTCTTTCGGAGGAGATTTTGAGGGGGTTGTTGGTTTCGGGGGATGAGGTTGTGGTTTCTGTGAAGGGGGATGGTCTTGTTTTGAGGAGGGAGGCGGGGGGTCGCGGCGAGGAGGCGGCTTGAAAAAAGGGGGGTGTGGGGGGCGAAGCCCCCCACGAAGAAGGGGGGGATCGGGGGGGAATCCCCCCCGAAAACGCGTGGGTGGGTGGGAAAAGAGCTTTTCCGAGCAAGCGCAGCGCAGCGAGGAAAAGCGACCCACCCACGCGCCCCCTGAACGCCAAGAGCTCTCGTAGCAGGGGGGTCGGCGGGCTTTCTCGCAGGCTCGCGCTACGCGCTTCGCCTGCTTCGTTTCGCCACGCCCGCCGACTTTTCGGGGGTTTCCCCCGAACCCCCTTTTCTTGGGGGAACTTCGTTCCCCCAAACCCCCTTTTTTAACGCAGCCGCGCCGCAACCGCCCCCCGAGACAAAGGCAATCCCTCAAACCGAGCCGTAATCTCACGCCGAGACGCCCGAAACAACGCCATCTCATCATCAGACAAAACCTCACGCGGCAATGCCACCCGAAGCGGATCCCGACGCCGACTATATTTCAAAATCTCATAATGCAAATGCGCCCCCGTAGAACGCCCCGTAGAACCCACAAACCCAATCGTCTCGCCCTGACGAACAAACCGCCCCTTCCCTATGCCCGCGCGAAACTTCCACAAATGCGCGTAAGCCGTCTGATATCCCCCCCTATGCCGAATGCGAATGTAATTGCCATAAGCGCCCAAACGACCCGCATCCTCCACAACCCCATCGCCCGCCGCATAAACAGGCGTCCCGCGAGGCGCGGCGAAATCTATGCCGCGATGCATCCGCGAATAACCCAAAATCGGATGCCGCCGCATCCCAAAATGCGAGGAAATCCGCGCCCCATCCAAAGGCGTCTTCATCAAAAGACCAATCACAGGACGACCATCGCGATCATAAAACGCGCCCCTCTCGCCGTCAGACGGATAACGCCAAATCTCATGCGCCTTCGCGCCGCGCCGCAGCCTCAGCCGCGCGTAAAGAAGACGACCCCCCGCGCCATAAGCAATCAAATCGCCCTCCTTGTCATAATGAAGCGCGTAAAGAGCGTCAAAAGAATCGCCGCGCCGCAACTCATGCTGAAACGCCACAATATGACTGAACACGCGAACAATCTTCTGAATCATCCCCGCCGGCACGCCCGCCCGCTTCGCGGATGTGAAAAAATCCGACTCTATCAAAACGCGAACCCGAAACAATCGCGTCTGAAGAGGCAGATTCTCCTTCTCCGAAATGTAAAAACGATCGCTGGCGCGCTTCAGCGCGATCGCCGTGTCCGGACTCGGACGCAGCCGCATCGCCAAAAGAGTCCGCTTCGGAACGCCGCCCTCGGCGGCAGGCGCGAAGGCGAAATCCATAAACAATTTCTGCCCGGCGCGCACAAGATTCGGATCCAAATGTTTTCCCAAAGCCCGAAGAGCGCTCTCTATCTGCCTCGGGCGAACATGGTTGCGCGCCAAAAGAGTCCAAAGAGTCTCCCCTTCCCGAAGCGCCAGCGCGCGCCTCTGCACAGTGCCGGGCGCGCGCAAGAAAGGCGCGCGCGGCGCGCGCACCAATTTTTTTCTCAGAACCTCTTTCAAATCGGCGCGGCGAGAAAAAGCGTCCGCCCGCGCCGCTTTCATCCTAACCCCAATGTCTCGCGCCTGAGCCTGCGCCCTCTCCTCAAGAATGCGCTCATCGGCGCGGCGCGGCGCGTCTCGCGCCGAGAGAATGAGCGGCGCGAAAAGCGCGGCAAAGGCAAGATAGGCGAATCGCGCCCAAAACATCTCTCGCCAAAGATGACGCGCTTTTTCAAGCTTTATGCCCACCTTTTTCCTCCAAAGCGGAAGCGGAATTTGTCGCGGCGACAACGCCGGAAAGAGAAATTTTAGCAAAATCTGTGGAAAAGTCCAAATGCCTCTAAAAGAAGAACGGCGTCAGAAAAGCCCGCGACACGGCTTCCGCCATCAAAGCGAGCGCGATGAGCGCCCCGCAAAGGCGGTTGGAGCGAAAAAGAGAGAGCGCCGAAGAAACGCCCTCCCTCTCCAAACGCCGCAGCTGAAAGACGAAATGCCCCGCCGCCGGCGCCAGGCAGAGATAATAAACCGCGCCAGCCTCCAAAAAAATCCCCGCCGCCAAAAGACAAAGACAAGACGCGCCATAAAAACAGGCAACCCCATGCCAAAACCGATCGCCAAGAATAAGCGCCGAAGATTTGACGCCAATAAGAGCGTCCGTGTCTCTGTCTTGGAGCGCGTAGATCGTGTCATAGCCGAGCGTCCAAAAAATCCCCGCCGCGTAAAGACTCCATGCCGAAAAAGCGAGCGTCTCCGCTTCCGCCGCGAAGCCCATCAGCGCGCCCCAGTTAAAGACAAAGCCCAAAAAAATCTGAGGCCAATAGGTGATCCGCTTCATAAAAGGATAGAGCGCCACCAGACCCAAAGAGGCGATCCCTAGAGAAATGGCGAGCGCGTTCATCTGAAAAAGAACGACCGCGCCCAAGCCGCAGAGAATCACCAAGAAGAGGGCGGCGCGCATTAATGAGATTTCGCCTGTCGCCAAAGGGCGCTTCGCCGTCCGAGGCGTCCGCTTGTCAAAATCGCGATCCGCCATGTCGTTAAAGACGCAGCCGGCGCTCCGCATCAGAATCGCCCCCAGCGCGAAAAGCATGATCAGAAAAAAAGACGGCGCGCTCCGACCCGTCTCCAGCGCCGCCGCCGTCAAGCCCCAGAGACACGGCCAAAAAAGAAGCCAAATTCCAATCGGTCTGTCCAGCCGCGCCAAACGCAAATAAGGCTTCCAGACGGCAGGCGCGAAGCGATCCACAAGGTTGCGGCGAGGGGCGTCAGCGAGCCTATGGTCAGTGTCTTGCCTATCGGGCATAATGGCGCGGCGGGGAAGAGAGGAAGGCGCGCCATGATGACACAGAAGAAGCATGAAGAAAACCATCGCCCCCTCCGCCGATGAAGCGCCGATGCTGCGCAAGGGAGACCTCGCCGCCTATTTGGAAAAAGGCTGCCGCCCGAAAGAGCGGTTCCGAATCGGCACGGAGCATGAGAAATTCGGCTTCTCTCTGAAAAACCGCGCGCCCCTCGCCTATGGCGGCAAGACCGGAATGCGCGCGCTGCTCCAAAAATGGGCGCGGCGAGGCGAGGCGGAGCCTGTCATGGAAGACGGACATATTTTGGGCGTCCGCTTCTCCGAAAAAGAAGGCGGCGCCGTCTCGCTGGAGCCGGGGGGGCAGTTGGAACTGTCCGGCGCGCCGCGGGAGAATATCCATCAAACGAAAGACGAGCTGGACGACCATTTGGCGCAGCTCCGCGCTTTGTCCGATTCCTTCCAAATCGGCTTTCTCGCCCTCGCCTTCCCTCCCCATTGGAAAAGGACGGACATGTCGCCCGTTCCGAAAAAACGCTACGCGATCATGGCGGCGCATATGCTGAAGCGCGGGCGTTTGGGGCTGGACATGATGTATAGAACGGCGACGACTCAGGTCAATTTGGATTTCAGTTCCGAAGAGGATATGCGGCGGAAAATGCGGGTCGCCGTGGCGCTGTCTCCGTTGGCGACGGCGCTTTTCGCGAACTCGCCCCTCTGCGATGGAAAAAATTCGGGCGTTCTCTCGCGCCGCGCCCTCTCTTGGCGCGACACCGATCCCGATCGCGCCGGCATGATTCCCTTCGTCTTTGACGAGGGGTTCGGCTTTGAGCGCTACGCCGATTACGCGCTGGACGTGCCGCTCTATTGCGTCCATCGCGGAGGCAGGACGATCTCGCTTGCCGGCGAATCTTTCAGACGCTTCATGGAGGGAAAGTTGGAGCCTCTGCCGCGCCAGCGCCCCACTTTGGCGGATTGGGAGGAGCATCTGACGACTCTTTTTCCGGAGGCGCGTCTCAAGCGCTTCATGGAAATGCGGGGCGCGGATGTCGGGACGCCGGAAATGATCTGCGCGCTGGCCGCCTTCTGGACAGGACTTTTTTACGATTCCTCCGCGCTCCAAGAGGCCTCGGATCTGGTGGAAGATTGGACGGCGGAGGAGCGCGAGCGTCTCTATCAGGGCGTCTGCCGAGACGGGCTGGCGCTCCCCTTTCGCGGCGCGACTCTCAAAGAGATCGCCCTGCAGCTTTTAGAGATCGCCGAGAGAGGGCTGCGCCAGCGCCGCCGTCTCAATGAGAAAGGGCATGATGAGAGCGTCTATCTCAAACCCCTTCACGAGATCGCCCAAACCGGACAGGCCTCCGCCGCGCGTCTGTTGGAAAAATATCGGAATCTCTGGAAAGGGGACGCGATGCGCCTCTTTGACGATCCCGAGCATCGTTTTTTCTAGCGCGTTTTCCGTCAGCCGGGCGGCGCTTTGAGAAAAGGGCGCGCCCGCGCTCTTTTAATGGCGGACTGCAATTTCTCAAAGCCGCGCACTTCAATCTGCCGCACGCGCTCGCGGGAGACGCCGAAGCGCTGCGCCAATTCGTCCAAAGTCGCCGGCGTCTCCTGCAGACGCCGCGCCGTCAGAATCTGCTGCTCTCTCTCATTGAGCGATTTCATCGCTTCGGCGAGGATGCGCCGCCGCCTTATCCATTCCTGATCTTCCATCAGCGTTTCTTCTTGATCCGCCTCTTCGCTGGGGAGCCAATCCTGACGCTCGCCGCCATCCTCGTCTCTGCCATAGGGCGCGTTCAGAGACGAATCGCCGCGCGTGAGCCGTCTGTTCATCATCACGACATCTTGTTCGGAGACGTCCAGTCGGCGCGCGATCGCGCGCACCTGATCGGGCTTCATATCGCCGTCTCCATAGGCGGCGATCTCCTGCTTCGCCTTGGCGAGATTGAAGAAGAGTTTTTTCTGCGCGCTCGTCGTGCCGATCTTGACGAGGCTCCAAGAGCGCAGCACATATTCTTGAATAGCCGCTCTTATCCACCAGACCGCATAGGTTGTCAGGCGGAAGCCTTTTTCGGGATCAAAGCGCTTGACGGCTTGCATCAGACCGATATTTCCTTCCGAGATGACCTCCGAGATCGGGAGACCGTAGCCGCGATAGCCCATCGCGATTTTGGCGACAAGGCGCAGATGGCTTGTGACCAGCTTATGGGCGGCGTCTCTGTCCTGCTCGTCTCGCCAGCGTCTGGCGAGGGTGAACTCCTCCTCCTTCTCCAGCATCGGGAAGGCGCGAATCTCGCGCAGATATTGCGTCAGCCCGCCGGAATGGGAGAGGGCGGGCAGCGCCGCCGCGCGCGGCTTGGCTTTGGCGGATGGGCTTTTGGATTCGGGCTTTGTCATCGGGAGAGTCTAGCGCGGATTGAGACGGTCGGGCATTAGTCTTTTGTTCCCGCCATGGCGGCGAGATTCTCCCGCAGCGATTGGAGGGCGGGCGGGAGCGCGCTTTCAAAGGAGAGGCGCTGTTTGGTTTTGGGATGGGTGAAATTTAGGCTTTGGGCGTGGAGGGCGTGGCGTCCCAGCTTTCGCGCCAGAGAGCCGAGAGGCGGCGCGGCGTTTTTTGGGAGTCCTCCATAGAGCGGATCGCCGAAGACCGGGCAGCGCAGATGCGCCAAATGGACGCGAATCTGATGGGTGCGTCCTGTCTCCGGCTGGCAGAGAAGGAGGCTCGCCCCGTTAAGGCTCGCCTCGCTTTTGCCGTAGCGCTCCAAGAGGCGATAGCGCGTGATGGCGGGGCGCGCGCGGGGGTCGGTCTTTTTGAGAACTGCCATTTTATGACGCTGGGTTTTGTGTCTGCCGATCGCCTCTTTGATGATTCCCGTCTCGGGGCGGGGCGCGTTCCAGACGAAGGCGAGGTAGGTTTTTTGGACGCTTGGTTTCGCGCCGTGGTTGGCGAATTGGCGTATCAGCGAGAGATAGGCGGCTTGGCTTTTGGCGGCGACCATGACGCCGCTTGTGTCTTTATCCAGCCGATGGACGATGGCGGGGCGCGTGGGGTTTCCTGGCAGCGCGGCGTGGATGCCGCAATGGGCGAGGATCGCGTGGGCGAGCGTGTTTTCTTTATGGCTTGGCGCGGGGTGGGTGATCAGTCCGGCGGGTTTGTTGAGGATGAGGATGTCTTCGTCTTCAAAGAGGATTTTGAGGGGGATTTTTTTTGGCGTGAGGGTTGCGGGTTTTGGGGTTGGGAGGGTGAGGGTGAGGGCTTGGGGTTTGTCGCCGCGCGTGTTTGGGGCGAGGGGTTTTGCGTTGGGGTTTTTGGGGTTTTCGGGGTTTTTGAGGCGGCCTTCTTTGATCCATTGTTGGACGGTGTTTCGGGAGACGTTGATGCCTATGGCGAGGAGTTTTTGGGTAAGGATGGTGTCCAGCCTTGTATTTTTGGGGCTGTTTTGGGTTTTGATGGTGATTTTTTGTGGGGGTTGCGTGGTCATGGTGTTTAGGATTTTATCATGGATTTATGTTTAGGCGGGTTTGGGTTCTTTTGGTTTTGGTAGTCGTGATGGGGGTTATTCTTGTCGCGGGTTTTGTTGTTGTGGTTGTGGAGATTGTGTCGCGGGCTTGGGCGCTGTGGAGTTAAGAAAGGGGGGTGTGGGGGGCGAAGCCCCCCGCGAAGAAGGGGGGATCGGGGGGAATCCCCCCCGAAAGCGCGTGGGTGGGGTGGGGAAAAAGCATTTGCGAGTGAAGCAACGCGAAACGAGCAAATGCGACCCACCCACGCGCCCCCTGCTAGAAGAGCTCTTGTAAGCAGGGGGGTCGGCGGGCTTTCTCGCAGGCTCGCGCTACGCGCTTCGCCTGCTTCGTTTCGCCACGCCCGCCGACCGCAGCGGGCTTCGCCCGCTTGGTTTTTTTGGGGGGCTAGCCCCCCAAACCCCCCTTCACCTTCAGCTTCTATGCCCTAGTTCCCCTGCGGCAAATCCAAAATGCCTATCCATGCAAAAAATGCCCGCGGCGGCTCGCCGCCGCGCTCCCTTGATTCCCAAACCTAACCCCCCTATAAACCCCAAACACGTCCCGTCCCCTTCGTCTAGCGGTCTAGGACGCCGCCCTCTCACGGCGGAAACAGGGGTTCGAGTCCCCTAGGGGACGCCACCAACACAGAAACCCAACCCATCCCATACGCCCCCCTTATCCTCACAATAAGCCTCGCCTTCGCCGCGAGCGCCGCCAACGCCAAATCCACCCCCCCCCTCGCGCCCCTCACGCCCGACCCCCTCATCATCCAAGCCACGCTCTCGCCCCAATCCCTCCGAAAAATAGGGAGCGCCATCACAATCCTGACAAAAGACGAGCTCCAAAAATCCGGCGCCGTCTTCCTGATAGACGCCCTCCAAACCGCGCCCGGCATCACCATCTCGCAATCAGGACCGCCCGGAACCCTCGCCAGCGTCCGAATGCGCGGCGGCGAAGCCGACCACACCCTCATCCTCCTAGACGGCATGGAACTGAACAGCCCAACAGGCGGCTACGACTTCGCCCACCTCCTCGTCAGCGAAATAAACCGCGTGGAAATCATCCCAGGACCCCAAAGCGTCGCGCATGGCGGCGGCGGATTGGCAGGAACCATCAGCCTCTCCACCAGCGACGACGCGCCCATCAGCGCCGACTCCCCCGCCATCCAAAGCGCGTCCGCCGCCGCCGAAGGCGGATCGTTCGGCTCCGTCCTCATCCGCGCTGCCGCCGCCCTAAAAAATCACACAAGCCGCGCCCGCCTCGCCGCCGCTTTCTACGCCTCCGACAATGTGGATATCTCGCCCAATGACGGCAGAAAAGAGCGGGACGGATACCAAAATCTCACCCTCCACGCGCTCTACGCCCACAAAATGGGCGGCGTCCTCTTCCAAGCCGCCGCGCGCCACGCGCAAGCGAAAGGCGACTATGACGGAACCGCCAACGGAATCCCGAACGATCGCCTCGGCGGCGACAGCGAATATGAACTCCGCTCCACCGCGCTTCGCGCCCAACTCCGCCGCGACAATCACGCCCTCGCCGTCTCCTACCTCCACAGACGCGACAAAAATCAAGACGGGATGATCCGCGACATCACGCTGAATAAAGTCGCGCGCGCGACCATCACGGCGCAATCATCATGGCGCATGAGGCGGGGAGATTTGTCGCTCCGCGCCGGATGGGAGCTGGAAGAATTTCAGCAAACCCATAACCAAAATCGGCGGGAGCAAACCACGCGCAGCTTCATCGCCGCCGAGCAAAGCCTCGCCTTCCGAAACGCGCTCTTCACGACCCTCGGACTCCGATATGACAGAAACAGCGACTTCGCCTCGTCTTTGACTTGGCGCGCGACCGCGGCATGGCAAATCCCCGTCTTTATGCCGCTCCGCCTCCGCGCCGCATACGGAACGGCCGTCCAAAATCCCAGCCTCTACGATCTCTACGGCTTTAATCCTTCGCGCTTCGCCTTCACGCCAAACCCCAATCTGCAGCCGGAAAAGGCGCGAGGCTTTGAAATCGGGGCGGATTTTCTGCCCTCGCCTTTCTCCGCCATCGGCGTCAGCTATTTTGAAACGAGACTGGAAAAGGAAATCACCTTCAACCCGCGAAGAGAAGGCCCGACCGTCGCCAACGCGACAGGCGGCAGCGAAAGGCGAGGCGCGGAGGCGAGCCTCTCATGGAACATGCTCTCCAGCCTCGCCCTCCAAGCGCGATACAGTTTCACATCATCCAAACAGCCCAATGGCGCGCAGGAACTCCGCCGCCCCAGACACCAAATCCAAGCCTCCGCCACATGGTCGCCCTTAAAACGTCTCCGCCTCCATGTGGGCGCGGCTTATGTCTCCAAACAGAGGGATCGCGTCTTTCTGTCAGAGCCGCCCTTCGCCCGCGATGTCATCCTTGACGGCTACGCGCTTCTGCGCGCGAAAATCGCCTGCAGTTTCGGCGCGAAGACGGTGGTCTATCTGCGCGCCGAAAATCTCTTGGACGAATCCTATCAGCATGTCGCCGGCTACGCGACTCGCGGCATCGGCGTCTTCGCCGGCGTGGAGCGGCGCTTTTAGCGTTTGGACGAGGGCGGTCAGGAGGCGGAAGAAGCGGGGGCTTGGCGGAGCGCGACAGTCTCGCGCTTGCGAACCCACGCCAAAATGGCGGGCAGCACGATAAGCGCCGAGATGAGCGTGAATCCCATCGCGATGGTCAGCGTATAGCCGATGCTCGCCAAACCCTCATGGGGCGAGAGCATCATGCTGCCGAAACTGGCGAGGGTGGAAAGATTCGCCAACGAGATGGCGAGAGGAGTCGTGGATCCCATCACGGCGCGCAGATTCTCTTCGCTCTTGGCGCGCGTCAGCATGTGAATTCCGTTATCCACGCCCAGCCCCAGCATCAGCGGCAGAACCAAAATATTCCCGAAATTCAGAGAAATCCCCAAAGCCACGCAGCTCGCCAGCGTGAAGGAGGCGGCGATCAGAATCGGCAGCAGCGCCAAGACCACATTCCGCATCCCCCGAAGAAGAACGAAAAGCAAAGCCCCAATGACGCAAAAAGCGATCAGCGAGGCGAGGCGAAAAGCGTGAACCGTGATCTCGCCCACCGCATATTCCGCGACAGGAAGCCCAATCGCCGAAGGCTCCAGCGCCCGCGCCTCCTCAATGAAGCGCGGCGCGAAGCGCATGTCCGACAGATCGCCCTTCGGATAAAGAACCATCCGAATGCGGCCGTCCGCCGCTTGAACCTGCCTCTTGATTGTCGGCGGCAGATCGTCAAAGACGAAAGGCTGGGCGCTGAGCGACAGGCGCAGCCGCTTCATTTGGCGCGGCACATCGCGCATCAGCCGCGCGCTCAAATCGCGGAGCGCCGCGCCGGCGTTCTCCCGCGCCAAGAAGCGCGCCAGAGACTGACCGAGCGCCCGCCTCGCCTCGCCTTCGGGCTTCGCCTCTTCAAGCGTCTGATAAAGGGCGCGGGCGGAGGAGAGAAACCCTTCCGCCCCGGGCTTCTCTTCCCGCCTTTCTTCCGGGGGCGGGAGAAAAGTCGCCGCGTCTTCTAAAATCGCCGCCTTCAGCGGCTGATCCTCAGGCACATAGACCCGATGGGTCTCCACTTTCCGCACAGTCGGCAGCGCCTCCAAGAGGGGGGCTTTGGCGTCCGCCGCCGCTTTGTCCCGCGCCAAGACCGAAATGGTGTAGTCGTTATAGAGACCGCGGCGGCGGAGCTCTTTGAGGAAAATCACCGATTCGGAGCGCGGATCTTTGACGCTGAGCGCGCTGTGATCAAACTCCACATTCAGCGCCGCCGGGAGAGCCGCGAGAGCCAGCAGCACGGCCCCTGCCGACAAAGTTCGGCAGTGGCGGCGAATCTTCTCATAAAAAAACCGCCCCCAAGAGACGGCGCGCGAAGCGCCCCGCGGCGAAAAAGCCGGCGGCGGCAGCAAAGAGAAAAGCGCCGGCAGCATCGTCAAAGCCGAGAGGAGCGCCAAACACAAGCCGCCTCCGGCAATGACGCCCAAATCGGCAAGCCCGGCGAAAGGCGTCGGGATGAAGGAGAGAAAGCCCACCGCCGAAGTGATCGCGCAAAGCGCCACCGCCGATCCCGCGCCGCGCGCGGCGCGGCGGCACGCTTCCGCCGTCTCCTCTTCGGGCAGACGCCGGCGCTCCTCCATGAAGCGCAGCGTGATGTGAATCGCGAAAGCCACGCCGATCCCCATATAAAGAATCACGAAAGCCGCCGAGATCATGTTGATCTCTTGAACGGCGATCGCCGCGAAGCCCACGCACCAGCAGAGACCCAAAGCCAAAGAGATTAAAATGCAGAGAGTCGCCAAAAGAGATCCTGTGCCGATCGTCAAAAGGAGAAAGAGCGCCGCGCTGGAAAGAAGAGAGGCGATCTCCACGCTTCTTCCAATGCTTTCCATCTGCTCATGATCCAAGACCTCGCGCCCCGTGAGCCCCACTCTTATGCCATCGGGCGCGCTCTCGGTCGCGCGGGCGAGATGGCGCAGGAAGCGGATAGGCTCTTGGGCTGCCAGAATCTTGGAATAATCCATGCGGGGCTGCGCCAAGATGACCCTTATCGGATCTTCGCCCGCCGCCTCTCCCACCGACCATTCGGGAAAGGCGTCTCCCCACAATTCCGGCGAAGGCGAGGCGGCGGCAGGGGCGGGGGCGGCGGGGCGTCTTGACGCGGGGCGTCTTGACGCGGGGTCGGGGGGGGTCAGAATTTGAGCGAGGCGCGCCATGACCAAAGAAAAAGTCGGAGGAAGTTCGGCTCTTCCGGCTTTTTCGGCTTCCAGAGCTTTTCGGATCAGATCAAAAAGATTGACGAGATTGGCGCCCCGCGACAATTCCGCCAAAGCCGGCTGCGCCTCCGCCAAGCGCGAGGCGAAACGCTCAACCTCCTCCGCCGTCAGATAGAGAAGCCCGTTCTTTTGGAAAAAAGGCTCGGCTTGCGGATAAAAAAGACCATGAAAAAGATCGCCGCGCTCTCGCGCCGCCTCAAAGATCGTCTCGGCGGCTCTCTCGGCTTTGAGCGCGCTGGGCGCGGTCACGACGATCAAAATCGTATGGGCTTGCTCTGGAAAAGCGCTGTCAATGTCGGCGACCAATTTCTGAAAAGGCGCGTCCTGCGACACCAAATCGCCCTGTCTGCCATTCACCGGAAGATGATGCCAGCCGTAAAAAAGACTGCCCGCCGCGGCGAGCGCGCCGAGGGCTAGAGTGAGAAACGGTTTCTTAAAACAAAAAAGCGCCAGATTCGCCAGAATGTCAGGATATTTATCTTGCAGGCGGCGCATGACTGTCTTATGCCTTAAGCCTTGTGTCTTGGGTGGGAGGAGAAGCCGCTGGGGAGCGTCCGCCGCCTTGAGAGAAAGAGGGGAGACAGGGGAACTGTTCCATGCGCCACAGCGATAGCAGATCGGCGAGTTTTTGCCAAGACGCGAAAACCTTTCTCGCCGCCTTCCCTCTTTTGGCGCTCATCCTCTTTGCCGCCGCCCCCCAAAAAACCGCCGCCGCCCAAAAAACCGCCGCCCCCGCCGCCGCGACCCGTCTGACTCCTGAAGCGGTGATCGCGCGGCTTGATCGCGACGTCATTCTTCCGATGAGCCGCCTCGCCGAAGAGAGCGAAGGCGAGGAGAGGCAGGCGAAATTCCTAAAACTTTTGGATTCGGTTTTTGATCTGGAGCGCATCACAGTGGCGAGCATCGGACACAGCCATTGGCGCGCATGGACGCCAGAGCAGCGCGCCGCCTATCGCCAAGCCTTCCGCGATTATATGATCGTCATCTATCTGGATCGCTTCCGCGCCTATACCGGGAGCGGGCTGAAAATCGTCAAATCCACGATAGAAGGCAAGCGCGCCCTCGTGCAGACCCGATTGGTCGTGCCGAATGAAGAGAATCCCCTCGTCTCCTTCCTGTTGAGACATGGCAAGGCGGGCTGGAAGATCGTGGATGTCTATTTTGACGGCGCGATCAGCGAAGTGGCGGGGCTTCGCGCGCAGTTCAGCAAAGCGCTGGACAAGCAAGGCTATGAAGGCTTGCTCCAAGAGATGGCGAAGCTGAAAGAGCGTCTTTTGTCAGAAGAGCGAGAGGGGCGAGAGGGGCGAGAGGGGCAAAAGGGACAAGAGGGACGGCAGAAGAAAAATTAGGCGGAAGAGGCGCGAAACGCGCCGACGCTCGCCAAGAAAGATCCGTTGCGCCACCCTCTTGACGGCGCGTAGCGCAGAGGCTCGCCATTCTGATCCACGACATGCCCGCCCGCCGCTTCCAAAAGCGCCTGTCCGGCGGCGGTGTCCCATGCCATGCTGGGGGTCTGGCGCGGATAAATCTGCGCTTCGCCGCAGGCGAGCATGGCGAATTTGATAGCCGAGCCGGATCGCAAGATTCGTTTGGACTGGTAGCGCCGTTTTTGAGATTCCGCGTAAGCCGGCTCAGCGCCTCTGGAAAGGGCGAGGACGGGGCTGGCCGTCTTGCGCGGATGGAGGCGGCGAAGACCCCCGCCCCCGCCCCCGCCGCCGCCCGCGCCCCTCGCGCCGCCCGCGCCGCCGCCGCGCTCTTCATAAGCCCCGCCATGCAGAGATCCCCAAAAGAGACGCCGCTTGGCAGGCGCGTAAAGAACGCCGCATAGAGCGCGATCATTTTCCACATAGGCGATATTGACGGTGAACTCGCCGTTTTTCTTCAGAAACTCCCTCGTGCCGTCCAGCGGATCCACCAAAAAAAATCGCCTTCGCGCCAAAGGCAGACGCCCCGCCTCCGCCGCCTCTTCGGAAATCGCCGGAATGGAAGGGCAGAGTTTCGCCAATTCGCGCAAGATATAGCGCTCGGCCAGGGCGTCGGCGGCGGTGACGGGGCTGGCGTCCCTCTTCAGCCGCGCGGCAGAGACGTCCCGCCCATAGTGGCGCATGATAATATGCCCGGCATGGCGCGCGATTCGTCTCATCTCTTCGCAGAGGGCGAGGCGCTGCGGCGTCCGCATCTCACGAGCCTTTCGGAAAGGGGGCATGATGGCGAAGAGCGAAAGGAGGCGGGATTCCCTCTCTGTTCCGGCGCGTCTTTTGGGCGCGTGGCTCTGCCATGAACTGGCCGCCCCTTTGACGGCTCTGGGGCAGGGCTTGGAACTTCTCCCTCAAAGTTCCGCCAAAGAGCGGGAGGAGATTCTCCGCCTTCTCCAAGAAGGAAGCGCCGCGCTTGACGCCAGATTTCGGGCGCTGCAGCGCCTCTTCGCCGTCTCGCCGCCTGACGAGACGGAGGGGGGCTTTTCGGATAGCCTTGTCGCGCTTGCCGCCTCCCATAAGATCGCTCTTCGCTGCGAGGGCGTGGAGAATCTGCCTGTTCGTCATCGCGGAATCCTCGCTTTTTTGGCTTTCGCCGCCCTGTCGGGCTTGAAGCCGCCATCGTCTCTTAAAATCTCCTGCGTGAAAAGCGCGAAGAGCTGGCGCGTCCAAGCCTCCGCTTCGGGCTGCGAAAGGAAGCGCGTTTCCGCCTCGCGGCGCTTTTTTGAGAAGCCGTCTCCGCCGCCCTCATCGCTCTCGCCGTCTGACGCGCCTCTTTATCTTCTTGGCGAGAAAGCCAGATTGGAGGGCGCGCCTCTCCGCCTCCTCCATGAGGGCGGCGTCTCGGCGTTTTTGATAGAGATTCCTCTTTAGTTTTTATTTTTGATTTTTGATTTTTGTTTTTTGGGCGCGGATTTTATTTTTTATTTTAAGGCGCGCGGCGCGCGCTTCTGGCCGGGCGGGGCGGGCGCGGGGGGCGCTGTCGGCGCGGCGGGTGAGGGGGGCTGGGGCTTTTCAAGCGCTGCCGCATCGGCGTCACATTGCTTTTTTCGGCGCTCTTCTCCGCCGGATCGCGCAGCACATAGCCCCGCCCCCAGACTGTCTCAATATAATGCGCGCCGCCGGTCATCAAAGCGATCTTCTTGCGCAATTTGCAGACAAAGACGTCAATGATTTTAATGACAGGCTCGTCCATCCCGGCATAAAGATGCTCCAGCAAAAGCTCTTTCGTCAGAGTCGCGCCTTTGCGAAGGCAGAGAATCTCCAAAATCTGATATTCCTTGCGCGTGAGTCGGATGGGCGCGCCATCCACCTCCGCCTCGCGCCGCGCCAAATCCACGACGAGCCGCCCGGTGCGGACGCTGGGCGCGCTATAGCCATGGGCGCGGCGTATCACCGCCTTGAGACGCGCCAGCAACTCATCTCTGGCGAAAGGCTTCGTCATATAGTCGTCCGCGCCGGTCATCAGTCCGCGCACCTTGTTCGTCACATCGGCATAGCCGGACAGAATGACGAGCGGCGCGTGCGTCTTCGCGCGGCGCAGACGGCGCAAGACTTCATGTCCGCTCATGTCAGGGAGATCCAAATCCAAAATCACGGCGTCATAATCATAGACGCGGCTCAGATCCAGCCCCTCCTCGCCGCTCCCTGCCGCATCCACGCTGAAGCGCTCGCGCTCCAGCAGAAGCGTGACGCTTCTGGAGGCGGCAAGATCGTCTTCAATCAGCAATATGCGCATGGATAACCCGAATCACTTCTCTTTCTGAGAAAAAGCTTTGCGGAAAAGAGCGAAGGGGGTCAAGATGTTTTTGCGTCCATCAAGCCAAAGAAGCCGAAGGCGAAAGATTATGGAAGAGACTTTTCGCGATCTGCCGCCCCCGTCCGAAGCCGGGCCGATCGCGGTCGCGATGTCGGGAGGCGTGGATTCCTCCGCCGCCGCCGCTCTTTTGCGAGAGCGGGGCTATTCCCTGATCGGACTCTCGCTCCAACTTTATGATCAGAGCTTTTCCGGCAACAAGCCCTGCTGCGCCGGCCCCGCTCTGATGGAGGCGCGGCGCGCGGCGGCGAAACTTGGCATTCCGCATTATGTTTTGGATTATGAAAAGCGCTTCCGCGACAGCGTCCTAAAGGATTTCGCCTCCTCCTATATGGAAGGGCGCACCCCTTCGCCCTGCATCCGCTGCAATGAGCGCGTGAAGTTCCGCGATCTGTTGGATTTCGCCGGAGAGTTGGGGGCGGAGACGCTCGCCACCGGCCATTACGCCCGCCGCGTCAAAAAACGTCAGGGCTGGGAGATTTGGCGCGCCGCCGACAAAAACCGCGATCAAAGCTATTTCCTCTGCATGACGACCAAAGCGCAGCTGGCGAGAATAGCCTTCCCTCTAGGCGGCATGACCAAAGACGAGACGCGCCGCTATGCGCGGGCGAAGGGGCTTCAAGCCGCCGACAAGCCGGACAGCCAAGATCTCTGCTTCGTCCCGAAAGGGCGCTATTTTGAGACGGCGGAGAAGATGCGCCCGCAATCCTCGCGCTCCGGCGAGATTCTCCATCAGGACGGACGGCTTTTGGGGCGTCATGGCGGGATTCATCGCTTCACGCCCGGACAGCGCCGCATCGGGGTTTCCGATGGCCAGCCTCTTTATGTTTTGCGGATAGAGGCGGAGAAAGGGCGGGTTGTCGTCGGGCCGAAAGAGGCGCTCCGCCTTCGCCGCCTCGCTCTTCGGAATCTGAACTGGCTGGGAGAAGGCTCTCTGAGCGCCATGCGGGGAAAGAGCCGACAGATTCTGGCGCAAATCCGCGCCAGGGCGAAGCCCGCGCCGGCGGCCCTTCTGCCGCGCGCCGACGGTCATGCCCTCCTCACTTTCGCCGAAGAGCAGCCCGCATCCGCCGCGCCCGGACAGGCTTGCGTTTTTTATGAAAAAAGCGATAATCATCAGAGAATGCTGGGAGGAGGCTGGATCGCTTCCGAAGAGACGGCGGAGGCTGGAGATAAGGAACGAGAGGCATGACGCAACCGCGAGATTCGGATTTTCGGAAGGATGACAGCCAAGTGCGCTTCCCGATGACGGCGCATGACGTCCGCAAAGCCTATCGGCGCTGGGCGCCTTTTTACGATTTTCTTTTCTCGCCCTTCGTGCTGCGGATGACGCATCATCAGGTGGCGAATCATGTGAATGGGGGGGCTGGCTCTGTTTTGGAGGTCGGCGTGGGGACGGGCTTCGCGCTTCCTCTTTACGAGACTCATTTGACGATCACCGGCGTGGATCTCTCGCCTGAGATGCTGGCGCGGGCGCGCCGCCGCGTGGAGAAGCGGGGGCTTGGCCACATTCATGAGCTTGCCGAGATGGACGCGACCGAACTTGCCTATCCCGACGGTCATTTTGACATGGTGGTGGCGGTGCATGTGATGTCGGTGGTTCCTGATCCCTGCCGCGTTTTTCGGGAGTTGGAGCGGGTCTGCAAGCCTGGGGGCGAGGTGATCATCGTCAATCATTTTCAGAGGGAGAAGCGCGATGTGATCGGCTTTATGGAGCGGGCGATCGCGCCTTTGTCGCGTTATTTGGGCTGGCATCCTGACATGCCGATCGCGATTTTCAACAAGCCTGGGCAGCTTTTGCTGTTGAAGGAGAAGCGGACGTTGAAACCTTTTGGTCTTTTCACGATGCTGCTTTTCAAGAAGCCTCTGTCGGCGGTTGGCGCGGCGGAGTAGCTCAGTTGGTTAGAGCAGCGGAATCATAATCCGCGTGTCGGGGGTTCGAGTCCCTCCTCCGCTACCAGAACGCAATGGAGGCAGCATGGCGCAGACGACCACTATCAAGAAGCATAATGAAGACAGGATTCGCCGCGCCAAAAGTTGGCTCAAAAGGGCGAAAGAGTGGCGCAACGAGAATCCCAATATGAAGGATGGTTCGGATGAAGAGTTTCTTTTTTTGTGGATCGCCTTCAACGCCGCTTATGGCTCTCTCGCCGGTCCGGAGGATAGCGAGAAAGAGTGGAAGTGTTGGAGAGGTTTTATAGAAAAAGTGATGAATATAGACTCATCAAGAATCTTGAAGGCTTTGTCCGCAACAGAACAGCTAAGTATCATGGAGATGAAAGCCGCAAGGCCCATAGATGAGCTGCTGAAAAACCCATATGTTTATGCGGGACTCTGGCAAAAGTTAAGAACGGGAAAACCTTGGTTCAAAGACATGGAAGACAAAAACAAGACAGCTAAAGAAAGTCGGCTCAAGGGAAATTGGAAAGGATTCGTCATTGAAATTCTGTATCGTCTTTACACGCTTCGCCATCAAATTGTCCATGGCGGGAAAACTTACGGCAATTCAATCGATTCAAGCTGGGGCGCGAAGCAGCTCCAAGACGGATGCAAGATTATGAGGAACCTTGTTCCTGCCATTGTTGAGATTATAGAGAAAGACATTAAAGAGAATCCAGCCACGCCAAGATGGGGCAAGATTGGCTATCCGCGCTTCCGCAAAACGCCCGATCCCGATCAATAAATATAAGGAAACACCCGCCACGGCACGCGCTTCTTATAATCAGCATAACCTTTGAGATTTTTCTCCAAAAATCGCTCCTCATAGCCAATCCGCCAAAGAAACATCGCGCAAAGAACGCCCATCGTCAGCGAGAAAATCCACTGCTGCACAATCAGCGCCCAGCCCGGAAAAACGATCAGCGCCGCCAAATACATCGGATGGCGAACATGGCGGTAAAGACCGTCCGAAACGACCCGCTGCCCCTCATGCTTGATCACGACAAGGCTGGAAAAAGCGTTCTGAAACATCGCCGCCGCGAAAATCCCCAATCCCAGCGCGAAAAGACAAACCCCCAAAAGAAGAGGAACCGTCTCAAAATCGCCGTCCGCCAAATAGGCGGAGGCGTAAAAGCCTCCGTAAAAAACCACGGAGAAAAGGGCGAGAAAGATTTTATCCCCGAAAGGCTGATCGCCAGAGGCGATCTTCATGCGACTCAACAGATAGTCGGGACGCCAAAAGGCAAGATAGAAAATGAACGGCGCCGGCAGAATGACCAGCATCACATAGGTGATGAGATAGGGGACATGAAAATCGCCGCCCGCCAAGAAAAAAGGAATGACGCCGTAAAGGATCGCCGCCATCAGCACCGCGCCCAAAGCCAAAAGAGTGGAGCGAAGATAAGTCATCTTCAACATTATATCCTTTACTCGGGGCAAGATACAATGCCATCAACAAGGCTTTTGTGTTGCACGGCATGTTTGGCCCACGCAAACGCCGCAAGATAGTCTGCTCCCTTTTGAAGATTTTGATCCCAAGAATCTATTATTTCAAATACTTGAATCCGAGTTTTAACGTTATAGACCATTCTCGTCCTTGATGTTGTTTGATGGTAGAGTTCCTTCCAACTGCCACCCGCCAATTGTTCGATTATATTGCAGAACATAGACCAACTCTTCCCCACCAAATGATTCTCTTCAAATTTTCCATCCTTCACCGCCTCCGAGATGAGTGTGGCATCCATGCTTGTTTTCAATCTCTGGAGGTCTGTCTTTTCAAGAAGATTCGGAAAAATCCGATACAGGCCTTTCCCGTATTTTTTGAATAAAAGGTATCCCACCATCTCAACGTATATATACATGGCTGTATTCTTAACTACTCCAGCCAAATATTCTGATTCTTTCATCAAGAGGGTAGCCTTTTCTTCTGGTGTTATCCTCGTGCTCGTGATCCCCAACTTTTTTTCCATATGCTTCCGATGGTCCTGGTTGGATGGAGTCAGCTGTTTCGCAGCTTTACTCAGCAAATAAGCAGTTAGCAGAGCTTGGTGCGGGGGAGATTGAGGCTCAAAGTCCTCCTTGATCCGCCTAGGGTCGTATTTCAATCTATAATCTCCACCTTCCTGAAGGGAATGCTGCTCGGGTCGCCTCTCAAACACGGTCTTATAGTAGTCATGCGTATCTACAAAAATTCTCTTTTTGTCATGCATAGCCTCGCTAGAAAACCCTATGAACGCTAACCAGGCTTCAGCGACGTGACTATTCTCGGCGACCCGATATTTTCTCCTTCTTGCATCGTGAGACGTTTGTATTGCGAAATGCTGTGGTTTCTTCCCTGGCAGAGTGGGCCAGTCCTCGGACTCTCTGAAAGCTTCCCATGCGAATTCTTTCCTCTCATAAAACCAGCCTTCTTTAGCAAAGTCCTTTTCTAGAGCTTTTTGCTCCTCCTCATTTGATTTAAGATTCCGGGGATCCATCACATTCTGAGTGTTGGTAGCAATGATGAGCTCCCCTACATCCTCAACAGCCCCTTTCTCGAATGCTCGCACCAAAACGTAACATTCTTTCTCAAAAATCTTCTTCAACTCAGAGCCCATGTCCTTATAGGTTTCGGAAAGTGTTGTGATCGTCTGCAACCCGTTCACGATGCCAGGCTTAACAAAGGTTGCGCAGCCAGGCTTACCACGATCGGAAGGTTTAGCGGAAACAGACTCAGCAAGAATCGTCAACCCGTTATTCAGCAGGTGAAACTTCTTGATCCCTTTTTCTGTTTGAATCTGATCCTCTATTTTCTTATTGACCGCCGATTTAGAGATCGCGCAGCGAACATTGTCTTCAAATATACGCTGTCCAAAATCTTCGTATCCGTTTATGAGGTCATAGGCCTTCGCGAAGAAAACCTTGAACCCCTCATCATCTATCACATCCCCACGGATAGCAACCGTAATCCTATCCCTTTTATCGCCGCCTCGGTCACGCCAACCAAAATTTCCTAAAGCCCATTGCGCTTCTAACAGCCTATCAATGCCGAGGATTTTGAACTCAACAGAACATTCAACGCCATTTACGGTCAGATTTTTTGAGGACTGTTGAATTTCCCGAAACATTTCTTTTGCTTGGTCAGTTAAACCTGAGCCAGAAAGAATGAGTGAGATATCTATTTTATAGACGTCTTGGATTTCTCCACCATCCCCACCTTGACGCCTAAATTTTCGCAACTCGGATAATAAAGTCTGCTGAAAGCCCCGAATACTGTGATTCTGCTCTCTCTTCGCTTTATGAGCTGTATTCAAATAATTGAGAATACTGTTTATATCACCAAGATTTTTACGGTCATGCTTCTCTTTCCAGATATCCAAAATATCCGCGTCTCGCCCTTTGCATTGAAAAATCTCCACCTTTCCAGGCTTAAAAGCATAGAAATCAATGCCTCTATCACCTGGGCCGTCGGACATATCGGAATTGTCAGCACTTTCTCTATCGTCATAGCCAAGGCACTCTAGCGCGACAATTTTAAAGGCTTCTGGATATGAGAGATCGTCCGTATTCATTGCTTCACGGATTCTCTCCGAGAGCTCCTGCAATAGATTGCTGCGCTGGTTTTCAGGAAAAGCGCTGTTTCTGTTGGCGTGTCCTTTGCTCAACTTAACCTCCTCTGACAATTGTCCTGCTGTCCAAAATTGTAAAGTTGCGTCAGGGCGTCAGGACGACGCGCCCCATCACTTTGCCGGCGCGGAGATCCTCCAACGCCGCGTTGGCTTTATCCAACGGCCTCGTCTCTATCGGAATCGGGCTTATCTTGCCCGCCTTGACGAGCGCCAGCATCTCCTTCGTGTCGTCATAAGAGCCGACAAAAGACCCCGCCATGAAAAAAGCCCGCAGCGGAAACATCGGCAGAGGCATCTGAAACGCGCCGCCGAAAAGACCGACCAAAACCACGCCGCCTCCGCGCCTGACCGCGCCATTGGCGGCGGCGGCGGACTCTTCCGACCCTACGAAATCCACGACCCCGGCCACCCCGCCTTCCGTCAGCGTCATGATTTTCCCCAAAGCGTCCTGCTCTTTGAGATTGAAAACTTCCGCCGCGCCCGCGCCCATCGCGGCTTGCAGTTTCTGCTCATCCACATCGGCGACAAAAGGGGCTTTGTCAAAAAGAGCGGCGGCGAATTGCAGACCCATCATGCCGACCCCTCCCATGCCGATCAGAAGAATCTGCTCCTCTCCGACAAGGCGCTTGAGTTTCTTGATCGCGCCATAAGCCGTGATACCGGAACACATATAGGTCGCCGCCAAGCCGGGGGCGATGCCTTCGCTGTCCAAGACATATTTCTCATGCGGCACAAGGCAGTGAGTCGAGAAGCCGCCGCCCCAATTGACTCCCAGCACGCGCCCCATCGGACATAAATGCTCCTCGCCGCGCGCGCAAATGGAGCATTCGCCGCAGCCGATCCAAGGATAAAGAACGCCGTGATCGCCGACTTTGACCGACTTTACGTCAGGGCCGACGGCAGAGACATTTCCCTCAATCTCATGCCCCAAAATATGCGGCAGATCGCGCATCGTCAGATCCAGCTTCTCCTCCCCGCCCAGCGAGAAATAGCCGTCATGGATATGGACGTCCGAATGGCAGACCCCGGCATGGGTGACCTCCATCAAGACTTGCGCGCCTTCGGGCTTTGGCGTTTCCAGTTCCACGCCCTCCAGAGGCGCGCCGAATTTCGTGATGGCTTGGCTTTGCATGGGTTCCCTCCTCCAAGATTGACGGGTTTTATTCTGCCACAAAAGACAGGGTTTGATGACGAGAATTATCGCGCCCTATGCACCAAAACTTCCTCTTCCCGATTCGGCAAGCCGCGCGCGCTCTTGACGAATCCTTTCGGCACGCGGACAGTAAGAGGGCTTCCGGCGACAGAGAGGCAAAGATTGGTGTTGTTGTCCTCATCCCGCCTGTCGCCGATGGCGCTAGGCGCGGCGTCAAAGGGGCCATCGGACGACCCCGCCGCCGCCCCTGCCGCCGCCGCTCCTGCCTCCGCCGCCGCCGCGCTGTCGCCGCGCATATTGACGAAGGTCGCGCTCCAATCTTGCGGATCGGAGACGGCGCGCGACCAAGTGAGGCGGAGCGCCGCTTTCGCCGCGCTTGGACAGTCGCTGCCGCCGCTCTCGCGCTCGGCGGGCGCGATCAGTTCGGCATAGACCAGAGACGGCGCTTCGTCCAACAGCGCCACGCCGTCATAGGACAAGCCGCGCATGTCGTAGATCACATTGTCCAGATTGGGTTCGGTCGTCAGCGAGCCGACCACGCGCGCTTTGAGCGGCGGATCAAAGACGGCGCTGCCGAAATCGCCTAAGAGGAAGATTGTGCGATCTTCATTTTCCTCGTCTGACGGGCTGGTTGTCAGGCAGAAGGGCGTTTTTTTGACGCCTGAGCGAGTCGTGATGGCGAAGTCTTCGGGATCCAGGCTGGATTCCTCTATTTCGTGGGTGAAGACGAGGGCGATTCTGTCCATGCGTCCGGCTTTGGCGCAGAGGAGTCGCGTCCAGAGATTGGACCAGGGGACGGGCTTGTCGTCCATCTCGTGGGCGGCGGAGAGAAGACGCGGACGCGCCCGCTCCACGGCTTCGGCGCTTGGCGGCAAGGCTGTCCAAAGAAGCGCCAGGGCCGCGAGCGCCAGGGCGGCGAGCGCGAGGAGGGCGGGGAGGTTTTTTTTTCGGGCGGCGGTTGGTTTCATGTGTCGTCTTTTCGCACGAAGGTGACGGCGTAGTGGATTCGTCCTTCTAGGAGGGGTTTGGGTTCGCCGAGTCCGTCGGTCAGGAAGAATTTGCGCGGCGTCACGCGCCCTTCGAGGCGGTAGCCGCGCTCGTGCATTTTGCGGCGATGGAATTCCATCGCGGCGGGCGTGAAATCGGTCGAGAGGACTGTGATTCTTTCGGGGAGCGCGGTTTGGCTTTTGTCGTTTTTGGTTTTGTCGTTCATGGCGCTTCTCTCGCGCGGAAGAGGCGGGCTGTGTGTTTTTCTTCGTAATGTTGGTGGTAGTCTTCGGCGCGCCAGAATTGGGTTTTTGGTTGGATTTCTGTCGCGATGGGTTTTTGGAGGCGTCCGGAGTTTTGGAGCGCCGTCAGGGATTCGCGCGCCAGTTTATTTTGTTCTTCGGAGTGGGTGAAGATGGCGCTTCTATATTGGGTTCCGATGTTGGGGCCTTGTTTATTTTTTTGGGTTGGGTCGTGGCATGTCCAGAAAGTTTGGAGGAGGGTTTGGTAGGAGATGGTTTGGGGGTCAAAGATGATGTGGATGGTTTCGGCGTGGCCTGTTTGTCCTGTGCAGACTTGTTCGTAGGAGGGGTTTGGGGTTGTTCCGCCTGTGTATCCGACTTCGGTTTTGAGGATGCCTGGGATTTTGGCGAAGATGCTTTGGACTTGCCAGAAGCATCCTGCGGCGAAGCTGGCGTGTTGGGTTTGGTTGGTCATGGGGGGATTATAGCATAGAAGTTTTGGTTTGGTTTGCTCCCGTGAAGGGGGGTCAAGGGGGGCTTGCCCCCCTTGAAAAAAGGGGGGATCGGGGGGAATCCCCCCCGAAAGCGCGTGGGTGGGGTGGGGAAAAAGCATTTGCGAAGCGAGGTGAGCCGAGCGAGCAAATGCGACCCCACCCACGCGCCCCCTGCTCGCAAGATCTCTTGGAGGGGGGTCGGCGGGCTTTCTCGCGGGCTTGCCTACGGCTTCGCCCGCTTCGTTTCGCCACGCCCGCCGACCTTTCGGGGGTTTCCCCCGAACCCCCTTTTTTCTTGGGGGGCTAGCCCCCCAAACCCCCCTTCTTTTGGAGCAACCTAAAAGCCCCCCAACCGCGCATAACGCGCACGATGAAACCGACCATCGCCATACAACTGAGCCTGAACCCGCGCCCGCTTCATGAATAAACCCATATCCAACTCATCCGTCATCCCCATCCCGCCATGCAACTGAACCGCCTCATTCGTAATATGACGCAAAGCCTCCGACATCCGAGCCTTCGCCAAACTCGCCATCTGCGCCACATCATCACGCCCCTCCTCCAACGCCGACAACCCATCCCAAACAACCGAATGACCCAACTCAATCTGACAAAACATCTCCGCCGCCCGATGCTTCAAAGCCTGAAAAGACCCAATCGGCTGATCAAACTGCCGGCGCTCCTTCATATGCGCCAAAATCCTCTCAAAAAGCTCGCGCGCCGCGCCCAGCATCTCAGAAGCAAGCGCGATCCGCGAAACATCCAAAACACGCGACAAAATCTCGCCGCCCCGATCCAACTCGCCCAAAACCGAATCCTCGCCCAGCGCCACATCCTCCAACTGAATGTCCGCCATGCCGCGACTGTCCGCCATGGAAAGAGAAACACGCTCAACCCCCCTCGCGTCTGACGGAAAAAGAAAAAGCGTGATGCCCCGCTTGTCGTCTTTCTCGCCGCTCGTCCTCGCCGAAACAATGAGCCAATCCGCCGCGCCGCCGTCCGGCGCGAAGCGCTTGCGCCCCCGAAGCGTGAAGCCGCCCCGCCCCCTCCTCGCCTCGCATGAAACCGCATAAGGCGCATGACGCGCGCCCTCGTCAAAAGCGGGGGCGAAAATTCTCTCGCCGGCGGCGATCTTCGGCAAATGCGCCTTCTTCTGCGCCTCGCTGCCAGCATGATTGACGGCTTCCGCCGAAACGCAAGAGGTCGCGAAAAGAGGGGAGGGCGAAAGCCTCCGCCCCGCCTCCTCAAAAACCAACCCCATGCCCAGCGCGCCAAAGCCGGTGCCGCCATAATCTTCCGGAATCATCATGCCGGCGAAGCCGAGCTCCGCCATTTTCTTCCACAGATTCCCGTCAAAAGCCTCGCCCTCCCCCGCGTCCCGAAGAGCGCGCAAATGAGAGACAGGCATATGGTCTTGGAAAAACTGCGCCGCCGTTTCCCGCAGCAGCCCATGCTCCTCGCTCAATAGGAACGCCATGCTAGTCAGGAAGGCCCAGCACGCGCTTCGCTATGACATTGAGCTGAATCTCAGAGGTTCCCCCCTCAATGGAATTGCCTTTGGAGCGAAGCCAGTTTCGGGCGGTCGCCAGCTGGCTGTCGGAAAAACTCTGCCCCTCCCAGCCCAGCGCCTCCATCCCCATCATCTCCAACAGAAGCTCAAAGCGGCGCTTATTATGCTCCGCGCCAAAATATTTGAGAATGGAGGTCGCGGCAGTCGGCCCCCCCGCCTTCGCTTCCTCCTGAACGCGCCGCAGCGTCAAGCCGAAAGCGTGGCTCTCCATCTTATGCGCCGAGACGGCATCGCGCATCGCGCCGTCGGCGACAGCGCCCTTCTCCTCGCCGCAATAATCTTTCGCGACATCCTCCATCGCGCCGCCGCCCGATGTGATGATGTCGCCGCGAAAGTCCGAGATCGCGTTCCGCTCATATTGCAAGAGCCTCTTCGCCACCGTCCAGCCCTTATGGAGATCATGGACGAGATTCTCTTTCGGGACGCGGACATTGGCGAAAAAGGTCTCGCAGAAGGGGGACGCGCCGCTGATGAGGCGTATCGGTTTCGTCTCCACGCCTTTATCGTCCATATCTATCAGCAGGAAGGAAATGCCGTCATGCTTCTTGCTCTTGTCGGTGCGGACGAGGCAGAAAATCCAGTCCGCCTTGTCGGCGTAGGACGTCCATATTTTTTGTCCATTGACGAGATAGTGGTCGCCTTTGTCTTCGGCTTTGGTCTGCAAGCCGGCCAGATCGGATCCGGCGCCGGGCTCCGAATAGCCTTGACACCATCGGATCTCGCCTTTGGCGATTTTCGGGAGATGCTCTTTCTTCTGCGCCTCATTGCCGAACTCTAGGAGGACAGGCCCGAGCATCCATATTCCGAAGGAGAGGAGCGGCGGACGCGCTCGGATTCGCGCCATTTCCTGAGCGAGGATTTTCGCCTCCTCTTTCGTCAAGCCCGCGCCGCCATAGTTTTGGGGCCAGAGGGGCGCGGTGAAGCCTTTGGCGGCGGCGCGCTCCATCCAGATTTTGCTGTCCGGATTTCTCCATTCGGCGCGGCGACCGCCCCAGACCTGCTCTTCTTCGGGCATCGGGGTTCGCATGGAGGGCGGACAATTCTCCTCCAGCCAAGCCCTCACCTCCTCGCGGAACGCCATGCCTCTCCCTCTTCGCTTCTCGGCGGGGCTTATTCGGCGGCGGCGAGGGCGTCCATAGAGAGATAGCGGTCTGACCCGCCATTGACGCCGATAAGATATTTGATGCCTTCTTCGGCGATCTCATCGCCGATCATCCGATCGCCTTCGCCGTAGAGTTCTTCCACATCCACGTAAGCCGCGTAGTTGGCGGAGGTGCGCTTCGTGATGATTCCGGCTTTGACGAGGGTCTTGACCAGCACGCGGAAGATGTTGGTGGCGTCCTGCATATCCTCGCGGATTTTGGCGTCCGTCATCGCTTCCATGAAGGCGTCCTGCACCCACTGCCATTCCAATCCGAGCGGCTCATAGATGTGTTTTTTCTGCTCGGGGCTTGCCAGATTGTAGAGCAGGATGTGGAAGACTTCCCACGCCCAGTCTTCTATTTTGTCGCGCTCTTCCGGCGAGATATGGGGGATTGTGCGCTCCGCCCATATTTTGCCGAATTTATGGTGGAAGGCTTCATCGGTCATGACGAGCTGGCAGAGTTTGACCATGACCGGATCGTATCCGAATTTGTAGAAGGTTGCGAAGGCGCCCATGGCGAGTCCTTCCACCATCATTTGCATGCCGACCAGTTTTTTCCAGACGAGGGGCGAGGAGACCACATCTTGGAGGAGTCCGCCGAGCGCGTCTCCGATTTTCACAGGCTTGTCCCATCGTCTTTGGACATATTGCGAGAAGGCGGTGACGTGTCTTGCTTCTTCGCGGGTTTGGTTGGCGGCGTATTCCTGCGCGCCTGGGTCTTTGAGGATGTGGCAGAGCGAGGCGGAGAGCGAGAGCGCGCCTTGCTCGCCGTGCAGGATGGAGGAGAAAGACCATCGGGCGTTATTATTGACGAGTTGGATTTTTTGGTCTTCGTTGAGTTTGTCGGCGACGGCGGTTTTCAGTTCGCCGCTGATTTCGGGGTCTACCAGATAGCCTTTTTTGAGGTCAAAGTCTGGCGAGAAGTCTATGTATTTTTTGTCCAGCGGGTCCCAGAAGTGGTCGTGGGTTGCGGCGATGATTTTGTCAAAGGCTGAGGATCGTTTGGCGTAGCGATCCACTTCAATCATGGCGGCGAAGTTATCGGGGGCGACGGCTTCGTAGGCGGCGTCGGCGTTGATTTGGTTTTGGGCGTTTGGGGTTTGGCGTGTCATGGCGGGTCTCTTGGGGTTTGCGGCTTTTGGGATGGGGGGATTTTGGGGGAATGGGGGTTAGGAGTCAAGACGCGCTCCAAAAAAGGGGGGTCAAGGGGGGCTTGCCCCCCTTGAGAAAGGGGGTTCGGGGGAAACCCCCGAATAGTCGGCGGGCGTGGCGAAACGAAGCGGGCGAAGCGCGACAGCGCAAGCCCGCGAGAAAGCCCGCCGACCCCCCTCCAAGAGCTCTTCTAGCAGGGGGCGCGTGGGTGGGTCGCATTTGCTCGCTTCGCGTTGCTTCGCTCGCAAATGCTTTTTTCCCACCCACCCACGCGCTTTCGGGGGGGATTCCCCCCCGATCCCCCTCTTTTTTTGGGGGGCTAGCCCCCCAAACCCCCCTTTACGGGAGCCGCTAATCCCCCCCGCGCCCCAAAAGAGAATCCGAAACAATCCGCAGCATAATCTCCGACGACCCCTCAAAAATCTTCGTCAACCGAGAATCCCGCCAATAACGCTCCACACTATGCAAAGTCGTATAACCCGCGCCCCCCAAAATCTGCAACGCCTCAGACGAAACCCGCTCCGCCATCTCAGACGCCACATATTTCGCCCGCGCCGCCATCACCGCCATATCACCGCCCCCATCCATCGCCGCGCAAGTCTCATAAAGAAGCGCCCGCGCCGCGGCAACCTCGCTGGACATCTTCGCAAGCTTAAACCGTATCGCCTGAAAAGACCCAATAGGCCTCCCAAACTGCTCGCGCGCCTGCGCATACGCCAACGCATCCTCCAACGCGCCCCGCGCCAAGCCAATCGCGCGCGCCGCCGTATGCGCCCGCATGACGGCAAAATCCTCCGCCAAACTATAAAAAGCGCGACCCTCCTCGCCAGCATTCTCATAAGAGGTTCGCGCCCCGTCAAAACGAAGCTCCCACGTCTTCCAGCCAAAATAGCCGATCTTCGGAATAGGCTCGCCAGTCAAGCCCTCAGGAAACCCGCCCCTCTCCTTCTCCAGCGAAATCCCCGTCAGCCCCAAATGACGCCGCCCCGCCTCGCCCGCGCCAGTCCGCGCGATGACATAAATAAAGTCGGCGCGATCAGCGAAAGTGCACCAATATTTGTTTCCAGTGATGACCCACTCCGCGCCCTCGCGCTTGGCGCGGCACTCTATGCCC
Organism: uncultured Alphaproteobacteria bacterium; assembly: GCA_958296285.1. GTDB lineage: Bacteria > Pseudomonadota > Alphaproteobacteria > JAPOUT01. The sequence continues at coordinate 321,569 of OY282459.1, forward strand.
GCCACATCCGATCCCGCCTGAGGCTCGGAGATGGCGTAAGCGCCCAGATATTCCCCGCGCGCCATGGCTTTGACGCGCTCTTCGCGCCGCGCCTTGTCTCCGGGGACGCGCTTATAAAAACCGTTTCCCCGCGCCAGCAAACTGCCCACGCTCATCCAGCCGCGCGACAACGCCTCGGCGACAAGACAATATTCATAAACGCCCAGCCCCATCCCGCCCATCTCTTTCGGGATAAGAATGCCGAAAAAGCCAAGCGCCCCCATCTTCTCAATGAGAGAGTCGGGAATGTCGCCTTTTTCCGAATCCAGCCTGTCGGCGAGAGGCAGAACCTCGCGGCGCGTGAAATCCTCCGCCGTTTCCTGAATGAGACGGCGCTCTTCGGTCATCATCGGGGCGTCTCCGCGTCAAGACGCTCCGCATCAAGATGCTCCGCCGCGCGCCCGCCGCGCTTTCGGATCAGCGCGCGGCGCTCCACTTCCAACACGAGCGCGCCGTCTTGGTTGAATCCCCAATGGCGGAAGAGGACTTCGCCGGCGTTTTTTGTTTCAAAGGGTCGGCATTCCAAGATTTCGCTGGCGGCGTAAAGCGTGTCGCCGTGAAAGACGGGATGGTTGAGGCGCATTTTGTCCAGACTCAGTTCGGCGATCGCTTGCGCGGCGCAATCTTGGGATGCCAAGCCCAGCACGACCGACAGAGTCGCGCCGCCGAAGACGAGCCGTCTTTTGTTGGGTTCGGAGGCGGCGAAGTCTTTATTGAAATGGACTTGCGCCGTGTTGAGGGTCATATGGGTCAGGAGGTGATTTTCATAGGCTTCCACGGTTTTTCCGCGCGCGTGGCGGATGCGGGTTCCTTCGCGGAATTCTTCAAAGAAGCTCATTGGGTTTGCTTTCGGGGGATCAGGTTGGCGCGTTCATATTCTAGGACGCATGCGTTTTTTTGGTTGAAGCCTTGTGTTTTCCATCGGACGATTCCGTGGGTTGGTCGGGTTTGGGATGGTCGGGTTTGGATTGTTTGGCTGGCGGCGGTGAGGGTGTCGTTTGGATAGACGGTTTCGCGGAAGGCGAGTTTGTCCAGTCCGAGGAAGACGCCTCCGGCTTCGCTGAGGTCTTCCACTGAGATTCCGAGGATTGTGTTGAAGACGAGGAGGGGGTGGATGGGGATTGTTTCGTGTCCGAGTTTTTGGGCGTATTGGCGGTTGAGATAGAGGGGGTTCATTTGCATCGTGATGGCGATGAAGAGGTTGTTGTCGGTTTGGGTGAGGGTCTTGGCGTGGGGGTGTTGGAGTTTTTGATCTTTGGAGAAGTCTTCAAAGAATCGTCCGCGTTTTTTGGTTTTGGCGGTTATCCACGGGGGGTTATTTGGGGGGGTCATGGGCGTTTCCTTTGGGGGGGATTGTATCAAGCGGCGAGCCGCCGCGGGCATCTTTTTCATGGATAGGCATTTTGGATTTGCCGCAGGGGAACTAATGCATAGAAGCTTGAGGTAAAGGGGGGTTTGGGGGGCTAGCCCCCCAAAAAAACCAAGCGGGCGTAGCCCGCTATAGTCGGCGGGCGTGGCTTTCCCGAAGCCGAGCGAAGCGAGGCGAGGAAGCCCGCCGACCCCCCTGCATCGCGTGAGCTCTTGCGAGCAGGGGGCGCGTGGGTGGGGTCGCTTTTATTCGCTTCGCTTCGCTCGCTCATAAAAGCTCTTTTCCCCACCCCACCCACGCGCTTTCGGGGGGATTCCCCCCGATCCCCCCTTCTTCGCGGGGGGCTTCGCCCCCCACACCCCCCTTAACGGGAGCAAGTCAAGACCCCGCCAACCCCCCCCGAACCGTCCGAGCCGCCATAACCATCGCCTCTATCGCAGGCTTCACCTCCGCCCAACCACGAGTCTTCAAACCACAATCCGGATTAACCCACAACTGATCAGGCCGCAAAACACGCAACGCCAAACCTAACAACCCCGCCATCTCCCCACAAGACGGAACCCGAGGACTATGAATGTCATAAACCCCAGGACCAATCTCATTCGGATAACGAAAATCCACAAAAGCCTCCAACAACTCCATCTTGGAACGCGAACTCTCAATGGAAATCACATCCGCATCCATCGCCGCCACAGACGGAATGATGTCATTAAACTCCGAATAACACATATGAGTGTGAATCTGCGTCTCATCGCGAACCCCGCAAGCGCTCAAGCGAAACGCCTCCACCGCCCAGTCCAAATAATCGCGCCACGCCGAGCGCCGCAACGGCAAACCCTCGCGCAACGCCGCCTCGTCAATCTGAATGATCCTGATCCCCGCCGCCTCCAAATCCAAAACCTCATCGCGCATCGCAAGCGCAATCTGCCGACAAGTCTCCGATTCCGGCTGATCATCCCGCGCGAAACTCCACTGCAAAATCGTGACAGGCCCCGTCAGCATCCCCTTCACCGGCTTCTCCGTCTGCGCCTGCGCGAAGCGCGACCAGCGCACCGTCATCGGCTCCAACCGCCGAACATCGCCGTAAATGACAGGCGGCTTCACGCAGCGCGAGCCATAGCTCTGAACCCAGCCCTGTTTCGTGAAAGCGAAGCCGTCCAACTTCTCGCCAAAATACTCCACCATATCATTGCGCTCAAACTCGCCATGAACAGGAACGTCCAAGCCGATTCGCTCCTGCCAGCGCATCGCCTCCTTCGTCTCATTTTCTAAAAAGCGCTCATAATCCTCGCGCTCCATCTCGCCGCGCTTCCACGCGGCGCGCGCCTGACGTATCTCCTTGGTCTGCGGATAAGAGCCGATCGTGGTCGTCGGCAGAAGCGGAAGATTGAGAGACTTGGCCTGCAGCGCTTGACGCTCTTTGAAGGGCGATTTGCGCCGCATCATGTCAGGCGTGACGGCTTGAAGCCGCGCGCGCGCCTCCTGATGATGAATCCGAGGCGAGGCGCGTCTTTTCCGAAGCGCCTCTTTGTTCTCGGCGAAGGCTTTCTCGTCCTTCCTGCCGCGCAGACCGTCGGCGAGGAGGCGAATCTCTTGAAGTTTTTGCTCGGCGAAAGCCATCCAGCTGGCGAGCTCGGCGTCCAGCGCCGTCTCCTGCGACAAATCCACAGGCACATGCAAGAGCGAGCAGCTCGGCGCGAGAAGAAGCGAGTCCTCGCCGCGAAGATCCCGCGCCTGCGTCAAAGACGAAAGGGTTTTTTCCAAATCGCTCTTCCAAATGTTGCGGCCATCTATGACGCCAAGCGACAGCGCTCGCCCTTTCGGCAGAGAGCGGCAGACCTCCTCCATCTGATCTTTTCCGCGCGTCAAATCCACGTGCAAGCCCGCCGCCGGGAGCGAGCAGGCGAGGGCGAGATTATCGTCCAGCGCGCCGAAATAGCTTGTCAGCATCAGGCTGGCTTTGGAGGGTTGGAGAGAGTCGTAGGCTTCCTGATAGGCGCGTTGGGCTTGGGCATCCAGATCTAGGACGAGGCATGGCTCGTCCATTTGAATCCATGACGCGCCGGCCTCGGCGAGGTTTGTGATGATCTCGCCGTAGGTTTTGACGAGGCTGGGCAGCAGCGTCCATCTGTTGGATTCGTCCTGCATTTTGGCGAGGAGGAGATAGCTGACGGGTCCTATCAGGACGGGTCGGGTGGTGATTCCGAGTTTTTTGGCTTCGTGGAATTCGCCGAGCGTTTTGGCGGGGTTGGCTTGGAAGCGCGTGGCTTTTGACAATTCGGGGACGAGGTAATGGTAGTTGGTGTCGAACCATTTGGTCATTTCCATGGCTTTTGTTTTTTCGCCGCCGCGCGCCATTTGGAAATAGAGGGCGAGGGGGCTGTCTTCGCCTTGTTGGCGGAATCGGTTTGGGATTGCGCCGAGCATGATGCTTGTGTCCAGCATGTGGTCGTAGAGGGAGAAATCGTTGGAGGGGATGATTTCTATGCCGGCGTTTTTTTGAGTTTGCCAGTGTGTTTGTCGGATTTGGGCGGCGGTTTTTTGGAGGGCGTTTTCGGATGTATCGCCTTTCCAGAAGGATTCGAGGGCGCGTTTGAGTTCGCGTTTTTTTCCGATTCTTGGGAATCCGAGGTTGGCTGGGGTGATCATTTTTCCCTCCGTGATGTTGTTGGTTTTTCATATCAGAGGGGGCGGGCTTTCGCAAATTTCGGAGGTCGGCGCGAATGCTCCCGTGAAGGGGGGTTTGGGGGGCTAGCCCCCCCCAAAAAAAGAGGGGGATCGGGGGGGAATCCCCCCCCGAAACGCGTGGGTGGGGTGGGGAAAAAGCATTTGCGGAGCGAGTGAAACGAGCGAGCAAATGCGACCCCACCCACGCGCCCCCTGCTCGCAAGAGCTCTTGGAGGGGGGTCGGCGGGCTTCCTCGCCTCGCTACGCTCGGCTTCGGGAAAGCCACGCCCGCCGACTATAGCGGGCTTCGCCCGCTTGGTTTTTTTGGGGGGCTAGCCCCCCAAACCCCCCTTAACGGGAGCGCGTCAAAACGCCGCCGCCCCTTCACGAAGTCAAAAAACCGCGCTAATATCCAAACCCCAAAACACCAACCCCCCAAACCCCCATGCCCAACCCAACCCTCAAATTCCAAGAAATGGCAGGAAAATCCCCCGAAACCGCCAAATTCTTCTGGTCAGGCGGACCCGTAGAACTCGCCCCCCATTGCCACTTCCAATCCTTCTTCTCCGGCGTCACCGCCTTCGACACCAAAGAAGGCATCGTCCTCATAGACTCAGGACTAGACCGCCTCGCGCCCCAAATCGCCCAAATGCTCCGAACCAAAACCCAAAACCCCATCCATACCGCCATCTTCACCCAAGGCCACGTGGATCACGCCTTCGGACTCAAACACTTCCTCGCCAAAGGACAACCCACGCCGCGCGTCATCGCCCATAAAAATATGCCGGCGCGATTCCAACGCTACGCCTTGACCGCGCAGCACAACGCCGCCCTCAACGCCAGACAATTTGGCGGCGCCGCAGACCGCGCCCAAGAACGCCCCGAAGATTACAAATCCTTCACCCAACCGCCCGATATCCCCCCAAACCTCCTCTATGACGAAAGACTGGACATCTCCGTCGGCGGACTCACCTTCCAAATCCGCCATTGCCCAGGCGAAACCGACGACCATAGTTGGATCTTCTGTCCCGAACTCCGCGTCCTCTGCCCCGGCGATCTCTTTATCTGGGGCGTCCCAAACGCCGGCAATCCGCAGAAAGTCCAGCGCTTCGCCAAAGACTGGGCGGAAGGACTCCGCCAAATGGCGGCGCTCAATCCCGTCTCGCTCGGCCCCGGACATGGCGGGCCGGTCTCCCAAGAGCCGAAAAAACTCCGCGCCATGCTCACCGAAACCGCCGAGTTTCTAGAAACCATCCACGCCCGCACCGTCGCCGCGATGAACAACGGCTCGCCGCCCCATCTGGATATCGTCCATGAGGTAGAAATCCCGAAAAGCGAAAGCCCATGGCTGCAGCCCGTCTATGATGACGCCGAGTTCATCGTCCGCAACATCATCCGCCTTTATGGCGGATGGTGGTCGGGTCGGCCGAGCGAGCTGAAACCCGCCACGCGCGAAGCGCTCGCCGAAGAAATCGCCGCGCTCGCCGGCGGCGCCGTCAAACTCGCCGAGCGCGCCGAAGCCCTCGCCAAGAAAGGCGAGATGCGTCTCGCCTGCCATCTTGCCGACAGCGCGCTGGAGGCGGAGCCGGACAATAAAGAGATTCAAGAGAAAGTCGCCGCCCTTTACGATCGCCGCGCCGAAGAGGAAGAGGCGCTGATGTCCATCAACATTTACAATGCGGCTGCCGTTTATGCGCGGCAGGGTCGCCCGTTCCGATAGGGCGGGCGGCGGCGGCGGGCGTTGAGAAGCGAAGGAGGAAGAGCATGACGATCTCGGAGAAAGCGCATCCGAAAAAGACGATAGAGGTCTTGGGCAAAAAAATGGCTTATGTGGAAATGGGGACGGGACAACCGATCGTCTTTCTGCATGGCAATCCGACATCCTCTTATTTGTGGCGGAATATCATGCCGCATCTTGCCGACAAAGGGCGCTGCATCGCGCCTGATCTTATTGGCATGGGGGATTCGGAGAAGCTGGCGGGCGAGGGCGATCGGCGCTATCGCTTTTGCGAGCATCGCAAATATGTCGCGGCGTTTTTGGAGGCGGTTGGCGTGGTGGAGGATGTTGTTTTCGTCATTCACGATTGGGGGTCGGCGCTGGGGTTTGATTGGGCGAATGGGCATCGGGAGGCTGTGAGGGGCATTGCTTATATGGAGGCGATTGTTCAGCCTTTCGGGTCATGGGAGGATTGGCCTGAGGCGGCGCGGGGGGTTTTTCAGGGTTTTCGCTCGGAGGCGGGCGAGGATATGGTTTTAGAGAAGAACGTATTTGTGGAGCGTGTTTTGCCTGGGTCTATTCTTCGGAATTTGAGTGATGTTGAGATGGCGGAGTATCGGCGTCCTTTTTTGGAGGCTGGCGAGTCTCGGCGTCCGACTTTGACTTGGCCGCGCGAGATTCCGGTTGCTGGCGCGCCTGCGGATGTTGTGGGGTATGTTGAGTCTTATGGGTTATGGATGGCGGAGAATGATGTTCCGAAGTTTTTCGTTCATGCGGAGCCTGGTGCGATTATGACGGCGGGGGCGTTGTTGTTTTGTCGTGGGTGGAGGAATCAGGAGGAGATTTCTGTAAAGGGGGGTCATTTTGTTCAGGAGGATTCGGCGGATGAGATTGGCGTTGCGCTCAAAGCTTGGCTAGAGAAGATTTAGGTTTCTCCCGTTGAGGGGGGTTTGGGGGGCTAGCCCCCCAAGAAAAACCAAGCGGGCGTAGCCCGCTATAGTCGGCGGGCGTGGCTTTCCCGAAGCCGAGCGTAGCCACTTGTGGCGTAGCGAGGCGAGAAAGCCCGCCGACCCCCCTTGCTCGCAAGAGCTCTTACAAGCAGGGAAGCATGGGTCTGGAATTCTTATAGAATGCTAACTGCTAGTGAGAGTAATAACTTCTTCTGCGAGATTACCAAAATCCTTGTTAAACTTGTCTCTGCTGTCTTTTTGAGTCTCAAGCGCTGCTCCCCACGAGCCTATTTCTTCATCAGTGAGCGCAAAGATGGGCTTTCCATGTTCTTGAGACATAGCAATCAAAGAATTAAAGTCAGAAAACATCCCTATACGATAGTCGTGCCTTCTACTATCGCATAAGCCGGCTTCTTTCATTGCTGGAACAAAAGTTGAGCGCACTTTGTTGTCTATCTTATCTATCCAATCCCGGAAAGCTGCCCCCGGCTGTCCAGAACGTATTCTGTAATTTTGAACGATATACCCTAGAAACTGAGGGGGTTGGCTGGGAAATTTGAACCTTCCCATCGGCTCATCGTGAGCCGTGCCATTCCTAAATGGCTCAATATCTTTTTTCCACCCAGGAAGAAACCTAACCATTGATTCTATGGCTTGCGCTGAATAATAGTCAGGGCTAGTTGGAATTATAAAATGGTCCGATCCCATAAACAGACACTGATTAAGAGCGCTTAGACTAGGCGCTGTGTCAACAAGAACATAATCTAGCTCTCTGTCATTAGCTAGATCGCGTATCAATTTTGGGTACAGCCCAGGCAGTGTCACTAACCGTGGAATTCCTTGCCAAGTCTTCAATCCAAGTTGTATTTGAGACTCAGCCATTCCGAGATCAATGTTTCCTGCAATCAACCAGAGATTCTCTTGTTTGGTAGAAGTCGGCTTCAGACTGCCGACTCTATCGGATCCGCTCAAAAAATAGTCCTTAACGTCGGAAAATATATCCGAATTGTCTTTTTTCTCATAAAAATCCTTCATGTCTCCAAGCCCTTCAAAGCTCATCATCATACCTGTGAGATTGCACTGAGGGTCAGCATCAACCAACATAACTTTTTTACCCATCTCAGACAATTTCCAACCCAAATTGAAGGTGGTGGTCGTCTTGCTGACACCGCCTTTATGACAATAGAGGATAATTATTTGGGGTTGCGCCATAACAGATTTCCACCTTTTGGAGACATGTCAGATGTGCTCAAAGCAAATTATAACACATATATTGTTCTGTCAATTTAGGATTTATTTCTTTGATAGTTTCAACCAAGGGATCAGGGGTACGCACCAGAGAAGCCACGCCCGCCGACTCTTCGGGGGGATTCCCCCCGATCCCCCCTTTTCTCAAGGGGGGCAAGCCCCCCTTGACCCCCCCTCACCTCAAGCTTCTATGCACTAGTTCCCCTGGGGCAAACCCAAAATGCCTCCCTATGAAAAAGATGCCCGCGGCGGCTCGCCGCCCAAACGCGACCGCATCACCGAAACCGCCTCAACATTAATGTCTATCAAAATAAAACGCCGTCCATGCCGCGCCGCCGCCGCGCCAAAAGACCCCGAACCCGCAAAAAAATCTAAACACACATCCCCTCGCCGCGAATGAACCCGAACAATCCGCTCCAAAATCCCCAACGGCTTCTGATTCGGATAACCCGTCTTCTCACGACTATTGGTCGGAACAATCGTATGCCACCAAACATCCGTCAACGTCTTGCCAAGCGCCGCCTTCTCGCGCCCAACCAACCCCGGCGCCATATACGGAATCCGATCAACCTCGTCATAATTAAAAACATAATCCCGCGGATCTTTCGCATACCAAAAAATCACGTCATGCTTCGCCGACCATTTGCGCTTGGAACGTCCGCCGAAATCGTAAGCCCACACAATCTCGTTCATAAAAGATTCGCGTCCGAAAATCTCATCGCAGAGAATCTTGCAATAATGACTCTCGCGCCAATCCAAATGCAGAAAGAAAGACCCCGACGATTTCAGAACCCGCCGCGCCTCCACAAGACGCGGTTTGAGAAAAGCGAGATAGTCGTCAAAGGAATCGCTGTAGGAGCCTGCGCCTTTTTCGGCGCGGAGCGTTTTATAGCGCTGTCCTTGAAAGCCGATGCGGTCGCCTTTTTTGTCCTGCGCGACTTGGATTCGGGTTTGTTGGCGGGTTTTTCCTGTGTTGAAGGGGGGGTCTATGTAGATGAGGTTTATGCTGTCGTTGGCGATTTTTTCGCGCAGGAGCGTGAGGCTGTCGCCATGGAGGATGAGGTTAGTTTTGGTCATGGGTGAGATTGCCTGAATTGGGTTCTATCATAAAGGGGGGTGTGGGGGGTCGGAGACCCCCCACGAAAAAAGGGGGTTCGGGGGAAACCCCCGAAAAGTCGGCGGGCGTGGCGAAACGAAGCAGGCGAGCGGAGCGAAGCGAAGCGAGCCTGCGAGAAAGCCCGCCGACCCCCCCCGCTCGCAAGAGCTCTTCTAGCAGGGGGCGCGTGGGTGGGGTCGCATTTGCTTGCTCGCTACTCTCGCTTCGCAAATGCTTTTCCCCCACCCCACCCACGCGCTTTCGGGGGGGATTCCCCCCGATCCCCCCTTTTTTTGGGGGGCTAGCCCCCCAAACCCCCCTTCACTTTCAGCTTCTATGCCTTAGTTCCCCTGCGGCAAAAACACATGCCTATCCATGAAAAAGATGCCTGTCGCGGCAGCGACTAACCCTTTTTCTCAGCCTCCAACTCCGCATAAACCTCGCGCGCATGATTGCGCCCCGTCAAACCACACGGCCAACCCGCATAATGCGCCAAATGAATCATCATCTCCTCAATCTCCCCCAACGAAACCCCAATATGATGCGCCCCGCGCAAATGAATCCGAAACTCCGGCCACCGCGCCAACGCCGCCAAAACCATCAACGTCAAACGCGAGCGCTGCTCCAAAGAAATCCCAGACCGCGACCAAACATCCCCAAAAAGATTCGCCACCGTGAAATCCGCGAAATCATCCCGAACGTCCGGAAATGGCGAAACCTCGCCAAAATAAACCCGCATCAAAGCCTCGCCGCGCTTCCTGCTCTCATCATTCGGCATGATTCCCTCCCTCTTATCTTTGATCCTCGCCCCTTATAACCTCTTTCCGCCCTAAAGAAAATCCGCCCGCGCGGCGCGGCGGAAAAGAAGATGCGTCACGCCCCGACCCCCCCGCGCAGCCTTCCTGCCATAACGCGTCTGAACGCCGGGATAAGGAGACCGACGCCAATCTTCCGCCCGCGCCGCCGTCCAAAAAAGAGACCCAACCCGCTCCGCCTGCATCAAAGTCCAAGCCGAAAAAATGGGACTGTCCGTCGCGATCCACAAAAGACCGCCATCAGCAAGAGCGCGCGCCGCGCTCCGCAAAGAGGCGGCTTGCGAAAAACGCCGCCGGCGATGACGCCGCTTCGGCCAAGGATCCGGAAAAAGAACGGCAATCTCAGACAAAGACGCATCGCGCAAAGAATCCAAAATCTCCTCGCCCGCCCCCTCATAAAGACGAATATTCGCCATCGGCGCGGCGGCGAAAGCCGAAAGCGTCCGCGCGATGCCCTTGCGATAAAACTCGCAGCCAATAAAACCCGTCTGAGGACGCGCCCGCGCCGCCTCCAAAAAACGCTCGCCAGCGCCAAAACCAATCTCAAGAGACACAGAGCGCACAGATGAAGGAAAAAGCGAGAAAGGATCAAGCGCGCCAGCCTCCAAAGGGCCAGGCACGGACAAAGTCGGAAGAAGCTCTTTTAGAAGCGCGCGCTCCCTCGGACGAAGAGCGCGGGGACTGCCGCGACCATAAAGATTCTTGCGCGCGATTCCCGCCGCTCTTCGCGCCGCGCCGTGAGTCTCGGAAGAGGGCTTCAGCAGAGAGCCTCTTGAAGACGGGACGCCAAATCGGTCTTTTCCCATGAGAATCCGCCGTCAGACTCCGGCTCGCGTCCGAAATGACCGTAAGCGGCGCTCCGCGCGTAAATCGGGCGGTTCAGACCAAGATGCTCGCGAATGCCGCGGGGACTGAGATTCATCATCTCCCGAAGCGCCGCCGTCAGACGCGCCTCCTCCACGCGCCCTGTGCCGTGAAGATCGGCGTAAAGGGCGATCGGCTCAGAAACGCCAATCGCATAGGCGAGCTGGAGCGTGCAGCGCTCGGCAAGAGAGGCGGCGACCACATTCTTCGCCAAATAGCGCGCCGCGTAAGCGGCGGAGCGATCCACTTTGGTCGGGTCTTTGCCTGAAAAAGCGCCGCCGCCATGAGGCGCCGCGCCGCCATAACTGTCCACGATGATCTTGCGTCCAGTCAGACCGGCATCGCCGTCAGGCCCGCCTATGACGAACTGCCCTGTCGGATTGACATGAAAATCCTTCTCGCCGCACATCCAGCCCGCAGGAAGCGCCGCCTCCACCAGCGGGCGCAGATGGCGGCGAATCTCGCTTTGACTCAGCCCCGCCTCATGCTGCGTGGAAAGCACGATCGCCGCCGCGCGAACAGGCTTCCCATCCTCATAAAGAACGGTGATTTGACTCTTCGCGTCAGGGCCCAAGCCCGCCACGCGCCCGGAGAGCCGCGCCTTCGCCAAATCTCTCAAGATTTTATGGGCGTAGAAAATCGGCGCCGGCATCAGCGCCTCCGTCTCGCGGCAGGCATAGCCGAACATCATGCCCTGATCGCCGGCGCCTTCATCCTTATTGCCTTTCGCGTCCACGCCGGCGGCGATGTCGGGCGACTGCCCATGAATATGATTCTGAAAATCGGCATTCTTCCAGTGAAAGCCCTCCTGCTCATAGCCAATGGCGCGAATGCGCTGGCGGGCGCAATCCTCTATCTGGGCGTCAGAAAGGGGCGCGGCGCTCCGCGTCTCGCCCGCCACAATGATCCGATTGGTCGTCACCATCGTCTCCACGGCGACTCGCGCCTCTTTGTCTTCGCGCAGATAGGCGTCCAGAATGGCGTCCGAGACGCAGTCGCAGATTTTGTCCGGATGGCCTTCCGAAACCGATTCGCTCGTGAAAAGATAGGATCGCATAAGCCCCCGCCCTGCCGCTGAAACTTTATAAGCCTCTTTGGTCTCCGGGGGCAAGTTTTGTCAAATGTCGCCGCCCGCCAAAAGCCTTCATGGCTCCGTCTCGCCCTTCCCCGTCTTTCTCGCCGAAGAAATGTCATGCTCCTGAGCCAGCGCCTCGGCCAGCGTCAAGAAATGACGCCGAAGATGAGGCGGCAGACGCCGATAGGCGCGCAGCACGGAAAAACTGTCTTGGGAAAAATCCTCCGAAGGCGGCGCTTCGCGAACCCCCAAAATCTCCTCCGCCTCGCGAAGCCCCTCAAAAAACCGCGAGACGGGAATATCCATCGCTTTCGCCGCTTCGTGAAGACGCGCCGCGCCAATCTGATTCGCCCCGCTCTCATATTTCTGAATCTGCTGGGAACTCACGCCCAGCCTGTCGCCCAAATCTTTCTGACTCATGCCGTGGAGGCGGCGATAGAATTTAATATTCTGCCCAATATGACGGTTGCTCCTTCCCTGTCCTCCCGACACGCGCGCCCTCCCTTGAAAAACCTTCGCGATTCTTGTTTCTTGTTTTAAGAAACCTTCATTTTCGGAGAGGAAATTTGGGACAAAACGGGCAAAAAGACAAGAAGAAGAGTCTGCGCCAAAAGAAAGAGGAGAGGAAGAGAATATCCGTAAAGCGCGTAAAAAGTGGGGGCGAGCGCTTCGGGAAGCGCGGCGCGGATGAGACCCGCCTCATTGAGAGGCAGAGAGGAGAGAAGACGGCCATAGGGATCTATCATCGCCGAGACGCCGGTGTTGGCGGCGCGCGCCAAGGGAAGCCCGTTCTCCGCCGCCCGAAGCCGCGCCTGCTCCAAATGCTGATAGGGTCCGGGCGAGACGCCGAACCATCCGTCATTCGTCACATTGACGAGGAAGGCGGGGCGGGTTTTCGTCCCCGGCACTTCATCGGGAAAGACGATCTCATAGCAGATGAGCGCGGCGAAGGGCGGCATGGGCTGCGCGCGGATGACGCGCCGCTCTTCTCCGGGCGTAAAGCCTCCGCGCAGGCGCGTCAATTGCCGAAGACCCAAAGATTCCAAAAAATCTTGGAAGGGCAGATATTCCCCAAAAGGCGTGAGATGCACCTTGTCCTGACGCGCCGCGATGCGCCCCCGCCAGTCCATCACGAGAAGCGCGTTATAGGCGCGGCGGGTCTCGCCTTCGCCCTCCATCCGCAAAGCGCCGGTGAGGAGCATGTCGGAAGGGCGCATCCATGAGGCGATGCGGCGGCGGAGCGTCTCTTCCCTGTCAAAGAGAAGGGGGAGGGCGGATTCGGGCCAAATCAGAAGGCGGCGGCGCGATGAGGCGCGCGACAGCGCGTCTCGGCTGGGCAGCAGATGGCGCGCGATATTCTCCTGCCGATGAGAGCGGCTCCATTTTCGCGCCTGCGGCACATTGGGCTGCACAATGAGAATGATCGGCGCCGTCTCTTCTGTCTCTTCTCCCCCAGCCGCCGCGCCCGCCAAGCGCGCCTGGCCTCCGGCGTAAAGAGCGAGGAGAAGGAGAAGGGCTGAGAGCGGGGCTAAAAAAGCGCTCTTTTTCGTCTCTCCCAGAGCGGCGAGGCTGCCGGCGATGAGAATGGTCAGGAAACTCATTCCATAAACGCCGACAAAAGCCGCGCTCTGCATCAAGGGCAGCGAGGCGGCGAAACTCTGCCCCGCCATATTCCATGGGAAGCCTGTCAGAATATGGGCGCGGAGGATTTCGGAGCATGTCCAGGCAAGCGCCAAGAGCGGGACGCGCCTCCAGCCTTGACGCCAAAACAGGGCGGCGAGAAAAAGCGCGGCGGCCGGAAAGAAAGCGAGGAGGAGGGCGAGGAAAAGAGGCGCCAAAGGTGCTAGAACGAAAAAGACGGGATCCAAAAGGAAAGAATGGGCGACCCAATAAAGCGAGACGGCGAAATAGGCGAAGCCGAAGAAAAATCCATAAAAAAAGGCGCTCTTCGCCGAAGGGCGGGCGTCCAAAAGCCAAATCAGAGGCGGAATGGTCAGGAAAAAGACGAAAGGGCCTCCGCCAAAGGGCGCGAAGGCGAAAATGTGAAGCGCGCCCAAAAAAAAACAGAGAAGCCGCGCCCGCCCTTCGGAAAGACGCTTTACGGCGTCAGCCGTCTGCGGAATGGGATTTGGGATCTTCGTCATTGCGGGCAATCTATCAGGAATCCGTCGGGCGCGGGCGGATTTGTGGAATCCCGCGCGGAGGCTTTCTCTCTTAAAATAAAGAAATAAAGAAATAAAGAGAATAAAGAGGCGTTTCCCCTCTCCCGCCCGATCACGCCGCCTTGCCCAAAAGGCGAAACAGCTCTATAGTCCAAGAGAGTCAAAGCCGCCGCCCCGCGCGCCTTCCGCGCGGAAGCGGAAGAAAAGATTGGAGCGAAGGAGTTTCTATGGCAGCAGCCCGCGCCGCGACAAGGAACCGCTATGGCCGACGCTCTCTCCGGAGAGAATGAGCCTCGCGCGCCGATCCATGCCGATGGAGCCGTCGGAGAAAGACGGTCTCCGCGTCAACGACGCCATTGAAGCGTTGAAAGTCCTTCTGATAGACGGAGAGGGGCAGAATCGGGGCATCGTCTCTTTGGAGGAGGCGCGCGCGCGCGCGGCGGAGGCCGGCATGGATTTGGTGGAAATCGCGCCTTTATCGTCTCCGCCGGTCTGCAAGATTTTGGATTACGGCAAGCACAAATATCGCGCGCAGAAGCGCGCCAGCGAAGCCAAGCGCAAGCAGAAGGTCATGGACATCAAAGAAATCAAGATTCGTCCGACCATTGAGACCCATGATTATGACGTCAAAATGCGAAACATGCGCCGTTTCTTTGAGAGCGGCGACAAGGTTAAAGTCACGATGCGCTTTCGGGGGCGCGAGATGGCGCATCCCGATTTGGGCATGGAGCTGATGGAGCGCGTCAAGGCGGAGATTGACGATGTCGCCAAAGTGGAGATGGAGCCGAAACTGGAAGGCAATCAAATGACGATGGTCTTGTCGCCACGCTGACGCCGATCCCAAGCGTCTATTTTATGTCGTGCGACCAGTCTATCCAGACAATATAAAAAATATGCTCCTGCAAACAGCCTAGAACCCGAATCTTCCTATCCACGCGGAACCGCCATAGGGTTTCCATAATTTCTTGAGAGATCACATTTCGCGCGGATTTCGGGAAAGACAGACTTCTTGACGGAGAAAAAATCTTAAGTTTCGCGCTTGAATAGGTCCGAAATTCTTGCAATGTCAGATTTCCATATTCGTTGAGTTTTCGCTCCAAAACCTTTTTTTGCTGAATACCGCCTTTCTTCCATCCGAATGTTCCTTTTTGAACAAGATAATCCCTAGAAAAAACGATCATGCGCGCTTCTATGGCGGGATCAAAAGAAGGGCGCTGGATTCTAGGAAGCCGTCTTTTCATGGATGGCCGAGTTTTTTCTGATAGAAGTCCCTCATCCCATCCAAAAGAATTTCTTGATCACAGGCGCTTCCCTGCGGGAGATCGCCATAGGCGATTCTCCATGGATCTTCCCGATGGGCAAGCGCGCTGAGTTCGGTGGCGGAAAACCGACCATATTCTTTCCACACTTCATCAAGGATATTAATATCATCCTCGCCCAGCGCCTTGAGAGACCCGTCTTTGAGATCAGAGGGATCAATGAGCTGCCATCGGTATTTCTTAAACCGCCTATAAAGAGGAGGACAAACGGGTCCGCTCGCCCAAGCTTCCATTCTCTCGGAGAACATCGGACGTCCATCGCGCAGAGCGACGCTCCAAGCTTGGGCGTAATAGACAAGCTTTTGGAGTTTCAGATTCGTGACGCCGTCGCCATTGCCCATCGGCACTTTGGATAGAAAATAATCCGCGACCGCATGGACTGACGGAAGATTCCCTGACTTCATACGCAAATCCTCTCATGCCACAGAGCGATGACCGCCGCCCATGACGGCATGGCATGTCTATAATATAGCATATAGACTCTCCATCGCGGGGGGACAAGTTCTAGAAGCTTGGCATAAGAGCGCGAAGATTCTAAAATGCCGCCAACCGTCCTCTCGGAAAGACCCATGCCGAAACTCAAAACCAAAAGCGGCGCGAAAAAACGCTTCCGCGCCACAGGATCAGGCAAAATCACCGCCGCGCGCTGCGGCAAGCGCCATAATATGATCAAGCGCTCCAAACGGCAGATCCGAACGCTGCGCGGAACGGCGGCGCTCGCCCCGTCAGTCGCCAAGCGCGTCAGACGCTACATCCCCTACGGACTTTAGGAGAGCGCCATGACCCGCGCCGACAGAGGACCCCATCGCGCCAGACGCCATCGCGCGATCCTCAAAGCCGCGAAAGGCTATAGCGGAAGACGCCGATCCACCATCCGCGCCGCCAAACAGGCGGTGGAGCGCGCCGGACAATATGCCTATCGCGACAGACGGCAGAAAAAGCGCGTCTTTCGCGCCCTGTGGATTCAGCGAATCAACGCCGCCGTCCGCGAGCATGGGCTGACCTACGGAGGTTTCATTCATGGATTGTCGCGCGCCGGGATCGCCGTCAATCGGAAAATGCTCGCCGATCTCGCCGTCCGCGCGCCGGAAGCTTTTAAGACTCTTGCCGAAGCCGCGCGAAAAAAACCATGACGACCCCATTGCCGCCTCTTCCTCCGATGGAAGAGACGCTGCGCCGCGTCAAAGAAGCGCGCTCTTTGACGGCGCTGGAAGCGCTGCGCGTCTCGCTCTTGGGACGCAAAAGCGCGATGGCGGCGCATCTCCGCCTCATCGGGCGGCTTCCTCCCAAAGACCGCGCCGCGCGAGGAACCTCTCTCAATGAGAGCCGACAGACTCTGACGGAAGCGCTGGAGACGCGAAAATCCGTCTTGACGAAAGAGGCGCGGGAAAAGACGCTCGTCCAAAATGCCGCCGATATCACGCTCCCAGTCGCGCAGCCCCCCTTCGCCTTCGGACGCCTCCACCCCATCGCCCAAGCTTGGGACGAAATGGTGGAGATTTTCGCCACTCTCGGCTTCTCTTTGGAAGAAGGGCCGGAAATAGAGACCGAAGAGCATAATTTCACGGCGCTCAACACGCCGGAAGAGCATCCGGCGCGCGACCCCTCGGACACATTCTACTTCCCGTCAAGAAAAGACGGCAAAGGCGGGAGCGCGCCGCCTCATCTGCTGCGCTGCCATACCAGCCCCGTCCAAATCAGAGCGATGCGGGCAGGCGCGCCGCCCTTCCGCTTCATCGCGCCCGGCCGCGTCTATCGGCGCGATTCCGATCAGACCCACACGCCAATGTTCCATCAGATTGAAGGGCTCGTCATAGACAGAGACTGCCATTTGGGTCATCTGAAATGGGTCTTGACGCATTTCCTCCGCGCTTTTTTTGAGAATGACGCGGTGGAGATTCGCTTTCGTCCGCATCATTTTCCCTTCACCGAGCCTTCGCTGGAGGCGGACATGTCTTATCGGCGCGAGGGCGGACGCATCATCGCCGGGGGCGGCGGCGGTGGCGGCGGGGGCGGCGGCGAATGGATGGAGATTCTAGGCTGCGGCATGGTTCATCCCCATGTGCTGGAGGCGTCAGGCTTGGACGCGCGAGAATGGCAGGGCTTCGCCTTCGGCACCGGCATAGACCGCCTCGCCATGCTCAAATACGGCATTCCGGATCTGAGACAATGTTTTGACGCCAATCTGGATTGGCTGGATTTCTACGGCGTCTCGCCTCTTTTCGCGCCCTCCCTCTCCGGAGGCTTGTCGCCAAAAACCCCCAAGGGCGAAAGAGGATGAAATGCCCGCTCTCATGGCTGCTCCGCCATTTGGAGACGGAGGCCTCGCTTGAGACGATCGCCGAGACCCTGACGCGCATCGGTCTCACAGTGGAGGGAATCTTTGATCGGGGCGGCAGTCTCAAAGATTTCCGAATAGGGCGGATCGCCGAAATCGCGCCCCATCCCAATGCCGACCGCCTAAAACTCTGCCGCGTGGAGATCGGAGACGGTCGGATTCACGAGGTCGTCTGCGGCGCGCCCAATGCCAGAGCCGGTCTTCTTGGCGTCTTCGCGCCTGTCGGCGCCGTCATGCCTTTGAGCGGCGAGAGGCTCAAAGCCAGCCGCATCAGGGGCGTCCTGTCGGAGGGCATGCTCTGCTCGGAGGCGGAGATCGGCATTGGCGAGAACGCCGCCGGAATCATAGATCTTGACGGAATCATAGATGTGAAAGAGGCGAAAATCTCGCCCGGCGTCAGCGCCGCGAAAGCGCTGGGCTTGGAAGATCCTGTCTTGGATTTGGAGATCACGCCGAACCGCCCGGATTGTCTGGGCGTCCGCGGCATCGCGCGCGAACTGGCCGCCGCCGGTTTGGGATCGCTCGCCCCCCTTCCGTCCCCGTCCCTCAAAGAGGCTTTTCGCTGCCCGATCGCGATAAAACTCTCTTTCGCCAAAGAGGAGCGCGATGCCTGTCCGCATTTTGTCGGACGCCTCTTGCGCGGCGTGGAGGTCAGGGAAAGCCCATTATGGTTGAGGCGTCTGTTGGAAGGGGCGGGCCTCCGTCCCATTTCCGCGCCTGTGGATATCACCAATTATCTCTCTTTGGACGAGGCGCGGCCTCTTCATGTCTATGACGCGGAGAGAATCACAGGCGCGATCGGGGCGCGTCTGGCGAGAAAAAGCGAGACATTGAAAGCTCTGGACGGCGAAATCTACAATCTTGACGAAAGCGCGACCGTCATCGCCGATGAGAAGGGGGTCTTGGGGCTTGCCGGACTGATCGGGGGCGAGGCGAGCGCCGTCCATAAAGAGACGCGCGACATTTTCATTGAGAGCGCCTGGTTCTCGCCGAAGCGGACGGGGCGGACGGGTCGCGCGCTGGGGATTGACAGCGAGGCGCGGCGGCGTTTTGAAAGGGGCGTGGATCCCCTCTCGGCGGGGCGCGGCTGCGATCGCGCGGCGCGGATGATCGCCGACCTTTGCGGCGGCGAAATCTCGGCGATGGGGCAGGCTGGCGCGCCTTGTCATCAGGAGCGCGTCATTAAGTTCCCGACCGATCTGACCGAGCGTCTGACAGGCCACAAGCCCGCCAAAGGGCGCGCCGAAAAGATTCTGACCTCTTTGGGCTGCGCCGTGAAAAAAAGCGCGGGGCGGAAAACCGTCCTAGAAACCCGCCCCCCTTCTTGGCGGCGCGATCTCAACATTCCCAGCGATCTGGCCGAAGAGATTATTCGGATGGAGGGGGTGGAGAAGATTCCGATGACGCCGCTTCTTCCCCAAAGACCGGTGGCGAAATCAATCCGCCCGCCTCTCTCTAAAATGGAGACCCGATGCCGCCGCGCGCTCGCCGTCAGAGGCGCTTCGGAGGCGATGCTCTGGTCGCTCCTGCCCGAACAAGCCGCCGCCTTTTTCGCGCCGGCTGACATTCTGAAAAAACTTCGCTTAGCCAATCCCCTTTCGGCGGAGATGTCGCATATGCGTCCCAGTCTCGTTCCCGGTCTGATTTTGGCGGCGGCGCGGAACTTCGCCCATGCCAGACGCGAGATCGCCATTTTTGAAGCCGGCGCGGTCTTTTCGGATTCCGTCCCAGGCGCCGAAGAGCGCCGCCTTTCCTGCGCGCGGCACGGGCTGGCGACAGAACGGCAAAGGGGGCGGCATTGGACTATCCCAACCGACAAGCCCGCCGATCTCTTTGACGCCAAAAGCGATTGCTTCGCCCTCCTTCACGCCTGCGGGCTGGAAGCCCAGCAATGCCGCGTCAAGTCTTTAAACGACCGCGCTTGGCATCCTTCAAGGAGCGGCGAGGTTTTTTTGGAAGGGGGAGAATCCATCGCGCGATTCGGCGAGATTCATCCGGAGATTCTAGAAGCCCTTGAGGCTCCGGCGCCTCTCGCCGCCTGCGAAGTGAGATTGAGCCGGATTCTCAAAGCCTCTCGTCAAAAGAAAAGCCCTGTCTCATCTCTGGCGGCGCGTCATCCTCTGCGCCGCGACTTCGCCTTTATCGTGGAGCGCGCGCTCCCCGCCGAAGAGATTCTGAAAGCCGCCTCCTCCGCGATCGGCGCGATGCCCAGCCGTCTGCGTCTCTTTGACGTTTATGAAAAGGGCGAAGGCGGCGGCGGGGCGCTGGGCGAAGGCAGGAAATCCATCGCGATAGAAGCCACGCTCTATCCCGAAAAGGCGCTCAATGAGAAGAGCATCGCGCGCCTCTCGCGCAAAATCGCGGAGGAAGTCAAAAGACGCTGCGGCGGAGTCTTGCGCGATGACGGATGAGATTCGCAACTTCGCGCTGTTGGCGCATATTGATCACGGGAAATCCACCTTCGCCGATCGCGTGATCCAAATGACCGGCGCCTTGAGCGCCCGCGAAATGCGCGCGCAGGTCTTGGACTCTATGGATTTGGAGCGCGAGCGCGGCATCACGATCAAAGCGCAGACGGTCTCGCTTCCTTTCCAAGCGCCGAACGGAAAAACTTACCAGTTCAATATGATGGACACGCCGGGCCATGTGGATTTTTCCTATGAGGTGGGGCGGTCTTTGGCGGCGTGCGAAGGCGCTCTCCTCTTGGTGGACGCCAGCCAGGGCGTGGAGGCGCAGACCCTCGCCCACGCGCTCTCGGCGATGGAGGCGGATTTGGCGATCCTCCCGGTCTTGAACAAAATAGACCTCCCCGCCGCCGATCCCGAAAAAACGCGCCGCGAAATCCATGACGTGATCGGGCTGGACGGATCAAAAGCGCCGGCGGTCTCGGCGAAGACGGGGGAGGGCGTGGGCGAGGCGCTCTTTCAGCTGGCGCGGATCGTTCCGCCGCCGTCAGGCAGCGCGGACGCCCCGTTGAAAGCGCTGATCGTGGACAGTTGGTACGATTCCTATCTGGGAGTCGTGGCGCTCATTCGGGTTTTTGACGGCGCGCTCAGGCGCGGCGACAGTCTGGCCATGATGGCGTCCGGCGAGATCTATCGCGCCGAGGAGATCGGACGTTTCCGCCCGAAAAGAGAGTCGGCGCAAGAACTTCGCGCCGGCGAGATCGGCTATTTTACGGCAGGCATGAAGGCGCTCTCGGCGGCGAAAGTCGGCGACACGATCACGCGCGCGGACGCCCCTTGCGCCAAAGCCTGTCCGGGCTTTCGTCCGCGAAAGCCCGTTCTCTATTGCGGACTGTTCGCCGCCGCCAGCGATCGCTTTGAGGATTTGCGGGACGCTTTGGCGAAACTTCAGCTGAACGATTCCGGTCTTCATTATGAGCCTGAGACCAGCCGCGTGCTGGGCGCCGGCTTTCGCTGCGGCTTTTTGGGGCTTCTGCATTTGGAGATCGTGGTGGCGCGATTGGAGCGCGAGTTCGGTCTGGATCTGATCACGACGACGCCGGGCGTTCTCTATCATGCCTATCGGGAGGGATCGTCCGAACTTTGTCTGGTGCGTGCGGCGTCCGATCTGCCTGACGGCCGCCTGCGCTTGGAGGAGCCTTGGATCCGCGCCGATCTGCTGCTGCCCGAACAGCATCTGGGCGGCGCGCTGGCGCTCTGCGAGGAGAGGCGCGGACGGCAGACAGAGCTGGTCTGTTCCGGCGGGCGCGCTCATCTCTCCTACGATCTGCCGCTCAATGAGACGATCTTTGACTTCCACGACCGACTGAAATCGGTCAGCCGCGGCTATGCCAGTTTTGACTATCGGCATAGCGGCTATCGCGAGGGCGATTTGGCGCGCCTTTCCATTTTGGTCAATGGCGAGCCTGTGGAGGCGCTGGATCAGATCGTCCATCGCGCCCATGCCGAGAAGCGCGGACGCGCCATCTGCGAGAGATTGAAAGAAGAGATTCCGAAGCATCTTTTCAAGATTCCGCTCCAAGCCGCCGTCGGCGGGCGAATCGTCGCCCGCGAGACGATCGCCGCGCTTCGCAAGGACGTCACCGCCAAATGCTATGGCGGCGACATTTCCCGCAAGCGCAAACTTTTGGAGAAGCAAAAAAAGGGAAAGAAGGCGATGCGTCTCTTCGGACGGGTGGAGATTCCGCGCGAAGCTTTTCTCTCGGTTTTAAAAACGGGCTCGTGAGCGCGGCGGACGCAGCAGGAAAAGAATGAGAAAGATGAGCGCCAGCCCGCTCCAAATCTGCCAGAGAGGCGTCAGAAGCAGAGGCAGCATGACAGTCTCCCAGATCAGCGGCCCCTGCCAAAGATGCCGCTCTATGGCGGGCTGCAGCAGCTGAAGCGAATCGGAGGAGAGATCGCTCCAAACTTCTCCGACTGTGGGCAGTTCTTGAATCCCCTTCTCCGACTCGCCGAAGAAGAGGGGCGAGATTTCGTAAAGGGCGAGGGCGAGCATCAGAAGGCAGAGGATCAATCTGAACATAAGGTCTCGCGGCGGGTCTCGCGGAGGGGTTCGCGGGGGGTCTCGCGGCGCTCCTGATCAATCATGGCGGGTCTCTTTTCTCTAAGGCTTCGCATGAAGGGTTTGCGACATGGTGAGCGGATATGATAGGGCATGATATCGCATCTTCGCAAGAGGCTTCGGGCTTCTTGTCGGCGAGGGAGGGATGGCCGAGTGGTCGAAGGCGCGCGCTTGGAAAGCGCGTAGGCGGGTTTTCCCCGTCTCGAGGGTTCGAATCCCTCTCCCTCCGCCATGACGAGCGACAGAGAAGAGGAGAAGAGCCATGACGAAAAAAGTGAGACGTTTGCGCCGCGTTCAGCTGGCGGTTCCGGGTTCCAGCGAGAAGATGCTCGCGAAAGCGGCGGCGTCTGACGCCGATCATGTCTTTTGCGATTTGGAGGATGCTGTCGCGCCTGCGGCGAAGGAGGCGGCGCGGGAGATGGTCTGCGAGGCTTTGAATGGGCTGGATTGGGGGCGCAAGACGCGATGCGTCCGCGTCAATGATGTTGGCACGGTTTGGTGTTTTGAGGACATCATCATGGTGGTGGAGCGCGCCGGCGCGAATTTGGACAGTCTGATGCTGCCGAAGCCTTGTCGCGCGGCGGATGTTCTTTTCGCCGACATTCTGCTTTCGCAGTTGGAGGCGAAGTTGGGTTTGAAGAGGCGGATTGGTTTGGAGGTTTTGATTGAGGAGGTGGAGGCGATGGAGAATGTTTCGGAGATTGCGCGGAGTTGCGAGCGGTTGGAGTGCATGATTTTTGGCATGGGCGATTATTCGGCGTCTCAGGGCATGGTGATGGAGCAGATTGGGGAGGCGGGGGGTTATCCGGGCGATGTGTTTCATTATCCGCGCTATCGGATGACGATTGCGGCGCGGGCGGCGGGTTTGGATGCGGTGGATGGGCCTTTCGCGGATTTTCGGAATGGCGAGGCTTATCGGGAGGAGTGTCGGCGGGCTCGGACGTTGGGGATGGTTGGGAAGTGGGCTATTCATCCGTCTCAGATTGGTTTGGCGTTGGAGGTTTTTTCGCCGACTGTGGAGGAGGTATCTTTCGCGCGCGGGGTGGTTGCGGCTTATCGGGATGCGGAGCGGCGGGGTTTAGGTTCTGTGGCTCATGGGGGTGTGATGGTGGATGCGGCGTCTGCGCGGTTATTTCAGAATGTTGTGGATCGTGCGGAGTTGATGGGGATGTGAGGCTCCGGTGAAGGGGGGTTTGGGGGGGTCGCTGCCGCGACAGGCATCTTTTTCATGGATAGGCGCTTGTTTTTGCCGCAGGGGAACTAATGCATAGAAGCTGAAGGTGAAGGGGGGTTTGGGGGGCTAGCCCCCCAAGAAAGGGGGGGGGTCGGGGGGAATCCCCCCGAAAACGCGTGGGTGGGTGGGAAAAGAGCTTTTCCGAGCGAAGCAGCGCGAAGCGAGCAAATGCGACCCACCCACGCGCCCCCTGCTCGCAAGAGCTCTTCTAGCTGGGGGGTCGGCGGGCTTTCTCGCCTCGCTACGCTCGGCTTCGTTTCGCCACGCCCGCCGACTATTCGGGGGTTTCCCCCGAACCCCCTTTTTTCAAGGGGGGCAAGCCCCCCTTGACCCCCCTCAACAGGAGCAGGTCAGAACGCCCGCGCCCCCTTATTAAACCAGACTCCCGCGCAAAAAAGCCAACGTCCGATTATGCGCCACCTCAGCATCCCCCTCATCATAATGCTCGCCGCCACGCCGCGCGAAAGCATGCTCCCGCCCAACATAAGAATGCAGCGCAACCCCCTCACGACCCCCCAACGCCGCCACAATCTCCCCTTGCGCCGCCTTCGGAACAAAAGAATCCTCCTCCGCAATATGCAGCATCAAAGGCTTCGTGATCCCCGCCGCCTCCCCAAGCCTCGTCTCAATGCTGACGCCATAATAACCAACCGAAACATCCGCATCCGTCCGCGCCGCCGTCAAATAAGCCATCAAACCGCCCAAACAAAAGCCAATCGCTCCCGCCTTCCCCGAACACGCCTCATGCCCGCGAAGACTCTTGAGCGCCGCCGCGACATCCTCAACCCCCTTCTCAATGTCAAAATCCGCGTAAAGCTGAAAGGCTCTCTTCATCTCTTCTTCCGTTTGATCGGAAATGTCTATGCCCGGCGCAATCCGCCAAAAAAGATCGGGACACAATGCCGCGAAACCCTCGGAGGCAAACCAGTCGCAAGTCTCGCGCATGACCCTATTGACGCCAAAAATCTCCTGCAGCACGAGAACGCCAGGCGCAGGCGTCTCATCGGGCAGAGCCAAATAGCCCGAAAACCTTCCGCCCTCGGCGGGAATCTCTAATCTAGACTTCTTCATCTCTTTCCCTCCTTGAAAAGCCGCGCTTCCTTGAGCGCGTCCCGAAACGCCTCCGCCTCCGTGATCGGAAGCGAGCATCGTTCCGCCACGCAAATATACGCCGCCGCGCCGCCGCCGACCAGACCCTTCGCCCCCGCCGGATGATTGTCAGGCAGAGCCTCGCCTTGACGCGCCTCCAAAAAAACAATTTCGGGAAAAGAGAGCGAGCGCCACGCATCCCGAAACGCCGCCCGCGCCGCCTCATCCTCCCCAATGACGACCGCTGAGACAGGATGAGCGCTCGCCTCGCATCCCGAAAGCCATGAGGCATGAACAAGAAGCCGCGCCGCCGCGTCCCTCCCGAAAGCCGCCGAGAGACGCGCCGCCCGCTCGGCGTAAATCGCCTTCCCGGTCAGAACATAAAGACGCGGACACTGATGCATGAGAACGCCATTCGCCGAGGGCGTCGCCCCATCTTCGGCATCCAATCGGGCGTGAGGGACGTCTTTGGCGTCTTTCGCGCTCATCCGATAGCCCCCTTTCTCGCCATCCCAATGGCGCGCCTCCAACGCCCCGAACCATCGCTCCGCTTGGGCGAGCGCGTTTTTGTCGCCGCCCGTCTCATAGAGCGCCAGCGCCGCGGCGATCATCTGCGCGTAATCCTCGGCAAGACCGTCGCCGACAGACTGCCCCAAGCGCCAACTGTGATGAAGCGAACCCCCCTTTCCCGTCATTCTGTCGCGGATGAAGGAAAAGGCGGTTTTGGCGGCGTCCATCCAGCCCCTCTTGTCAAAGAGAAAGGCGGCGCGCGCCAAAGAGGCGATCGCCATGCCGTTCCAATCGGCGAGAATCTTGTCGTCCAGCGCCGGGCGCGGACGCGCCCCCCGCGCCTTCAGAAGAAGAGCCCTAGCGGAAGCCAGTCTCGCCTCGTCTTTTTCGGCGAGCGCGCCATTCTCGTGGAGGAGATGGAGCGTGTTCTGTCCCTCCCAATGGCCCTCTTCATGGACGTCATAGACGCGCTTCACCCATGCGCTTTCGCGCCCAAGGAGCGCGTCCATCTCCTCCGCCCGCCAGACATAAAAGCGCCCTTCCTCGCCCTCTTGATCGGCGTCCAATGAGGCGGCGAACGCGCCGCCCTCGGCGCGCATTTCGCCCAAAAGAAAGGCGACGGTCTCATAAATCCGCCTCTTGAAAAGAGGATGCGGGCGCTCCTTATAGACTTCGGTGAGAAGGCTTAATATCAGCGCGTTGTCATAGAGCATTTTCTCAAAATGGGGGACGCGCCATGCTTCATCCACGGCGTATCGCGCGAAGCCTCCGCCCAGATGGTCGTAGATTCCGCCTTGGCATAAGGATTCCAGCGTTTTTTCTACTGAAGAGGCGAGCCTCTTATTTTCTTCGCGCAGAGATCGGCGCCAGAGGAAATCCATCATCGGCATTTGCGGAAATTTGGGCGCGCCTGAAAAGCCGCCATATTTTTTATCCATCCGCGACAAGAGATGTTTCGCGAGCATCGCGGACGCTTCTTGCGTGATTTCGCCGGCGCGGTTTCTGTCGTGGCGCGCGCGCAGACGTTCTCGGAAAAAATCTCTGTTTTTGACGAAACTCTCGCCCGCTTCTTTATAGAGGGCGGCGATTTGGGGCAGAATCTCTCTCATGCCGACATGTCCGCCTCGCGCCTCTTTTGGAAAATAGGTTCCGCCCCAGAAAGGCTCGGCGTCTGAGGTGAGGAACATTGTCAGAGGCCATCCGCCTGGGACGCCCATAAGGTGGAGGGCTTCCATATAGTGGGCGTCTATATCGGGGCGTTCTTCTCTATCCACTTTGACGGCGATGAAGGATTGGTTGATGAGTTTGGCGATTTCGGGGTCGTTGAAACTTTCATGGGCCATGACGTGGCACCAATGGCAGGCGGCGTATCCGATGGAGAGGAGGATAGGTTTTTTGAGGTTTTTCGCGTCTTGGAGGGTTTTGGGGTTCCATTCGCGCCAATAGACGGGTTGGTTTTTATGTTGGAGGAGATAGGGGCTTGAGGCGTTTTTGAGTTGGTTTTTTTGCATGGGTTTTTACTCTAGGAGGGACTCAGGCATAGAAGCCTAGCGTGAAAAGGGGGTTTGGGGGAACGAAGTTCCCCCAAGAAAAACAAGGCTGCCGTGAGGCAGCCTGCAGGTCGGCGGGCGTGGCGAGACGAAGCGGGCGAAGCGCGTAGCCACTCGTGGCGTAGCGCAAGCCCGCGAGAAAGCCCGCCGACCCCCCTGCTCGCAGGAGATTTAACGACTGCCTTGGTTATCGTGGAGACAAACCGCGAAACCAACACATATCCTTTTGTTCTGTTAGTCAGAAAAAAGCCTGCTGTCTTTTATGGCTTCCTTCATCAATGCGGACAGTAATGTGCACAGTTCCTCCTCCTCAATAATAAGCCAGACAGGGTGTCCGAAAGTTTGAGGAAATCCTATGTTTCCATCCTCATCTTCCCCATTTCCTTCTCCGTTCCAGCGAACACCAATACAAGGTTTTTCACACCACCATCCGGAAGCACAAGAAAAACCGCCCCCCTTTCCATCAATAAGAACCTCTTTCAGCTTCCAGTGTTGTCCGCCGACACCATTAGAATGAGGTGGTATGTATCTGTCTTTCTTCATTTTCGATCTCTTGGTTGAGGTTTCGACATCTCCAGCTAAGATATCATTTGTAAGTTTGATCTAGAATCCTACTCTCAGCATATCCTTCTCACAAGAGCTCTTCTAGCAGGGGGGTCGGCGGGCTTCTCGCAAGCTCGTCTCGCTACGCCACGAGTGGCTACGCTCGCCTCGCTTGCTTCGTTGCGCCACGCCCGCCGACCTTTTCGGGGGGGATTCCCCCCCGATCCCCCTCTTTTTTTGGGGGGCTAGCCCCCCAAACCCCCCTTCACCTTCAGCTTCTATGCATTTAATCTATAAGCTCATGCCGCACGAAACCTATGCCCCATGCCAAACAAAAACCTCACCCACACAATCTACGCCCTCGCTACCCCACAAGGTCGCGCAGGAATCGCCATCATCCGTCTCTCAGGACCCAAAACCAAAACCACCCTCCAAACCCTCCTCAACAACAAAATCCCAACCCCTAAAAAAGCCGCGCTCCGAAAAATCCACAACCCCCATAACCAAGAAATCCTAGATAATGCCCTCATCCTATGGCTCCCATCACCGGCAAGCTTCACCGGCGAGGATATGGCAGAACTCCATCTCCACGGAAGCCCATCCGTCATAAAAGGCGTCATGCAAGCGCTCTCGCATATCAAAGACCTCCGCGCCGCAGAGCCGGGAGAATTTGCCCGCCGAGCCTTCCAAAACGGCAAAATGGACTTGACCCAAACCGAAGCCCTCGCCGATCTGATGGAAGCCGAAACCGAAGCGCAGAGACGTCAAGCGCTGCGGCAGATGTCAGGCGCTTTGGGACAGATCTATGAAGACTGGCGCGGACGACTCTTAACCCTCTTGGCGAAAATGGAGGCGGGCTTGGAGTTCCCTGACGAAGAAGATGTCGCGGCGCGGTCGGGCGCGGAGAAGAAAGAGATTCGCGCGATAAAGCGCGAGATGAAAGCGCATCTTGAAGATGGGCGCAAAGGCGAGCGTTTGCGCGAGGGATTGCGGATCGCGTTGGTCGGGCCTCCGAATGTTGGGAAATCCACGTTGTTGAATGCGCTCGTCAAGAGGGATGCGGCGATTGTGACGCGCGAGGCGGGGACGACGACCGATATTATAGAGGTGTCTTTGAATGTGGGGGGTTATCCTTTGACGTTGTTGGACATGGCGGGGTTGCGGGATGCTGTCGGGGTTGTGGAGATGGAGGGGGTTCGGCGCGCCGAGGCGGCGGCGCGGGACGCCGATGCGCGTATTTTTATTTTTACGCGAGAGGCATTTAGCGAAGAAAAGCGTTTTTTGGATTTGGCGAAAGATGGGGATTTATGGGTATGGGCGAAGTCGGATTTGGGTTTGGCGTCTCAGAGAGATGGGAGAGATGGGGATGATGGGGGGCGAGATTTTTTGGTTCTGTCGGCGCGGACGGGCGATGGTTTGGATTTGTTGTGGGGGAGATTGGAGGGTTTGTGTCGTTGTTTGATGGGGGGTGTGGAGTCGGTTTTGATGACGAGGGCGCGTCATAGGGAGG
The DNA here is from genome assembly GCA_958296285.1 of uncultured Alphaproteobacteria bacterium. Lineage (GTDB taxonomy): Bacteria > Pseudomonadota > Alphaproteobacteria > JAPOUT01. The sequence continues at coordinate 350,191 of OY282459.1, forward strand.
CTTTGGATGAGGCGGTCGCGGCGTTGGGGCGGGCGGAGAGTATTGGCGGCGAGTTGGCGGTTGAGGATGTGAGGTTGGCGGTGAGGTCTTTGGGGAGGATCACGGGTCGTGTTGGAGTTGAGGAGATGTTGGATCGGTTGTTTGCGGAGTTTTGCGTGGGCAAATAGGCAGAGGCGTTTTGGCTTTCTCCTGTGAAGGGGGGGTTGGGGGGCTAGCCCCCCAAGAAAAACAAGGCTGCCGCAAGGCAGCCTACAGGTCGGCGGGCGTGGCGAAACGAAGCGAGCGATAGCGAGCGAGAAAGCCCGCCGACCCCCCTGTTCGCGTGAGTCATAGGCGGGCTTTGCCCGCCTTGTTTTTCGCGGGGGGTGTCGCACCCCCCGCACCCCCCTTAATGTCAGGCGGCGTCTTTATTCTGTCCCAGGCGGAAAGAAACGCAGAAAGAGGTCGGCGGGCGTGGCTTTCCCGAAGCCGAGCGTAGCCACTTGTGGCGAAGCGAGGCGAGGAAGCCCGCCGACCCCCCCCTGCGTCTCTAGAGACAACACAAGTCGCTGGCTTTAGAACTGTTCATTCAGGGAGTTCTTTAAACGCGTTGATAATTGCCTCAACGTGCTGTTCCCGTCCTCCTCCTCCCCAGCGCATCCCGCCCGGATGTGGTGCAACAACAACCTTGGCTTTGCCGCCCTCAAAATGCCAATGTCCCCACTCGGGACGCCACTGCCCGCGAAGAGAGGGATATTCCATCTTTCTTTTTGTGTAAGCTGTATAAGGCGAATTTTTGTGATTCCGAAACGCATCAAACCAATATCTCGTTAAAAAAAGAAGACGCCGGGGTCTAAACTCTTTGACCTCCTCTATAAGAACCTTCATGCAGTCATCAAACAAGAACTCACAGAATTTTTCAGTCGGAATTTCATCAGTATCGGAAGCTTTGTAGAGGTTGCTAGCGACTATATCGCACCCCCAACCACTTTCGTTTCCAACTCCAAGACCTAGAGAAATTTCTCTAACGGTTTGCGGATACTCCTTAAGGGGAGCCCATTCATCAGCTATATCGTATTTAGCGGGCGATCCATCTGGGGGATCCCAATAGCAACCGCGAGAGGCTTGCCCCACCACCATGAGGCTTCGTCCAGGTTCATATGACTTGCCTCTTATGGCGGTCATGTGCCAATGAATACCGCGAACAAGATTAAGGCTCTCCTTGTGTGGCTCGCTTTCCTGCGAAGTTTGTATCCAACGAGCTTTTCTCGCATCGTAAGATTTCGCCTTTTTTTCCAATGCCTCTTGGGCTTTCTTGAGTTCAGACATTCTTGTCTTCCTTCTGTTGATAAATCAGCTCCTCTTTGTGAGTGCCTTTACACCTATTAACGATTCGGCTAAGGGCGCGTGATCGGGCTTTTTTTCAGATAAGCATAGACGTAAATGGCGTCATCGCCGCCGCCGCCCGCGCCGCCATCGCAGCCCAACTCCAATAAAGCCCCCTCCACGCGCCGCGCCGCTAACACTGTCGCTGTCCTGCGATAAATGTACCAATGAGCCTCACGCGGAACTTTGTGATCGTCAAAAAGGCGATCCCTGATATTCTTCGTGATCCCAACATACCAAGACGAAAAACCGCTCCCCGATTTCTCTATATGAGACACGATTTCATCATAAGCGGTTTGCGCCCTTCTGAGAGCCGTCTGAGCCATGACGAATTGCCTCCGCTTGTTCCAAAAAACGAAGACACTATAGCAGACTTTTCGCCGCTTGCTCAAGAGCGCCTGCGAGCAGGGGGGCGGTTGGGGGGTGGGTCGCTTTTCCTCGCTGCGCTTCGCTTGCTCGGAAAAGCTTTTTTCCCACCCCACCCCCCAACCGATAGGCTGCCTTACGGCAGCCTTGGTTTTTCTTGGGGGGCTAGCCCCCCAAACCCCCCTCTTTTGGAGCAAATCAGAACGCCCAACTGTTTCACATGAAACACGCCTTGCCATCACGCCACACAAACCCTAAAAAACCCCCATGACAAAACCCGCAAAATACGACGTCATCATCATCGGCGGCGGACACGCAGGAACCGAAGCCGCCCACGCCGCCGCACGATGCGGCGCGAAAACTATCCTCCTCACCCACAATAAAAAAACTATCGGCGCTATGTCCTGCAACCCCGCCATCGGCGGAATCGGAAAAGGACACCTCGCCCGCGAAATAGACGCCCTGGACGGATGCCTCGCCCGAGCCGCCGATATCGCAGGCATGCACTTCCGACTCCTCAACCAAAGAAAAGGGCCCGCCGTCCAAGGACCACGAGTCCAAACAGACCGAAACCTCTACGCCAAAGCCATCCAAAAACTCCTCGCCCAACAGCCCAACCTCCAAATCCATCAAGGCGAAGCCGCAGACCTCATCGTCAAACAAAACCAAGTCCAAGGCGTCATCCTCGCGCAAGGCGAAACAATCCGCGCCCGCGCCGTCATCCTCTGCGCGGGAACCTTTCTGCGCGGACGAATCCATATCGGCGAAAAAACCTTCCCAGCAGGCAGAATCGGCGAAAAACCAACAATCCCCCTCGCAAAACGCCTCGCCTCCCTCGGACTCCCCATCAGCCGCCTCAAAACAGGAACGCCCCCCAGACTGCGCAAATCCACAATCCAATGGAGCGAAACAACCCCGCAGCCCGGCGACAGCGAGCCGCAGCCCCTCTCCTTCGCCCATAGAACAAAACCCCGCCGCCAAACGCCGTGCCACATCACCCACACAAGCGAGGCGACCGCCAAACTTATCGGCGACAATCTCCGCCTCTCGCCAGTCTATGCCGGACGCACCGACGGGCCCGGCCCCCGATACTGCCCCTCCATAGAAGACAAAATCGCCCGCTTCCCCGATCGCCCGCAGCACCAAATCTTCCTAGAACCCGAAGGCTGGAACTCCCCCACCATCTACCCCAACGGAATCTCAACAGCCCTCCCCGAAAAAATCCAAGAGGCGATGCTCCGAACAATCCCCGCCCTTGAGAACGCCAAAATCCTCCGCCCGGGCTACGCGATTGACTATGACTATATTGACCCCCGAAGCCTGACCCCGGCGCTTGAGCTGAAAAGCCTCCGCGGACTCTATCTCGCCGGACAGATCAATGGCACGACAGGCTATGAAGAAGCCGCCGCGCAAGGTCTCATCGCCGGCGTTAATGCGGCGCGGGCGGTCTCAGGGCGCTCCCCGTTCCTGCTCAATCGCGCCGACGCCTATATCGGCGTCCTCATTGACGATCTCATCAGCTGCGGCGTCAGCGAACCCTATCGGATGTTCACGGCGCGCGCCGAATATCGCCTGACCCTCCGCGCCGACAATGCCGATCTGCGCCTGACCCCGAAAGGCATCGCGATGGGCTGCGTCAGCGCGGCGCGAAAAAAACGCTTTCAGGCGCGTCAAGACTCTCTTGAGAAAGCGAAAGCGATCGCCCGCCGCCACAGCCTCACGCCCAAAGTCGCGCGCGCTTTAAAAGTTCCCTTTCCCCGAGACGGCAAAAGGCGCGCCATCGTGAATCTCTTCGCCCTCCCCGACATCAGCTGGCAGAGCCTCGTCCGACTCTTTCCCGATCTTCAGAGGATCGCCCCTCAAGAGCGGGCGCATCTTCAAGCGGACGCGCTTTATGCCGGCTATCTGGAGCGCCAGCAAGCCGATATGCGCCGCTTCCGCCAAGACGAAACACGGCGCATTCCGTCTGATCTGAACTATGAGAGCGTGGCCGGTCTCTCGGCGGAGGCGCGGCAGAGATTTTCCGAGACCCGTCCCGCCTCATTGGGACAGGCGGCGCGGATGGACGGCATCACCCCCGCCTCCTGCGCCGCGCTCTTGGCGCATCTGACGAAGAAAAACCCCGCCCGCCTCAACGCGTGATGAGCGCCTCCGAAAACGCCGCATGGTTTCAGAAAGCGACAGGCGTTTCACATGAAACAGTCCGTCTGTTAAAAACCCATCTCGCCATGCTGCGCGAAGCCTCCTCTTCCATGAATCTTGTCGCGCCGGGCGATCTGCCGCATTTGTGGCGGCGTCATGTGATGGATTCGGCGCAGCTCGCCCGGCTCGCGCCTGAGTCCAGCCGGCTTTGGATGGATTTGGGATCGGGCGCCGGCTTTCCCGGAATCACTTTGGCGATTCTTTTGCGAGATCGCCCAGGCTTCGCCATGCATCTTGTTGAGAAGAGCGTGAAAAAATCTCTTTTTTTAGAGAGAGTTATACGAAAAACAGACATTCCCGCCCGCCTCATCAACGCCCGTTTGGAAGAGATCGCCCATGAGACCGCGCCGAAGCCCGATGTTCTGACGGCGCGGGCGCTCGCTCCTCTGCCGCGTCTCTTGACGCTGGCGCATCCTTTTTTCGCGCCTCAAACGGTCGGACTTTTCCCGAAAGGGCGAAGCCTGCCGCAAGAAATGCGCAAAATAGAGGGGCGTTGGACTCTAAAGCATGATAGTCTTCCGAGCTGCGCCGATCCCGAGGCGCGCATTCTCAGGGTGAGAAATCTGAACCCCGTTCTCGCCCGCGAAGCGAAGATTGAGGAAGGGTTTGACATGAGAAACAGGGACGCCGAGAAGCCGACCAAAGCGACTCCGCATGAAAGCGCCGCCACCGCGTCAAGACGCCCCGCGCGGGGGGCGAGGAGATTCTGATGCCGGGCGCGCGCATCACGGCGGTGGCGAATCAGAAGGGCGGCGTGGGCAAGACCACGACGGCGGTCAATCTCGCCGCCGCCTGGGCGGAAGCCGGGAAAAAGATTCTGCTGATTGATTTGGATCCGCAGGGCAATGCCAGCACAGGATTGGGAATCGCGCCGCAAAAGCGCAACCCTTCGGCTTTTGATTTTTTGACTCAGGGCGTTTTCGCGCCGCAGCGGACTCTTTTGGACAATCTTTGGGTCATTCCGGCGAGCCGCGATCTGAACAAAATCCTGCGCGAGAAACCTTGGCGGGACGCGCCGGACAATCTTTTGCGGGACGCCTTGAAGGCGCTCTTGTTGGAGAAGGAAAAGCGCGCGGCGGAGACAAAGAGCGAGGGGGAGGCTAGTCCCGCCGCGCCGCCGCATCTCTATGACGACATCATTTTGGATTGCCCGCCCGGTCTCTCAAGTCTGACGAGCAACGCTTTTTGCGCCGCGCGGAGTCTCATCGTGCCTTTGCAATGCGAGTTTTACGCGCTGGAGGGGCTGAGCCAGCTTTTTCAAACGGTGGAGAGTTTGCGCTCTTCCGTCAATCCGGATCTGCGGATAGACGGGATTCTTCTCACCATGGCGGACGGGCGCAACAGTCTTTCCGAGCAGGTGGAGGCGGATGTGCGCGCTCATATGGGGGCGCAGGTTTATAAGACGGTCATTCCGCGCAATGTGCGTTTGTCGGAGGCGCCGTCTCATGGGATGCCGGCGACTCTCTATGACAGCTCCTGTTCGGGGAGTCTTGCTTACAAGGCGCTGGCTGAGGAGATCGGTCGGCGGCGCGGCGGGCGCGGCGGGCGCGGGCGGGCGTCATAATGGCGCGCAAGCAGGCTTTGGGGCGGGGTCTTGCCGCGCTGATTGGCGAGGCGGCGGACGCTGTGGAGGAGCGCGCGGAGGGCGCGGCTTCTTTCGCGCTTTCGGCGGGGGGCGCGGGCGGCGCGGCGGCGGCGCTTGAGCGGATTCCTCTTTCGCGGCTGCGCGCCAATCTTTCGCAGCCTCGCAAAACCTTCAAAGAGGAGGAGATTCGGGAACTTGCGGCGTCTTTGAAGAGTTGCGGGGTTGTGCAGCCCATTTTGGTGCGCCCTGCTGATGGACGCGGCGCGCATGAGTTGATTGCTGGCGAGCGGCGTTTGCGCGCGGCGCATGTGGCGGGGTTTGAGTCTATTCCTGCGATTGTTCGGGATTTGGACGATCGGCAAGTTTTGGAGATTGCGCTTGTGGAGAATTTGCATCGCGCGGCGCTGACGCCTTTGGAGGAGGCGGCGGCTTATAAGCGTTTGATGGATGAGTTTAATCACAGCGCGGCGGTTCTTGCCGAGTCTTTGGGGAAGAGTCGCAGTCATATTGCGAATATGACGCGGCTTTTGGCGCTTCCGGGGGCTGTTCGGGAGATGGTTCAGCGGGGGTCTTTGTCGGCGGGGCATGCGCGGGCTTGTCTTGCTGCGCCTTCGCCTGTTTTTTTGGCGGAGGAGATTGTTCGGCGCGGGTTGAATGTTCGGCAGGCGGAGTCTTTGGCTCGGAAGAAGGGGGCGAGGAGGCGGAAGGCGGTTGAGGATCCGAATCTTGCGGCTTTCGCGCGGGATTTGTCGGATAGTTTGGGTTTGGCGGTTTTGATTCGGCATCGTGGGGGTCGTGGCGGGGAGTTGCGGATACGTTATCGGACGGAGGATCAGTTGGAGGATTTGGGGTCTCGGTTGCGGGCGCGGCGGGATTGAGTCGCTGCCGCGACAGGCATTTTTTTCATGGATAGGCATTTTGAGTTTGCCGCAGGGGAACTAGTGCATAGAAGCTTGAGGTGAAGGGGGGTCAAGGGGGGCTTGCCCCCCTTGAGAAAGGGGGTTCGGGGGAAACCCCCGAATAGTCGGCGGGCGTGGCGAAACGAAGCGGGCGAAGCGCGTCAGCGCAAGCCCGCGAGAAAGCCCGCCGACCCCCCTGCTTACAAGAGCTCTTGGCGATACAAAGAAGGCAACCATAGCCCACTGATTCCACTTTATGCTACTAAACCAAACCAAGATGTTTGCGGAATGAGCAATATGATAGAAACGCATGCCGTAATCGGTAGCAATGCCCACACAATTGCATGCGTAATTGACCAGACAACTACGGAACTATAATAGCCAGACCGAAAAGAATAACCGTATGAAGTACGGACTATTGTCGTAATCACTGTCCATATCGCACGAGCCACATACCCCGACAGGAAGAGACCTATTGCCAAAATCCAGCCAAAGTCAAATCCGTAAGAAACAGGAAAAACGACTCCAAATATTCGGTACAAGAAAAGGAGACACAGGAAAAAAAAATCTACTAACATAACCGTAGGACTTTTGTATATTTCCTCTACCTGAGCTAAAACCCCGGCAACCCCCTGCGCCGCACGTTGCTGGTCCAAAAAATATCTATCCCCCAGAGCGAGAGGGTAACAAAAGACAGCAAAGATCAGGATGATATAAAGAAATTCGTATTGCCCATGAGCGGCTTTTGAGAAAAATCCTGTGTTTTCTATTGCGTCGAGTTTTGTTTGCGCCTCCGCCAAACCCTGATCGGCGGCTTCACGAAGCCAATGCAGGGCTTTCTGATAATCCTGCGGAACGCCCTTGCCTTCATAATACATCTTGCCAATCCGGAATTGCGCCGATCTGTTGCCCTGATCAACGGCTTTGCGATACCAACCCAGGGCTTTCTGATAGTCCTTCGGAACGCCCTCGCCCCTCTCATACATCAAGCCGAGCATGCTCTGCGCCGATGCCTCTCCCTGATCGGCGGCTTTGCGATACCAGCGCGCGGCCTTCTGATAATCCTTCCGAGTGCCCTCGCCTCTGAAATACATCCCGCCGAGAATGTTCTGCGCCGTTGCATCGCCCTTCTCGGCAAGAGGCAGGCATAAACGGTATGCGGTTTCATAGTCTTTGAGAACATATGCCTCGAAGCAAGAGTCCGCAAAAGCAGGAGGCGCGGCATGAAAAAACGCCAACGCGAAGAGACCCATAAAGAGCGCCGCCCGCTTCTTCATCATCGCCATCCTCCATCATCCCTAGCCAAGATTATAGCACCTTTTCTCATCAAGAACTCCTCTAGCAGGGGGGTCGGCGGGCTTTCTCGCGGGCTTGCGCTGACGCGCTTCGCCCGCTTCGTTTCGCCACGCCCGCCGACTTTTCGGGGGTTTCCCCCGAACCCCCTTTCTCAAGGGGGGCAAGCCCCCCTTGACCCCCCTTTACCGGAGCATGTCAATACGCCCCCCCTTCACGAGCGCCAAAAATCGCGCTAATATCCACACGCAAAACCACAAAACCACAAACCCCCCACACCCCCCATGACCAACAGCCTCAACCAAAAAAATATCCTCCTCATCATCAGCGGCGGAATCGCCGCCTATAAAACACTGGAACTCATCCGTATCCTCAAACGCAACGGCGCAACCGTCTCCTGCGTCATGACCGCCGCCGCGAAAAACTTCATCACAACCCTCTCCGTAAAAACCCTCTCCGAAAACCCCGTCCATCACAAACTCTTCCAAAAAAACCAAAACCCCATGACCCATATCCAACTCGCCAGAGACGCAGACCTCATCATCGCCGCGCCGGCAACCGCCAACCTCATCGCGAAAACCGCGCAAGGACTCGCCGACGACCTCGCAACCACGCTCCTCCTCGCCGCCAACAAACCCATCCTCCTCGCCCCCGCCATGAACCCCGAAATGTGGAGCGCCGCCGCGACACAGCGCAACATCAAACGCCTCCGCCAAGACAAACACCTCTTCATCGGACCAGAAATGGGAGACGCCGCATGCGGCGAAACAGGTCTCGGACGCATGAGCGAACCAGAAACCATCGCCGAAAAAGCCGAAACCATCCTCCGCGAAAAAGACCGCCGCAATCCCCCCCCCATCCTCAAAGGCTTGAAAGCGCTCGTCACATCAGGACCCACCCGCGAAGCGCTAGACCCCGTCCGCTATATCTCCAACCGCTCGTCAGGCAAACAAGGACACGCCATCGCCAAAGCGCTCGCCGCAATGGGCGCCGAAACGCTGCTCGTCAGCGGGCCCTGCTCCGCCGAAACGCCCAGCATGGCGCGCTTCCAAAATATAGAAAGCGCCGCCCAAATGCACGAAGCCTGCGAAGCCGCGCTGCCGGTGGATGTCGCCGTCTGCGTGGCGGCGATCTGCGATTGGCGTCCGCGAAGCCAAGCCCGCGACAAAATCAAAAAACACAAGGCGCGCCCCCAGCTGGAACTGGAAGAAACGCCGGATATCCTTCAATGCCTCTCTCGGAAAAGAAAAACGCGCCCGAAACTCGTCATCGGCTTCGCCGCCGAAACCGACAACCTCCTGCGCCACGCCGAGCAAAAGCGGCGGCGCAAAGGCTGCGACTGGATCCTCGCCAACGACGTCTCCCCCGAAGGCGGCGTCTTGGGCGGCGACTATAATGAAGTCCATCTGATCCGCGAAGAGGGCGCGGCGGGCGCGGCGTCATGGAAAAGAATGAGCAAAGAGGCGGTCGCCGAAAAGCTGGGCTTCGCCATCGCCGCCCATTTCGGCAGAGATTTGAGGTCTTGAGCGGCAATGGGGGGGATTTCCGTGAGGATTCATCGTCTGCCGCATGGGCGCGATCTTCCGCTTCCGCATTATGCGAGCGCCGGCGCGGCGGGCATGGATCTCTCCGCCGCTCTTCCCCCCGGACAGACCCTCTCGCTCGCGCCCGGCGAGCGCGCGCGCGTTCCGACAGGCTTCGTCTTCGCCCTCCCGCCGGGCTATGAGGCGCAAATCCGACCCCGATCCGGGCTGGCGCATCATCACGGATTGACGCTCGTCAATGCGCCCGGCACGATTGATTCCGATTATCACGGGGAGATTTTGATTCTTCTGATCAATTTGGGCAAAAAAACCTTCACAATAAAGCGGGGCATGAGGATCGCGCAGGCGGTCTTCGCGCCCGCGCCGCAGATCTGTCTTAGAGAAGGCGCGATTTCGTCTAGTTTTTTTGACGGCATTCGCGGAGACGGAGGCTTCGGCTCTACCGGTCTTGACGCGGCGGCGCGGAAGGAAGAGTCTTGAAAGAGGAAAGGAGATCATCATGACGGCGAAAAAATCGGGGCGCGGGCGCATCTATAACGACATCACCGAGACGATCGGCGAGACGCCTCTCTTGCGACTCAATCGCATGGCGAAGGCGGAGGCTTTGGGCGCGGAAATTCTGATGAAATTGGAATTCTTCAACCCTCTGGCGAGCGTCAAAGACCGAATCGGCGTCTCCATGATCGCCGATTTGGAGCGGCAGGGCAAAATCAGCGCCGGATCGGTTCTCGTTGAGCCGACATCCGGGAACACAGGAATCGCGCTGGCTTTCGTTTGCGCGGCGAAGGGCTATCGTCTGATTTTGTGCATGCCGGAGAGCATGTCGCTGGAGCGCCGCAAGATGCTCTCCTTTTTGGGCGCGGAGCTGGAACTGACGCCTGCCGAGAAAGGCATGAAGGGCGCGGTTGAGCGCGCCGAAGAACTTTGCGCCCGTTTGGAGAAGGCTGTCATGCCGCAGCAATTTTCCAACCCCGCCAACCCGGCGATCCATGAAGAGACGACCGCCGAGGAAATCTGGAATGACACTGAGGGGCGCTTGGACGTCATTGTCTCGGGCGTTGGGACGGGCGGCACGTTCACCGGCTGCGGGCGCGTTTTGAAAAAGAGGCTGCCTTCGCTGACAATGATCGCGGTGGAGCCGGAGACGAGTCCGGTTTTGGCGGGCGGCGCGCCTGGCCCTCATAAGATTCAGGGCATTGGCGCGGGCTTCGTTCCGGACAATATGGATCGCGCGCTGATGGACGAGGTGATCGCGGTCAGCAACGAGGCGGCGATAGAAACGGCGCGCCGTTTGGCGAAGGAGGAGGGGATTCCGGCGGGGATTTCGTCCGGCGCGGCGCTTTTCGCGGCGATGGAAGTCGCCAAGCGCCCTGAGAATAAGGGCGGGCGAATCGTGACGTTTCTGCCTTCCTTCGCGGAGCGCTATCTTTCCACGGCGCTTTTTGAGGAATGACGGCGGCGGCGGCGCTCTCGGACGCCGAGCTTCAGCGCTACGCCCCGCAGATCGCGCTGGGCGAGATTGCCGCTCGCGGTCAGAAAGTTCTGAAGGATTCGCATGTTCTTTTGGTCGGCGCCGGCGGATTGGGTTCGGTCGCGGCGTCTTATTTGGCGGCGGCGGGGGTTGGGCGGCTCACCATTGTGGATGACGATGATGTCGCGCTTTCCAATCTTTCGCGGCAGTTTCTTTATGGCGAGGCGGATCTTGGCTGTTCCAAAGCGGAGCGCGCCGCTGTCGCGCTGAGGCGCGTCAATCCGCTCTGTGATATCAAGACGCGAAGGGTTCGGCTTCGCGCGGACAATGCGGAGGAGATTCTCAAATCCTGCCAGATTGTTTTGGATTGCTCGGACAATATCGCGACTCGTCTTATTGTGAATGATGTCTGTTTTTTTATGAGGAAGGTTTTGGTTTCGGCGGCGATTGGCAGATGGGGCGGTTTGCTTTCCACTTTTCGGTCTTTTGAGCGGGATTCTTTTGGGTCGCCTTTGCCGTCTTATCGTTGTTTGGTTGGGGATGGTTCGGGTTTGTCTGAGGTTTCGTGCGCGGAGGATGGGATTTTGGGGGCGGTATGCGGCGTGATGGGGTCTTGGGCGGCGGCGGAGGCTGTGAAGGAGATCACTGGGGCGGGTCGGAGTTTGGCGGGTCGTCTTTTGATTTATGATGCGTTGGAGCCGTCTCTTCGGATTGTTGGTTTGCCGTGGGATTCTGGGAATGCGCTGGGGGGATTGAAAGCGTAGAAGCGGAAAGTGAAGGGGGGTTTGGGGGGCTAGCCCCCCAAGAGAAGGGGGGATCGGGGGGAATCCCCCCCGAAACGCGTGGGTGGGTGGGAAAGGAGCTTTCGCGCAGTGAGCGCAGCCACTTGTGGCGTAGCGAGCAAGCGAAAGCGACCCACCCACGCGCCCCCTGAACGCCAAGAGCTCTTGTAAGCAGGGGGGTCGGCGGGCTTTCTCGCCTCGCTACGCTCGGCTTCGTTTCGCCACGCCCGCCGACTTTCGGGGGTTTCCCCCGAACCCCCTTCTCTTGGGGGGCGTTCCGCCCCCCAAACCCCCCTTCACCTCCAGCTTCTATGCACTAGTTCCCCTGCGGCAAATCCAAAATGCCTGTCTATGAAAAAAATGCCCGCGGCGGCTCGCCGCCCCCCCTTTACCTCCAGCTTCTCTACGAAAAAACAGCGCGGCAGACCTCCGAAACCCGCGCAACCTGACCCTCAGTCATGGAAGGAAAAATCGGCAGCGAAATCACCTCCCGCGCCGCCCGCTCAGCCTCAGGATACGAGCCCTCCTTCAAACCCAAAAAAGAAAGCGCCGGCTGCAAATGCAGAGGACAAGGATAATAAATCCCAAACCCTATGCCCTCGCGCTCGAAAATCTCGGCAAGGCGCGTCCGCGCGCCCGAAGGCGCGCGCAAAGTGTAAAGACCAAAAACATGCTCCCCCTCTTCAGACCTCTCCGGAAGAACAATGTCGGAAATGTCGGCAAGAGCCTCCCCATAAAGGCGGGCGATATTTTGTCGCGCGGCGATGTCATCTTTGATTCCGGCGAGTTTGGCGAGCAGCAGCGCCGCCTGCACCTCATCCAAACGGCTGTTGCCTCCAATCTCCGTGTGATGGAAAAGCCTGTCTTGTCCGTGATTGGCGAGGCGGCGGGCGCGGCTTGCCCAAGAAGCATCGGCGGCGGTGAGCATTCCGCCATCGCCATAGGCGCCCAGCACTTTGGTCGGATAGAAACTGAAAGCGGCGGCGTCTCCCCACGCGCCGACATATTTGTCTTTCCAGCGCGCGCCGAAACTTTGGGCGGCGTCTTCCACCACGGCGAGGCGATGGCGGCGCGCGATCCCGGCGATCGCCGTCATATTGGCGGGCGCGCCGTAGAGATGGACGGGCAGAATGGCGCGGGTTTTTTTCGTGATGCGCGATTCTATTTTGTCCGGGGCGATGGCGAAGGAGCGGGGGTTGATGTCGGCGAAGATTGGTTTCGCGCCGAGGCGGCAGATCGCGCCGGACGAGGCGAAAAAGCTGAAGGGCGTTGTGATGACTTCGTCTTTTTCTTTGACGCCGGCGAGGCGGAGCGCGAGGATGAGCGCGTCTGTTCCATTGGCGAGGGTGATGGCGTTGTTCGCGCCGAGGAAGTTGGCGGCTTTGGTTTCAAAGGTTTTGACTTGTTCGCCGAGGATGAAGCGTCCGGTTTCGCCGATTTTTGTCAGGGCTTGGATCCAGGTTTTTTTGCGCTTATGGAAGTCGGCGGCGGCGTCTAGGAAGGGGATGGGTTTTTTATTTGTTTTGGTCATGGGGGGCGAATCGGGTTGGGGTGGGGTGATTAAAGCACAGAATCTCTCAAAGAGGGGGGGCGCGGGCGTTTTGACGCGCTCCCGTTGAGGGGGGTCAAGGGGGGCTTGCCCCCCTTGAAAAAAGGGGGTTCGGGGGAAACCCCCGAAAGCGCGTGGGTGGGTGGGAAAGGAGCTTTTGCGCAGAGAGCGTAGCGAACAAGCAAAAGCGACCCACCCACGCGCCCCCTGCTAGAAGAGCTCTTGCGAGCAGGGGCGGTTGGGGGGTGGGTCGCTTTTCCTCGCTTCGCGTTGCTTCGCTCGGAAAAGCTTTTTTCCCACCCCACCCCCCAACCGATAGGCTGCCTTGCGGCAGCCTTGGTTTTCTTGGGGGAACTTCGTTCCCCCAAACCCCCTTTTCACGGGAGCAGGTCAAGCCCGCCGCGCCGCCTCAGAACGATCCACCGCCCGAACAATCCGCTCCGCCAAACGCAGCGCATCACAACCCTCATCAACGCCAATCCGCGGACGAACCCGACCCCGCGCAACCTCCACAAAATGCGCCAACTCCCGCTCCAACGGCGCAACGCCATCCGCCGCGCCGCGCTCCAAAAACTCCTGCGCCACGCCCCCATCGCCAACAGAAAGCGCATCGCGCGTCAAAATGCGCCGCAAACTCTGAGCCTGAAAATCCAACGCGAAATATCCCTCCTCCGCGAAAATATGCATCCGACGCTTGTCCTTCAACGCCACGCGACTCGCCGTCAAATGCGCCGCCGCGCCGCAAGGGAACGCCAAACGCGCCGAGGCGACATCCGTCTTGTCCGTCAAAACGCGCGCGCCAATCGCCGCGATCTTTGACGGCGCCGCGCCGACAAGCGCGCAAGCCAAATCTATGTCGTGAATCAAAAGATCCTGCACGACATCAGTGTCCAAAGCGCGTCCCGAAAAGCGCGAGAGGCGGCGTCCTTCCAAGAAGATGGGCGCGCGGACGAGTTCCAACAATTTCTCCATCGCCGGATTGAAGCGCTCCACATGGCCGACAAGAATGGGCGCGCCGCTTTTCTTGGCGGCGCGGAGGATTCGCGCGGCGTCTTTCATGATGGTGGCGAGCGGTTTTTCTATCAGCGTTGGGATTCCGGCGCGGATATAAGGGAGCGCCACGGCGGCGTGGGTTTGGCTGGGCGTGGTGATGCTGACGGCGTCCACCTGATTGAGGAGCGCGTGGGGTTGGAAGAAGGGTTGGGCGTTGGTTTCGCGGGCGAGGCGTTTGGCGGCTTCGGCGTTGGTATCGGCGATAGCGTGGAGGGTGACGTTTTTCATGCGCGCGTAGTTTTGGGCGTGGCGGGTTCCGAAATATCCTGCGCCGATGACGCCGACTTTTAGGTTCATGGGGGTCTCCTTTTTTGTGGTTTTAGCATAATTGAGGCGGGGAGTTGTCATGCTCCTGTGAAGGGGGGTGTGGGGGGCGAAGCCCCCCGCGAAGAAGGGGGGGGTCGGGGGGAATCCCCCGAAAAGTCGGCGGGCGTGGCGAAACGAAGCGGGCGCAGCGCGACAGCGCAAGCCCGCGAGAAAGCCCGCCGACCCCCCTCCAAGAGCTCTTCTAGCAGGGGGCGCGTGGGTGGGTCGCATTTGCTCGCTTACGCTACGCTTCGCTCGCAAATGCTTTTTTCCCACCCACCCACGCGCTTTCGGGGGGTTTCCCCCGAACCCCCTTTTCTTGGGGGAACTTCGTTCCCCCAAACCCCCTTTTTACTTTCAGCTTCTATGCATTAGTTCCCCTGGGGCAAAGCCAAAATGCCTCTCTATGAAAAAGATGCCCGCGGCGGCTCGCCGCCCCCCCAAACCCCCCTCAACAGGAGACTCTATCAGCCAAAATCTTTACTCAATACCGCCCGCGTCCCATCAGACATCGCCGCCTCATGCCGATAGCCAACATGATCCACCCCAACACCAACTTCACCCCTCATGGAAAGAAAAAACCGAACCTCCTCATCCCCAAAAGGAAAATGTAAAAAATGAACCGCCGAAGTCTTCCCCTCATCATCCGTGCGCTCAACCTCGCGCTCCGGAACCGCCATAATCCGCGAACCCCCGCAAAACACATAAACCCTCTCCTCAACACCCCCAAGCCGACGCAAAAATCTGTCGCGCTCCACAGGATCCGCAACCTCAAACATCAACGTCGCCACCAACTCCCGACCCTGCGGAATCAAAGGATTATACGCCGCCAACTCATCAGCAATCTGACCCTCGCCGCCCCCCTCCACATGAAGCATCTCCAAAACCTGCTGAAACATCGTCTCATAAGACTCAAAATAAAGATGCGCGTCAGGGCCAAGCGCCACGCGGCGAGACCTCTTCACCTCCATGATCGCGCGGCGGCGATCCGCCCGCTCTTTCGCGTAAATGGCAGGATCAAGAATATCCGCGCGCGCGATGCGTCTTTCCTCACGAGGCATTATTCGGAAAGCCCGTAAGCCCGCGCCATCAAAGCGACAGGATGCGCATGGCTCGGCGGCGCGCCCCCGCCCCCGCCCCTGCCCTTTTGACCAAGAGAAGCCTGATGCGCCAAATGTTTCGCCGCCAAAGGACACTCCGAAACCCAATGTTTCGCGCCGGTCTTCGCCATCAGGCGGAGCGCCGGACGCGCTTGGCGAGCCGCCACCGCATGGGTCGGCTTGACGACCCCAAAAGTCCCGCCATGACCCGAACAGCGCTCCACGACCTCCACCTTCGTATCAGGCAGAAGACGCATCAGCTCCGCCGCCCGCGCCCCCAGATTCTGCGCCCGCGCATGGCACGCCAAATGCACCGCCACGCCGCCCTCCACGGCGCGCGCGCCGGAAGGCAGCCCGTCCTTCCTCGCCATCTCGGTGAGATAATGGGTGATGTCATAAACCCTCTCCGACAGACGCTTGACCTTCTCGCTCTCGGGAAGAATGAGACGCCATTCCTGCCGCATCATCAAAGAGCAGCTGGCGGTCGGCGAGACCACGTCATAGCCCTCGTCTAGAAAAGGCGTCATGGCGCGCGCGATGGTTTCGGCGCGTTTGGCGACCTCGCCGATCTCGCCCTGCTCCAAGAACGGCATGCCGCAGCATGTCGGATAGAGCGCCTCCACTTCCGCGCCGCAATGCGCCAACAATCGCGCCATAGACGCGCCCTCTTTCGGAGAGGCATGATTGACGTAGCATGTCGGAAAAAAAAGAATCTTCCGCCCAAAAGCCGGCGCGTTTTTATTCGGCGTCCATTGCGCTTTGCGCTTGGCGCGTTTGGCGAGACCGATGAAAGACCGAAAGGCGAAGCGGGGGAGTTCGGCTTTCCGATCTATTTTGAGAATCCATTCCAGAGGAATCCGCGTCATGCTGTTCCAGCGCGCGGACGCCCAAGCGACCAGAGGCGCTGCCCATCGCGCGAGGAGAGCGTTTCTATCCATCCGCGCCAATTGTCGGACGCCGAAAGGGGCTTTCTCGCCCCTATGGCGCGAGGCGGCGCGGGCGCGGAGCATCAAATGCGGAAAATCTATCGCGAAAGGATGAGGCGGCACATAGGGGCATTTCGTCATGAAGCACATGTCGCAAAGGGTGCATGCTTCTTCCACCGCGCGGAAGGAGGCGGAGGAGACGCCGTCCACTTCGCCGGTTTTGGATTCGTCAATCAGTTCAAAGAGTCGCGGGAAGGCGTCGCAGAGATTGAAGCAGCGCCGACAGCCATGGCAGACGTCAAAGACGCGGCGCATTTCGGCGTCCAGCGCTTTCTCGTCATGGAATGCCTTGTCGCGCCAGAGGAGGGGGTGGCGCGTTGGCGCGTCCAGACTCCCTTCGCGCTTGTCCATTTTGGGGAAGTTGTTTTGTGATTCCCTTCTCTTCCGCCGTTATTCCATTGTGTCCAGGGCTTTTTGGAAGCGTCCCGCGTGGGATTTTTCGGCTTTGGCGAGGGTTTCGAACCAATCGGCGATTTCGTCAAAGCCTTCTTCGCGGGCGGTTTTCGCCATACCGGGATACATGTCGGTATATTCGTGGGTTTCGCCGGAGATTGCCGCTTGGAGATTTTCGGATGTGTTGCCGATGGGGTCGCCGGTCACGGGGTCTCCGACTTCTTCCAGGAATTCCAGGTGTCCGTGGGCGTGTCCTGTTTCGCCTTCGGCGGTGGATCGGAAGACGGCGGCGACGTCGTTATAGCCTTCTACATCGGCTTTTTGGGCGAAGTAGAGATATCGGCGATTGGCTTGGCTTTCGCCTGAGAAGGCGGCTTTGAGGTTGTCCAGGGTTTGTGTTCCTTTGAGCGGCATGGTTGGGCTCCTTTGTTTGTGGGGTTTGGGGGGGTATTATGTGGGGGGTTTGGGGGTTTGTCAATAGTTTAGATTGCTTCTAATGTGGATAATGTGGAATTTTCTTTTCTAGTGAAGGGGCGCGGGCGTTTTGGCATGCTCCCGTTGAGGGGGGTGTGGGGGGCGAAGCCCCCCGCGAGAAGGGGGTTCGGGGGAAACCCCCGAAAGCGCGTGGGTGGGTGGGAAAAGAGCATTTGCGAGCGAAGCAACGCGAAGCGAGCAAATGCGACCCACCCACGCGCCCCCTGCTCGCTTGAGCTCTTGCAGCAGGGGCGGTTGGGGGGTGGGTCGCTTTTCCTCATTTCGCTTCGCTTCACTCGGAAAAGCTTTTTCCCCACCCCACCCCCCAACCGATAGGCGGGCTTGCGCCCGCCTTGGTTTTTCTTGGGGGGCAAGCCCCCCAAACCCCCCTTAACGGGAGCGCGCAGATCGCGCCAAGTGAACAACCAAATCTACCCGCGAAACCTCCCGACCCCCAGGCGCATCCGGCAAACCACGAACAGAGACCCCATCACTCGTGAAATCCGTCAACGCCCCCGTCTCCTCATCATAAAAATGATGGTGAGGCAAAAGATTCGTGTCAAAATGAGCCGGACCAAAACCAACATCCAACTTCTGCAAAAGACCCGCCCTCGTCAGCCTGTTCAACATATTATACACCGTCGCCAAAGACGCCGCGCCCCCAGCCCTCCGATGAAGAGCCTCAGCCGTGATATGACGAGTCGGACCGCCGTCAAACAAATAAGACGCCAAACCCAAACGCTGCTTGGTCGCCCGCAACCCGGCGCGGCGTAAAATCCGCGAAAGAGCCTCCCTATCCGCGCCAGTGAGCGAAACATCCCTCCCGTCTCGCCAAGATTTGTCGCCTTCTCTCATGGAAAACCTATCGGTTTCGCGTGAAAATCTGCTATAGTATGGTGTCGCGGCAGACGATTTGCAAGAGGTCTAGAGACCTCATCACCATCTTGACCGAAAAAGCGGCGCGGAGAGCGGCAAAGGGAGGAGCCCAAAAACATGACGCAAGCGCAGACAGAAAAAGCCAACGGGGCAAAACGAACAGACCCCTACGGACAAGAATCTTTTGATTACCGCGATCTGATCGCAAGCGGCGAAGGCATGCTTTTCCGCGACAGCGCCTCGCGTCTGCCCCTGCCGCCCATGCTGATGTTTGACCGAATCTCGCGCATCACCAACAAAGGCGGACGATATGACGCCGGTCTCATAGAAGCGGTCTTGGACATACGCCCCGATCTCTGGTTCTTCGCCTGCCATTTTAAGAAAGATCCCGTCATGCCGGGCTGTCTGGGCTTGGACGCGCTTTGGCAGCTGACAGGCTTTTTCTTGGCATGGAAAAAACAGCCCGGTCGCGGACGCGCGCTGGGGGTCGGCAAAGTGCGCTTCTCCGGCATGATCCTGCCAGAGACGCGCCAAGTTCTCTATCGGGTGCACATGAAGCGCCTCTTCCTGACCCGAGGCGGCGCGTCCAAGCGCATGCCGATCGCGATCGCGGACGGCGAAGTCTTGGCGGACGGCGAAACCATCTATCGGGCGGAAGATTTGCGCGCCGGGCTGATTCAAGAAATGCCCGCCAAATCTCCAAACGCCGCCGCGCCCGCGCCCGCCGCCCCCGCCGCCAAAGAGGGAGAAGGCGCATGAACCGGCGAGTCGTGATCACAGGCATGGGCATCGTCTCCAGCATTGGCGGCAATGTGGAGGAAGTGCGCGACAGTCTCTATGAGGCGAAATCGGGAACGGGCTTCGCCAAAGATCATAAGACCTACGGCTTTCGCTCCCATGTGGAGGCGCGCCCGCCGATCAATCCCGAAGAGGCTCTGGACAGAAAAACGCGCCGCTTCATGGGAGCCGGCGCGGCTTGGAATTATATCGCGATGCGCGAGGCTGTGGAAGATTCGGGTCTTGACGAGGCGGAGATTCGCCATGAGCGCACAGGCCTCGTCATGGGATCGGGCGGCCCCTCCGTCCCAACGATGGTGGAGGTCGTGGATAAGGCAAGAGAGAAGGGCGCGAAGCGCGTCAGCCCTGTCGCCGTGCCGAAAGTGATGAGCAGCACCCATTCGGCGACTTTGGCGGTGGCTTACGGCATCAAAGGCGTCAATTATTCCATCACCTCGGCATGCGCGACAAGCGCGCACTGCATCGGACATGGGAAGGATCTCATCCAAAGCGGCAGACAGGATGTCGTCTTCGCCGGCGGCGGCGACGGCTTGGATTGGTTTCTCTCCGTCCATTTTGACGCGATGGGCGCGATGTCCTCCAAACATAATGAGACGCCGGAGACCGCCTCTCGCCCCTATGATCTCTCGCGGGACGGTTTTGTCATTTCGGGCGGCGGCGGCGTCTTGGTGTTAGAAGAGATGGCGCGCGCCAAAGCGCGCGGCGCGCGAATCTATGGCGAGATTATCGGCTATGGCGCGACATCGGACGGCAGCGACATGGTGCAGCCTTCGGTGGAAGGCCCTGTGCGCTGCATGAAGATGGCGCTCAAAAATGTGGATTGTCCGGTGGATTACGTGAATCCGCACGCCACCTCCACGCCGATCGGCGACAAGAATGAGATTCAAGCTTTGCGCGAAGTCTTTGGCGAGAAGGTTCCGCCCTTGAGCGCGACAAAAGCTCTGACGGGACATTCCTTGGGGGCGAGCGGCGCGCATGAGGCGATTTATTCGCTGATCATGTTGAATGGCGGGTTTTTATGCGAGTCGGCGCATATTGAGGAGTTGGATCCGGAATTCGCCGACATGCCGATTTTGCGGGAGCGTCGGGACAATGTGGAGGTGAATTGCGTTCTTTCCAACAGTTTCGGTTTTGGCGGAACGAACGGGACTCTTGTCTTCCGCCGCGCTCCGTGAGCGCTCTTCCGCCCCCGCCGATTTTTTAATTTTTATTTTTTATTTTTTAAGGATTCTGCGCGATTCCCTTCATGGAGAGGCGAACCTTGCCGCGATTGTCAAAGCCGACCAGTTTGACGCGCACCGAATCGCCCTCATGGACAATGTCGCCGACTCGCTCCACGCGCTCCTCGCTCAGCTGCGAAATATGCACCAAACCATCGCGCTTGCCGAAAAAATTGACGAAAGCCCCGAAATCCATGACCTTGACCACTTTGCCGTCATAAATCTGTCCGACTTCAGGCTCAGCCGTCAGGCTTAAAATTCTGGCGCGCGCGCCCTCTATCGCCGCCGCGTTGGACGAGGCGATCTTAATCGCGCCGTCATCGCCAATATCAATCTTCGCGCCGGTCTCTTCCACGATCTCGCGGATGACGCGCCCGCCGGGCCCTATCACTTCGCGGATTTTATCCACCGGCACATTCACGAGCTCAATGCGCGGCGCATGCTCGCCCAAAGAGGCGCGCGC
This sequence comes from uncultured Alphaproteobacteria bacterium, assembly GCA_958296285.1. Lineage (GTDB taxonomy): Bacteria > Pseudomonadota > Alphaproteobacteria > JAPOUT01. The sequence goes on from OY282459.1 coordinate 370,916, forward strand.
TTCAGGGAGCGCCTTCGCCATTTCGGCTAAAATATGGGCGCGCCCTTCGCCCGCTTGCGCCAGCGCTTCGCGCATAATCTCTTCGGTGATTCCGGCAATCTTGATGTCCATCTGCAGCGCTGTGACGCCTTTTTCGGTGCCGGCGACCTTGAAATCCATGTCGCCCAGATGATCCTCGTCCCCCAGAATGTCGGAGAGAATGAGGTGGCGCGCGCCGTCTTTGATCAGCCCCATGGCGATTCCAGCCACAGGGCGCGTCAGAGGCACGCCGGCGTCCATCATCGCCAGCGAGGCGCCGCAGACAGTCGCCATGGAGGAAGAGCCGTTGGATTCGGTGATTTCGGAGACGAGGCGAAGAGTGTAAGGGAAATTCTCGCGCGGCGGCAGGACGGCTTTCAGCGCGCGCCAGGCAAGTTTCCCATGACCGACCTCGCGCCGACCAGTGAAGCCCACCCGCCCCACTTCCCCGACCGAATAAGGCGGAAAGTTATAATGAAGAAGAAAATGCTCGCGCCGCGTCCCTTCCAGCGCATCCACGAACTGCTCGTCTTCTGACGTTCCCAAAGTGGCGACGGCGAGAGCCTGCGTCTCGCCTCGCGTGAAAAGGGCGCTTCCATGGGCGCGGGGGAGAATGCCGGTCTCGGCGGCGATGGCGCGGATGGCGGTCTTGTCGCGCCCGTCTATGCGCCTCCCGCCCTCCAAAAGAGCGCCGCGCACAAGATTTTTCTCAAGATTTTTGATTCGCGCCGCGATCACGCCCTCCTCAAGAGGCTCTTCGGAAGAGGAGGCGGGGGGCGAGGCGGCGATCGCGTCCGCCGCCTCGCGGCGAAGCGCGTTCAGACTAGCCTGTCTCTCGGTTTTTTCGGCGATTTGGTAAGCGTCTCGGAACGGCGCTTCCCAGCGCTCTTTGAGGAGCGCGTCCAAAGTTTCAGAAGGGGGGGGCGCGGCGGCAGGAGCCGGAACAGGGCGGGCGGGGCGGGCGGCTTTCTTGGCGAGGCGCTCTATCGCCTCTATGACGGGCTGGCTCTCTTTATGGGCGAAGAGGACGGCGCCGAGCATCTCTTCTTCGGACAATTCGCGCGCTTCGGATTCCACCATCAGGATGGCGTCTTTCGTTCCCGCCGCGACCAAATCCAGCGCGCTCTCGCCCATTTCGTCTCCGCGGGGGTTGAGGATGAAATCGCCGTTCCGAAAGCCCACCCTCGCCGCGCCAATCGGACCTTGAAAGGGAAGACCGGAGACGCTGAGCGCGGCGGAAGCCGCGATCAGCGCGACAATATCGGGATCGTTCTCCAAATCATGGGAGAGAACCATCGCGATGATCTGCGTTTCATTTTGGTATCCTTTTGGAAAAAGAGGGCGAAGAGGACGGTCAATCAGGCGGGAGACCAGCGTCTCTTTCTCGCTTGGACGCCCCTCGCGCTTAAAATAGCCGCCCGGGATTTTCCCCGCCGCGTAGTTTCTCTCCAAATAATTGACTGTGAGAGGGAGAAAGTCGCGCGGCTCTCTAGGCTGGCGCTCGGCGGCGGCGGTGGCGAGGACGGTCGTGTCGGCATAATGGACGAGGACAGCGCCGTCCGCTTGGCGGGCGAGTCGCCCCGTCTCCAGAAGGAGCGGACGTCCGCCCCATTCCAGCTCTTCGCGATGTGTCGTGAACATGATTTTCCTTTCCTGCCCTTCGGGCGTGGCTCGCGCTTTTTTAGCGGCGCAGAGAGAGTTTTTGGATGACGTCCCTGTAGCGAGACTCATCGCGGCTGTTCAAATAATCCAGCAGCGATCGGCGGCGGCTGACCAGTTTGAGAAGCCCGCGCCTGGAACTGTGATCCTTCTTATGAAGGCGGAAGTGATCGGTCAAGCCCGAGATTCGCGCCGTCAGCCGCGCGATTTGGACTTCCGGCGAGCCCGTGTCCTTATCGTGCCGTTTGATGTCCTGCGCCGCCGCTTTCGTTTTTTGGCGGGGATTGTCCGTTTCTGCCATCATGACCGTGTCCTTATACCCTCTTTCGGCGCTTCGCGCAAGAGCTTGACGCCTCCTCTAAAGATGAAAGATGCGCTTGGGGCTGATTTCGCCGTCGGCGATTTCCACGAAGCCGACAGGCTTGCCGTCATGGAGGGCCAGGCATGTCGCGCCTTCCAGAGAAGAGGCGGCGGGGCGTCTTGACGCGGCGGCGGCGGCGGGGCGGCATCGCAGAGAGCGTCTTTGTCCCTGTCGGAGCGCCCGCGCCTCCTCCGCGCTCACGGCGAGGGCGGGCATATCAGAGAGCGCCTTTTCCAAAGGCAGAAGGCGCGCGCGGGCGGCGGGCAGATTCTCTCTCGCCTCTTGGGCTAGTTCTTCAAGAGGAATGGCGTCCTTTTCGCCGAAAGGGCCGAGCGCGATTCGGCGGAGCGCCTCCACATGGGCGGCGCTCTCCAGCGCCTCGCCCAAATCCCGCGCGACAGAGCGGACATAGACGCCGCTGCCGCAGCGCATTTCCAGCTCCGTCCTCTCCGAAGAGGGGGAGGAGAGGCGGCGGAGCGAGAAGATCCTCGCCTCGCGCGGCGCGAGGCGAGGCGGGCGTCCTTGACGCGCCAAAAGATAGGCGCGCCGCCCTTGACAATGAATGGCGGAAAAAGCCGGCGGTCTCTGCAGAATGACGCCGATGAAACGGGGAAGCGCCGCGTCAATGTCGGAAGGCGAGGGGCGAGAGGCGGAAAGTCTTATCACGCGCCCTTCTTGATCGTCCGTGTCTGTGGCGGCGCCCCATCGGATCGTGAAGCGGTAGATTTTGTCGCTGGCAGTAAGAAAGCCCGCCGCTTTTGTCGCCTCGCCCAGCGCGATCAGAAGAATGCCGTCGGCCAGGGGATCCAGCGTGCCTGCATGTCCGGCTTTGGCGGCGCGGAGAAGGCGGCGCGTCTGATAAACGGCTTTCGCCGAAGAGACGCCGCGCGGCTTGTCCAGCGCTATCCAGCCCGAAACTGCCTCAGGGGCGGCGCGTCTTGACGCGGAGGCGCTCATGGCTGGCTTTTCGCCAAATCGGCGGCGACTTTCGGGCTTTGGAGAATGCGCTCCAGCCTCTGCGCGCGCTCAAAATGCGGATCGGCGGCGAAAGAGAGAATCGGCGTGAAGCGCAATTTCAAAAGTCGCGCCAGCGCTTTCTGCAAATCCTTGCGCGCGGCGGCGAGCGCCTCCAAATTGCGCGCGAAATCGTCCGGCCCCTCGGCATGGATGAAGATTCGCGCATAGCGCATGTCGGCGCTGAGACGGACTTCGCTGATGGTCAGCCGCGCCGAGAAGGTCCCCCGCCGCCGAAGGAGATCGGCAAGGGCGCGATGAATGGTCGCGCCGACGCGGCGCTGTCTGTGCGAGGGTTTTTTAGAGGCGGGAACCGTCATTGGAAGAAATCCTGATCTTTTTTCATCAAGCGCGTCTGGAGAGGCGGGGGCGGGCGGCGGCAGGCGGGAGTCTCAAGAGGGGTCTAAAGTTCCTGCGGCGTTTCTTCCAACCGGAAACATTCCACCCAATCGCCCTCCCGCATTTCTTGAAAAGCGCCGAAGCCCAGCCCGCATTCTTGTCCGGCGCGGACTTCCTCGGCATCCTCCTTAAAGCGTCTGAGGGAATCCAGCGCGCCTTCATAGACCGTCTCGCCCTCGCGCGACACGCGGAAGCGCATCGCTTTTTGGAGCGCGCCCTCTTCCACGCGGCAGCCGGCGGCGCGGCGGCCTCGGGAGAGATCAAAGACTTTGAGAATCTTCGCTTTGCCCAGCGAAATCTCGCGCTTCGCCGGCTCCAACCGCGAAGCGATTCGATTTTTCATGCTCTCCAAGAGATCGTAAATGACCGGCGCCGTGTGAATCATGACGCCCATCCGCTTCGCGGCGTCCTGCGCGTCTTTGGCGACTCGGACATTAAAGCCGAAAATCTCGGCGGAAGTCGTCTGCGCCAGCGAGACATCCGAGAGCGCCACATCGCCGACCCCGGCATGAATGAGCCTGAACTCCGCCTTCTCCGAGACGCCCCGCGCCGCCTCTTCCAGCGCCGCCGCCGATCCCTGAACGTCCGTCTTGAAAATCGCCGAGAAAAGGGGCTTCTCTTGGCTGTCCTTCATGGAGGCGATCATCTCTTCGGCGGATGTCGGCGTCTGCCGTCCTGGGAGGGCGCGGAGATCGCGCATTTTTCGGGCGCGATATTCGGCGATCTCGCGCGCGCGGGATTCATCGTCAAGCGCGTCAAAATGGTCGCCCGCCTCCGCCACGCCGCTCAAGCCCGAGACGCGGCAGGGCTCGGCCGGCCCAGCCTCGCGGACAATCTTTCCGCGATCATCTTCCAGAGCGCGGACGCGCCCCCAATGGCGTCCGACCACGAAGAGATCGCCTTGGCGCAGCGTCCCATTTTGAACGAGAAATGTCGCGACAGGGCCCAGACCTTTGCGAACGCCGCTCTCCAGCACGACTCCGCGGGCGGCGCGGGAGGGATTGGCTTTCAGATCCATCAGTTCCGCCTGCAGCAAAAGCGCCTCTTCCAAAGCCTCCAAGCCTTCGCCCTTGAGGGCGGAAAGGGCGACCATAAGCGTTTCGCCGCCCATCGTCTCGGCGAGCAATCCTTTTTGCGCCAGCGCCTGCTTGACCTTTTCCGGATCCGCGCCCGCCAGATCGGTCTTGGTGATGGCGACGACAATGGGCGTCCCCGCCGCTTTGGCATGGGCTAGAGCCTCTTCGGTCTGCGGCATGACGCCATCATCGGCGGCGACGACCAAAACGACAATGTCGGTCGTCTCAGCGCCCCTGGCGCGCATCGCCGTGAAGGCGGCGTGGCCGGGCGTGTCTATGAAGGTGATGTCGCGGCGGCGGCTCGCCGATGATTGTCCTTCGCGGCGGAGGCGATAGGCGGCGACATGCTGCGTGATGCCGCCCTTCTCGCCCTTGGCGACGGCGCTTTGGCGCAGAGCGTCCAAGAGCGAGGTCTTGCCGTGATCCACATGCCCCATCACTGTGACAATGGGGGGGCGCGGGCGGAGATTCTCCTCCTTGTCGGGCTGGCTTTGGAGCGCGTCCTCCACATCGGATTCGGCGATGCGGCGGACTTTGTGATCCAGCTCTTCGGCGACAAGTTGCGCCGTGTCGGCGTCCAGAATGTCGGAGGCTTTCGCCATGACGCCCTGCTGCATCAGCGCGCGGATGACATCGGCGGCGCGCCTGGCCATGCGCGCCGAGAGTTCGGCGACTGTGATCGTCTCTGGAATGACGACATCGCGGGCGACAGGGGGGGCTGGGGCTTGGCTTTCCGGCGCTTTGCGCTGGCGCTGTCGGCGGCGGCGGAGGGCTGCCAGAGAGACCTGCCTCTCGCTTTCATCCAGCGCTTTGGCGATGGTGAGTTTTCCTTCGCGGCGGCGGCGCTCGGGGCGGCGGGCGGTTTTTGGGCGCTCGGCGCGGGGATCCGGGGCGAGGCTCGGGGGCGCGCCGCCCTCTTCCAAGCGGCGCGTGGCTTCAAGGGCGGCGTCCGCGCGCGCTTTCGCCTGCCGCTCGCGCTCTTCTTTGAGATCGGCGTCCCTTGCCGCCGCCGCTTCCTGCTCTTCCTTGCGTTTTTTATCGCTCTCCGCCTGTTTCGCGGTTTCCTCGCGCGCTTTGCGGCGCGCCTCCTCCTCCTCTTTCTGCGCTTCGGTCAGAGCGCGGGCGCGCGCCGCCTTTTCCTTCTCGCTCAACGGACGAAGCACGACTCCCTGTCGGCGGGACGCATCGCCTTCGGAAGAGGGGGCGGCGGGGCGTCTTGACGCGGGGGCGGCGGGGGCGCGGGCGGAAGGCGGCGGCGGCGCGGCGTCTTGACGCGGGGCGTCTTGACGCGGGGGCGCGGGCGGGGGGGGGGGGCGGCGAGAGAGGCGAAGTTTTTGGAGAAAGAGGATCTTCGGACAGCATCACGCCGGCGGCTTGGCGCTTCTTGCGCTTTTTCTCAACGACCAAAAGGGGCGCGGCGGGGCGAAGCGGCTTTCGCGCCATCCGCGAAGGGGCGCTGCCCGGAAGATGCAGCGTGCCCGCGCCTTTCTCGCCGCGCGATGGCGTTTTGTCCGCCGCCATCAGAAGTTCCCCTCTTTTTCCGCCGCCGTCTCGGGGACGCCGGTCAGTTCCAAATAGCGGGCGTAGCGCGCCAGCGCGAAAAGGGCGGGACGGGCGGCGGGAGCGGCGGGGCTTTGTCGCAGAGCCAAACGCCGAAGAGCGCCCCGCCCCAGCGCCGCCGCCATCTCCTGATCGGAAAAAAGATAGAGATAGGGGCTTCCCGAAAAGCGCGCGAAGCGCCGAGTTTCAGGCGAGGCGGCGCGCAGGCGAAGGAGGCTGGTCTTGTCGGACGAGGCGCGAAGCGCCGCCTCCTCGCCATAGAGAATCTGCCCGCCGCGCGCCGCGATCCCCAAAGAGGAGAGCGCCGCCTCTCGCAGAAGCGTCTCAAGGCGATCCGGCAGATCCTCGGCGACAGAAAGAGGCGCGCCATGCGCGCGCTCAAAGAGTTTCTTCACAAGCGCTTTCGCGACATAAGAGCGGCGGGCCAGAACCCACATGCCCCGCCCGGACAGTCGGTTTTGGAGATCAGGAAGAAGCCGCGCGCCAGGATCCGCCACGAAGCGCAGCAGCGCATGGAAAGGCAGAAGATCGCCTGTCACAAGACATCGTCTTTTCTTCTTCTCTCGCGCCATGCGGTTTCATTCCTTAATCTCGGACGCGTCAGCGCTTGGCGCATCCTCGTCTGGGGCGGCGGCGGGGTCTAGCTTTGGGGCCTCTTCGGGGCTAGCTTCTTCGGGGGGAGCCTCTTCGGGGCTAGCCTCTTCGGGGGGAGCCTCCTCTTGAGGATCGGGGGGAGGGGCGACCCATCCCAAAGCGAGGCGCGCCTGCATGATCAGCGCCTCGGCCTGCCGCGCCGAGACGCCGGCGCCGTCCAAGAGTCCCGGACGCCGCTCGCGCTTATCCTCCACCTTCTCATACCATCCCGTCAGATCGTCCCTTGCCAGCGAGGCGAAATCCTCCATCGTCTTCACCTCGCCCTTGCCGAGGAGAACGAGGATTTTGGGCGTCATGCCGTCCATTTTGGCGAGCGCGTCGGCGACTCCCAAAGCGCGGCGCTCTTTCTCCAGCGCGGCGTTTTCCTCGTCAAGATAGGCTTTGGCGCGGTCGCGGAGCGCTTCGGCGATTTTCTCGTCAAAGCCCTCCACGGCGGCGATTTCGGCGGCGTCCACGAAGGCGACATCCTCAACGGAGGCGAAATCCTCGGAGGCCAGCAGCTGCGCGACCGTCTCATCCACATCCAGCGCCTTTTGGAAGAGCGCGGTGCGCTCGGCGAATTCTTTCTGCCGCCTCTCCGATTCCTCCGCTTCGGTCAGAATGTCAATCGCCCAGCCCGTCAGCTGCGAGGCGAGGCGCACATTCTGCCCGCGTCTGCCGATGGCGAGCGACAGTTGATCGTCCGGGACGACAGCCTCCACGCGCTTATTGTCGTCATCCAGCACGATTTTGACGACTTGGCTGGGCGCCAGCGCCTTGGCGATGAAATCGGCCGGATCCAGCGAATGGCGGACAATGTCAATCTTCTCGCCCTGCAGCTCGCCCACGACCGCTTGGACGCGCGTCCCGCGCATCCCGACACAGGCGCCGACAGGATCAATCGCGCTGTCGTGGGAGAGAACGGCGATTTTGGCGCGGCTTCCAGGGTCGCGCGCCACCGCCTTGACCTCAATGATGCCGCCATAGATTTCCGGAACTTCCTGCCCGAAAAGACGCACCATGAACATGTCATGGGCGCGGGAGAGAAAAATCTGCGCGCCGCGCATCTCGCGGCGGACGTCATAAATATAGGCGCGGATGCGATCGCCGGTGCGGAAGATTTCCCTGGGCAGAAGCTCGCTGCGGCGGACGATCGCTTCCGCGCGCCCCAAATCCACGATCACATTGCCATATTCAATGCGGCGGACAATGCCATTGACGACTTCGCCGACTCGGTCTTTATATTCGTCATATTGGCGCTCGCGCTCGGCGTCTCGGACTTTGTGAACGATGACCTGCCTTGCCGTCAGGGCGGCGACTCTGCCGAATTCAATCGGCGGCAGATCTTCGGCGATCTGATCGCCGAGCTGCGCGCCGTCATGAAGAAGGCGGGCGGCGGCGATGTCTATTTGGGTCGCCGGATCTTCCACGGTTTCCACCACTTCGCGCAGGCGCGAGAGGCTTATCGCGCCGCTTTTGTCGTCCAGCTGGGCGCGAATTCGGCTCTCGGCGCCATAGCGGAATCGCGCCGCCTTCTCAAGCCCTTCGGCGATCGCGTCCATGACGACCTCGCGCGGAATATCCTTCTCGCGCGCCAAAGCGTCGGCGATTTGGAGAAGTTCGGCTCTGTTGGCGCTGACGGCGCCCGGCGTTTCTGTCATATGGGTCATCGTCCTGTCTTGGCGGCGGCGGGGGGCGGGGGGGGCGTTGGGCGGGGCGTTGGGGGTGGGGGCGGGCGTGGGGGCGTGGGCGGCGGAAGGGCGCACTATACCATGCGGCGAAAGCCGTTTCAAGCTCGCCCGACAGAAACTCAAGAGCCGGCGAGCGGGCGATGAGATTTGAACTCACGACCCCAACCTTGGCAAGGTTGTGCTCTACCCCTGAGCTACGCCCGCATGACCGCGCCCTCTTTCCGTCAAGCCTGTATCTAGCCTCTTGGCGGCGAGGATTGCAAGCCCTCTCTCTTGACGCGGCGTTTGGAGAAGATCGGTCTTTTGGGGTAAAATCATTCCCTCAAAGACGGAAAGGCTCGCAAAGACCATGCGCTATCGCAAGATTGACGAGATTCCAAGACAGATTCCTCTTTTTCCGCTCCCGGGCGCGCTTCTGCTGCCGCGCGGGACTCTGCCGCTGAACATTTTTGAGCCGCGCTATTTGACGATGCTGCGCGACTGTCTGAAAAAAGACAAGGTGATCGGTCTCATCCAGCCGCGCGGCGAGGCGGAGGGCGCGCTTTACGAGATCGGCTGCGCCGGACGCGTCACCGGCTTTCGGGAGGCGGGACAGGCGCGGCAGCTGATCTCGCTCACCGGAATCTGCCGCTTTCGCCTGATCCATGAGACGCCCCGCCGCTTTTCCTATCGGGAAGGGGAGGTGGATTACGCGCCCTTCCAGCAGGATCTGATTGAGAATCTGGGCGAGGACGAGGTCAAGCGGAAGGCGCTGCTGGAGGTTTTAAAACGCTATTTGGATCGGCATCATATGCGGATGGATTGGCCGACTTTGCGGCGAACCTCCAATGAGACTTTGGTCACGATGCTCGCCATGATCAGCCCCTATGGCGCGGCGGAGAAGCAGGCGATGCTGGAAGCCAGGACGCTTTCGCGGCGCTGCGACATTCTGATCGCGCTCACCGAAATGCTCTTGGCGGAGGCGCGCCCGATGCCCGGCAAGACTCTTTCCATCCAATGACGTCTGAGAAGAAAAAAAGCGCCGCGGGCGCGGCGGGCGCAGGCGCGGGGGGGACGCTAGACCCGTATCTTTTGGAGATTTTGGTCTGCCCTTTGACGAAAACGCCTCTTCGCTATGACGCCGAGCGCGAGGAACTGATCTCGGAGGCGGCGGGGCTTGCCTATCCGGTGCGGGACGGCATTCCGATCATGCTGGAGAAGGAGGCGCGCGCGATCGCGCCGGCGAAGCCGCACCCGAAATCTCTTTGACAGGCGCGCGCCAATGCCCTACTTCCTGACAAGAGCCAAGAGCCAAGAGCCAAAAAGAAAATGGCGGAGACGGAGGAGGCGGGGAGAATCATGGCGGCGAAAACGACAAGACGCGATCTTCTAAAAACGGGCGCGGCGGCGGGGGCGGCGGCGGCGCTCGGAGCGGGCAGTTTTCTGCCGCGCCGCGCTTTTTCGGCGGCGGCGGCGGCGGCGGGGGGCGGTCTTTTCCGCCATGGCGTGGCGAGCGGCGATCCTGCCCAAGAGAGCGTTCTCCTTTGGACGAAACTCTCGCCGTCTGACAGAGACGCGGGCGGCGGCGAGGGCGGCGGGGGCGCGATTCCGGTGGCATGGCGGGTCTCGGACAATCCCGATTTTTCCAAAATCATCGCGGCAGGCGAGGCGATGGCCGAAGCGGAGCGCGACCATATCGTCAAAATAGAAGCGGCGGGGCTTCAAGCCTCGCGGGTTTATTTCTACCAGTTCCGCGCCAAGGGCCGGCTCTCGCCCATTGGGCGCGCGCGCACGCTTCCGAAAGCCGGGGCGAGGCTCGCGGCGGCGCGTTTCGCTGTCGTCTCCTGCTCTAATTATAATGCCGGCTATTTCAACGCCTATCGCGCCATCGCCGCCCGAGACGATCTGAGCGCCGTTCTCCATCTGGGCGACTATATTTATGAATATGGGACGAATGTCTATGGCAGCCATCCGCAGAGGGGTCTGACGCCGCCGCACGAAACGGTCGCGCTCGCCGATTATCGCGCCCGCTACGCTCTCTATCGCCGCGATCCCGATCTCCAAGCGATGCATCAGCGTCATCCGGTCATCGCCATTTGGGACGATCATGAGATCGCCAACAACAGCTGGCATGGCGGCGCGCAAAATCATCAAGCGGAGGAGGGGCCGTATGAGGCGCGACAAAAAGCGGCGCGGCAGGCTTTCTTGGAATGGCTTCCGATAAGAGCGCCGCATATCTATCGGAGTTTTGACTTTGGCGATCTGCTCCGCCTGATCATGCTGGATACGCGCCACGATGAGAGAGCGCGTCCTCTCTCTTACGGCGAGTTTTTCCGAAAAGCGAAAAACAAGGAGGCGCCGCCCATCTTTGACATCAAGGCTTTTGACAGGGCAAGGCAGGAGGCGGAACGGCGCATTTTTTCCGAGACGCAGGAGGATTTTCTCAAAGAGCGCCTCAATCATCAGAAGCGCTGGACAGTGATCGGCAATCAGGTGGCGTTTCGCGCCTCCCGCATTCCGGATCTCTCCGGGCTGGAACTGCCGGACAGTTTTAAGCCGCTTCTTCAAATGGCGGCGCTCTCCAAAAAGCTGAAGCGCCCCGATCTGCCGCTCGGCTTGGACAGTTGGGACGGCTACCCCGTCATGCGACAGCGAATCTTAAAGCGACTCGCCAGCGCGCCCGCCCCTCTCATTCTGACAGGCGACACCCATATTGGCTGGGCGGCGGCGCTGAAGGGCGTCTGCTCGGAGTTTGGCGCGCCCAGCGTTTCCTCTTCCAGTTTCGTGGAGTCCGCGCCCAAATCGGCGAAGGCGCTCTCAAAGCGCTTCGTGGAGAGCGACCAGTCTCTCTTTTTCGCCGATCCCCTCCATCGCGGCTATTTGCTGCTGGAAGTCTCGGCGGAAGAGGCGCGAGGGACATGGTTTCAGACCGACATTCAGACAAGCGGCGCGCCGGCGCGCGCCGCGACAAGAATAACTCTTCGCCATGACGCGCCGGACAAAGGGATTCTGAAAGGGATTCTTTTAGAATCCTCCTCTTCTTGAGAGAAATTAGAAATTACGGCTCCACCGCTTCAAGCGGCGGCGCGGCGTCTTGACGCGGGGCGTCTTGACGCGGTGGCGGGGCGTCTTGACGCGAAGGCGGCGGGGCGTCTTGACGCGGGGGCGGCAACGGGGCTGCTTCAGGCAATTCTGCCTCGGGCGGGGCTGCCTGAGGCAGGTCGACGGGCGGAAGGTCTACAGGCAGGTCTGCCTGAGGCAGATCTGTCGGGGCTTCGGACGCCGGGGCTTCGGGAGCGCCGGGGACAGCAGGGGCAACAGGGGCGCCGGGGACAGCAGGAACAAGGGGGGCGGCGGGAGTCTCTAGAGCGCGCATGGCGCGGCGATCTTCGCGGGCGCGAGAGGCGATATAGGCGTGAATCTTATCCGTGTCCCGTCTCGTCAAGAGATCGCCGAATCCCGCCATGCCGTTCTCTTTCAGCAAGCCCTCGCGGACGATCTCCTGAAACTGCTCATGAGTCGCCGCGCTCATCCTCCGCAAATCCGGCAGAACGCCCGAGGAAATGACGAGCGCGCCATGGCAGGTGAGGCAAAAATCGGAATAAAGGGCGCGGCCTTCGTCAATGCCGCGTCTGGAGACGCGGGGGACGAGCTCTTGCGGCGGCTCTGGAATCTCCTGATTCTTTTCCGCCAGAGGGGGAAGGATCGCTTCGCCGCCTAATTTGAAAACGAGGAGCCGTCCTTCATTCTCGCGCTGGGCGGCGGCGGCGGTGCGGGGGTCTCCGGCGGCGAGGACCGCGCCGCCCCATCCCGCCATGACGGCGACATATTGCTGTCCGTCTATCCTATAGGTCACCGGCGGCGCGACAATGCCGGCATAGACCGGCGTCTCCCAGAGTTTCTCGCCGCTCAAAGCGTCATAAGCCACGAAGCGCCCGTCTCCCGTCCCTTGAAAGACAAGACCGCCGGCGGTCGCCAAAAGCCCGCCATTCCAAAAATCGGGATGCTCCACTGTCCATCGCGCCTCGCCTTTGACCGGATCCCACGCCTTTAGATAGCCGCGGCTGATCGGAATCTCCGGCAGCGCCAAGAGCGCGCGGGTATATTCGCCCATATCCATGCCTGTGTTCCACCATCCTTGGCGGGGGGTGTATTCGCCTTTTCTTTTCCACTCGCCGCTGAGGATGAAGGGGCCTGCCAGATCAATGGTCGGGATATAGACCAGCCCTGTCTGCGGGCTGTAGGCCATGGGCTGCCAATTATGTCCGCCGAGGGCGGAAGGGAAGATGAATTGCGCCTGCTTGTCATAGGCGAGCGCCGTATTTTCCACAGGGCGTCCTGTTTTGATATCCACATGGGACGCCCATGTGATCGTCTTGGCGTAGGGATCGGCGCGAAGGAGTTCGCCCGTTTCTCTGTCCAGCACGTAGAAGAAGCCGTTTTTCGGCGCTTGCATGATCACTTTGCGCGACTGTCCGTCTATCTCCATTTGGGCGAGGATCATGTGCTGCGTGGCGGTGTAGTCCCAATTGTCGCCCGGGGTCGTTTGGTAGTGCCATTGGAGTCGTCCCGTGTCGGCGTTCAGAGCGAGGATGGAGGAGAGATAGAGATTGTCGCCTCCGCCCGGCGATCGGATGGCGCGCGTCCAAGGCGATCCGTTGCCGACTCCGACATAAAGGAGATTGAGATCGGGATCATAGGCGATGGAATCCCAAACTGTGCCGCCGCCTCCGATTTCCCACCATTTTCCGCCTTTCCACGTCTTGGCGGCTTTTTTCAGTTCCGGATGCTCAAAGGGCTGCGCCGGATCGCCTGGGACGGTGTAGAAGCGCCAGAGTTCCTTGCCGCTTTCGGCGTCATAGGCCGAGACATAGCCGCGCACGCCCAGTTCCGCGCCGCCATTGCCGATGATCACTTTGCCTTTGACGATTCTGGGCGCCGCCGTGATCGTATAGGGCTTGGCGCGGTCTATCGTATTGACCTCCCAGATTTTGCGCCCTGTTTCGGCGGAAAGCGCGATGAGACGTCCGTCAAAACTGGCGACATAGATTTTGCCCTTCCAAATGGCGACTCCGCGATTGACGATGTCGCAGCAGCCATAGCGCGCCCATTCGCCCGGGACTTCGGGGTCAAAGGTCCATATTTCGCGCCCTGTTTTGGCGTCCAGCGCATAGACGACGCCCATATTGCCTGTCGTGAAAAGCATGCCGCCGACGACAATGGGCGAGGCTTCCAGCCCGCGCCTCATGCCTGTGTCATAGTGCCATGCCAGTCCCAAATCGCCGACCGTCTTCGCGTTGATCTCTGAGAGAGGCGAGAAGCGCCGCTCGGCATAGTCGCGCCCATGGGCGATCCAATTTTGCGGCTCTCGGTCGGCATGGATGATGCGATTCCCATCCACTTGAAAAGCCGCGCCTGCCGCCGGCTCCCCGAAGAGAGGCGCGCCGCCGGACAAATGCCACGCCCCCCACAAAATCACGGCCAGAAGAGCCGGAATGGAAGCGGTAAGAATGCGCCGGCGAATCGTCGTCCCCATGACCTCTCCTTTGCCTCTCCTTTTTTCCGATGCGGATTGCGGCGGAGATTGTCGCATCTCTTGGGAAGAAAAAAAAGACGCGGCGGAAATTTTTCTCGCCCAAACTTCATCAAGCCTCATTATTTAAGATGGCGATGCTCAAACACGGCAATCTCTGTTGCGCGGGATAAAGATTTCGCCTATTCTGTCTTTTGTGAAGCGAGAAAGAAAGCGAGAAAAAAGGATGGCGCGGAACTGACGCGCCTCTAAGGGGAAAGGGAGAGAAGGGAGAATCACGATGGCGCAGACGCTGGGAGGCGATGTCTTTTTCATTTTGATGGGCGCGATTTTGGTTTTCGCGATGCATGGCGGCTTCGCCTTTTTGGAAGTCGGCACAGTGCGGCACAAGAATCAGGTCAATGCGCTCGTTAAAATTCTTTGCGACTTCGCCATGTCCGTTTTGGGCTATTTTCTGCTGGGCTATCTGATCGCCTATGGCGCGCATTTTTTCCATGACGCGCAGACGCTTTCCGGGGGCGCGGGCGGCGGCGATTTCAAGCCTCAAGGCTATGATCTCGTTAAATTTTTCTTCCTCGTCACCTTCGCCGCCGCGATTCCGGCGATCATTTCGGGAGGAATCGCCGAGCGCGCGAAATTTTATCCGCAGCTTTTCGCTGTCGCGATTCTGACGGCGCTAATTTATCCCTTTTTTGAGGGCATTGTTTGGAACGGCAATTTCGGCTTGCAGGACATGTTTGAGAATCTTTTTGGCGCGGGTTTTCATGATTTCGCCGGCTCCGTCGTGGTTCATGGAGTCGGAGGCTTTTTGGCGCTGGCCGCCGTGCTGACGCTCGGGCCCAGACAGGGGCGCTATGACGGAGACAAAGCCGCGAACTTCCCGCCTTCCAGCATTCCGTGGCTCGCTTTGGGCTCTTGGCTTCTTTGCATTGGCTGGTTCGGCTTCAATGTCATGTCGGCGCAATCTTTGGAGGGCGTCTCCGGCTTGGTGGCGATGAACTCGCTCCTCGCCATGGCGGGAGGGATTTTGTCGGCGCTTCTCTTGGGGAGGGGCGATCCGGGCTTCGTCCATAATGGCGCGTTGGCGGGGCTTGTCGCCATTTGCGCGGGCTCCGACATCGTGCATCCTTTGGGCGCGCTCGCCATCGGCGCGGCGGCGGGCGGACTCTTCGTCCTGCTCTTCACGCTCTGCCAAAATCGCTGGAAGATAGACGATGTCTTGGGCGTCTTTCCGCTGCATGGCGTTTGCGGCGTTTGGGGCGGGATCGCCGCCGGCATTTTCGGACATGACGCGCTGGGCGGCATGGGCGGCGTCTCTTTCTTGGCGCAGCTCTTCGGCTCGCTCATTGGCGGGTTTTACGCTTTCGGCGCAGGGCTTCTCCTTTACGGCGCGCTCAAACATTCGGTCGGCATCCGCTTGAACAGAGAGCAGGAGGCGCAAGGGTCGGATTTGACGGCGCATAGGATTTCCGCCAATCCGGAATCTTTCCCGCGTTAATAAACTTTAAAGAATGTCGGAGATTTCTTTTAAGAAGAGAGACGTCTCTCCGGCGAGAGGCGCGCCCGCGAAGCCCGGGCGGCGGCGGACAGAAGAATCTGGGCGCACAGAGCCTCTTGCGGCGCGCCTTTTTCTCTAGAGGCGGCGAGGGCGTCCCAAATCCGCCGCGAAATCTCCGACAAATCCGCCGCGCGCCAAAGCCGGCACTGTTTGAGAAAATCCTCGCGCCGCGAGAAATGCAACGGCGGGCGCAAGAAAGAGAGCGCTTGCGCCAGCGGCGTCCCCCTCTCGCGGAGCGAGACGACCAAATGAAGGCGCTGGAAATAAAACTGCGTGACGGCAAGAATGGCGGCGGCGCTCTGTCCCGCCGATTGCAGCTCGGTCAAGCGATAAAGGCTCATCTCGCGATCGCCTGAAGCGGCGGCGCGGGCGGGGTCTTCCAAACCGGCTTGGAGATTTTCGCCGGTGGCGGACAGCACGTCTTCGGCGGAGATGGGCGCGTTGGGATCGCTCATCGCGTAAAGGATCAGTTTCTCGCTCTCGCGCTCCGCCATGCCGCGATCGCCGGAGAGGCGCTGCGCGAAAAGCGCCAGCGCGCCCGGATCTATGGTCAGACTCTCCTTCTCGCAAAGATTTTTCAGATAAGACGCCGTCTCCGCCGCGCTTTCGGCATAGCATCCGATGGCGGCGAAGTTTTTCGCCTCCTCGGCGCGGCGGCGAAGGGCGGAAGAAGGGGGGAGCGCCCCCGCCTCTATCAGCAAAAAGCCGCCCGCGCTTTTGGTCTCAAGAAAGATGGCGAGGGCGCGCGCCGCCTCCGCCCCCGCGCCGCCTCTGAGGCGCAGCGCGACCCGCCCGCCCGTCAGAGGCGGCGAGGCGGCTTCCTGCGCCAACAAAGACGGCGCGGCTTTAAGACGCGCCGTCTCTATCTCGCGGAGCGCGAAGACATCGGGCTTGTCGCCCAAAAGGTTTTTGAGAATCTGTCGGCTCCGCGCCTGAACGAGCCCCGCCTCCGGCCCAAAGAGCAGAACGCCGCGCAGCGAGGCGGGGTCGGCCAGGATTCTCTCCGCTTCGCGCCCGCGAATCTTCATGATGGGGAGCGGGGGGGCGCGGCGGGGGGGGGCTTTTTCGGCGCGCGGAGGAAAAGGACGACCCGTCTCTGTATGGCTTCGGCGGCTTGAATGGCGGCGCGCCTCCATGCGGCGCGCTGCGCGGCGAGGGTTTCAAATTGCGAGGCGCGGCGGTTGTAAGCCGTGGTCGCGCGGAGATAGTCGCGGAAAACCGGCCTTTTCCGCCCTTTCTCTTCCAATCGGTAGCGCACGGCATAAATCACATTTTGGCGCGTCACTTTGGCGTCCGTCCGAATGAAGAGATCCTGCTCCTTGACGGCGACATCCAAATGGAGAACATAGCGCCCTTT
Organism: uncultured Alphaproteobacteria bacterium; assembly: GCA_958296285.1. Classification (GTDB taxonomy): domain Bacteria; phylum Pseudomonadota; class Alphaproteobacteria; order JAPOUT01. Next base: position 387,754 of record OY282459.1, read on the forward strand.
GACGCGATCCTGCCGTCCGAAGCGGCGCGTCAGCATCGCTTCCAAAATATTGTTTTTGCCGCTGGAGGAGGGCGCGATTTCTATCGCCGAGAGTCTCTCTTGAAGGCTCTCCTCCCCGCCCCGCAAAGTCCCATAGAGGGGATGGAAGCCGCAAGAGGCGAGCGCCAAAGACGCTAGCGCCACGGACGCTCGCGCCGCCGCCGCGCGCGCCGCCGCGCCAAAAAGACGGCGCGGCGATTTTTCTCTCCTAGGCGACAAGATTGACAATCCTGTTCGGAACGACAATAACCCTTTTCGGAGACGCGCCTGCCAAATGTTTCTGAACGGAGGGAAGGGCGCGGGCGGCGTCTTCCACCTTTCTCTTTGGGGCGTCTCGGGGGACGTTTATCTCGCCGCGCCTCTTGCCGTTGATCTGCACGGCCATCGCGACCTTCGCCTCTTGAGGGGCGAGGCTGGCGGCGTCCGGTTTTGGCCATGGGGTTTCGGCGAGGAGGGTTTTTTCTCCGAGCGCCCGCCATCCGCTCTCGGCCAGATGGGGCGTCAGAGGCGCGACCATCTGCAGGAGAATGCCCAGCGCCTCTTTATGAAGAAACGGGGCTTCTTTGGCGGGAAGCGCGCGCGTCCAAAGAGCGTTCAAAAGCGCGTAGCATTCGGCGACAGCGCGATTAAAACGCAAAGTTTCATAATGGGCGGTCGCCGCCCTCAATCTCGCCAAGACGAAATGGCGAAATTTTTTGGATTCCTCAGAGAGCGCCGACATCTCTATCGCGTCTGTCGCGCCCTCTTTCGCCGCCTCGTCTTTAAAGGCGGCGACCGTCTTCCAGAGACGCTGCGTGAAGCGCCACGCGCCCTCTATCCCGCCCAGACTCCAAACCACATCGCGTTCAGGCGGCGAATCGGACAGGATGAAAAGACGCGCCGCGTCCGCGCCGTATTTCTCCACGATTCCCTCAGGCGAGACGACATTGCGCCGCGATTTGGACATGCGCTCCGCCGCTCCGATTTGAACCTTTTGTCCATCCTTGACGGCGCGCGCCTCGCCGCCTTCCATCCGAATCTCGTCAGGCGACAGAAAGCGCCCCTCGCTGTCGCGATAGGTCTCATGGCAGACCATGCCTTGCGTGAAGAGTCCGTCAAAGGGCTCGTCCAAATCCAGCCGCCCTGTTCGGCGCATGAGTCGCGTGAAATAGCGGGCATAGAGAAGATGGAGAATCGCATGCTCCACGCCGCCCAGATATTGATCCACAGGAAGCCAGCGCTCGCAAGCCTCGCGGTCGGTCGGGGCGGGGCTGTCGCTCTTGCAGAAGCGGGCGAAATACCAGGAGGAATCCACGAAAGTGTCGCAAGTGTCGGTTTCGCGCCGCGCCTGGGCTTGGCATTGGGGGCAGCGGACATTTTTCCAAGTCGGGTGGTTTTCCAAAGGGTTTCCGGGCGCGTCAAAAGGCGCCTCTTCCGGAAGGCGCACAGGCAGAGAGTCGCGCGGCACAGGAACCGCGCCGCATTTCTGGCAATGAACGATCGGAATGGGACAGCCCCAATAGCGCTGCCGCGAGATTCCCCAATCGCGGAGACGCCATGAGACGGCGCGCTTGCCGATCTCGCGCTTTTCCATTTCTTTCATCATGCGCGCCCGCGCCTCTTGGCTCGTCAGACCGTTCAAGAAATCGGAGTTCCGCATGATTCCCTCTTCCAAAAAAGCTTCCTTGAGGGGAGGCGCTTTCTTTTTCGCGTCTTTTGGAAAGACGACCTGACGAATGGGGAGTTTTTCTTTTCGGGCGAAATACCAATCGCGCTCATCATGGGCGGGGCAGCCGAAAATCGCGCCTGTTCCATAATCCATCAGGATGAAATTCGCCACATAGACCGGAAGCCGCGCCCCGGACAGAAAGGGATGCAGGACGGAAAGATTCGTTAAGAAGCCTTTTTTCTCCATTGTCTCCAGATCGCGCTTCCGCGTTGAGGCCTCGCGGCATTCTTTCAGGAAGGCGCGGAGGGGCTGGCTCCTCTTGGCGAGGGCGAGACTTAGAGGATGATCCGGCGCGACGGCGCAAAAGGAAGCGCCGAAAAGCGTGTCGGCGCGGGTCGTATAGACCTCCAAATGGGGGGGGGCGCCGTCAGGGAGGCTCTCGGCTTTTTCGGCAAAGCGGAAGCGGAAGCGGACGCCTTCGGATCGTCCGATCCAATTTTTCTGCATCAGACGCACTTTCTCCGGCCAACGTTTTAACGAATCCAGCGAGGACAAAAGCGCTTCGGCATGATCGGAGATGGCGAAGAACCATTGGGTGAGTTTTCGCTTCTCCACCGCCGCGCCGGATCGCCAGCCCTTGCCGTCCAAGACCTGCTCATTGGCGAGGACTGTCTTTTCCGCCGGATCCCAATTCACGTCCGCCTCTTTGCGATAAAGGAAGCCTTTCTCTAGAAAATCCAGAAACATCTCCTGCTGATGCCGATAATAATCGGGATCGCAGGTGGCGATCTCGGCGCGCCAGTCAAAGGAGAAGCCCAGCCTTTTCAGCTGCTCTTTCATCGCGGCGATGTTGCGCTTCGTCCATTGGGCGGGATGGAGATTGGCTTGGCGGGCGGCGTTCTCGGCCGGGAGTCCGAAAGCGTCCCAGCCCATCGGATGGAGAACGTCAAAGCCTTGGGCGCGTTTGAAGCGCGCCAGCGCGTCCCCCATCGCGTAGAGGCGGGCATGTCCCATATGGAGGCGTCCGGACGGATAGGGGAACATTTCCAACAGATAATATTTCGGGCGATCGGGATGCGCGCCGGCGGCGAAAATTTGGGCTTTCTCCCAGCGCTTCTGCCAATAAGGCTCGCTTGTCCAAGGATCGTAGGAGTCGGGGGAGGACGGCGGCGGCGGCGCGGGCGGCGGGGCGTCTTGACGCGGGGCGGATTTGCGCTCCTTTGTCATGCGAATCAGCCCAGCCCCGCGCGTCCCGACAGGCGGAGCGTTCTGGCGCGCGAGAGAATCAGATTTTCAATCTGCCGCGCCAATTGCGGCGAGACATCGGCGTCCTGCCATTTGCCGTTGGAATCGCGCTTTTGTCGGAAGACCGTCACATGCAGCGCCTGCGGATGGAGGCGCTTGTCCAGCACATAGGCGGTCAGGCGGAAGCGCTCAGAGGGCGCCTGCGGCGAAGCGTGCCAGTCGGTTAAGAGGACGCCGCTGAAAGGATCCAGCGCGCGAAGGGGCAGGAAGGAAAGCGTCTCCAGCGAGGCGCGCCAGACATAGGCGTTGATCCGCAGATTGAGCGAATCATCGGCGACTGTCGCGCCGCGGGAGGCGCAGCCATAAAGCGCCGAGGCGAGGGCGAGGGCGAGGGCAGGGGCGGCGGGGGCGGCGGAGAAGCGAGCGGATAACATGGGGTCTCCTTGAAAGATAGAAAAATGGGGCGGCATGGATCCTTTATCTAGAGCTAAAGGCGCGTGATTTTCAACCCAAAGGGGTCGGCAAAGAGGGCGGGGGGGCGGGGGGCGATCTCTTCTTGGAAATGTTTCTCACCCGCCGAAAGAGGAGGGTCGCGCGGCAGCCCATCCCGCCGCGCCCAAATGGCGAATGCGCGACCATCGGGCGCGCGTCATGCCGCCCAGCGCATAGACCGGAAGACGCGCCCCTTGAAGGAGACGCGAAAAAATGATGACGCCCAAAATCTTCGCCCCTTTATGGGAAGAGGTGGGAAAAACAGGCGAGAGAAGAGCCGCGTCCGCGCCGGCCTCCGCCGCGCGAAGGAGGGCTTGCTCGGAATGGGCGGCGGCGGTGATGATCCAGCCCGACGGGCGCAATCCCGATGGGCGAGAATAAAAAATCCGCTTGCCTCGGGGGCGAAGGGCATATTCGGGATAATGGACGCCGTCCGCCATCAGCCGCCGCGCCAGCCCGGCGTCCCCGCCGATCAGCAGGCGCGCGCCGCGCTTCCTGGCCGCGCCGAGAAGATTTTTGGCGAGCGCCTCGCGCTCGGGACGCGGCAGATCATAATGGCGTAGAATAAGAGCGTCGCCCGCTTCAAGAGGCGCGAGGGCTTGCTCTGCCGCGCGCGCCGCCGCGTCAAGACGCCCCGCCCCCGCCGCGCCCGCGCCGGTCATGGCGATTCGGCGCGGCAGAGAGAGGCGCGGCGCTCCAACAGAGGCGATCGGAGAAGAAGAAAGAATGACCCGCCGCATGAAACGCACCATGCCCTCCCCAACGGCGCGATTGCAAGAGATTCGCCAGAGATTGGCGCGCGCGGCGGCGGAGCAAGACGAGAGCGGAGAGGCGCGAATCCTCGCCGCCTCCAAATATGCCGCCGCCGCGCAGATCCGATCGCTTCTTTTGGCGGGGCATCGTCTATTTGGCGAAAATCGCGTCCAAGACGCTCTCGCCAAATGGCGGCCCCTGAAGGAAGAGTTTCCGGACGCCGAACTTCATATGATCGGGCATCTCCAGCGCAACAAATTGACGCCCGCCTGCCGTCTCTTTGACGCGATTGAGACTGTGGAGAGCCTCGCCCTCGCCGAAGGCTTGGCGCGCCACAGAGATCGGTTTGGAGCGATCCCGCCTTTTTTCGTCCAAATCAACACGGGCGAGGAGGAGCGCAAATATGGCGTGCCGCCGCCGCAGGCGGACGAGTTTCTTGACCGTCTCAGAAAGATGGATCTCCATCCCAAAGGCTTGATGTGCATTCCGCCTCTCAAGGAGGATCCGTCTCCCCATTTCGCGCTTCTGCGGCAAATGGCGAAGCGGCATGGAATCCAAGAGATCAGTTGCGGCATGAGCGCCGATTATGAGATCGCCGCCATGCTAGGGGCGACAATCGTGCGCATTGGGCAGGGCTTGTTCTCGGCGTCTTAATCGCCGATGCGGAGAAAACTTCTCTGATCGGCGAGGGCGGCAAGACGCAGAAAGAGAGGGCGCGAGACGGCGATGCATCCTTCGGTCGGAAAGTGAGGGTTTCGCGCCAAATGAAGAAAAATCGCGCTTCCGCGCCCTTTCCGAACAGGCGCGTCATTGAAGCCTAGAACGAGGAGAAGATCGTAGAGTTTGTCGGCGCGATAAAGGGCTTCGCCGCTTATATTGGAAAAGCGCGCCTGTCGGCGAAAGCGATTATAAAAAGGCGAGGCGGGATCGTGGCACCAAAGATCGCCGGGGCGGATGGGCTGGCATGGGAGACGCGTCCAAGGGCGGGTTTCGCGATCGGCGCGATAAAAGACGCGCCTTAAGGCGAAAAGCCCGAGCGGCGTTTTCTGATCGCCCTCCCTTTTCTCCGCCGCGACTCCTTCTTTTCCCAGCGCGCAACAGCCTTGGGCGATAAGATTTCCCGAAGCCGACCGCAGCCGCAGACGCCCTCGCGCCCGCCAAAAACCGCCGGCGGCGCGCCCCAATGGGACGATCTCTATCCGCGCCGATCGCATGACCGGATTCTAGCGCCTCTCATCACAAAAAAGCGAGAAAGAGGACAGAGCGCGCCATTCTCTTTATAGTGATGCGAGAAGGGGGCATGGAGGAACCGCGACACAATACAATCTTTCGGGGAGGCAAAAAGGGATGAGGCGCTTTATGGCGACAGGCAAGAAAATCCTCCTGATAGACGATGACGAGGATTTGCGCGAGACTCTGACCGAGCAGCTCGCGCTCCATGAGGAGTTTGAGATCGCCTGCGCGGCGGACGCCGCGCAGGGGATGGAGCATTTGCAGTCGCATCACGCCGATTTGGTGCTGTTGGATTTGGGCTTGCCGGACATGGATGGGCGCGAGTTCTGCCGCATTTTGCGGCGGCAGGGCTTCCGCGTTCCGATCATCATGCTGACGGCGATTGACGGCGAAGCGGACACGATTTTGGGCTTGGATTCGGGCGCGAATGATTACATCACCAAGCCTTTTCGGCTGGGCGTGCTGCTGGCAAGACTCCGCGCCCATCTGCGGCAGCATGAGCAGAATGAGAACGCCGTTTTCAAAATCGGACCTTACACATTCCGCCCCGGACTCAAGCAGCTGACGATGAAGGAGGGGCGCAAGATTCGTCTGACCGAGAAGGAAGCCGCCATTTTGAAGCATCTCTATCGCGCCGGCGAGACGCCGGTCTCGCGCCGTCTTCTCTTGCATGAGATTTGGGGCTACCGATCCGACATTTCCACCCACACTTTGGAGACGCATATTTATCGTCTTCGGCAGAAGATTGAAGCCGATCCTTCCGAGAGCCGCCTTCTCTTGACTGTGCCGGGCGGCTACAAATTGGTGCCGTAATCGCTCTCAGAAAAAAGCCCCCTTAAAGGCGGAAGTCCAGCATCACCGGCACATGATCCGAAGGCTTTTGGCAGCCGCGAATCTGCCGCAAAATGGAAAGCGCGCCCAGACGCTTTTCCAAATCCGGCGTCGCCCAAATATGATCCAGCCGTCTCCCTCTGTCGGACGCCGCCCAATCGCGCGCGCGATAGCTCCACCATGTGTAGAGTTTCTGATCTTCCGAGGCGCGGGCGCGGGCGATGTCTATCCATCGCAGACTGTCGGCGAGCGCTTTGAGCCGCGCCACCTCTATCGGCGTATGGCTGACGACTTTTAGCAGCTGCCTGTGCGACCAGACGTCATTCTCTCTGGGCGCGATGTTGAAATCGCCCAGCAGGATCATCGGCTCCGGGCGCGCCGCCTGATTCTGAAAAAAGCGGGTCATATCGTCCAAGAATGCCAGTTTGTGGGCGAACTTTTCATTCTCGTCCGGATCAGGAAGATCGCCCCCGGCCGGCACATAGACATTGTGAAGAAGAACCGATCGCCGACCCTCCCCGAACCGCGCCGCGATATGGCGCGCATGGGGGAGGCTTCCGAACGTTTGCCATTCCTGGCGCTCAAGCGGCAGGCGGCTGGCGATCGCCACGCCGTGATAGGCTTTCTGCCCGCGGAACATCACGTCCCGAAACCCCATCTCGCGGAAAGATTTTTCGGGAAAATCCTCGTCAGGGCATTTCGTCTCTTGAAGGCAGAGAATGTCCGGGCGGCGGCGCTTGACGAAAGCCCGCGCCAAATCCAGCCTCAGACGGACGGAGTTGATGTTCCATGTCGCGATCTTTATCGCGCCGCCCCCGCCGCCCCCGCTGCCCCCGCCCGTCAGGGCTTTTTTCGTCATCGGGCGGAAAGAGCGCGGCTGTCGGAGGCCGGAAGCGGGAGCGGATCCTCCTCGCCGCGCCTCTTGCCGCGCGTCAGACTCCGCCACGCCCGCGTCAAAGAGCGCCTCGCCAAATCGGACGCGCCCCGCTCTATCCGCAAGCCTTCCAGCGATCGGTCTGGTGGATTGAGAGTCGCCGAAGCGCGCATCTCTTCGTCAATGCCGGCGCGGGCGGCTTTGTTCGGGCTGGCATAGCCGGTGAGAGTGGCGAGCGTGGCGCCGGCGTCCGCGCGGAGCATATAGTCCATGAAGAGATAGGCGGCGTCATCGGAAGCGGGGGCGGGATCGGCGAGGGCGGCGGCAGGGGCGGCGTCATCGGAAAAAGAATCGGCGGCGGAAGAAGAGTCGGCGGCGGCGGGCATGACCATCACATCCATCCACATCGGACTCCCTTCGCTTGGGCGGCGAAAGCGGAGTCGTTTCGGCGGATCCAGCGCTTTCCCCTCTTGAAGAATCTCAAAAATCTCCGCCTGCCCCCCCATCGTCAGACAGAAGCCGCCATAGAGAATGTCGGCAGGCGGCGCGACGGTCTCTATGAAAGGCATGACCGCCGACAGCCGATCCCAGTCGCGGCTCGGATCGGAAGGATCGGCGGCGGCGCGGCGCGAGCGCGAGCGGCGGGGGCGGCGCGGGCGGGGCTGCTCTTCGCCGCTCTCCGCCGCCGCGTCAAGACGCCCCGCGTCAAGACGCCCCGCTGCCGCGGCGTCCCAAAAGAGACGCGCCGCCGCCAAGACCTCGCTCGGTCTGTCCGGAAGCGCCAAGCCGCACGGCGACAGCGCCTGCGCGTTTTTGGGATCAAACAAAACCGCCCAGCTGGAAGGTTTTAACCCCCGCGCCGCGCGCCTGACCATCGCCGCGTCATAAAGAAGACCCACGCTCCCCCAGAGATAGGGAATGGCGTGAGAATTGTCGGGATCCATCGGCAGCAATTTCTCCAAGAAAATCGGCGAGAGATTGCCGTAATGCGAAAACCGCCCTTTCTCCAAAAGACGAAGCCTGCCGGCTTGAATAAGACCTTCCAAAAAGGCGGCCGGCAGAATGATCACGTCATAATCGGAAAGAGGCGCTCTGAGACGCTCTTCCAAAACGTCCGTTGTCGGATAGGATTCGTAGCGAATCTCGCGCCCCAAAGATTCGCGGAAGCCGTCCGCGATCTCAAGGGGCAGGAATCCCTCCCGCCCATAGACGCGGACAGGCGCGCGGCGCGGCTCTTCTATGTCGCCGAAAAACTCCTCCTCGCCGAAGAGACCGCCTTCTCGGAAATGCTCTTCAAGCGCGGCGTCTGTCGGAGGGGCGAGCGTCTCCTCTTCCGCCAAAGCGGGCAAGGCGGGGAGAGCGGAGAGCGCCGTCAAGAGAAAAAGGAGAAGAAAGAAAACCATCGGCGATCAGCGTCTCCGCGAGAAAGGGTCTTTTTCCAGCACGCGGAAGAGCGCGTTCCTAGCCTTCACCCCTTCCCGCAGATCGCGGATCATGACGCGCGTGCGAAGCCCCTGCGGATCTATGACTGTCCAAGAATCCAGCGCGAAAGGCTCTCTTCGGAAATGGAGGGCGATTTCGCCCGGCGCATCCTTGAGTTTGGAGGCGAGATGGAGAATGTCGCGATCGCCCTTTCTCTCGGCGCGAAGGATTCGCGCGGCGCGGACGACATCTATTTCGGGCGCGAGGAGAAAGCGCACCGGCGTGGAGGCAAGAGGATAGCGCTGCGCGGCGCGAGACGGACTCTCCCGCACGATGAGCCATGTGCCGTCAGCGATGACCAGCATTTTCCCGGGCGCCGTGTATTCAAAGCGCATCCGCCATGGACGGCGCAGATAAAAGACGCCTTCGGCGCGGCTGCCGTCCGCGTTCGTTTGGAAAAACTTTCCTTGAAGATGGCGAATCCGCTGAAAATAGCCATTGGCGCGATTGAGAATCCGCCGCGCTTCGCCCGAAATCAGAGGGGGAGCGGCGGGGGCGGCGGCGGGCGGGGCGGAGGAAGCGGGGCGCGGCAGAAGCGACAAAAGCGACAAAAGCGCCGCGAGCGCCAAAAAGAGCGCCGCGGAGGGCGCGAGGGCGCGAAAACCGCGAAAGGCGCGAAAGGCGCGAAAGGCGCGAAAGGCGCGAAATATTTTCATCATCCTTCTCCTCCGCCCCCGCCCCCGCCGCCGCCAAGCGGCTCGCCGATCGGTTTGCGCACGCCCATATGGTTCGGAGGCGAGACGATGCCCTCCTCCTCCATGCGATCCAAGAGTCGCGCCGCGCGATTATAGCCGATCTGCAATCGGCGCTGAAGAAAACTGGTGGAGGCTCTGCCCGATTGGCGCACGATTCCGACAGCCTCCCGATAGAGCGAATCGCCGCCGCCGCCGCCCATCGGATCGGCCAGCGTCTCCTCGCTCTCTTCGGCGGTGATCTCGTCAAGATAGGCCGGGGCGGCGGCGGAACTTTTGAGATTTTCGGCGACCGCCTCCACTTCATCATCGCCGACAAAGGGGGCGTGAAGGCGCGACACTCTGCCGCCCCCCTCCATAAAGAGCATGTCGCCCTGTCCCAAAAGTTGCTCGGCGCCGTCTCCCCCCAAGATCGTGCGGCTGTCTATGCGCGAGGCGAGTTGGAAGGAAATGCGGGTCGGGAAGTTCGCCTTAATCGTGCCGGTGATGACATCCACCGACGGTCTCTGAGTCGCCGTGATCAGATGAATGCCGGCCGCCCGCGCCATCTGCGCCAAGCGCTGCAGCGCCGTCTCTATCTGTTTGCCGGCGACAAGCATCAGATCCGCCATCTCGTCAATGATGAGAACGATATAGGGAAGCGGCTCGGCGCGGCGGCGCGCCCGATAGGCGTCTATGCCGCGCGCGCCTGTCGCCGCCATCAGCCGGTAGCGCCGCTCCATTTCGCGGACAGTCCATTGGAGCGCCGCCAGCGCCTTTTTCGGATCGGTGACGACCGGCGTCAAAAGATGCGGGATTCCCTGATAAGCCGACAGTTCCAGCATTTTCGGATCCACCATGATCATGCGGCAGGATTGCGGCGAGAGGCGCGACAGAAGCGAGAGAATCATCGCGTTGATGGAGACCGATTTTCCGGATCCTGTCGTCCCGGCGATCAGAAGATGCGGCATCCGCGCCAGATCGGCGATGAAAGCCTCGCCGCCAATCTTCCTCCCCAAAGCCAAAGGAAGACGCAGACGCGCCTCTTGGAAAAGCGGCTCTTCCAAAAGCGGGCGGAGATAGACCGTGTCGCGGGAAGCGTTCGGAATCTCAATCCCCAGCGCGGTCTCTTCGGCCATGACCGAGACGCGCGCCGAGCGCGCGCCCATGGAGCGCGCGATGTCATCGGAGAGGGCGAGGATGCGCGAGGCTTTGACGCCCCGCGCCGGCACGAACTCGTAAAGCGTGACGACAGGGCCTGGGCGAAAGCCTCGCATCTCGCCCTCCACGCCGAAATCGCGGAGGATCGCTTTGAGGCGGAGAGCGTCTTTTCGCGCTGTGGTTTTTTTCCGCGCCGGCGCTTTTGAAAGATCCGGCGCGCGCAGGAGATTCACAATAGGCAGACAGTCTTCGCCATCATTTTTGTCTCTTGACGAGACGGCGCGGAGCGCGAGGCGAATCCGCGCCGCCGCCCCCCCCGCGCCGCCCGTCCCCCTTTGAGAAGGGGCGTAGGCGCGGAGGCGCGTCAAAAGGGTCGGCAGATCGCGGCGAGAAGGGGGGGAGGCGCGGGAGGAGCGCGCGAGGCGCGGAAGAAGCGGGGGGGGCGGCGGCGTCTCAACAAAGCCCGCGCGCCCGCCGCCACGCCCGCCGCCGCCCCCGCCTCGCCGAAAAAGCCGCGTCAAAGCGAAGCTTCCGGGCAGCCCCAAAAAGAGGAAAAACGCTCCCAAAGCCAGCATGACGAACCGCTCGGCTCTTTCTGACGGCGGGAGAGGGCTTGAGGCGATGACGCGCTTGGACAGTTGAAGCCCGGCCTCGCCGCCCAGCAGATTTTGGCTTTCCGGCGAGACGGCGAAAAGGGCGAGGCAAGCCGACAAGGAAAGAAGCGCCGGGATCAGACAAAGAAGACGAAAGCCGGCGAGGCGCGGCGCGCGTCCCCGCAGCAAAAAGCCGCCCCAAAAAAGCGCCGCCGCCGGAAAAAGAAAGGCGGCATAGCCAAAAAGCCGAAACAGATTTTCGGAAAAAGCGATGAGGTCTTTCAAGATTCCGAAGGGACGAGCCGCCCCCCCCGCCGTCCCCCCCCAAGCCTCATGCCAAGCCTCATAGAGGAGCGGTGGCGGAGACGGAAAGATCATCACCATGAGAAGCGCGAAGCCGAAGGCGAAAAGAGCCGCGCCAATGAGACGCGGCAGGAAACGGGCTTTGGCGCTGGCTCCAAGTTTTTCGGCAGGAAGATTCTCCAGCTTTTCGGCGGGGATGGTTTTGGCGAAGAGTCTCATCTCGGCGTCTCCCGCAAACATCTCTTGAGGCGCGTCAAGCCGTCTTGGAGGCGGCTCGTCTCTTCCACGAGGGCCACGCGGATAAAGGCGCTGCCCGGATCCGTCTGATGCGAAGATTGCGTCAGATAAGCGCCGGGGAGAACGCGCAAGCCCTCCCTGCGCCACAACTCTTTAGCCGCCGCCTCGCCGTCTCCGACATCCAGCCACAGAAAGAACCCCCCGTCAGGCTTATAGAAGCCGAAAGAATCCCCCAAAATCTCTTCGGCGAGACGAAAGCGTTTCTGATAAAGACGGCGCTGGCGCTCTGCGTGGCTCTCTTCGTCCCAGAGCGCGGCGGAGGCTCTTTGGATCGGGAGCGGCATTTGCGCGCCCCCCGACAAGCGAAGGCGGCGGAAGGCGGCGATGGCGGCAGCGCCGCCGGCGCAAAAGCCGGATCGCAAGCCCGGCGCGGCGGAGCGCTTGGAAAGAGAATGAAAGACGATCAGATTCTCCAGCGCCGAAGACGCCGCCAACGATTCCTCTTTTGCCAGCGCATCGGCGGCTTGCAGCGCGCTCGGACAAGGCTCGCCCAAATAAAGATCGCTGTAGCATTCGTCCATCAGAAGATAGACGCCATGGCGGCGCGCGCGGGCGAGAAGATTTTTGAGATAGCCCATCCCCGCCGCCATGCCTTGAGGGTTGGCGGGCGAGCAGAGATAGATGGCGAGACTGTCGGCGAAGATTTGGTCCGGCGCCGAATCCCAGTCGGGGAGGAAGTTGTTCTCCGCCAGCGCCGGGAGAAAGAGAGGGGTCAAACCGGCATAAAAGGCGGCGGCGGCGTAGGCGTGATAGGCGGGATCGGGAATGAGAACATGGCGGCGCGAAGGCGCGAGGGCGCGAAGCGCCGAAAGAATCAAGAAAAGCCCCTCCCGCGTGCCCGAAAGGGCGAGGATATTCTCTTCGGCGCGGAGGAGCGTTTGAGGAAGGGCGAAACGTCTCCGCAGCCAATGGAGGGCGGCGTTAAGAAGAAAGGGCGCGCCTTCGGCTGGCGGATAATGGTCGTAATCCTCCCCATGGGCGGTCAGCGTCTCGCGGATGAGGCTGGGCGCGCCGCTTTTCGGCTCGCCCAGCGCCAAATCCAGCGGCGCTTTGGCGGGGGTGAAAGGGCGCAGAGTCTCTCGGAGGCGAGAGAAGGGGGCCGGCGCCAGAGCAATCATCGCATGCGCTCCTTATGCTCCTTACAAAGACGATCAGCCCTGATGTTAGGGCGCGGGGACGGGGTTCGTCAAAATTGAGACAGGCTCGCCTGCCAGGCGCGCCTGCCCGCCGCGCCCGCCCTCAAGCGTCAGCGCCGAAGCGCGCCTTGACGCGCGCCCTCCCTTATCCGATAATTCCCGCGCCGAAGCGAGGGAGGGAAAGGAGGGACTTATGAAAGAGATTTTTCCGCCGCCTGAAAATTTCGTCAAGAAAACGCGCATGGACGAAAAAACCTATGCGCGTCTTTATCGGGAAAGTTTGTCGGATCCGGAAAGTTTTTGGGAGCGCGAAGGGCGGCGTCTGGATTGGATGACGCCTTATAAAAGCGTCAAAAAGACGCATTTTTCTCAAGACCATGTCTCCATAGAATGGTTCGCGGACGGCGCGCTCAACGCCTCGGCCAATTGTCTGGACAGGCATATTGAGAAGCGCGGGGACAAGACCGCTCTCCTCTTTGAGGGGGACGAGCCGGACGAAAGCCGCGCCATCAGCTATAAAGAGGCGCTGGCGCAGGTCTCGCGCATGGCGAACGCGCTCAAAGCCGAGGGCGTCAAGAAGGGCGATCGCGTGACGATCTATATGCCGATGATTCCGGAAGCCGTTTACGCGATGCTCGCCTGCGCGCGCCTTGGCGCGGTTCATTCGGTCGTTTTTGGAGGCTTCTCGCCTGACGCTTTGGCGGGGCGCATTTTGGACTGCCAATCGCATTTTCTCATCACCGCCGATGAGGGGGCGCGCGGCGGAAAGCGCGTTCCTCTCAAAGCCAATGCCGATCAGGCGCTCGCCTCTTGTCCGGAGGTGAGGCGCGTTTTTGTCGTGAAGCGCGGCGGCGCGGCGGTTCAGATGCGCGAGGGGCGCGACATATGGCTCAACGAGGCGATGGCGCGAGCCTCGCCTTTATGCCCGCCCGAAAAAATGAGCGCCGAAGATCCGCTTTTCATTCTTTACACGTCGGGCTCCACCGGCAAGCCCAAAGGCGTTCTTCATACGACGGGAGGCTATTTGGTTTATGCTTCCATGACGCATGAGCATGTTTTTGATCTCCGCGAGGAGGATGTGTTTTGGTGCACCGCCGATGTCGGATGGGTGACGGGGCATAGTTATATCGTTTATGGCCCGCTCGCCAATGGCGCGACCAGTTTGGTTTTTGAGGGGGTTCCGACTTATCCGGACGCCGGGCGTTTTTGGCAGGTTTGCGACAAGCATCGGGTTTCCATTTTTTACACCGCGCCGACCGCCATTCGCGCGCTGATGCGCGAGGGAGACGCGCCTGTCAAAGCGCATAAGCGGGACAGTCTTCGGCTTTTGGGGACGGTGGGCGAGCCCATTAATCCTGAAGCTTGGCGCTGGTATTATGAGGTTGTTGGGGGCGGGCGCTGTCCGATTGTGGATACGTGGTGGCAGACTGAGACCGGCGGCATTTTGATCACGCCTTTGCCTGGCGCGACTGCTTTGAAGCCCGGCTCGGCGACAAAGCCTTTTTTTGGAATCCGTCCTGTTCTTTTGGATGATGGCGGCGCTTTGTTGGAGGGCGCGGGGGCGGGGCGTCTTTGTCTCGCTGATTCTTGGCCTGGGCAGATGCGCACTGTTTATGGCGATCACAAGCGTTTTGTGGAGACTTATTTCACGCAGCATCCGGGCTATTATTTCACTGGGGATGGGTGCCGCCGTGATGAGGATGGTTATTATTGGATCACTGGGCGGGTGGATGATGTCATTAATGTTTCGGGTCATCGTTTGGGGACGGCGGAGATTGAGAGCGCGTTGGTGGCGCATCCGGGCGTGGCGGAGGCGGCGGTTGTGGGTTCGCCGCATGAGATTAAGGGTCAGGGGATTTATGCTTTTGTGACGTTGAAGGCGGATCAGGCGGAGGAGGAGGGTTTGGAGAAGATTTTGGCTCAGTGGGTTGTCAAGGAGATTGGGGCGATTGCGCGTCCTGATGTTTTGCTTTTCGCGCCTTCTCTTCCGAAGACGCGGTCGGGGAAGATCATGCGGCGCATTTTGCGGAAGATTGCGGCGGGGGATTTTGGGGATTTGGGGGACACGTCCACTTTGGCGGAGCCTGCTGTTGTTGAGAGTTTGATAGAGCGGGCGCGGGGTCTCGGCTCTTAAAGAAAGGAAAGGGGGGTCAAGGGGGGCTTGCCCCCCTTGAAAAAAGGGGGTTCGGGGGAAACCCCCGAAAACGCGTGGGTGGGTGGGAAAAGAGCTTTTGCGCAGTGAGCGCAGCGAACAAGCAAAAGCGACCCACCCACGCGCCCCCTCTCGCATGAGCTCACGCGATGCAGGGGGGTCGGCGGGCTTTCTCGCGGGCTTGCGCTGACGCGCTTCGCCCGCTTCGTTTCGCCACGCCCGCCGACTATTCGGGGGTTTCCCCCGACCCCCCCCTTTTCTCAAGGGGGGCAAGCCCCCCTTGACCCCCCTCTACAAGAGAATCCCAAAAAACCTTCACAAATTCTCCCCCAACCCTTGCTTATCTCAACCCCCCCGAATAAAGTCATCATGCGGAGATAATCAAATCTCCCAACAAGGCAGAGAGGAAACCATGAGCCAAGCGGGCGGGGAATCACAGCGCTGGACGCAAAACCAAGACGCCCCGGCATCCGCCAACGCGCCCCAGCAAAAAACCCCCGCCCCCGCCGCCGAACGATGGGAAGAAACACTGCGCTTCATCCTCCAAGCCCACGAAGTCGGCGAAAGACTCTTTGAAGGACGCCTCAACACCCACGAAGACTGGGTCCTCATCTCCCTCCTGCTGCGCCAAGATACGGCGAAACGCGGCATCGTCGCCCAAGACGTCATGGAAAACCTCCCCCGATCGCCAGGCACAGTGCGCGCGATCCTCAAAAGATTCTCCGACCACGGCTATATCCAAATCATGCGCCGAGTCGGACGCACCGAACTGCTCGGACCAACAGAGAAACTCAAATCTTTCGTCATGCGCTGGAACGCCTCCGTGATGAAAGAGCCGCCCTTGCTCAAATGAGAAAAGCCTCATAAGAAGGCTTGATGAAACGAAAAGTCGCAATCGCGCCCTCCCTCCTCGCCGCCGACTTCGCGCGGCTGGGCGAAGAAACACGCGCCATCACCCGCGCCGGCGCCGATTATATCCACCTGGACATCATGGACGGACATTTCGTCCCCCCCATCACAATGGGCGCCGACATGCTGCGCGCCGTCAAACCCTTCTCCAATAAACCGTTCGACGTCCATCTGATGGTCTCGCCAGCCGCGAACCATCTGAAAAGTTTCGCCGAAGCCGGCGCCGATATGCTGACCGTCCACCCGGAAGCCGATTGGCATATCCATCGGCTTTTGCAAAACATCAAACATCTCGGAAAACGCGCCGGCCTCGCGCTGAACCCAGGAAGCGGCGCGGAAAAAGCCGCGCCCCTCTTGGATTTGACCGATCTCATTCTCGTCATGAGCGTCAATCCGGGCTTCGGCGGACAGCCCTTCTTGGAAAGCCAGCTGGAAAAAATCGCGCGCCTCCGCCGCATGATTGACGAAAGCGGAAAACCCATCCTCCTAGAAGTGGATGGCGGCGTCAATGACGAGACGGCGAAAAAAATCCGCGCGGCAGGCGCGGATATTTTGGTGGCAGGCACAGCCATCTTTCAAGGCGGCGAGAGCGCCTACGCCGCCAATATCGCGCGCCTCCGCGGAGAAACGCCATGAAACAATCCGCCCCGCCCCCGGCGCGCTGCGCCATCGGCGATCCCAGACCCGCTTATCGCGAAACGGCAAGCGCGATGATGCAGGGACATTACATCCTCTCCGGCGCGCCGCATATTCTGCCGAAAGAGACGCCGTTCCGAACCGCCGACCCCCTTTCCGCCCATGAGGATCTGCAGGGTTTTGGCTGGCTGCGCCACTTCTCGGCTTGCGCCAGCGCGGACGCCCGCCGCCACGCCAAAAACCTCGCTCAAGATTGGCTGCGAAGCGATTGGGCGAAGCCCAGCCGCTGGTCCAGCCCTGTCGCCGCGCGAAGACTCCTCTCATGGCTCAGCAATCCCAGCCTCCTCCTCGCCGATCAGCAAGAGGAAGCGAAGCGCGAAATCTTGCGAAGCCTCCATCGCCACGCGCGCTTTCTAAAGCGGCGGCTTTGGCGGCAGAGCGGAGAGAGCGCCGGCGGCCGCCTCACAGCCTCATGCGCGCTGGCGCTCTATGGCTGCTCCTTCCCGGAGCGCCCAAGACTCTTGGAGACGGCGCTGGCGCGACTCTCGCGCGAGATCGCGCGGCAGATTTTCTTTGACGGCGGACATGTCAGCAGGAATCCGGCGGCGCATCTCTCCATCCTTTTTGATCTGCTCCTGCTGCGCCAAGCGCTCCTCCAAAAAGGACGCCCGCCGCCTCAGCCGCTCTCCAACGCGATTGATCGCCTAGCGCCGATGCTGCGCTTCTTCCGCCACGGCGATGGCGGACTAGCCCTCTTCAACGGGGCGAGCGAAGGGGAGGCGGCGGACGTCAAGGCGGCGCTCGCCCTGGACGACACAGGCGGACGACCATATCGCGAAGCGCCCCATGCAGGCTATCAAAGACTGGCGGCAGGACGGAGCCTCATCCTGATGGACACGGGCGCGCCGCCGCCCGCCCCTTTCGCGCGCCGCGCCCATGCGGGATGCCTCTCTTTTGAGATGAGCCGAGGCCGGCATCGCTTCTTCGTCAATTGCGGCGGCGGCGAGGGACTCTCCGAAGAATGGCGGCGCGCCGCCAGACAGACCGCCGCCCATTCCACTTTGGCTTTTTTGAATCAATCCTCCGCGCGCCTCAGCCCCCGCCTCCTCCGCCCCGCCGATCGCGAAAAAGGCGCGCCCATCAGAGGCGGACCCCGCCGCATCCATAAAGAGCGCGGACAGAGCGAGAAAGGCGTTTGGATTGACGCCGCCCATGACGGCTATAGAGGGCGGGGCTTTCTGCATAGGCGGCGTCTTTTTCTGCAGGCGTCAGGGAAGGCGCTTGAAGGCGAGGATCGTCTGGAGCCCGTCCATAGGCTGCGGAGTCTGGCGCGCCGCCAGGCGGAGCCTTTCGCGATACGATTCCATCTCCATCCGGAGATAAGCGCCGCGCCGCTTTTGGGCAAAGATTCCATCCTCCTTCGCCTCCCCAATGGCGAAGGCTGGCAGATGCGCGCCCGCGTCCGCGATCGGAAAAGGGCGGCGCGTTTGGAAGAGAGCGTCTATTTGGGCGAGGCGGGGCGCGTCAGACGCGCGCGGCAGATCGTCATTCCGGGCGAGGCGAAGCCGGGCGAGGTCTTTTCGGCGCGGTGGCAGGTTCGGCGAATCGGAGCGGAGGGAAGCGCCGGGGGAAGCGGGGAGAAGAGGGCGTGAGCGCCGCGCCGCGCCTCGCGCTCCTCTCGGCTTTTGACAAGAGCGGCATCGCGGACCTCGCCCGCGCCTTCCTCTCTTACGAGATTGGCGTCATGGCGACAGGCGGAACCGCCGCCTTGCTGGAGGAGGAGGGCTGCGACATTCTCAGCGTGGAAAGCCTGACCGGCTTTCCGGAAATGATGGCGGGGCGCGTCAAGACTCTGCATCCGAAGATTCACGGCGGCATTTTGGCGAGACGCTCTGAGAAAGAGGATCAAGAGGCGATGCGCCGCCATCATATTCCGGCGATAGATTTCGTCATTGTGGATTTCTATCCTTTTGAGGAGGCGGCGCGCGCCGGCGCCTCTTTCGCCGATTGTCTGGAGCGGATAGATATCGGCGCGCCGGCGATGGCGCGGGGGGCGGCGAAGAATCACGCTTCCGTCACCGTCATCACCGAGCGGGAGGATTATCCCCGCCTTTTGGAAGAATTGGCGCTGGGCGAAGGGCGGACTTCTCCTGATTTTCGCCGCGCCATGGCGGCGAAGGCGTTTCGGCGAACTTCTCTTTACGATTCGGCGATCGCCGATTGGCTGGCGGCGGAGGGGGCGAAGGGGAGGCTTTTTCGTCTGTCCGGCGAGAAGCGCTTTTCGCTGCGCTATGGCGAAAATCCGCACCAGAAGGCGGCGCTTTATTCTTTCGGGCGCGGCGGCTTGGCGGAGGCGCGGCAGATTCAGGGCAAGATTTTAAGCTACAACAATCTCGCCGATGCCGATGCCGGTTTGGCTCTCGCGGAGGAGTTTTCTGAGCCTGCCGCCGTCATCATCAAACACGCCAATCCGAGCGGGGCTGCCGAAAAATCTGTCCTCGCTGACGCTTATGAAGGGGCGAGGCTCTCGGATCCGGTCAGCGCTTTTGGCGGAATCGTGGCGCTCAACCGCCCTTTGGACGCCCGGACGGCGGCGCGGATCGCCGAGCTTTTCACCGAACTTGTCGCCGCGCCTTCTTTCGCGCCAGAAGCGCTTCGCCTTTTGGCGAAGAAGAGCTCTTTGCGTTTGTTGGAGGTTTCGGGGAGTTTTCGGGACGACTCGCCCAGCCTTCACGCCGTTTCGGGCGGGTTTTTGGTTCAGGATCCCGACCTTCTCCGCGTGGAGGAAGAGGCGCTCCGCCCGGCGACCAAGCGGCGGCCGTCAAAAAATCAGATTCGCGATTGTCTTTTCGCTTGGCGCGTGGCGAAGCATGTGAAATCCAACGCGATCGTGGTGGCGCGGGATCGCATGACGGTCGGGGTCGGCGCCGGGCAGATGAGCCGAGTGGATTCGGCGAGGATTGCCGTTCGGAAAGCCGGCGCGCGCGCCGAGGGCGCTGTCGCGGCGTCAGACGCGTTTTTCCCTTTCGCCGACGGCTTGGAGATTTTGGCGGAGGCGGGGGTCAGAGCCATCATTCAGCCCGGCGGATCGCGCCGGGACGAGGAGGTGATAGAGGCGGCGGAGAAGCATGATTTGGCGATGGTTTTCACCGGCGCGCGGCATTTTAAACATTGAGGCGAAGAAAAAGCGCGGCGGAGGCTTTTAGAGTTTCCGCATCCAAATCTCGTCTGTCGCGTGATCGGCGCGCTTGTGGATGATGAGATCGGCGCGGCGGCGCGTGGGCAGAATGTTCCGCCGCAGATTGGGGAGGTTGATCCTGTCCCAAAAGCCGTGCGCGGCTTTGAGCGCCTCTTTTTCGGAAAGCGCCGCGTAGCGATGAAAATAGGCTTTCGGATCTTGGAACGCGGTCTTGCGGAGATCCAGAAATCTTTCCAAATACCACTTCTTAATGACGGAGGCTTCCGCGTCCAAATAGATGGAGAAGTCAAAGAAATCCGAGACGAAGGGCGACATGTCGGTCAGCGCCGCCGAGAGCGAGGGCGGCGGCCCTTGCAGCAGATTCAAGCCTTCTAGAATCAGGATGTCCGGGCGCTCTATGACAAGGAAGCGTCCGGGCAGGATGTCGTAGGATTCGTGCGAATAGACTGGTGCTAGGGCTTGGCGGCAGCCCGATTTCACTTTCGCCATGAAGGCGAGGAGCGCCGGCAGATTGAAACTTTCGGGCCAGCCTTTTTTTTCCATCAGTCCGCGCGCTTCCAGAGTGGCGGTCGGATGGAGGAAGCCGTCTGTTTGGACGAGCGCCACTTTCGGATGGTCTTTCCAGCGCGCGAGGAGGGTTTGGAGGATTCGCGCCGTCGTGCTTTTCCCGACAGCCACGCTGCCGGCGATTCCGATGATATAGGGCGATTTCACGTGGCGTCTTCCGAGAAAGGCGTTGGCGTTTTGGTAGAGCGCGCGCGAGGCTTGGGCGTGGAGGCTGAGGAGGCGCGAGAGGGGGAGATAGATGTTGGAGACTTCTTTGAGCGAGATGGTTTCGCCGCGTCCGCGCAGCGCTGTCAGTTCTTTTTCGCTGAGGGGGAGCGGCGTTTCGTCTCGGAGCGCTGCCCAGTCTTTGGCGTCAAAGCGGCGATAGAGTTGGGGTTTTCTTCTATCGCCGGCGGCGAGGGCGGCGCGGACGCGGGGGACGCGGGCGGGGGTTGGGGCGGGTTCGCGGAGGGCGGTCATGGAGCTTGGGGGGGTTCTGCGGGTTTTTTGTCGCGGAGGCGGCGGCGTTGGAGTTCGGCATAGACTTCGTTGGGCGTGATATTGAGGGATTGCATGAGGACGAGCCAATGATAGAGGAGGTCGGCGGATTCGGCGATGGTGTTTTTTTTGTTGTTGGCGAGGGCGGCGATGATGGTTTCCAGGCTTTCTTCGCCGAGTTTTCTAGCGCATTCGGCGCTGCCTTTTTTGAGGAGGGCGCGGGTATAGGATGCGCTGTCTTTGGACGAGGCGCGGTCTTGGATGGTTGCGAAGAGGGTATTGAGTTCTTCGGCGGTGATTTTGTTGGTCATGGCGTCTCCCCTGTGGGGTAGGGAAGCATAAAAGTTTGGGGAAAAGAAGGGAAAAGAAGGGGGGTTTGGGGGGCTTGCCCCCCAAAAAAAGAGGGGGATCGGGGGGGAATCCCCCCCGAAAGCGCGTGGGTGGGGTGGGGGAAAAGCATTTGCGAAGCGAGTGAAACGAGCGGAGCAAATGCGACCCCACCCACGCGCCCCCTGTTAGAAGAGCTCTTGTAAGCAGGGAAGTCGGCGGGCTTTCTCGCGCACTTGCGCTACGCGCTTCGTGCGCTTCGTTTCGCCACGCCCGCCGACTATAGCGGGCTTGCGCCCGCTTGGTTTTTTTTGGGGGGCTAGCCCCCCAAACCCCCCTTCACCTTCAGCTTCTATGCGTTAGTTCCCCTGCGGCAAAAACAAGCGCCTATCCATGAAAAAAATGCCCGCGGCGGCTCGCCGCCCCCTCACAAACGCACCGGCAAGCCCGCCTCCCTCATACGCGCCTTCGCCTCATCAATCCGAAACTCCCCAAAATGAAAAAGAGACGCCACCAAAACCGCAGACGCGCCCCCATCACAAACCGCCTCAACCAAATGATCCAAACGCCCCGCACCCCCAGACGCAATCACAGGAACCGAAACAACCCCCGAAACCGCCCGCAATAACGGAATCTCAAACCCCGCCCGCGTGCCGTCCCGATCCATGGAGGTCAGCAAAATCTCGCCCGCGCCCCGCGCCACAGCCTCCTCAGCAAAACGAACCGCATCCACCCCGCTCCGCCGCCGCCCGCCATGCGTGAAAAGCTCCCACGACCCGCCACCCCCCAACCCCTTCGCGTCCAACGCCGCGACAACGCACTGACTCCCAAAACGCGCCGCCGCCTCATCTATCAAAGAGGGATCGCGAACAATCGCGCTGTTCATCGCCACCTTGTCCGCGCCGGCGCGCAAAAGAGCCTCCATATCATCCAACCCGCCAACGCCGCCCCCGACCGTCAAAGGCATGAAACAAGCCTCCGCCGTCCGCCGAACCACATCCAGCATCGTGCGCCGCGCCTCATGAGACGCGGCAATGTCCAAAAAACACAACTCATCCGCGCCCGCCGCGTCATAAGCCTCCGCCGCCAAGACAGGATCGCCAGCGTCCCGCAAATTCCGAAACTGAACCCCCTTGACAACCCTCCCCCCCTGAACATCCAAACAGGGAATGACGCGCGCCTTCAGCATCGCGCGGACAAAGGCGCGGACAAAGACCCGCCCGCGACAAGAAGCGCCTCCGCCGCCGGCAGCCTGCCGTCATAAAGAGCGCGCCCGGCGATCACGCCCTCAATGCGCCCCGCCTCGGCATGAGGACTCCGCGCCAGCCTCTCCAAATCGGCAAGGTCCGACAAACCGCCAGAGGCAATGACAGGAACCGAACTGGCCTCCGCCAGCGCCTCCGCCGCCCGAACATCCAAGCCCGTCATCAAACCATCGCGCGCGATCTCCGTGTGAAGAAACGCCGCAGGCTTCCATGAAGCGAAGCGCCCAGCCGCCTCCAAAAGAGAAAGATCATGAAACCGCTTCCAGCCCCGAGTCGCCAAGCGTCCGCCCTTCGCGTCCAAGGCGAAAACGATCCGCCCCGGAAAATCGGCGCAGGCGCGCCGCGCCATCGCCGGCGCTTCCATCAGCGCCGTCCCCAAAACAATCCGCGCGCAGCCCCGCTCCAGCCAAGCCTCAATATGCTCGCGCCGCCTGACGCCGCCGCCCAGCTGAACGGCAAGCCCAATCTCAGAAACAATCCGCGCGATGACATCGCCATTGTCGCCGCCCTCCCCTGTCGCCGCGTTCAAATCCACCAGATGAAGGCATGAAAATCCCGCCTCTTTAAGCGCCCGCGCCTGCCTGAGAGGGTCTCTGTCAAAGACGGTCGCCTCCTCCATCCGCCCCTCTTTCAGGCGGACGCACGCGCCATCCTTCAGATCTATGGCGGGAAAAAGAATCATCGGGCCTTTAAGGATTCCAGCGGAGAAAATTCTCCAAGAATCGCAAGCCCGCTTTCTGACTCTTCTCAGGATGAAATTGCGCGCCCGCCATATTGTCCCGCGCCACAAGAGCCGCGAAAAACCCGCCATGATCGCTCTCAGCCAGAACAGCCTCGCCCGCCCCCTCCAAGCGATAAGAATGGGCGAAATAAAAATCTTCGCCCGACAAGCCCTCCGTCAAACAATGCGGACGGCGGAGGCGAAGCGAATTCCATCCCATATGCGGGATTCGGAAAGACGAATCTTTCGGCGACAAAGGAGAAGCGCGTCCCGAAATCCATCCCAAGCCCCGATGCCGTCCATGCTCTTCGCCCTCCTCCGCCATGATCTGCATCCCTGCGCAAATCCCCAAAAAAGGAAGAGCGCGCCCCATGACGGCTTCCCGAAGAGCCTCCAGCAAGCCCCGCCTCTCCAGCCCCGCCATCGCCGCCTTGAAGGAGCAGACGCCGGGGAGAAGAAGGCGGGAGGCGTCTTTCAAAAGGTCAGGATTGTCGGCAAGACGCGCCTTGACCCCCGCGCCCCCCGCCTTTTGACAGGCGCGCGCGACCGAATGAAGATTGCCGGATCCATAATCCAGGATCGCCAGTTTCATGAATCTCAAAGCCCGCCTTCGCTTTGATTGTCAGGCGGCGACAGGGATTCCCAATAGCGGAGGAGGGCGGCGTCCCGCGATCGGGCGGCGATGACGGCTTCGCAGATTCTGCCCTTGCGCTTGAGATGCCACGCGCGAATGTGGTTGCCTTCCAGCGCCAGCGCGAAAAGGGTCGTGAAACTGAGAAGAGAGCCCAAAATATCGCCGGCCGGCGTGATGTAATAAAAGCAGAGAAAGGGAAGAGTCGCGACGCACAGATAAAGAGCGGTGGCGAGCCACATGCCATGCCACATCAGCCAAAGAGGCCCGAAAAAAGGCGCGGCGAAGGAGGGGCCGTCGCGGAGCAGAATCGGAGGCTCCGCTTTTTGAGGTTCGGAAAAAACCATATAAAACCGCATCATTTTAACCGCATCATTGTGTGAGAGCCTTTTTCAATCCAGCCTCTTGGTGGAGGGCGACAAGCCGCGCGCGCGGGGATCGGGCGCGCAAGCCTCTTTGAGGGCGCGCGCGAAAGCCTTGTAGCAGGACTCCACCATATGATGGCTGTTGCGGCCATAAAGCACTTCCAGATGGAGGGTGAGCGCCGCTTTTTGCGCCAAAGCGTGAAACCATTCGCGGAAAAGTTCGGCGTCCATGCCGCCGAGCTGTCTGGACGGCAGCCGCGCTTTCCAAATGAGATAGGGGCGATCGGAAAGATCCACGACGGCGCGGGTCAGACATTCGTCCATCGGCACGAGCGCCGCGCCATAGCGCGAGATGCCTTTCTTGTCGCCAAGCGCCTCGGCGATCGCTTCGCCCAATGCCAGCGCGCTGTCCTCTGTCGTATGATGCTGGTCTATATGCAGATCGCCTTTGACGCGCATCGTCAAATCCATCAGACCATGCCGCGCGGTCTGCTCCAGCATATGATCCAAGAAGCCGATTCCTGTCGCGATGTCGGCTTCGCCTTTGCCGTCCAAATTGAGGGTGAGGCGAACCTCCGTCTCGCGCGTCTTGCGCCTGACGCTAGCCTTGCGCGGAGCCATTTAGGAGCCGCCGGTCGCCGCCAGCGACCAAAGATTGTCTTTGGCGCTCAGTTTTTTCGCGAAGACCCAATAATCGGTCTTCTCCTGAGGCCTGTTCGGATCGCCCTCTATGACGCGCCCCTCTGAATCTTTCAGGCAGAAGAGCTGGCGGCTCGTCAGACGCATTTTGATTCGCGCCCATCCGCTTTTGAGATCGGCGCTGAGGATTCGCGCCTCCAAAAGATGAAATCTTTCCAGAGACGCCGCCTCGCCGCGATCCTCGCGCTGATCCAGCGCGGCGGCGAAGCGCCGATAGACGTCTTCCGAGAGAAGGCGCTTTAGGATGTCTTTCTCGCCTTTGGCGAAGGCGGTCACGATCATTTTATAAGCGCCGCCCGCGCCGCGCATGAAACTCTCCGGCGTGAAACTGGGCTCAGCGCGCGCCAGCGCCGCCAAAGAGGCGCGCGCCTCTTTTTCTATCCCCATGGCGGGACGGCTGTCAGACGGCGTCTCCGCTCCTTCTTCCGATGGCGCGCCGGCCGCGGCGTCTTTGTCTTTTTGGGCTTCGGGCGCCGATTCTTCCCGATGGATTGATCTAGGACGCCGTCCCAGCACGCTTCGCAACTTAAAGAGCGCCGCGATGGCGAGCGCCAATAAAAGAATATCCAAGACTGTGCCGCCCAGCTGCATCATCTGCGTCATGCTTCTCACTCCGCGTCTCTTCCCGTCTCGCGTCATCATAGACCAAATCCGCGCGGCAATGCGAAAAAAGTCGCTGCCGCGACGGGCATTTTTTGCATGGATAGGGGTTTGTTTTTGCCGCAGGGGAACTAACGCATAGAAGCTTGAGGTGAAGGGGGGGCGGCGAGCCGCCGCGGGCAATTTTTTCATGGATAGGGGTTTGTTTTTGCCGCAGGGGAACTAACGCATAGAAGCTTGAGGTGAAGGGGGGGCGGCGAGCCGCCGCGGGCAATTTTTTCATGGATAGGGGTTTGTTTTTGCCGCAGGGGAACTAAAGCATAGAAGCTGAAGGTGAAGGGGGGTTTGGGGGGCTAGCCCCCCAAAAAAAGAGGGGGATCGGGGGGGAATCCCCCCCGAAAACGCGTGGGTGGGTGGGAAAAGAGCATTTGCGAGCGAAGCGCGAAGCGCAAGCGAGCAAATGCGACCCACCCACGCGCCCCCTGAACGCCAAGAGCTCTTGTAAGCTGGGGGGTCGGCGGGCTTCCTCGCCTCGCTATGCTCGGCTTCGGGGAAGCCACGCCCGCCGACCGTAGCGGGCTTCGCCCGCTTGGTTTTTTTTGGGGGGCTAGCCCCCCAAACCCCCCTTAATTAAAGACGCGACCAAAGCGGGGAAGCGGACAAACTCTCCAAAAATCTCCGATGCGCCGCCGCCTCCTCAACAGTCGGAGACCGTCGCCGGCGCGAAGGGACGGCGGCGGAGATGGCAGTCGCCGGCGCGGCGAGAGCGGATTCTTTCGCCCCAGAACCCGCCGCCGCCGCGCCGCTCGCCAAAGCGAACTGCCCCTGCCGCTTCACATTGGTCAGAGCCTGATAAACCCGCGCCAGCAACTCAGCGTCCAAAAGAGCGCCATGGGCAAGACGCGCCGAATCGTCAATGCGAAACCTCTTGCAAAGCGCTTCTAAGGAAGCGCCCGCGCCCGGCCATTTGGCGCGCGCCAAAAGGAGCGTGTCCAAAACACGCCCCTCGCTTATCAGAGGCTTGCCGGCGCTCTCCAACTCGGCGTTCAAAAACCCCAAATCAAAAGGCGCGTTATGCATGACCAGCCTCTCTTTTCCAATGAAGGCGAGAAAGCGATCGGCGATGTCGCGGAAGAAAGGCTTGTCTTTCAAAAAAGAATCGCTCAGACCATGAACGCCAAGCGCCGCCTCCGAGACAGACCGTTCAGGATTGAGATAGGTCTGAAAGCGCTCCCCCGTCTCCATGCCGTCTCGCAGGACGACCGCGCCGATCTCCACGATTCGGTGCCCCTCGGACAGTTCCAAGCCTGTCGTTTCCGTATCCAAAATGATCTCGCGCATGACGGCAGATTACAGCAAGCCCTCCTTTTCCAAAATGGCGCGGACGGCAAGCCGCGCGTGATCCAGCCCTTTGTCAGTCCGCACGACATAATCGGCGCGGGCGCGCTTTTCTTCGTCCGGCATCTGTCTTTTCAGCATGGCAGAGAATTTCGCTTCCGTCATCCCCTCTCGCGCCATGACGCGGGCTTTTTGAACGGCGAAGGGCGCGCTCGCCACAACGACCCGATCCACATGCCGCTCGCCCCCTGTCTCAAAAAGAAGGGGAATGTCCAAGACGACCGCGCCGGCGGAGACGGCGCGCGCCTCTTCCAAAAAGCGCCGCCGCCCTTCCATCAGAAGCGGATGGACGATCGCCTCCAACAGCGCCATTTTGTCCGAATCCTTGACGAGTTTGGAAAGGCGCTGGCGATCCACCGCGCCTTGGCGGACGGCGTCAGGGAAAGCGCCGCCGACAGCTTCTGCCGCCGCGCCGCCTTTCCGATAAAGCGCATGGACGGCGGCGTCCGCGTCATAGAGCGGCAGCCCATAATCGGCGAAGAAGAGCGCCGTCTGACTCTTCCCCATGCCGATGGAGCCGGTGACGCCAATGCGCTTCATGTCGCCTTCACTTCCGCCGCCGCCCTCTCAAGAGCGCGGCGCGTCTCTTCGGTGATGTCCGGCTTGATCCCGAACCACGTCTCAAAAGAAAGCGCCGCCTGACAGAGCAGCATCGGCAGACCGTCTATGGCGAGAAGACCCCGCCCCCGCGCCTCCTTGAGAAGAGGCGTCTCGGGCGGGCGATAAACCAAATCCATGACGATCGCCGAAGAGGGAAGCGCCGACAGTTTCAGATCCAAAATCTCGCGCCCGATCATCCCGCCTGACGAGCCATTGACGAGGAGAGAGGCGTCTCTTAGCGCCTCGCCGCGATTCTTCCATGGCGGCGTCTCAATCGCCATATCGGCGCGGAGGCTCAGCATCTCTTCCGCCATCCGCTCCGCCTGCTCTTGCCGTCTGGCGAGGAGACGGAAGCGCCTCTGCCCCCATCGCGCCAGCCCCGCCAAGACGCCCCGCGCCGCGCCGCCGGCGCCAATCAAGACAACAGGCGTCTCCGGCGGACGCCATGACGGCGCTTTATGTCGGAGCGCCTCGCAAAAGCCTTCGGCATCAACATTTCTGCCCTCAAGAGTCTCGCCTTTTTTGACGATCAGATTGACCGCCTTCAGTTTCGCCGCCATTTCGTCCAGCGCCCCCTTGCCGCCGCCGCCGCTCTTTTTCGCCAAATAGCGATAGACGCTCTCCTTATGGGGCTGCGTGATATTAAGCCCTTGGAAAGCGCCCTGTCGGAGAAAATCCTCCAAGCGGCGAGGCTCTATGTCCCATGCTTCATATCGGGCTGGGATATGATGAAGACGGAGCCAGGCGCGGTGAATCTTCGGCGAGAGACTGTGCGCGATCGGATGTCCGATGACGGCGTAAGGGAGTCTCTTCACGCTTCTATCGCGCCCTCGCGGCGGAGCGCTTCCAAAAGGGAGAGAAGGGGGATTCCGAGAATGGCGAAATAATCGCCTTCAATCTGAGAGAAAAGATGCGCGCCCAGCCCTTCCAGCGCGTAGCAGCCGACGCTTTGGAGAATGGCGTCCCCGGCGCTTTCCAAATAAATCTCCAAGAAGCGATCGGAAAAATCCCGCATGATCATTTCGGCGCTGGAAGAGGCGCTCCATAAGAGACGCCCTTCGCGCATCAGCGCCGCGCCGCCCTTTAAGAAGTGCCGGCTTCCGCGAAAGAGGCGAAGACGCGCCCGCGCCTCATCCATCGTCTCCGCCTTGCCGTAGAGACGCCCTTGATGGACCAGAATCTGATCCGCGCCGATGACGAAAGATTTCGGCTCTTTGGCGCTGACAAGCCGCGCTTTCTCGCGCGCCAAAGCGAGGCTGGCTTGGACGGCGTCTCCGCCCGATTTTTCGCGCAGAGCCTCCTCGTCCAAGCCTGACGGACGAGCGCGCATTGTCTCCAAGCCCGCCCCTCGCAAAATCTCAAGCCGCGATCGGCTGGCGGACGCCAAAAGGATCGGCGCTTTCTCAAAAGCCATGACCTCCCTCTTCCTCCTGTTTTTCGCGCCTCTCGCCCCTCTCGCGCAGGAGATTGGCGACCGCCGCCGCCGTCTCCTCCACCGAGCAATGGGTGACGTCCACGACAGGACAGCCCAGCCGCGCGAAGAGGCGCTGCGCGAAAAGCGCCTCCTCTTGGACGCGGTCAGGATCGGAATAGGAGGAGGCGCTGGGATCCAAATGGGCGGCAAGACGCTTCTGCCGCACTTGGGCGAGCCGCGCCGGAGACGCCAAAAGACCGACAATCAGAGGCGTTTGGAGACTCTCCAGCCTGTCAGGAAGAGGGAGATCCGGCACCAGAGGCACATTGGCGGCTTTGATGCCCCTATGCGCCAAATAGATGCAGGTCGGCGTCTTGGAGGTTCGGCTGACGCCGAGGAGAATGATATCGGCTTCATCCAGCGTTTCAGCCATTTGTCCGTCATCATGGGCGATGGCGAAGTCCAGCGCCTCCATTCTTTGGAAATAAGCTTCATCCATCACATGCTGCCCCCCTGGAAGAGAGGTTTCGCGCTTAGAACCCAGATAATTTCCCAGCGCCGCGACAATCGGGGAGAGCGCGGAGATGGCCGGAAGATTCTTCGCGCGGCAGAAACTTTGAAGACGCCGCTCAAGAGAAGGCGAGACCAGCGTGTAAATCACTGGACCGGGGTGGCGGAGAATCTGAGGCAGAATCTCTTCCAGAGACTCCTCGCTCGTCACGAGCGCGTAAATATGCTCCGCCGGCCTCACTTCGGGAAAGCGCGCCAGCGAGGCGCGCGCGATCGCATGGACTGTCTCGCCTGTCGCGTCCGACACCAAATGGAAATGAACGGCGCGCGAGGGTTTTTTGTCAGCCTTTCCGTTCATCTCCTCTCCCTATGGGGATCTTTTGGCGCATTAAGAGAGCGCAAGTTTCGCAAATGCTGTGGATTGCGCTCTCTTCCAAAGAGCGATCCACAGCAAGACTCCGCGACTATGCGGATCGGGAGCGTTTGGACAAACCATCCCCGCCCCTCTTTCAGCCATGCTCTCTCCCCTCACTATACAGATTTATGGCGAGAACCGTCCTCATAACCAAAAGCGGAAAAGACTCTTTAATTATAAGGCGTTTTGGCAAAGAATCCCCACCCAACGGCTTTCCAAAATGAGACTTTTCTTTCCCCATGCTTTTTCGTGCATAATAAAGGGGAAAAGCCGCTTCTCCCCTCTATGCACAAAGACTCTCAACAACATGCAAAAAATCCCTAAAAAATTAGATTATGTTGCGAAAGAGGCGGAGCGAAGATGAAACCGATCCTAAAAACATTGTCGGGAAAAAAAGCGAAAAAAACGCCTTTATGGTTTATGCGTCAGGCTGGACGCTATCTCCCTGAATATCAGGCGCTTCGGAAAGAAGAGGAGGATTTCCTTCTTTTTTGCCTCTCTCCGAAACTCGCCGCCGAGGCGACTCTTCAGCCTTTGAGGCGCTTTGATTTGGACGCGGCGATTCTCTTCTCTGATATTCTCGTCATTCCGCATCTTTTGGGGCAGAAACTCCATTTTGAGAATGGGGTCGGCCCCCGCCTTGAGCCTATCGTCAATGGCGGCGATTTGGCGAAACTCTCTCTTGATCAGTCCGCCATTCTTGAGCCCGTTTATGAGACTTTGGATCGCGTTTTGGGCGCGCTGGATTCAGAGACCGCGATGATCGGCTTCGCCGGCGCGCCTTGGACGGTGGCGTCCTTTATGATTGCCGGGAAGAGCGATTCTGAATGCGCCGCTGCCAAGCGCTTCGCGGCTCTTTATCCGAAAGATTTCGCCTCTCTCTTAAAACTGATTCTCGCCGCGACCGAGCGCCATTTGCTGCGGCAGGCGGAAGCGGGAGCGGAAATCCTGCAAATCTTTGACAGTTTCGCCGGCGCGCTTTCTAAAGAGGCGCTTCGGCGCTTTTCTCTCGGCCCTATTCTTTCTGTCGCTCAGACGGTGAAGCGGCGTTTTCCTTCTCTCCCGATCATCGCTTTTCCGAAAGGGGCGGGCGCGCTTTATGCCGAATATCTGCGATCCCCCTTTATAGACGCTGTCAGTCTTGACGAGACGCTTTCGCCTTTATGGGCGGCGGAGAAGGTTCAGATTTTGGGATGCGTGCAGGGCAATCTTCATCCCGAAACTCTCTTGGTCGGGGGGGCGGAGATGGAGAATGACGCGCGGCGGCTCGTTAAAATTTTCGGACAGCGTCCCTATATTTTCAGTCTCGGTCATGGCATTCTCCCCAAAACGCCGCCCGACCATCTCCAGCGTTTGATAGAATGCGTCAGGGCGGCGGAATAGAGCGATGGGGCGGCAGGGGCGGATGAAAATCGGCATTGTTCTCTTCAATCTTGGGGGCCCTGATTCTCTCGCCGCCGCCGAGCCTTTTTTGAGGAATCTTTTCAGCGATCCGGCGATTATCCGCCTGCCCGTCTTTCTGCGTCTGCCTTTGGCGCGGTGGGCGGCGAAGAGACGCGCGCCGAAGACGCGCGCCATCTACGCCAAACTGGGCGGACAATCGCCCCTTCTCGCCAACACCGAAGAGCAGGCGGCGCGGCTGGAAGAAGCGATCGCGGAAAAAGGCTATGACGCGAAGGTCGTGATCGCGATGCGCTATTGGCGGCCTTTCGCCGCCGAGGCGCTGAACAGGCTCAAAGATTGGGGCGCGGAGCGCCTGCTCCTTCTTCCTCTTTATCCGCATTATTCCACGACCACGACCGCCTCCTCCTTTCGGGATTGGGACGAAACATGCCGCGCCGCCCGATTGCGGAAGCCGACCAAGAGAATCTGCTGCTATCCTTTGTTAAAAGGATTTTTGCGCGCGCATCAGGAGATTCTCTTCGGCGCGCTTAAAACCTTTCCGAAAAGCGAGACTCCGCGCATCCTTTTTTCCGCCCATGGCTTGCCTGAGCGGATCGTCAAGAGGGGCGATCCCTATCCCAAACAGATCCTCCAGAGCGCCGCCGCCATCGCGGACGGCATGAATCTGAAATCGCTGGGGCTTGAGTGGCGAATCGCCTATCAGAGCCGCGTCGGGCCGATCCGATGGATCAAGCCCTATTTGGACGATGAGATTCGCCAAGCCGGGAAAGAGAGACGATCGCTCCTGATCGCGCCGTTGAGTTTCGTCTCCGACCATTCCGAAACTTTGGTGGAGCTGGATCGGGACTGTCGGGATTTGGCGAAGACGTCAGGCGTTCCGCATTACGCGCGGGCGTCTGTCTTGGCGGCGCATCCTTTCTTCGTGGAGGGCTTGGCGGCGGAGGCGGCGAGAGTCTTGGAGGGCGGCGGCGGGGGCGGCGGGGGCGGAGATGCCGCGCGTCTCGCGCCTTGCGGCAGATTGTGCGGCTGGCGGGAGGAGGCGGTCTGATGGATTGGCTTCTTTGGATCAAAGCCTTTCATGTGGCTGCCGTTCTTTTTTGGATGGCGGCGCTCTTTTATCTGCCGCGCCTTTTCGTTTATCACGCGGAGAGTCCCCTTGGCTCCGCCCGCGCGGCGATGCTGGCGACAATGGAGCGGCGTCTTTTGAAGATCATCGCGACTCCCTCCATGCTAGCCGCTTGGCTTTTCGGGCTTCTTCTTCTAGCCGAGAGAGGCTTTCCGTTTCCCCTTTGGCTTTGGCTGAAGATCGCGCTCGTTCTTCTTCTGACGGCGTTTCATGGGGCTTGCGCCCGATGGCGCAAAACATTGCTTGAGGCGGCTTCGCCTCGCTCGCCCCGCTTTTATCGGATCGCCAATGAGATTCCGCCGCTCCTCGCTTTTGCGATCGTCCTTTTGGCGATCTTAAAACCGTGGGGCTAAAAGTCCGGCGCGACAAGCGCTCTTGACAGAAGAGGCGGCAGGCGGCTATATTGGCGCGGCTCTTGGGGAGAAAGCGCCGCTTGAGCGCGGTTTTCTAGCAGGGAGAGGGGGAGTTTTCCTCGAGTCAAGGGGAGTTTTTCTCATTGTCTCAAGCCCCCCGTTAGAGGTCTCTTTGGGATAGGCGCCCATCTTCACGAAGCCTCGCTGAAGAGCGGCATGGAAGAGCGGCATGCTCTCCCGCCTGCCCCTCATTCTCTCGCCCCTCGCTCCTTCGCCCCTCGCCCCTCACATTCTTTATCATCAGAAAGGCATCGCCCCATGCAGGACATCACGTTAGACGCTCTGAAAGCGAAATCCGCGACCGATCTCTTGGCTTACGCCTCCGACTTGGAAGTGGAGAACGCCCGCGCCATGCGCCGACAGGACATGCTTTTCGCGGTCTTGAAGAAACTGGCCGAGCAGGGCAAAGAGATTATGGGCGGCGGCGTGGTGGAGGTGCTGCAGGACGGTTTTGGCTTCCTGCGCTCGCCGGAGGCGAATTATCTTCCGGGCCCCGACGACATCTACATTTCGCCGGCGCATATAAGACGTCAAGGGCTTCGCACCGGCGACACGGTGGAGGGCGGCATTGTCTCGCCCGGCAATGGCGAGCGCTATTTCGCTTTGAGCAAGATCACGACGGTCAATTTCGCCGATCCGTCCGACACTCTGGGCAAGGTGCATTTTGACAATCTGACGCCTCTTTATCCCGAAGCGCGGTTTCAGTTGGAATGCGAGGGGGACGGCAAGGATTTCTCCACGCGCGTCATGGATATTGTGACGCCGTTGGGCAAGGGGCAGCGCGCGCTGATTGTCGCGCCGCCGAGGACGGGCAAGACCGTTCTTCTTCAGAACATCGCTCATGCTTTGGAGAAGAATCATCCGGACTGTTATCTCATCGTGCTTTTGATAGATGAGCGTCCGGAGGAGGTGACCGACATGCAGCGCTCGGTCAAGGGCGAGGTTGTCTCCTCCACTTTTGACGAGCCTGCCACGCGCCATGTTCAGATTGCCGAGATGGTGAGCGAGAAGGCGAAGCGCTTGGTGGAATCGGGGCGTGATGTCGTGATTCTTTTGGATTCCATCACGCGGTTGGGTCGCGCTTACAATACGGTGGTTCCGTCTTCCGGCAAGGTTTTGACCGGCGGCGTGGATGCGAATGCGTTGCAGAAGCCGAAGCGGTTTTTTGGCGCGGCGCGCAACATTGAGGAGGGCGGATCGCTGACGATCATTTCCACGGCGTTGATTGACACGGGGAGTCGCATGGATGAGGTGATTTTTGAGGAGTTTAAGGGGACGGGGAATTCGGAGATTGTTTTAGACAGGAAGGTTGCGGACAAGCGGATTTTTCCGTCCATTGACATTTTGAAGTCTGGGACGCGGAAGGAGGAGTTGTTGACGGACAAGGATGTTTTGCAGAAGATTTATGTATTGCGGCGGATTTTGAATCCGATGGGGACGGTGGATGCGGTGGAGTTTTTGTTGGACAAGATGCGTCAGACGAAGAACAATGGCGAGTTTTTTGACTCCATGAACACGTAAAAAGGGGGTTTGGGGGAACGAAGTTCCCCCAAGAAAAAGGGGGGATCGGGGGGAATCCCCCCGAAAGCGCGTGGGTGGGGTGGGGAAAAAGCATTTGCGAAGCGAGTGAAACGAGCGAGCAAATGCGACCCCACCCACGCGCACCCTGCTAGAAGAGCTCTTGTAAACAGGGGGGTCGGCGGGCTTTCTCGCGGGCTTGCGCTGTCGCGCTTCGCCCGCTTCGTTTCGCCACGCCCGCCGACTATTCGGGGGGATTCCCCCCGACCCCCCCCCTTCTTCGCGGGGGGCTTCGCCCCCCACACCCCCCTTTTTTAAGCGCGGGCGCCAAAATGCCCCAAAACCCGAGACGCCGCCCTAGCCCCTATCTCCCCAGAATCCTCCACAGAATCCCCCCGCATCAACCCATGCAAAAATCCCCCAGCAAAAGCATCGCCCGCCCCCGTCACATCCAAAACCCTCGCCACAGAACAAGCCTCAATAGAAACCCCAACGCCATCCTCCAACAAAAACGCCCCCCTCTCGCTCCGCGTCAAAGCCGCCAAACCCCCCAAACGACCGGTCATCTCCGCCGCCTTCCCAAAATCCTCCGTCCGATGAAAAGCCAAAATCTCCGCCTCATTCGCAATCACAATATCCACAAACAACCCAATAAAAGACCAAAGCGAATCCCTATGACGATCCACGCACAAAGAATCCGAAAGATTGAGCGCAACCCTCCCCCCCGCCGCTTTGACAAAACCCGCCGCCTTCCGCGCGACCGCCTCGCCTTTCTCCGAATCCCAAAGATAAGCCTCCAAATAACCAATCGCCGCGTCCCGAAAAGCAGCCTCGCCAATATCTTCAAGACCAAGCATGGCGCTCGCGCCCAAGGAAGTCGCCATAGAGCGCTCGCCGTCAGGCGAGACCATCACCAAACAGCGCCCTGTCGGAAGCCCGCTTTCCTTCGGAGCGAAATGGGCATGAACCCCCGCCGCCTCCAAATCGGCGCGAAAGCGCCTGCCCGCCGCGTCATCGCAGACGCGCCCGATAAAGCCGCATTCCGTCCCCAAAGCCGCCGCCGCGGCAAGAGAGTTCGCCACCGCCCCGCCGGACATCTCCGTTTCGGGGCGAATCCGACCGACCAAAGATTCCATGCGCGCCGCCTCCGCCATGACCATCGCGCCTTTGGGGATGCCGTGGCTGTGGAGGAAATCCTCCTCCACGCGCGCGACAACGTCCAAAAGCGCGTTGCCTATGCCGATGAGCGCGGGCATGGGTTTTCGCTCTCCATCATGTTTTCTCGTCAAAAAGGCACAGATCGCGCGCCAAGCAGGACGGACATTGCGGCGCGCGCGCCTTGCAGACATAGCGTCCGTGCAAAATGAGCCAATGATGCGCATGGCGCAAAAAGGACGCCGGCGTGCGCTTCATCAGAGCCTCTTCCACCTCGCCGACATTGCGTCCGGGCGCGAGACCAGTGCGGTTGGAAACGCGGAAGACATGCGTATCCACCGCGATCGTCTTTTCTCCGAAGGCGATGTTCAAGACGACATTGGCGCTTTTGCGCCCGACCCCCGGCAGCGTCTCCAGCTCTTCGCGCGAGCGCGGGATTTCGCCGCCGAAGCGCGTCAGCAGCATATCCGAGAGCGCGATCACATTCTTCGCCTTTGTCTTATAGAGGCCTATCGTTTTGATGTGGTGGCAGAGTTTGTCTTCGCCGAGGCGGAGCATTTTCTCAGGCGTGTCGGCTTTGGCGAAGAGCGCCGGCGTCGCTTTATTGACGCCTTTGTCGGTCGCCCGCGCCGAGAGGACGACCGCGACCAAAAGCGTATAGGGGTTGGTGTGGTTGAGTTCGCCTTTGGGGTTTGGATTCGCCTTTTTGAGCGCGGCGTAGAAAGTTTGGACGGCGCTTGGCGTCATCAGTTTTTGGGGCGTGTCTTTTGGCATAGCGGGGCGGGGGTGGGATAGGTTTGCGCGGTCAGAGATTTCGCGTCATTATGGGCGGCATGATGGGAAAAGCAACAGATTCGGATTTTTTGGGGCGCGATCTTTTTGTTTCGCCTCGCGCGATCTCGTCTGATCTTTATCGGCGCGGCGGCGGCGGAGATGGCGCTAGCGGAGCGGGGCTTGAGATTTTTTGGGGCGTTGCGTCCTCGCCTTTTGGCGAGGCGTTGCTTTTGGCGGCGGAGGGGGGCGAAAAGGGCGAAGGGGGCGTGTTGGGTCTTGCTTTTGGGTCTTCGGAGGGGGAGGCGCGGGGGCGTATTTTGGATGAGATGCGCTCTTCTTTGCCTCGCGCGGTTTATCGGGAGGAGCCTGGCGTGGTCGCGCCTTTTATGGCGGAGATTTTCGGGGGTTCTGGCGCGGGAAAGGTCGGGTTGATTTTATTGGGGACGGCGTTTCAGTTGCGTGTTTGGCGGGGTCTTTTGGAGATTCCTGTTGGTCGGACGACAGATTATGCTTCGTTGGCGGAGAGGATTGGCGCGGGGGTGTCGTCGGCGCGGGCGGTAGGTTTGGCGGTGGGGCGCAATCCTGTGTCTTATGTTGTTCCGTGCCATCGTGTTTTGCGGAGAGATGGGGGTTTAGGGGGTTATAGATGGGGTATGGATCGGAAGCGGGCGATGTTGTCTTACGAGGGGTTGCTTTGATTTGCTCCCGTTGAAGGGGGTTTGGGGGGCTAGCCCCCCAAAAAAAGAGGGGGATCGGGGGGGAATCCCCCCCGAAACGCGTGGGTGGGTGGGAAAAGAGCTTTCGCGCAGCGAGCGTAGCGAGCAAGCGAAAGCGACCCACCCACGCGCCCCCTGCTCGCAAGAGGTCTTTTAGCAGGGGGGTCGGCGGGCTTCTCGCGGGCTTGCGCTGACGCGCTTCGCCCGCTTCGTTGCGCCACGCCCGCCGATCTTTCGGGGGTTTCCCCCGAACCCCCTTTTTTCAAGGGGGGCTAGCCCCCCTTGACCCCCCGTTTTTTGGAGATTCCGCGAGCGATCAGAAGCGATAGCCGATTCTGACCCGACCGTGAGTCTGACGCCAACTAATATCGCCAGAGTCGCCCTGCACCCCTTTAGAATAACGGGCTAAGTCGAAACTGACGCTCATATAGAGATGGTTGAGGAACATATCCACGCCGATGCGCACTTTTCCCCCTAACGCTGCCGCGTCCCCATCTTCTTGCATAATTGTCGCAATTCTGTCGCCCGACACCCTTCCTGTCCTTATGACCGAATCATCAAAGGAAAGAATGCCGAATCCGCCTGCGATAAAGGGGCGGATGGAAACAATGTTGGAATGCGATTCCGTAGTTTTAACCGGCCATATCCCGCGGGCATCATATGCGAACTGCATATTGTATCCGAGCCTCGCTAGGAGATCGAGGGACCAATCCAAATTCGCTGTGCCTGTGAGCTCTGTTGAATCGTCCAAAAAGGCAATTTCAGCTCCCAAAACCCAAGTCTCCTTGGATACGAGATTGGACTGGAAAAAGACCCCGATCACTGTGCCGAACTCTTCAACCTCCCCATTGAGCTCATTGAATGGCGCGGTCTTAAAATCAAATTCCGCTTTGGTATCACCGCCGCCCGCTTCCAATCCCAATATGAACTCCACTCGCGGTTGATTCTTATCGCCTTTATCTTTAGGCACGGGTTTAACGGGTTTGGCGGCGGGGCGAGGCGCGTCTTTTCTTTTCGCGGGAGTGAAATCTCGCAGGGCAGGCGTTTTTACTTCACCCCTGAGACATTTTTTATGATCCTCCAACGCCTTCCTTTTCGCCTCGCCCTTCAGCTTGCCAGAGGCGCGGAGATAGGGAGCGCATTCTTGTCTTTTCATCGGAGAGGGCGCGGGACGCGCAGCTTTTATCGGTTTTTTCGGTTTTATTGGTTCGCCCCTGAGACATTTTTTATGATCTTCCAACGCTTTCTTTCGCGCCCCGCCCTCCAGCTTGTAAAAGGCGCGGAGATAAGTGTCGCATTCGGTCTTATTTTTCGCGGCGGCGAGAATCTTGAGACATTTTTCATAATCATCCAACGCCTT
Organism: uncultured Alphaproteobacteria bacterium; assembly: GCA_958296285.1. Classification (GTDB taxonomy): domain Bacteria; phylum Pseudomonadota; class Alphaproteobacteria; order JAPOUT01. The sequence continues at coordinate 425,863 of OY282459.1, forward strand.
CCTTTTCGCCTCGCCCTCCAGCTCGTAAGAGGCGCGGAGATAAGAATCGCATCCGGTCTTATCTTTCTCGGCGGCGACGGTTTCAGAAGACAGGGCAAGGCAAGCCGCGCCCAAACAGAAGCAAAAGACAGAAATTCTCATATCGGCATCCCCCTCGGCTCGTGTCTGCAGACAGCCCTGGCGCCAAGCGGCGCCAGGCCCGCCTACATTGCGACCGTGAGGATTGCATTGTCCTGCTTATTCCCCGCCGAGCAGGGAGCGACCCCGCTCGTTTAGGAGCGGGTGTTGTATTCGGCAGGAGACCCAGCAGTTGGGCTCACGGACGATGTAGGCGCGAAAATGTTAGGCGGGGGCTTGTGAGAAAGCAACAGAAATCTCTTTCATAGACGGGCATTTTGGATTTGCCGCAGGGGAACTCACGCATAGAAGCTTGAGGTGAAGGGGGGTGTGGGGGGCGAAGCCCCCCGCGAAAAGGGGGTTCGGGGGAAACCCCCGAAAGTCGGCGGGCGTGGCGCAACGAAGCGGGCGAAGCGCGAAGCGCAAGCCCGCGAGAAGCCCGCCGACCCCCCTGCTAAAAGACCTCTTGCGAGCAGGGGGCGCGTGGGTGGGGTCGCATTTGCTCGCTCGTTTCACTCGCTTCGCAAATGCTTTTTCCCCACCCCACCCACGCGCTTTCGGGGGGGATTCCCCCCGATCCCCCCTTTTCTCAAGGGGGGCAAGCCCCCCTTGACCCCCCTTCTGTAGAGCTTCTATTTCAAAATCTCCGCCGCCCCCCCATCACCCCCATACAACAACGCCTCCCCCGTCCCTATCTCACGACCCACAATCTCCTCCGCCGATAAACCCTCCAAATCCATAATCAAAGCCCGTAAAGAATTCCCATGCGCCACAACCAAAATATCCTCCCCCGCCCCTAAACAAGGCGCAACGCAACCCCGATAAAAAGGCAAAACCCGCGCCGCCGTGTCCGCCAAACTCTCGCCGCCAGGAGGAGCCTCCGAAAAACCGCGCCGCCATGAAACTATCCGCGCCGCGCCAAAACGCCGCGCCGCCTCGCCCTTCTCCATGCCCGTCAAATCGCCATAATCACGCTCGTTCAACGCCGCATCCTCCCGCATCTCCGCGGCGCTCCCCATCTCGCGCAAAATGATCGCGCAACTCTCCCGCGCGCGCGAAAGCGCCGAAGTGAAAGCCCGATCACAACGAAAACCATGCCGTATCAAGAGCGCCGCCGCGAGCCTCGCCTCCTCGCGCCCCCGATCCGAAAGCCCAATGTCGCGCCAGCCAGTGAAACGATTCTCCGCGTTCCACAAACTCTGACCATGCCGAATGAGAACCAAAGACGCCACAAAACCAACCCCTATGAAAAATCCAGCACATCCGCCATCGTGTATAGACCAGGCTCCCGCCCCCGCGCCCAAAGACAGGCTCTCAATGCGCCGCGCGCGAAAATGTCGCGCGTCTCGGCCGAATGGTGAAGACGGATATGCTCGCCCGGCCCGGCGAAAATGACGCTATGCTCGCCCGCCATCGTTCCGCTCCGCAGCGAAGCGAAACCGATCGCGCCCTTTTGTCGCTCGGAGACCCCCGCCTTCCTGTCCTCGCGGAGAGAAGAGAGAGAGCTTCCGCGTCCCTTTGCCGCCGCTTCGCCCAAAAGAAGCGCGGTTCCGGACGGCGCGTCTTTCTTGGCGGCGTGATGCATGTCCAGAATCTCAATGTCCCAATCGGCGTCCAGCGCCTCGGCGGCGCGGCGCGTCAGTTCTTGGAGAAGCGCCGCGCCCAGACTCATATTGCCGGAGCGAAGGACGGGAATCTTTCGCGCCGCGTCTTTTATCGCCGCCTCGTCTTCGGGGGCGAGTCCTGTCGTGCCGACAATGTAAGCGCCGCAATGGTCGGCGGCGGCGGCGGCGATTGTCTGAACGCTCCCGGCGCTTGTGAAATCTATCAGCGCGGCGTCCTGCGAGTCCGCGACTTTGGCGAGGATCGCCGCCGCCTCCGCGCCTATCGGAACGGGCAGGTCTTTGAGGGAGGCGCGGCGGGTCTTGTCCTTTTCTATCGCGGCGGCGAGGCGGAGCGCGGGGTTCGCGGCGAGCGCGCGGAGGAGAGCGCCGCCCATCCGTCCGCCCGCGCCTGCCAGGATGACGGGCATGATTTTAGGCTCTGTCGGCATAGGTTTTCCTTCGGTTCTCCTTCCCGGTTTGAGATGAGACGCGGAAATAAGATAGGGGTCTTGGGGGCGTGAAGGCTAGCTTTTTGCTTTTTAGCACCAGCGCTTTTTTTGATAGGGGCGCGCGAGCCCTTGCTGTTGGAGCGTTTCGGCGATATTGACGCCGTCTTTCGTAAAGACTTCGGCGAGCATGCGTCCGGCGTATTTTCCGCGCTTGAGTTTTCTGAGCCAGATGTCTTTGCCGAGCGTTTTTTTGAGGAAGGTTTTGGCTTTTTCGCCGCGCTGGCGGATTTTGGGATCGCAGAGTTTTTTGATTTCGGGCGCGTCTATAGAGAGGATTCGGATGGAGGTGATTCGGGAGATTCCGTCTGAGAGTTGGATTTCGGCTTTGAAGGTGTCGCCGTCTATGACTCGGATGACTCGGGCTTTGTAGGTTTCTTCCAGGAGGTTTGGGTTTTGGGCGGCGGCGTAGATTGCGCCGCAGAGGATGAGGGCGGGGGCGGTGGCGAGGGTGGCGGCTTTGGGGGAGGGCATGGGGGCATTTTGCTTATATTTGGGGGGATGCGGATAAGTTTTTGCGTTTTTTGGGTCGCTGCCGCGACAGGCATCTTTTTCATGGATAGGCGCTTGTTTTTGCCGCAGGGGAACTAACGCATAGAAGCTGGAGGTAAAGGGGGGTTTGGGGGGCTAGCCCCCCAAAAAAAGAGGGGGATCGGGGGGGAATCCCCCCCGAAACGCGTGGGTGGGTGGGAAAAGAGCATTTGCGAAGCGAGTGAAACGAGCGAGCAAATGCGACCCACCCACGCGCCCCCTGCTCGCAAGAGCTCATGCGATGCAGGGGTCGGCGGGCTTCCTCGCCTCGCTACGCTCGGCTTCGGGAAAGCCACGCCCGCCGACTATTCGGGGGTTTCCCCCGAACCCCCTTTTCGCGGGGGGTCTTCGACCCCCCACACCCCCCTTCTTTTGCAGCCCTAAAGCGCCGCCGCAATCTCCGCAATAATCTCCTCCGCCGCCCTCCTCGGATCCTCCGCCCCCAAAATCGGACGCCCAATCACCAAATAATCCGCCCCCGCCTCAATCGCCTCTCTGGGCGTGGCAACACGCTTCTGATCATCCCCCCCGCCATAAGAAACAGGACGAATCCCAGGCGCGACAATAAGAGCCTCCTCGCCCAAAATTTTACGCAGCGCCCTCGCCTCCCGCGCCGACGCCACAACGCCATCCGCGCCCTCCGCCATCGCCCCCTCCGCCAAACGACACACCTCGTCAATCCCCGCCGCCTCGCTCGTCAAAACCGTGACGGCCAAAATCTTCGCCCCCGCCGCCCCCCTCGCGCCAACAGCCCGCCGCGCCGCCGCCACCCGACCGCCTCCGCTATGGACAGTCAAAAACTCCGCCCCCATCGCCGAAATCTCCGCCGCCGCCCGCCCCACCACATTCGGAATGTCATAAAGTTTCGCATCCACAAAAATCCGACCCCCCCGCGCCGCGCCCCCGCGCCCCCCCGCCTCGCCAAAAAACGAACCAAGCGAAACGCCCCGCGCCAGCGAAGCGTAAAGACACGCCAAACCAATCTTGAAAAAACCCGCGCTCCCCTCCAACTCTTTCGCCCATCGCGCCATCTCGCCCAAAGCCAGATTGTCTAATGCCAAAATGACGCGCGCCGCGCCAGCGCGCCGCGCCGCCTCATCCACGCAAACCGTCCAAAAAAGATTTTATCCGCGCGAAAAACCCCGCCGCGCGAGGCGAATTGCTCTCATCCAAAGATGAGCCAAAAGCCCGAAGCGCCGCCTTCTGACCCGCCGACAAACGCACAGGCGTCTCCACATTCAAGCGCACATAAAGATGCCCCGCCTCGCCCCTGGCCGAAAGCATGCCCAATCCCCGCAAACGCAAAACATGCCCGCTCTGACAGCCCTCAGGAACCGAAAGCCGAACCTTCCTCCCCATCAAAGTCGCGATCTCCGCCTCGCCCCCCAACGCCGCCGTCATGAAATCAATCGGCATCTCGCAGGAAAGATCGCGCCCCTCGCGCATGAAAATCTCATGAGGCGACACATGCAGAACCACATGAAGATCGCCCGCCGCGCCGCCGCGCCCAAAAGCCGCGCCCTTGCCGGCGAGCCGAAGACGCGCGCCATCGTCAATCCCCGCCGGCACCCGAATCGCGATCTCGCGCTCCGCCATGACCCGCCCCTCGCCGCGGCAGGCAGGACACGGATCGCTTATGACGGAGCCCATCCCGCCGCAGCGCGGACAAGTCCGCTCAATCGTGAAAAAACCCTGCCCGGCGCGAAGAGCGCCCATCCCGCCGCATTGCGGACATCTCTCAGCGCCGCCGCCGCCCCTGCTGCCCTCGCCCTCGCATGAGCCGCAAAGATCCTGCGCCGAATAGCGAAGATTTTTCACAACCCCCCGCGCCGCCTCTTCCAGCGTGATCTCCAAATCGGCGCGCAGATCGTCTCCCCGCCTCTGACGCCGCCCGCCGCCCGCGCCCGCCGCGCCGCCCATGCGTCCGAAGAGCTCGTCAAAAATGTCGGACATGGAGCCGGCGAAGCCGCCTTGAAAATTGCCAAAACCGCCAAACCCCTCAAAACCGCCGCCGCCTCTGCCCGCGCCGCCGCCCCCGCCCCCGCCGCCGTCAAAAGCCGCATGACCAAAACGATCATAAGCGGCGCGACTCTTCCGATCTTTCAGAACATCGTAAGCCTCGTTGATCTTCTTAAACTGCTCTTCTTTTCCAGGGTTGCGGTCGGGATGATAGGCTTTCGCCTTGTTATGAAACGCTCTCTTAATCTCATCGGCGGAGGCCTCCGACGAGACCCCCAGCACGTCATAATAATCCGCTTTCGCCATCATCGCGTTCCTTTAGGATTTCTTCTTATCGTCCCCGTCCTTCACATCCTCAAAATCGGCATCCATGACGCCGTCCTCCGAATCTTTTCCGCCGCCGCCGCCCTCGCCGCCTTCGCCGCCCTCGGCTTGCGCCGATTTATAAAGCGCCTCGCCGATCTTCATCGCCGCTTGGGCCAGCGCCTGAGTCTTGGAGACGATCTCCGCCGTCTCTTCGCCTTCCAGACTGGTTTTTAAATCTTTGAGCGCCTCGTCCAAAGATTTTTTCTCCGCCTCGCCGATCGCCTCGCCGGCCTCCTTCAGACTCTTCTCGGAAGAATGAATGAGCGCCTCCGCCTGATTGCGCGCCTCTGCCAGTTCGCGCCGCCCGCGATCTTCGCCGGCATGCTCCTCCGCCTCCTTGACCATCCGCGCGATCTCTTCTTCGGAGAGACCGCCTGACGCTTCTATGCGAATCTGCTGCTCTTTCTGCGTCGCCTTGTCCTTCGCCGAGACATGGACAATGCCGTTGGCGTCAATGTCAAAGGCGACCTCAATCTGCGGAACGCCGCGCGGCGCCGCCGTCAGCCCTTCCAGATTGAACTGCCCCAAAAGTTTATTGTCCTCCGCCATTTCGCGCTCGCCCTGAAAGACCCGAATCGTGACCGCCGTCTGGTTGTCATCGGCGGTGGAGAAAGTCTGCGATTTCTTGACTGGAATCGTCGTGTTTTTCTCAATGAGCCGCGTGAAGACGCGCCCCAAAGTCTCAATGCCCAGCGAGAGAGGCGTCACGTCCAACAGAAGGACGTCCTTCACATCGCCCTGCAGCACGCCCGCCTGAATGGCCGCCCCTTGCGCGACCACCTCATCGGGATTGACGCCTTCATGCGGCTCTTTGCCGAAAATCTCTTTGACGAAGGCGCGGACTTTCGGCATCCGCGTCTGGCCGCCGACCAGAATCACCTCATCCACGCTTCTGGCGATCTTCGCGTCTTTCAGCGCCTGCAGACAGGGCTTGCGCGTTCTCTCAATCAAAGGCTCCACCAGCGATTCCAAAGTCGCGCGCGAAAGGGAGAGAACCAAATGTTTCGGTCCGGTCTCGTCCGCCGTGATGAAGGGGAGATTGATCTCGGTCTCCAGCGCGGAAGAGAGTTCCATTTTGGCTTTCTCGGCGGCTTCTTTCAGACGCTGCAGCGCCAATTTGTCTTGGCGCAGATCAATGCCGCTCTCTTTGGCGAAATGATCGGCGAGATGATTTAAGAGCGCCTGATCAAAATCCTCGCCGCCGAGGAAGGTGTCGCCATTGGTGGCTTTGACCTCAAAGACGCTGTCGCCCAGTTCCAAAATGGAGATGTCAAAAGTCCCGCCGCCCAAATCATAAACGGCGATCGTCTTGGCGCCTTTTTTGTCCAGCCCATAGGCGAGGGCGGCGGCGGTCGGCTCGTTGATGATGCGAAGCACTTCCAGCCCGGCGATTTTTCCGGCGTCCTTTGTCGCCTGTCGCTGCTGATCGTTAAAATAGGCGGGGACGGTGATGACCGCCTTCGCCACTGTCGCGCCCAGATGCTTTTCCGCCGTCTCTTTCATTTTTTGGAGGATATGCGCCGAGATTTGCGCCGGCGAATGAGTCTTGCCGCCCGCCTCCACCCACGCGTCTCCGTTTTTGGCTTTGACGATTTTATAGGGCGCGATGTTAATGTCCTTCTGCGTTTCTTTGTCGCCAAAGCCGCGCCCGACAAGACGTTTGATCGCGAAAAGCGTGTTTTCGGGATTGGTGACGGCTTGGCGCTTCGCCGCCTGTCCGACCAGTCTCTCGCCGCTTTTGGTGAAGGCGATTTGCGAAGGGGTCGTGCGCCCGCCTTCGGCGTTCTCAATGACGCGCGCTTCCGCGCCTTCCATGACGGCGACGCAGGAATTTGTCGTTCCCAAATCAATCCCGATGACTTTGCTCATGGATGCGATCTCCTATATGGCTGGGCGGGCGAATATCACGCCCTCTCCGCCCGTCTCACTTCTCTATAGGTATATAAGAGCGAAGCGCCGCCGCCGCAAGTCTCATGGTTTTTCTTCCCGCGAGGATGCCGCTTCCTGCGAGCTTGTCTGGCTCTCCGCTTTGGCGACTCCGACTCTGGCCGGTCTCAAGAGATGGATTTCCGTCTCGCCTTCGGAAGAACTTTCCCAAAAAAACCCCTCCTCCACGATTTCTAGAATCGTTCCCGGCGGCGCGTCTGACGATGGCGTCTCAAAGAGCGCCTCATGGCGATGGGGATCAAAAAGCGCGCCTTTGGAATCCATGCGCTTGATTCCGTGCAGCGCCAGCGCCGCCAAGAATTGCCGCTCTGTCGTTTTCGCTCCTTCTATGAAGGGGAGAATCTCGGCGTTTTTTGAGGCGGCGGCGGATTGAATGGCGCGCGCCAGCGCGTCCAAAACGGGGAGGAGAGACAGAGCCAGCCGCGCCATGCCGCGCGGCTCAGCCTGCGCGATGGCTTTCTCAAAGCGCTTTCGGAGATTTTCGCTTTCCGCCAAAGCGCGCTGATGCTTTTCGCGAATCTCGGCGATGGTCTCTTGCGCCTCGGCGAGTTCTTTCTCTTTGGCGAGGCGCGCTTTTCGCTTGGATATGCCAATCATGGTTTTTTTGATGTGTGGTCTGCGCGTCCGCATTTCAAGAGGCGCGAGACGGCGCGCGCCGTGTAATCCACCATCGGGATGATGCGCGCGTAATTGAGCCTTTTCGGACCGATGACGCCCATCACGCCGACAATCTGCGCGTCCCCGTCCCGATAGGGGCTGACGATGACGGAGGAGCCGGAGAGCGCGAAGAGTTTCGTTTCGGCGCCGATAAAGATATGGACGCCGTCCGCGGCTTCGGCGCTTTCCAACAGCTGAAGGAGTTCGGTTTTGGTTTCCAGCTCGTCCAGCAGGAGGCGCACGCGCTCTAGATCTTCCAGCGCGTGGATGTCGTCCAGCAATTGCGCGCGTCCGCGCACGATCAGCGCGCGGCTTTCTGACGGGGCTTGGGCGGCGTTTTTCTCGCCCGACCAGCTCGCCACCCCGGCGCGGACGATTTCGGCGGTCAGCGCGTTCAGTTCGGCTCTGTCCTTTTCCAGGCGTTTTTTGAGATCGGCTCGGGCTTCCGAGAGGGTCATGCCTTTGACGCGTCTGTTCAAGTAGTTGGCCGCTTCTTCCAAGGCGGTTGGGAGGAAGCCTCGCGGGAGGTCAATGATTCGGTTTTCCACCATGCCTTTTTCGCCGACCAGCACGACAAGCGCTTGATTGTGATTGAGGAGGGCGAACTCCACATATTTGATTCTGTCTTCCAAGCGCGGCGCGCTGACCAGTCCGGCGCAATGGCTCAAGCCTGAGAGGGTTTTGCTCGTTTTGGAGAGGGTGTCTTCCAGGGACGAGGAGGCGCCGGAGATTTCTTGGGCGATTGTTTCGCGCTCTCTTGCCGAGAGGCGTCCGACTTCTAGCAGTCCGTCTATGAAGAGGCGGAGTCCCATTTCGGTTGGGACTCGCCCGGCGCTGATATGGGGGGCGAAGAGGAATCCTGCTTCTTCCAGGTCGCCCATGACGTTTCGGATTGTGGCTGGCGAGAGCGGCACGGATTTGCTGACGGCTCTTGCCGCGACGGGCGCGCCGAGGGCGAGATAGTTTTCCACGATGCAGCGGAAGATTTCGGCTGAGCGTTTGTCTAGTTCTTCTAATGATGGGTGGGGCATGGGGTTTTTATAGGACAGGGGGGTTGGAAGGGGAAGGGGGGAGCTGCCGCGCTCTTGTGAAGGGGGGTCAAGGGGGGCTTGCCCCCCTTGAGAAAGGGGGTTCGGGGGAAACCCCCGAAAGTCGGCGGGCGTGGCGAAACGAAGCGGGCGAAGCGCGTAGCGCAAGCCCGCGAGAAAGCCCGCCGACCCCCCTGCTAGAAGAGCTCTTGTAAGCAGGGGGCGCGTGGGTGGGTCGCATTTGCTCACTTCGCGTTGCTTCGCTCGCAAATGCTTTTTTCCCACCCACCCACGCGCTTTCGGGGGGTTTCCCCCCGACCCCCCCCTTCTTCGCGGGGGGCTTCGCCCCCCACACCCCCCTTCACCTCCAGCTTTTATGCTTTAGTTCCCCTGCGGCAAATCCAAAATGCCTATCTATGAAAAAAATGCCCGCGGCGGCTCGCCGCGCGCTAGCATCAGCCCCATGCCACAGAACCCCCCCTTGCGCGCCCTCATCCTCGCAACCCACAACACAGGCAAAACACGCGAAATGACACAACTCCTAAAACCCTACAACCTCAAACTTCTCAGCGCGACAACGCTAGGCTTGCCAGAACCCGAAGAAACCGGCAAAAATTTCGCCGAAAACGCCTCCCTCAAAGCCCTGTCAGCAGCCCAACTCGGCGGCATGGCAGCCCTGGCAGACGATTCCGGCCTCTGCGTGGAAGCGCTCGGCGGCGCGCCCGGCATCCATTCGGCGCGATGGGCAGGCGTTCCCCGCGACTTCGCCCGAGCCTCCGCCCTCATCGCCCGCGCCCTCAAAAACAAACAAGCGCGCGAAATAAAAGAGCGCCGCGCCCACTTCCTCTGCTGTCTCGCCCTCGCCCAACCCTCCGGCGAAGTTCAAATTTTTGAAGGCAGAGCGGAAGGCTCCATCATTTGGCCGCCGCGAGGCGCGAACGGCTTCGGCTACGATCCGATCTTTCTGCCGCGCGGCTTCTCCGAAACTTTCGGCGAAATGAATCCCGCCAAGAAAGAAACTCTCTCCCATCGCGCCCGCGCCTTTTCTCTCTTCGCCGACCATTGTCTCAAACGCCCCGCCCGATGACGCCGCCGCCTTTCGGAATCTATCTCCATTGGCCCTATTGCCGCGCCAAATGCCCCTATTGCGATTTCAACGTCCATCTGAAAAACGCGGCGTCTCCGTCAGAAGAAAAAATCGCCTCATGGCTCATCCAAGAGATCAGCGGGCTTCGCGCCGCGATCGGCGCGCGCGAGGCGGCGAGCGTCTATTTTGGCGGCGGCACGCCCTCCCTGATGCCGCCCCGCCTGATCGGACTCGTCTTGGAAGCGATAGAACGCCATTTCTCCCTCGCCGCGGACTGCGAAATCTCTCTAGAAATCAATCCGGAAGACGCCAGCCCCGCCTTTCTGCGCGACCTCCGCGCCGCCGGAATCACGCGCCTCTCTCTAGGCGCGCAGTCGCTCAGAGACGAGAAACTGCGCTTTCTAAAACGCCGCCATGACAGCCGACAAATCCGAAAGGCGATGTCTCAAGCGGCAAGGTTTTTTGACGATCTCTCGGTGGATCTGATCTATGCCGTCCCGCATGAGACGGGCGCGTCTTGGCGCGCCGAACTTGAAGAGGCGCTGGGCTTTCTCAAAGAGCCGCGCCGCGCCCATCTCTCGCTCTACCAGCTGACGATAGAGAAGGGCACGCCCTTTTTCCGCGCCCGAAAATCGGGGCGGCTCGCCATGCCCTCGCCCGCTCGCCAAGCGGCGCTTTATCGGATGACGCAGGATCTTTGCGAAAGAGCGGGCTTTCCGGCTTATGAGATTTCCAGCCATGGGCGCGGCGTCTCTTCGCGGTCGCGGCACAATCTTCTTTATTGGCGCTATGGCGAATATGCCGGTCTTGGAGCCGGCGCGCATGGGCGTCTCATTTTGGAAGGGCGGCGCTTCGCCACCGAAACGCCGCGCCAGCCCCGTCTTTGGGGGCAGACTGTTGAGACGCGCGGGCGCGGATGGAGCATGACGCCGCTTTCTCCGCTTCAAACAGCGGAGGAGCGTCTGATGATGGGGCTTCGCCTCGCCGAGGGCGTTCCGCGCCAATCTCTGCCCGAAGCTGATACCCCGCGCTTTCAAGAGGAGGAAGGGTTTTTGCGAAAAAAAGGACTCTTGACGGAATCTCGGACTCATATCCGCGCGACAGGAAGAGGGCGTCTTCTGATGGAGACGATCACGACAGCGCTTTCTTTGGCGCTTTCCTCGCCGCCCTCCTCGCCGTCTTTGCCCAACGATTGAAGGATCAAAAAGATCGGGGCGCAGGATCGCGCATTTCCAATCCGCCGCGCCCGATTTCCAAAATGGCGAGTCCGCGCTCTGCAAGCCCGCCTTCATGGAGGCGCAAGAGTCCGTCCACGCCCAAAAAGCCCTCTGGGGCGCGAAAGAGCCTTTTCGCCTCTTCCGAAGACTTCCCCGCCGCCAGCGCCGCGATGCTGACGGCGTCATAGGCGATGCTCGCCAAACGATGCGGCGCGCGCCCATAGGCGCTTTGGAAGCGGGAGGCGAAAGCGCGGCGCTGTCTTTCATCGGCGGCGGCGAACCATCCGCCGATCAGAGGCGGCGCTTCGCTGAGGGTGGGATCGTCCCAGAGACCCGTTCCTAAAAAGCGCACGCCTCGCCGCGCCACGTCAAAATGCGGCAGCAGCTGAATGATCGCTTTGAGGCGCACGCCCCCTTCGGCGAAAAGGACGGCGTCATAGGGCGGAGGCCCGTAGGTCTCAAAAGGCTCCAGCCGCTCAATCTCCGCCTCAAACAAAGCGCGCTCCTCCCACAGATCCTCTTGGAAGGGCGCTTGGGGGAAGAGGAAAGGATTGCTCTCAGCCTCCTCCTTCTCCGCCTCTTCGCTCTCCTCGTCCCAGAGGGGCGCGAAATGATCGCGCCAAATGAGATGCGCCATGTCGCCGGGCAGAAGGGGGCCGATGAGGAGGGAGGGCTCGCCGTCAGGCTTCTTCGCCCATGAGACGCGGACCGGCGGCGGACGGCGCGCGGGCGCTTTGCCGCGCCAGCTCTTCTTGGAGGCTTCGGGGGGGGGCAGAGTTTCGTCAAAGACGCGGGCGCGCATGACGCGTCTTCCCGGACTGTGCCGCTCATAGAGGGGTCTCTGCCGCCTGTCCAGCGCGCCCACTCTCTGCCGCAGAAAGGCGCGCCGCGCCTCCAGACGCCGGGCGCGCGCGGCGTAATTGGCGAGGCGGCGCGCCGGGCGCATCGCTTTTTTCAGATTCGGCTCATAGGTTTCAATCCGCGAGATTTCCAAATTGTTTTTCGCCGCCGCCTCGGCGAAAGCGCGGCGCACTTCAAAACCGTAAGCTGTTCTGGGGAGAAAGGCGGCGAGGCGGCGAAGTCCGTTTTGCGCGGCGAAATCCATCACCCGCGCCACCTCCTGCTCAGGCGAGAAGCCTAGAAGATAGACGTCTCGGGCGGCGGCGCGCGTGTCGGAGGAAAAAGCGAGGACGGGAACCGAAAGCCCCGCCTCTTTTAAGGCGCGCACCGATGGCGCGAGGACGGGACCAAGGACGATCTCGGCCTTTTGGGCTTGCGCGGCTTTGGCGGCTTTGAGCGCGCCTTCGGGCGTGCCGCGCGTATCCTGCACCAAAAGTTCCAGCCGAGCGCCTGAAGAATCAAAAACGGCGAGCTGGGCGGCGTCCCGCATGGCGCGGGCGGCGTCCCGCCATCCGCGCTCCGGCGCCGAGAGCGGCAGCAGAAGCGCCGCGCGCAGCAGAGGCGCGTCTCCGTCCGCCGAAAAAATCTGCCGCGGCGCCGTCTCGCAAGAGAGAAGCGAAAAAGAGAGGAGAGCGAAGATGAGCGCTCTGGCATGGGCCGGTTTTCGGATCATAATCCTATTTGCGGGTTTGACGCTTTGCCAAGAGTGTATCAAACTTCGGTCGCAAAATCCTCGCCAAGAGCCGAAACGATGAGCAGACAAGACGACCCGCCCCGGCGTCAAGACGCGCCGCGTCAAGACGAGCCGCCCCCGCGTCAAGACGCGCCGCCTCCGCGTCAAGACGCGCCCCCGCCGCCGCTTCTCCAAAAAGCCGCGAGGTTTTTGGAAAAAGCGAAGAGTCTCAAAATCGCCAAGGAGATGCGCTCTAAAGATTTTTGGGCGGGGCGAGGCTTGGCGCTCGCCATTTTGGCGGGCGGAATGGCGATAGCCCTTCTTCTCCTCTTGACGGGACGATCCGTCCGTCCGCAGGAGGTCGCTGAGCGCAGCTGGCTCGTCGAGACGCAGAGAGCCGTCTTCGCCGATGTCCGTCCCAGCCTCCGCGTTTTCGGACAGGTCGTGGCGGGACGGCAGATCGCGCTCCGCGCCCTCGTGCAGGGAAAAATCGTGGAAACATGGACAGGACTCCGCGAGGGCAGCATCGTGCGGCAGGGCGAGCCGCTTCTGCGCATAGACCCCTTCCCCTATCAGCTGGCGCTCGCCGAAGCGCGCGCCTCGCTCGCCGAAGCGCGCGCGCGCCTCAAAGAGATGGAGGCGCGCAAAGAGCAGGACAAAATTATGCTGACGCGCGCCAAAGAGCAGCTGGAAATCCGCCGCCGCGACGTCAGCCGATCCCAAAGACTCGCCAAAGACGGCAACATCTCCGAACAGGCGCTGGACAACCGCCAACTCGCCTTCAGCCAGCAGGCGCAAGCCGCCGCCCAAGCCGAGAGCGAAATCCAAGTCCAAACCGCCAAAATAGAGCAGCAGCGCGCCGTCGTGGAGCGCCTTGACGCCGCCCTCTCGCAGCGCCAGCGCGATTTGGAGAATGTCCTCCTGACCGCCCCCTTTGACGGATTCTTGAGAGACGTCAAAGCCGGCACAGGACGTTTCGTCTCCCCCAACGATCCGATCGCCACGCTGATGGACGCCCATGCGCTGGAAGTCCGCTTCAATCTCTCGGAGAAGCAATTTGGCGAATTGCTGGCCGGCGGCAAGCGCCTCAAAGGACAGATCGCGCGAGTCGGATGGCGAATCGGCGCCGAAACCCTCTTCTTTGACGCCACGATCGCCAGAAGCGGCGCCAGAATCTCTTCCCAGACCGGCGGCATTGATCTCTTCGCCACGCTTCAAGTCCCGACAGTGGAAACGCCTCTGCGCCCGGGCGCGTTCGTGGAGGTGGAACTGCCGGACAGACTCTATAAAGACGTGCTGCGCCTGCCGGAGCGCGCCCTTTATCAGGAGGCGAGCCATGTCTATGTGCTGATCGGCGGGAGATTGAAGCGCCGCGCCGTCCGCCTTGTCGGGCGGGACGGACGCCACGCCCTCTTGAAAAGCAAAGAAATCCTCTCAGGAGACGAGATTCTGACGACCCGCTTTCCGGAAGCCGGCGAAGGCGTCAAAGCGCAGAGCGTCCCGTTCTCAGGCTCCAAATGAGCGCCGCCCCGAAAAGCAAGACCCCTCCCCCCTCGCCGCGATCGGACGGCGGCGGCGGCGAGGAGAGCGGGGGCGGCGGGCGCGGCGGGGGCGGCGGGCGCGGTCTCATTGGATTCTTCACGAATCATCCCAATGCCAGCAATCTTCTGATGGGCGTCCTTTTGCTGATAGGCTTGGTTTCGCTCGCCCGCTTGAACACGCAGTTTTTCCCGACCGTCAACATTCCGATCATCGGCATCAATGTCCTATGGCCCGGCGCTTCGGCGGAGGATGTGGAGGGGAATATCGTGGAGGCGCTGGAGCCGGCGCTGCGCGCGCTGGACGGCATCAAGCGCCTGACCTCCACCGCGCGCGAAGGAATCGCCAGCATCAATGTGGAATTTTGGCAGGGCGCGAACATGCAAAAAGCCCTCTCGGACGTAGAGCAAGCCGTCAACGGCATCACGACTCTGCCGCAGGATTCCGAAACGCCGATCATTTCCCAGGGCGCCTTCTATGAAAGTTTGGCGAGAATCGCGATCTCGGGACCTTTCTCCGAAAAAACCTTAAAAGTCTATGCCAAAAAAATGAAGAACGATCTGTTGCGGCGCGGCTTGGATCGCGTGACCATTTTGGGCGCGCGGGACGAGGAAATCTGGGTGGAAGTGCCGCAAAGCGAAGTGCGCCGCCTTGACCTCACCCCCAGCCAAATCGCCGGACGCATAGACGCGCTGAGCCAAGATCTCCCGTCAGGCACGCTGCGCGGCGCGTCCGAGAAGCAGCTCCGATCGTTGGGCTTTGAGATCAGCGCCGAAGCCCTGGCCGCCATGGAGGTGCGCGCCGAAGCCGGCGGCGAAAAACTTCTCCTCTCCGAAATCGCGCAAATAAGAGACGGCTTTGACGAAAGCCAGTCCGCGGGCTTCATCAGCCGCGGCCCCGCCCTGCAGCTGGACATCCAGCGCGCCGAGACCACCGACACGCTCCAAGCCTCAAGGCGAATCGCCGCCTATGTGGAGGAGGCGAAGCGCCTCTTTCCGCCGACTCTCGCCATCACGCTGCATGGCGTTCAGGCGGATTTGGTGCGGCAGAGAATAAATCTCCTGACGACCAACGCCCAAATGGGATTCGTCTTGGTTCTGATCACGCTTTTTCTTTTCCTCAACGCCAGATTGGCTCTTTGGGTCGCGGCGGGGATTCCAATCGCCTTCACCGCCTCCTTCGCGATCATGTATCTGCTGGGGCTGAGCATCAATATGATCTCGCTTTTCGCGCTCATTATGGTTTTGGGCATTGTCGTGGATGACGCGATCGTGGTCGGCGAGCATGCCGCCTCTCTCCGCGAGAAGGGCATGGCGGCCAGACTCGCCGCCGAAGAGGGCGCGAGGCGCATGGCGGGCCCCGTCATCGCCTCATGCCTGACGACCTGCGCCGCCTTTCTCCCCGTCCTTCTCATTCGCGACGTCATCGGGACCTTCTTGGCGACTCTGGCGATGGTCGTGATCGCGATTCTCTTGGCGAGTTTGGTGGAGTGTTTTCTCATTCTGCCCGGCCATCTCCGCCATGCTTTGGAGCATATCCGCGTGGGAGATGGCGGGCAGGGCGGCGCTGCCGCGTCAAAGCCGTTCCTCGCGCGGCGCTTTGAGAGTTTCCGCGAAGGCGCGTTTCATAACCTCCTCGCCCGCGCCTATGATCGGCGGGGCGTCACTTTGGCGATCGCGCTCTCGTCCTTTTTGATTTTTTTCGCCTTCATCGCGAGCGGGCGCGTGGGCTTTCAGTTTTTTCCAAGCCCGGAGAGCGAAGCGGCGCAGATGCATATTTTCTTCGTCCCCGGCACGCCGCGCCAGACGACCCAGCGCTTCCTCTTCGCCGCCGAGGAGGCGCTGGAGAGCGCCGCCGAAGAACTCATAGCCGACAATGACGGACAGCCTCTCTTAAAAGCGCGCTTTGGAACATTGGGCGAAGCGGGTCGCCCCGATTTCGGCGGATACGCCCAAGGCGATCATGTCGCCGAACTCTACGCCGAACTCACCCCGGGCGAGGAGAGGAAGGTCAGGACAGCCGCCTTCATTGAAGTTTGGCTTGAGAAGATTCCCGATTTTCCAGGGCTGGACAAAATCCTCGTTCAAGCGCAGCAGGCGGGGCCGCCCGGGCGCGACATAGACGTCCTTTTGGAAGACGCGCCGCCGCGGATTCTCAAAAGCGCCGCGCGCGAACTGGCTCAAGAACTGGCGCGCTTCCCCGGAATCAGCAATATCGGCGATTCGCTCCCCTATGGAAAGGAGGAGCTGCTTCTGCGAGTCACGCCCAGAGGACAGGCGCTGGGCTTCACGGCCAGGGATGTCGGGCGGCAGATGCGCGACGGCTTTGAAGGCGCGATCGCGCGCCGCTTCGTTCAGGGAGACGAGGAGATCGCCGTGCGCGTGCGCCTCGCCAAAGAGCGCCTCCGCTTTGAGGATTTCTACCTCGCCTCCCCCCAGACAAACTCGCTCGTCCCGTTGAGCGATGTCGTCTCGGTGCGCCAAAAAAGCGGCTTCATGACGATCTCGCGCCGAGACGCTCTGCGCTATGTCAGCGTCACAGCCGATTTGGATCCCGCCGTCTCTTCCACCATTGAGATGGAGGCGGCGCTGGAGAGCGACATCATGCCGCGTCTGGCGCGAAAATACGGCATCAACTATCGTTTCAGCGGACGATCCGAAGAGCAAGCCAACGCTTTTGGCGATCTGCGGCAGGGGCTTTATTTGGCGCTGGGGCTGATCTATCTGATTCTGGCTTGGATTTTTGGCCATTACGGGCTTCCGCTGATCGTCATGTCCATCATTCCTTTCGGTCTTGTCGGCGCGACCTTTGGTCATATGGCGATGGGCTATCCTCTGACCTTCCTCTCCATGCTGGCGCTTTTGGGCTTGTCGGGGATGCTGGTCAATGGCTCTATCGTTTTGGTGACGCAGATTCAGATTCATTTGGCGAAAGGGCGCGAAATGCGGGAGGCCGTCCTCCGCGGGACGAAAGAGCGCTTCCGCGCCATTCTCCTGACCTCCTTCACGACCGTGGTCGGTTTGGCGCCGATGCTCTTTGAAGGCTCGCGGCAGGCGCAGTTCCTCAAGCCGATGGTCATCACGCTCTTTTTCGGGATCGCTTTCGGGACGCTGCTCGTTCTCTTCATCGTTCCGGCTTTGATGGGCTTTCAAGACAGCCTCGCCTCGCGTCTCCGGCGCGGGCGTCTCCGGCGCTAGCGCCTCCGGCGCGAGCGTCTCATCGCCGCCAAAAAGAGGGGGCGAAGAGAACGAGGACGGTGAAAAGTTCCAGCCTGCCGGCAAGCATGGCGAAGGCGAGGATCCATTTGACCGGGGCGGAAAGGGGCGCGAAAGAGCCTGACGGTCCGATCAGAGACCCCAAGCCCGGCCCGACATTGGAGAGGCTTGTCGCGGCCGCCGAGAGCGCCGAGACGACATCCATCTCCGCCAAAATCAGAAGGCATGAGACAAGCGCCCAGACCGCCAAATAAAGAACGAAGAAATTCATCACGGACGCCGCGACCGAATCGCTCAACGGCAGACGGTTGTAGCGCGCCGGAAAAACGCCCTGCGGATGAATGGACTGTTTTAGCGCGCGGAGCGAGACGCGCCAAAGGACAAGAAAGCGGAAAATCTTCACGCCGCAGGAGGTGGAGCCGGCGCAGCCTCCGATGAAGGTCAGGAGGAAAAAAATCGCCAGCGCGAAAGAGCCCCAAAGACCATAATCGGCGGTCGTGAAACCGGTTCCCGTCATGATGGAGACCGTGTTGAAAAGGGCGCGTCTGGCGGCGAAGAGGGGATCCTCCAAGCCTCGCGCGAGGAGGGCTAGGAAAATGAGAAAGAAGGCGGCAAGGAGAATCCCGAAAAATCCGCGCGTCTGCTCGTCCGTCAAGAGGCGGCGGGGCTGTCCGCCGAGCGCGCTCAAATAGAGGACGAAGGGCAGGCTTCCCAAAATCATGAAGAGAATGGCGACCATTTCTATGGCGGCGCTGTCAAAATGGGCGAAGGAACTGTCATGGGCGGCGAAGCCGCCTGTCGCGATGGTCGTCATGGCGTGGGCGGCGCTGTCAAAACCGCTCATTCCGGCAAGAAAATACGCCGCCATGCACAGAAGCGACAGCGCCGCGTAAAGAAGCGAGATTTGTCCGGCGATCTGCGCCGCGCGCGGCAGAATCTTCTCGGAACTGTCCGAGGATTCCGTCCGAAAGAGCTGCATCCCGCCAATCTGAAGCATCGGCAGAACCGCGATCGCCGTCACGATGATGCCGATGCCCCCCATCCATTGCAGAAGCGCCCGCCAGAGAAGAACCGATTTCGGCGCGGATGAGAGATTCGCGATGACGGTGGAGCCTGTCGTCGTCAGACCGGACATGGATTCAAAAAAGGCGTCCGTATAGGAGAGTTCCAGAGACGAAAAGGCGAAGGGCAGCGCCGCGAAAGAGGCGAGGCTGATCCAAGAGAGAACGGTAAGCAAAAAAGCCTGCGGAATGGTCAGCGGCGGCATCTCGTCCCAATAAGCGAGAATGAGCGCGCTCCCGCAGGCCAGCGTCAAGCCGGACGAGATGAGAAAAATCCGCCAGCCTTCCCCCATCAGCGCCGGCAGAAGCATCATCGCCCCCAAAGGCAGAAGCATGACGCCCAGCGCCAGCAAAAGAGGACGCAAATCAAACATCAGCGCCGAAAAACCCTAGCGCAGGGAAGAGAGCGCGCGCGACAGATCCTCTTTCAGATCCTCCGCATGCTCCAAGCCCGCCGAGAGGCGCAGAAGCCTGTCCGAGACGCCGATCTCAAGCCGCGCCTCTTCCGAGAGACGGCTGTGGGTCGTGGTCGCCGGATGGACGATCAGACTCTTCGCGTCTCCCAGATTGTTGGAGATTCCGATGATTCGGAGATTGTCCATCAGCCGAAAAGCGTCCCTCTTGCTTCCCATCTCAAAGGCGAGGAGCGCGCCCGGGAGACTCATCTGCTTTTTCGCCAAAGCGCGGCCGGGGTGGGAGGCGAGACCCGGATAAAAGACGCGCTTGACGGCGCTTTGGCTTTCCAAAAAACGCGCCAGAGTTTCCGCCCTTTGGCAATGCGCCTTCATGCGGATCGGCAGCGTCTCCAAACTTTTCAGCATCAGCCAAGCGTTGAAAGGGCTGAGGGCGGGTCCTGTGTTTCTGTAGAAGGGGGCCAGTTCCTCCTCCACATATTCTTCGCTCCCCAGAATGATTCCCGCCAAAGCGCGCCCCTGTCCGTCAATATGTTTTGTCGCCGAATAGACGACAATCTCTGCCCCGAAGCGAAGAGGCTTTTGCAGAAAAGGAGTCGCGAAAACATTATCCACGATGAGGCGCAGTTTTTCGCTCTTGGCGAGCCCGCCGATAAAAGAGAGATCCAGAATGTCCAAGCGCGGATTGGTCGGCGTCTCCAAAAAGAGGGCGCGGCTGTTGGGGCGGATCGCTTTTTCCCAAGCGCCGTTCTCCGCGCCGTCTATCAGACTCACCTCTATGCCGAAGCGCGGCAGGACAGTCTCCACCACATAGCGGCAGGAGCCGAAAAGGGCGCGCGCGGCGATGAGATGATCCCCGGCTTTCAGACTGGAAAGAAAAGCCGCCGTCACCGCCGCCATGCCGCTGGCTGTCGCCTTGGCGGCTTGAGCGCCTTCCAGCGCCATCATCCGCTCCTCAAAGACGCGCACAGTCGGATTGCCGTAGCGCGTATAGATATAGCCTTCCTCCTCGCCCTTGAAGCGCGCTTCGGCTTGGGCGGCGCTTTCGTAGCGATAGCCGGAGGTCAGAAAGAGCGCCTCCGCCGTCTCGCCGTGCCGCGTCCTTTGATGCCCGCCGTGAATGAGAGCGGTCTCGGCGCGCCAAGAGGTTTTGCCTTTCTCCGCCATCGGGAAAGATCAGATGTCCAAATTTTCCACCGAGAGCGCGTGATCCCGAATGAAAGCGCGGCGGGGGCGAACCTCGTCCCCCATCAGACAGGCGAAGAGACTGTTCGCCTCGCGCGCCTCGGCGACCTCCACTTTGAGGAGCGTTCTTGCCTGCGGATCCAAAGTCGTCTCCCAAAGCTGCTCGGCGTTCATTTCGCCCAGCCCCTTATAGCGCTGCAGCGCCAAGCCGTCTCTGCCGGCGGCGCAGATCGCCTCCAAGAGCGCCAAAGGCCCGTCAAGAGACCAGCCCTTGCTCTTGCGCTCCAAAGAGAGGGGCGTATTCGCGAAGAGTTCCCGAAGCGAAGGCGAGGCGCTCTGCGCGAAGCGGCGGAGCGGGGGCGAAGCGAGAAAATCCTTGTCCCAGCGCAGCGTCTCGGCGACTCCGATGCGCCGCCGCGAGAGGAGGAAGCCGCCCTCTTCGGCGCGCGCCCTCCATGGGCTGGCTTCGGGATTTTCTTCCAGAGACTCTCGCAGTTTCTTTTCCAAAAGGGCGGCGCTCGTCTCGGACGCCGCCTCGTCCAGCGCGCCGCAAAGCGCCGCCTGCTCAAGGAGATCCAGCCCGGCCTGCAGGGACGGCGGCGCTTGGATGAGCGCGCGCGCCGCCGCCTCGCGCATCAGACGGCTGGCTTCGGCAAGCCTCGCCAGATCGCGCCCCCCATAGAGGCTTCCGTCCGGCGCGCGCAAGAGCGCGTCTTTGAGACCCTCCTCCATCAGATGCGCCTCCAGCGCCGCCTCGTCCTTCAGATAGACGACCGATTTGCCGCGCTCCGCCTTGTAAAGCGGCGGCTGCGCGATATAAAGATAGCCCTCATTCACGATGTCCAGCATATGGCGGTAGAAAAAGGTCAGCAGCAGCGTTCGGATATGCGCGCCGTCCACATCGGCGTCCGTCATCAGGACGATTTTGTGGTAGCGCAATTTGGCGAGATCAAAATCCTCTTTGATGCCGGCGCCAAGCGCCACGATCAGAGTCCCGATCTGCTCGGACGCCATCATTTTGTCAATGCGCGCGCGCTCCACATTGAGGATTTTCCCGCGCAAAGGCAGGATCGCTTGAGAGCGGCGATCTCTGGCCTGTTTCGCCGATCCGCCGGCCGATTCGCCCTCCACCAGAAAAAGTTCGGATTCCGCCGGATCGCGGCTTTGGCAGTCGGCAAGTTTGCCCGGCAGATTGGCGATGTCCAGCGCGTTCTTGCGGCGCACCAATTCGCGCGCTTTTCTCGCCGCCTCGCGCGCTAGCGCGGCTTCGGCGATTTTGCCGACCAAATCTTTCGCCGGCTGCGGATTGTGATCCAGCCATTCCGCGAAGCCCTGCGCGACAATCGTCTCCACGATCGGGCGGACTTCTGACGAGACCAGCTTCTCTTTGGTCTGGCTGGAAAATTTCGGATCCGGCGCTTTGATGGAAAGAACGCAGGTCAGCCCCTCGCGCACATCCTCGCCCTGCACCGAGACTTTGCCGCGCGCTCTGCCCTGCGCCCCGTTCTGCGACATATAGGCGCTCAAACTGCGGGTGAGCGCGGCGCGCAAGCCCGCCAGATGCGTGCCGCCATCGCTTTGCGGAATCGTGTTGGTGAAGGAAAGCACCTGCTCCTGATAATGACCGCTCCAGCGAAGCGCCGCCTCCACGATGATCTCGTCCTTGGCGGCGGAGATCAGAATGGGCTTCTCAAAAAGAGGCTTCCGCCCTTCATCCAAATGGGAGACGAAGGCTTCCAGCCCTCCTTGATAAAGCATCTCTTTTTCCCATGGCTCCTGACCGCGCAGATCGCGCAGCGTGATTTTGAGACCGGCATTGAGAAACGCCAATTCCCGAAGACGCTTTTCCAAAATGGCGCGGTCAAAATCCGTCTTGGAAAAAACTTCGGAAGAAGGCAGGAAGCGAATCCGCGTGCCTTCGCGCCACGCGCCGTTCTCGGGGGCGGCGGCGGGGCGTCTTGACGCGGAGGCGGGGGGGGCGGCGATCTCCTCCAAAGGCGAGACTGTCCGCCCGTCCTCAAAGCCGATCCGATAGGCTTTGCCGTCCCGCCAAGTGCGAAGTTCCAGCCAGGAAGAGAGCGCATTGACGACAGAAACGCCCACGCCGTGAAGCCCGCCCGAAATCTTGTAGGATTTCTGATCAAATTTCCCGCCGGCATGAAGATGCGTCATGATCAGTTCGGCGGCCGGAATCCCTTCGGT
Source organism: uncultured Alphaproteobacteria bacterium (assembly GCA_958296285.1). Lineage (GTDB taxonomy): Bacteria > Pseudomonadota > Alphaproteobacteria > JAPOUT01. The sequence continues at coordinate 448,070 of OY282459.1, forward strand.
CGGATGAAGGTCCACAGGCACGCCGCGCCCCCGATCTTCCACCGAGGCCGACCCGTCTGGATGGAGTTCCAGCGTGATGGAGTCGCAAAAGCCCGCCAGCGCTTCGTCAATGGCGTTGTCCACCACCTCATAGACCATATGGTGAAGCCCGGAGCCGTCATCCGTGTCGCCAATATACATGCCGGGACGCCGTCTGACGGCGGTGAGCCCTTTAAGCACTTTGATGGCGCGTGCGTCATAAGCGTCAGGCGCGGCGGGGGCGGCGGCGGGGGTCGCCTCGTTCTTGACGGTTTTGTCTTTCGCCGACATGCGCTCAGCCCTTCGCTCTCAAGAGACGCGGCGGATCGCGCCCGGCGCGACAGAGAAAAACTGCGCCTTCGCCCCCAAAAAGGCGAAAGGCTCGGCGTCCGTTCCCGTCATCCAGACCTGAAGGCCTAGAGTGATCATGGCCCGAAAGAGCGCTTCGCGCCTCTCTTTGTCCAAATGGACAAGCGCCTCGTCCAGCAGAAGAAGCGGCGCTTCCTTTTTTCTTTCGCCCATCAGAAGGGCGGCGGCGAGCAGGATTCCCAAAAGGAGCGCTTTCTGCTCGCCGGAAGAGGCGAGCGCGGCGGGCGTCCCTGACGGAAGATGGCAAGCCGAAAAACGCGCCCGATGCGGGCCGACAGAGGCGCGGCGGAGATGCGCGTCCAGCCGCCTCTGATGGCGAAGCCTCTCTTTGAGCCACAGCGCCGCCTTATCGCCCCCTTCGGCGGCGAGGATTTTTTCAAAATCGCCTTCTAGAGAAAAACGCGCTGTCGGGAAGCCTGTCTCTCGGACGAAAGCCATGCGGCGCGTCAGATCCTCCAAAAGGGAGGCGCGGGTCCGGGCGAGCTGGGCCGCCTCTTCCGCCATTCTGTCTTCCAGCGCGTCCAGCCAATCCTTGTCCGGCGCGCGCCCTTCCAAGAGACGCTGCCGCTGGCGCTTGGCGCGCTCATAAGAGGCGGCGCGGGCGGCGTGATCAGGATGGAGCGCGGCGGCGAGGCGATCCAAGAAGCGAAGCCGCGCCTTCGCCCCTTCGGCGAAAAGGCGATCCATGGAGGGCGTGATCCAGAGAAGGGAGAGGATTTCGCCAAAGGCAAGAGGGGAGGAGGCGCTCTTGCCGCCAATGCGAGTCTTTCGGGCGCGGCGCGAGGGATCGGGCGGCAGCGCCGTCCCCAGCGGCAGCGGAGAGGGCGCTTGGGGCGCGCCATGGAGATCGGCGGAGACTGTCCATCCGCCTTCGCCGCCATGTCTTGCCGCCTCTCGGCTGGCGGCGCGGCGCAGTCCGCGCCCGGGCGCGAAGAACGAGATCGCTTCTAAAAGAGAGGTCTTGCCGCCGCCATTCTCGCCATTGAGAATGACAGGGCGCTGATCCATCCGCATTTCCAGCCGCGCATGGGGGCGGAAGTCCCAAAGACCCAGACGCCCCAGCCAAAGAGGGTCGGGGCGCGAGGAAGGAGAGAAAGAAAGAGAAACTGCCATCGCCGCTGCCTTTGAGACGCTAGACGCGCATCGGCATCAGCACATAGAGGATGGAGGAATCGTCGCAGTCCCGAAAGACTGTCGGCGCGCCGGGCGTGTCCATTTCCAAGCGAATCCGCTCTCCCATATGCTGCGCGATGTCCAACAGATAGCGCGCTTGGAAACTGATCTGCAGCGATTCGGCCTCATACTCCACCTCCATATCCTCTTTGGAGGAGGCGACCTCATGGTTGGAGGAGGTGAGGGTGAGTTTCCGCTTTTCCAAATCCAACTTGACGGGCGCGATGCCGTCAGCATGGACGGCGGAGACGCGCCGCACGGCTTCGGACAATTCCGCGCGCCCGATCGTCAGCGCCTTGCTGTGCTTATCAGGGATGACGCGCGCGTAATCGGGAAAAGTGCCGTCCACCAATTTAGACGTGATCGTGGCGGGGCCGCATTGGAAGCGAATCATGTTTTTGGAAAGACCGATCTCCACCTCCTCCTCCGCGCTTTCCAAAAGGCGCAAAATCTCCGAGAGAGTCTTGCGCGGCACGATGACGCCGGGGATGGTCTGCGCCTTGTCAGGGAGAGCGCAATCGGCGGAGGCAAGCCTGTAGCCGTCTGTCGCCACGCTCCTGAGCGTCCTGCCGCCTTTCGGCGCGTGGAAATAGATTCCGTTCAGATAATAGCGCCCTTCATCGGAGGAGGCGGCGAAGAGGGTTTTTTCCAAAAGGCGTTTTAAATCCTCGCCGGGGATCGTGAAGGCGTGGGGAAAGGTCTCCTCCTCCAAATAGGGAAATTCATCCGCCGAGATCGTGTTGAGCGCGAAATCGCTCCGCCCCGCCAAGAGGGAGGCGCGGCCCTCGTCAGAGATGGAAATGTCTATCTGCGCGCCGCTTTGCAGATTCTGAACGATGTCCGAGAGAGTCTGCGCCGGCAGGACGGATTTCCCGGGCTTCGTCACGATCGCCGGAATCTCATAGACGCTTTGGATGTCCAGATTGGTCGCCGTCAGGCGGCAGCTGTTCTGATCCGCCTCCATCAGCGCGTGAGAGAGAATCGGAATGGACGCCTTGCGCTCAAAAACGCCGCGAATGTTCTTCAGCGCCTGATTCAAAGGGCTGTGTTCTATTGTGAGTTTCATTCTGACCCAAGCCTCTCTAATCCGAGCCTCTCAAACTGGACGCGATGCGAGATGATTCGCCCAAAAGCGGATTGTGCCACGTCTGGCCGGCTTCGGAAAGGCTTGGCGCGAAAAAATCCGTTTCCGCGTCTTTGTCGCGCGGCTTAATTTTTAAGAATCCTCGTGAAATGGGCGATTTCGCTCCTGATCTGCTCGTCTTTTTCCGAAAGAGTCTCAATGCGCCTGACCGCGTGAATGATGGTCGTGTGATCGCGATTGCCGAAGCGCCGCCCCAAATCAGGAAGCGAGCGCTGCGTCAGCCGCTTCGCCATGAAGATCGCGATTTGGCGGGGGCGCACGATGCTTTGCTGGCGGCTTCGCCCCAGCAATTCCTCGCGCGACATGCCGTAATGCTCGGCGACGACGCGCTGAATCTTATCCACCGTGATTTTCGGCGTCTGCCCGCGCAGCGCGTCTCTGAGCACGATCTTCGCCCATTCCAAAGAGATGGTCGCGTTTCCAAGTTCGGCGTGGGTGATGAGATTGTGGAGCGCCCCTTCTAATTCGCGGATGTTGGTCGTGACGCGCTTGGCGAGAAATTCCAAAACATTGGGCGGCATCCGAACCCCCTCCGGCGCGCGCGGCATTTTGGCGCGCAGGATTTTGAGGCGCAGCTCGTAAGGCGCGGGCTGGATTTCCGTGATCAGCCCGCTCGCCATGAGCGAGCGCAGGCGCGGCGGAAAAATATCCAAAGCGCTGGGCGGGCGATCGGCGGAAAGAACGATCCGCGCGCCTTTGGCGAGGAGCGTGTCCAAGAAATGGCCGAATTCGCGCTGAGTCGCCTCGCCGGTCAGAAAGTGGAGATCGTCCAGCAGAAAAACGTCCAATTCATAAAAGGGGTCTTTGAAGGCGATCGCGTCTTTCGCGCGCAGCGCCTTGACGAAATGGTAGCGGAAGCGATCGGCGGAGGTGAAGAGGAAAGTCTCGCCGCGCCCCTCCTGAATGGCGAGAGCGATCGCGTTCATCAGATGGGTCTTGCCGAAGCCCGCCGCGCCATGCAGGAAAAGAGGCGAGCGGAGCGCCGGGCGCTTTTCCAAAAGCGCGATCCGTCTGGAAGCGCGGAGCGCCACAAGATTTTCCTGCCCTCCGACAAAAGAGTCAAAGATCAGGGCGGGATTGAGCGGCGTGTCCAAAGTCGCGGCGGCGACAAGCGGCGCCTTTCGCCCAGAGTCTTTGGGAGAGGCGTCCGCCCGCTTCGCCCCCTCCGCGCCCTTGATGATGACGCGGCGAATCCCCGGCGCTTCCCGAAGCCAGCCGCGCAAGAGAGCCGTCTCATAATGGGTGGAGATCCAACGCGCCATGAATTGGGTCGGCGCCAAAAGATGGACGCGATCTTTCTCCATTCTCTCAAAAGAGAGATGCGAGAACCAATCGCGAAAGGCCTCCCTGCCTTCTTCCGCGCTCAAGCGCTCCAGCACGCGGCGCCATTGTTTCTCTCCGGCTTTGGTCTCGTCTCCCACCGATCTCCCCTATTCAAGAAGCCTGTCCCGATTGCGGGCTTAACCTTGCCGCCACGGCAGGCCGGCCGCTTTCCAGCCTTGGATTGCTCCGCGATGACCTTCGGCGTCCGCCGGCCCTTCAAAGCCTTCGGCGACATTATAAGCTCGCGCGAAGCCCATTTCCGTGAGCGCGCGCGCGGCTTCCCGCGATCTCTGTCCGGATCGGCAGAGGCAGAGAAGAGGCGCCGTCTTTGGCGAGTCTTTCAGAGCGTCTTTGGCTTGGGCGGGAAAATCGGGATTGGGCGTCATCATCGGAAAGCGCCGCCATTCCAAGAAAAGAGGCTCTTTCTTCAGGGACGCCAAATCGGGCGCGCCCACGAGCGCCCATTCGGCTTCGCTGCGCAAATCCAAAAGACGCGATTCGGGGACGGTTTTCAGAATATGCCAAGCCTCCCGCGCTCCCAAATCGCCGGCGTAAGATCCGTCCGCCGGCGCGGCGCGCGGCGCGGCGGCGCGTCTGGAGTTGGATATTGCGCTTGACTTGCTCGCCATCTTTCGCTTCCCCCTTTCTTCCCTCCGCGATGAGGTCGCAGAAACCCTGTCGCCGGAAAAGCGCATTTCCGACGCTTATTTTTTCATCACCGGTTGAAACTTCGCTTCCGTTGCTTTCGTCCAAGATTCCAGCAAGCCGGATTCCAAAAATCTTTTTAGCCCCCGCCGTCAAATCATTCTGATCCCGAGAAGCGCCGTCAAAAAATCGCGAGACATTCCGCTTGAAAGATTCACGCGAGAAACGCTTGGCATAAGGGAGCGCGAAGGTTCTCCTGTGTCGTTTTTGGTGTTGTCGGGAAAGAGACTATCGCAAAGATTGAAGGGAGCGCAATCAAAATTCATGAAACTTTTTATGGAACTTGTGGAAAAGGCTCCAAAAGACCGAATCCGCAAAACCTTACGCCTCGCGGGGGCAGTCCCGCCATGAGCGTCTCAACGCAAGCGTCTCAACGCCAGCGTCTCCGGCGCAAGCGTCTCAACGCAAAGACTGAACCCGCCGCGCCAAAGAGGAGACCATTCTCGCCGCGCGATTCTTATGCATGATCTTGCGGGACGCGCCGCGCATGATTTCCGACTGCGCTTTCAAGAACGCCTCTTCCGCTTCTTTGCGCTTTCCGCCGCGGCACGCCTCTTCGGCGCGGCGCAGGAAAGTGGCGATGCGACTCTTGCGCGCGCTCCTTATTTCGGCGCGCCGCGCGATTTTGCGAATCATTTTCTTCGCCGATTTCGTGTTTGCCATCAGAGTCTCTCCTTCATCGGAAAGGGCGAAGATAGAATCTCACGCGGGCGCGGTCAATGATCTCCGATCTCGTCCGCCCGCGCCGCCCGCGTCAAGACGCCCCGCCGCCCCCTGCCCTCGCGCGAAGATTTTGTCTATGCTTCATGGAAAGAGCCAAACCCAAGAGGTTTTAAACATGACGAAGATTCTGTCGTCAAAAAATTCCGAAGAGGAAAGACAGAGGCGCGTCTCCGGCGTCTTTCAGGACGCCGCGCCGCGCTACGATCTGATGAACGATCTGATGTCTTTCGGCTTGCATCGGCTTTGGAAGAGGGCGCTCATCGGCGCTCTCCATCTCCCGAAAGGCGACAAAGATTTTCGCGTGCTGGACGCGGCGGCAGGCTCCGGCGATATCGGCTTTGGGATTTTGGAGAGAGCCGGCTCAGGCGCGCGCGTTCTGATGATGGATCAAGAGCCGGCGATGCTGAATCTCGCCCTGTCGCGCCGACAGCGATGGGGCGCGCGCGCCGGATTTCTTATCGCGGACGCGCGGGAGATTCCTCTTGGCGAGAGACTCTTTGACGGCTTCACGATCGGCTTCGGCATCCGCAACATCGCGCCTCGGGAGACGGCGTTTTTGGAGGCGTTTCGCATTTTGCGCCCAGGCGGGCGGTTTCTGTGCTTGGAACTGTCGCGCCCGCGCCATCCGTGGCTGCGCCCCTTTTACGACCTTTACGCGCGGGAGCATCTTCCGCGATTGGGGCGGCTCATTTTGGGGAAGGCTGAGCCTTATCGCTATTTGGCGGAGAGCGTCCGCGCTTTGCCGCCGCCCGAAAAAATGGCGCGTCTGATGGAGGAGGCGGGCTTCTCGCGGATAAGATTCGCGCCGTTGAGCGGGGGCGTCGCGACTCTTTACGCCGGCTGGCGTTTTTAGTCATTAATAATGGCGATTTTTGGAAGATCAGGGCGCATGGCGCGGGGGGCGGCTCTGCTGATCAGATTGGCGAGCCTCCTGCCGAAAGAGATTCGTGAAGCCCTTCCCTTTTGGATGCGCTTGGCTCGCCCGCGCGAAGGGTCGGAGAAGCATATTGTCGCTCTGACGGACGGGCTGCAGCGCATGGGGCCTGCCGCCGTCAAATTGGGGCAGTTCATCGCGACTCGCCCCGACATAGTCGGCTCGTCTTTGGCGCGGGGCTTGGAGCGTCTTCAGGATCAAGCGCCGCCTTTCCCGACAGAAGAGGCGCGGCGCATCGTGGAAAAGGAGCTCGGCGCATCATTAAGCGCGCTCTTTGCCCAGTTTTCGGAGCCCCGCGCCGCCGCCTCCATCGCCCAAGTTCATCAGGCGCGGGATTTTGACGGACGCGCCCTCGCCGTCAAATTGCTCCGCCCTTCCATTGAAGAGCGATTCCAGCGCGACATCGCCGATTTCCAGCGTCTGGCCGCGCGTCTTGAGCGCCGCGCCGAAGGGCGGCGGCTGCGCCTGACCGAGGCTTTGACGCGCATCGCGCGGAATGTCCGCCGCGAGATGGATCTGCGTTTGGAGGCGGCGGCGATTGACGAGATGCGCCAAAATCAGCAAGGGCGCGAGGCGGAGAGATGTTTTTTGCTGCCTGTTGTGGATTGGTCGCGGACTTCCAAGCGGGTTCTGACGACCTCATGGGTGGAGGGAGAGCCTCTAGGCGAGATGGAGGCTTTGGAGGCGATGGGCGCGGATCGCCCTTATTTGGCGCGATCGCTGGTGCGGATTTTTCTGACCCAAGCGCTTCATGACGGATTTTTTCACGCCGACATGCATCGCGGCAATTTGTTCGCTTCGGCACCGCGTCAGATCGCGGCGGTGGATTTCGGCATTATGGGGCATTTGGCGGAAGAAGAGCGGTTTTTCATGGCGGAGATTTTTCACGGCTTTCTCACGAGGGATTTCGCCCGCGCCGCGCGCGCCCATTTCGCCGCCGCCTATGTGCCGTCCGATCAGGATGAGGGGGCTTTCGCGCAGGCGCTTCGCGCCATTGTGACGCCGGTCTTGGACAAGCGCGCGCGTCAGATTTCCATGGGGGATCTTTTGGCGCAGCTCTTTGAGATGACGGCGCTTTTTGAGATGGAGACTCAGCCCCAGCTTCTGCTTTTGCAAAAGACGATGCTGGCGGTGGAAGGCTTGGCGCGGCGCTTGGATCCGGATTTGGACTCATGGGCGGCGGCGGCGCCGGTGATTGAGGATTTTCTGCGTCTTCATGGCGCGCCCGGCGTTCGGATGGCGGCGGTTTGGCGCGAAGGCGGGCGGCTGGCGCGGCTGATGCCGTCTCTTCTGGATCGGCTGGAAGATTGGGCGCGCGAAAAAAACTGATTCTTTTAAAACGCCCCCCCGCCCCCCGCGCCGCCGCCGCGTCAAGACGCCTCGCCGCCGCCTTCTCTTGGAGGGCGCGCCAAAATCGCCGCCGCGTTCTGGGCGACAGTGGTTTCTCCCGAAAGAACAGCCCCGACCGCCGCGCAGAGCGGCATCTCCACGCCCAGCTTCCGCGCCAGCGCCAAAAGAGCCGGCGCGCCCTTCACGCCCTCGCGCACCGAGGGCGCGGAAGCCAGGACAGTCTCCAGAGATTCGCCCCTGCCCAGCGCCAAGCCCAAAGACATGTTCCGAGACGAGGAACTCCCGCATGTCAGAAGAAGATCGCCCAGCCCGGACAAGCCGCGCAAAGTTCGCCGCGAGACGCCCAAAGCGTCCCCGAGACGAAGCATTTCGGCGAAGCCCCGCGTGATGACCGCCGCCTTCGCGTTCTCGCCCAGCGCCATGCCCTCCACGACGCCGCAGGCGATGGCGAGAACATTCTTGACCGCCCCCCCCAGCTGCGCGCCAAGCGGATCGGGGGAGGGGTAAAGGCGAAATGTCGCCCGATGGAATCTCCGACAGAAACCTTTTAGGAGATCGGGCGAGGCGCTGGCAATGTCCAGCGCCGCCGGCAAGTCCCGCGCCACCTCATGCGCGAAACTGGGGCCGGAGAGAATGGCGAGAGGCGGGCTTCCCAAAACCTCTTCGGCGACCTCGGAAAGAAACTTTCCGCTCCCAATCTCCAAGCCCTTAGAGCAGACAATCAGAGGCGATCCCCGATAATGCGGGCGGAGCGCCTCTAGAAGCTCGCGCAAAATCTGCGCCGGCGAAACCAGAAAAATAATCTCCCGCTCCGCCAGACGCTCAAGCGATCTTGTCGCGGCGACAGGCGCCGGCAGTTTTATCTTCGGAAGATAAAGGGGATTTTCTCCCTTCTCCGAAAGAGGCTTGACGAGCGCCTCCTCATAAGCCCAGAGCAGGACGGAACTTTCTGCGCGAAGGGCGGCGGCGGCGAGCGCCGTGCCCCAAGCGCCGGCCCCCAAGATTCCCACGCGCCCAAAAGGGCGAGGCTCGCCGCGCCCGCTCACAAAGCCGGCCTCGGCCGGCGCCCTCCCTTTGGGAGCGCGATTCCAATGTCCAAGCGGCGGATAAGTTGAGGGTGGATAACTTGCATTCTAATCGTTATTGTTGCATTCTATGATGGATTTTCTCGCCGCCGCGCCCCCCGCGCCGCCCGCGAAAGAAGAAGGATTGTCCCCATCAGCCTGCGGCATGGAGGAGTCTTATGTCTTGTTTGAGGAAGCATGGAAGCCTGATCATGATCAAGAGCATCATACACGATTGGGAAAGGCGCGCCTAATGCGGAGCGCGGCGCGAGCGATGCGCAAGCCCAATGGCGGCGGCAGGCAGGATGTTTCGCAAAAAGCCGCGCGCGACTTCATTTTGGACGCGGCGATCTCGCGCTTCGCCCATTATGGCTACGCCAAAACCACCATGACGGACATCGCCTCGGCCTGCCAAATGTCCCCGGGGAATCTTTACAGATATTTTGAGAGCAAATTGGAAATCGCCGTCACCATCGTGCGCGAGCTCACAGGCGAAAATTTTAGAAAATTGGAGGAGCATGTCCAGCGCGCCGGCTCATCCGCGAAAGATCAGCTCCGCTCCTTCCTCTTTGAAAATCTGCGCCTGACCTTCCAGCAGCTGGGAAACAAGCCCCGTCTCATAGAGATGGGGCATTATGTCGTCCGCCACAGACCGGAGATGCGCCTGGAAGAATTGGAGGGCGAGCATAGGCTCCTCTCCCGAATCTTGGCGCGCGGATGCGAGGAGGGCGTCTTTCGGCTGGACTGCCCGGAGAGCGCCGCCCATATCATTCAATGCGCCGCCGTGCGCTTTCACTATCCGCATTTGACGACTCCCCACGCCGATCTGGCGCAGCTGGAGGCGGAGCTGGAAGGGCTTTGCGATTTGATCCTCTCAGGGCTGGAAGCGGGATGCCGCGCGCAGATCGATTCCCGCGGCCATGTTTTTCCGGAGCCGCCGCCGCGCTCGCACCGCAATTTCCCTTGATTGTCTTGAGGTCTCTTGAGGTCTCTTGAGGTCTCTTGAAGCCGCGCTTCTCGCCGCGGCAAAAAATGAATATTTTTAAAAAAATTCATTGATTTTTTTTCTCCAAACCCCCATATTCTTTCCATAAGGCTCATGCCGCCTGCGCGATCCTGGACGAGAGTTTTAAGATTCGCCGGCGGCGCGGAAAGCCGCGGAGAGACCAAGAGAGGAGTCCCGTCATGGACAGAAGAAAGGTTGAGATGGGGAAAAGGGAAAGCGCGTCTTGCGCGACAACCCGCCGCCTCGCCATGGATGGCGGGCTGGCAGCCCTCACCGTCTCGCTTCTCGTCTATATCGGGCTTCTTCTCTTCGCCGCGCCGCTTTCGCTGTCGGTTTAGGGCGGTTTGGGGGCAGAGTTTTCCCCGCTGTTCCCGAACCCCCTTCAAGCGCTGAGAGTCCAGCGCGCGCGCGGCGGCGCGAAAAGCGAGACGCCGCCAAAGCGCGCCAGCCTTTCGGCGCCGGCGAGAGCGATCATCGCGCCATTGTCGGTGCAAAGCGCCGGCGGCGGCGCGGAAAAAATATAGCCCCGCGCCAGCGAGACTTGCTCCAGCTCGGCGCGGATCACAAGATTCGCCGCGACTCCCCCTGCGGCGACAATGCGGCGGGCCAGTTTCTTCTCCCCCCTTCTGGCCCGCCGCTTCTTTTTGCGCTCCTCCTCCGCGATCGCTCTTTCATGGAGGCGGAGCGCCGCCGCCATCCGCTCGGCCAGACTCTCCGCCGCCGCTTGTTGAAACGAGGCGGCGAGATCGCGTCTGGCGCGATCCGAAAGAGGTTTTTTGCTCTTCTCCGCCAGACGCCGCGCCGCGCTTTTCAGACCGGAAAAAGACATGTCGCCATGCGCCTCGCCGAAAAAAGGGCGCGGCAGAGAAAAAGACGCCTCGCCCTGCCTCGCCAATCTCTCTATCGCAGGGCCGCCCGGATAGGGGAGGCCTAAGAGACGCGCCGTTTTGTCAAAGACCTCGCCCAGCGCATCGTCCCGCGTCTGGCCCAAAAGGCGATAGCGTCCGGGCGAAAGGGCGCTCAAAAAGGCGCTGTGGCCTCCGGACAAGAGCGCCAAGAAATGCGGAAACGCCAAACTCTCGCCCTCATCCAAACTGAAGCGAATGCTCATCGCATGGCCCTCCAAATGATGAATCGCCAAAAAGGGAAGCGCCAGCGCCAGCGCCAGCGCTTTCCCATAGACCGCGCCGACAATGAGTCCGCCGATGAGGCCCGGGCCGGCGGTCGCCGCCACCCCGTCCAGATCGGAGAAGCGGCAGCCCGCCTCCTTGAGCGCCTCTTTAACAATGCCGTCCAAATGGACAAGATGGGCGCGCGCCGCGATCTCCGGCACCACGCCGCCATAGGGCGCATGGGCTTCGGCTTGACTCCAAAGAATGTTGGAGAGAATGCGAGGCTTGCCCTTCGCAGGGCGCTCCACGATCGCCGCCGCCGTTTCGTCGCAGCTCGTTTCTATGCCGAGGACTCGCAGCGTCCGCCGCGCCCTGCCCCCGCCGCCTTCTTCTCTCATCAGAAAGATTCTCTCCCTCTTGCGGCTTCCGCCTCTATGCTTTAGCTCCCGTTCAAGCGAAGACGCGAAACACTATCACATTAAAAACGTTCACGCTGAAGGACGGACATGCGGTCATCCTCTCCTCGTCTTTTGCGCCTCGGCGCGCGCGCCAGTCCTCTGGCGCTCGCCCAAGCGCGTCTCGCCGCCGAGGCGCTGGCTGGAAAGAGCCAGACCCATTTTTCCGCGCCCCCGCCGCCCCCGCGCCTCATAGGCTTTCGCACAAAGGGCGATCGCCAAAAAGACAAACCCCTCTCGGCGATGGGCGGAAAGGAGGTCTTTACGCGCGAAATAGAGGAGGCGCTCCTGCAAGGGGCGATTGATCTTGCCATCCACTCATTAAAAGACATGCCGGCCTCTCCGCCGAAAGGGCTTCTGATGACGCCCATTTTGGCGCGGGGCGATCCGCGGGACGCGCTTTTCGCGCCCTTTTTCTCTTCGCCCGATTTTGACTCTCTGCCGAAAGGCGCTCTTTTGGGAATCGCCGGGCCGCGCCGCGCCGCGCAGATTCTTTTCCGCCGTCCCGATCTCCGCCTGCGACTCCTGCGCGGCAATGTGGAGACGCGCCTTCGCAAAATCCGCCAACGGGAAGCCGAGGCGGCGCTTCTGGCGATGGCGGGCTTGGCGCGTCTGGGATTGGCGCGAGAGGCGAAGCCCGTCCCGGTGGAGACGATTCTCCCCGCCGCGGGACAGGGCGCGCTCGCCGCCGAATGGCGCGAGGATGATGAGGCTGTCGCGCGGCTTGTCGCCCCGCTTCTGTCGCCGGACGCGGAATCGCTGGAAGCCGAGCGCGCCTTCACATCATTGTTCGGAGGCTCCTGCCGCGTTCCTGTCGCGGCTTACGCGACAGAGCGGGGCGGCGCGCTTTTTTTGCGCGGCGAAGTCCTGGCCCATGACGGAACGGTTTGCCATCAGATCGCGCGCGAAGGTCCGATAGGCGCGGGCGGCGGGGGCGCGGCTTTGGGACGCGCGGCCGGCGAGGAATTGCGGCGGCGAGTCGGAGAGGATTTTCTCCAATCTCTGCGACAAGAAACCGAGTTCCCGCCTCAAAGACCGTCTCAAAGACCGTCTCAAAAGGCGAAACCATGACGGTCGGCAAGATTCTGATCACGCGCCCCAGCCCGGACGCCGACATTCTAGCGCGAGAGATCCAAGCGATGGGCGGCGCGGTTTTTCTGCGCCCTCTCTTTAATATTAAGCGTCTCGCGCCAAAATCTTCTCTAAAGGGTTGGACGGAAGACGCCGCCGCGCTTCTCTTCACGAGCGCCCATGGCGTCAGGGCGCTGGCGGCGCTGGATTATGGAGGCCTCGCGCTCGCCAAAAAACCCGTCTTCGCGGTCGGCGAAGCGAGCGCGGAGGCGGCCAGACGCGCCGGCGCCAGCCTCGTCCATTATCCGAAAGAGGGCGATGCCGCCGCGCTTCTCTCGCTCATTCTTTCCAAAGGGCGCTCTTTTTCGGCGAAGCCGCTTCTTCATATCGCCGGCGTTCATCGCGCCGGCGATATTGGCGCGTCTCTGACGGAGAAGGGCTTTCCTTTTCGCCGCGCCGTTCTTTATGAGGCGAGACCAGTTTTGACGCTGGGGCGGGCGCTGGAAGAGGAGTTTCGGCGCGGAGGGATTTGCGCGGCGCTTTTTTTCTCGCGCCGCGCCGCCTCCCTCTTCGCCGATTTGGCGCGCGCCGCCGAAAAGCTTCCCGAAAGCCTCCGCCGCGCCGAGGCGCTCTGCATGTCTGACAGGGTCGCCGAGCCTATCGCTTCTCTCTCTTGGAGGGCGCTTCATGTCGCGCCTGCGCCCTCAGGCGCGGCGATGCTGAAAATCTTGCGCGTCATGCTAGAAAGAGAAGGGCGCGCCAAAAGCGGCGGCAAGCGGCGGCAGCCAGATGGGCGAGATTAATGAGATGGATTAATGATGCGGGCGAAATCGCAAGATGAGACGATAACATCTCCACGGCGGAGATTCGGACGGCGCTTCGCGCTGGCTTTGGGTCTGACGCTCTTCGGGGTTTTTCTCGGGATTTTCGCGGCGCTCTCGGTTCTTGACGCGCTGGGGCATCTGCCGTCTTGGGAGGCGCTCATTATTAAAGAGCGGCAGGGAGACGATGCCGCCGCCGCCGCCGCCGCGCGTCTCGCCTCTTTGGAAAAAAGACTTTTTGCGCTGGAGAAAAAGACGGCGGGGCGCTTCGGCTATCCGCCGCCGCCCGAAATCGCTCTGGAGGCGGATGTCGCGGCGCTGCGGACGCGCTTCCAAAAAGAGATCGCCGCTCTCCGCTCTCGGACGGCGACCCGATCAGAAAGCGCGGCGGCGGTTTCTCTTGCCGCCTATTTGGCGCTGGAGAGGGCGGCGCTTGGCGGACGCGATTTTGATCGGGAGTTGGCGGCGCTTGGTCTGACGCGGCGCGGCGATCCATTATTAAAGAGGCTGGGCGCGAAAGGCGGCAGAGCCGCGCCGACAAGACGCGCTCTCGCCCAGTCTTTTCAAAAATCTTGGGACGCGATGGCGCGCGAGACGAGTCTTCCCGAGACGAGTCTCCCTGCCTCGCCCGATTGGACGGGGCGTTTGATGTCTTTTTTCTCGCGCCTCGTCTCCATAAGACGCGCCGGGCTTTGGGAGGGCGAGGACGCCGAATCCGTCTTGGCGGCGATGGAGCATTTTCTCGGACAAGGAGATTTGACGGAGGCGGTCGCGCGGGGCTCGCTTCTAGAAGAGCGGGGGGCGTCCGCGCCCATTTTTGAGGCTTGGATGGAAAAGGCGCGGGCGCGTCTCCTTTTGGAACGGCGCTTGAGGGCGCTCTCGCAGACGATCCTGACGGAGATCGCCGCCGAAGCGGGGGCGGCGGAAGCAGCTAAGGAGAAAGGGCGATGAAAAGCGTCTTGAAATTTTTCGCCGCCGCGCTCATTCTCTCGCTGGCGCTCGCGGCTCTTGTGGAGCGTCCTGGTTTGGCGGAGGCGGAATGGCTGGGCTATCGCGCGACAACCACGGTCGCTTTTCTTCTGCCGCTCTTTGTGTTTTGGAGCTGGCTGATGGTTCGGCTCGGCGCTTTTCTGCGCCGCCCGCGCCCGCCTCCTCCTCCTCCGCCGCCGTCTCTGGACAAGCCGAAGTAGCTCAGTTGGTAGAGCGCCTCATTCGTAATGAGGGGGTCGGGGGTTCGAGTCCCTTCTTCGGCACCATAGGCGGCATGGGGTTTGGGCTTTTCGGGAAGAGCGCTGGGTCATCTCTTGCGGGAAAAAAAGCCATAGACTCTTGACAATCTCGCCAAGAAGGTGTTTTCTGTGGCGGTCGCGCTCTTCTCTAGCGCCGGCTGGTTGGGCTGGAAAAGAGGCGAGACGCTTGACGCTTGGGCGCTCTTGGCTTTCTGTTTTTCAAAGCTGGAGGGGTTTCGGGCGCTTCATTCAAAGGGACGGCATCGCAAAGCGGGGAGAGTATCATGGCCAAGAGTGGAATAAGCGGTCGCATGACCAGACAATCGGCGGCTCTGGTTCTGGGCTTCATCTTTTCGTTCATGGCGCTCGCGCCGCGCGAGGCTCAATCTCTTGAGTTCAATCTCTACGGCGTGGAGATTTTCGTGGATACGACTCTCTCGGCGGGCGTCTCGGTGAGGACGGCGAAACGCGACAATCTCTATTTGCCCGAAGCCAATGGCGGAAACCGCGAGATGCGCGATTTGGTCGGCGCGACCTATTCCCGTGCGCCGGGGCCATGCGCCGCCACATTTGGCGATAGCGCGGGCGCGGTATGCCCGGGCGGCGTCACCTATCTGCCTGCCACGAGCGGGCCGATTATGCTCGGCGGCAGCGGCGTTCCGCAGTTTCAGGTCTATAACAACGCCTATCCGTTCAATTTTGACAACAGCCTCAATGTGGACGATTCTCGGCTGAATTTTGATCGCGGAGACGCGACCTCCGCGCCCTTCAAGATGACGAACGATATTGAGATCACGCTGGGCGATTTCGGCGCGATCGGGAGCTACAGCGCCTTCTTTCGGGTCAATTTTTTCTATGACGCCGCGCTGGACTCCGAAGACTCTTATGAGCGCTTCGGCTTGGACAACAACGCCGCCAAAACCCTCGCCGCCCGCGACATTGAATTGCTGGACGGCTATGTCAGCGGCGATTATGAAATCTTTGACTATCCCCTCAATCTGCGCGGCGGCAGACAGGTCATCAGTTGGGGCGAAAGCACCTTTTATTTGGGCGGCATCAATGTCGTCAATCCGATTGACGTCTCCGCCTTTCGCCGCCCGGGCTCGGAAGTGAAAGACGTCCTTCTCCCGGAAACGGCGATCTACGCTTCCATGGGACTCCCCTATGATCTGACAGTGGAAGCCTATTATCTGTTGGATTGGAATCCCTATGAGCTTGAGCCTTCAGGCACGCCTTTCCAAAACACCGATTTTATCAATCCGAGCGCCGGCCCGATTGAGGACAGGCTTTATCTGTCAAGTTCGGCGAACGCCGGCACTTATCGCGCCAACTGCTCCGGCTCGCCTTCCAGACGCGCTTCGGAAGTGGTCGGCGCGCAGGCGGGCGCCGCCGCGAGCGCCGCCGCTCTTATGGCGGGGCAGTCTGCGGACGCCGCCGCCGCGGCCGCCGCCGCGACTGCCGCCCTCTTCACTTTCCCCGCCCTTCAAGGGGATCCGAGACAGCAAGGCTCTTGCGCCTGGGCTCGCGGCGCGGACGCCGCGGCGCACAGTCTCGGCGCGGACATGGCTTTAGGCGGCACGGGCGTCAATGCCGACGGCCCTCTTGCCGCCCCCGCCGCGACTCTCGCCACCGCCGCCGGACAAGGCGCGGATCGCGCCGCCACAGGCGAAGCCGCCATCGCTTACAGACAGGCTTACAGCCAAGCCATCACGCGCCATTTGGATCGCGACAGCAATGGCGCTCCGACAGGGCGCATCTATGATTCTCGCTCGCGCCTTTACGATCACACGCCTCAGCGCGCCGAGTTCACCCATCGCAATCCGTGGGGGGTGAATCCGACAGGCGCGTTCCCAAATAACGCCGCCGCCATTCCCGCCTCCCTCAGATGCGGCGCGGTGGAAGGCGAGGACGCCGCCGCATGCCAAACCCGACTCGCCGGAGACGGCACGCCAAGCAATCCCGGGGCGCTCGCCGGATTCCACAGCGGCCCGATGGCGAATATCATGCGCGGCTTGCGTCCGGGCGATGCGCCGCTGACCCAAGATCAGCAGCTCTATATCAGCAATTATCTCAATCGCGTCACCGAAATGAACACCATGCCTTTCACCGGCGATAGAGACGCCGATGATTCAGGGCAGTGGGGCATCGCGCTTCGCTGGTATTCGGAGGCTTTCGGCAGCACCGAGTTCGGCTTTTACTATCAGAATTATCACTCCCGCCTTCCTCTGGCGCAAGTGGCTTATTATGAAACCCCCTATGTGACTCTCGCCAAAACGGGCTGGACATCGGCGTCGGGCGCGCAGCTGAACGGCTTTGGCTGTCTGGCGGGCGCGGGGCTTGGCGCGAATCCCAATTTTGCGCCATTCATCTCTCCCGCCCCCACCGCCACCCCCAACCCTCTCCTCCCCGTCATCACCGCCGCCGGCGCGCTCCCTCTTAATCAGCGGGGCTTTTTGACGACAGGAACGTTCTTGGATCCCGACATTGACGGGCTTGGAGTGACGACCTCGCAAACCTATTCAACGTCCTATATCTCCTCGGCGGTCACAACCTACAGTTCCGCCAATCCCGGCACGTTTAACGGCGCGGCGATCTCGCCGACCAATCTGCCGCTCGGCGCGGCTTGGGATACCGCGCCAGGGCCCGCGACCTATCCGGGGACTCCCGGGCGCTACATGGTGCGCCGCGCCACGAGCAATCCTGACGCCTCTTTCCGCTTGGATTTGGATCCCGCCCATTTCCGCGAAGCCGGCATCCAAACGCATCAGCGCAGTTCCTCCAACCTCGCCGCGGCCGGCGTTCAAGCGCCGATCGTTCGCGCGGGATTGGGCGATTTCTTAAAATATGCCCGCTTCGCCGACGCCACATTCAACGGACGCGCCGCGCTCGCTCTCCAATTGCTCACCGCCGACTCCACGAGCGCCACAGGCATGGCTCTTCTCGGCACCAGCGCCGGCATTGGGCCCGGACGACAGATCGCTATAGCGGGGGGGGCAACGCCGGAGCAAGCCGCCGCCCTCGTTTCCAGCAACATCGCCGGCTCGGTCGCGCAGAATGGCCCGAATCGCTATGATGTCGCCCGCATCAATTGCGCGATGGCGCTCTCGCAAGTCCCCGCCCTCGCCGGCGATGCGGGGGCCGTCTTTCCGACCGCCGCTTTCAGCGCCGCCGAAGGATCGGAATTCCTGACCGTCCAGCACAGAAATCAGCTTTATTTCTGGTATCCCGAAGACATCCAATCCATCGGCTTATCCTTCGCGACAACGATGGGCGATTGGGGCGTGCAGGGCGAGGTCGGCATCCGTCTTGACCATCCGTTCCAAGTGGACATCACCGAGCAGATCATCACGGCGGCGGGCTCGCAATCGGTCGCTGTCTCCACAGGGGACGCGCTCCGCGTGGCGCTGACCCCTTTGGGAACGCAGGACGTCAATGAGTTTGTCCCAAACCCGCAGGCGAACTTTGACGGCAATTTCCTCTTTGAGCCTATTCAGCTCCCTCCCCAAGCCGGCGGCGGATTCCTCGCCCTTCCGTGGGGCGTCCCTGGCCTTAACGCCAATCAGCGCTCCACCACGCCTGAAAAGCCGGACGCGGACGCGATACGCGCCGGGACAATCCGCCCGCCTTCGGTGGAATATCTGGACGTGATCTCGGCGCAAATCGCCTTCACCAACACTTTTACGCGCTCCAACGGCTTCGTGGACGCGGTCGGCGGCGATTTGGGCATTCTGCTGATCAATGTCGCCATAGAGCATGTGCTTGATCTGCCGCGATCCCGCTCCGCCGCCACCAATCCGGCGGTCTCCGGCACCAAAGGCAACACGCTTCAAGCCGTCTGCCGATCCGGCACCGAACTGCCTTTGGGCGCTATTCTCAATCTGGACACGGTGACCGATCATTCCTGCTCGCCGGACGCCACCAGCATGGGCTACACGATTTTCGGAACTCTCCAATATAATAATTTCTGGGGAACGGCGTGGACAGTCTCGCCCTATATGGCGCTCCGCCACGATGTGGTCGGCAACACGCCCACGCCG
Organism: uncultured Alphaproteobacteria bacterium; assembly: GCA_958296285.1. GTDB lineage: Bacteria > Pseudomonadota > Alphaproteobacteria > JAPOUT01. The sequence continues at coordinate 466,604 of OY282459.1, forward strand.
CTTGCCACCTTCCGCGAGGATCGCGTTTCCATCTCGCTCGGCTTTAACGGCGAATATCAAAATTCTTGGCGCTGGCAGATCGCTTACACCGACTTTTTCGGCGAAAAGCTTTACAACAACGCCACCGATCGGGACTTCTTCTCTCTCAGCATCACCTACTCGTTCTAAAGCGAGACCTTACAGGAGGATATCGTCATGAAAATCATCCGCGCGAAAACCTTTATGTCCGCGATGGCGGGAATGCTGCTCATCGCGGCGGCGGCCGAAGCCAAAGTGCCGCAGGCGCAAGCCAACCGCTTGGGCAGAGACCTCACCCCGATGGGCTCAGAGAAAGCCGGCAACGCCAACGGCTCCATTCCGGTCTGGAGCGGCGGCTTGTCCTCCATTCCGCCCAATGTCAAGTGGATTTCCGGACAGGGGCAGCATGCCAATCCTTTCACGAAGGACAAAGTCCTCTTCACCATCACGCCCAAAAATAAAAAGCGCTACGGCAAACTTCTCACAGACGGCTATAAGGAACTGCTGGACGCCTATTCCTCCTCCTTCACCATGCCGGTCTATAAGACGCGCCGCTCTTGCGGGCTTCCCGCCTTCGTCTATAAGGCGAATAAGAGGAACGCGCTCGTGGGCACGCTTATCGGCGGCGGCAATGGCGTTTCGGAATCCATCATGGGGACGCCTTTCCCAATCCCGAACTCCGCGCTGGAGATCATTTGGAATCACACGCTCCGCTACCGCTCCTTCAAGGCGACCCGCGAGTTCACCGCCATCGCGCCCACGCGCGGCGGCTCTTTCACGCCGATCACCGTGCAGGATGAGGCGATTCTCCAATGGTCAGACCCCGCCGCCAAGCGCGCCGAGGATTTGGACAACATCTCCATCTATTATATCGCCCACACCATCGCGCCGGCGAGGCGCGCCGGCAGCGTCATTCTCGTCCATGAGACGCTGAACCGCGCCAAAGACGCCCGCAAAGCGTGGCAATATTCGCCGGGAACGCGCCGCGTGCGCCGCGCCCCGAATATCGCCTATGACAATCCCGGCACAAACTCGGACGGACTCACAACCTCCGATTCCTTTGACGGCTATAATGGCGCGCCGGATCGCTATAATTGGAAAATCCTCGGCAAGTCCGAGAAATACATCTCCTACAACAATTATCGCTCCGCGCTGGCGCCGATCAGGAAACTGGTCAGTTCCCGCCATCTCAACCAAGACTATGCCCGCTATGAGCGCCATCGCGTCTGGACGATTGAGGCGCGACTCAAGCCCACCGCCCGCCATGTCTATTCCCGCCGAGTCAAGCATCTGGACGAGGACGCATGGCGAATCGCCACATCCGAACTCTATGACGGACGCGGCGAACTTTGGCGCGTGCAGGAAATGCTGCAGGTTCAGTTTTATGAAGTCCCCCTCTGCGGCGGCGCCGGCGAGATCGTCTATGATCTTCAATCAGGACGCTATGTCGGCTTGGCGCTTCGCAACGGCACGGACGGGCTGAATTATTTCGCCGACGAGCTGACCAAGAAGCGCTACACCCCTGCTTCCATCCGCCGTTTGGGCAAGCGCTGATCCTCCGCGCGAAAAAAAGAAGTGCCAGAGATCGCAGGATGATTCGCGCCTGGCCGCTTTTCCTCCTTCTCTTAAGCCCGCTTCCGGCCGCCGCCAGCGAGAGCGTATCGCAGTTCTCCTCCCTGGTGGCCTCCCGCGCCTCGCAGCGGCTTCTCCTGCAAGTCGCCGATTTGGGCGACAGGCTCATCGCGGTCGGGCAGTTTGGCCATATTCTCATCTCCACCGATCGCGGAAAGAACTGGCGGCAGGCGAAGCGGGTTCCGACCAATGTCACATTGACCGCCGTGGATTTTCCGTCCCCGAATCTGGGATTCGCTGTCGGATATGACACCACGATCCTCAAAACCGAGAATGGCGGCGAAACATGGCGCCGCGTCTATCACGATCTCGAAATGGAAACCGCCAAATCCCGAAGGCTGGGCTTCTCCAACGAGATCGGCGTCTGCGGAAAAGAGCCGGACGGATGTCTTTTTCCGCTTTTCGGAGTCCATTTCTTCAACGAGAAGCACGGGATTGCCGTCGGCGCCTTTTCCACGATTTTGGAGACCAGAGACGGCGGAAATTCTTGGCAGAAAAGAAAGCCCGACTATCAGTTCAGCCCCGAAGTCCAAGAATTGTTTCAGACAGGCGAAATCTTTGAGGACGACATCACCGGCGGGCATCTCAATGGAATCGTTGAGGATGGGCGCGGGCATATTTATCTGCCTTCGGAATTTGGCATCGTCATCAAATCCTCCGACAAGGGCGGAACCTTTGAAGCCGTCAAGACCCCCTATGAAGGCTCTTTCTGGGGCGGCATAGACGCGAAGCCCGGAGTCATTCTCTATGGAATGCGCGGCAATATGTACCGATCCGAAAATGGCGGCGCGTCATGGAAGAAAATCCCAAGCGGCACCGATCAATCCATCCATGGCGCGGTGCGTCTCATCAATGGCGATATTGTCGCGACCGGCTTGGGCGGAGTTGTCGCCAGAAGCATTGACGGTGGGCGATCGTTCAAAGCGCAGAACAGAAAAACGCGACTCGGCTATGCCGATATTTCCGAAGGGCAGAAAAACGAAGTCATCCTCTTTGGCGTGGCGGGGATAGAGCATCACAGATTGCCGAATGTCGCGCGCGGGAACTGACTGAACGAGTCCATGCGGCTGCGGGGGAAAAAATCTTTCATCACCGGCGCGGCGTCAGGCTTGGGGCGCGCGACCGCCGAACTCTTCGCGCGAGAAGGCGCGAAAGTCTTTCTGGCCGACATCAACGAGAAAGGCGCGGAGGAAGCCGCCAGCCAAATCAACGCCTCTCATCCAGACGCCGCCGCCCCCCCCGCCCATCACGGCCCTTTGGACGTCTCGGACGAGGAAGGATGGAAAAAAATCCTCCCCCGCGCCGCCGAAGCGATGGAAGGCTTGAACATTCTGGTCAATAACGCCGGAATAGGCGGCGGCGGGACGGTGGAAGAGACCGATTTCGCCCATTGGAAGCATGTCATGGCGGTGGATGCGGATTCGGTCTTTTTGGGCTGCAAATACGCCATTCCGCTGATGAAGCCCCATGCGCCCGGCTCCATCGTCAATATCTCCTCCATCGCCGGTCTCATCGCCGGACACAATATGGCCGCCTACAACGCCGCCAAAGCCGCCGTCTGGCTTCTCTCCAAATCGGTCGCCCTCCATTGCGCCAAGCGCGGATATGATATTCGCTGCAACTCCGTTCATCCGACCTTCACCGACACGCCCATCTTGAAGCCGATGGAAGACGCGATGGGGCGAGACGTCCTTTTGGGAAAACTGACCAGACAAGTCCCGCTCGGGCGAATCGGAGAGCCGAATGATGTGGCTTACGCCGTTCTTTATCTGGCGAGCGACGAATCCAAATTTGTCACGGGCGCAGAAATCAAGGTGGATGGCGGCATATCCGCCATGTGATCGCCCAATGGCCTCTTCCGAAAAACGCCGCAGGCGCGCGCTAATTATTGTGCATTCCAGCGCGTCTGATCCAGGCCGTGTCGGCGAATCTTTGCGGCGGCGCGGCTTTCTTCTTGATCGCCGATGCCGCGAGAAAGGCGACTCCCTCCCTCGCGCGATGGAAGCGCATGACGCGGCTGTCGTCTTTGGCGGTCCGATGAGCGCCAACGATAAGAGCGGCTTCATCTCCGCCGAGACGCGCTGGATGGAGAGGGCGCTTTTGAGCGGCAAGCCCGTTCTGGGCATTTGTTTGGGCGCGCAGATCATGACGCGCGCGCTGGGCGCTTCCGTCTCTCTTCATCCCAGCAAGCGCGTGGAGGCGGGCTTTTATCCCATTTGGGCGACCGTTCAGGGCGAGGCTCTGTTCCCGAAGCGCTTTCATGTCTATCAATGGCATCAGGAGGGCTGCGCGCTCCCTGACGGCGCGACTCTTCTTGCCCGCGGCGAAGATTTTCCAGTCCAAGCCTTTCGCCACGGAGAGAGCGCTTATGGGCTTCAGTTCCATCCGGAAATGACGTTCGCCGTCATGCGGCGCTGGCTCAAGAGGGGCAGGGCGCGCTTGCGCGAGCGGGGCGCGCGATCCAAAATGCGTCATCTTCTGGGACATGCGCTTTACGATCGCGCGCTGGATCGCTGGCTTGAGAGATTTTTGGATCGCTGGCTGACGCCCTGTCATCATCATGGCGGGGCGGCGGTCGGCGCGGCGGCGCGGCGGAAAGGAGGAAGTTATGATTTTGACAACGACCAACAGTCTTGAAGGAAAAAAGGTGGATGCCTATTTGGGCATTGTCGTGGGCGAAGCGGTGATGGGCGTCAATCTTTTCCGCGACATGTTCGCCTCCATTCGCAACATTGTCGGCGGGCGCGCCGGCGGCTATGAGAAGGCGCTGGAGGAGGGGCGGCAGACCGCTCTCTTTGAGATGCAGGCCAAGGCGCGCGACATGGGCGGCGATGCCGTCTTGGGCATTCATATGGATTATGAGACGATAGACAGCGGCGGCGGCAGCATGCTTCTCATTTCGGTCAGCGGAACCGCCGTCAGGACGAGGTCGGGCTGAAAATGGTGGAGCCGAGGGGAATCGAACCCCTGACCTCAGCAGTGCGATTGCTGCGCTCTCCCAACTGAGCTACGGCCCCGTGATCGCGAAAATCCATGCTAAAATCCTTTTCCATAGCCTTTATGTCAAGGGTTTATGACGGGGAGGGGTTTCACGATCTTTGGCTTTTATGATGTCTTTTCTGCAACTGCTGTCTAGTCTCATCACCCTTTATATTGGGGTGCTGGTGGCTGCCGTGATTTTTTCGTGGCTCATCGCTTTTGGCGTGTTGAACGCGCATTCGGAGGCGGTTCGGATGATTGGGCGAGCCTTGCGCGGTTTGACGGAGCCTGCGCTTCGTCCGTTGCGGCGCGTTCTTCCTGATTTGGGCGGCGTGGATATTTCGCCGGTTCTGGCGATTCTGCTTGCGTTTTTTGTCAGGGATCTGATCCGGGAATATTTTGGCGTCTGATGTCGCCGAGAGAGACAGTCATCATTGACGGCAAAGCCGAGGCGGCGGCGCTCCGCGCGAAGGTCGCCTCGGAGGCGCGCCGCGCGGCGGTGAGGCCTCATTTGGCGATCATTCTGGTTGGCGAGGATCCTGCCAGTCATGTTTATGTCAGGAACAAGATGGCGGCGGCGGCGGAGGCGGATTTTCGCGTTTCGCTTTTGCGGCTGCCGGCGGATGTCGCCGAAGCGCGTCTTCATCGTGAGATTGTCGCGCGGAGCGAGGCGGCGGAGATAGACGGCATTCTTCTTCAGTTGCCGTTGCCGGATCATTTGGACAGGCGCGCGGCGCTGTCGTTGATCGCGCCTGGCAAGGATGTGGATGGTTTGACGCCTGTCAATGCCGGTTTGTTGGCGCAGGGGGTTGCGGGGGGTTTCGCGCCTTGCACGCCGTTGGGCTGCGTTCATTTGGCGAAGGCGGCGCATCGGTCTTTGGAGGGGATGGAGGCGTTGGTTGTTGGGCGGTCGGAGCTTGTGGGGAGGCCGTTGGCGGCGCTTCTTTTGCGGGAGGATTGCACGGTGACGGCGGCGCATTCTCGGAGTCGGGATTTGGCGGGGTTGGTTGGGCGGGCGGAGTTGCTTTTTGTCGCGGCGGGGGTTGCGGAGTTGGTTCGGGGGTCATGGGTTAGGGAGGGGGCGACGGTGGTTGATGTTGGGATTCATCCGCGGGTTGTTGGGGGTGAGCGGCGTTTGGTTGGGGATGTGGCTCGTGGTGAGGTTTTGGGGCGGGCTGGGGCTTTGACGCCTGTTCCTGGGGGTGTTGGACCGATGACGGTGGCGTATTTGTTGCGGAATCTTTTAGAGGCGGCGCTGCGGCGTTGACGCTCTCGTTAAGGGGGGTGTGGGGGGCGAAGCCCCCCGCGAAGAAGGGGGGGGTCGGGGGGAATCCCCCCGAATAGTCGGCGGGCGTGGCGAAACGAAGCGGGCGAAGCGCGACAGCGCAAGCCCGCGAGAAAGCCCGCCGACCCCCCTGCTTACAAGAGCTCTTCTAGCAGGGGGCGCGTGGGTGGGGTCGCATTTGCTCGCTCGCTACTCTCGCTTCGCAAATGCTTTTTCCCCACCCCACCCACGCGCTTTCGGGGGGGATTCCCCCCCGATCCCCCTCTTTTTTTGGGGGGCAAGCCCCCCAAACCCCCCTTTCCTCAATCCTTGCCCGCCAAACGCCGCCGCGCCAAAACCTCTAAACGCAAACCACGCAACCTTATAAAACCCCCCGCATCCTTCTGACTATACAACCCCCCATCATCAAAACTCGCCAACGCCGCCGAATATAAACTAGACCCGCTCTCCCGACCCACAACAGAAACCAACCCGCGATGCAAACGCACCCGAACAGAACCCCGAACCGAAAGCTGACTCTCATCCACCAAAGCCTGCAGCATCCGCCGCTCAGGCGAAAACCATAAACCATCATAAATCAAAGACGCATAACGCGGCATCAACTCATCCTTCAAATGCATCGCCCCCCCATCCAACGTCAAAGCCTCCAACGCCCGCCGCGCCGCGAGCAGAATCGTCCCGCCCGGCGTCTCATAAACGCCGCGCGACTTCATCCCCGTCGCCCGATTCTCCACCATATCCACGCGCCCAACCCCATGCGCGCCCCCCATCTCATTCAAACGCGACAAAATCTCCGCCCCATCCAAAGCCGCCCCGTCCAAAGCCACAGCATCGCCCGCCTCAAAATCTATCGCCACATGACAAGCCTCCTCAGGCGCGTCCTCAGGCGACACCGTCCAACGATAAACGTCAGGCGGCGCGGCGCGAGAGGCGTCCTCCAAAACCTTCCCCTCCGAAGAATGATGCAAAAGATTGGCATCGCAAGAAAAAGGCGGCTCCTCCTCAACCCCGTCAGCCAAAGGAATCTGCCGCGCCCGCGCATAATCCATCAAATCCCGCCTGGACGCCATGTCCCATTCGCGCCACGGCGCGATCACCCGCAAATCAGGATTCTCCGCCGCGTAAGACAATTCAAAACGCAACTGATCATTGCCCTTGCCCGTCGCGCCATGCGCCAAAGCGTCCGCGTCAAGCTCCCGCGCGATCTCTATTTGGCGCTTGGCGATCAAAGGGCGCGCGATCGCCGTCCCCAAAAGATAAGCGCCCTCATAAAGAGCGTTGGCGCGAAGCATCGGGAAAACATAGTCGCGGACAAAAATCTCGCGCAAATCCTCTAAACGAATCTCATCCGCGCCCGCCGCCTTGGCGCGCTGGGCGATCGCCGCCATATCCTCGCCCTGCCCCAAATCGGCGATGAACGCCACAATCTGGCAGCCATAGCGCTCCCGCAGCCAATGGAGAATGACCGACGTGTCTAGCCCGCCCGAATAAGCAAGGACGATTTTTCTTATCTCTCCGCCCGCCATGATCTACGCCCCCGACTCCGCCGCCCTCGGCGGACGGTCTGACGCGCATCTCTTCTCTAAAAACGCCATCGCCGCCGTCACGCCTCGCAAAGAATAGCGAGCCCAATGGGCGCGCGCCGAATCAAAAGACGCCTTGACGCGCATAATGTCGCCCTTTTTCATGTCGCGCAAGATAAGGCGCTCATCTTCCGGATTCGCCGCCCACGCCCATCGCGGATTTCTCTCATCGCCCCCGATCAGAGGATAGCGCGCCTCGCCTATGCGAATCTCCGCCTTTCCCCCGCGCAGAGGCTTTGTCAGACGAAGCGCCACTTCATGCCGCCCCTCTCGGCGCGTCACGACAAATGCCGCGCCGCCGCCTTCCGCCGGAGGATCGGAAGCCTGAGGCTTGGAAGAAAAAGCGCAGACCGCGCCCTTGTCCGAAAGGGCGCGATAAGCGATCCATTCGCCGAAGCGCGCCACGGACTCGGCGGCGTCAGCCTCTCTCGCCGAAAGCGGGAAGAGGGCGGTCGCGGCGGCAGCCCATAGCGCGAGAGGCGAGATTGTCGGAAGGCGCATCGGGGTCTCCTTTCCGATGAGAGGGGCGAAGCCATTGCCGTCTGAGGAGGCGCTGTGCTACATCAAGGGAAGCTTATAGCAAATTCCTAAAAAGGGGGGGCTTCATGAAAGCTGTCTTGTGCAAAACTTATGGACCGCCGGACAATCTCTCTTTGGAGGAAGTGCCGGATCCCACGCCGGGCGCCGGCGAGATTCGGATAAGAATCAAAGCGGCGGCGGTCAATTTTCCCGACACTTTGATGATTGAAGGAAAATATCAGTTCAAGCCCGAAATGCCCTTTTCGCCGGGGGGCGAAGTGGCGGGCCTCGTGGATGCGCTGGGCGAAGGCGTTCAGGGATTGAAGGAGGGCGACAAGGTTTTCGCGCCGTGCGGGCATGGCGGATATGCCGAAGCCATCGCGCTTTCGGCGTCCAGAGCGATCGCTCTGCCTGACGGCATGGATTTCGCGCAAGCCGCCGCCTTCGTCATGACCTATGGGACGTCCTATCACGCGCTGAAGGACAGGGCGGCGCTCAAGGAAGGCGAGACGCTTTTGGTCTTGGGGGCGGCGGGCGGCGTTGGCTTGGCGGCGTTGGAATTGGGAAAGATGATGGGCGCGCGCGTCATCGCGGCGGCGTCCAGTCCGAAAAAATGCGATTTCTGCAAGGAGCATGGCGCGGATGAGACGATCCTTTATCCTGCCGGCGCGTTGGACAAGGAGGCGCAGCGCGCGCTTTCTTCGGAGATCAAGGCGAAGGCGGGGGGCGAGGGCGCGGATGTCGTTTATGATCCTGTCGGCGGCGACTATGCCGAGCCTGCGCTTCGCGCGACCGCATGGGACGGGCGTTTTTTGGTCATTGGTTTCGCGGCGGGGTCTATTCCGCGCATTCCTCTTAATTTGGCGCTGTTGAAGGGCTGTCAGATTGTCGGCGTGTTTTGGGGCGCGTTCACGGCGCGTTTTCCTCAGCGGAATCAGGAGAATTTGGAGGCGCTGCTGGATTTTTTCAAGAGCGGCAAACTAAAGCCTCATATTTCCAAGACCTATCCGCTTGAAGACGCCGCGCAGGCTCTGAAAGACATGGCGGCGCGGCGCGCCATGGGGAAACTTGTCATTCTGCCTTGACGGGCGGGGGGCGAAGGAAAGGCGGCGAGAGGAGGCGCGGGCGCGATGAAATTGGATAAAGAGATAGCGGCGATCATCACTGGCGGCGCATCGGGTTTGGGCGAGGCGACGGCGCGGGCTTTATCGGCGCGCGGGGTTCGGGTCGCTTTGTTTGACAGGGATCGGGAGAAGGGCGAGGCTCTCGCCAAAGAGTTGGGCGCGGTTTTTTGCGAGACGGACGTTGCAGACGAGGCTTCGGTGGATGGGGCTTTTGGGAAGTCGCGGGGCGTTTTGGGGGAGGCTCGGATTTTGGTTTGCTGCGCCGGCGTTGGCTATGCGCAGAAGACGGCGAGTCGCGACAGGGCGACGGGCAATGTCATTGCGCATGATGTTGGTTATTTCTCGCGGACGGTGGAGATTAATTTGATTGGGACGTTTCGCTGTCTTTCCAAGGCGGCGGCGGGGATGTTGTCGTTGGAGGCGTTGGCGGGCGGCGAGCGCGGCGTGATTGTCAATACGGCGAGCATTGCGGCGGAGGATGGTCAGATTGGTCAGGTAGCGTATTCGGCGTCCAAGGGCGGGATTGTTGGGATGACTTTGCCTGCGGCGCGGGATTTGTCTCGCGAGGGGGTTCGGGTTTGCGCGATTTTGCCGGGTTTATTTGACACGCCTTTATTTGCTGGCGCGCCGGAGGAGATGAAGCGGAAGTTGGGTTCGCAGGTTCCGTTTCCGTCTCGTTTGGGTTTGCCTTCGGAGTATGCGGCGTTAGTTTTGCATATTTGTGAGAATGTGATGTTGAACGGGGCGTCTTTGCGTTTGGATGGGGCGTTGCGGATGCCCCCGCGCTGAATCTCCAAAAAAGGGGGGTGTGGGGGGCGAAGCCCCCCGCGAAAAAGGGGGTTCGGGGGAAACCCCCGAATAGTCGGCGGGCGTGGCGAAACGAAGCGAGCGCTAGCGAGCGAGAAAGCCCGCCGACCCCCCTGCCCGCAAGAGCTCTTGAATAGCGGGCTTGCGCCCGCTTGGTTTTTCTTGGGGGGCTAGCCCCCCAAACCCCCCTTGACGGGAGCGCGGCGGCTCGCCGCTAGAGATTCCTGTAAATTTTAGCTGCCGCCTCTGATCGCTCGCGGAATCTCCAAAAATCGGGGGGTGTGGGGGGCGAAGCCCCCCGCGAAAAAACAAGGCGGGCGTAAGCCCGCCTATTGTCTCATGCGAACAGGGGGGTCGGCGGGCTTTCTCGCCTCGCTACGCTCGGCTTCGTTTCGCCACGCCCGCCGACTTTCGGGGGGGATTCCCCCCCGATCCCCCTCTTTCTCGCGGGGGGCTTCGCCCCCCACACCCCCCTTCACCTTCACCTTCTACGCGTGAGCGTCCGCCCGCTCCACCGCCCGCAAAATCGCCTCCACAAATGTCGGAAATAACGCCGCAGGCAAATCATGCCCCATCCCATCTACCAACCGCAACTCCGAACCCGAAACAGCCCGAGCCGTATCCTCCCCAGCCTCCACAGGAACCAACGGATCCTCCTTCCCATGCAAAACCACAGTCGGAGCCCTAATCTTCCCTAAACGACCCCGCCTATCACCATCCGCCAAAATCGCCGCCAACTGCCGAGCCGTCCCCTGAGGATGAAAACTCCGAACAACCTGCTCCCGAACAAAAGACCGCAACTCATCATCCCCGCGCCGAAAACCCGGCGAGCCAATCGCCCGCCAAACCTTCATGCCCATCTCAATAGCCGCCTCCTCCGTGAAAGGACTGGGCGGCGGCGCCATCAAAGCCGCCATCGCCTCAGGAGAAGCCTGCGGCAACTCCGGATTCCCGCTGGACGACATGATAGACGTCAAACTCAAAATGCGAGCCGGATACTCCGCCGCCATCAACTGCGCGATCATGCCCCCCATGGAAACCCCAACCACATGCGCCCGATCAATCCCAAGACCATCCAACAAACCCATCCCGTCCGCCGCCATGTCCGAAAGCGTGTAAGCATTGCCGCTCACAGGCTTGCCGGCCATCACATCAGCGAAAATCGCCATCATGTCCGGAACAGGCGCGTCATCAAAATGCGTGGATAAACCAACATCCCGATTGTCATAGCGAATCACCCGAAACCCCTTCGCGGCAAGAGCCTCGCAAAACTCCTTCGGCCAAAGAGTCAATTGTCCGCCCAAACCCATGACGAGCAAAATCGCCGAATCAGACTCCCGCCCGAAAATCTCATATTCCACCGTGATTCCATTGGCTTGAAGAGATGCCATGTCAGCCTCCTTTGCGTCTCCGCTGTTCCCGCTCGGCAAGATAAACCCGCTCCGCCTCGGCGCTCTCGCGCCCCAAAATGCGATTCCGATGCGGGAAACGTCCGAAACGCCTCACCTGCGCCGCATGGTCTTTGGCATAGCGGAGAAACTCCTTATCGTCCAGACGCTTCTCAAAAAAACGAAGCCCCTCTTCCTGCGCCTCCATCTCCTCGGAATGCATGAAAGGCATATAAAACCAGTGGCGAAAGGGGACGGGGAGTTCCAAATCAAAGCCTTTGGCGATGGCGCGCCGCGCCTCATGAAGCGCGCGACCGTCCGCCGCGAAGGCTAGAGGAGAGCCGCGATGAAGGTTGCGCGAGAACTGATCCAGCAAAATGACAAGCGCCAGCGCGCCTTCCGGCGTCTCGCGCCAAGCCTCAAGACCCCCGGCGCATGCCTTCTTATGCAGCGCGCCCCATCGCTCTCGGATTTCGGCGTCCAATTTTTTGTCCTCGCCGAATTGTTTTTTGCCGTCCAGAGAGAGCCAGAAATCCAGAATCTCTCTAGTCTCTTTTGGGCTTTCGCCCTCGCGGCTCAAAGCCTTATCATCCCGCGCGCGATCTCCTGATGGAGCGCGGCGCTGAGCGGCACGTAACGATCGGATCGGGGATCGTGAAAATAGAGGGGATCGGCGATTTTTTCGGGATCAAAACCCTCTTTGACCAAATCCACCTTGCGATGCTTAAAAGTGCCCGTGATCTCCATTTCGGGAAGGATTCGCAGAAAGAGCGGCGCGGCATAAGCGGGGAGCGCGGTTTTGAGATGGGCGGAGAATTTTTCCAAATCCAGCGCGCGCTTGTCTTTATTGACGATCGCCGCCATGCCGGCGCGCCCGTCCGCTCCCGGAATCGCCACGCCATAGACATTCGCCTCGGCGATGCCCGGAAAAACGGAAATGGCTTCGGCGACCTCGGCCGTGGAGACATTCTCGCCCTTCCAGCGAAATGTGTCGCCGATGCGGTCTATGAAGTAGAAATAGCCCTTCTCGTCAAATTTGAGGAGATCGCCTGTCCGAAACCATTGATCGCCTTGTTCTTTGACATCGCGGAGGATTTTTTTCCGCGTTTCTTTTTCGCCGACATAGCCTTCAAAGCGCGTGATGGCTTTTGCGGGATCGTCCAAAATGATTTCGCCGATCAGTTCGCCGATCTCGCCGGCTTGGCATGGGATGCAGCGTCCTTTTGTGTCGCGGAGCGGCTCTTCTTTTTCCATATTGAATCGCACCAGTTCCATATTGACGCTGCCGCGCGCCCATTGGGGGAGGCGTCCGACGGCGCCGACTGTGCCGTCAAAATTAATGAGCGAGAGATTGCCTTCGGTCGCGCCGTAAAACTCTATGATTCGCGGGATTTGGAAGCGCTGTTGGAACTCTTCCCAAATGTCCGGGCGCAGTCCGTTGCCGATCGCGACTCGCAGCCGATGCGCGCGCTCTTTGGGATGGGGCGGCGCGTTTAGGAGGTATCGGCAGAGTTCGCCGATATATTGGAAGATGGTGGCTTGGTAATGGTGGACGTCCTGCCAAAAGGCGGAAGCCGAGAATTTGCGCTTGATGATCAGCGTTCCGCCGCCGACAAGCCCCATGCCGACAGAGCAGACGCCGCCTGCCGAATGATAAAGCGGCAGAGTCACATAGACGCGATCTTTGCGGGTGGCGCCGGTGCCGGAGGTGAAGCCGACCATCATATTGAGCATTCGGTAGTGCGAGATTTTCGCGGCTTTCGGATTGCCTGTCGTGCCGGAAGTGTAGATATAGAAGGCGTTGTCTTTATGGGCGGGCTGCTCGGCTTGCGGGATGGCGAAGGGTTTGGGGGGCTGGTTTTTCAGTTTTTCGTCCAGTTTTTCCGCGCCTTGGATGTCGCCGCCTGTCGCCCAGATTCTAGGCGCTTTTTCCAACAGATCGGCGGCGGTGGAGAAGTTTTCCGCCATTTCCGCGCCCAGCACGATGTGGCGCGCTTCGGAGATATTGATGCAGTGGGCGAGCGGTTTTTGCGTCAGATTGGTGTTGATGAGGGCGGCGATGCCGCCGGCTTTGAGGATTCCCATCCAAGCGATGATGAATTCCGGTCTATTTTCCATCAGGAGGGCGATGGCGTCTCCTTTTCGGATTCCTGCTTCATTTCTAGCCCAGTGGGCGTATTGGTCTGAGAGTTGGTTCAGTTCTTTATAGGAGACGGCGCGGTTTTCAAAGAGGATGGCGGGCTGGTCGCCGTGGCTTTTGACGTGATCGGCGACGATATGGAGGATAGTTCGGGTTGGATTTTGGCGGATTTTATCTAGGAGTCTGAGGGTTCGGAATCCTTGAGAGATGAAGATCCAGTTATTTTGGAGTGATTTCAGGAAAGCCATGGGTTTGCCTGCTTAATTTTGGTTTTGGGGGATTGGGGATAGAGTTTAGGAATGTGTTTTGGATGGGTCAAGATGGCATAGAAGCTGGAGGTGAAGGGGGGTGTGGGGGGCGAAGCCCCCCGCGAGAAGGGGGGGGTCGGGGGGAATCCCCCCGAATAGTCGGCGGGCGTGGCGAAACGAAGCAAGCGAGGCGAGCGTAGCGAGACGAGCTTGCGAGAAAGCCCGCCGACCCCCCTGCTCGCAAGAGCTCTTGTAAGCAGGGGGCGCGTGGGTGGGTCGCATTTGCTCGCTCGTTGCTCTCGCTTCGCAAATGCTTTTTTCCCACCCACCCACGCGTTTCGGGGGGGATTCCCCCCCGATCCCCCTCTTTTCTTGGGGGGCAAGCCCCCCAAACCCCCCTTCACAGGAGCGCGGCAGCCGCTCCCAAATCTAAAAATGGTGGCGCCGGAGAGACTCGAACTCTCACGTCCAAAAGGACAACGGATTTTGCATCACACTTCGACTTTCGCCGCCAAACCCAAGAGAATCCCAAAAGATCCCCCAAGCCCGTTCGTGCGCTGGACTATGCCTTCAGCCTATGAGAAAACCACAAAAACTAAAGCCTTCCCACTTAGCCGCTCGCCGTCTAGTCTCTACACGTTCCCGATTCTTTGTAAAAAAAATCGGGCTTCGCTCGGCGTTGGCGTCGGTCGCCCGATCCGCGTTCGCCGAATTTGACGAGTTCTACGCCGCAACTTTCGCCGCGCGCAACCCCTTGACTTGAAGTCCGCCGCGTCTGCCAATTCCGCCACAGCGCCTCCACCACAGCCACCTATAGCAAAATCCATCAAAAAGGAACAAGACCCCCATGCCAAAACCAAAACAAGAAAAAAACCTCACGGAACAAATTCGCCGCATCGCCGGACGCAAAGACGCCGCCGCCGCGCTCGGCGGCATCGCCTTCCTAGAAAGCACCGTCCTGCCAATCCCGCCCGACGCCCTCCTCATCCCAATGAGCGTCATGCGAAGAGACCGCGCCCTCCGCTACGCCGCGCTGACGACCATCCTGTCAGTCGCCGGCGGCGTCGCCGGCTATTTCATCGGCGCATTCTTGATGGAAGTCTGGGGCAGCGCCATCATCCGCTTTTACGGGCTGGAAGATTCGCTCCATCGCTTTCAGAGCCTCTACGCCAATTACGGAATCCTGATGGTGCTGATAGGAGGCTTCACGCCAATCCCCTATAAAGTCATCACGCTGACCGCCGGCGCAGGCGGCATGAATCTCCCCTTGTTCATCCTCGCCAGCCTTGTCGGACGCGGCGCGCGCTTCTTTCTTCTCTCGCTGCTCTGCCGTCTCTTCGGCGGCGACATAGAAGCGCTTCTCCAACAAGCCATGGCGCGATCGGGCAGCGCCTCCTCTCTTTTTTGGATTGTCATTTTGGCGGGGATTGGCATATCTCTATTGGTTCTCTTCCTGATGCCATGGTTTTTCCGATGATCCCGCTCAACGCCAAAACTCTGCTGGGCTTTCTGGCTCTCGCGAGCGCGGGGCTTCTCATCGGCGCCTATCTTTTTGAATATGTCGGAGGTCTCGCGCCCTGTTCTCTCTGTCTTTGGCAGAGAGTTCCGCACGCGCTTTTGCTGGCGGTGGTTTGCTCTTCGCTTTTCATGCCTTTGGGATCGCGCTCTGTTTTTCTCTTATGCGCTTTGATTTATGGGGCTTCGGCGGCGCTCGCGGCGGCGCATATTGGCGTGGAGCAGGGCTTATGGATGTCGCCTGTCGCCTGCGGCGAAGGCGGCGCGGCGTCCGGGATCGCATGGGAGATGGGGGCTTTCCAAGAGGCTCTTGGGGAGAGCGCGGCGCTTTCTGATTGCGCTGTTGTTGGGTGGAGTCTTTTCGGCATTTCTTTGGCGGGCTATAATTTTTTGGCGTCTGCGGGTCTTTTCGCTGTCGCTTTTTGGGCATGGGCGAGGAGGTTTCGGTGATGAAGGGAGATATAAAGGGAGATGCGCCTGATTCTATCGCGCGGATTCTTCGCGTGGATCACGCTGGCGAATATGGGGCGGTTCGGATTTACGATGGTCAAGCTGCCGTGTTGCGTCATGCGTCTGGGGCGGGCGAGGCTTTCGCGCGCATTGAGGAGATGCGGGCGGAGGAGGCTCGGCATTTGGCGGTGTTTTCTGATCTTTTGCGGGAGCGCGGGGTTCGTCCGTCCGCGCTTTTGCCTTTGTGGGATGTGGCGGGTTTTGCTTTGGGCGCGATGACGGCGCTGATGGGTTCGGAGGCGGCGATGTCTTGCACTGTGGCGGTGGAGGAGGTGATTGACGAGCATTATGCTTCGCAGATTGTGGAGTTGGAGGGTTTAGGGGAGGAGTCTTTGCGGGGGGTTTTGGAGGCGTTTCGGGCTGATGAGGTTTCGCATCGTGGGGTTGCGGAGTTTTATGGGGGTGTTGGGGTTGGTTTATTGGGGGGTTTTGTTCGGTTGGGTTGTCGGGTTGCGATTTTGCTTTCCACGCGGCTATGAGCTGCTCCTGTAAAAAGGGGGGTGTGGGGGGCGAAGCCCCCCGCGAAGAAGGGGGGATCGGGGGGAATCCCCCCGAAAACGCGTGGGTGGGTGGGAAAAGAGCATTTGCGAGTGAAGCAACGCGAAGCGAGCAAATGCGACCCACCCACGCGCCCCCTGCATCGCAAGAGCTCTTGTAAGCAGGGGGGTCGGCGGGCTTTCTCGCGGGCTTGCGCTACGCGCTTCGCCCGCTTCGTTTCGCCACGCCCGCCGACCTTTCGGGGGTTTCCCCCGAACCCCCTTTCTCAAGGGGGGCTAGCCCCCCTTGACCCCCCTTTACCGGAGCAGGTCAGCTTGCCCCGCCCCCAAAAGCCCGCCGCAAAAATAACCCCCCCAACTCCATCCCATCCAAACCAATGCTATGTCCCGTCCCCATGCTAATATGCCAACGAACCTCTAAACCCGCAGCCTCCAAAACCTTCGCCGCGCTCTCCGTCGCCATAGGCGAAATCATCGCATCCGAATCCCCATGAACCAACAAAATCGGCGGCTTCACAATCCGATCCCTCTTCAAAGACTCCGGATCCGCCAACGCCCCCGAAAAACCCACTATCGCCGCAGGCGCAGCCCCTAAACGCAAACCCACATGCAAAACCATCATCGTCCCCTGACTGAACCCCACCAACGCCATCCGCCCCTCATCTATGCCAAACCGCGCGCGCTGCGCATCCAAAAAAGCCCGCAACGCCACAGACGCCGCCCGAACCCCCATAGCCGCCGCCGCGCGATCGCCATGAGAAATCGGAAACCATTGATAACCCATCGGATTCATGTCGCAGCGCATCGGCGCATTCGGCGCGACAAAAGCCGCGTCCGGCAAAAATTTCTGCCAATAAGGCGCAAGCCCAATCAAATCACGACCGTCCGCGCCATAACCATGGCAGAAAACAACCAGCCGCTTCGCCGCGCCAGAAGCCGCAGGCAGAAAAGGCCCGTCAAGAACAGCCTCCTTCTCTTTGGACATAAAACCTCCATCCTCGCGCGCATCGTTGCGCGCATCATTGCGCCCCGCCGCGCCGAGAGGTTAGCATAGAGCATGGCTCTCTTCGTGATTTTGGCGGCGCTTCTCGGCTTGCTCGCCATTCTCTTCATCGGCCTATGGACGATGGCGCAAGGACGCTCGCCCGCCTCTTCGCAGCGCTGGATGCGCTATCGCGTCTTGGCGCAAGGCGGCGTGCTGCTGCTGCTGACGCTCTCGGCATGTCTCTTGGGAGGCGATTCTTAGATTCCCAATGAAACGAAATGAAGCGAAGCCCGTCTCTATCTCTATCGCGTTGGGCGGGGCGGCGTCTCCGAATAATCGTAAAAGCCGCGCTCAGCCTTGCGCCCCAGCCAGCCCGCCTCCACATATTTCACAAGCAGCGGACAAGGACGATATTTCGTGTCCGCCAAGCCCCGATAAAGCCGCTCCATAATCGCCAAACACACATCCAAGCCGATGAAATCGGCAAGTTCCAAAGGCCCCATCCGATGATTCGCGCCCAAGCGCATCGCCCGATCCACGCTCTCCACAGAGCCGACCCCCTCATGGAGCGTATAGACCGCCTCGTTGATCATCGGCATCAAAATGCGATTGACGATGAAGGCCGGAAAATCCTCAGCATTGACAGGCTCCTTCCCCAAGCGCCGCGCCACGCCGTGAAGAGTCTGAAAAGTCTCGTCATCGGTGGCGATGCCGCGCACCAGCTCCACCAGCTGCATGACAGGCACGGGATTCATGAAATGCATCCCCATGAAGCGCTCCGGCCTGTCGGTCGCCGAAGCCAGCCTCGTGATGGAAAGAGACGAACTGTTGGTGGCGAGGAGCGTCTCTTTTTTCAGAAGAGGGCAGAGGGCGGCGAAAATTTGGCGCTTCGTCTCTTCATCTTCGGTCGCCGATTCTATGATCAAATCGGCGGCGGTCAGCTCTTTCAGATGGGCGGGGCGAATGCGCGCGAGGGCGATCTTCGCCTCCTTGTCAGAGACGATTTGGCGCTTGACCTGTCGGCGCATATTGGCGGCGATGGTCTCGCGCGCGCGCGTGGCGGCTTCGCGCGTCTTGTCTTGGATCAGAACCTCATAGCCCGCCAGCGCCGCCACATGAGCGATGCCGCCTCCCATCTCTCCTGCGCCGATGACGCCAATCTTGCGGATGCGGTCTTTCTGCGGGGGCATGGATCGGTCAGTTTTCCAGCTTGTCCAGCTCTTGGGCGAGTTCGGGGAGCGCGTCAAAGAGATCGGCGACGAGTCCGTAATCGGCGATTTGGAAAATGGGCGCTTCCTCGTCCTTATTGATGGCGACGATTGTCTTGGAATCCTTCATGCCGGCAAGATGCTGGATCGCGCCGGAGATGCCGACGGCGATATAGAGTTCGGGCGCGACGGTCTTGCCGGTCTGCCCGACTTGGTAATCATTGGGGACGAAGCCCGAATCCACCGCCGCGCGAGACGCGCCGACCGCCGCGCCCAGCTTGTCGGCGATGGTCTCAAGGAGGTGGAAATTCTCGCCGGATTGCATTCCGCGTCCGCCTGAAATGACGATTCGCGCGGCGGTGAGTTCCGGTCTGTCGGATTGGGTCAGTTCCTCGCCGACATAGGAGGAGAGTTCTGACGCTTCTCCCGCCTCTATGGTTTCTATCGGGGCCTCTTCGCCTTTTTCGGCGGCGGGGGCGGCGGCGAAGGCTGTCGCGCGGATGGTGAGGAGTTTCTTTTCGTCTTTCATGCGGACTGTTTCCATGACATTCCCGGCGTAGGTCGGATGGACGAAAACATCGCTTTCGCGGACTTCCACGATGTCCGAGAGTTGGGCGACATCCAACAGCGCCGCCGCGCGGGGCAGGACATTTTTGCCGATCGTTGTCGCGGCGGCGCAGATATGGCTGTAATCTTTGGCGAGGCGCGCGATCAAGGCGGCGAGCGGTTCGGCGAGTTGATGGGAGAGCGCGGCGCTGTCGGCGAGGAGGATGCGGCGCGCCCCTTTTAGTTTCGCCGCTTCTTGCGCGGCGGCTTCGCAGTTTTGGCCGGCGATGAGGATATCGGCGGCCTCTCCCATTTGGAGGGCGGCGGTCAGCGCTTTCGCTGTCGCTGGGCTTAGGGTTTTGCCGTCATGCTCGGCGAGGAGGAGGAGGTTTGCCATGATTCTGAGATGGTCCTTGGCTTGGTTTTTTAGAGGATGCCGGCTTCGGATCGGAGTTTTTCCACCAGTTCCTTGATGGATTCCACTTTGACGCCGCCTTCGCGTTCTTTAGGGGGGAGGGTTTCCAGGATTTCCAGTCGCGGCGCGGGGTTGATGCCGTAAGATTCGGGGGTTGTTTGCTCTATCGGTTTTTTCTTCGCCTTCATGATATTGGGGAGGGTCGCGTATCGGGGTTCGTTGAGGCGGAGGTCGGTTGTGATGATGGCGGGGCGTTTGAGGGCGAGGGTTTGGAGTCCGCCATCCACTTCGCGGGTGACGGTGATGCTGTCGCCGTTCAGTTCCAGTTTGGAGGCGAAGGTGCCTTGGGGCCAGTTCAGGAGGGCGGCGAGCATTTGTCCTGTTTGGTTGCAGTCGTCGTCTATGGCTTGTTTGCCGAGGATGATGAGGTCGGGTTTTTCTTTATCGGCGATAGCTTTGAGGATTTTGGCGACATTGAGGGGTTCCAGTCTTTCTGGGGATTGGACGAGGATTCCTTTATCGGCGCCCATAGCGAGGGCGGTTCGGATGGTTTCGGAGGCTTGGGCGGGTCCGATAGAGATGGCGATGATTTCTTTGGCTTTGTTTTGTTCTTTGAGGCGGATGGCTTCTTCCACGGCGATTTCGTCGAAGGGGTTCATGGACATTTTGACGTTGTCCAGGTCTACGCTGCCGGAGGGTTTGACTTGGACTCGGACGTTGTAGTCCACGACTCTTTTGATGGGGACGAGAATTTTCATGGGGGTTTTGGGGGTTGTTTGGGTTTGGTTGGGAAGCTAAGGGGGGTTTGGGGTTTTTGTCAATAGAAGCTTCGGGAGAGGGGGGGTGTGGGGGGCGAAGCCCCCCGCGAAGAAGGGGGGGATCGGGGGGGAATCCCCCCCGAAAGGTCGGCGGGCTTTCTCGCGGGCTTGCGCTACGCGCTTCGCCCGCTTCGTTTCGCCACGCCCGCCGACTATAGCGGGCTTCGCCCGCTTGGTTTTTTTGGGGGGCTAGCCCCCCAAACCCCCCTTAACGGGAGCTCCCCTGTTTTTGGAACTATTTCTTCTCCCCCCAGGCGCAGACCACATCCCCTCTAAATCATAGTAAGCCCGAACCTCAGGACGAAAAACATGCAAAATCACATCACCCCCATCAACCAAAACCCAATCACAACGCGGCAAACCCTCAACCCCAGGCGACGCCCCATCCAACGACTTCCACAACAACGCCGCGCGCTCCGCCAACGACCCAACATGACGATGACTCGTCCCGCTCGCAATCACCATATAATCCGCCATCGCGCTCGCCTCGCCCAAATCCCGCAGCGAAATCACAACCAAATCGCGCGCGCGACCATCATCCAAAACCTCCAACAAGCGCGCCAACCGCCCGTCGCTCACAGACCCTTCCGACCGCCTCGCCCGTCTAACCCCGCGCTTCATGCCGCCTCCAGCCAATGCAAACTGAATAAATGATCCGAATCCGTCCAAACGCCGCGCGCCCGAAAACCCGCCCGCGCCGATAAAGCATGAAACTCGCCTATCTCATATTTGTAAGAATTCTCCGTGTGAATCCGCTCGCCCTCCTTGACTTGAAAAGAACGCCCATTGAGCGAAATCACCTGCGGCTTTGTCGCGCGCAAATGCATCTCCACACGCCCCGCCGCCTCATTGTAAAAAGCCTCATGGACGAAAGATTCGCAAAAAATCTCGGCATGAAGCTCCCGCGCGATGCGCTTCAAAATGTTCAGATTGAAAGCCGCCGTCAAACCGCCGCGATCATTATAAGCCGCCTCCAAACGCCGCGCGCTCTTCTTCAAATCCACGCCGATAAGAAGCGCGCCCGCCTCGCCCAAACTCTGTCGGACGGACGACAAAAACGCGACCCCCTCGTCAGGCGACAGATTTCCAATGGTGGAGCCCGGAAGAAAGCCGATCCTCCGCCCCGCCATCGGCGCTTTGAGAAGGGAAACAGGCTTCGTGAAATCCGCGCAAATCGCTCCGATGGGACAAGCAGGGAAATCCTCCGCCAATCTCGCCGCGTTCTCAATCAGCTGCGCGCGGCTGATGTCAATCGCGATAAGACCGCGCGGCGAGCGAAGCGCCTCCAAGAGAATCCGTATTTTCTTCAGCGCGCCGGATCCGAACTCCACAAGCACAATCTCCGCGCCGGCAGCCTCCGCGATCTCATCGGCGCAGGAGCGCAGCAGCGCCATCTCGGCGCGGGTGATGTAATATTCGCGCGTTTCGCAAATCGCCTCAAAGAGTCGCGCCCCTTCCGTGTCGTAGAAATATTTGGGTGAGAGACTCTTCGGCGTCTTGGCGAAGCCCTCCAGCACATCGGCGAGGAAGTCGTCGCTCTGAGGCGCGCGATTCTCAAAGAAGGCGAGATTCGCAATAAGATCGCTCTCGCGGGGCGTGATCGGGGCAGAGGCTCTCGGCATGGGATCAGATGGAAGCGCGGCGGGCGAGGGCGGAAGGCTCATCCGTCCTCGGCGAGGCGTATGCCGGAAAATTGCCAGCGCGCGTCAGGCGGGAAAAAATTTCGATAGGAAGCGCGCAGATGTCCCCTTGGCGTGGCGCAAGAGCCGCCTTTCAAGACGAATTGGTTGCACATGAACTTGCCGTTATATTCGCCAAGAGCGCCCCGCGCCGCTTGGAATCCGCGATAGGGCATATAGGGACTCATCGTCCATTCCCAGAGATCGCCGTAGAGCTGCGTCATGCCCGGCTGACGCGGCGCCGCCTTCGGGTGCGGCGCCACGACTTCGTCTTTGTGGAGACGCAGTCCGAAATGCCCTTGGATCGGCATATTGGCGGCGGCGGCTTCCAGCTCCTCCTCGCGCGGCAGACGCTTGCCTGCCCAAGAGGCGTAGGCGCTCGCCTCATAATAATTGACATGGCAGACCGGCGCGGCTTCGTGGAGCGCGCGCGCGCCGCCGAGCGTGAACTCTTCATAGACGGCGTTTTTTGCCGCGCCGTTCTTTTCGTTTTTTCGCCAATAGAAGGGGGCGCGCCATTTTTCTTTTTGGCAGAGCGCCCATCCATCGGAGAGCCAAAATTCCGGACGCTCATAGCCTCCTTCTTCCATGAAGGCCAGATATTCGCCATTGGTGATGAGGCGGGTTGTCAGGCGGAAGGGCGGGAGATGGGTTTTATGGGCGGGGCATTCATTGTCGTAGGCGAAATGGTCATAGGCGAAGGCGGCGTTGGGGTTGTCGGCGGCGTCCGCGGCGTCCGCGCCGATCGTTGTTTCGCCGCCTTCAAAGGAGAGCCAGTCTTGGTTTGGCGGGGCGTTTTGGGGTTCGGGGGTTTCGTCTTGGGCGTAGGCGGCGGGGGCGAGCGGATTTTGGGCGAGGACGTGTTTGATGTCGGTGAGGATCAGTTCTTGATGCTGCTGCTCGTGATGGAGTCCGAGGATGATTCGCGGCGCGGCGCGGCGCCAATCTTTTTCGTTGAGGGTTTTGATGAGGTTGGTCATGGCGCGGTTGATATGGGCGCGATAGTCGGCGATTTCGCGCACAGTGGGGCGCGAGAGGAGGCCGCGTTGTGGGCGGGGATATTGCTCGCCGATTTGTTGGTAGTAGGAGTTGAAGAGGCGGTTGTAGGCGGGGTTTGGGGGTTCGTAGTTTTTGGCGAGCGGTTTGAGGAGGAAGGTTTCGAAGAACCAGCTTGTGTGGGCGAGGTGCCATTTGGTTGGGCTGACGTCGGGCATGGTTTGGATGGTTTGGTCTTCCGGCGCGAGCGGTTTGGCGAGGCTTTCGGTTTGAGAGCGGATAGTTTGGTAGTTGTTGAGGATGGTTTCGCGGTTTTGGAGACAGTGGGTTTGTGGCGCGGAGGGGTTGCGCGTGGTGGGGATGGGGTTTGCGGGGGCGGCCATAGATATGGATGGCGTGATGGGTCTCGCTTTGGTTGCGGGCTTGTTAAAGATTAGAGGGATTGTGGTTTCGCGTCAAATGGCTTGCTTTAAAAAAAGGGGGGTCGCTGCCGCGACAGGCATCTTTTTCATAGACAGGCATTTTGGATTTGCCGCAGGGGAACTAAAGCATAGAAGCTTGAGGTGAAGGGGGGTCAAGGGGGGCTAGCCCCCCTTGAGAAAGGGGGTTCGGGGGAAACCCCCGAAAAGTCGGCGGGCGTGGCGAAACGAAGCGCACGAAGCGCGTAGCGCAAGTGCGCGAGAAAGCCCGCCGACCCCCCTGCATCGCGTGAGCTCTTGCGAGCAGGGGGCGCGTGGGTGGCGGTCGCATTTGCTCGCTTCGCGTTGCTCCGCTCGCAAATGCTTTCTTCGCCGCCACCACCCACGCGTTTCGGGGGGGATTCCCCCCCGATCCCCCTCTTTTTTTGGGGGGCAAGCCCCCCAAACCCCCCTTCACCTTCAGCTTCTATGCTTTAGTTCCCCTGCGGCAAATCCAAAATGCCTGTCTATGAAAAAGATGCCTGTCGCGGCAGCGACCCCCCCAAACCCCCCTTCACAGGAGCATTTGCACCGCCGCCCCGTCTCAACCCCGTCCCCGACACATCCGCCATCACCCCACCCAAAAACATCAACGCCGGCGCGCGCATCAAAACCAACCCCAACCCATCAGACTCATCCACCCGAAAACCCCCAAAACGAACAAACGCCCGAGACGATAAAGCCCCCCCCACATAACCCAACCGACCAAAACACGCCACAGGAACAGAACAAACAATATCCTCCCAACGCCGCCACCGATGAAAATCCACCATCACATCCGCCCCCATCAGCCATGCGAAATAAACCCGCCGATAACGCCGCCTCATCGCCGCCACCAAATCCGCCGTGTAAGTCAAACCCAAACGCCCCTCAATATCACTGACATAAATCCTAGAAACGCCGCCCGCGCCGCCCGCCACAGACCGCGCGAAAGAGACCCGATCCCCAAACCCCGCCATCTCCTCGCCAAGTTTATGCGGATTCCTCCGCGCCACAACCCAAACAACCCTGTCCAAGCCCAGACGCCTCAGCGCCATCCGCGACAGATGAACATGACCCCAATGCGCCGGATTGAAAGACCCCCCCAGCAAGCCAACCCGCATCCCATCTTCCAAATGAAGCCCTATGGACGACACTGCCCATCGCCGCGAACGACATATTTAAAAGACGTCAACTGCTCAAGACCAATCGGCCCGCGCGCGTGAAAACGCCCGGTGCCAATCCCAATCTCCGCGCCCATGCCAAACTCGCCGCCATCGGCAAACTGCGTGGATGCGTTCCGCATGACAATCGCGCTATCCACATGGAGAAGAAAACGCTCGGCGCGATCGTCATCTTCCGTCAAAATCGCCTCCGTATGCCCCGATCCATAACGCCTGATATGTCGGATCGCCTCATCCACGCCCTCCACGATCTTGACGCTGATGATGGGCGCGAGATACTCCCTATGCCAATCCTCCTCGCTCGCCGGAACGAGGGACGGATCTATCCGCCGCGCCTCCTCATCAGCGCGAATCTCGCAGCCCGCCTCTTTGAGCGTCTTCAAGAGAAGGGCGAAGCCCGCAGCGTCCCACGCCCTGTCTATCAGAAGAGTCTCCGCCGCGCCGCAAATGCCTGTCCGCCGCATTTTGGCATTAAGAGCCACCGCGATCGCCTTCTCCGCATTGGCGGCGCGATCAATATAAACATGACAAACGCCCTCCAAATGGGCGAAGACCGGCACCCGCGCCTCCTCCATGACGCGGCGGACAAGAGACGCGCCGCCGCGCGGGACAATCACGTCCATCGCGCCGGACAAGCCCCGCAGCATATGCCCGACGACAGCGCGATCGCCCAGCGGCGCCATCTGAATGGCGGTCGGCGGAAGGGCGGCGCTCCGAAGCCCGGCGACCAAAGAGCGATGAAGCGCCAAACTGGAATGACGACTCTCAGAACCAGCGCGCAAAATAGACGCGTTCCCAGCTTTGAGCGCCAGCGCGCCGGCATCCGCCGTCACATTCGGACGACTCTCATAAATGATGCCAATGACGCCCAAAGGCGTTCTTAGGCGCGAAATCCGAAGCCCATTCGGGCGCGTCCATGACGCGATCTCCTCGCCGACAGGATCGGGAAGTTCGGCGATCTCCTCCAGCGCCCTCGCTGTTTCTTCAAGGCGCGCCTCGTCCAGTTTGAGCCTGTCCTTCTTGGAATCGGACAAAGACGCCGCCTCTTCCATGTCCAAGCGGTTGGCGTCCAAGATGAGAGAAGCGGAGGCGCGAATGTCGGAGGCGGCGGCGCGGAGCGCGCCGTTTTTCGCCTCGGTGGAGGCGGTCGCCACAAGCGCCGCCGCCTCGCGCGCCGCCTTCCCCAAAGCGTCCATTGTCTCGGCGATCGGAATGTCAGACGCGGCTCGCGCTGCCAAACTCATCCCATCCTCTCCTTGATCTTCCCATCTTCCGTCAGAACGAGATTGTCGCGGTGGATCATCTCATCCGGCCCATCATAGTTCAGAATGGCGCGAAAGGCATCGCTTTTATGGCCTGCGATTCGCGCCGCCTCCTCGCTGGGATAGTCGGCGAGACCGCGTCCGATCTCCTGGCCCTTCTCCCCGACAATGAGAACCGAATCGCCCCGCGAGAACGCTCCCTCCACGCGCCGCACGCCGGCAGGGAGAAGACTGCGCCCCTGTCTAAGCGCGGCGGCCGCGCCTTCGTCCAAATGGAGCGCGCCCTTGGGCGACAGCGTCCCGGCGATCCAGCGCTTCCGCGCTTTAGCCCCAGAGGCGCGGGACGGAAAGCGCGTGCAGGGCGCGCCCTCCAAAATCGCCGTGATCGGATGATCCACGCGCCCATCGGCGACAATCATGGAGCAGCCCGCCGGCATGACGATCTTGGCGGCGAGGAGCTTCGCCTTCATTCCGCCTCGGCTCAGATCGTCTCCGGCCTCTCCCGCCGCCTTCTCGGTCTCTCCTGTGATTTCGGCGATTTCGTCAATCAGTTCGGCGTCCTTTGAGATTCTCGGATCGGCGGAGAAAAACCCCTCCACAGAGGAGAGGAGAAGGAGGCAGTCCGCCTCCATCATCACGGCGACCCTGGCCGCCAAGCGATCATTATCGCCATAGCGAATCTCCTGCGTGGCGACCGTGTCGTTCTCATTAATAATGGGGAGCGCCCCCCAAGCCATCAGCCTCTGAAGGGTCGCGCGGGCGTTGAGATAGCGTCGGCGATTCTCGGTGTCGTCGGGAGTCAGCAGAATCTGCGCCACTTTGACGCCATGGCGGTCAAAGATTTCATGCCAGAGCCGCGAGAGATGGATTTGTCCCGCCGCCGCCGCCGCCTGCGCCTCGTCCAATTTCAGAGAGCGCGCGCCCAAAGAGAGCGCGCGGCGTCCCAAAGCGATCGCCCCTGACGAGACGAGGAGAAGGCGGCGATCTCCGCCGTCCCCGTTTTTTCGAATCTTGAAAATATCCTCGCTCAAAGAGACCATCCAATCCTCGCGGAACTTTGTCCCCTTCTCGCCGGTCAGAATGGACGAGCCGACCTTGATGACGAGCGTCTTCGCCCGCGCGATCATCTCTTTCGCCGAAAGACTCATGCCGAGCCTAGAGGATGCCACGCCGCTTTGGCAGCGGCGGCGGCGGCGCGTCTTGACGCGGGGCGTCTTGACGCGGGGGCATTCTTATTCTTTTCCGATCTCAGCCTTTCGGCGATGGCGAAGCGCAGAGCCTTCACGCCTTCGCCTGTCTTCGCCGAAAAAATGAGAGGCGCGCATCTCGCTCTTTTCTGAATCTTTTTCGCGATGCGGCGAAGATTCTTTTCCTCAGTCAGATCGCTTTTGGACAAAGCGAGAAGTTCCGGTTTTTTCGCGAGCTCTTCGCTTCTAGCCCGAAGTTCGGCGCGGATCGCCCCCCAATCGCCCAGAGGGTCGGCTGATGACGCGTCCAACAGATGCACGAGGAGCGCCGCCCTCTCAATATGGTTGAGGAATCTGTCGCCCAAGCCTTTTCCCCGATGCGCGCCCTTGATGAGACCGGGAATGTCGGCGAGCGCGTAGGATTCGTCATCCGCTTGAACCATGCCCAGCTGCGGATGAAGAGTCGTGAAGGGATGGGGCGCGATTTTCGGCTTCGCCGCGCTCAAAATCCCGAGAAGCGTGGATTTGCCGACATTCGGAAAGCCGATCAAAGCCGCGTCCGCGATCAGTTTGAGACGGAGCGTGATCTCCCTTTCGTCTCTCTCCTCGCCCTCTTCGGCGCGGCGGGGCGCTTGGCTGACCGAACTCTTGAAAGAGGCATTGCCCCTGCCGCCCCGCCCCCCCGGCGAAAGACAGACGCGCTCGCCCTCCTCTTTGAGATCGGCGAGGAGCGCCCCCTCCTCGCTCAAGATTTCCGTCCCGGCGGGGAGGAGCAGGATGAGATTTTCGCCGTCTCGCCCATTGCGCCGCCCGCCTTCGCCGTTTCCGCCGTTTTGGGCGCGAAAATGCTGTCGGAAGCGATAGTCGGCGAGGCTGTTGAGATTGTCCCTGCAGAGCCCATAGACAGAGCCGCCGCGCCCGCCGTCTCCGCCGTCCGGTCCGCCTTTGGGCACGTTTTTCTCGCGGCGGAAACTGATCGCGCCGTCTCCGCCTTTTCCGGCGCGGATGCGTATTTTCGCCTCGTCAAGAAAGCGCATCCGCGCCGCCCGCCGCCCGTCCCAATCAGGAGGCGGCGGTCTCTCGGGGCAGAAGCGAGACGGCGCTTCTGCCCTGACGATCGCGCGAGAAGGAGACCGTGCCGTCTTTGAGGGCGAAGAGCGTATGGTCTTTGCCGATGCCGACATGCAGGCCGGCGCGCCATTTCGTCCCTCTTTGGCGGACGAGGATCGCGCCGGCGCGGACAGACTGGCCGCCAAAGGTTTTGACGCCCAGCCTTCTGCCGATGGAATCGCGCCCATTGCGGGAGGATCCGCCGCTTTTCTTATGCGCCATTTCTCAAGCCCCTCCGCTTTTTTTGATTTCCATGACGCGCAGAAGACTCTGATCCTGTCTGTGTCCGCGCGCGCGGCGATAATTTTTGCGGCGCTTCTTCTTGAAGACGAGGATTTTCTTGTCCCTTTCCTGCTCCACGATTTCGGCGCGGACGAGAGCGCCTTTAATGAAGGGCGCGCCCAAAATGGGCGCTTTCCCCTCTTCGGCGAGCATCAGGACGGAGTCCAAGCGCACAATGTCGCCTTTTTCGCCGGGCAGTTTCTCCACGCGCAACAGCGCGCCGGTCTGGGCGCGATATTGCTTGCCGCCTGTTTGGACGATCGCGAACATGGGGCTTTTCCAAGAAAAGAGAGGGTTTCACTATATCGGGCGCGCCTGCGCTGTCAAGGCGGAAAGCGCCCCTCTCTAAGAAGCGGGAGGCGCTCTTCGCTTTTTCGTCATTCCGCAGAATGTGAAAGGGCGTGTGCTTAAAAATGTCTTATAGAAGGTTTGTCCCCGCGCCAAGCCAAGACTCGCCCTTCTCGCCCCCACTCGCCCCCACTCTCCCCATGTCGCGCATTTCCTCTGCTCCCCCCGCCGCCCCTTCGCCGCCGCCGCGCCAAGCGCGGACACGCCCCGCGCCAAAAGACGGCGCGATGCCGGCCGGCGATCGCTGGATCAAAGTGCAATTCATTGACAGGGCGAAAGCCGAGACCGGCAAAGACGGCGCGCCGCGCTATCGCTTCGCAGAGCGCGACTATCACAATATTGTCTGGCGGGACACGGGAGACGCGCTGGAACTGCATGATCGCGTTGTGGCGCAAACCCTCGCCGACAAAATCCGCCCCCGCGACACGCAGCCCGCCCCGGACGCCAAGCGCCTCGCCCAAACCAAAGAGGGGGGCGAGATTCATCTCCAAGGCGATATGATGATCTCGGAAAGGGATCTGAAACTAGCCCGCCTCGTCTATGACAAGAGGGGCGCGGATCATTTCCCCAATCTCTTTCAGGAAAGAGGGCTGCGCGTGCCGCCGCAGCCGACTCTCTCGGATTTGATTTCGGACGCCGGCGACATTCTCTTTCGCCGCACAGTGGAGGCGCGGATGGAGGAGACTGAGATGCCTCCCCTCGCCCGCGACAATCTAGGACAGGCGATGGATTATCTGCAGGAGGCGCGCGAGGATTTGACGAGATTGGAGACGATGGGGGCGAAACTCCATCAAGGGAAACTAAGCGGGAAAGATTACGGTCATTTCGCGCAGAGTCTGCACGCTTATAAGGAGAATTTCCCGCTTCTGTTGGATTATCTGTCGCAAATCCGCCAGCGCCCCGATTTGACGCCGGAGCAGATTGAAGCGCTGCAAGCCGTGGAGACTCGCGCCGCGGACGCCCATATGGCGCTGGCCGATCTGATGACGCTCCATGCGGAGCATCTGCCTGACGCGCCGCCGCTCTCGCGCGCCGATCGCCGCGGCGCTCTTCAATTGGACGCCGAGGCGATGCGAAACGCTCTTGGGCTGATGGCGGCGCGCAGCCCGGAAGACGCCCTCCTCCAAGAGAGCTGCCGCCGTTTGGATCCTCTCCTAGAGGCGCATGGGGAGCGGCTGGGGCGCGTCTCGGCGGATGAGCCTCCTGACGATCTCGCCCTCGCCCTCCGACTGCCTCTGACGAAGAAAGGCGAGGCGGCGTCCGCCGACAGGGAGGCGCTGAAGAGCCGCTTTGACGAAGCCTATCGGAGGGACGCGCCGCCCATGCCCTCCCTCCATCCCCGCATGACGCAGGAGCAAATGCTCTCGCTTTTCGTCAGACATGAAATGGCGCGGGACGGCGTGGACGCCAAAACGTTGGGCAATCTGAAAAGCCTCTTTGAGCGCGGGCGCGTTCAGGCGATGGAAGAGAAGCCGTGGCCGAAAATAGAGCGCGAGATTCTCTGCCAGCGCGGCAGGAAAGAGATGAGTTTCCGATCCGTCATTGAGCCTGCCGGGCTTCTCTCCAAGCGCCTTTCCGATCCCTATTTGGGGCGCGGCATTGTCGCCTCGGACAGACTCCAATATAAGCACGCCGTCAATCTGGCGCAGAGCAAAC
The DNA here is from genome assembly GCA_958296285.1 of uncultured Alphaproteobacteria bacterium. GTDB lineage: Bacteria > Pseudomonadota > Alphaproteobacteria > JAPOUT01. Next base: position 496,962 of record OY282459.1, read on the forward strand.
TTTACGGCGAGAAAGGCGAACTCCTTTATGCCGGGCACAGAATGGGCGTCCTTGACCCCTATGAGATGACGCCGAAACATTTGGCGGGACTCTCGGACGCTGAGCTGGAGGCGATGATGAAAGATCTCGTCATAGACGGCGGTCTGCGCTCGGAATCGCCCGGGCGTCTTGTTCAGCGTTTTCGCTCTTCTCTTGCGGAGCGGCGGCGTCTCTCATCTTTGATGCGGCGCGAAGGCGCGCGGCGGCAGGCGCGGGACTTGGCGGCGACAATGCTCTTGAACGATCCGGAAAAACTCAAAATGGCGATGCAGGGCGAGACGGTGGAGATGCCGATCACCTCCATCTCGCTGATGACGCCGGACTATCTCCGCCGTTTGGGCAAGCCTGCGGGCGATGAGCAGACCATGCTGAAAACCCAGCGGGACGCGCTGGAAAGCCTCGCCAATCAGGGCAAGCCGATCACGGTCGCGATTCGCAACCAGCATGGAATTCTGCAGGAGGCGAGAATGCGCGTCCGCCCGCGAATCTTAAGTTTCGGCGTCAATGCCGGCGCGCTCCGCTCTTACAAAAAACTGCCCGGCAATCGCGAGCCTCTGTTCCGCCGTCTGATGGGCTGGGGCTTCTCCGCCAAAATGAACGATCCCGTCCTCTCCGATCTGTTGGGCAAGCGCGGCGACATTCTGCTGGGGGGCGAGGTGGCGCGGGAGATTGGCGCGTCCCGCCGCCGCCTGAATCAGATGGCTTCGGAATTGGCGGGTCTCTCGCCCTCCTCCGCCAATCACGGCAAGCGCCGCGCCGCGCTTTTGGCGCGGATGGAGGGCGAGACCGCGCGCATGGAAAGGCTGCACCAGCTGGGACAGCAGACCAAGCAAATGTGGCGGGACGCCTCCTATTTGGAAGAAGGGCAGGATCCTTACGACATGGTCGCGCGGCTCTCGGCGCTGGCTTTCCTTCTGGGGCAGAAGCCCGTCGTCAATTGCAAGAGCGGCAAAGACAGGACAGGCGCGCTGGACAGCGCCGTCAAAGATCTTTTGGCAGGCGCCGAACTTCACGGCAGCGTCCATCAGCCCGGCATCCCGCCCGACAGCGAGAGCCGCCGCCGCCGCGCCGCCTTCAATCTCCGCGCCGGATCCATGGAGATGCAGCGCTACAACACCGGACTCCCGGGCTATAAGACCGAAGGCGTGCCAAGCCTGATGAAACTGATGGAAGAGCAAGCCGTTCCTGTCTATCGCGGCGGCTCGGCTTTCGTCAAAGGCTAGGGGCATGCGGCGCGATTCTTCACTTCCCATAAACAAAAAGGGAGAAGAGAGGACAAGACCGCTCTCCCGCCTGTAAGGTCGTGAGGCGTTTTTCGTCAAGGGCGGAAACTCCCCCCCTGAACGCCCTCAAGAGACGGGAAAGAAGGACTCATAAGGAGAATCTCATGTCAGGCTGGCAAACTTCAGGCAGTTGGATGTCGTCATCGCAGCAGCAGCGCGCGCAGGCGATGGTGGATGCGTTGAGGCAGACGCCGCCGCAGGATAGAGCCGCCCTCAACACGCCCTCCTCCAATGCTCCTTCCCAGCCCGCCGCCCCCCCCGCGCCGCCGCTCAATCCGAATGTCGTGACCGTCTCGGAGAATGGGAAGTTTCTCATTCATGGACGCTCCTACGATCTGCTGGGTCTCATCTTCATGGTGCAGAAAGCCGCCTCGCAGCACGCCAAAGAGCGCCTCGCGCTCTCCGTTCAGGATCTGCAGGACGCCAACGACAAATCCAAGCGCGCCACCGACTGGCTCAACCAGCTCCGCGCCAAGCGCCCCGCCGACAGCGACGGCACCGTCAAAGCCACCGATCTCATCGCCATAGAAAACAACTATGTCCGCAAATACGGCTCAAACCCATGGGTCGACACCGGCACGAGAGCGATGGCCAACAAGAAGGCGACGGACACTTACACGCAGTCCGAAGTGGATCAGATGATTGAAGGCACCAAATCCTATATGAGCACGATCAACAACGATCAGCAGATGATCCAGCTGGACACCGAGCGCTACACCCACATGGTGGATGAAACCTCCGAATCCATGGCCTCCATTGAGAAGGCGATGGCGAACGCGATTGAGAGCGTCATCAGCAAAATCTAGCGGCGAGCGAAGAGCATGGAAGAGAGAAAAGAAAAAGGAGTCGCCAATCTCCAAGAGAGCATGGAAGGCGCGGTCGCACGCGCGATGGCGTCCGTGGAGAATGGGGTCGGCATCGCGCCTTTCATCGGCATGGATGAGGATCAATGCGAGGCGGTCTACGCGCTGGGCCATCGGCGCTACGCGCGGCAGGATTATCAGGGCGCGGAGGAGATTTTCGCGTGGCTCTGCGGCATTGCCGGCGTGAATGGACGTTTCCTCAAAGCGCTCGCGGCGGCTAGAAAGATGCAGGGCAAGCATGAGGAGGCGCTGAACGCCTACGCGCTCGCCGCCTTCGCCGATTTTTCTGATCCCGAACCGTCTTTTCACGCCGCCGAATGCCTCTTTCGGATGGGCGAGATGAAGAGAACGCGCCACGCCCTCCTCGCCGCCCGAGAGCAAGCCGAAGCGCTGGGCGATCATGAGGCGATGATCGCGCGGATTGACGAAATGCTTCCCCTCGTCCCGGAAAGCGCCGCCGAGAGAGAGGAGGGAGACGCGCCCCATGTCTAATCCTTCTTCGGAGAATTCCGATTTCCTCCCCCATCTGCCGCCGCCGCCCGCCATTCCGCAGGACGCGTCAGACGAAGCGGCGCGAGCGGCGCGCCATGACGCGATGGACGCATGGCTGGAGGCGATGAGCCGCCATCAGCGGGCGCTGGAGAGCTGGTCGGTTTTTGAGAGCATGAAAAAACGTCTGGAAGCCCGAGGGCTTGAAATCCCGAAAGATTTCGTCCCCCCTCCGCAATTCCACGAAGAGCTTCGCGCCGCCATGCAGGAGCTGATTGACAGATTCCACGATTTCGCGACCCGCCCCGCCTCAACCCTCTCCGCGCGCAAGGGCGCGAAGCGGAAGAGCGCGATGCAATCCATCTAGGAAGGAAAGAGACATGGCGAAAAAATCCCCGACACGCCAAGAGAGGCGCGAAAAAACTTCGCTTCCCGCGTCAAGACGCCCCGCCCCCGCCCCCGCCGTCATCTCTTTGGAGACGGCGGCAGTCCGAATCCAACAGGGCGGCGATCTGGCGGAGATTCGCGGGCTGAACGACAAAGCCCAAGCCTTCATCTATGCCTACGCCTCCATGCATTTCCAAAGAGGCGATTATGAGACGGCAAGGCGAGGCTTCCGCTTCCTCTGCGCGCATAAGCATCGGGAGCCGGATATGTGGCTGGCGCTGGCGCGATCCGTCATGGCGGGGCGGGATTATCGGGAGGCTCTGCGCGCCTATTTGATGGCGCTTCATCTGCGCCCTGCCGGCGGCGTTTGTTTGGAGGCGGCGCGCTGCTGTTTGGCGCTGGCTGCCGCCGCCGAGGCGGAGGCTTTTCTCAGAGCCGCCGAGAGTTTCATCGGCGAGGAGGAGACCCCTCTCTTCCATGAGATCGCGTCTCTGAAGCGGGAAATCCAAGAAGGCGCGGCAGGGGTGGCGGACGCTGCGTCATGAGCGATTTTTCTTCCATCCCTCCCGCCCATCTTCCGCAAGCGGCGGCCGCCGCCGCCGCGGCGGCGCAGCAGAAAGGCAGGGCGGAGAAAAAAGAGAGCGCCTCCAAAAGCGCCGCGACAAAGAGCGCGAAAGCCGTCTCGCGCAAAGATCAAAAGGCCGGCGCGCCCACCCCCGCCCAAAGCCCCGATCATGCCGAAACGCAGCCCCTCTTCTTCACCACGCCCAATCTCCAAAAGCCTGTCTTGGATCAGGCGACGATCACCGCCCTCATCCATAAACTCACCGTCTCCTCCTTCAACCAGCAGATCAACAGCGAGAAGAGCGTTTCTAAAGCCGAGCAGCAGAAAATGAAGTCGCTGCATGATCAGAATGTCAAGAAATTGCAGGACGCGATAGACAAAGCCAATAAAAGCAAACAGGGCGGGCTTATCGCGCAGATTTTCGGATGGATTGGCGCGATCCTCGGCATGATTTTGGGGGTCGTCTTGACGATCGTCTCTTTCGGGACAGGCTCGCCGGTCGCGGGGACCTTGATCGCGACAAGCCTCGCCATCGCCATCACCATGACCGTCCTGCAAGCCACAGGCGGCATGGACGCCATCGTCAAAGGCATCGCCAAGGGAATCGCCAGCGCGATGGTCGCCAATGGCGCGTCTCCGAAAGAGGCGAAGCGCGTCTCGCAGATCATCGCGCAGGTTCTGATCACGGTGGTCGTCTTGGCGGTGCAGATCGTTTTGGCTGTCGGGACGTTCGGCGCCGGCGTGGGCGACCTCGCCAATGAGCTCGCGCAAAAAGTTCTGAACATCACGACGAAGGTCGTGGCTGTCGCCTCCGCTCTTCTGCAGATCGGATCGGCGGAAGTGCAGGTCGGCAGCGACATCCTTCAATATCGCGCCGGCGCGGATCAGGCGGATGTCGCCAAGAACAAGGCCTTTATGAAAAAAATGGAGGCGCTCATCAAATCCGAGCAGACGACCTTGAAAGAGATCGTCAATGCGATGATGGGCATCCAAGACAGGATGGGGCGGATGGTGCGCGATGAGAATGAGAATCGCGAAACGCTCGCCGACATCAACACGCAGCGCAGCGCCGTTTGAGAAGGGCGCGGGCGTTTATTGAGAAGGAAGGAGACGGATCATGGTGGACGGAGTATCAGGCGCGAGGAGACCTCTCGCGACAGGAAGCGCGGCGGAGACGGCCGCCGCCGCGAAGAGCGCGCGGCGCAGCCAAGCGCCCAGAGCCGATGGCGCGCCGCCGTTGGACGGCGCGTCCCCTCTTCCCGAAATGACGCCGCCTGACGCGGCGTCCGGCGGCGAGGCTCTCTCTTCGCTTCGCTCTCTTCCTCAGATCGGCTTTTCCATGACGCAGCTGATCAAATTGGTCTTGGAACTCGCCAACCAAATGCACAAGACGGAGCGCGAGGAGAGCATGAAAGAAGCGGACGCCGCTCTGAAACTGGGCGAGGACGCCGCCGAAGACATCCGCGCCTCGGCGACCGACACTCTCATTGGGGGTGCCATTGGCGCCAGCCTGAAGATTGTCGGCGCCGGCATCACGCTGGGCGGCGCGGCGAAGATGGCGGACGTCTCGGACACCCAAACCGTCATGAACAAGATGATGGGCTATCAGGCGGCGGGGCAGATCGCCGGATCTTCGGGCGACTTCGGCGATTCCACGATGAAAGCCGAGGGGCAGGAAGCGCAAGCCGATCGCGAAGTTCATGAATCGCAGGGGCAGCGCCTCAAATCCGTTGAGGATTCCGAGCGGCAGGACGCTCAAGACGAGCAGCAGCTGATTCAGAGCATCATCCAGACTTTGGAGAAGCAGGAAGAAAGCCGCCACGAAGCCGTCCGCGCGACAGCCTAATCCCCTTGATCCGAAAGAAGAAGGAGAAGCAGCCCATGACCGACCAAAACAGAAAAAAAGAGAGGGACGAAGCCGATCGCATGATCATGGAGATAGGCTATATGGGCGCGCTCTCGGGCCTTCTGCCGCTGGCGGGCGACATTTTCGCCTTTTACGCCGATCAGGATTACGGCGGCGAGGCGGCGGAGATTGGTCGCGCCGTCTCCTGTCTCTGTCGGCGCGATGATGACGGCGCGGCGCGGATTTTGGAAAATCTCTTGGGGCGAAATGAGGATTGCGCCGAAGCGAAGGCGCTGTTGGCGCTCGCCTATCAAAGACAGAAAAAGCGCGGCGATCGCGCGGCGGCGCTGATGAAGGAGCTGGAGATTCTGCCTGACGGAAATCCGGCGCGGAGTCTGGCGGCGCGGATCGGAAGATTTTAGAGGCAGGCGGGGTTGTCTTGGCGCGGCGATCTTCAGGGAGGACGGCGATGGCGGCGCGCGCTTTGCTGCGCCGCGGCGCTTCTCTCCCTGAGCGGCTGCAAGGTGGAACTTTACCGAAGCCTGCCGGCGCGCGAGGCGAACGACATGATCGCCATTTTGCGCATGAGCCACATCCCGTCCGAGAAGCGCGCCGAGAAAGGCGATCTCTACGGAGTCTATGTGGAGGATTTTTATTTCGCCGAAGCCGTCCAGCTCTTGAAAACGCGCGGCCATCCGAGGCGCGATCACGCCAATCTGGCTCAGCTCTTTGAGCCCTCCGGCCTTGTCCCGACCCCCTTTGAGGAGCGCGTCCGCTATATTTATGGCTTGTCGGAGGAGCTGGCCCACACCATCTCCCTCTTTGACGGCGTCATGGACACCCGCGTCCATGTCGTTCTGCCCGAGGAGGGGCGCGCCGAGAATCATTACGGCAAGGCCTCCGTCTATGTGAAATATGATCAGCGGATTGACTTCAACGCGCTCATTCCGCGCGTCAAAAAACTGATCTCTGACGCCGTCCATGGCGTCCAATATGAGAATGTGGAGCTGCTGACCTCCCCGACTTACATTCCGCCCGTCTTGAAGAAGCGCGAGGGCTGGAATCTGCCGGGCGGCATTCATGTGGATCCGCTGCGCGAGGAGGCTTTTCTTTTTCTGGCCGGCGGGATAGCGGCGCTCATTCTCATTCCCAGCGCGATGGCGGCGATTTTCTTCATCCTCTTGGTGCGGGCGCGGCGCGAGGCGGGGGCGGCGCATGTTTGATCGCGTCCATTTCTCTTATCTCTGCGATCCGGCGGCGTGGATTCATGAAGGCTGGCGCGATCGGCTGGGCGTGATCGGCGTTCCGCCTTCTCTGGCGCGGCTCTTATGGCGGCAGGAGGAATTGTCGCTTTTTCTCCATCAGCGCTTCCGTTTGGGCTTTCCGCCGCCTTTGGATCTCTCCGATCCGGCGAGACGCATCCTGCTCCTGCCCGCGCCTCTGTTGGAGGAGGGGCTTCTTCGCGCCGGTCTTTTGCTGGCGCGGGAGAGGCTTCTTCTGATTCTAAAGGGCTCGTCCGTGCGCCGATGGCGGCGGGCTGTCGGCGGCGAGGCTTTTGATTTCGCGCGGGGCGAGACTCATCCCGTCCCCCCTTTTCGCGGGGCGTTTCGCCTCGCCGCCGCGCGCGAGGAATCGTTGGCGCGCGCCGCGCCGATGCTCTCCTGTCTGTCGCCGTTGGACAAGCGCCATGCGCGGCGGCTGCGCCTCAAACTGCCTCCCTCCTTGTCTCACGCCGCCCTCTCGTCAAGACGCCCCGCCGCCGCGCCGCCCGCCTCTCTCTCCCAATCTCTTCTCTTGCGCGTTTTTGAGACGCTTCTGCCCTCATGGTTCAAATAAGCCAAATCGCGCCGGGGGCGCTCCGTTTTGACAAAGGTCTTGCCCTCCTCAAGAGCGCCGATTATGAGCGCGTTCAGAAGGGCGCGCGCATTCTCAAAACCGCCCGAGAGACCGCGCGGCGCATGAAGGAGGAGGCGAAGCGCTCCTGCGAGAAGGCGAAGCGCCGCGCCCGCCGCGAAGGGCTGGAAGAAGCGCGGCGCGAGACGATAGAGCGCCATTTCGCCTTTGTGGAGCGCGCCTGTCTTTACATGCGAGACGTGGAACAAGAGATGGGCGCGATGATCGTTGAGAGTCTCCGCAAGATTTTGGGCGAGCTGGATTCCGATCTCCTGACCGAGAAAATCGTCCTCAAAGCGCTTCGGCAATATCGCAATCTGCCAAGCCTGACGCTCCGCGTGCCGCCGAAAGAGGAGGAGAGGCTGCGCCGCAAATTGGACAAATTGTCGCGCGAAGCCTCGCTTGCCGTTTCGCTCCGCCTTGAGGCGGACGGGCGCTTGGCGCGCGGCGATTGCGCGCTGGAGAGTCCGTTGGGAGTCGTGGAGATTGGCATGGAGACTCAGATCCAAGCTCTGCGCGAGGCGATGGAAGCGCGAGACGGCGCGTCCTTTCTTCTGCCCCGCCCCGCCCCCGCCCAGAGAGCGAAGAGAGCGGAAAAAGACTCATGACAGCCTCTCTTGACGCCGGCGCCCTCGCGCCTTCGCGCGAGCCTCGCGTCGAGACGCCTCGCGTCGAGACGCCTCGCGCCGAGCGCTGGCGCAATCCGCTGCATCTCTTCACCGAGCCTTTGGCGCAGAGACTTGCCGCCGCCAAGACGCTCCGCGTCACCGGCAGAGTCGTGGAGGTCATTGGGACGCTCGTCAAAGCGCATGTCCCGAATGTCCGAATCGGCGAGATTTGCGAAATGCGCCATGCCGAAGGACATCTTTTGTGCGAATCCGAAGTGGTCGGCTTTCACGAGAACGCCGCCCTCCTCACCCTTTACGGGAATCTCTTGGGCATTTCGGGGCAGACCGAAGTCGTGCCGACAGGGCGCGCGCAGGAGATCGGAGTCGGGCAAAATCTCTTGGGGCGCGTCATTGACGGGCTGGGACAGCCTCTGGACAGCGAGACTCACGGGCCGCTTTCCTTTGACGACAACAGCCCCATTTACCGCGCCGCCCCCGATCCCTTGTCCAGGCGAATCATCAAAACGCCCATGCCGATGGGCTTGCGCGCGCTGGACGGGCTTCTCACCTGCGGCGAGGGACAGCGCATCGGAGTCTTCGCGGCTGCCGGAGTCGGCAAAAGCACCCTTTTGTCGTCTTTGGTCTTGGGGGCTTCCGCCGATGTCATCGTCATCGCGCTCATTGGCGAGCGCGGGCGCGAGGTGCGCGAGTTCATTGAGCATAATTTGGGCGAGGAAGGGATGCGCCGCTCCGTGGTCGTCATCGCCACTTCGGATCGCTCTTCCATGGAGCGCGCGCGCGCGGCCTATGTCGCGACGGCGATCGCCGAATATTTCCGCGATCAGAGCCAAAAGGTTCTGCTGCTGATGGATTCGGTCACGCGCTTCGCCCGCGCTCTGCGCGAGATCGGCTTGGCGGCCGGCGAGCCTCCGACAAGGCGAGGCTTTCCGCCTTCCGTCTTCGCCACGCTCCCGCAGCTGATGGAGCGCGCCGGCATGAATGAGAAAGGCTCCATCACCGCCTTCTACACGGTGCTGGTGGAGGGGGACGATATGACCGAGCCTGTCGCCGATGAGACGCGCTCCATTTTGGACGGGCATATTATTCTGTCGCGCGATTTGGCGTCGGCGAATCATTATCCGGCGGTGGATATTTTGGCGAGCGCCAGCCGCGTCATGCCGAATGTCGCCGGACAGGATCATCTCCGCGCCGCCGGCGAGATCCGAAGGTTGATGGCGGCCTATAAAGAGGTGCAGTTCCTCATTAAGATTGGCGAATATAAGAGAGGGCAGGACGCGCTGACCGATCGCGCGGTGGAGAAAATGGAGGCGATTCATGGGTTTCTGCGCCAGGCGCCGGGCGAGACTTCTGATTTTGACGAGACGCTCAGCCAAATGGACGCGCTCTGCGAAGAATGATGGATCTGGCGCAGTCCGACAGGCTTCACCGAATCCGTCTGCTGCGGCATGAGAATGCCGAGAAGGCGATGCTGCGAGCCAAGACGGCCTGCGCCGCCGCCGAGCGCGAGGCTTCCCGCGCCAGAGAGAGGCGGACGCGCTTTGACGCGCGGCGGCGCCAGGAGACGAAGCGAATCTATGATGAGATTCTCCACCGCCAGATCGCGCTCCAAGAGCTGGACGAGGCGCGCGGCAGGGAATCCCATTTGAAAGAGCGCCTCGCTCTCTTGACGAAAGAGGCGGAGGAGAAAAAGCGCGAGGCTCTGGCGCGGCGCGAGGATTACGAAAAGGCGCTCCGCGCTCTTCATAAAGAGATGCGGGCGCTCAACAAAGCCGAAAAGATTCTGGACGATGCCCGCCAAGCCGCGCGAGCCGAAGAGGCGGCGCGGGAGGACGCCCAGATTGACGATTTCGCCGAGCGGATGGCTTATGCGCGCGGGTGATGGCGCGAGGGCGCGGGGCGCGATTTTTCTCTGGGCGCTTCTTTCATGCTGGGTCTCAAGCGCGGCGCTCGCCAATCCCTCCTATTATCGCGCCGAAGGCGAGACGCTCGCCATGGCGCTCCGCGACATCGCCGAAGGCTTCGGCTTGGCTCTGAGGGCTAGGGATTTGCCGCCCGCCACCATGCAGGGCGACTATCATTTTGACGATCCCGCCTCGCTGATGGGCGAGGTCGCGCGGCGTCATCATTTGGACTGGTTTCTTTATAGAAAAACCCTTTTCGTCTCGCCGCCTTCTCTCCGCTTGGCGCGGCATTTTGATTTTCCGAGCGTCAGGGAGCGCTTGGAGTTCCTGTCGGTCTTGGAGGCGCGCGCGCCCAGCCCCGGCACCGTCTTTCCGCTGTCGGAGGAGGGCGAGAGCGGGCTGACGGCGCGCGCGCCCAGCCCCTATCTCAATCGCCTCTCCGAACTTTATGACGAATATCGCGCTTTGGGCGCGAAAGCTCTGCTGAAAGGCTCTGACCGCGCCGTCATGACCTTTAGACTCAAACATTCCTGGGCGGCGGATAAGGAATATCGCTTTGAGAAAGCCTCTTACACTGTGCCCGGGATCGCCGCTTTGCTGCGCCGTCTGACGGGCGCAAGCGACAAGCAGGGGGGCGGGGGCGGCGGCGATGAAAGCGTTGCCGTTCCGGGCTTGACCGGCGCGCCGCCTCTCTCCCCGATGGAAGAACTCCGCGGCGCAGGCGCGAAAGACGCGACCCCAAAACCGAATCATAGAGCCGAAGCGTCAAAGCCCGCCTCGCCCTCCGCCCCCCCTGAGGCGAAGCCCGTCATCATCGCCGATCCGCGCCTCAACACGATTCTCATCTATGACAGGCTGGAAAAGCGCCCCCATTATCAGGCGCTGATAGAGGAAATGGATAAGAATGTCGCGCTCGTCCATATTGAGGCGGTGATCGTGGATGTGGCGAAGAACAAATTGCGCGAACTGGGCGTCAGCTGGCGCGCCAACGATGGCGACAAAAAAAGCGCCGGCTTCGGCGCGCTGGGCGAGAGTCTCGTCTCTGACGGCGCGATCGGAATCACTTGGGGAATGGGCGGATTGGCGACAGCCCTCGCCGCCAACGCGCGCGGGCTTCTGGCCAAACTTCGTCTGATGGAGACTTATGGCACCAGCCGAATCGTCTCGCGCCCATCCGTCATGACGATGGACAATCTGGAGGCCAGGATTGACGCGCGGCAGCGCTATTTCGTCAAGGTGGAGGGCTTTCAGGATTCCTCCCTCTACCCGATCAATGTCGGGACGTCTCTGCGCGTCACCCCGCATATCATTCGCGGCGAGGAGGGAGAGCCGAAGCGCATTCAGCTTTTCGTCTCCATTGAGGACGGCGTCATTGACGAATCCCAGCGCGCGCGCATCGGCGAACTGCCGCGCATTCAAGAAAACACCGTCCACACCCAAGCCGTCGTCAGCGAGAATGGCAGTCTTCTCATTGGAGGCCATGTCCATAGCATGACGACAGACTCCGTCTCCAAAGTCCCCATTTTGGGAGACATTCCCATTTTGGGCTATTTCTTCAGCAGCCGCGAGAAAAGGCGGAACGAATTTGTCCGTCTTTTCATCATTCGCCCCAGATTGGAAAAGATTCGCCCCTCCCAATGACGATCGCGATCGCCAAAAGCGCCGAGAAAGGAAAGAGGCTGACGCGCTGGTCGCTTCAAGCAGGCTTGGACAGCGGCGCGGCGCAGGAGATGGAAAAACGCGCCCAAACCCTCATCCTTGACAAAGAGACCGCCGCCCTCTCGGTGGATCTCTCGGCGCTCGCCGCCATGACCCATGACGGTCTCTTGGCGCTTCTCCATTTGGCGCGCGCCTGCCATGGCGCGAGGATAGAACTCTCCCTTCTCTGCAGCCCGGCGATGGAAGCGCTCTTGCGGCATTTGGGCTTTGACGGAATCGCCGCGCTGGAAAGAGTTCCGATCAGGCCTCCGCCCCCTCCGCCTCGTCAAGACGCCCATGCCGCCGCCCCCGCAGATGTGAAAGGAACGTGAAACTCTGTGAATCGCTTCGCGCCGCCGCCGCATGTTAAATCTAAAAGCCCCCAAAGCCTCGCTCGGAGAATCTTCGGATGACGGACATCACGATTGGAGCTGGATCGCCTGCCTCGCCTCTTCGGGGGTCGGGGGCGGCGGGGGCGTCCGCCGCGCCTCCGGCTTTGGGCGGACGCGCGGTGGAGGTGGCGCCCGCCCCTTCTTCCCGACTCTCTTTCTTGAAATCGCTCTCTCAACATGCGCGCGACCTCTTTGGCTTTAAGGCGCGGCGGGCGGAGGCGGCGCGCCCCGCCGTCTCGGACGCTCTCGCCCAAACGCAAGGCGGAAGCGCCGCGCAAGACGCTCTTGCCTTGTGCCTCAAGCGCGGATTCCGCCCCGAAGATCTCCTCAAAGAGACCCATAAGAGCGCCGTCATAGAAAGCCGCGCGCAGGGCGCGGCGAAAGATTATCAGAAAAATTATTTGGCGGCGATCGCCGAAGGCTTGGAGGGCGTCAAAGACCGCGACCTTCTTCGGCTTCATGCCAAGATGAACGGCAAAGCGGCGCATGGTCTGCGCGCCGCCCTCCATCGCGCCGGAGAGCCGGGAAACGCCGTCAAGACCGACAGACCGCCGCCGCGCGAAAAAGCTCTAGGGCTGGAAATGCAGGCGCTCTCCAAGCGCATGGAAGATCTGGATCTGATGGTGCGGATAGAAATGAAAAGGCGAGATTTGGGCGATCGGCAAAAAGCGCCGATGGAGATGGGCAAAGAGGTCGGCGGGAGCGAGGCGGCGGAAAAACTGCTTCAGAGTTTCGCCGAAGCGCAGCTTTCCAAGATTTCCGCCGGAGAAGGCGATGTGCCTCAAGGGGAGCGCGAGAAGATTGAGGAGGATTTCCGACTGCTCGCCAAAGAGGCGCCTCTGGAAGCCGCGCCGGAAGATCATTCCGATCCCGATTCTCCGCCTCTCGCCGTCACCGAAACCTATCTGACGGACGCGATCAGGCAGGATGTTCAAGTGGAGGTCGGCGGACAGTCGCGCCCTCTGTTGGAAGCCCGAGACGGCAGTCTGACGCGCCGAGAGATTTCCAACGCCCTTCTCAATCTCTGCGGCGGCAATCGGGATCAGGCGCTGAGGCTCTCTCATCTTCTGAATCAGAAGGCGATCGCGCCCATTTTCCTGATGACGGTGAATGGGAGTTTGATTCCGAATCCCTATGGCGCGGCGGCGGAGGGCGGCTTCATAGACGGCGAGAAGGACAAAAGTTTCGCGCTTCGCCGCGAGGCGGACGGCGCGATGCGCATCCATTTCCAGCAGATCATGAATCCGCAATTCACCAACACGCTGCAAGGCGAGATGCTGCCGCTGGACGATAAAAAATCGCGAATCATGGTGGAATATGAAGCCCGCCTGCCGGCGCGACAGAGCGCGCCCGCCGAAATTTTGGCGCTGCGCTACCAGTCCCATCTCTCCATCGGAGAGTCGGCGCGCGCGCTGCCTTGAGGCGCTCTTTCTGAGGAGAGACGCGTCTTCCATCATGGGACGCCTATGCTGAATGCCTTCTTCCGCTTTAGACAATGCGCCCCGCTCGCCCCGCCCCATTCTCAAGCGCGCGCCGCGCTCCCCGCAAGGGCAGAAGAAGACCGTGCGCTTTAACGCGGGGCGCGCCGCCGAAACTCTTCCGCCCTCCGCTCTTCGCCGCCGCCTTGTCTCGCGGCGCGGCGGCGCGAAGAATCGCATGGCGCGGCTCAAGACGATCTCGCTTCACATCAAGAGTCTTTTCGCGCGCGAGCGCGGGCGGCTGCGCTTCTCCGATTCGCTTCTGGTCTCCAGCGGCCCGATTGCCGAGAGCGCCCGCGCGCTGGACAGTTTGGCGCGCCCGCGTCTGAAAATCCCCGAGATTTTGGATTCCCTTCACTCCTCTTCGGCGACCGCCCATATCGGAACCGGCGCCGGTCGGCAGGCGCGGGAGATGTTCATGACGATGACGCGGCAGCATTTGGACGCGCTGGACGATGTGGCGCTCTACCGCATGCATCGCAAAATGACGGGGCGGCGGATGCGCGCCGTCAGCGCCGCGCTTCATGAAGCCGCGTCCCGCGAGAAGAGGCTGGAGGCGGGGCGGCGCGTCATGGGGCAGGAATTCTCGCAAATGGCCGAGACGCTGGACATGGTGGCAAAGAGTTTGGAAGAGACGCTCCGCCAGCGCGGCTTCCTGCCTTCCAAGACGGCCCAAAGGGCGGGACGCGGTGAGCGCGCGCGCAAGAAGCCGCTCGCCCAGATTCAATCTTTCAGCCGCCAGAAAGCCTCGTCATGGATGGCGGGCGGCGGCGCTCTGCCCAAAGAGGTCAGCGCGCGCTTTGACGATCTCATCAAGGACGTCAATGAGGACGCCGAATATTCGGGCGCTTTCGCCGAATATTGCGATCCGATGTCGGGACGGCTCGCCGTGACGGAGCCTTTTCTGCGCTCTTGGGGGCGGCAGCGCATGGAGTTTGAGACGCCGCGCGGCAGGCGCGATATGGCGTCTTTTGAGAACGCCCCTCTGGATTCGGAAGATGAGGAAGCGCGTCAGGCGCTGTCAAAACAGATGCTGGCTTTTTGCCAAGGGCGCGAGGTTCAGGCGCTTCGCCTGTCGCGGCTGATGTCGGCCGAGACGGCCGATTTGGCTTGGAAGGCGCTGGCCTCCTTTAATGACAGCGCGAACCCTTATGTGAATCTGCCTGAGGCGGGCGGGCGCGGTCTTCTTTACAGCCGCGAAGGACGCCGCCCGCTTCTCCATGCCGAGCGCCGCCAGGACGGCAGCGTGGATCTGACGATTGAGGCTTCCAGCGACTTGCAGGGCTTTCGGAATTCGGAGACTCACGCCTTTCAGTTTTTTGACGGCGGGAAATCGGGGTTGGGATGCCATTTGCGCTTCACCGTGCCGGCCTCCGAAGACGAGCCTGTGCGGATGGGCGGCGATACGGGCTATGATTATCAGATTTTCCAAAAGCCCGCCGCGACAGCCTATTCGGTGCTGCCGGCGCATTGGGCCAGACCCGTTTAGCGCCGATCTTGCGATTGCGCGCTTTTGCGGCTAAAGTCGCCGCGCGAAAGCGCGCCAGCTGGTTCAGTTGTTAAAGCGCGCCAGTTGAAGCGCGGCTCTCGGCGATGGAGAATCATGGACACATTTGAACTTAATAAAATCGCAGGGGCGATTCTGGCCGCCCTCATCGCCGTGACGGTGATTCGTCTCGCCGCGGACGCCATTTTCGGCGCGCCCTTCGCGCCGGACGAGGGCGGCGCGGAGGGCGCGGGGGGCGCGGAGACCCAAATCGCCCTCGCCGCAGCGCCGCCGCCAAGCCTGCCCCTCCCCCTTTTGCTGGCGCAAGCCGACGCGAAGCGCGGAGAGAAAGTCTCGCGCAAATGCGTCTCATGCCACACATTTAATAAAGACGGGAAAAATCGCATCGGCCCCAATCTTTGGAACATCGTCAATCGCAAGACGGCCAGCCATCAGGGCTTCGCCTATTCCTCGGCGATGAAAAAACATGGCGGCGCATGGGGGTATAAAAAACTTTTCGCCTATTTGGAAAAGCCCCGCTCTGTCGTGCGCGGCACCAGCATGAGTTTCGCCGGAATCCGAAAAGAGAGGCAGCGCGCCGATCTCCTCGCTTATTTGCGAAGCCTCTCTGACGATCCCGCGCCGCTCCCGAAGCCATAAACCCTGATGCGCCTTTATCTGTGGCTGGCGGCGCTTCTCATTCTGACGCCCTCCCCGCGCGCCGAAGAGCCGCCGACCCACGCGCTGTCGCTGTTGGGGAAGCCGAAATATCCCCCCCGCTTCGCGCAGTTTGACTATGCCAACAAAGACGCGCCGCGAGGGGGAACGCTCCGCCTCGCCGCCCTTGGCGGTTTTGACAATCTGAACCCCTTCACGATCAAAGGACGTCACGCCGCCTCTTTGGGATTGGCGCTGGAATCGCTGATGACGGGCAGTTTGGACGAGCCGGCGTCCGAATATGGTCTCATCGCCGAAAGCGTGGAGGTGGCGGCGGATCGGAAATCCGTCCTCTTCACGCTCCGCGAAGAGGCGCGATTCCATAATGGCGCGCCGATAACGGCTCAAGACGTCCTTTGGAGTTTTCAGACTTTGAGAGAGCAAAATCCCTTTTATCGCGCCTATTATGCCGATGTTGTCGCCGCCGAAGCCGAAACGCCGCGCCGCGTCCGCTTCGCCTTCGCCGATGGGCGCAATAAGGAGCTCCCTCTGATTTTGGGGCAGTTTCCGATTCTCTCCAAAAAAGACTGGGCGGACAGAGACGTGTCCAAGACGAGTTTGACAATTTTTCTTGGGAGCGGCGCTTATAAAATCGGGCGGCTGGAGGCGGGGCGCTTCATAGACTATGTCCGCGTCAAAGATTATTGGGGGCGCGATTTGCCGGTCAATCGCGGGCGGAATCATTTTGACAGGATAAGAATCTCCTATTTCGGAGACGACACTGTCGCGCTTGAGGCTTTTAAGGGAAAGACTGTGGATTTTCGTCTAGAATCTTCGTCCAAAAACTGGGCGACCGCCTATGACGCGCTCGCCCGAAAAAACGCCGCCCTCGTCTTGGAAGAGATTCCCGACCATAGGCCCGCCGGCATGCAAGCCTTCATCTTCAATCTCAGGCGGCACTTGTTCCAAGACGCGCGGACGCGCCAAGCTTTTAATCTCGCGATGGATTTCCATTGGATGAACAAGAATCTCTTCTACGGACAATATGAAAGAACGGAGAGTTTCTTTGATCGCTCTGAACTCGCCGCCAAAAATCTCCCCCTTCGGCGCGAGATGAAACTGCTCTCCCCCTTCCGCGACAGGCTTCCGAAGGCGCTTTTTGAGCGCCCCTATCGCAATCCGACAGGGGCGGACATGCGGAAGAGATTGAGAGAGGCGAAGAGGCTTCTCGCGCAAGCCGGCTGGCATGTCAAAGAAGGCGTTCTGACGGATCGGAATGGCAGAGAAATGCGTCCGGAGTTTCTTCTGGTTCAGCCGTCTTTTGAGCGAGTCGTTCTGCCTTTTATGGCGTCTCTGAGAAAATTGGGCGTCCATGCCGCGATCCGCGTCGTGGATAGCGCGCAATATCGCAACCGAATTCAGAATTACGATTTTGACGTCATTGTCGGCTCTTTCCCGCAATCTCTGTCGCCCGGCAATGAGCAGCGCGATTTTTGGGGATCGGCGGCGGCCGATCGCCCGGGCGGGCGCAATCTGGCCGGCATCAAAGACCCGATCATAGACGCGCTGATTGAGACCGTCATCGCCGCGCCGACAAGAGCCGATCTCATCGCGGCGACCCGCGCTTTGGACAGAGTTTTGCTGTGGAATCATTACGTTCTCCCGCAATGGCACAGCCGCGCCGCGCGGGTCGCCTATTGGAGGCCGCTGAGGCGTCCCGATCCCAGCCCGCGCTACGGCTTGGGCTTCCCCGATTTTTGGTGGCATGACGCGCCTCGCCCTCTTCGCTAGCGCGGCTCTGGCGCTTTGGCTTGCCCCTCAAGGCAGCCGCGCCGAAGAGGCTCTCGCCTTCGGGACGCCCCGTCATGGTCTCTCCATTTTCGGAAGGCTGAACTATCCCGCCCATTTCCAGCATTTCGCTTACGTCAATCCCAACGCGCCGAAAGGCGGCGACTTCTCCCATGTCGGCGAGAGCGCGGTTTTTAATGCCTCCTTCCTGACCTTTGACACGCTCAATGGCTATATCCTCAAAGGGAACGCGGCGCAGGGACTCCCCCTCATCTTTGACAGTCTGATGGCGCGCGCCCATGACGAGCCGGACGCGCTTTACGGGCTTGTCGCCAAGACAGTCGCCAAATCCGCGGACGGGCTTCATTATCTCTTCCGCCTGCGCGAAGAGGCGCGCTTCCATGACGGCTCGCCTCTGACCGCGCATGACGCCGCCTTTTCCCTTCATCTTTTAAAAGAGAAGGGGCATCCCTTGATCGCCCAAAATCTCAAAGAGATGCGGCAGGCAAAGGCGCTTTCCGATCACCAGCTTCTGATTGCGCTAAAGCCCGATCATCCCCGATCGCTTCCTCTTTTCATCGCGGCGCTCCCCCTTTTCTCCAAGAGTTTTTACGAGCGCCATGATTTTCAGAAAGCCGATCTGACGCCGCCCTTGGGAAGCGGCCCCTACAAAATCAAGAGATGGGAGCAGGCGCGCTTCATAGAATATCTGCGCGTCAAAGATTATTGGGCGCGGGATTTGCCTGTCAATCGGGGGCGGCATAATTTCAATATCATCCGCTTTGACTATTTTCGGGATCGCGTCTCGCAATTTGAGGCGTTCAAATCCGGCGACACCCTTTTCCGCGAGGAGTTCACCTCCAAAGTTTGGGCGACCGAATATGATTTTCCGGCGCGCCTTCAAGGGAAGGTCAAGCGTCTGACGCTGAAGGACGGCACGCCCTCCGGCGCGCAGGGCTGGTTCATCAATATGCGGCGGCGGAAATTTCAGGACGTCCGCCTGCGCCGCGCCCTCGCCCTCGCCTTTGACTTCGCATGGACGAACAAAAATCAGTTCCACGATCTCTATCAAAGGACGGAGTCTTTCTTTGAGAACTCCGCCTATAAGGCGAAAGCCAAGCCCTCTGACGAAGAGCGGGCGCTTCTTGAGAAATGGCGGGGGAGGATTCCGGAGGAGGTTTTTGGCGAAGCGATAAGACCGCCAAGATCAGACGGGTCCGGGCGCGACAGGCGTCTTTTGCGCCGCGCCGCCCTTCTGCTTGACGAGGCGGGGTGGCGCGTCAATGAGGCGGGGCAGCGCGTCAATGACAAGAAGGAGCGCTTGAAGATAGAGTTTCTGACCCAAGCGCCGACTTTCGCGCGGATCATCGCGCCCTATATCCGAAATCTGAAGGCGCTGGGGATAGAGGCGCGCATTCGGGTCGTGGATGCGGCGCAATATCGGGCGCGTCTCAAGCGCTTTGATTTTGACATGACGACCGAGCGCTTCACGCTCGCCAACACGCCTGGGATTTCTCTGCGGAATCTTTTCGCCTCCGCCTTCGCCGATTTGGAGGGGAGTCGGAATCTCTCCGGCGTGAAGCATCCCGCCGTGGACGCGCTGGTTGAGAAGGCGCTCGCCGCCAAGACCCGTCAAGAGCTGCGAGAGACGCTGAGGGCGCTGGACAGAATCCTCCGCGCTCTGAGATTGTGGGTGCCGCAATGGCATAAGGCGCGGCATCATCTGGCCTTTTGGGATCTCTTCGCGCGCCCTGCCGTCAAGCCGCGCTACGCCAGAGGCGTCCGCGACACATGGTGGCGCGATCCCGCCAAAAGCCTGAAGGGGGGCCAGGAATGATCCCTTATATTTTGCGCCGTCTTCTTCTGATGGCGCCGACTCTTTTGGGGATTCTTTTGGTCTCTTTCACCGTCGCGCAATTCGCGCCCGGCGGCCCTGTGGAGCGCGTCATCGCGGAACTGACCGGATCCGGCGTCTCGGCGACGGCGCGCTTCTCCGGCGCCCAATCTGAGACGACCCTCCAAGCCGCCAACGCCGCCTCATCCAGCGCCTATCGCGGCGCGCAAGGGCTGGATCCGGAATTCATCAAAGAGCTGGAGAAGCAGTTCGGCTTTGACAAGCCCGTCCATCTCCGATTTTTTAAAATGCTCTGGGATTATCTCCGCTTTGATTTCGGAACAAGCTATTACCGAGACGCCAGCGTGGTCTCTCTGATCGCCGAGAAAATGCCGGTCTCCGTCTCGCTCGGTCTTTGGACGACTCTCCTCGCCTATCTCATTTCCATTCCGCTGGGGGTCGCCAAAGCCACGAGGGCAGGCTCGCCCTTTGACGTTTGGACGAGCGCGCTCATCGTCATTGGCTACGCGATTCCCGCCTTTCTCTTCGCCGTTCTGCTGATCGTTCTTTTCGCCGGCGGCTCTTTTTGGGACTTTTTTCCGCTGCGCGGTCTGACCTCCGATGATTGGGAGAGTCTCTCTTGGCCGTCTCGGGTCTTGGATTATCTTTGGCATATCGCGCTGCCTGTGGCGGCGCTCACCATTGGCTCTTTCGCGACAACCTCTTTTTTGGTGCGGAACGCCTTTCTTGACGAGATCGGAAAACATTACGTCACGACCGCCCGCGCCAAAGGTCTGACGAAAGGGCGCGTCCTTTACGGTCATGTTTTTCGGAACGCGATGCTGATCGTCATCGCCGGCTTCCCCGGCGCTTTCATCGGCGCGTTTTTCACCGGCGCGCTTCTGATTGAGACGGTCTTCTCATTGGACGGGCTGGGGCTGCTCTCTTACAGCGCTGTCGTGGATCGGGATTATCCTGTCGTTTTCGGGACGCTTTATATTTTCGGTCTGCTGGGATTGGTCATCACGCTCATTTCCGATCTCACCTATATGTGGGTGGATCCGCGGATAGATTTTGAAAGCCGCGCCGCTTGATGACTCTCTCGCCCCTCAATCAGAGACGTCTCCTGGCTTTCCGCGCTCATAGACGCGGCTATTATTCGCTGTGGATTTTCCTCGCGCTTTTTGGTCTCTCGCTCTTCGCCGAACTGATCGCCAACGACAAGCCGCTCTTCATTTCTTATCGGGGCGAGTTTTACGCGCCCTTTCTCATCAACTATCCCGAGACCGCTTTCGGCGGCGAGTTTGAGACCCAAGCCGATTACCGCGATCCCTTCGTCATCGCGCTCATTGAGGAGAAGGGCGGGGGATGGATGATCTGGCCGGTGATTCGCTATCATTACGACACGATCAATCTCAATCTGCCGCAGCCGGCGCCGTCTCCGCCGGACGGCGAGAATTGGCTGGGCACGGACGATCAAGGGCGGGACGTGCTGGCGCGTCTCATTTACGGCTTCCGAATCTCCGTTCTCTTTGGCTTGTGTCTGACGCTGATTTCCTCCGTCATTGGGATTGTCGCCGGCGCCGTGCAGGGCTTTTTCGGCGGATGGACGGATCTCTTGATGCAGCGCTTCATAGAAATTTGGACGAGCGTTCCGCAACTTTATCTCTTGATCATTTTGGCGGCGGTCTTGACGCCGGGCTTTTGGATTTTGTTGGGCGTGCTGCTTCTCTTCAGCTGGGTCGCGCTTGTCGGGGTCGTGCGGGCGGAGTTTTTGCGGGCGCGGAACTTTGAGTATGTCATGGCGGCGCGGGCGATGGGTTTGGGAAACGCGAAGATCATGTATCGCCATCTCCTTCCCAACGCGACTGTCGCGGCGATGACCTTCATGCCGTTCATTCTGAACGCCTCCATCACGACTTTGACCTCTTTGGATTTTTTGGGCTTCGGTCTGCCGCCTGGCTCTCCGTCTTTGGGCGAGATGCTGGCGCAGGGGAAGAACAACATCCAAGCGCCGTGGCTGGGCTTGGCGGGCTTCATGGCGATCGTCATGATGCTCTCGCTTTTGGTTTTTGTCGGCGAGGCGGTGCGGGACGCTTTTGATCCTCGCAAGAATCTCAGCAATCTATGAGCGCCCCCCTTTTAGAGATTCGCGGGCTCCATGCGCGGTTCGGAGATGTCCGCGCTGTGGATGGCGCCAGTCTCGTCATCGGGAAGGGCGAGCGGGTCGCGCTTGTCGGCGAGTCCGGATCGGGGAAGTCGGCGACAGCGCTTTCCGTCATGCGTTTGCTGCCTGTCTTGGCGGCGCGTCATTCGCGGGGCGAGATTCTCTTCAAGGGCAGAGATTTGATGCGCGCCTCCGAAGAGGAGATGCTTGCCATTCGCGGCGACAGAATCGCGATGATTTTCCAAGAGCCGATGAGTTCTCTCAATCCTCTGCACAGGATAGAGCGTCAGATTGGCGAGGCTTTGCGCGGCGAGATGGGGAGCGCGGAGAAGCGGGCGCGCGTTCTTTCGCTTCTCATTGGCGCTGGTCTTCGCTCGGCGGAGTCTCGTCTTTCGGCTTATCCGCATGAGCTTTCGGGCGGCGAGCGTCAGCGCGTGATGATCGCGGCGGCTCTTGCGAACGCGCCTGATCTTCTGATCGCGGATGAGCCGACGACCGCGCTGGACGTCACGGTTCAAGCGAGAATCTTGAAACTCTTGCGCGATCAGAATGAGAAGACGGGGATGGCGGTTTTTTTCATCACCCATGATTTGGATTTGGTGCGGTCTTTCGCCGAGAGGGTTTATGTGATGCGGCGGGGTCGGATTGTGGAGGCGGGGGAGGTGGAGAGGATTTTCGCTTCTCCGCGGCATGCTTATACGCGGGAGTTGGTTGCCTCGCGTCCGCCTTCCGCGCCGCCTTCGGATGATGGGGTCGCGGATGGCGGCGAGGAGATTTTGCGCGGCGAGGGGGTGACGGTGCGGTTCGCGGTGAGGAGCGGATTTTTGCGGCGGGCGCGGCGTCATTTTGTCGCGGTGGATGGGGCGTCTTTGTCGTTGAGGCGCGGGCGGACTTTGGGGGTTGTTGGCGAATCGGGGTCGGGCAAGACGAGTTTGGCGCTTTATCTTCTTCGGCTGATATCGGGGGAGGGTCGCGTATTTTTGGGGGGGCGTGATTTTTCGGCTCTTTCGGGGAGGGAGTTGCGGCGGGCGCGCGGGTTTATGCAGGTGGTTTTTCAGGATCCGTATGGGTCGTTGTCGCCGCGCATGACGGTGGGACGGATCATCACGGAGGGTTTGGAGGAGCATCGTTCTTTGGCGGGCGAGGCGCTTCGGGCGCGGGCAGGGCGGTTGTTGGAGGAGGTTGGCTTGGAGGCGGCGATGCGCGATCGTTATCCGCATGAGTTTTCGGGGGGTCAGCGTCAGCGCATTGCGATTGCGCGGGCTTTGGCGCTGTCGCCGGAGGTTGTGATTTTGGATGAGCCGACGAGTGGGTTGGACATGACGGTTCAGGCTCGGATTGTGGCTTTGTTGCGGGATCTTCAGGCGCGGCGTGGGTTGTCTTATGTATTTATCAGTCATAATTTGAAGTTGGTTCGGGCGTTGGCGCATGATTTGTGTGTGATGCGTGGGGGTCGGATTGTGGAGATGGGGAGCGCGGGGGAGATTTTCGCTCGTCCGAGGGAGGCTTATACGCGGGAGTTGTTGGCTTCGGCGTTTTTGTGAGGCTCCCGTTGAGGGGGGTCAAGGGGGGCTTGCCCCCCTTGAGAAAGGGGGTTCGGGGGAAACCCCCGAAAAGTCGGCGGGCGTGGCGAAACGAAGCAGGCGAAGCGCGAAGCGCGAGCCTGCGAGAAAGCCCGCCGACTTCCCTGCATCGCGTGAGCTCTTGCGAGCAGGGGGCGCGTGGGTGGGTCGCATTTGCTCGCTCGTTGCTCTCGCTTCGCAAATGCTTTTTTCCCACCCACCCACGCGTTTCGGGGGGGATTCCCCCCGACCCCCCCTTCTTCGTGGGGGGCGTTCCGCCCCCCACACCCCCCTCAACGGGAGACCATCAAACCCTCCGAATCGCCCGAACAGGACCCGCAACCCCCATAATCCGCCGCGCCGCCACAACCAAATCCTCCGCACCAACACACATATGATGCGCATTCGCATGCAACAACCTCTCCCCATCCAACATGATCCCAACATGAGCCTCCCAAAAAACCAAATCCCCGCGCCGACAACCCCCCAAATCCAACGAACAAGCCCCCCCCAAACCAACCTCCTGCAAATCCGAATCGCGCGGCGCGAAAACCCCGCACAACTCAAAAGCCATCTGAATAAGAGCCGAACAATCCAAACCCCAACAAGAATCACGCCCGCCCCATAAATAAGGAACGCCCATCAAACGCTCCGCCACCATCGCCGCATCCGACAAACACTCCGACGCCGGCAACAACTGCGCCTTCGGAATCCACGCTGTCTCGCCCCCCGCGCCCCCCGCGCCCCCCGCCAAAACAGCGCCAAACCCCCCCTCCTCATCAAACACAAAAACCCGCGACCCCATGCCCAATAAACCCCGCGCCTCCGCCTTCGCGTCAGGCTCCCGGTAAAGAAAAGCCGCCCGCGCCGAAACCCGATGCGAAACCTCCGCAGCCCCCTCCTCCAACGAATCCCGCCGCATATAACCCACATAAGAATCCGAAAGCGATTGAACCCAGCACCAGCCGCCGCGATCCTCATAAAGATGAACCTCAAAGCCGAAAGGAATCTGCGTCTCCAAAGGCGCGGCAGCGTCAGGACGCCGCCTCAAATCAGCGCTCGGCGCGGAGACGCGAAACGATCTGGGCTCTATAAAACGAGACGCCTCCACGCGCCCCTCCAAATAAGACGCCGCCAAATCCTCTCGGAAAGGATGAAGCCGTCTGTCCAACACCTCCGCCAAAGACAATCCTATTCGGCGGCGGCTAAAGACGGCGCGGCGCGAAGAACGTCCTTATCCACTTGGCTTGCGAATTTCTCAAAGTTTTTCTCAAACATGCGGAGCAATTTCAACGCCTGCTTGTCATAAGCCCCCTTGTCGCGCCACGCGGCGCGGGGGTCTAAAAGAACGGCATGAACGCCGGGCGCCTTCTCCGGCACATCCAAGCCGAAAAAAGGATCGCGGCGCATCGGCGCATGTCTCAACGCGCCGGAAAGCGCCGATTTGAGAAGCGCCCGCGTGTCGCGTATCGGCATCCGCTCGCCCACGCCGTAAGGTCCGCCCGTCCAGCCCGTATTGACGAGCCAGCAATCCACGCCGTGCCGCGCGATGAAAGAGCGCAGAAGATTGCCGTAAATCTGCGGAGGCCTCGCCATGAAGGGCGCGCCGAAACATGCCGAGAAGGTCGCCTCCGGCTCATCCACGCCCTTTTCGGTGCCCGCCACCTTCGCCGTATAGCCTGAGAGGAAATGATACATGGCATGCGCCGCGGACAGCCGCGCGATCGGCGGCAGAACGCCGAAAGCGTCCGCCGTCAGCATGATGATCGTCTTGGGCTGCCCGGCGCAGCCGCCGCCGACAATGTTCGGAATGAAGGAAATCGGATAAGCGCCGCGCGTGTTCTCGGTCAGAGAGCCGTCATCCAAATCCAAGCGCCGCGCGCCGTCCATGACGACATTCTCCAAGACTGTGCCGAAGCGCTGCGTCGTGGCGTGGATTTCAGGCTCGGCTTCCGCCGAGAGGCGAATCAGTTTGGCGTAGCATCCGCCCTCAAAGTTGAAAAGCCCGTCCGAAGACCATCCATGCTCGTCATCGCCGACAAGGGCGCGCTCCGAATCCGCCGAGAGAGTCGTCTTGCCCGTGCCCGACAAGCCGAAAAAGATCGCCGCGTCCCCGTCCCGCCCGACATTGACCGAGCAATGCATCGGCATGACGTCTTTCTCAGGCAGATGATAGTTCAGAACCGAAAAGACCGATTTCTTAATCTCGCCGGCATAAGAGGTGCCGGCGATGATGACCAGATTGCGGCTCAAATCCAGCGCGATGATCGTGGAGGATCGCGCGCCATGCCTCTCAGGGTCGGCGCGGAAGGAGGGGAAGTCTATGATCGTGAGTTCCGGCTTCCATGAGGCGAAGGATTCTTCGTCAGGCTCAATCAGCAGATTGCGGATGAAGAGCGAATGCCAGGCATATTCCGACAAGACGCGAGTCGCCATGCGATGGGTCTTGTCGGCGCCGGCGTAAAGATCTTGGACGAAAATCTCTTTCCCTTTCGCCCAATGGCGGATGTCGTCATGGAGGCGGGCGAAATGATCGGGCGTCATTTTTTTGTTGGCGTCCCACCAGACGGCGCTTTCGCTCTTTTTGTCGCAGACGATGAATTTGTCGCGCGCCGAGCGCCCGGTATGCTCGCCGGTCTTGACGACAAGCGCGCCCTTCTCCGACAGCAGACCCTCGCCCCGCGAGAGGGCGAGTTCATAAAGATTGGGCGCTTCGTGATTCCAATGGATGGCGGCGAGGTCTGTCCATCCCTGCGCTTGGAGCGTGATTTGGCTTTTCCGTCCCGTTTCCCGCATCACCGGCGACCCCCTCGGAAAAGAGCGAGGATAAGACTTCGCGGCGTTGGC
Organism: uncultured Alphaproteobacteria bacterium; assembly: GCA_958296285.1. Taxonomy (GTDB): domain Bacteria; phylum Pseudomonadota; class Alphaproteobacteria; order JAPOUT01. The sequence continues at coordinate 522,766 of OY282459.1, forward strand.
GCGCAAGGGTTTTCGGTTTTTTTCACAGGCGGCGCAGCTGAAAGACGCCATTTTGGTAGGCGATGATTTTGACCTTGTCGCCTTTTTCGGCGTCCGCCCCTTGCGCTTTCCAAAGAGTTCCGCCGAGGGCGATTTTTCCGCCGCTTTCGCGCATCGGCTGATCCAGCGTGATCTCTTCGCCGACATGGCGCTCGGCGCGGGCGTGGAGAGGCTGGCCCTCCGGCGGCGCGAGGCTCTGCCGATAGGCTCGGTGTCCGACATAAAGCGTGATCGGCATGAAGCACGCCGCCACGACAAGCTCCTGCCCAAGAGGAAGCGGGTAGAGAAAATGAACGAGCCCTGTCAAGGCAAGCGCGCAGGCGACCCAAATCAGATAGACGCCGGGCATGAAAATCTCGGCGGCGGCGATGAGACAGGCGAGAATGAGCCACCAATTCCAGCTGATGATGTCGGCGACAGTGGGCATGGCGCTTCACTCCGCCTGCGACCAGGGATTGCCGCCGCCGCCCGCGCCTGACGGCGGCGCTTTTCCGGCGGCGCGCAGGATTTCGGCGATTCCGCCCAGCGCGCCGATGACGCCGGAGGCTTCCAGCGGAATCATCAGGATTTTTTGATTTTCCGATCCCGCCAAACTCTTGAGCGCCTCCATATAGCGCTCGGCGACAAAATAATTGATCGCCTGCATGTCGCCCTTGGCGATGGCGTCCGAGACGAGGCGGGTGGCTTCGGCTTCGGCTTTCGCCAGACGCTCGCGCGCTTCGGCGTCTCGGAAGGCGGCTTCCTTGCGCCCTTCGGCTTCTAGAATGACGGCCTTTTTCTGTCCTTCGGCGGAGAGAATTTCGGACTGCCTCGTCCCTTCGGCTTCCAAAATGACGGCGCGCTTGTCGCGCTCGGCTTTCATCTGCCGCGCCATGGAATCCACGAGGTCTTGGGGCGGGCGCATGTCTTTGATCTCCACGCGGGTGACCTTGACGCCCCACGGCATTGTCGCCTCGTCAATGACCGAGAGGAGTCGGGCGTTGATCTGATCGCGCTGCGAGAGGAGCTCGTCCAAATCCATGCTGCCCATGACGGTGCGGATGTTGGTCATGGCGAGATTGAGGGTGGCATATTCCAAATTGCGGACTTCATAGGCGGCGCGAGTCGCGTCCAAGACCTGAAAGAAGAGGACTCCATCCACCGAGACCATCGCATTGTCGCGCGTGATGACCTCTTGGGTCGGCACGTCCAAGACCTGCTCCTGAATGTTCATCCTTTTGCCGATTTGGTCAAAGAAGGGGACGATGACGCCCAAGCCCGGCTGAAGGAGGCGCGTGAAGCGTCCGAAGCGCTCCACCGTGTAGCAGAAGCCCTGCGGCACGATTCGCACCGCCATGAAAAGAAAACTCAGCGCCAGCGCTAGAAGCGCCGCGCCATAAACGAAAAGAGACCCCATGCCAAAAATCCCGAGAAGAACAGACCATGCCCGCGTCAAAGACATCATAGGCGCGACCGTCTCTCTTGGCAAGACGCGCCAAATATGAGATATGCAGGGGCGCGGCTCTGTCGCGAGGCTTTTGGAGACGAATCTATGGATTTTTGGCGAATCGGAATCAGGCTGCAGCTTCTCCTATGGGAGAATAAGCGCGGGCGCGCCTGTCTTTTGGGCATGGCGGCGCTTTGTCTCTTTGGCGTGTTTTTGCTCTTCCGCCCTTTTTTCGGCGTTGTGGAGGAGGCGCATAAGGCGCGTCTTTTCGCGCAAGCCGAGATCGTGGCGGGACTTGTCGCCGAGACGGCGCTGGAAGAAGACGCCGGCGAGGGCGAGATTCTCAGCTGGGACGGCGTTCAGAAAAATCTGACGGAGAGGCGGAACTTTAATCCGGAGATAACCGCCGCCCTTTTCCGAGATTTGCGCGATGTCGTCAAAGCGCAGCTTCTCCTCTATGATTCGGAGGGGAAGGGGCTGGTGGATTCCGATGAGCCGCTCCGCGCTCAAAGGGTTCAGGCGCGAAGCCTTCCGCCTCCCGGACAGACAAGCCAGGCGCAGGATCCCTCTTTGGCGAAAAAAACGCGCCTGCAGCGCGCCGCCGCATGGAGAGTGCTGGAAGGCAAGAGATCGGCGCGCCGTGTTTGGCTGGAGGAGGACGCTTTTTATATTGTCGGCGCGCCGGTTAAGAGGCTTCGGATCATTCGCGGCGCGGTGCTTTTGGTCTCGCCCGCCCAGCCGGAAGGCGAGGGGAGACTCGTCCTCATGGCTTTCGCGGCGGCGCTGATGGTGGCGATTTTTGTCGGCGCGGCAGCCCTTTACGGCTTTGTCTTTCCGTGGGAGCGCGAGAGCGCAGGGACAGCCATGCCCCGATGGGGCGAGAGACGATAAAGCGCCAACCCCGATGGCGTTTGAAGAAGGGCGTTGAAAAGAGCGTTGGAGATGATCGGTTTGGTTCTCGTGACCCATGGGAAACTCGCCGCCGAACTGATCGCGGCGATGGAGCATATTGTCGGACGCCAGGCGCGTCTTTCGTCTGTTTTCATTGGGCCGGACGATGACATTGAGCGCCGCAAGCGCGACATTTTGAACGCCGCGAAAGAGACCGATCAAGGGGAGGGCGTCCTCATTCTCACCGACATGTTTGGCGGCACGCCCTCCAACCTCGCCATCGCCGCCATGAAGGAGGCGAAGCTGGAGGTCGTCTCCGGCGTCAATCTGCCGATGCTGATCACATTGGCGGCGCTTCGCGCGAAAGGCGATCTTTCTCTCAAAGAGCTCGCCCTTCAAGCGCAGCAGGCGGGGCGCAAATATATCCATGTGGCGAGTCAGATTTTGCGCGAAGGAGAGGAAGAGCCATGACCGAGAGACCGCTCCCTTCTCTTTCGCGCGAGGTCGTCATAAAAAATGAGAAGGGGCTTCACGCCAGAGCTTCGGCTTCCGTGGCGAAACTTGCCGCCTCCTATCGCGCGGCTTTGCGCGTGAGCCGTCAGGACGGCAAGGCGGAGACAGCTGATGGCGATTCCATCATGAGTCTGATGATGCTGCAGGCCGGCCCCGGCACCCGTCTCATTGTGGAAGCGTCAGGCGAGGAGCGCCGCGAGGCGCTGGAAGCCCTCGTTTCTCTCATTGAAAGGCGCTTTGACGAGGAGGAGGCGGTTTCGTCCCGACTTTCGTCCCGGCAGGGATCATGATTCGCCTTTTCTCTTGCCCTTATCGTCAGGCGCGCTATAGTCCGCTCCCATGATGAAGCCGCGAAAGAAAGAGGATTTCCGCGTGGCGGACATGGCGCTCGCCTCATGGGGGCGCAAGGAGATCGCCATCGCCGAGACCGAAATGCCGGGCTTGATGGCGCTCCGCGAGGAATATGGCGGCGCGCGCCCTCTGAAAGGCGCGCGGATCACGGGCTGTCTTCACATGACGATTCAGACCGCCGTTTTGATTGAGACTCTCGCCGCTTTGGGGGCGGAGATTCGCTGGTCGTCCTGCAACATTTTTTCCACTCAGGATCATGCGGCGGCGGCGATTGCCGAGAGCGGCGTTCCGGTTTTCGCTTGGAAGGGCGAGAGCGAGGAGGATTATTGGGAATGCATCAGGCTTTCCATTGAGGGGCCTGATGGCTGGCGTCCCAATCTTTTGCTGGATGACGGCGGCGATCTGACGAAGATCATGCATGAGGATTATGCCGAACTGATGGCGGATCTTCGCGGCTTGTCCGAGGAGACGACAACGGGCGTGCTTCGGCTTTATGAGATGGAGAAGGCGGGGACGCTTCTTGTGCCGGCGATTAATGTTAATGATTCGGTGACGAAGTCCAAATTTGACAACACTTATGGATGCCGCGAGAGTTTGATTGACGGCTTGAAGCGCGCGACTGATGTGATGTTGGCGGGGAAGATTGCTGTCGTTTGCGGTTATGGCGGGGTTGGCAAGGGCGCGGCGCAGGCATTGAAGGGGCAGGGCGCGCGCGTTGTGATCACGGAGATTGATCCCATTTGCGCGCTGCAGGCGGCGATGGAGGGGTTTGAGGTTTCCACGATGGAGGATGTCGCCTCTTATGGCGACATTTTCGTGACGGCGACTGGCAATCGTGATGTGATTCGGTTGGATCACATGCGGGTGATGAAGGATCGGGCGATTTTATCCAACATTGGGCATTTTGATTCGGAGATTGCCGTTGGGGATTTGCGGAATTACAAATGGGAGAATGTGAAGCCTCAGGTGGATGAGGTGATTTTTCCTGATGGCAGGCGGATTCTTTTGTTGGGCGAGGGTCGGTTGGTGAATTTGGCGTGCGCGACGGGTCATGCGAGTTTTGTGATGAGCGCGTCTTTCACGAATCAGGTTTTGGCGCAGATGGAGTTGTGGCGGAATGCGGATAATTATAAGCGGCGGGTTTATGTTTTGCCGAAGCATTTGGATGAGAAGGTAGCGCGGTTGCATTTGGCGAAGTTGGGGGTGAAGTTGACGGAGTTGTCTAAGGATCAGGCGGATTATTTGGGTTTGGAGCGGGGCGGTCCTTATAAGCCTGAACATTATCGTTATTAGGGGGGCTTTAAAAAAAAGGGGGGTGTGGGGGGCGAAGCCCCCCGCGAAGAAGGGGGGGATCGGGGGGGAATCCCCCCCGAAAGGTCGGCGGGCGTGGCGAAACGAAGCGAGCGTTAGCGAGCGAGAAAGCCCGCCGACTTCCCTGCTTACAAGAGCTCTTGCGAGCAGGGGGCGCGTGGGTGGGTCGCATTTGCTCGCTGCACTGCGTTTGCTCGCAAATGCTCTTTTCCCACCCACCCACGCGCTTTCGGGGGTTTCCCCCGAACCCCCTTTTTTCAAGGGGGGCAAGCCCCCCTTGACCCCCCTTAACGGGAGCGCGACACCGACCCCCACACCCCCCTTCTTTGGAGCAAACCCATGTCCGCAAAAACTATCGCCCACGCCTTCCAAATCCAAGCCCAATTCTGCCAAGCCATGAACAGCCCCCTCACCGCCAACCTCCTCCATCATGCCGCCAAAAATCTCCTCGCAAACGGCGTCATGACCAAACTCCTCCCCCATTGGCGCGGAAACCCCATCGCAGACGCCCTCGCGCTCCGCTTCGCAGGCGCAATCCATTACGCCGTCCTCAAAGGCAAACTCCAATCCCCAAACAACAGCCAATGGGAAAACATCGCCAACCTCATCACAAAAGAAGAAACCTTCCTCCGCGACTTCATCAACAGAAATCCCCCCCAAACCAACGAAACAGGACGCGCCGCCGCCATTCTCCCGGCGCTCCTAGAAATCGCGGCGCGAGCCTCGCGCCCGATCGCGCTGCGCGAAATGGGCGCGAGCGCTGGCCTCAACCTCTTCCCCGATCGCTTCTTCTATGACGCCAAGAGATGGCAATGGGGCGAGCAGGCGAGCGGCGTCCGCCTGACGCCGCGATGGGAGGGCGAGACGCCGAAACTGACCGCGCCTCTCTTTATCCACTCAAGGGGGGGGTGCGACAAATCTCCGATTGATCTCAAAGATGAAGAAGCCGTGATGCGGCTTCGGGCTTATCTTTGGCAGGATCAGCCTGAGCGGCAGGCTCGGCTTTTGGCGGCGCGGACGCTGGCTCTTGGCGGCGGCGTGGATGTGGAGCGGATGGATGCTGATGATTGGGTCGCGCGGGAGTTGGCGACTCGGGCGCGGGGCGTGGCGACTGTGTTTTATCACACGGTGGTTTGGCAGTATTTGGGGGATGAGAGGCGGGCGCGGATTTTGGCGTTGATGGAGGAGGCGGGTCGTGGTGCGGATAGGGATTCGCCATTATGTTGGTTGCGTGTTGAGCCTGATGATGCGGCTTCGCGGGGATTTTTTCCGATTCGGTTATATTTTTGGCCTGGGGGGGATTTTTTATTGGGGGAGATGGAGCCGCATGGGCGTTCTGTGGCTTGGCGGGGATTGCGATGACGCGCTCCAAAAGAGGGGGGTCAAGGGGGGCTTGCCCCCCTTGAGAAAGGGGGGGGTCGGGGGGAATCCCCCCCGAAAGCGCGTGGGTGGGTGGGAAAAGAGCATTTGCGAGCGAAGCATAGCGAAGCGAGCAAATGCGACCCACCCACGCGCCCCCCGCTAGAAGAGCTCATGCGATGCAGGGGGGTCGGCGGGCTTCTCGCAAGCTCGTCTCGCTACGCTCGCCTCGCTTGCTTCGTTGCGCCACGCCCGCCGACCTTTCGGGGGTTTCCCCCGAACCCCCTTTTTCTCAAGGGGGGCAAGCCCCCCTTGACCCCCCTCTTGTGGGGAGCAGGTCAAGCGATCGTGCCGCCACCGTCAATCACCAAAAACTGCCCCGTCATAAAAGCCCCAGAAGACCCAGCCAAAAATACCGCCGCACCAGCAATCTCATCAGGAACACCAATCCTCCCCAATGGCGAACGCGAGGTCGTCTGAGCCAAAATCTCGGGATCCTCCCATAAAGCCCGCGCGAAATAAGTCTTGATCAAACCAGGCGCAATGCAATTCACCCGAACATTCCCAGACCCATACTCTACCGCCAAATTCCGAGCCAACTGCATGTCCGCCGCCTTGGAAATCCCATAAGCCCCCAAAAAAGGCGACCCCCGCAAACCCCCAATGGACGAAATGATGATTATCACCCCGCCCCCGCGAGCCGCCATGTCCGGCGCCGCCATAGAGCATAGCCAATGATTAGAACGAATGTTCGTCCCCATCACGCGATCAAAAGCCTCGTCAGAAATGTCCTTGGAGGGACCAAAATACGGATTCACCGCCGCATTGCAGACCAAAATATCCACCCGCCCCCAAGCCTTGACAGTCGCGCGATAAAGATTCTCCAACTGATCCTTATGCGAAATGTTGCACGGAATCGCCATGGCGCGATCTTTATGCTTGGCATTGATAGCGCCCGCGACCGTCTCGCAGGCATCCGCCTTGCGGCTGGAGACGACAACCTTCGCCCCATGCTCGGCGAAACGATGCGCGATCGCCTCGCCAATCCCCTTGGTGGAGCCGGTCACAATCGCCGCCTTGCCGCCCAAATCAAATAACGCGCCCATCTCATCCTCCCGTCTCTTGTTTTTCTCTTGCGTCTTGCCTCTCGGCTTCCGCTTTCTCTAAAGTATCCCCGCCTCCGAATCAAGGAAAGACCATGCCGCCAAATGAGACGAAAAAAGAGCGCGAGACGAAACTCGCCGAAGCGCTCCGCGCCAATCTGCGCCGCCGCAAAGACGCCGCCAAAAAACCCTCCGGCGCGACAGAGAAAAAACGCGATGGACAAAATCCGCATTGAAGGCGGCAGCCCCCTGATAGGCAGGATTCCGGTGAGCGGCGCGAAAAACGCCGCTCTCTCTCTTATGATCGCCAGCCTCCTGACGGACGAGCCTTTCCATTTGGAGAACGTCCCCGAACTGACCGACATCGCGATTCTCTCGCAAGTGTTGGAAGCGCTGGGCGTCTCCGTGGAGCGCTCTGAGAGAAGGCTCGCGCTTCACGCCGGCGAGATTCGCTCGGCGACCGCGCCCTATCCTCTGGTCTCCAAAATGCGCGCCGCTTTTTGGGTCATCGCGCCGCTTTTGGCGCGGCGCGGCGAGGCGCGAGTCTCGCTTCCCGGAGGCGATCCGATCGGACTGCGCCCGGTCAATCTCTATCTGCAGGGCTTGGAGAAAATGGGCGCGGAGATGACGCTGGAAGGAGGATATATTGTCGGAAAAGCGAGGAAAGGGCTGCGCGGCGCGAAACTCAACATGCCTCTCGTCTCAGTCGGCGCGACCCAAACGCTCTTGATGGCGGCGGCGCTGGCGTCAGGCGAGACCGTCATCGCCAACGCCGCGATGGAGCCGGAGATCGTCTGCCTTGCCGAAACCCTTATCCAAATGGGCGCGAAGATCAAAGGAGTCGGAACCCGCCGCCTTGTCGTGGAAGGGCGCGCCGAAGGGCTGCGCGGCGCGACATGTCATGTGCCGCCGGACAGGATTGAAGCCGGGACTTACGCCGCCGCCGCCGCGATGACGGGCGGCTCTCTCTTGCTGGAAAAAGCGCCTGTCCGTCAGATGGAAAAGCCGCTCGCCTGCCTGAAAGCGATGGGCGCGGCGCTGGAAGAGACGGAAAAAGGGCTGCGGGTCAGCCGCGATGCGCGCGCGCCTCTCCGCCCCTGCCAAATCACGACCAGCCCCTATCCGGGCTTCCCGACCGATCTTCAAGCGCAATTCATGGCGCTGATGACCATCGCCAACGGCGCTTCCACCATGACCGAGACAGTCTTTGAGAATCGCTTTCTCCATGTGGCGGAACTGGCGCGCTTCGGCGCGTCCATCGCCATTTCGGAGCATAGCGCCCATATAAGAGGCGTTTCAGGACTGACCGGCGCGGAAGTCATGGCGACCGATCTGCGGGCTTCCGCCTCGCTCATTTTGGCGGCGCTCGCTGCCAAAGGCTCTTCCGTCATCAATCGCATCTACCATCTTGATCGCGGTTTTGAGAAAATAGAGGAGAAACTGTCCGGATGCGGCGCGAGAATTTGGCGCGAGAGATGAGACAATCAAACGGGAGACGGCGAGACTGTGAGACGATGAAACCATGACCGAAAAAAAGACACAAAAGACCAAAAAGACAAAAAACCCGATCGGCGTTTTTCAGCCTCTGCGGCTGGCGGCGCTGGGCGCGGAGGATGTGGCGGTTCTCTCGGCGCATCTTCAAGACGCGCTGCTGCGGGTCGGCGATTGTCTTTATATGCCGGAGAAGCGGCGCTTCGCCGCCACATGCCATCGCTTTTGCTGGGAGGAAGAGCGGGATCAAGCGTCAGAGAAGATCTATCGCCGCGCCCTTTGCAACCTCGCCTTTGACGCCGTCTTCAACATGACGGCGAAAGGCGTGGATTTGGGGCGAGAGGAGGAAACCCTGGCCCTCCTCGCCATTTGCTTTGAGGAAAAGGAAGCGCCGGGCGGCGTGCTGCGTCTCATTTTCGGCGGCGGCGGCGAGATAGAGCTCCATGTGGAGGCGGTGGAGATTCTCCTCCGCGACAGCGGGCAGCATTGGGAAACGCGACAGCGCCCGCGCCATCTTTCCGAGGAGGGCTGATTGCCGCGCTTCCTTCTCAAAGCGGGCGCGAAAGATTTTGACGCGCTCTTCCAAGCCCTCTTGACGGCGCGGGGGGGCGGAGAGGAGAAGAGCGCGCTCGTCCAAAAAACGCGGCGCATAATCAATGACGTGCGGCGGCGCGGAGACGCCGCCCTGACAGACGCCGCGAAACGCTATGACGGAATCGCGCTCCGCCCTCATGAGCTCGCCATTCCGAAAGAGGCGATCGGCGAATCCGAGAAAGCCCTGCCGCCCGACACGCTCAAAGCGCTCCGCCACGCGGCGGAGCGGATTCGCGCCTTTCATGTGGCGCAGAAGCCTGAAGCGATAGAGATTCATGATGAGGAGGGGGTGGAGATGGGCTTGCGCTGGACGCCTCTGGCCTCGGCCGGTCTTTATTGTCCCGGCGGCACGGCCTCCTATCCCTCCTCGCTTTTGATGAACGCCATTCCGGCGAAAATCGCCGGCGTGGCGCGTCTTGTCGTGGCGACTCCGCCCCGCCCCTCGCCGCTTCTCTTGGCGGCGGCGCATATTGCCGAGGTGGAGGAGATTTGGCAGATGGGCGGCGCGCAAGCCATCGCCGCCCTCGCCTTCGGGACGGAGAGCGTGGGCGCGGTGGATAAGATTTTCGGGCCCGGAAACGCCTATGTCGCCGAAGCCAAGCGCCAGCTTTTCGGGCTTGTCGGCATAGACATGATCGCCGGCCCGTCCGAGATTTTGGTTCTCGCCGATGAGACCGCCAATCCCGAATGGATCGCCGCCGATCTCTTGAGTCAAGCCGAGCATGATGAGGAGGCGCAGAGCATTCTGATCGCCTCTTCGGAGGCGCTGGCTGACGCCGTCTCCAGCGCCGTGGAGCGGCAGTTGAAGAAACTGCCGCGCGAGACCATCGCGCGGGCGAGCTGGGAAAATCACGGCGCGATCTTGATCATCGGCGATTTGGAGGACGCGCCGCCGCTCATTGACAAAATCGCGCCGGAGCATCTTGAAATCCTGACCGGCGCGCCGGACGAGATGGCGGCGAAAATCCGCAATGTCGGCGCGATTTTCCTAGGCGCTTTCACGCCGGAGGCGATCGGCGATTATGTCGGCGGCACGAATCATGTTCTGCCGACCAACAGAAGCGCGCGCTTCGCTTCAGGCTTGTCCGTTCATGATTTCATGAAGCGGACGTCTCTCTTGCGCTGTCCTGAGAACGCTTTTCCGCGCCTCGCCCAGAGCGCCGCGCTCTTGGCGGAAGCCGAAGGGCTGCAAGCTCATGCCGCCGCTCTCGCCATACGCCGCGCGCTCCCGCCGACAGACAAGGAAGAGGAGAGCCATCGCCTTGTGGAGATTCATCTTTCCGAAAAACGTCTTCGCCGCGAGGAGATGGAGATGGAGCGCAAAGCCGCGCTTCATGATCTCTTGGAGGGAAATTTTTTCCGCCCCAAAGAGATGCGCGGCCCCTATGCGCTCAGCCTCGTCTCGGAGGAAAACCGCCTCATTTTTGAGATTGTCAGCCAAGCCGACAAGCGCGTCTCGCGCCAAAGTTTGGCGCTTTCCTCCTTTCGGACTCTCATTCGGGATTATTTTCTCATTTGCGAGAGCTATTATGACGCGATCGCCGCCGCGCCGTTGAGTCGCGTGGAAGAGCTGGATCGCTCCAGACGCGCGCTCCATAATGAAGGCGCGGAGAAACTGCGAAACCATCTCCAAGACAGAATCGCCATGGACAAAGAGACGGCCAGGCGGCTTTTCACGATCATTTGCGTCATGCATAGAAAGTGAGAGACGGCAGCCCGCGCGATTTTGCGCCAAAGGAGAAAAACCGCTATGCTGACGGCGCAATCATCATCAGGCGCGCCGAGTCTTTATGGTCGGGGAAAAATGGTCAAGGAAGAACTTTTGGAAATGCCGGGGACTGTCACCGATCTCCTCTCCAACGCGACTTTCCGCGTGAGGCTGGAGAATGATCACGAAATCATCGCCCATATTGCCGGGAAGATGCGGAAGAACAGAATCCGCGTTCTTCGCGGCGACAAAGTCTTGGTGGAGATGACGCCCTATGATCTGACCAAAGGGCGCATCACCTATCGCTATAAATAGCGCGGCGGCGGCGGGGCGTCTTTTCTCTTGCCGAAGCGCGGCGCGCGCTCTATAGAGACAAAGAGGCCCAGGTAGCTCAGTTGGTAGAGCACGCGGCTGAAAACCGCGGTGTCGGTGGTTCGATTCCGCCCCTGGGCGCAGTGTTGTCGCCGTGGCGGCGGCGCGTTGTCGCCGCCTTTGGAAGACGAGCCCGTAGCTCAGTCGGTAGAGCATCTGACTTTTAATCAGGGGGTCGGGGGTTCGAGTCCCCCCGGGCTCACGCGGCGGCTTTGATGATTGTGTTTTAAGGAGGAGAGATGATTCGCATCGCCGTTTTCGCCTCCCATAATGGATCGGCGATGCGCGCCCTTCACCATGCGGCCAGGCGCGGCGATCTTGACGCCGAAATCTGTCTTCTGATCGCCGACAATCGGAAAGCCTCGGCCTTGGCTTACGCCAAAGCGCGCCTCATCCCTCACGCTCTCATTGGCGCCGGCAGCCATCCTGACGAAAAGGCGCGCGCCGACGCTTTTTTACGAGCGCTCCGCCGCGCCAAGCCCGATCTCATTTTCTTGAGCGGCTATATGCGGAAGATTCCGCCCGAGATCATCCGCGCGCATCCCCATATTCTCAACATCCATCCCGCCCTCCTTCCCCGTTTTGGCGGGAAAGGCATGTATGGACGCCATGTCCATGAAGCCGCGCTTCGCGCCGGCGTCAAAGAGACCGGCGCGACAATCCATATGGTGGATGAGCATTACGACAGAGGGCCGATTGTCGCGCAAGCCAAAGCGCCCGTCCTCAAAAGCGACACAGCGGAGAGTCTGGCGCGGCGCGTGGCAAGATGCGAGGCGCGTCTTGTCGTTCAGATTTTTAGAAAGATCGCCGATGGGCGCGTCAATCTTGCTAAAATAGCGCGGTCGCCAAAAGGACGGGTTGACGGTTTTAAGAACGGGGTTTGATCCATGGCTTTTTCCAGAGAATCCGCATGGGCGGCGCGTTTTGTCGCTTTGACGGCGCTTTGTCTTTTGGCGGCGCATCTGCGTCTTCTCCCCCATCTTCCGAATATGACGCCCGTTGCCGCTTTGGCTCTTTTCGGCGGGGTCTATTTGGAGAGCGCGCGCGCCGCCTTCGCGCTGCCTTTGGCGGCGATGCTCTTGAGCGACAGCCTGTTGGAAATGACGACCGGCGAAGGGTATCACTCTCTGATGCCTTTCGTTTATGGGAGTTTCGCGCTGATCGCGGCGCTGGGCTTGTTTTTGCGGGAGCGGTTTGGCGTTTTGTCTCTTCTTGCGGCGGTTTTGGCGTCTGTCGGGCTTTTTTTTCTGATCACCAATTTCGGCGTTTGGCTGATGAGCGGTCTTTATCCGCCGACTGCGGCCGGGCTTCTGGCCTGCTATGCGGCGGCGCTTCCTTTTCTAAAAAATCAGCTGGTGGGCGATCTTCTCTACAGCGCCCTTCTCTTTGGCGGATGGGAGAGCGCCAAGCGCCTCTTCCCCGCCCTTGCGCGATGACGCGCCTTGACGCATAGTGAAGTTTCGCGGCGGGCGGCCGGCGATGATCCTCGGTAGCTCAGTTGGTAGAGCGCGCGGCTGTTAACCGCTAGGTCGCCGGTTCGAGTCCGGCCCGGGGAGCGCCGTCATTCTCGCCCCTTCGCCTCTTCGCCCTTCGCCTCTTCGCCCTTTCGCCCCTTCGCCCGCGTCCCGCGCTTTTCTTTTTTCTTTTTTTGGGACGGAAAAGAGTCCTATTCGCCCTTGATCAGAATCTCGGTGCGGCGGTTCAGAGGCTCGCGCACATCATCGGCTGTCGGCACGGCGAGCTGAGTCTCGCCGACAGAGAAGGTGGCGATCGTCCTCGCGCCGCTCGCTCTCAGCGCGCGCGCGACAGTGTTGGCGCGGTCTTTTCCGAGGATCTGGTTGTAATGGGTCGGTCCCGCCCTGTCGGTGTGTCCCGTCACCTCAATGCGATGCCTCTCAAGGTCGGCGATCATCCGCGCGATCGCATTGACGGCGCCGCGTCCCGGCGCGTCCAGCCTGCTGGAGTTGAACTCAAAATAGACTGTGCGCTTGCCGATTTCCGGAAGGGCTTTGCCGGCGCGGCTTTGGAAAGCGCCGCCTCCCGCCAGAACGATTCGCACTCTTCTGCCGGCGCATCTGTCCAGCGCGGCTTGGAAGGCGTTCCGCAAATCCTCTCTTTCCGCCGTCAGCGGGGGGCCTCCGCGGCCTCCGAAGAAACTGCCATCCACGCCAAGACGGTTGGAACTGGCTTGAATGAGCCAGTCATCATAGTCTCTCTGCGCTTCGGCGCAGGGCGCAGGGCGCCGCGCTCGGTGCGCGTTCAATGTCGTCACAAGAGCGTCGCGCGCGCCTTTGAGTTCGGCGAAATCCCCTTGCAGCACGGCTCTTTCTTCGGGCTTTGTCGGCGTGGGCGCTCGGCCTTTCAGGGCGCGGCGGCCTTTCTCGGTGATATAGAGCGCGTTCCGCCAACTCTCCCTTTCGGCATAGTTGGAGGCGAGGCCCTGATATTCGGCGGCGAGCGCCGTCTCAAATCGGCTGGAGCTCGGAATGTCCTGATCGGTGAAATTCTCCACGCGCGATCCGGCGCACGCTCCCAAGCCTAGAAGCAGCGCGCCGAGAGCGAAGTTTCGGCAGAGGGATTGAATCTGGCTCATATCTCTATCTCCTGTTTTCGCGCCGCCGCTCAAAGGTCGGGGGCGTCAGCCCTGCCTCGCTTTGAAGCGGCGATCCTGTTTGTTGATGATGTAGACGCGCCCGCGCCGCCGAACAAGGCGATTGGCGCGATGGCGTCCGCGCGCGGATTTGAGAGAATTGCGGATTTTCATCAGCGTCTCCAATCGGTTTGGCTTCCCGTTTTTCGCCGCCGCTCTCGGCCGGCGCGTCTTGTCGCGCGCCTTCTCGGAGAGAGGCTCATCTCTTTATAATTTGACGAAGCTTTTCTGTCAACAGAGATTAGCCGCGCTTCGCTTTGGCGGCGGGGGCGGCGGGGGCGAGGGGCGCTTGCGGGAAATCGGGCGAATCCCCGCGAATATCGGCGCTGACGCGGCGGATGCGCGGATGCAGACGGGCTATCAAAAAAAAGAGAGCCATCAGCCCGGCGCAGAGCAAAAAGGGCGCGGCGGGGATTTTTTGGTACAGGAGCGTTCCGGTGAAGGGGTTGATCGCATGGCCGAACGCCGCCGTGCCGCTCAAGAAGCCCGCCGCCGCGCCTTGACGCCCCGCTTTGGCGAGAAGGGAGGCGGCGGCCATCAGAGCCGGGCGGAGGAGTCCGAAGCCCAGCCCGGCGAAGGCGAGCGCGCAGACGAGGCTGGCATAGTCCGGCGCGGCGGCAAGCCCCAGAAAGCCCAAAATCATCGCGCCGCTTCCGCCATAAAGAAGGCTTCGCACGGAGAGCGCGAATTTTTGAATAAGCGCGAGCTGCGCGAAAAGGGCTGTCATCGCCATGACCATCAGCGCGATTCCGACCATTTGGGTCGCGTCTTCGGCGCGGAGCGCCAGGCGATCCATGAAGTGGAAGGCGGAGAGCTGCACCAAAACCGACTGCGCGAAACTGAGAATCAGCCCCATCAGCATCAGGAAGAGGAAGGCGCTTCCCATCTCTCTGAGACGGATCGGCTTTTCGCTTTGGCGGCGCGCGCCTCTAGGGCGGCTTCTTTCAGGGAGCGCGATGGCGAGCGCGCCCACGCCCAGAAGAGCGGCGGAAGAAATGGCGAGGAAAGGAGTCAAGAATCCAAAAGCCACCAAAATGGCGGCGAAGCCGGGGCCGATAATGTTGCCCAGGCTGAAGGCGGCGGTCAGAGAGGCGAGCGCCGGGGTTCGGTCGCGCCTGAGCGTTCTGTCCGCCATATAGGCTTGCGCCGCCGGCATCGCGCCGCAGCCAAAAGCGCCGAACAGGGCGCGCGCCAAAATCAGAAGAGGCAGCAGAAGAAACGGCGTCAAGAGACCCGTCCATGCCGCCATCAAGACCAGCGCCACAAGGAGCGTGGAGGCGGTGAAGCCCATCATGCCGATCGCGATGACGGGTTTGCGCCCCCATTTGTCGCTTTGACGCCCCCAAAAAGGGCTGCAGAAAATCCAAAGAGTCGCCGAAAGCGAGAAGATGATCCCCGTTTCCATCTCCGACAGTCCCAGCGTCCGCGCGACAGGCGGCAGAACGGCGAAAAAGAGCGACTGTCCCATGCCCAAGCACAGAAGACAGAAGAAAAGCATATTAATGCCGCGCTGCCTTATCGCGCGCGCGCTTGGAAGCGCGGCGCGCTTGATGGGCGCGCGCGTCAGCAGATCTTCGGCGGCGCTTGGGGCTGGCGGCTCTATCGGACTCATTCTCGCTTGTTCTAGCCTTTTTCGCGCCTTGAGCCAAAACCCTTGCCCGTCCTCGGCGCGCTCCATATAAATAGGGGCGGAGAGGGGCGCGTAGCTCAGTGGGAGAGCGCTGCGTTGACATCGCAGAGGTCGCTGGTTCAATCCCAGCCGCGCCCACCAGATTCTCCCGCCCTCGTCTCAAGGAACGCCGCCATGACAGACGCCAAGCCATCATGGAAAACCATCGCCACGTGCCGTCTCCGCGAGGCGCGAGGAGAGCGCATTCCCTTCATCTTTTCGTCTCCGCATAGCGGCGATCATTATCCTGAGGATTTTTTGGCGCAGTCGCGCCTCTCGGCGCGAGAGATTCGCCTGTCGGAAGATTTTCTCGTCCATGAGCTTTTCGCCGCCGCCCCTCTTTATGGCGCGCCTCTGCTGCGGGCTCGTTTGGCGCGCGCCTTTCTTGATTTGAACAGAGAGCCTTATGAGTTGGATCCGTCTATTTTTGTCGGCGCGCCGCCGCCGCACGCCAACGCCGCCTCCATCGGCGTCTCGCTGGGGCTTGGGACGATCGCGCGCCTTGTCGCGGCGAACAAGGACATTTACCGCGAGCCTCTGACTTACGCCGAGGCGGAGGAGAGAATCCGCGCCTGCTACTTCCCCTACCATAGGCGGCTGCGCCAAATGATGGAGGAGACCAGACGCGCTTTCGGCTTCGCCATTCTGATAGACTGCCACTCCATGCCGTCTCGCCATTCGGGGCGCGAGGGGTGGGATTTCGTGATCGGCGACCGCCACGGCGCTTCGGCCGCGCCCTCCTTGTCGGAGAAAATCGGCGAGATTCTGAGCGCGATGGATTATCGCGTCTCCTTCAACAGACCCTATTCCGGCGGCTTCATCACGAAATATTATGGACGCCCGCCGCGCCGCCTCCACGCGCTCCAAATAGAGATCAACCGCGCTCTTTATATGGACGAAGAGGCGATCGCGCCTCATCAAGGCTTTGAGACGCTGAAAGAGAATCTCCGCCGCTTTGTCGCCGAGATCGCGGCTCTTCCGCGAAGTTTCTATGACGGTTTTTTGTCTCAATCCGCGGCGCGCGAGGCGCTATAATGGTCTTATGGAAGCGATAGAGTTTTTCGCCGAAAGTCTGGGCGTCAGGCTTTTGGAGATTTTGTCGGCGCTTTTCGTGGCGGCGATCGGCGCGGGGTTCATCGCGCTTGTCGTCCTTTACATTATAGACAGGACGCAGACGAAACACGCCGTGCGGCGGAACTTTCCGGTCATTGGACGGTTCCGCTATCTTTTTGAGAATCTGGGCGAGTATTTTCGGCAGTATTTTTTCGCGATGGACCGAGAAGAGATGCCGTTCAATCGGGCGCAGCGCTCATGGGTCTATCGCGCGGCGAAGGGCTTGGATTCCACGACCTCTTTCGGATCCACCAGAGATCTGAGCCCTGTCGGCACGGTCTTTTTCGTGAACTGCCCTTTCCCGACCCTTGAGAAAAACGCGCTCCAAGCCCCCGCCATGGAGATCGGCCCTTACGCGAAGCGCCCTTTTCTAGCCCAATCCTTCTTCAACATTTCCGGCATGAGCTATGGCGCGATTTCCAAGCCCGCCATCCGCGCCCTCTCCAAAGGCGCGCGCGAGGCGGGATGCTGGCTCAACACGGGCGAGGGCGGTCTCTCCCCCTATCATTTGGAGGGGGGCGCGGACATCGTCTTTCAGATCGGGACGGCGAAATATGGCGTCCGCGACAAAGACGGCAGCCTCTCCTCCAAGCGCCTCAAAGAGATCGCCGCCCATGATCAGGTCAAAATGTTTGAGGTCAAAATGAGCCAGGGCGCGAAGCCCGGAAAAGGCGGCATTCTGCCGGGCGGAAAGGTGACGAAAGAGATCGCCGCCATTCGCGGCATTCCGGAAGGCGCGGACTCCATCAGCCCGAACCGACATTATGAAATTGATTCGCCCGCCGCGATTTTGGACATGGTCTCGCATGTCCGCCGGACGACAGGCAAGCCGACAGGATTTAAAATGGTCTTGGGCGCTTATGGATGGCTGGAAGGCTTGATGGCGCTGATCAAGAAGCGGGGAATGCGGGACGCGCCCGATTTCATCACGCTGGACAGCGCCGATGGCGGAACAGGCGCCGCCCCGATGTCGCTGATGGATTATATGGGGCTGCCTCTGCAGGAGAGTCTTCCGCGTTTGGCGGATATTTTGGAGGCGCATCGGCTCAGAGATCGGATTCGGATCGTGGCGAGCGGGAAACTGATCACGCCCGGGCGGGCGGCTTGGGCGCTTTGCGCCGGCGCGGATTTTGTCGTCTCGGCCAGGGGCTTCATGTTCGCGCTGGGCTGCATTCAGGCGCTGCAATGCAACAAGAACACATGCCCGACAGGCATCACGACTCACAATCCGAAACTTCAGCGCGGCTTGATTCCCGCCGACAAAGCCCTGCGCGTGCGCCGCTATGCCGAGACGATGCGCCGCGAAGTCGGAATCATCGCCCATAGTTGCGGCGTCCCCGAGCCGCGCCGCTTGCAGCGCCATCACGCCCGAATCGTCTGCTCCGACGGTCTCTCTCGCTCGCTGGAGAGTCTGCACGGACCTTCGCCCAGAGCGTCAGAGAAAGGCAAGAGAGCGGCATAAAGCCATGTCCGCGGAGGAGGGGGCATGGCTGGCGCTCGCCCAAAAACTGGCCGATGAGGCGCGGCGCATGACCCTTCGGGATTTTCGCCGAAACCAGCCTGTGGAGGATAAGAATCGCGGCGGCGGCGGCGGGCGCGGGGGCGCGAAAAAAGCCGCCCTCAAAGAAAGTTTTGATCCGATCACCAAAGCCGACAGGGAGGTGGAAGCTTATCTCCGCCGAGAGATCGCGCGGCATTTTCCCTCGCACCGCGTTTGGGGCGAGGAGGAGGGGCGCTTCGGCTCTCCATCTTCCCCTGTGGAATGGATTTTGGATCCGATAGACGGCACGCGCAATTATGTCGCCGGGGCGCTCTATTGGACGGTTCTCATTGGCGCGCGCCATGAAGGGCGGGCGAGGATTGGTCTCTGCGATCATCCTTTGACGGAGGAGCGCTTTTTCGCCTCGCGGCAGGAGGGCGCGTGGTTTGAGGATAGGGGCGGAAAGCGCGCTCTCAAAACTCGCCCCTGCGCCTCGCTCTCCGAAGCGATTCTGGGCGCGACGACTCCGGCGCTCTTCCAAAGCGAAAAAGAGCGCGAATCT
The DNA here is from genome assembly GCA_958296285.1 of uncultured Alphaproteobacteria bacterium. GTDB lineage: Bacteria > Pseudomonadota > Alphaproteobacteria > JAPOUT01. Next base: position 541,398 of record OY282459.1, read on the forward strand.
TTTGACAGAATAGGGTCTTTGGCAAAGATGGTTCTTTTCGGCGGCAACAGTTATTTTTATGGTCTTGTCGCGGCGGGGCAGATGGACGCGGTCGTGGAGAGTTCCTTGACGGTCTTTGACGTCCAGCCTCTGATTCCGATTGTGGAGGAGGCGGGCGGCATCATGACCGATTGGCGGGGCGAGCCTCTCCGCGAAGGCGGACAGGTTTTGGCGTGCGGCGATGCGAGGCTTCATGCCACAATCCTTCCTTTCCTCAAAGAGGCGGCGTCATAGGAGAAGGGCATGAAAGGCGAAGGGTGGAAGAAGGAGATCGCGCTCATTCATCAGCGCCGAAAGGCGGCGAAAAAAATGGGCGGCGCGGAAGCCGTCCGCGCGCATCGCGCCAAGGGGCGTCTGACGATCCGCGAGCGCGTGGAGGCTCTGTTGGACGGGGATTCGTTCCGCGAGATGGGCGAGATGGCGGGTGCTGCTCTTTATGACGAGGCGGGGCGCGAGATCGGCTTTCAGCCCGGCAATTTCGTTTTGGGTTTTGGAGAGATAGAGGGGCGGGCGGTTCTTGTCGGCGGCGAGGATTTCACGCTGAAGGGCGGATCGCCGAATGCGGCGGGCTTGCGCAAAAGCGTCCATGCTGAGGATTTGGCGCTTCAATATCGGATTCCGCTCATTCGCCTTCATGAAGGCGGCGGCGGATCGGTCGCCGGCGCGGCGGGCGCGGGGGGCGAAAAGAGCAAGAGGGCTCGCGCCTATTCGGGCGGCGCGGTTTTTGAGAGGCATCGGTTTTTGTCGGTCGCGCGGACGCTTGGCGAAGTGCCTGTGGCTTCGGCGGCGCTGGGCGCGGTGGCGGGTTTGCCGGCGGCGCGGCTGGTTTCGTCTCATTTCACTGTGATGACGAGGAACGCGCAGGTTTTGATTGCCGGTCCCAAAATTGTGGAGCGCGCGCTCAGTCGCAAAGCCACGAAGGAGGAGCTTGGCGGATGGGAGGTTCATTTGAGGAGCGGCGTCATTGACAATCTTGCCGAGGATGAGAGGGACGCGATGGGTCAGATCAGGCGTTTTCTTTCTTATTTGCCGCAGAATGCGCGTCAATATCCGCCATCCGTGCCGTCAAGGGACAGGCGGGATCGGATGGATGCGGCGCTGTCATCCATTGTTCCGCGCGAGAGGCGCAAGCCTTATCGGATGCGCGATATTTTGGAGGCGGTTTTGGACAGGGATTCGTTTTTTGAGATGACGCCGCTTTATGGGCGCTCCATGATCACGGCGCTGGGGCGTCTTGACGGCGAGGCGGTGGGCGTTGTCGCCAATGATTGCATGGTTTATGCCGGCGCGACGACGGCGGCTTCGGCGCGGAAGTTTCGGCGTTTTTTGGATATGTGCAATGTTTTTCATTTGCCGATTTTGAGTTTCGTGGATGAGCCTGGTTTTATGATTGGGCTGGAGGCGGAGCGCAGCGGCGCGATCCGCGAGGGCATGGCGGCGATGGCGGCGGTCATGCAGACGCGGGTGCCTTGGGCGAGCGTGATTGTTCGGAAAGTTTTTGGCGTGGCTGGCGGGCTTCATATGGCGCCTGGGGCTTTTATTGTGTCTTGGCCTTCGGCGGAGACTGGGGCGGTTCCTGTGGAGGGGGGTGTTGCGGTGGCTTTCGCGCGTCAGATTGCTGCCGCGTCTGATCCTGAGGCGATGCGGCGGGAGTTAGAGGAGCGGATTGGTCGGGCGATGTCGGCTTTTCCTCGCGCGGAGGCTTATGCGGTTCATGATTTGATTGATCCTCGGGAGACTCGTCCGCGTTTGGTGGATTGGTTGCGGCTTTCGCTTTCGGCTTTTCGGGCGGATTCTGCTGGTCTTTATCGTCATGGGATAAGGCCTTGAAGAGTAGGAGCTTGAGGTGAAGGGGGGTTTGGGGGGCTTGCCCCCCAAGAGAAAGGGGGGATCGGGGGGAATCCCCCCCGAAACGCGTGGGTGGGTGGGAAAAGAGCATTTGCGAAGCGAGTGAAACGAGCGAGCAAATGCGACCCACCCACGCGCCCCCTGCTCGCAAGAGCTCTTCTAGCTGGGGGGTCGGCGGGCTTTCTCGCGCACTTGCGCTACGCCACGAGTGGCTTCGCGCTTCGTGCGCTTCGTTTCGCCACGCCCGCCGACCTTTCGGGGGTTTCCCCCGAACCCCCTTTTCGCGGGGGGCTTCGCCCCCCACACCCCCCTTAACGGGAGCGCAAAAAAAGGGCCGGCAAAGCCGACCCCTTCTTTGAACCCGAAAAACCAACGCGCCTAAAACGCAATCTGCCCCCGAACCTGAAAAATGGAAGGCTCAACACCATCATGTTCACCGCCCTTAACCTCCAAAGCCTGAACATAATTCACCATGAAACGCATCGTGGAATTCGGATACCAATTCAACCCCACAGAAATGTTGCTCTCCTTCGCGCCCTGACCCGCATCCTCCAAATCAAGAAGACTATAACGCACAGCAAGCTCTAAAGCGCCAATGCCGCCATCCTCTAAGAAATTCTTCCTCGGCTCCACGCCGCCAAAAACGCCCCTCTTCGCCGAATAAGACCGCCTGTCGCCAGGCGTCAGCATGCCGCTCGCCTCCACGGCAAGCCCCGAAAATTTGTAATCGGCAGAAGCCACCTCATCGCCATTCACCTGCGCGCTAGGATCATAAGCGTAAGTGGCGAACTCGGCGAGCGTATATTCCGCCCGCCCCATCACAGGACCCCACAAGCCGGCAAGCTCAAAACCATAAAGCAAAGCGTCATCAGGATTGGAGAAGGAAGAGGTGGAAACAAGCTCCGTCTCCGTCACATGCGATTCGGGTCGCGCGTCAAAAAACACGCTCTTCGCGTCATCGCTAGCCACGCCGTCATCATCCTGATAATCGCGATAGCTGACATAAGCGCCCAAATGAACCGCCATATCCCTCTCCACAATGGGGGCGAGCGTGGCGCGCGCCGAGAAATCCAAAGTGTCGTCCGTGTCCCGACCGCTGTCAGCGCCGTCATCCGGGAAGTGGAAACTCGCCCCGGCGCTCCAAAAACCGCCGCCCGCCTTCACGCCAACGCCCATCTGCCGTCCCTGCGCGAAAGCCTGAACAAGCATGGCGCGCTCCATGAAGAAGGTGTCGTTGGAACTGGTCAGATCCTCCATCGTGAAGTAAGGCTTGAAATGACCGAACTGAATCGTCACCGGCTTCAAACCCGCATAGGCAATCCAAACATCTTTGATCTGGCTGCTGCTCGCAATGTCATATTGCGCCTTGAACTTCCAATCTTCCCAGACTGTGCCCGAGACCGCGAGTCGTCCGCGCCTGATCTCGCCGCCATTCCCCAAAGTGATCTCATTGCCGTCGGCGTTGGTCTCTTCGCTGTAATAGGCGTAATCGGCATGGATGCTCCCGCCGACCGCCATCGTGAAGTTGCCGTCATTGCTCTTGAAGCGAATCTTGCCATCGGAGACCGACACGGAGTCGGCGAGAGCCGTCCCGCCTGCCAAGAGCGCCGCGCTGCCCAAAAGCAAGGCGGCGAGAAAAAAGCGTGAGATGGTTTCTGTCATGCGCATGAGATTATCCCCCATTTCAGTTTGCCGGCGGACGCCGAACGAAATCGCGACCGCTTGCGGCTTGCCAAGATTCCCTAGATTAGAAATAAGTCGCCCATATGACAAGGACGAAATACGCAATCTTTTTATATTCATGCCATTATTTTTATCGCCCATTCCGTTAAATCCGTTAAAAACGATAAAAGAGAAGGATCAAAAACAAGGCGGAGCGCGCGCGATGGCATGGACAAAAGAGGTGGAGGCGCTCAAGCGCCGCGAAGAGATGGCGCGACAAATGGGCGGCGCGGAGAAAGTCGCGCTGCAGGAGGCGCGCGGAAAGATGCATGTCCGCGCCCGAATCCAAGCCCTTTTGGATAAGGACTCGTTTCACGAAATCGGCGCGCTCGCCGGGCGCGCCTCTTATGGCGAGGACGGCGCGCTGAAAAAATTCTCGCCCAGCAATTTCGTCATGGGGCGCGGAACAATAGAGGCGCGTCCGGTCATGGTCGGCGGAGACGATTTCACGACTCGCGGCGGCGCGGCGGACGCCGCCATTTGGCAGAAGCAGGTCATGGCAGAGCAATTCGCTCATGAATATGGGCTTCCCCTCATTCGTCTCATTGACGGGACGGGCGGCGGCGGATCGGTCAAATCGCTGGACATGGACGCGAGGACCTATGTCCCCGCCAATCCGGGATGGGAATGGGTTGTCGCCAATCTGAGCCATGTGCCTGTTGTTTCTTTGTCGCTGGGGCCTGTCGCCGGCTTGGGCGCGGCGCGGGCGGTCGCGAGTCATCTCAATGTCATGGCGGAGGGCTTGTCGCAGATTTTTGTCGCCGGGCCTCCTGTCGTCAAGAGGCTTGGCGAGGAGGTGGATAAGGAGGCGCTTGGCGGGACGCATATTCACGGCAGGAACGGCGTTGCCGATCTTGTCGTTTCATCGGAGGAGGAGGCGTTTCGGGCGGCGCGGCGTTTTTTGTCTTATCTGCCCTCCTGCTCTGACGAAGCGCCGCCGCGTCTTCCTTGCGATGATCCGGAAGACAGGCGCGATGAGGGTCTCATCGCCATTGTTCCGCGCTCGCGCCGCAAGCCTTATCAGATGCGCGTCATTATAGAATCTGTCGTGGATCGGGGGTCGTTCTTTGAAATCGGACGCTTTTGGGGGCGATCTTTGATCACCGGGCTGGCGCGTTTGTCGGGTTGGCCGGTGGCGCTGATGGCCGGCGATCCGATGCATTATGGCGGCGGATGGACGGCGCTTGCTTCTCAAAAGGCGCGGCGTTTCGTGGATCTCGCCGAGACTTTTCATTTGCCTGTCGTTCATTTGGTGGATAATCCGGGTTTTGTCATTGGGCGCGCGGCGGAGAAGGCGGCGACGATTCGTTTTGGCGTGGAGGCTCTCAATGCGGTTTATCGGGCGCGGGTTCCGTGGTGTTCGGTTTTGATTCGCAAATGTTTTGGCGTGGCGGGCGCGGCGCATCAGAATGCGGCGCGCGTTCATTATCGTTATGCTTGGCCTTCGGGCGATTGGGGGTCTTTGCCGTTGGAGGGCGGCATTGAGGCGGCGTTCAAGGGCGAGTTGGAGGCGTCTGCTGATCCCGAGCGGCTTCTTGAGGATATTGAGGCTCGGATGAATCGGGTTCGCTCGCCTTTTCGGACGGCGGAGTCGTTTTTGGTGGAGGAGATTATTGATCCTCGGGAGACTCGTCCTTTGCTTTGCGAGTTTGTGTCTTTGGCGGCGAAGAGGCGGCTTGTTTCGCGCTCTTGAGGGCGGGGGCGTCATGCTCCCGTGTAGGGGGGTTTGGGGGGCTAGCCCCCCAAAAAAAGAGGGGGATCGGGGGGGAATCCCCCCCGAAACGCGTGGGTGGGTGGGAAAAAAGCATTTGCGAGTGAAGCAACGCGAAACGAGCAAATGCGACCCACCCACGCGCCCCCTGCCGCAAGAGCTCTTGTAAGCAGGGGGGTCGGCGGGCTTTCTCGCGCACTTGCGCTTCGCGCTTCGTGCGCTTCGTTTCGCCACGCCCGCCGACTATAGCGGGCTTGCGCCCGCTTGGTTTTTTTGGGGGGCAAGCCCCCCAAACCCCCCTGCACCTCCAGCTTCTATGCTTTAGTTCCCCTGCGGCAAAAACACATGCCACTCCATGCAAAAGATGCCCGCGGCGGCTCGCCGCCCCCCCTTGACCCCCCTTTTTTTAACGCATCCGTCTCGCAACTAAGCCGTCCAAAGACCACGCGCCGCCCCCACGAGCCACCAAATACAACAAAATCGCCAGCCATAAACCATGATGCGACCACCAACCAAACGGAAACACAAACTGAATCACCAACGTCATCACAAACAACCCCAACGCCGCAAAACGAGTCCCTAATCCCAAAACCAACAGCACAGGCAAAATATGCTCCGCCAACGCCGCCATCAAAGCCATCACATGCGGAAAAGGCAAACCAAAATCATTTTGAAACTGATAAACCACCGACTGCTGCAACGCGAAACCATCAACCTTCGTGCGACCCGAAAACCAAAAAACCGGCGCGATCGTCAAACGCATCGCCAACGCCAAAAAAGCGGACGGAATCATCTCCGCCCACGAAATCAACGCCTCCGCCAAAAAAACACAACGTTTCGCGTAATCCCGAACTATGCCGAACATGAGTCAAATCCTCCTTGAATCGCGCGACTGTTGATGCTGAGAAAAAAACCGCGCTCTAAGAAAATCCCCCAAAACAGATTGAAAATCGCAATCAGGCTCGCGCGAAAGAAGGCGCTCCGCCGCCTCGCGCAATGTCCCGCCCTCGCGCAAAGCCTCAAGACAATGCCAACGCGCCGCGCCAAGACGCATGAAACGAAACGCGCCGCCATCGCGCCAAAGCGCCAAATGAACCGAGGCGGGCGCAATCTCCATAGACGGAACGCTCGCGCCCTGATGCGCCTCCCAAATCTCATCGGCAGGCCATTCAAGATGAAGCAGCTGAAGAGAAGGAATAAGAGAGAATCGCATCTCGGCGAAACGCTCTTGAGGCGTGTTGAGAAAATCTTCGGGCGCCAGAGCCTCCGCCTCCGCCGCATGAGAGGAGACGAGACGCGCGCGCTCAAAAGCCGCCACATCCGCAAAATAAGGCAGAGAGGCGGCAGGCGGAAACTTTTTGAGACAATCGGCGAAACCGTCGCCGAAAACCACAAGACTCCTCTCGCCAGGCCAGCGATCCCGCAAATAATCTCTCGCGGCGGATCGGAAAAAATCCCGCCCCGCCAAGCGATGAACGACAGGATAAGCCTCCGACAAAGCCTCCGTCAAAGAAGCGAAGATATTGTTGCGATAAATGGCAAGCGCTCTCTGAGGCGAGGTCGGGCCGTCGTCCCGAAAAAGCGCCTGAGAAAGCGAAAGAGTTGAGCCGTCCTCGTCCAAAATGGCGCGGGCGAACTGGGCTTGAAATTGCTGAAAATCCGGCATCGTCTCACGCCGCCTCCCGAAGCCCGCTCAACAGACGAGAGGCGCGCCCCGCCTCGTCAAGAAGTTTTTCCAGAGGCGGCAGATTCTTGTCCCACTCTATCAGGAGCGGGCGGGGTCCCGTCCGCGCCAGCAGACGCCGGCAGAGATTCCAAACTTCATCCGAGATTTTTGATCCGTGATCGTCAATGCGCGCGCCTTCCACAAGACTGTGTCCGGCGAGATGAATCTCGCCGATTGCCTGAACGGGGAACGAGTCCATATAGGCTTCGGCGTCAAAGCCTAGATTGGACGCCGAGACGAAGACATTGTTCGCGTCCAAGAGGATCCCGCAGCCTGTCCGCGCGGACAGTTCGGCGAGAAATTCGCTTTCCGGCAGGCGCGATTCGCGCGGCATGGCGTAGAGAGACGGATTCTCCACCAAAATGGCGATCTCCAGCGCTTCCTGCGTTTCTTCCACGCGGCGGCAGGCGAGGGCGAGCGTTTCTTCGGTCAGCGGGACGGGCAGCAGATCGTTAAAGAAGCGCCCTTCCCATGACGACCACGCCAAATGCTCGGAGAGGAGAGCCGGGCGATAGCGTTTGACGAGTTTCTTTAATCGCGCCAAATGGTCTTTGTCCAGCTCTTCCGAAGAGACGAGCGACAAGCCTACGCCGTGAAAGGCGAGCGGATAAATCTCGCGCAATTTTTCAAGCGCGCGATGGGGCGCGCCGCCTTCGCCCATATAGTTTTCCGGATGCGCTTCCAAGAACCCGATTGTCGGGCGCTTAGAGAGAAGCGCGTCATAATGGGGGGCGCGCAAGCCTATCCCCGCGCTTTTGGTTAGGGATAGGGCTTTTGCCGTCATCGGCGTTGGTTTCACGAAGCGCGGGGCTTCGCTTTTGGTCTCAGGCTGCCGCCGCCGTATTTGGTGGCGATTTTCCCGCATGTTCCGCTTGCGACATACATCCATGCGTTGCCTTGATTGTCTATGACGGAGGTTCCGGCGCATGTGGTGCCGGGGCCGGCGGCGCAGTCATTTTTGCCGGCTTTGGCGACGCCGTAGCATCTTTCCATTGCGGCGGCTGTTCCTTGTCCGTTGTTTTCGGAGCAGGCTGTTAGGAGCGCTGCGCCCATGGCGCTGCCGATCATGAGGGTGAGGTTTTTTTTCGCGGTCATGGGAGATGTCTCCTTTGTTTTGTTGGCGCGGTGTTGCGCTTTGCCGCGCTGATCGTAGGGATTGGCGCGGGGATTTGGTGAGGTTTGGAGTTTATATGGCTTTTGGGGGTGTGCCAAGCGTTTGGGCGTAAGAAAGATGTGAACTCCAAAAAAGGGGGGTTTGGGGGGCTAGCCCCCCAAAAAAAGAGGGGGATCGGGGGGGAATCCCCCCCGAAACGCGTGGGTGGGTGGGAAAAAAGCATTTGCGAGCGAAGCGCGAAGCGCAAGCGAGCAAATGCGACCCACCCACGCGCCCCCTGTTAGAAGAGCTCTTGTAAGCAGGGGGGTCGGCGGGCTTTCTCGCGGGCTTGCGCTGTCGCGCTTCGCCCGCTTCGTTTCGCCACGCCCGCCGACTATAGCGGGCTTCGCCCGCTTGGTTTTTTTGGGGGGCTAGCCCCCCAAACCCCCCTGTCTTTTGGAGCTTCTATGCTATAGTTCCCCCGAGGCAAATCCAAAATGCAAAAAACCCCCAACCTCTACGACCCCCGCTACGAACACGACGCCTGCGGCATCGGCTTCGTCGCCGATATCAAAAATCGCCACAGCCACGAAATCATTCAGCAGGGACTCCAAATCCTAACCCGCTTGGAACATCGCGGCGCCGTCGGCGCAGACCCCAAAGCCGGAGATGGCGCAGGAATCCTGATCCAAACCCCCGATCGCTTCATGCGCCGAGCCTTCTCATCATCGGGAATCACGCTCCCCCCAAAAAACGCCTACGCCATCGGACAAATCTTCCTCCCCCACAGCGAAGAAAAAAAAGAATCCATCCGCGATCTCTTCGCCCAAATCGCCAAAGAAGAAGGCGCGAGAGCCCTCGCTTGGCGAAACACGCCGGTGGATAACCGCGATTTGGGAAAAAGCGTCCTCCCCTCCGAGCCCTGCCATCAGCAAATCGCCATCGCCAAAAGCAAGGATATCGCCGATGAAGAAACTTTTGAGCGCAAACTTTTCGTCATCCGCAAACGTCTGGAGCGCGAAATCGCCTCATGGAACGATGACGAATGCGAAGCGTTTTTCTACATCTCCTCCTTATCAGCGCGCACGATCGTCTATAAGGGCATGTTCCTCGCCTCGCAGATCGGGCGCTATTACCAAGATCTGACCGCGCCCGATTTGGAAAGCGCGCTGGCGCTCGTCCATCAGCGCTTTTCCACCAACACCTTTCCGTCTTGGCGCTTGGCGCATCCCTATCGGATGATCGTGCATAATGGCGAGATTAACACGCTGCGCGGCAACCTCAACTGGATGAACGCGCGCCGCAAAACTCTGCGCTCTAAGGCGCTGGGCGCGGATATGGAAAAAATCTGGCCGGTCATCCGCGAAGGACAATCCGATTCCGCCTCCTTTGACAACGCGCTGGAAATGCTGACGCGCGGCGGATACTCCCTCGCCCATGCGATGATGCTCTTGATCCCGGAAGCATGGGCGGAAAACCCGCTGATGGACGAAGAGCGCCGCGCCTTCTACGAATATATGGCGGCGCTGATGGAGCCGTGGGATGGCCCCGCCGACATCGCCTTCACGGACGGACGCCAAATCGGCGCGACTCTGGACAGGAACGGGCTGCGTCCGGCGCGCTATTGCCTGACCAATGACGACAGAGTCGTCATGGCGTCCGAAGCCGGCGTCCTTCGCATGGACGAGGCGAAGATCGTCAAGAAATGGCGGCTGCAGCCCGGAAAAATGCTCCTGATTGATCTGGAAAAAGGCGCGATCATAGATGACGCCGAAATCAAAAAGCGGATCGCCTCCGCCAACCCCTATCAGAAATGGCTGGCGCGCGCGCAGATCGTGCTGGAAGATTTGCCCGATCTCAGACTGTCTCCGCCCGCGCCCTCCAATCTGCCCCTTTTGGAAAAACAGCAGGCTTTCGGCTATACGGAGGAAGATCTGAAATTCCTCATGACCCCGATGGCCGAAACAGGACAGGAAGCCGTCGGCTCCATGGGAAACGACACGCCGCTCGCCGTCCTCTCCGAGAAGCCGAAACTCCTCTACGCCTATTTTAAGCAGAATTTCGCCCAAGTGACGAACCCCGCCATTGACCCGATAAGAGAAGAGCTGGTCATGTCGCTGGTCTCCTTTATCGGGCCGCGCCCCAATCTTTTTGACTTGGCCGGAACCTCCCGCAAGAAGCGTTTAGAAGCGCGGCAGCCGATCTTGAAGAATGAGGATTTGGAAAAAATCCGCGCCATCGGCGAAATCGCCGACAACGCCTTCCGCGCCGTCTCGCTGGACATCACCTACGCGGCGCGGCGCGGCAGAGGCGCGATGCGAAAAATGCTGGAACGGCTCTCGGCGCGCGCCCTCAAAGCCGTCAAGGCGGGGCATAACATCATCATCCTCTCCGATCGGCTGGCGAGCGCCGAGCGAATCCCGATCCCCGCTTTATTGGCGGTCTCCTCCGTCCATCACCGATTGATCCGCGAGGGCTTGCGGAGTTCGGTCGGACTTGTCGTGGAGACGGGCGAGGCGCGCGAGGTTCATCATATGGCGTGCCTCGCAGGCTATGGCGCGGAGGCGATCAACCCCTATCTGGCCTTTGAGACGATCGCCGCCGCCGCCGAAAAAGGCGAGGAGGAAAAAGCCCGCGCCCGCTATGTCAAAGCGCTCAATAAAGGGATTCTTAAAGTCATGTCCAAGATGGGAATCTCCACCTTTCAATCCTATTGCGGCGCGCAGATTTTTGACGCTGTCGGCTTGGACGAGGATTTCATCAAGGAGTTCTTCACAGGGACGGCGAGCCAAGTGTCCGGCGCCAGCCTCTCGCAAATAGAGGAGGAGGCGTGGAGACGCCATGACGCCGCCTTCGGAGACGCCCCCATCTTGCGAGACGCGCTGGATGTCGGCGGCGAATATGCGTGGCGTCTGAGGGGCGAGCATCACGCTTGGAGGCCGGATCTTGTGCGCGATCTTCAGCACGCCGTCCGCGGCAAGGGCTGGGAGTCCTACGAATCCTTCGCCCGACAGATGAACGCCGAATCCAAAAAACTCACGACCCTCCGAGGATTGACCAGAATCAAATCCGCCAAAGAAATGGAAAAAAGCGCCGTCCCTCTGGAGGAGGTGGAAAGCGCCTCCGAAATCGTCAAACGCTTCTCCACAGGGGCGATGTCTTTCGGCTCCATCAGCCGCGAGGCGCATACGACTTTGGCGATCGCGATGAACAGAATCGGCGGCAAGTCCAATACGGGCGAAGGCGGCGAGGAATCCGACCGCTATAAGATTTTGGAGAATGGCGACTCCATGAGATCGGCGATTAAGCAGGTGGCGTCAGGGCGCTTCGGCGTGACGGCGGAATATCTGACAAACGCCGACATGCTGCAGATCAAAATCGCGCAGGGCGCGAAGCCCGGCGAAGGCGGACAACTGCCCGGATATAAAGTGGACGCCGTCATCGCGCGGGTGCGCCACTCCACGCCCGGAGTGGGATTAATCTCGCCGCCCCCCCATCACGACATCTACTCCATTGAGGATTTGGCGCAGCTGATCTTTGATCTCAAGAACGCGAATCCCAAAGCGCTCATCAGCGTCAAACTGGTCTCCGAAGTCGGGGTAGGGACAGTCGCGGCCGGCGTCTCCAAAGCGCGCGCCGATCATGTGACGATCGCCGGCCATGACGGCGGCACCGGCGCATCGCCTCTGACCTCCATCAAGCACGCCGGCAGCCCATGGGAGATCGGCTTGGCGGAGACGCATCAGACGCTCGTCATGAACGCGCTGAGGGGGCGAATCGCCGTCCAAGCGGATGGCGGATTGAGAACGGGGCGCGATGTCGTGGTCGCCGCCCTTTTGGGCGCGGACGAGTTCGGCTTCTCCACCGCCCCTTTGATCGCGGCGGGCTGTCTGATGATGCGGAAATGCCATCTGAACACCTGCCCGGTCGGGATAGCGACCCAAGACCCGGTCTTGCGTCAGCGCTTTCGCGGAACGCCGGAACATGTCGTCAATTATTTCTTCTTTGTCGCCGAAGAAGCGAGGCGCATTCTCTCAGAGATGGGCGCGCGGCGCTTTGACGAGATCATCGGCGAGAGCGGCTATTTGGACAGGCGCCAGGCTTTGGATCATTGGAAGTCCAAAGGCGTGGATTTGTCGCGTCTCTTGGCGAAAGCCGAAGCCCCGCCCGGAGTCGCCACGCGGAAATGCGAGCCGCAGAATCATCCGATTCACGATGTGCTGGACAGACGGCTCATCAAAGAGGCGCGCCCCGCTCTGGAAGAGAAGCGCCCGTCGCGCATAGGGGCGGAGATTCAAAATACCGACCGCGCCACAGGCGCGATGCTCTCCCATGAGATCGTCAAGCGCTATGGGCATCGGGGGCTGCCGCCTGACAGAATCGCCATCCTGCTGCGCGGCTCGGCGGGGCAGAGTTTCGGCGCTTTCTTGGCGAGGGGCGTCTCATTGGAACTTGTCGGCGAGGCGAATGATTATGTCGGCAAGGGCTTGTCCGGCGGGCGAATCGCCATTTATCCGCCGCCTGACGCGCTCTTTGAGGCGCATCAGAACATCATCATCGGCAACACGGCGCTTTACGGCGCGACAGAGGGCGAGTTTTACGCGGCGGGCGTGGCGGGCGAGCGCTTCGCCGTCAGAAATTCGGGCGCGCTCGCCGTCGTGGAGGGAGTCGGCGATCACGGCTGCGAATATATGACCGGCGGAGTCGTCGTCATTTTGGGCGAGACGGGGCGCAATTTCGCCGCCGGCATGTCCGGCGGCATCGCTTATGTCTTGGACGAGAAAGGCGATTTTGACAGCCGATGCAATATCGCCATGGTGGATTTGGAGCCGATCCACGCCGAAGAGGACGCGATGCGAAAGCGCCATCAGGACGGCGATTTGGAGGCGCATGGGCGCGTGGATGTCATGTCCGACATGACGCGCTTTGACGCTGAGCGCTTGCGGAGTCTGATTGAGAATCACGCGCGCTACGCCGCCTCCAAACGCGCGCGGCATATTTTGCGGGAGTGGGAGTCTTTCCTGCCGCGCTTCGTTAAAATTATGCCGGTGGATTATCGCCGCGCCCTTTTGGCGAGCAAAGAGCAGGGCGAGCGCGGCGAGCGCGCCCAAAAAAGCGACCAAAGAGAAGCCCTTCAAGAGAATGGACGGCTTTGAGCCCGAAACTTCATGCTTGTCTTTTTGACTCTTTTCGCCGCCTCCGCCGCGCTTATTTTGGCGGCGCCCTTTCTCTCTGACGAGGCGCGCGCGGCGCTTCTCCAAGAGCATGGGATTTTGGAGACGCCCTCGGCGATCCTGCCTTTAATGACGGCGGCTCTTTTTTTGCATCGCTTTCCCAAAAATTTCACGACTTTGGCGGCGTCTTTTTTTCTGTCCCTCTTCGCCTATCGGGAGCTGGGCTTGGACTGGCATAAGAGTTTTTTCATGATGAGCGTCTTCAAGCCCCGCGACTATTGGGATCCCGCTTTCCCTCTCTCTGAGAAAATCGCCGCCGCTTTCCTTTTCGCGGCGCTTCTCTCCATGCTGGCGGCGCTGTTTTGGCGGGGCGCGCCCTCTTTATGGAGGCGCTGGCGGCGGGGCGAGAGCGCGCCTTTTTGGATTGTCGCCGGGCTTCTCGCCCTTCTGATCGCGCAAGGGGCGGAGTCTCTCCATAAGCGGCTGGGAGAGGAGGATGTTCTCTTTTTCGCCGCCGAAGAGGTTTTGGAATTGGCGGGGCAGTGTCTCTTTTTCCTGTCCGCGCTCCTTGCGCGGCGGGGTTGGACGGGGCATGGTGGATAGAGCATCGCCGATGGAGGCAGGGTGAGGATGGGCAAAGCCACGGGATTTTTGGAGATTGACAGGCAGGATCGCAAAGACGCGCCGGCCGGCGATCGCGTGCGGCATTATCGGGAGTTCGCGCTGCCGCTGCGCGAGGAGGCGCTGATCGCCCAAGCCGCGCGCTGCATGGATTGCGGAATCCCCTATTGCCATCAGGGCTGCCCGGTGATGAATCAAATCCCGGATTGGAACGATCTGGTCTATCGGAGCGATTGGCGGGAAGCCTCGCGCAATCTCCATAGCACGAACAATTTCCCCGAATTCACGGGACGAATCTGCCCCGCCCCGTGCGAAACCTCCTGCACGCTCAATCTGGAGGAGGCGCCGGTCTCTATCAAGACGATTGAATGCGCCATCGCCGATCGCGCTTGGGACGAGGGCTGGATCGTCCCGGAGCCGCCCGCCGTCAAGACGGGCAAGAGAGTCGCGATTGTCGGCTCCGGCCCCGCCGGTCTTGCCGCCGCTCAGCAGCTCGCCCGCGCCGGACATGAGGTTCATCTTTATGAGAAAAACGCCAAAGCCGGCGGACTTCTCCGCTACGGCATTCCCGATTTCAAAATGGAAAAGCGCGCCATAGACAGACGCGTCCAGCAGATGGAGGCGGAAGGCGTCATTTTTCATTGCGGCGTGAATGTCGGAAGCGGGGAGGCGGCGGCGCTCAAGCGATCCTATGACGCGATTCTCTTGGCCGGGGGCGCGGAGCATCCCCGCGATCTGCCGATCCCGGGGCGCGATTTGGAGGGCGCGCATTTCGCCATGGATTTTCTGATCCAGCAAAATAAACGGATCGGCGGCGAGCCTCTGGGAGAAACGCCGCGGATTCTGGCCGCCGCCAAGCATGTTGTCGTCATTGGCGGCGGCGACACGGGATCGGACTGCATCGGGACTTCCTTTCGGCAGGGGGCGCTGTCGGTCTCGCAGTTGGAGATCATGCCGAAGCCCCCCCTGCGCGAGGACAAAATGCTGGTTTGGCCCGATTGGCCGATGCGTCTTAGAACCTCCTCCAGCCAAGAAGAAGGGGCGAAGCGCGATTGGTCGGTCATGACCGAAAGATTCTCAGGCGCGGAAGGCAGAGTGGAGGCGCTCCATTGCGTCCGCGTCAATGGCGAGATGAAGAAGATCAAAGGATCGGGCTTCACGATCCCCGCCGATTTGGTTCTGCTCGCCATGGGCTTTCTGCATCCCGTCCATGACGGTCTGATAGAATCTTTGGGTCTCGCGCTGGATAAAAGCGGCAATGTGGCGGCGGATGAGGAGGGGTATGCGACTTCGCTGAAAGGCGTTTTCGCCGCCGGCGACATGCGGCGCGGACAGTCTTTGGTCGTCTGGGCGATCCGCGAAGGGCGGCAGGCGGCGTGCGCCGTGGATCTTTTTCTGATGGGGCGCTCAGATCTGCCGCGCTGAAACCTTTATCTCTTTTGTCTCTTCTTTATCTCTTTTGTCTCTTAAAGGCGGAGTTTTAAGACGCCGTCCACGATGCGCTCCATCTGGGCGATCGTGGCGCAGCCATGCGCCGCGTGGCAGAGGGCGGCAAGGCGCGGCATTTCGGAATCGCCCGTCCCCCAGAGGCTTTTGGGCTCAGGATTGATCCATAAGAGTCTCGCGGCGCGGCGGCTCATTTCGCGTAAAATGTCCGCGCCCGGATCGCCATGGTTGGATCGCGCGTCCCCCAAAATAATAATGACGCTCCGCCGCGTGATCTTGTCTCCGGCGAGGCGGAAGAAATCGCCGAAAGCCTGTCCGTAATCGGTGCTGCCGCCGCCATGGGTTCGCAAAATCTCGCGGAAAGTTTTTGAGAAATCCCGCGCCTCCATCAGCGCCGAGACCTCGCCCAAATGGCTGGAGAAAGCGAAAGCGCGGCAGGATTCCACGCAGGAAGAAAGGGCGTGAAGAAACATCAACAGAAAGCGCGCCGCCGCCGCCACCGATCCCGACACATCGCAAAGGAGGAAGAGATCGGGCTTGGAGACGCGCTTGTTTTTCCAAACCAAATCGTGAATCTGTCCGTCAAAGGCGAGATTGCGTCTTATGATTCTTGCCATATCCGGCCGTCCTTTTTGGGCTTCCTTCCGCCGCCTTCCATATTTGGCGGCGAGTTTCTTGGCGAGGCGCGAGGCGAGGCGCGTCATCGCCGCCGTCTCTCTGCCGTCCAGCGCCGAGAGAGACGCCGCCATAAGGGCGGCGGCTTCGGTCTCTTGGCGTCGGCGCCGGCTGTGGAGGAGAAGCGCCCGCTCCACCATCTGGCGCGCTTGGCGCGTCATCTCTTGGCGCGCCTCTTCCAGCCTGCCCTCCTCCTCTGCCGCCCCCTCGCGCCGCGCTTGAAGGAGCGCCCGCTCCATCTCCGCCATCCCCGCTTCTTCCACAAGGCGGCGCTGATAAAGACCTCTCTGCGTGAAAAGTTGAATCCCCTCCAGACCGATTCTAGAAGCCGCTCTTTGGAGCGCGAAAGAGGCGGCGTCTCTCTGAAGAGACGCCGCCCTTTCCGGCCGCCTCTCGTCTTTTCGCTCTTGGCTGACGGGCCAGAAGAAGCGCTCAAAACATTCGTCAAAAATCCTCGCTTCCGAGGCGCTCTTGGCGAGGCAGGCGCGCAAGCCTTGTTTAAAAATCTCTCTCTCCTCCACCCCCAGCGTTTCGGCGGCGCGGAGCGCGTCCAAAGTTTCGGCGGCGGAGACGTCCAGCCCGGCGTCATGGAGCGCTCGCGCGAAAGCGGCGATCATAAAGCGCGCCCCCCGCGCGCTTCTTTTTTGGGTTTTTCCGCCGAAAGCAGAGTTTCCAAACGCGGCAGAACGGCAGCCGCATCGCGCTCCATTTTCAGAAGCGCCGTCAGAGTCTTCTTGACGAGAGGCTCGTCCAGCCTTTCGGCGTGGAGGAGGAGGAGCGCTCTCGCCCAATCCACAGTCTCGGCGATGGAGGGGGATTTGCGCAAATCCTCCTGGCGCAGAGCCTCCACGAAAGAGAGGACGCTCTCCAACAGGCGATCCTCTATATTGGGAAGATGGGCTTGGACAATGCGCCGCATCCGATCTCTGTCCGGAAAGCCCAGCGCCAAATGGAGGCAGCGGCGGCGGAGCGCGCCTCCCAAATCGCGCGTCTCGTTGCTGGTCAGAATGACGAGCGGCGGACGCGCCGCGCGGAAGGTTCCCAGTTCCGGAATGGAAATCTGATAATCCGACAAAATCTCAAGGAGAAAAGCTTCAAAAGCCTCGTCCGCCTTGTCAATCTCGTCAAGGAGCAGAACCGCGCCCTCCTTCTCCCGAAGCGCCTTGAGGAGCGGGCGCGGCGAGAGAAAATCTTCCGAGAAAAACAAATCCTCCAAAGAGAGCAGTTTCCCCATCGCCTCATTGAGAGACGGGGCGTCTTTCAAGACGTCATGCAGCTTGTCTTTCAAGAGCTGCGTGTAGAGGAGCTGCTTGCCATATTGCCATTCATAGAGCGCTTTTGTTTCGTCCAAGCCTTCATAGCATTGGAGCCGAATGAGAGGCTTTTGGAGCGCTTTGGCGGCGGCGAGAGCCAATTCGGTCTTGCCGGCGCCGGGCGGCCCCTCCACGAGGAGAGGCTTTTGGAGCGCCTCCGCCAAGAAAAGCGCCGCGCCGATCTTCTCATCGGCGACATAATCCGCCTTTTTGGCGAGGGCTTCGCGCAAAAGTTCCATTCTTTGTTTTGGCGGAGCGGACGGCTTCGTCATGGTTCAAGGCTTGTCGCGTTTTTCGGCGCGGATTGCCCGCAAAAGGGAGAGGGAGGGGTAGCCGTCCTGCGGAAGATCGCGCTTTTTTTGATAGGCGCGGATGGCGGCGCGCGTTTTCCGCCCCGCCATTCCGTCCGCGCCGCCTGTGTCAAAGCCTTGTTCGGAGAGATAGGTTTGCAAAAGGCGCAGTTTCTCAGGGGGAAGCAGCTCTTTATCGGCTTTTTCCCATGAGGCGGCGAAAGGTTTTCCTCCGCGCAGGCGATCCGCCAAATGTCCGACCGACAGCGCATAGGCGTAGGCGCGATTATATCGGAGCAGGGCTTCAAAGTTTTTGGTCGTCAGAAAGGCGGGGCCCAAATGTCCCGCCGGCAGAATGAGAGAGGCAGGCGTCTCGCCTTGCAGAGGCTCGCCCTTCATGTCCCGCACGCCCAGCGCGCCCCATTCCGACAGAGGTCTGTAGAGTCGCTCCTCCGCCAGCGCGTAGGAAAAGTCTTTTGGCAGTTTCGCCTCAAAGCCCCAGCTCCGATCGGCGCGCCATCCGAAAGAGGCCAGATAATTCGCCGCCGATCCGAAAGCGTCCGCGAGGCTGTGAGCCAGATCGCGCTTGCCGTCTCCGTCCGCGTCTATCGCGTAGCGGGCGTAGCTTGTCGGGATGAATTGCACATGGCCGATCGCCCCCGCCCAAGAGCCTCTGAGCGGGATCAAAGACGGATTCTCTTGGAGAATCGCCAAGAGCGCCAGCAGCTGCTCATAGGCGAAAGCGCGGCGTCTCTCGCCCATCGCCAGCGTTCCCAGCGCGTGGGCGACATCATAATCGCCCTGATGCGTTCCAAAATTGGTCTCCATCCCCCAAATGGCGAGGAGAATGTGCCTGTCCACGCCATAGCGCCTTTCGGTCTCTTGGAGGAGGCGGGCGTGGCGGGTCATCTCTTCGCGCCCTCGCGCGATCTGTCTCTCCGAGACGCGAGTCGCGATATAGCGCCCGAGAGGCAGAACGAACTCCGCCTGTCTCTCATCCGCCGCGATGACTTTCGGATCGGGGCGGAAATCCTTAAAAACCCGATTGACGAGATCGCGCGAGACGCCCTTTTTGGAGGCTTGGTCGCCGATCTCTTTGAGGAAAGTTTTAACCGCTTCTTCATTGTAGCGGCTCTCGGCGGCGGGGGCGGCGGGGGCGGGCGCGCGTCTTGACGCGGAGTCGGCGAGGGCCGGCGGCGTCAGCGAAAAAGCGAGGATAGCGGCGGCGCGGGCGGCAAAAGGAGCGGCGCTGGCGGCGCGGCGCTTTTTCAAGGCGCGGCGAGGCGCGAACCATTTGAGAAGAGTCATGCTTCTCTGACGATAGCAGCTTTATCCGATGAGAGAAGGAAAAGATGCCGTCTCGCCAAGCCTCTTCCATGTTCCGCAGTCGCGCCATCCCATATCCGCTTCCAGCACGGCGGCGTTGGCGATTTTCTCCATGACGGCGCGATCAAAGGAGAGTTTGGGCGCGGCGGCGAGACTGTCGGCATGGGGCATGAGGGCTTGCTCGCGCCTTTGGCATTTTCGCAAAGCCCTGCCTGTCGCGCGGAGGACGGCCGGCGCGGCGCTTCGGATCGCAGCCACGAAAGATTCCGCCCGCCCGACAAAAATGCCGCTGTTCCAAAGATAGCGTCCCGACGAGCAGAAGCGCGCCGCCGCTTTGTCATGCGGCTTTTCTATGAAGCGCGCGATTCTCCGAGCCGCGGCTTGCCGCAGAGTTTCGCCGGGCTGGATGTAGCCATAATCCGTCTCCGCCCATTCGGGCTTGACGCCCAGCGCCGAGAGATAGCCTTCCCTCGCCGCTGCCGCCGCTCTCTCAATGGCTTCATGGAAGGCGTCTCCTTTTCGGATTTCGTGATCGGCGGGGAGAAAGGCGAGAATTCTGTCCGGATCGCTCGCCGCGACATTCTGCGCGGCGAGCGCGATGGCGGCGGCGGTGTCGCGTCCGAAAGGCTCCAAAATCCAAAGATCGGCGGCAAGCTCCGCCTTCGCCATTTCCCCAAGCGCCATTCCGTGATGGAGTCCAAGACAGCTGACGATCGGCGCTTTGTAGCGATCCTCGCGGACGCGCCGCGCCGTCTGCCGCAAGAGCGTGCCGCCATTGGCGAGCGGCAGGAACGGTTTCGGGCGAATGAAGGAAGAAAGAGGACACAGCCGAAGCCCCAAGCCTCCGGCCAGAATGACGGGCTGAATCCGCCTTCCTTTCATGCGCCTTGTCTCCCCCGCGGCGTTTTTGATTTAAAAAACCTGTCATGAATGGCTGATAAAAATTATGCCCAAAAAGAGATTTTTGTGGATGAAGGCAATTTCTTTCCACAAGAGCCGAAATGAGCTTGAATGTCTTTTTTCACATTTAAAGCGAGGTTCTTTCTTTAAAAGAAAAAACAGCTTACACCCTTCAAGCCAAGATTTTTGATTTTCCGACAGAGACCTTTCATGCATCCTCCTCTTCGCAAGGCGGTTTTTCCTTTGGCGGGTCAAGGCACGCGCCTCTTTCCTTTGACTCGGGCGATTCCGAAAGAGCTGGTTCGGGTGGCGGAGAACAAGCCTCTTCTCTATTACGCGCTCGCCGAGGCGGCGGCGGCGGGGATAGAGGAATGCGTCTTCATCACCGGCGCGCATGAGGCGGCGCTCAAAGCCTATTTGGAAGCTTCAGACGCGCCCTTTCCGAAAATGAAGCGGTTTTATGTCAAGCAGGAGACGCCGAAAGGCTTGGGAGACGCTCTTCTCCGCGCCGCGCCATTGATGGCGGCGGCAGGGGCGGGGGCGGGGGGCGAGTTTTTCGCCGTTCTGCTGCCTGACGATCTGATCCTCGCCCCGGCCCCTCTTCCGATGATGGCGGAACTTTATCGGAAAAAGGGCCGGCAGCTGGTCGCGCTTGAGAAAGTGCCGCCGGCTTTGGTCTCGCAATATGGCATCGCGAAGACGGGCGCGCCGGAGGGCGAGGCGCTGCCTTTGGAGGCGCTGGTGGAAAAGCCCGCGCCCGAAGAGGCACCCTCTGATCTTGCCATTGTCGGGCGCTATATTTTGAGCGCCGCGCTCTTTCGGCATTTGGCGGAGACGCCGCCGGGGGCGAAAGGCGAGATTCAACTGACGGATGGCATGGCGCGCGCGCTCTCTTCTCTGCCTTTGATGGGGGTTCCGATCCAAGGGCGGCGCTTTGATTGCGGTCGCCCCGAAGGCTTGGATCAAGCGGCGGCGGCGCTCATATGAAGCTTCTTCTGAAGCCTCTTCTCTCTTTCCTTTTGGTCTTTCGCGCCCTATAATCGGCGCGTCCGATGGGCGACATGGCAGCGCGTTTCGTCCATTTCCATTTCCATTTTTCAAGGGGGGATCATGCGAGGCGCTATTCTGCCTTTGCCGCCGGCGCGGTCTCAAAAGCGAAAGACGGATTCCGCGCCGGATTCCATCAGCGCCGAGCATCTTCGCAAAGTCTTTCAGGATCGCCCTGTCGTCTCCGACATTTCCTTCTCGCTTCGGGCGCATGAGGCGATTGGTCTTTTGGGACCGAACGGCGCCGGCAAGACGACCGTCTTTTACATGATCAGCGGGCTGATTCGCCCGGATTCCGGGATCGTGCGCATTCATGGCGAGGATGTGACGATGCTGCCCGTCCATCGCCGCGCGCGGATGGGGCTGGGCTATCTTCCGCAGGAGACCTCCATTTTTCGCGGCTTGAGCGTGGAGGACAATCTGCGGCTTGTCTTGGAAGCGGTGGAGCCGCGGCGCGAGAAGCGCGAATCGCTTTTGGAGTCTCTGCTTGCCGATATGGAGGTGGAGCATTTGCGGCGCGTGCCGGCGCCGGCGCTCTCTGGCGGCGAGCGGCGGCGCGTGGAGATCGCGCGGGCGCTGGCGGCGCAGCCCCGCTTCATTCTGCTGGACGAGCCTTTCGCCGGCATTGATCCGATCGCGCTTGAGGATATTCGCAGATTGGTGCGCCGTCTCAAAGATAAGGGGCTTGGCGTTTTGTTGACCGATCATAATGTCCGCGCGGCGTTGGATTTGGTGGATCGGGCGATTGTCATCCATGACGGCAAGATTTTGGCCGAAGGCGCGCCCGATGAGATTGTCGCCGACAGCGGCGTCCGCCGCGCCTATTTGGGCGATCGCTTTTCTTGGGCGGGCGGCGCTTCTTGACGGCGCGGCGCGGGCGGCGGTCTTGACAGACGCCGCCCCTCTTTCTAGCTTGCCGCTCTCATCTAGGAGATTTACGCGATGGAACTGGCGGATTTCATCAAGCCGGAGGGCGTTTTCGCGCGTCTGAAGGCGGCGGGGAAGCGCCAGCTTCTCCAAGATTTGTCGGTGAAGGCGGCGGCGCTGACTGACATTCCGGAGCGCGTTATTTTTCACACTCTTTTGGAGCGCGAGAGGCTTGGCTCTACGGGGGTTGGCAGGGGGATTGCCATTCCGCATGGCAAATTGTCTCGTTTGGAGAATCTTGTCGGACTTTTCGTTCTTTTGGAGAGCCCCATCGCTTTTGAGGCGATAGACGATCAGCCTGTGGATTTGGTTTGTCTTTTGCTGGCGCCTGAGGGCGCGGGCGCTGATCATTTGAAGGCGCTGGCGCGAATTTCCAGGACGCTGCGCGGCAGGACGGTCGTGAGGAAGATGCGCGCCGCCAAAGATTCCGCTGCTCTTTTCGCTTTGTTGGCGGATTCGGGGGCTGGTTCCAAGAGTCGAAAGTGAGGAGGCGCGCCGCGTTCATTGCGGCGTTAGTGGAGCGTCAGAGGCTCTAGGTGGTGCGCTCGCGCCAAGGCGAGGATGGCTTCGGGGCTTTCGGCGAGGGTCATTGTCGTTCCGTCTTCGGCGCAGAGGGCGTAGAGTTGCGTTTGTTTGGGGAGGGGGATTGCGGCGGCGATTTCTGCTGGCAGGTCTTTGACTTGCAGCGGTTTGATATAGGCGAGGGGCGCGCGGCGTTTGAGGAGGTTTGCCGAGCGGGTTTCGTGGGCGGTTTGTTTTTTCTTGTTCATGGGGATTAGATGGGGATGGGGGGGTGTTTTCGCAAGAGCCAAGGTTAAGGGGGGTTTGGGGGGCTAGCCCCCCAAAAAAACCAAGCGGGCGCAAGCCCGCTATAGTCGGCGGGCGTGGCGAAACGAAGCGAGCGCTAGCGAGCGAGAAAGCCCGCCGACCCCCCTGCTTACAAGAGCTCTTGCGGCAGGGGGCGCGTGGGTGGGTCGCATTTGCTCGCTCACGCTTCGCTCCGCTCGCAAATGCTTTTTTCCCACCCACCCACGCGTTTCGGGGGGATTCCCCCCGACCCCCCCTTTTCTCAAGGGGGGCAAGCCCCCCTTGACCCCCCTTAACTTTCTACGACAGGCGGCGGTGGAGCCAGGCGGAATCGAACCGCCGACCTCTTGAATGCCATTCAAGCGCTCTCCCAACTGAGCTATGGCCCCCACAATCGCCGCCGCCATTTGCGCCGCCCTCTCCGATAATGCCATAAAAGCCAAGAGAGGCAAGAGAGGCAAGAAAGAAGCCCAATGAAAAAAGAAGAAAACCGAAGAAAACCTATGTCCGCCAAAACACTGACCGCCGAACCCTCGCCACCCCTCAAAGGCGAAACAACAATGCCAGGCGACAAATCCATCGCCCACCGCGCCCTGATCTTCGCGGCGCTGACAGCAGGACGCTCCGAAATTGACGGACTCCCGCCAAGCGAGGATGTCGCCGCGACCGCCGAGATTTTGCGCGCGCTGGGCGTCCAAATCGCCCAAGACAAAAAGCGCGCGACAGTGAATGGACTCGGCATTGGCGGCTTCGCGCCGCCCCAGAAACCCCTCCATTGCGGCAATTCAGGAACGACAGCCCGACTCCTGACCGGAGCGCTCTCAGGACACGGCTTCACAAGCTTTCTCATCGGAGACGCCTCCCTGACAAAACGCCCAATGCGCCGACTGATAAAACCTCTCTCGGCAATGGGCGCCGGAATCGTCTCGCGGAACGGACGCCTCCCCCTCGCCATCACCGGCCGTGCGCCCCTTCTCGCGGCGCTGGACGCCTCCGCCGGCTCTTCGGCGCAGCTGAAAACCGCCTTCATTTTGGCGGCGCTCCACGCCAGAGGCGAGAGCGTCATCCGCGTCTCCGCGCCCAGCCGCGATCACACGGAGCGCATGATGCCCCTCTTCGGCGGAAATCTCCGCGCCGACCAAGACGAAAAAGGCGGAATGGTTCGCCTGTCCGGCGAGCAGGAGCTTCGCCCCGCCTCCTTCTCCATTCCGGGCGATCCGTCCTCGGCGGCGTTTTTCGCCGCCGCCGCCATTCTGATCCCGTCCTCCTCGCTCGTGATCAAAAAAATCTGCGTCAATCCCCTCAGGCGAGGCTTCTATGACGCGCTCCTCAAAATGGGAGCCGATCTGACCATCGCGCCGACAGGCGAGACGGCGAATGAGCCTCAAGCCAATCTGATCTGTCGCGGCGGCAGAGCGCTCCGCGCCATAGAGACGGACGCCGCCCTCGCCCCCGCCATGCTGGACGAATATCCTCTCCTCGCCATAGTCGCCGCCCATGCCGAAGGGGCGAGCCGCTTTCGCGGTCTGTCGGAACTGCGGATCAAGGAAAGCGACCGCCTCAGCGCGATTTTGGCGGGATTGAAAGCGAATGGAGTCGGCGCGTCCCTAGAGGGGGACGATTTGACGATTGAAGGCTGCGGCGGCGCGCCTCAAGGCGGCGGCTTGGCGCGGAGCTTTTTGGATCACCGCATCGCGATGGCGTTTTTGGTGCTGGGCTTGTCGGCGAAGCGCGCCGTCCGCGTGGAGGGCGCGGAGGCGATCGGCAGCAGTTTTCCGGGGTTCGCGCGGACGATGCGAAGCCTCGGCGGCGTCATAAGAGCGCCGAAGCCCTTGCGAGACGGGGGCGCTTCGGCTATAGAGGCGGAGGAAACGAGACGCGCCCGCCAAGATTGAGGACAAACATGCCGACGCTGGAGAAAAGCAAAAAACAGTCGGGCGAGAAGGAATTCGCCGCGCTGTTGGAAGAATATCTGCCGCAAGAGCGCGCGCTGGAAGGGCGCGTCATCAAGGGCAAAGTCTGCGAGATTGAGCATGGCTATGCCGTCATTGACATCGGTCTCAAGACGGAAGGGCGCGTGCCTCTCCGCGACATGGCGCGGCCGGGCTATGAGGCGGAGCTGGAAGTGGGCGACATGGTGGATGTCTATGTGGAGCGCGTGGAGACGGCGCTTGGCGAAGCGGTTCTTTCCTGCGTCAAGGCGCAGCGCGAGCAGGCGTGGGAGAATCTGACCGAAGCCTTTGAAGCCGAGACGCGCATTGAAGGCGCGATTGTCGGGCGCGTCAAGGGCGGCTTCACTGTGGATTTGGGTGGCGCGACCGCCTTTCTCCCGGGAAGCCAAGTGGATGTCCGCCCAATGCGCGATGTCGCCGCCCTGATGAACAAGCCCGAAATGTTTCAGATTTTGAAAATGGATCGCCGCCGCAGCAACATTGTCGTCTCGCGCCGCGCCGTCTTGGAAGAAAGGCGCGCCAAAGAGCGGGACGAAATGCTGCAGACTTTGGCGCAGGGACAAACGATGGAAGGGATCGTCAAGAACATCACCAATTACGGCGCTTTCGTGGATTTGGGCGGCATAGACGGGCTTTTGCATGTCACGCAGATTTCTTGGAAGCGCATTCATCATCCGTCCGAGATTCTGAAAATGGGCGATGCCGTCAAAGTGCAGATCATGCGAATCAATCCCGACACGCAGAAGATCAATCTCAGCATGAAGCAGTTGGAGAGCGATCCGTGGGATCGCGTCTTGGAGACTTATCCGAAAGGCTCAAGACTCAAGGGGGTCGTGACGAATGTCGCCGAATATGGCGCCTTCATTGAGATAGAGCCGGGCGTGGAAGGGCTGGTGCATGTCTCGGAGATGAGCTGGATCAAGAAGAACGCGCCGCCTTCCAAATTGGTGCTGGTCAGCCAAGAGGTGGATGTGGAAGTGCTGGATATTGACATCCAAAAAAGGCGCATTTCGCTGGGCATGCGCCAATGCATGCGCAATCCGTATGAGTCCTTCGCCGAGGCGCATCCTGTCGGGAGTCGCGTCAAGGGGACTGTCGGCAATATCACCGAGTTCGGACTCTTTGTCGGGCTGGAGAATGAGCTGGACGGCATGGCGCATATTTCCGATTTGGATTGGACGGCGTCCGGATCCGAAGCGCTGGCGCGATACAAAAAGGGCGAGGAGGTGGAAACGCTGGTCTTGGATATTGACGTGGAGAAGGCCAGAATCTCTTTGGGCATCAAGCAGCTGGATTCCTCCGCCATGGAGGCGCTCAAAGATATGAAGAAAGGCGACACCGTCACTTGCGCCGTCGCCGAGATCCGCGACAATGGCGTGGAAGTGACGATCGGAAAGACGCCGGTGCGGGTTTTCATCAAACGCGCCGATTTGTCGCGCGAGCGCGGCGAGCAGCGCCCGGATCGCTTCACCGTCGGGCAGAAATTGGATGCCCACGTCACCGAATATGATCCCAAGACCCATAAGATTCTTCTCTCCGTCAAAGCTTTGGAGATCGCCGAGGAGAAGGCGGCGGTCGCGCAATATGGCTCTAGCGATTCCGGCGCGTCTTTGGGCGATATTTTGGGGAGCGCTCTCAAGAAAGTGACCGCCGCCGCCAAGACGCCGAGCGCCAAGACGCCGAGCGCCGAGACGCAGAGCGCCGAGACGCCAAGCGCCAAGACGCCGAGCGCCAAGACAAAGGCGAAAAAGACGGAAAAGGTGGAGAAAACGGAGAAGGCGGAAAAGGCGGAGAAGGCGGAGAAGGCGGAGAAGGCGGAAAAGACCGCGAAAACCGTGAAAACCGCGAAGGCGGCAAAAACAACAAAAACAACAAAAACCACAAAAACCGCCAAAGCGGAAAAAGCGGAGAAAGCCGAAAAAGCCGAAAAAGCCGAAGAAACGGAAAAAAAGGCGAAAGCCGAAAAAAAGTGAAGGTTTTAAAACTTTTCCAATATCAGAGAGTTTCGTCTTTTGCTTTTTGTCTTTCGCGCGCCCGATCTCTATGATAGGATCAAGGAACGAAGCGCAATCATCTTTCCGATCTTGTCTTTCCGATCAAAGGATTGATTATCCGAGAATCTTGCAGGAGGTTTTTTGAGACAATGACAGAATCCCCCCCATCCCCGCCTTCATCCGAAGACTCCGCCGCCTCTCGCGCCGGCGCGCGCGGCGGCAGGTCTCTTATCGGCGCGGATCAGAGGCTTTACGCGCTCCGCTTGGGCAGGCGCGTCTTTTTTTGGCGCATCGCGGCGATTCTGATCTTTCTAGCCGCGAGCGTGGTCTGGATGCAGATGGCGCTGGGCTTGGGCGGCGACTATATCGCGCGCGTCTCGCTGCAGGGCGTCATCACTTCCGATCAGGCGCGGCGCGAAATGTTCCGCAAAATCGCCGAGGATCGCAGCGTGCGCGGCGTCATCATTCGCATCAACTCGCCCGGCGGCACGCTGACCGGCTCTGAGGCGCTCTTTTCGGATTTGCGCCATGTCTCCAAGAGCGACAAGCCTGTCGTCGCCGTCTTGGAAGAGGTGGCGGCGTCCGGCGGCTATATCGCCGCGTTGGGCAGCGATCATATCGTCGCCCATCACGGCACGATCACAGGCTCCATCGGAGTCGTCTTCCAATGGATGGAGTTTTCCGATCTGATGGAGAAAATCGGCATTGACGCCCATGACGTGACCTCCGGCCCTTTGAAAGGGCAGCCTTCGCCCTTTGGCAAGCCCAGCCCGCCGGCGCTGGAGATGGCGCAGAGCGTCGTGGATGACGGCTTGACGTGGTTCATCGCCCTTGTCGCCGAGCGGCGCGGGATGGAGAAAAAGCAAGTCCGACTCCTGGCGGACGGACGCATTTTCACAGGCAAGCGCGCGCAAGAAGCCGGATTGGTGGACGCCATCGGCGGAGAGAAAGAGGCGCGGCAATGGATGATGGCGAAGAGAAACATTCCGCTTTCCATGCCGGCGCGGGACGTCAATCCCTCCTCTTTCCCCTATCCGCTCTCCTCTGAAACTTCTCTTGCCTCCGCCCTTTTGCGGCTCCTGCCCCTCTTGCGTGAGAGCGGCGTCATGCCGATGCGATCCGGGCTTTTCGCCATTTGGAAGCCTCAATCTTAAAAATCGTTTGGAGGATCATGAAGACGACTCTCAACCAATCCGAGCTTCTCTCTGAACTGGCGCGCGCCAACCCGCATCTGACGCGCCGCGATTTGGAAAAGATTGTCGCCGTCATTTTGGAAGAGATCGCCGCCGCTTTGGAAGAGAGAGCGAGGGTGGAACTTCGCGGTTTCGGCGTTTTCGCCGTCAAATGGCGGCGCGCGAGGGCGGCGCGGAATCCTCGCACCGGCGAGCAGCTTTTGACGCGCGGCTCTTTCGTTCCCTTCTTCAAGAGCGGGAAGGTCTTGCGCGAGGCTCTGAATCCATGACGCCCCCCCGCCGCCCCCGCGTCAAGACGCCCCGCCGCCGCCATTGTTGAGAGGGTTTTGATGCGGCGCGTTGCGGCGCGGCTCTGGGTTGTTTTTCTCCTTGCCGTTTTTTTGGCTTTCGCGCTCGCCAATCGGCAGAAGGTCGCGCTGTCTCTTGATCTTTTTTCCTTTGATGTCTCGGGGTCTGTATTGGAGGCGCCTCTTTTTCTTTTGATGTCTCTTTCTTTTCTTTTCGGCTTCGCTCTGGGCGGCTTGACGCAATGGCTGCGCGGCGGCGGGAAAAAGCGCGGAGAAGGCGGAGGCGCGGGGGAATGATCGGCGTCAAAATTTGCGGCTTGAACGACAAAGAATCGCGCGAGGCGGCGCTGAAACATGGCGCGGATTTCTTGGGCTTCGTCTTTTGCGACAAGAGTCCGCGCCATCTCTCGTTGGAAGAGGCGGCGGCGCTTTTCGGGACGCGCGAGGGCTGGGGGAAGGCGAAACTTGTCGCCGTCTGCCAAGACGCCTCGTTGGAGACGCTCCGCGCTCTTGCCGAAAAGACCCGTCCCGACATGCTGCAATTTCACGGGCGGGAGAGTCCGGCTTTTATCGGCGAGGCGCGGCGCGTTTTGGGAAAGCCTGTCATCAAGGCGCTTCATGTCCGAGAGGCGGCGGATTTGGAGAGCGCCGGCGATTTCACGCAAGCGGCGATGCTGCTCTTTGAGCCGCCGCCGCCCGCGCCCCCCTCGCCCGCGCCCTCGCCCGCCCCCCTCTCTACGCCTGACAAGAGCGCGAGGCGCGGCGGACATGGACGCGTTATGGATTGGTCTCTTTTTCACGGGAAAACCTTCCCGAAACCGTGGATTCTCTCAGGCGGGCTGACGGCGGAGAATCTCCCCCGCGCCGTCAAAGCGAGCGGCGCTCTTTATGCCGATGTCTCGTCCGGCGTGGAGCGCGCGCCCGGCGTCAAAGATCGTCAGAAAATCGCCGATTTTCTCCGCGCCGCGAAAACCTTATAACAGAGCGATGACGACCCCGCGCCCCATCTCCAACGCCGCCCTTCCCGATGCTGATGGGCGTTTCGGCACTTTCGGCGGACGTTTTGTCGCCGAGACGCTGATGCCTCCCCTTCTGGCCTTGGAAGAGGCTTATCGGGAGGCGCGTGAGGATCCCGATTTTCAAGCCGAGCTGGACTCCCTCCTTCAAGACTATGCCGGGCGTCCAAGCCCGCTTTATTACGCGAAGCGTCTGACCGATCATTGCGGCGGCGCGAAAATCTATTTTAAGCGCGATGAGCTGAACCATACAGGATCGCATAAGATCAACGCCTGTCTGGGACAGATTCTGCTCGCCAAGCGGATGGGGAAAAAGCGCGTCATCGCCGAGACAGGGGCGGGGCAGCATGGCGTCGCCGCCGCGACAGTCGCCGCCCGCTTCGCCATGCGCTGTCTGGTTTATATGGGCGCGAAGGACATAGCGCGGCAGAAACCCAATCTCTTTCGCATGAGGCTTTTGGGCGCGGAGGTTCAGCCGGTGCGATCAGGCGGACAGGGTCTCAAGGATGCGATGAATGAGGCGCTCCGCGACTGGGTCTCTCATGTGGAGGACACCTTTTACATCATCGGGACGGCGGCCGGCCCTCATCCCTATCCGAGGATCGTCCGCGATTTTCAATCGGTCATTGGGCGCGAGGTCAAAGCGCAAATGATGGAGAAAGAAGGGCGTCTGCCCGATCTCTTGATCGCCTGCGTTGGCGGCGGCTCCAACGCGCTTGGTCTCTTTCATCCTTTTTTGGAGGAAGAGGGCGTGGAACTGTGCGGCGTGGAAGCTGGAGGGCGGGGCGTTAAAGGCTTGGAT
This sequence comes from uncultured Alphaproteobacteria bacterium, assembly GCA_958296285.1. GTDB lineage: Bacteria > Pseudomonadota > Alphaproteobacteria > JAPOUT01. The sequence continues at coordinate 571,307 of OY282459.1, forward strand.
CACGCCGCGCCCTTGAACGCCGGAAGCGTCGGCATTCTGCATGGCAGCCGATCCTATCTTCTTCAAGACGAGGAGGGGCAGATTCGCGACGGTCATTCCGTCTCGGCGGGGCTGGATTATCCGGGGGTCGGGCCGGAGCACGCCTTCCTCAAAGAGAGCGCCCGCGCCCGCTACGCCGCGATAGAGGACGGGGAAGCGCTCCAAGCCTTTCAGCTCTGCGCCAAACTGGAAGGGATTCTCCCCGCCTTTGAGCCCGCTCACGCGCTGGCGCAGCTTCTCAAGGAAGCGCCGAAACTCCCAAAGACGCGCCTTATCGTCATGAATATGTGCGGGCGCGGCGACAAGGACGTCTTTCAAGCGGCGAAACTTCTCAAAATGGACATTGGAGACGAAGGATGAGCCGCCAAACGCGAATCGCCTCCGCCTTCGCGCGGCTCAAAGAGGAGAGGCGGGCGGGTCTTGCCGCCTTCGTCATGGCGGGCGATCCGGATATGGAGGCGTCAGCGAGGATATTGGAATCTCTGCCGCGCGCCGGCGCCGATATGGTGGAGCTCGGCATGGCGTTCAGCGATCCGATGGCGGACGGGCCGGCCATTCAAGCCTCTGGAGAGCGGGCGCGGCGCGCCGGCGCCTCTCTGAAAAAAACGCTTGAGATGACCAGCCGCTTCCGAAAGAGCGCCCCAGAGACGCCTCTCATTTTGATGGGCTACGCCAATCCCGTCCATCGCTATGGGATGGAGGGCTTCGCGCGAGACGCGGCTAAGGCGGGCGCGGACGGCGTCATCATCGTGGATATGCCGCCTGAAGAGGACGCGCCCCTCCGCCGCCCTCTGGCCAGAGAAGGCTTGGCGATGATACGCCTCGCCGCCCCGAACAGCGATGAGGCAAGACTCTCGCGCATTCTGGAAAAAGCGGAAGGGTTTTTGTATTATGTCGCGATCACCGGCGTCACCGGCGGGCCTCCTCCGAATATGAAGAAGGTCGCCCGTCATATGGCGGCGATAAGAAAGCGATCGCCTCTGCCGATGGCGCTGGGCTTCGGCGTCAAGACGGCGGCGCAGGCGGAAGAGGCGGCGCGTCATGCCGAGATGGTCGTTGTCGGCTCCGCCATCGCCCAGAAAATCGGCGGCGCGTCCGATCCTGAGACCGAAGCCTTCGCCTTTGTCCGCGAACTGAAAAAGGGCATAGAGCGGGCGGGCGGCGGGCGGCGGGCGGCGCTCGCCGATGACGAGAAGGAGATGAGAAAAACATGAATTGGATCAAGAATGTCGTCCGCCCGAAGATTCGCGGCGTCTTTCAGAAGCGGAGCGCGCCGGACGATCTTTGGAAAACATGCCCCGCCTGCAAGGCGATGCTTTTTCAGCAGGATCTGAAGAAGAGTTTTCAGGTCTGCGGCGAATGCGGACACCATATGCGCCTGGCGCCCGTTGAGCGCTTTCGCCTGCTTTTTGGCGATTCCTCCTATGATCGTCTGACGCCGCCGAAAGTGCCCGCCGATCCCCTGCGCTTCCGAGACGAGAAGCGCTACCGCGATCGCTTGAAAGCGGCGCGCGAGAAGACAGGGGCGGAAGACGCGATCACTGTCGCCCATGGCGCGATCATGGATGTGGAATGCGTTGTCGCCGTTCAGGATTTCGCCTTTATGGGAGGCTCGCTGGGCATGGCGGCGGGCGAGGCTCTGGTGGAGGGGGTCAGTTGGGCGGCGGAGCGCAAAGTTCCGCTTCTTGTCGTGACGTCCAGCGGGGGGGCGAGAATGCAGGAGGGAATCCTGTCGCTGATGCAGTTGCCGCGCACTTTGGCGGCGCTTCAAGCGCTGTCGGAAGCCGTCCTTCCTTATTTGGTGCTGCTCGCCCATCCGACCACCGGCGGGGTGACCGCCTCTTACGGCATGGTGGGCGATGTTCATATGGCGGAGCCGGGGGCATTGATCGGCTTCGCCGGCCCCCGCGTCATTGAGCAGACGATCCGCGAGAAACTCCCGAAAGGCTTTCAGTCGGCGGAATATCTCTTGGATCACGGCATGGTGGATATGGTCGTCCCGCGCGCCGAGCAGCCGGAAATTTTGGCCAGACTCCTCCGCCTTTTCCTGAACCGATCCGGGCGGGTCAGCAAAAGGCGCGTGGCGAAGCATGACAGCGCCTTTCCAAAACCCGCCCAGCAATAGACAAGCCGCCGCGCGTCAGGAGCGCCCAGCGTGTCTGAAAGCCAGCGCCTGCTAGAGCGTCTTTTCGCTCTTCACCCGAAGCGGATAGATTTGTCGCTTGGGCGAATCCGCCATCTGTTGGAGAAGCTGGGACGCCCCGATCTGAAACTTCCCCCTGTCTTTCATATCGCCGGGACGAACGGCAAGGGATCGGTCGCGGCGTTTCTCCTCGCCTTCTTAGAGAGCGAGGGGAGGCGCGTCCATGCTTACACATCGCCCCATTTGATTCGCTTCCATGAGCGGATTCGTCTGAGCGAGGGAGCAGGCGTCTCTCTCCCGATTTCCGAGCGCCGCCTCGTTCAGTCTTTGGAGGAGGTCATCGCCGCCAATGACGGCGACCCCATCACCTTCTTTGAGGCGACAAGCGCCGCCGCCTTCCTTTCCTTCGCCGCCCTTCCCGCCGATTTTCTGATCTTGGAGACAGGGCTGGGCGGCAGGCTGGACGCCACCAACATCTTGGAAAAACCCGCCGCGACAATCATCACGCCTGTTGGCTTGGATCACCAAAATTATTTGGGGAGGACGATTGGAAAAATCGCTTTTGAGAAAGCCGGAATCATCAAGCCGCATTCGCCTCTTTTCTGCGCCAAACAGCCGCGCCAAGCGGCGGCAGTCATCGCCCGCCGCGCCGAAGAGACAGGCGCGCCTCTTTTCATGGAAGGCAGGGATTGGCAGCTTTGTCGGAAAAAGGACGCGATGATGTATCGCGAGAATGAGAAAGAATGGCGGCTTCCTCTGCCCGCCCTTTTGGGCGATCACCAAATGCGGAACGCGGGGATCGCCATCAGGGCGTTGCGGGGGGGGCGCGGCATTTCGGAGATGGAAGACGCCGCCCCCTTCGCCAAAGGTTTGAGAACCGTCCGCAATCCGGGACGCCTGCAGCTTTTGGGGAGCGAAGGCGGTTTGGAGATTTGGCTGGATGGCGGACATAATCCTCAAGCGGCGCGGGCGATCGCCAAAGAGTTCCGCGCCATGCGCCGCCGCCATGCCCCCAAGCCTCTTCATCTTCTCTGCGGCATGGGGAGGGCGAAAGACGCCGCCCTTTTTTTTCGCGCTTTTCGCGGCGTGGCGGACAAGATTCACGCCGTCCCGGTCAGACGGAATCCGTTGGCGGAGGCGGGATCCTATTATGATCCGTCTTTCTTGGCGGAGATCGCCGCCGCCGAGGGATTTCCATCAGAAGCCCACCCTTCGCTTGACGCCGCGCTTCAATCTCTAGCCCAAGAAGAGAAAGAGGCGCGGCTTCTCATTTGCGGCTCGCTTCATTTGGCGGGCGAGATTTTGGAGAAGCGGGGCGGGGCGGCGAGGCGTCTTGACGCGGGGCGGCGCGTCTTGACGCGGTGGATCAGAGCGTCTCCTTGATCCATGAGACGAGCTCGCTTTTCGGGCGAAGCCCGGTCAAAAACCCTGCCGCCTGCCCGTCCTGAAAGAGAATCAGAGTCGGGATCGCGCGGACGCCATATTGGGTCGGCGTTTTGGGATTCTCGTCTATATTGACTTTGGCGATGGCAAGATTCTCTCCCATTTCGGCGGCGATCTCTTCCAGCATCGGCGCGATTTGCTTGCAGGGCTGACACCATTCCGCCCAAAAATCCACGAGGACGGGCTTCTCGGATTCCAGCACATCTTTGGCGAAGGAGGAGTCGGTGGTTTGCGGGATCGTGGATGCCATGGCGGGTCCTTTCATTGTCTCATCGTCTCTGATTGCTCTTTGGCAGGATAGCACAATTCGGCATTCATCGCAGGAAGGCGTCTATTTTGAGCGCCGAGGCGGAGAGATTTTCCAAGCGCGGCGCGTCCGTCCAAAGAAGAGCGCAGAGAATCTGGCGATCAGGATGGCGGTCCTGCATCAGAGATCGATAAAACGCCATTTGGCGCAAGTAGGATTCCGGCGTCTTCATTTTTCCGCCGCCCCCGCCCCCGCCCGCGCCGCCTGTCTTGAAATCCACGATCTCAATCGCGCCCTTGTCCGGGAGGCGAAGCAGATCCATCCGCCCCGACAAGAAAAGAGACGTCCCGTCCTCGCGCCGAAGATAGCCGGCGATGGCGGCTTCGCGGCGACAAGCGCCGTCATTTTCGGCGAAAAAGCGGGCAAAAACCTCCTCCTCCAAAATGGCGATCGCGCTTTGGCGCATCGCCCGCCGCGCCTCTTGTGAGAAATCCGCCGCCCTGAAATCCAAATAGCGCTCCGCCGCCGCCTTCCGCGCCTCTTTCGGAAGAGACGGCAGATGATGAAGAAGATGATGAATATGAACGCCCCGCGCTCTTGAGGAATCGGCTTTCTCGTCCAAAAATTTCAGAGGCGAGAGCGGCGTGTCTTCGCTGGCGGAGGGCGTGAAGCGGGTCTCCGAAGCGCTCTCAATGGCGAAAGGCGTCAAAGCCCATTTTGGGAGGGAGGCGGCGGTTTCGGCGGCGGGGGTTTCGGCGGCGGGAGCGGCGGGTTCGGCGGCGGGGGTTTCGGCGGGTTCGGGGAGGAAGCGGAAGCGCATCGCGTCTTCTGTCGGGCGCAAGCCCTCGCGCCAAGCCGAAAGGATCAGATCATGCCAGCCCCCCTCTTGACGATTCTTGCCTTTCCGTCCGCAGACATGAATCTCCTCTTTCGCCCGCGTCAGAGCCACATAAAGAAGGCGATGATATTCCTGCCTCGCTTTCTCCCGTCTTTTCTCTCGCGCCTCTTTGGCGATGGCGGGCTCCAGCGCCCTCTCGGACGACCAAAAGGGAATCCGCCCCCCGCCCCCCCCGCGCTCCCCGGCGCTCTCTAGAAAAAGAGGGCTTGCCAGTTCCAAATGGCTGGGCGGGCTGCATGTGTCGGGCAGATAGACGACAGGCGCTTCCAAGCCTTTCGCGCCATGGACGGTCATCAGGCGGAGTTTCTGGCTGTCTTTTTCCGTGCCGCGCTTGACAGGCGGAACATCGGAGGCCAGCCAGCGCGAAAAATCCTGAAGAGACGGCGTATGATCTCTCTCATAAAGGAGCGCCATATTGAGAAAAATCTCTATCGGCGTTTCGGCGTCCCTGCCCAGTTTTCGCAGAAGTTTTTCGCGCCCCCGATGGAGCGTGAGAATCTCATGGAAGAACTCAAAAGGCGGGACGAAATCGGCGCGCGCCAGCGCATGTTGGAGAAAGAGACGCGCCTCGCGCCACGAACTTTTCTCGTCCGCTCTTTTTTGAAGCGTCTCCCAAAGACTCTTTTGTCCGCGATGAGGGAGAAGCGCCATCAGATCCTCCTCGCCGAAGCCGATAAAGGGCGACTTTAAGACGATGGCGAGATTGAGATCGTCTTCCGGCAGAAGGGCGAAAGAAGCCAGCGCCAAGAGATCCATCACCGCCGCGTGCGAGGCCAGCGGAAAGCGATCCGCGCCGGAAAGTTCCAAATCCCTCTCTTTGAGGGCGCGAAGAAGATGCTGATAAAGCGCGGCGCGCTTTCGCATCAGAATGAGAATGTCGCCGGGAAGGAGGCGCTTCTCCTTGACGCGCGCGGCGATTTCGGAGGCGATTCGCTTCGCCAACCTCTCCTCCGATCGCGCCGCTTCCAAAGGATGGAGCGCCGGGCGCGCGGGCGCGGGCGCCGCCGCCTCTATGGTTTTCTCGCCCTCTTCTTCGGCGTCAAAAGGGCTGATCTCCTCGCTTTTCGGCTCTTGAAGAACGCGCCATTGCTCAATGAGAGCGGGCTTCGCGGCGTCATGGGCTTGATGGCGAACCTCCTCGCCCAAGCCCGCCCGCGTCTCAGGCAGCGCGAAGACTTTGTCTATCGCCCGGAGGACGCCGGGCGAAGAGCGAAATGAGAGAGTCATCTGAATCTCTTCCCATCGCGCGCCGGCCTGTCGGGCGCGCGTTCCGAAAAAAGCGCGCATCGCGTGAAACGTTTCCAGATCGGCCCCCTGAAAACTAAAAATGGACTGCTTCCCGTCTCCGACCACGAAGAGCGTGCGCGAGATTTTCTCCGCCTCTCTCGCCCCCTCGCCGACAAAAAACTCATCCGAAAGAGCGCGAATGACGCGCCATTGATCCGGCGAGGTGTCCTGCGCCTCGTCCAAGAGGATATGATCTATGCCGCCGTCCAATTTGTAGCGAATCCATGGGGCGATGTCGGGCTTCTCCAAAAGATCGGCGGCGAAATGGATGAGATCGTCAAAATCGGCGAGTCCCCGAAACCGCTTGCGATCGCGCAATCTCTGATAAAAATGCCGCGCGAAGAGAAGGAGGCTTTCGGTCAACGCCGCGTCCCGCGCATTTCGCGCGCGATGAAAAAGCGCATGGACTCGCTTCCGCTCCTCCTCCAAGAAAGCGATGGTTCGGGGATGCCGCTCCGCCGTTTCCTTATTGGCGAGTTTGACGCGCGGCGCGAAGCCTTGCGAGGGCGTCAAAAAAACGCCGATGTAATTTTCCCGCGTCTCTTCGGCTTCGCCTTTTGCCAAATTTTTGAGATTTTTGAGAAAAGCGGCGAGAGCCTCCCCGCGCTTCCGCTCGCTGACGCCGCCTTTCTGAAAGATCGCCGCCGCCTTTTTTAGATTTTCGGCGGCGCTTTTGGGCAGATTGTCCACAGACGCCAAAATCTCCCGCTCGGTCTCGCCTTCGCCGAGACCCAAAGTTTCGCGCAAGAGGCGGCGGGTTTCCTCAAGCCCGCCCCCTTTGACGATCTCCTCCAGCTCTCCCCGCTCCGTCATCAGCACGTCCAGCCATTCGTCAAAGAGGGCGGGGGAGATGTGAAGGGCAAGAATCCGCCGCGCCTCGCTCGGCAGCAGATTCTGGCGCTCCGCCTCTTTCAGAATCTCTCTGCCGATTTTGCGCGAGAGCGCGTGGGCTTCCGCCTCGTCCATCTGACGAAAGGAGGGCGGCAGCCCCGCCTCCAAAGGAAATCGGTGCAGCAGATAGGCGCAGAAACTGTGAATCGTTTGGATTCTCACGCCATCGGCGCTTCTCATCAGGCGCGGGAAGATTCGCCGCGCTTCTGAGAGGGTCGCCGCCGATGGCGCGCGCCCCTGCAAATTGGCGATCTCCTCCCTGAGCGCCTCTTCGGAAATCAAGCTCCAAAGGCGGAGGGTCTCGGTGAGACGCCGCCGCATTTCTTCCGCCGCCGCGTTGGTGTAAGTGATGCAGAGGATTCGCTCAGGCGCGCTCCCCCGCAGCAGCAGACGCAGCGCGCGGGCGACAAGAACATGCGTTTTGCCTGTCCCGGCGCTGGCATTGACCCAAACCGAAAGGCTGGGGTCGCTGGCGCGTCTTTGCGCCCCTGTGTAAGAGACGGGTTTCACGGGTTTCGTCATCGCGCTTCCTCCTCCCTTTCGCCCTCATCGCCGATGACGCTCCAGCTCGTGATGCGGGAGAGACGATCATAATCGCTTCTGGCCAAGCGCCTCTCCGCCTCTTTGGGCGCGAAGACCGTCTTCTCGCGGAGAAGATAGCGCGTCAGATAATCCGCCAAAGGCTGCCGCAGCGCTTCCATCAATGGGATCGGATCGGGGATTTCGGCGAGGCTTTTCTCTGATCCTTTTCCGCGCTTGAAAGCGATATAGCCCAAGCGGCTGGGGCGCATGGGCGGGACGCCGTCAAAGCCGCCCTTTTCCGCGATCATCGCCGCCAAGACAAGCTGCGGACGAAAGCCCTGTTGGACGCTCTTTCGGGTCGGCGCTTGTCCGGTCTTATAGTCGTAAATGGCGAGCGTTCCGTCTTGAAGCATGTCTATTCTGTCGGCGCGGCCGTGAATGACGATCGGCGTCTCGGTCGGAAGCGCGATTTCGCCCTTCACCTCCAAATGGGCGCGGCGCAGAGAGCGGCGCAGATCGCCGCGCTCAAGATTGATGAAGCGCCGCGCGGCGCTCTCAAAAATGGGCGTCCAAAAAAAAGCGGCGAGAGGCGCGTTCAAGCCGTATCGGGCGAAGCGGCTCTCCGCCGTCTCCATCAGACGCTTCTCGGCGTCAGGGGGGAGCGCCTCGGGATGCTCGCGGACGAATTCCTCCAAAATCTCATGGAAGAGAAGCCCCTGCGCCGTCGCCGGCGCGTCGGCTTCCAACGGCTCAAGCGGGCGGAGGTTTAAAATATAGCGCGCGTAGAAGGCGTAAGGATCGTTCAGGAGGGTCTCCGCGCCGCTGATGGAGAGGCTTTTCGGTCTGATCTTTAATGAGGGCGCGGGCTGCGGCTTTTCTTCCGGCGCGTCATGATTGGGCTCGTCCAGTCGGCGCGCGAAGGCGGGGATTTCGGTCTCTTTCTCCAGAGACCCCGCCTCTTCCTCGCGGAAAGCCTCCAGCTGGGTCAGAAAGCGAGACGGCGATTGCGGCGCGCCTTCTTCATTCTGCGCGGCGCGGGTCAGGACGAGGCGCGAAGCGCCCATCGCGCTCTGCGCGAAATCATGCGCCGCGAGACCGAGAAAAGTTTCAGGCGGCGGCAAGCCCAGCGCCTTCGTCATGGCGCGGCTGAACCATGGCCCTTCGGCGACAGCGCCCGGCCAAACGGTCTCATTGAGGCCTCCCAAAATGACGAGATCCGCCTCCTGCAGCCGCGCCTCCAACGGCCCCCACAGAAAGAGCCGCTCCGCCCCCCGATAAGGCGGACGCCAAACGGCTCCCGCCGCCATCTCTTCCAAAAGGGCGGGATAATCGCCGGGCGGGATGGCGGGGATTTTCTCTTCATTGGCGAGAATCTCGGCGAAGAAGCCGGACGCCGCCCGCCCTTCGGCGCGAGACGGATCCCAAAGGCGCGCCGCCCCTTCTTTTTCGCCGTCAAACGCCAAAGTTTCCGCCGCTTCCAGATGGCGTCTGACGAGATGATGGAAGGGGGCTTTTGTTTCTTCCATCAGGGCGAGGAAGGGCTGCAGGCTTTTTTCCAGTTTTTCGGCGAGGGCGCGCGCTTCGTTGGCGGCCTCCTGCCGCTTTCCTTTTTCTTCTTCTTCGGAGATCAGCGATTTCAGATCGGCGAGATTGGAGACGGGCTTGCCTTGACGCAAAAAATTCTTCTCCAAGCGTCTGGCGGCTTGGCGAAGGCGGCTCGTCTTCATGCCGCAGGCGGTCAGCGGATGTTTGAGGAGCGACAGGAGGGAGAGAGGCGTCAGCCCTTCCAGCGCCGCTTCGGCGATGAGGCGCAGAAAGACGAAGATGGGCGCGCTCGTCAGAGGCGCGCCTGCCGAATCGTCCAGCGCCACGCGCCAGCGCCGCATTTCGGCGCGGACGCGCCGCGCCAAGCCTCTGTCCCGCGTGATGAGGGCGGCGCGGAGATTTTTGGTCTCCAGAGCCTGTCGCAAAATGAGAGCGATGGCGCGGGCTTCGGCTTCAGGCGTCTCGGCTTCTATCAGGCGGATTTCGCCGCGCGCGAGCCGCGCCGCGCTCGCTTTTCGTCTTTCTGTCGGATGGAACGCCGCCGAGAGGAGGGCGCGGCGGGCGCTTTGGGCGCGGCGGGGCGCGTTCTCTTCGGCGTCCGGAAAGATTCTGACTTCTTCGCGCGAGACGTTCAGATGGGTCAGGAGTTTTTTCATCGCATATTGGGGATGGGCTTCCGTGATCGCGTTCCATGCGGCGTCTGTCATGGCGGTGTCCAGTCCGGGGAGGATGATCGCGCCATTGGGCATCGCGGCGATGGTTTTCAGAAACTGCGCGGTGGCGGGGTTTGCGCCTGTGGAGCCTGCCGCCAGGACGGGCGCTGTGGGCGGATTGTCGCGCAGATGGCGGGCGCGGAGGAGCGTTGCCGCGTTTCTTCGCGCGATCGGATCCATCAGGCGGAGTTTGGCGAGATAGTCGGGCAGGGCTCGCATCAGGATTTCTAGGAATTGGAGGAGGAATTGCCAATGTTCGGTCATGTCTTCGGGCGGCAGTTCGGCGAGGCGCTCGGGCGGGATGTCGTGGCGCGCGAGGGTGTCGGCGAGGCGCGAGAGATCGGCGGCGAGGCGCGCGGCGGTTCCCCATGACATTGTCATGGTTTTTTGGGCGGCGGCTTCGCGGACGAGGCGCGTGAGGATCATGCGTTTCGCGAGGGGTTTGATGGCGGGGGGGAGGTTTGTGGTTTCGGGGTTGTTTGGGGTTGGGGTTTCTTCGGCGAGGAGGGGTTCTTCTTCGTCTTCGGTCATATCGCCGAGGGCGTTGAGTTGGGGGAGGAGGATTGGTTTTTTGGCTTGGGTGGCGAGGGTGTTGGCGAGGCTTGTGGTTGCGCGGCGTGTTGGGAGGAAGATTTGCATATTTTCGGGCGCGGCGCTGCCTTGTTCTATTGCGCTTGAGAGGGAGGGGTTATGGAGGATGGCGTTGGCGAGGAGTTTGAGGAAGGGTTCGCCTGCGGGGATATTGAAGATGTGGGGGTGGGGTTTCATGGATTGGATTGTAGTGGATATTTGGGGGGTGGGGATAGGGGGCGGTGCGAATGCTCCCGTGAAGGGGGGTTTGGGGGGCTAGCCCCCCAAAAAAACCAAGGCGGGCGCAAGCCCGCCTATCGGTTGGGGGGTGGGGTGGGAAAAAAGCTTTTCCGAGCAAGCGCAGCGCAGCGAGGAAAAGCGACCCACCCCCCAACCGCTCCTGCTAGAAGAGCTCTTGCGAGCAGGGGGGTCGGCGGGCTTTCTCGCGGGCTTGCGCTGTCGCGCTACGCCCGCTTCGTTTCGCCACGCCCGCCGACTATTCGGGGGGGATTCCCCCCGACCCCCCCTTCTTCGCGGGGGGCTTCGCCCCCCACACCCCCCTTTACCGGAGTTACCGGAGCATCCGCCTCGCCGCCCCATAACCCCCCACAGTCCCCGCATGAACCCAACGACCACCCAAAACCCATCCAAAAAGACGACCCCGCCGCCGAGCCAAATCCCAAACACGCCGCGCCGAAAAAACATCATCACCCACAGATAAAAAAATCTCAGGACAAACCAACTGAACCCCCCCATAAAAACTATCCGATACGCCCTCCGCGAAATCTAACCGCCCCGCCCCATCCATAACAAAATCCCCCAAACCCTCATAACCCTCCGCGTAAGACCGCCGCGCCAACATCAACAAAACATCCATCCGCGCCGCGTCAAAATGCTCCGCCATGCGCCGAAGCGCATCCGCCTCCTCCCAAAGCGAATCACAATTGCAGACGAAAAAAACCCGACCCCCAAAAAAAGACGCCGCCAACCTCACGCCCCCCCCCGTCCCCAAAAGACGATCCCGCTCATGCGAGAAAATCAACTCCCGATCCCAATGATCCCGAATATGAGCCTCCACCCTCTCCGCCTGATGATGAAGATTGACAACCAACCGCTCCACCCCCGCCTCCCGCAAACGCCGCAGCACGGCATCCACCAAAACGCCCCCGCCATAAGGCAGCAAAGGCTTCGGACAATCCCGCAAAGGCGGAGAAAGCGCGCGCATCCGCTCGCCCCTGCCGGCGCAAAGAAGAAGCGCGTCTCGGATATGCCCCGTCATGCGCCCTCCCCGAAAAACTCAGCCAGACGAAAGCGAAGCCAGCCCCTCAAATTCGCCAAAGACTCATGCGCCAAATTGCGCCTCATATAAAAAAGAAGACGCGGAATATGCCGCATGTAAAGAGGCTTGCCGTCCCGAGCCTTCAGCCGCGCGAAAAGACCAAGAATCCGCGCCGCTCTCTGCGCGCCGAAGATGGCGTATGTCCTCAAAAAAGCGCGTCCGTTCTTGCCGTCTATTCCCATCCGCGCCATATAAAGATCGCGCATCTCGCGCTCCCGCGCCTCCCCTACGTCCAAGCGCGCGTCCTGAAGGAGCGAGACCAAATCATAAGCCGGAGGGCCAAGGATCGCGTCCTGAAAATCCAAAATCCCGACTCGCATCAGATCCTTCTCATGCGGCATCCAGATCAGATTCGGCGTGTGATAATCGCGCAGCAGAAGGGCGGAGAAGCCCCAATCCAACTGCGGCAGAATCCCGCGCCAAATGGCGTTCCAATCCTCCATCAGAGACGGCGAGTTGTCCGCCATAAACCATTCGGGAAAAAGACTGAGTTCGGTCAAGAGGATCGCCTCGTCAAAGATCGGCAGGCGGTGTCGGGTTTGGCGGTCAATGGGGAGAGTTTTCGGCGCGTCTTCCTGATGGAGGCGCGCCAAGACTTTCACCGCCGCGCGATAGAGCGTGTTGGGGTTTCGTTTTTTGAGGGCGGAGGCGTAATCTTCGCTGCCCAGATCTTCCAACAGCAGCAAGCCTTGACTTTCGTCATGCGCCAAGATTTCGGGCGCGTGGAGGCGGAGGCTTCTCAAATAGCGCGCGATGGCGAGGAAGGGTTGAGGATTCCCCGCCAAGCCGACCTTGCGGCTGTAATCTTCGGCGTCTTGATAGGGGGGGAGCGGGGGCCATTCCATCAGGATGGCGGTTTTGTTGTTCATGGCGAGGCGGGAGTAGCGTCTTTGCGAGGCGTCGCCGGGCAGAGCGCGGCGGGCGGCGTTTTTCCAGCCTGCGCGGGCGAGGAAGGTTTGGAGGGCCGGTTGGTGGTTTTGAGGTTTTTTGGGGTTTTCTGTTGGCGTTTTTTTCATGGCTGTCGCGCTCTGATGGTTTTATGCCGCGATATTTTTGGCGAGTTTTTGGATTTTGTTTTCCCAGCTTTTGCCGAGCGGGTTGATATGGATGATTCGGGAGTCGTTTTTGGGCGTGATTTCCAATCGGAGATGGAGTCGGGTTTCGGGGATTGTTTCGCCCATGCGCTCGGGCCATTCTATGAGGAGGGTTTCGGCGTCTTCCAGTCCGAGTTCGGCGATTTCGGATAGGTTTTGGATTCGGTAGAGGTCTATGTGGGAGAGTTGGAATTTTGGGAGGTTGTAGTTTTGGACGAGGGTGAAGGTTGGGCTTGGGATTTGTCCTGTTTCGCCGAGTTCGCGGAGGATAGCGCGGGCGAGGGTTGTTTTTCCGCTTGCGAGGGGTCCTTCCAGGGCGATGGTGTCGCCTTTTTCTAGGAGTGGCGCGAGGGTTTTGCCGAGTTTGATGGTTTCGGCTTCGTTTTGGAGGTTGAGTTTCATGATGGTGAAGAGGATAGCGCGATTGGGGAATCTCTAAAAGACAGGGGAGCTCCCTGACGGGGGGTGTGGGGGGCGAAGCCCCCCGCGAAGAAGGGGGGGATCGGGGGGGAATCCCCCCCGAATAGTCGGCGGGCGTGGCGCAACGAAGCAAGCGAGGCGAGCGTAGCCACTCGTGGCGTAGCGAGACGAGCTTGCGAGAAGCCCGCCGACCCCCCTCCAAGAGCTCTTGGCGTTCAGGGGACGCAGGCGTGAGAACAGATTTGAGTCCAGAAAACATAGAAAAAGAAAAAGGAAAAAATAGGAAAAAACTCTTTACACGCGCATCGCGCAGCTCCATCTTATCGGCAACCCGCCTTGTCATTCAATGGCAGGGCAGAAGACCTCCCCCTACCCAAAGGGGGGGGTCTTTCTTTGTAAGAAGGATCGCGCCCATGCAAGACAAACCGCGCGTGAATGTTTATGTTGACAGTTTCAATCTTTATTTCGGCCTTCTCAAAGATCAGCATGGCTGCCGTTGGTTAAGTTTGACATCTTTGAGCCAAACTCTATGCGGACAGCTCCCCCAACTTCGTCAAGACATGGCGCCGCGCATCCAATCCATCTACTTCTTTACCGCTCATGTTCGCGCGACAAATGAGGATCCTAAAAAAAACAATCGCCAAAGGGTCTATTTGCGCGCTCTCAAACATGACGGCGTGCGCGTGATTGTTGGATATTTTTCGCGGAATCGTCGCAAGATGAGAGCTGTCGATTCCAAGAGATCTGTTAGAGTTTGGCATACGGAAGAGAAGGGATCGGACGTGAATTTGGCGACACAGATGGTTCGGGACGCCGCGAAAGATGAGATGGACGCCGCCATTTTGATCAGCAACGATGGCGACTTTAAAGCGGCGGTCGCTTGCGTGAGACAGGATTTCCAGAAAGATGTCTATGTTGTAGCCCTGGTTAATAACAGACAGCCTACGCGCGGATTGAAGGAAGCCGCTTCGGGTATCTTGAAGTTGTCACGCCCTCTTGTGAGGAGGCATCAGTTTCCTGAAACAATCCCCGGCACGACGATTCGCAAGCCTCCCTCATGGTGATTCGTTAAGAGGCTGCGGTTGCGCATGTGAAGTTTCGGCGATGCAGGGGGGTCGGCGGGCTTCCTCGCCTCGCTACGCTCGGCTTCGGGAAAGCCACGCCCGCCGACCTGTAGCGGCGCTCCGCGCCGCTTGGGTTTTTTTTGGGGGGCTAGCCCCCCAAACCCCCCTGTCTTTTGGAGATTCCTCTAAACCTCTATATTCTAAGCCCATGACCGCAGGAACCATCATCATCGGCGCAGGACAAGCAGGAGCCGAAACCGCCTTCGCCCTCCGAAAACTCGGATACCAAAAACCTATCCACATCATCGGAAAAGAACCCTCGCTCCCCTACCAACGCCCGCCACTCTCCAAAACCTTCCTCAAAGGCGAAATTGCCCCCGAAAGACTCCTCTTCAAACCCGCCGAAATCTATCAGCGCGAAAAAATCCGCGTCCTCACAAAAACCGAAGCCGCCAAAATCCTCCGCGAAAAAAAAACGCTCCGCCTCAAAAATGGCGAAAATCTCGCCTATGACCATCTCGTCCTCGCCACAGGCGGCGAAGCGCGACAACTCAACATCCCCGGCGCGTCCCTGCGAGGCGTCCATCTCCTGCGGAAGCGCGAGGATTCCGAAAGCCTCCGCGAAGCCGCCGAGAAAGAAGGACGCATCGTCATTGTCGGCGGCGGCTATATCGGATTGGAAGTCGCGGCGAGCCTCAAACAAAAAGGCTGTGACGTAATCCTCTTAGAAGCCGAGCCGCGTCTGCTCTCGCGGGTCGCCGCGCCTGAAATCTCCGCCTTCTTTCAAGAGATTCACGAAGCGCATGGCGTTGAGATTCGCTGCGGCGCGCGTCTCGTCTCCCTTGAGGGGCGCGATCATGTGGAGGCGCTGCGTCTTGACGGCGGCGAGATTATCAAGACGCCGCTCGCTCTTATTGGCGTGGGTCTTTGTCCGAATACGGGGCTTGCCGAGGAGGCGGGGCTTCTTGTGGCGGACGGCATTACGACCGACATTCATTCGCGGACGAGCGATCCTTTCATTTTCGCGGCGGGCGATTGCGCGAATCATCCGAGTCGGATTTATCGGCGGCGGCTGCGGTTGGAATCGGTTCAGAATGCCATCGCGCAGGCGCAGAGCGCGGCGGCGACGATATGCGGTTGTGAGAAGCCTTATATTGAGGTTCCGTGGTTTTGGTCGGATCAGTATGATGTCAAGTGGCAGATGGCGGGGTTAAGCGAGGGGTATGATGGGAGGGTTGTTCGGGGCGAGATGGGGGGTCGGCGGTTTTCGGTTTTTTATTTGCGCGGGGGTTTTTTGATTGCGGCGGATGCGATTAATAGCGCGGCGGATTTCATGGCGGCGCGGTTGGCGATTGCGGCCGGGGTGTTTGTGGATATGGGGAGGTTGGGGGATGAGTCTTGTTCGGTGAGGGAGGCTTTGGGGATTTAGCTTGCTCCTGTGAAGGGGGGTCAAGGGGGGCTAGCCCCCCTTGAAAAACCAAGCGGGCGAAGCCCGCTACGGTCGGCGGGCGTGGCGAAACGAAGCGGGCGAAGCGCGACAGCGCAAGCCCGCGAGAAAGCCCGCCGACCCCCCCCGCTTACAATAGCTCTTGCGAGCAGGGGGCGCGTGGGTGGGTCGCATTTTCTCGTTTCGCTACGCTTCACTCGCAAATGCTCTTTTCCCACCCACCCACGCGCTTTCGGGGGTTTCCCCCGAACCCCCTTTTTTCAAGGGGGGCAAGCCCCCCTTGACCCCCCTTTTTTGGAGAAATTCAAGTTGACTGAAAGCGATCGTAAAAACACTCCCCCCTCTTCCCCAAATCCTCCAACAAATCAGGCGGACTAAAACGCGCCCCAAACTCATCCGCCATCAAACGACAACGCTCCGCAAAAACATCCGAACCCACAATGTCAATCAACGAAATCGGCCCCCCGCTCCACGGCGCGAAACCCCAACCCAAAATCGCGCCAACATCCGCATCGCGCAAATCCTCCACAACACCCTCCTCTAAACACCGAACCGCCTCCAACGACTGAATATACAAAAATCGCCGCCGCAAAATCTCCGCATCATAATCCGACCCCTCGCCCTTCGCATAAACGCCAAGACCATCCCACAAACGCCGACCGCCATCCGAATCATAATCATAAAAACCCCTGCCATTCTTCCTCCCATGACGAGCATGATCCTCAACCATGGAAGCGATAATCGCATCGCCCGCGCCCGCCCGATAAGCCTCGCCCAAATCCGCCCTCGTCTGAAGCTGAACCTTGTGAGCCAAATCAATCCCAACTTCGTCAGAAAGAGCGAGCGGCGGCATCGGCATCCCCGTCATGCGCCCGGCATTCTCAATCATCGCGGCAGGCGCGCCATCAGAAAGCATCGCCAAACCCTCGCGCAAATACGTCCCGAAAACGCGAGAGGTGTAAAAACCCCGACTGTCATTCACGACAATCGGAATCTTGCCAATCGCGCGAACATAATCCATCGCGGCGGCGAGCGTCTCGTCTGACGTCTTTTTTCCCCTGATCAGTTCCACCAGCTGCATCCGCTCCACAGGCGAAAAGAAATGAACCCCAATGAAACGCTCCGGACGCGCGCTCGCCTCCGCCAAACCGGTGATCGGCAGCGTGGAAGTGTTGGAGCCGAAAAACGCCCCCGCGCCAATATGCTTCTCGGTCTCTTTCGTGACCTCCGCCTTGATGTCTCTGTTCTCAAAGACCGCCTCAATGACGAGATCGCTTTTTTTGAGCGCCGCGAAATCGTCAGTCGGATGAATGCGCGAGAGAATCGCCGCCGCCTCATCCTCCGAGACGCGCTTTCTCGCCTTCCGCTTCTCTAAAGATTTAACGACAGCCTCCTTGCCTCTCTGGGCGCTCTTCAAATCTCTGTCCAACAGACAGACCTCCATCCCCGCCGCCGCCGAAACATGCGCGATCCCCGATCCCATCAGCCCCGCCCCCAAAATGCCGAGATTTTTCACCCGAAAAGGCGGCGCGTCTTTCGGACGCCTCGCCCCTTTGCGCAAATCCTGCATGGACAAAAAAAGCGAGCGCACCATCGCCTGAGCGCGAGGATCATGCAGAATCTTCGTGAAATATCGCGCCTCCACCCGAAGCGCCGCCTCCATCGGCAGCATGATTCCCTCATAAACCGCCGACATGATCGCCTCCTGCGCCGGATAATTGCCGAAACCGCTCTTCCTGAGCTGCGCGTTCCCCATGACGAAAGCCAATCCGCCGCCCCTCTCATGAGGCTTGCCGCCGGGAATGCGGAAGCCCTGCTTGTCCCATGGCTGGGTCGCGTCCCCTTTTTCCAAAATCCATCTTTTCGCGCGGGCGATCAGTTCCGCTTTGGGCGCGGTCTCATGGATGAGTCCCGCTTGAAGCGCCTTCTCCGCCGTCAGACTCGTCCCCTGCATGATGAGCGGGAGCGCCGCCGCCGAGCCGATCAGCCGGGGAAGACGCTGCGTCCCGCCCCCGCCCGGCAGAAGCCCGACCCTCGCCTCAGGAAGACCAAAACGCGCGGACGGAACATCATCGGCGGCAATCCGATAATGACAGGCCAGCGCGACTTCCAAGCCGCCGCCAAGCGCCGTCCCATTGAGCGCCGCCGCGATTGGCTTCCCGCAGCTCTCCAATTTCCGAAACTGCATATTCATCGCCAAGACGCCGTCATAGGTTTCTTTAAGACGCGCCTTTTTGTCTTTTTTCGCGCCGCCGCCGCCGCCGCCGCCGCTTCCCAAAACGCCCAGATCGGCCCCGGCGCAAAACGCCTCCTTCGCCGAAGTCAGCACCGCGCCTTTGATCGCGTCATCCGCCGCCACGCGATCGATGATCGCGCTCAGTTCGGCGACAGCGTCCGGCGACAAGACATTCATGCTGCGCCCCGGCATGTCCCACAGGGCGGCGGCGATTCCGTCCTTGTCAATCTCCAGGGCGAAGTTTTTGTAAGCCCCCTCTTTCGGCATCGGCTTTAGACGCGCTCAAGGACAGTCGCCGTCCCCATGCCCGCGCCGACACAGAGAGTCACAAGCGCCGTGCTAAGGTCGCGGCGCTCCAGCTCGTCCAAGACGGTGCCGAGGATCATCGCGCCTGTCGCGCCCAACGGATGCCCCATCGCGATCGCGCCGCCATTGACGTTAATTTTCTCATGCGGAATGTCAAAGGCTTGCATATAGCGAAGGACGACCGCCGCGAAAGCCTCATTCAGCTCAAAGAGGTCAATCTCTTGGAGCGTCATGCCCGCCTGTTTGAGCGCCTTTTCGGTGGCGGCGATGGGGCCGGTCAGCATGATGCATGGCTCGGAGCCGATGGAGGCGAAGCCTCGTATTTTGGCGCGAGGTTTTAAGCCCTGCGCCGCGCCGGCTTCTTCTGTCCCGAGCAGCACCGCCGCCGCGCCGTCCACAATGCCGGACGAGTTCCCGGCGTGATGGACATGGCGGATCCTTTCCAACTCCGGATAGCGCTGCAGCGCGACGGCGTCATAGCCCGCCATCTCGCCCATCTGCGCGAAGGCGGGCTCCAGCGCGCCCAAAGACTGCATCGTGGTTTGGGGGCGGATATGCTCGTCTTTCTCCAAGACCGTCAAGCCGTTGGGGTCTTCCACAGGGATGACGGATTTGGCGAAATAGTCTTTCTTCCAAGCGCGCGCCGCGCGTTTTTGACTCTCCAGCGCGTAGGAATCCACCTCATCGCGGGAGAAGCCGTGCTTGGTGGCGAGGAGATCGGCGCTGACCCCTTGCGGGACGAAATAGGATTTCATCGCGATTTCGGGATCCGCCGCCCACGCGCCGCCCGACGCGCCCATGCCCACGCGGGACATGGATTCCACGCCGCCGCCGATCGTCATCTCGGCCTGCCCCGCCATGATCTGCCCCGCCGCCATATTGACGGCTTCCAAGCCTGAGGCGCAAAAGCGATTGATCTGCACGCCCGCCGCGCGCTCGGCATAGCCGGCGTTCAAGACGGCGATGCGGGCGATGTCGCCCCCCTGCTCGCCGACAGGATCCACGCAGCCAAAGACGACATCTTCCACCTTCCTGGTATCCAAGCCGTTTCGGTCGCGGATTTTCTCCAAAGCCTGCGTTCCAAGCTGGAGGGCTGTGATTTCGTGGAGCGCGCCGTCTTTCTTGCCGCGCCCTCGGGGGGTTCGGACATGATCGTAAATGAAGCAGTCGGACATGATCCTTCTCCTCGTCTTGCCTTTCGTGATTTCGCGAGACTGTAGCGAAAAAACTTCTGCGAGACAATGCGCGATCTTTAAGCGCGGCGCTCTTTTTGAGAGCGCATCCTCCACCGCTCCCCTCGCTCCCGCTTTACAAGAGAGCGGGGCGCGCTTAGATTGCCTGTGGATAACTCAAAAACCCGCGCGCCATGCCGATCTATCTGCCCATCGCCGAAGTCTCCATAGACCTCATCACGCTTCTCGCGATCGGAACCTCTGTCGGGATTCTGTCGGGCATGTTCGGGGTCGGCGGCGGCTTTCTGATGACGCCGCTTTTGATCTTCGCCGGCATTCCGGCGCCGGTGGCGGTGGCGTCTGAAGCGAATCACATTATGGGCTCTTCGGTCTCCGGCGCGCTCGCTTATGCGCGGCAGGGGGCGGTGGATTACAAAATGGGCGCGCTGCTGATTTTGGGCGGAATCTTCGGATCCGCTTTGGGCGTCAATCTTTATCAGTGGCTGCGCGGCGCCGGGCAGTTGGATCTGATGATTTATCTCGCTTATGTCGGATTTCTCGGCGTGATCGGCGTGATCATGCTGACCGAGAGCGTCCAAACGATCCGCGCGCGCCGAGGCGGACATCCGCCGCCCTTGCGCCGTCCCGGACAGCATATGTGGGTGCTGGGCTTGCCCCTTCGCGCGCGCTTTAGGAAGTCGCGTCTTTATATCAGCGTCTTCCCGCCTGTCGGGCTGGGCGCGCTGGCGGGTCTGCTCGCCGCCATTATGGGAGTCGGCGGCGGCTTCATGATGGTTCCCGCCATGATTTATCTGCTGCGCATGCCGACCAACATCGTCATTGGAACTTCTCTTTTCCAAATCACTTTCGTGACCGGCTTCGTGACGATTTTGCACGCCGCGCAAAACCAAACTGTGGATATTTTCCTCGCCGCGCTCTTGCTGATAGGCGGGACGATCGGCGCGCAGATCGGCGCGCGCATGACGCTCAAGCTTCGCGGCGAGGATTTGCGCGCGCTTCTCGCCCTTCTCGTTCTGACGGTCTCCGCCGTCATCGCCTATGGCTTGCTCACTCCGCCGGAGGAGCTTTTTCTTCTTGAGGAGCTGCGGCGATGAAGGCGATGAAGGCGATGGTGAAGGGCGGCGCGGTTTTCGCTCTTGCGGCGTCATTGGCTCTGTCATTGGCTCTGACCGTCGCGGCTTCGCTCGCGCGCGGCGAGGAAGGGTCGGCTCTTGCCGGGGGTCTTTCGCAGGATCGCATTCATTTGCGCGCCGGCTTCACTGGCGCGGAGCTTCTGATTTTTGGCGCGCTGGATCAGGGCGATCGCTTCTCCGAGACCAGCGCGATCATCATCACGCTGACCGGCCCTGCCCGCGATATGGGTTTATGGAAAAAGGCTCCTGTCGCCGGGGTTTGGACGAATTATCGCTGGCGGCGCTTTCCGGACATTCCCAGTTTCTACGCGCTTGCCTCCACGCGGCGCGTCTCCGAGATTTTGGAGAGCGCCGAGCGCCGCCGTCTTCAGATCGGCGCTGAGAGTTTTCTGCCTGCGCCGTCAGACGATTTCGCGCGGGCGCTTTTGCGTTTGATGAGAAAGAGCGGCGCTTATCCTTCTCGCGCCGAGCAGGTTGTTTTTTTGGGGCAGCGGCTTTTTCGCGCGACTTTTCACATTCCGCCTTCCGCGCCTTTGGGGCTTTATCGGGCGAAGATTCATCTTTTTGAGGCGGGGCGTTTGTTGGACACGCGCGCTTTTTCTCTGCAGGTCAATGCCACGGGCGTGGCGGCTTGGGTTTCGCATTTCGCTTGGCATTATCCTCTGCTTTATGGCTTCGCGGCGGCGCTGATCGGCTTGGCGCTTGGCGGCGCGGCGTTTCTTCTGATGCGGCGGCGCTAGAAGCCTTCCCTATCTTTTGGATAGGCGCTAGACTGTCCTTTTCGCGTCTCATTGGAGGAGGGGATCATGGCTGACGGCAAGAGCAAGAATATGGCGACGATGTTCCGCGACGGTCTTTTTGACGATGCGCGGATTTTGGTTACTGGCGGCGGCACTGGGTTGGGGCGCGTCATGGCGGAGGCTTATTTGGCGCTGGGCGCGGAGATTCACATATGCGGGCGGCGCAAGGGCGTTTTGGACGAAACGGCGGAGGCTTTGATGAAGGCGCATGGCGGGAAGGTCGTCACTCATGGGGTGGACATTCGCGTGGCGGCGGCGGTGGAGGAGATGGTGGAGGAGATTTGGCGGGGTTCTGGCCCTTTGACGGGCTTGGTGAACAATGCGGCGGGGAATTTCATTTCGCCGACAAAGATGCTTTCGCCGAAGGGGTTTGACGCGATTGCCGGGATTGTGTTTCACGGGTCGTTTTATGTGACGTTGGCGTGCGGGAAGCGTTGGATTGGTGATGGGTTGGCGGGGAGCGTCATTTCCATTTTGACGACGTGGGTATGGAATGGGAGTCCTTTCACGGTTCCGTCCGCGATGTCGAAGGCGGGGTTGCATATTATGACGAAGTCTTTATCGGCGGAGTGGGCGCCTTATCGGATTCGTTTGAACGCGATTGCGCCTGGTCCTTTTCCGACTGAGGGGGCTTGGGCGCGGTTGAATCCTGGGGGCGCGATGGAGGCGGCGGCTTCGGGGGGTTCGGAGGCTTCGGCCTATGGCGGGAATCCGTGGGGTCGTCAGGGGGAGATGGTTGAGTTGGCGAATTTGGCGTGTTTTTTGATGGCGCCGGGCTGTGATTATATGACGGGTCAATGCGTGGCGATTGATGGGGGGGCTTATGTTTCTTCGGGGGGCAATTTTTCGGGTTTGTCGCGGATAGATGATGAGATGTGGGTTAGGATTCGGGATCAGATTCGTTCTGTGAATGAGAAGGATAAGGCTTCGCGGACGGTTTGACTTTCTCCCGTTGAGGGGGGTTTGGGGGGCTAGCCCCCCAAAAAAAGAGGGGGATCGGGGGGGAATCCCCCCCGAAAGTCGGCGGGCGTGGCGAAACGAAGCGCACGAAGCGCGAAGCGCAAGTGCGCGAGAAAGCCCGCCGACCTCCCTGCTACAAGAGCTCTTGCGGCAGGGGCGGTTGGGGGGTGGGTCGCTTTTCCTCGTTTCGCTTCGCTTCACTCGGAAAAGCTTTTTCCCCACCCCACCCCCCAACCGATAGGCTGCCTTCGGCAGCCTTGGTTTTTCAAGGGGGGCTAGCCCCCCTTGACCCCCCTCAACGGGAGATTCTAACGCGGCGCAACCCTTATCAAACGACCAGACTCCTCCGCCAAAATATACAAAGCCCCATCCGGACCCGTCCGAATATCCCGCAAACGCTCCCCCAACTCCCCAAACAACCGCTCCTCGCCACGCACAACCCCATCATCCATATCAACGCGCCAAACATCACGAAAAACCAAACTCGTAATAAATAAATCCCCGCGCCACATCGGAAACAAATCGCCATCATAAAGCGTCATCCCCGACGGCGCGATGGAAGGCGTCCAATGACGCAACGGCTGCTCCATCCCAGGCAACGCCGTGTAAGGCGAAATCTTCGCGCCGCTATAATCCAAACCCCACGTGATCGCAGGCCAACCATAATTCCGACCCCGCTCAATCAAATTCAACTCATCACCCCCGCGAGCGCCATGCTCATTCTGATAAACGCGCCCGCTATCCTTCTCCAACAAAAGCGCCTGCGCGTTCCGATGCCCATAAGTCCATATTTCAGGAAGCGCCCCCGCCTCGCCGACAAAAGGATTATCATCAGGAACGGAGCCGTCATCGCGCACCCGCGCGATCTTGCCGTAATGATTGTCGCGCGCCTGCGCCTGCTCCCGATAATCAAAGCCGTCTCCGACATTAATCAGAAGCGTGCCGTCCGCCATGAACGCCATGCGCCCGCCATAATGCACGGAAGTGTCCTTATAAGGCTTCGCCTCAAAGATGGTCTTGATGTCGGCGAGCGCGTCTCCTGTGAAGCGCGCGCGGATGACCTTCGTCCTGTTCTTTCCCCATCCGCCTTCGGAGTAGGAGAGATAAACCCATTGATTCTTCTCATAATCGGGATGGAGGATGATGTCCATCAGCCCGCCCTGTCCTGCGTAATGGACTTTGGGGACGTTCTTGATCGGCGCTTGGACGAGACGCCCGTCTCGCATCAGACGCAGCTGCCCGGAGAGTTCGGTGATGAGCATGTCGCCATTGGGGAGGAAGACGAGGCTCCATGGCATATCCAAGCCTTTGGCGAGGGTTTCCATTTTATAGTCGGCGGCGGGCGCGGCGGGCGCGAAGGGCGCGTTCCCGATGAGCGCGGCAACGCTCGCGCCGAGCGTCAAGAAGAGGGCGAGAGATTTTGTCAGAGATTTTGTCATGGCGATCTCCTTCATTTCCGAGATTTCCGAGATGGGCTTTTGTGCTAGAGTATAGGGCGATCTTGGGGAATCATAAAGGGGTTGTGAAGATGTCTTATTTTCGTCCTGTGTGGGCTTATCTTTTGGCGTTGGCGGCGCTCATTATTTTGGGGACGGCTTCGGCGGCGCAATATGCGTTGGCGATGATCGCTTCTTTGGGCGTGGAGATTCCGGTTGGCGTTTGGATAGAGACGACGTTGCATGATGTTGTTGGCATGGCGCCGTTATATGGGGTGATTTTCGGATTGGGTCTTTTGTTGGGGATGATGGGGGGCGCTTTGGCTTCGCGCTTTTTGCCGTTTTCGCGTGTGGTGATTTTTGGGTTTGCGGGGTTTGCGGCGATTTTGGCGACTTATTTGGCGATGGAGAGTTTTTTCGCGATGTCGGGGGCTGACATTACGCCGATAGGGGCGACTCGTTTTTGGCATGGTTTGTTGGTTCAGTGTTTGATGGGGGGTTTTGCGGGGATGATTTACGCCCGCGCCTCGCGGGGAGAGGGGCATATATCTCAATGACGTCTGAGGAAAAAAATAACGAAAAAACTAGTTTGCCTGAAGCAGTAGCAGAGGGAATCATAGACTCAACTCTGCCAGCTCCTATAAGAAAGAATCTCTTCAAAGCGCTCAACCGACTGAGCACGGCAACGATAGAAATACCTGTTGCGTACCTTGAAGGGAAAGCTGATGAAATACGCGCTGGAACAAGGGCGAGGGTAAAGTTGATTGAAAAAACTTCTGATCAAATTGCACAACAAATGAAAGTTGATCCTGTCTATGCTCGAGCTGCCGTAGAGAAACTCGGTCAAAAGGTCATTAGGGAACAAGTTAACCTTGACCAAATTGTTTTTAAAGCTGCAGAGGATCTTAAGAAAAACCCATCCCCGAAGGATGAAAGAAATCTAGGCAGTAAGAAGACAATCAACGACGATTTCCTGACCGCCTTTGAGAAGGAAGCATCACAAAAAAGCACTGAGGAAATGCAGGCACATTTTGGCAAGGTGTTAGCTGGCGAGATAAGATCGCCAGGGTCTTTCTCAATCAGGTCACTTAAGATTTTAGGTCAAATGGATCAGTCTGTTGCCATGCTCTTCGCCAAATTTTGTTCCTGTTGCATAGTTGCAAATATTCCAAGGCTGGAACTAATATCGAGACTGATAAAGGAGCCAATTTCGCATTTCCAGCCAGAGGTGAGCAAAATTCTAGATGCTCGGGTGTGTTCCATGGGAGGAAGCCCAGGTCAAAATTCTCTGCAAAAATTCCACCTGTCTTTCGACCAGCTTAACACCCTTCAAGAGTATGGACTGATAATAGCAGATTACAATTCGTGGTTTGATTATGGTATGGCAGTGCCGCTGGAGGGATCAGGAATTTTACTCTCATTTTATCATGCTAGCTTTGATTGGCTTCTGCTTCCTATGGAAGGTTACCAGAAAGGGGAGCTCCGTGTTCCAGGGGTTGCCCTAACAAATACTGGTAAAGAGATATTCCCAATTGTTCCTATCACTCCGATGGAAGAGTACACAGTTGAACTAAAGAAATATTTTGAGGGCCAGAAGTTAAAAATGACGAAAGTGGAGAGCAAGTCTTAACCAACTGTGGCGGAGAGGGTGGGATTCGAACCCACGGCGCCCATAAGAGCGCAACGGTTTTCGAGACCGCCCCGTTCGACCACTCCGGCACCTCTCCTCTTAATCAAAATAGCACGTCTTGCGCTCCTGTTAAGGGGGGGGGGCGGGGGGCTAGCCCCGCAAAAAAACAAGCGGCGCGAAGCGCCGCTACAAGTCGCAGAACTAGGGGAAGTCGGCGGGCTTCCTCGCTCGCTGACGCTCGCTTCGTTTCGCCACGCCCGCCGACTATAGCGGGCTTCGCCCGCTTGGTTTTTTTGGGGGGCTAGCCCCCCAAACCCCCCTTCACCTCAAGCTTCTATGCATTAGTTCCCCTGCGGCAAAAACACATGCCTATCCATGAAAAAGATGCCTGTCGCGGCAGCGACTAAAAAGTCGCGCCCAAACGAAAAATCGCGCTATGAATGCTTGTCTCCCCAGCCAAACCAATCCCCGCCTCATAACCCAACTTGATCTCCACACCCTCATAAGACCGATAACCCAAACTCACGCCCAAATCCATCATCGCCCGCTCCATCGTGCCGCGCGCGCGCAGCGACCTGTCCAAAACAGAAGCGCGAAGATCAGAAGCAGGATCAGTCGGAAAATAATGCGCGCCAAAATAAAAGGAAGACGCAATCTCACCCCAACGCAACTCCCGCGAAGCGCGCAAATCCGCGAAAGCGCCCGTGAAAGCGAGAATCTCGTCAATCGGCTCCACGACAAAAGGCGCGCTGCCGCCGCTCTCAGCGAAACCATCCGCCGTCTGCGAAAGCGCGCCCAGCTCCGCCCGCCCCACCAAAACCCAATCGCCGAAAAGAACCGCCCGCTTGGCAAAACCCATCGCGATCGCCACCGTCAAAAGCTCCGGCGCGCTCCGCGCCAGCGCCTGACCCGCTTCCGTGAAACGACCAGTCTCATAAGCCGCATAGGCAAGACGCAACTGCAAATCCAAATCCCAAGCGCCGGGAAGACGCTGCCCCTCCGTCCCCAAATGCGCGCCCAACAAAAAACGATCCGCCAAACTCGGAAAAGCCGACTCATTCGGCGCGCGCGCCTCCACGCGACTCCGCTCATAGCCTGTCGCGACCGTCAAACGCCATTTGCGCCGCGCGAAATGCATCCCCGCCAGCATGCCGTAAGTCTCCTCGTCATAATGCGCCTCGGCGAGAGGACGGTGGCTCGTGAAACGCCCGCGCAAATCCATCCAGCCGCAGACGCCGTCTCCAAATTGAAAGGCGGGATCGCACGCCGCCGAAAAAATCGCCCGTCCCAAAACCCGCTCGGCATGCCAGCCCGCCTGAAGAAGCGAATCATAAGTCTGAAGACCGCCCACCATGCTGTGCGCGATGACAAGACGGGTGAAAACGCCGTCATCCATCACGGTCACATGTCTGGGAAGATTCAGATTCTCCACATTCACCGCGCTCGGAAAAAGCGAGATCACCGCGATGGAAGGCGCGACCTCCGACAAATCCACCGCGCCTTCCGCTTGCCCCGAAGCCGCGTCTATCACGACCCCTTGCGGATGCGCCTCAAAGGCCAGTTCTAACACGCCCTCCGGCTCCTGCGTGAAACTCTCAAGCCCGATGATGCGCGCGCTCCCCTCCAGACGCAGCGTGCCGGCGTTGGAAAAACTGTCGCGCCCGCTTCCGAAATCAGAAAGAGCGTTCAGCGTCATCATGCCGGCATTCTCCACAATGTCCGCGCCTCCGCCCATTTGGAAACTTCCGCGAAAGACGCCGTCGCTGCGAATGAGATCGCTTCCGCCTCCCTCGTTCAAAGCGGCGGGGGCGGAGGATTCCAGCCTGCTTTGGTTGTGAAAAGCGTCATGCCCTTCGCTGCCCTGCAGGACGCCATAGACGCTTCCCAGATTGGCTATTCGGTTGCGCTGGCGCGCTGACGGATTTCTGCCGGAAAGACGAATCGCGCGCCGCCCCATCACAGTGCCGACTGTCGCGCCTTTGGCGATGTCCAAACTGATTCGCCCGGCGCCCCCTCGCAGATTGACAGTCGCCGCCTCGTCATCCTGCGCGCCGGAACTCTGATGAGTCCCGCCTTCAATCCTGACCTCTATCGGCATCGCGCCCACAGTGATGGCATGGATCGCGTCTCCATTCGGGCTGATGGCGGAGGAGGAGCCTCCCAAACTCATCCGAATCGGACCCTCGCCAGAGGCGAAGATCGCGTGGCTTGAAGAGCGCGCGTCCTCATTGCGGACGGATGTCCCGGAGGCGGTCGTGATGGCGATGGAATCGTGGTGGGCGCTGCTGAGGCGGATGGCTTCGCGCGCCGCGATATGCTCCTTCTTGGAGACAGAGCCGCTTTCCAAATGAATCTCGCCGCCCCGCCCTGCATGATGAATGAAGGCGGTCGCTCCCGCCCCCGCCCTATGGCGAAGCGCCGTGTCTTCGGCGGCGAGCGCGATGCCCTGCTCTATCGCGCGGCGGCAGGTGATATGGGTGCGCGCGTCTCCGGGGTGAATCGGCGCGTTGCCTGTCGTCAGACTCCCCGTGCCGCAGAAATTCGTGTTGCGCGGCGCGAGCGCGATGCTGAGCGTGTGTCCGGCGAGGCGGATCGTTCCGAAAGCGCTTGAGAGACCGCTAATATCCAAATCTTCGGCGATTCCAGCGCCGGTCATCAGAGGAAGAACGCCCGTGGTCGGCACATGGCCGGCCTGCGCGGCGATTTCTATCGCGCTGGCGGCGAAAATCGTCTCCGCCGCGCCAATATGGAGGAGCGGCACTTCGGGAAGGGGGCGCGTGAAGTCCAAGCGGAAGCGCAGCCTCCCGCCGCGATTCTGCGTGAAATGGTTGAGATTGGCGATCTCCATCTGCCGGCTGCCATTGGCGGCGTGATCGATGACAAGGAGTCCGCCATTGGCGAGTTTGTCGTCCCCGCCGCCGAAATCGGACGCGGCGTTGAGCGTCATCACGCCGCCATTGGTGATGAGATCCGCGCCGCCGCCCATCTCCAGAGAGCCTGTGAAAACGCCGAAATTGCGAAAATTGTTGCCCAGCCCGCCAAAAGCGATTCTGCCGGAAATCTCCGCCCCGCTGAAATTTTGCATGACGGCGAGTCCTGTCAGCCGCGCCCCCGATTGCAGCGTGATTCTGCCCCAATTGCTTAAAGCATCGGCGGCTGTGTCGCCCGCCGCGCCGAAATTGGACGCGCCTTTCGCGCGGAAGATTCCGTAATTCTCAAAATCATGAGACCCAGCGCCCCCGACGACTCTGCCGGTGATTTCGCCGCCAGCCAAATTCCGAATGAGATTCCTCCCCGACAAATCCGCGATGGTCTGCTGGAAGAGAATGTCGCCGGTGAGAGTGCCGCCATTGACGACGGTCGCATATCCGCCATTGACGAAAATGACGCCGCCCCGCGCGATGCTCGCGCCTTCGGCGATTTCCAGCGAGAGATTGCCGGTCTTGCCTTCCAGACGCGCGCCTTTCTCCGCCGAGAGGCTCGCCCCGGGGGGGCTTGCCCCGGAGAGGCTCGCCTCTGATCGCAGACGGACATCCACATCGCCATCGCTGCCGACAGAGGCG
Organism: uncultured Alphaproteobacteria bacterium; assembly: GCA_958296285.1. GTDB lineage: Bacteria > Pseudomonadota > Alphaproteobacteria > JAPOUT01. The sequence goes on from OY282459.1 coordinate 600,226, forward strand.
CGGACGGCATGGCTGCCTGCGCCGCTCGCCGTGATGGAGGCCGCCGTCTCTATCATGATGCTCCCGCGTTTTTCCACGGTCGCGCGGACGCCGTCCGCGCCGGCGCCTTGTGTCGTAATGCTGCCGCCGGGGAGCGCGATCGTGATATTTCTTACCTTTTTCGGCTCTTGGATCACGGCGTAGACGCCATGGCTGGCTAGTCCTTTCGTGCTTATTCTTGCCCGCGAGAGGATCGTTATTTCTGCGGAAGATGGCGCGGTGGCGTAGAGGGCGTGGTTGCCGCTCCCTGCGCCTTCTGTCCTGATCGCGCCGCCTAGAATCTCTATGTTCATATTCCCTGTGCCGTGACTGTGGATTCCGTGGGCGTTCGTCATGCCTTGGGTTGTGATTTGGGCGGGGGAATGGAGTTTCATATTTATGATTCCGGAGGAGGGGCTGTTGGCGAAGATGGCTTTTCCGCCTGTTCCTCGCGCTTCCGCCGCGCCTTTGATGTCCATCAGGATGAAGCCGCCGCCTTGCGAGGCGTCCACATAGATGGCGTGGCGTTTTGTCGCGCGGGCGCGCACGGTCGCGCCTTGGGCGAGCGAGACGCGCAGCCCGCGCACGCCTTCCAGATGGACGGCGCCGCCGCCTATTGGCACGTCGCTTGTGTTGGCGGGGAGATCCACTTCGCCGCTTTCTATCGCCACTTCCAGCGTTTCGCCATAATGTTTGATGGAGGGGGCCCATCCTCCGTCGGCTTGGTAGAAGATGGCGAGATCGTTTTCTCTATAGGAGATGGCTGGGCCTGCGGCTCTATTTGTTCCGCTATAGCCGTCGCTGCTGTCGCAGATGACGGATCGGGAGGCGTAATAGCCTGTGACTTCGCGCCAGCCTATGCCGTTGGTCAGGGGGTTTCCGAGCGCTAGGCCTTGCGGTTCCCAGAGGCGCAGGGGTGTTTCTTTATTGCCGCGCGTGCCGGTTGTGAGGATTGTTCCTGTTCTGTAGCGGGTGGGCGCGGTTCGCTCCCAGGCGGTGTAGCGGTCTGTGAAGGTTGCGCCGCAGGCGTTTGTGGCGCGCGCTTGCGGGGGGTGTGTCAGCGCCGATCCTGCCGCGAGGAGACAGGCGAGAGAGAGGGGGGAAAGGAAAGGTGATTTGCGAGACATGGGGGGTTTTCCTCATGGGGGTTGTTGTTTTTGGTTTGGGTGATGAAAGACGAGGGAGGCTTTGGGCGTAAGGCAAAATTATCTCGCGGCGTCTAAACTCTTGGGCGGGTCAAGGGGGTGGGAGATCAAGGTTTTTTGTGGTTGGCGGGGTTGGGGGCTCTTTTTTTGGGGGGATCACGAAGTTTGGGTTTGTTGGAAATTTGAGTTGCGATGGTTTCACGGCTTGTTGAGGCGCGGGCGCTGCCGCGCTCCCGTGAAGGGGGGTTTGGGGGGCTAGCCCCCCAAAAAAACCAAGCGGGCGCAAGCCCGCTATAGTCGGCGGGCGTGGCGAAACGAAGCCGAGCGTAGCGAGGCGAGAAAGCCCGCCGACCCCCCTGCAACGCGAGAACTCTTGCGAGCAGGGGGCGCGTGGGTGGGGTCGCATTTGCTCGCTCGTTTCACTCGCTTCGCAAATGCTTTTCCCCCACCCCACCCACGCGTTTCGGGGGGATTCCCCCCGACCCCCCCTTCTTCGCGGGGGGCGTTCCGCCCCCCACACCCCCCTTCACAGGAGCAAGTCAAATCTCATCTCCCCCGAAAAACTGCCCCCCGCCGCTCCGAAACCGCCCGAACACCCTCCCGATGATCCTCCGTCCCAAAAAGACGCCTCTGCTCCAACCACTCCCGCTTCACAATCTCCCCAAAAGCCAAAACGCCCCCCATCCGTAAAGTCTCCTTCACAGAAACCAACGCCAAAGGCGCATTCGCCGCAATCTCCTCAGCAAAACGCTGCGCCGCATCATCAAGCTCCTCGCGCGACACAAGCTCATCCACAATGCCCCATTGAAACGCCTCCTCGCCCCCTAAACGCCGACCCGTCAAAAGAAGCCGCGCCGCCTTCTGCCCGCCAATAAGAGCAGGGAGCGTATGAGATATGCCAAAACCCGGATGAACGCCCAATTTGACAAAATTCGCCCAAAACCGAGCCTCAGGACACGCCACGCGAAAATCAGCCACAAGAGCAAGGCCAAAACCCCCGCCAGTCGCAGGCCCCTGAATCGCCGCGACAATCGGAATCGGACAGGCATAAACACGCCGCGCATATTCATAAAGCTGAGAAACATCGCCCGTCCGCTCGGTCGGACGAGACGCCTCCGCCGAAAAAAGCCCGCCCGCGCAAAAAGCCTTCCCCCGAGACGCCAACACAATCGCGCGGCACGAAGCCTCCGCCCTGAAACTGTCGCAAGATTCAGCAATGCCGCGAATCAGCGCCTCGTCAAAATAATTGTGCGGCGGACGGTTCAGCCTAATCCAGCCGACCAATCCGCGCCTCTCTATTAAGAGATCGTCCATCGCGCCACTATATCATCTCTCCTCGCGCGCGCGCATTTTCCTCTTGCCTCTTCGCCCGATAGCGGCGAAAATCGCTGAGGGGATGAGAGATCGGAAGGATTGGGAGGATCGGAAGCCATGAGCCTTGTCAAAGAAAAACCCTCAACGGATAAGAAAAATCTCGCCAACGAGATTGTCAGCCCTGCCGTTTATGCCGATGAAGAGCGGCTGCATCGCGCGCTCGCCCGTCTTCGGCGCGAGAGTCCGATTTTTTGGGCAGAGCCGGACGATTATCGTCCTTTCTGGGCGATCACGAAACACGCCGACATTCTGGAAATAGAGAAGCTCAACGATTTCTTCCTCAACGATCCGAGAACGACTTTGATTGATATTCCGACCGAGAAGGGGATCAAGGATTACACAGGCGGCAGCCATATTCTCTTGCGGACGCTTGTTCATATGGACAATCCCGATCACAGAAAATATCGCGCGCTGACGCAATCATGGTTCATGCCGCCCAATTTGCGCAAAATTCAAGAGGATGTCGCCAAGATCGCCGCGCGCGCCGTGGATCGCATGGCGGAGAAGGGCGGCTCGTGCGATTTCGTTCAAGATGTGGCGGTGTGGTATCCGTTGCAGGTGATCATGTCCATTCTTGGCGTGCCTCAGAAGGATGAGCCTTTCATGCTCAAACTGACGCAGCAGCTTTTCGGCACGACCGATCCGGAGATGCGGCGCGGGCGCGAGCGTGATCTTTCCGAGACGCTGGACATGGATGTGGTGCAGGATTTTATCAACTATTTCACCGCCATGACTGAGGATAGGCGCAAGAATCCTAAAGATGATGTGGCGACGGTCATTGCGAATGCCCAGATTGACGGCGCGCCGATTGGTCATTTGGAGGCGATGTCTTATTACATCATCATTGCGTCTGCCGGGCATGACACGACCAGTTCGGCGACTGCCGGCGGCATGTTGGAGCTCATTCGCAATCCTGATGAGATGCGGAAGGTTAGGGAGGATCGCTCTTTGATTCCGAAGATGTTGGAGGAGTGTTTTCGGTGGGTTTCGCCGGTGAAGCATTTTTTCCGCACGCCGATTGAGGATTATGAGATTGGGGGCGTCAAGATTAAGAAGGGGGAGAGCGTATTTTTGTCTTATCCGTCTGGGAATCGTGATGAGGATGTTTTTGCGGATTCCTTTTCGTTTCGGGCGGACAGGGATCCGAATCGGCATTTGGCGTTTGGACATGGGGCGCATATATGTTTGGGGATGCATTTGGCGCGGATGGAGATGGCGGCGTTTTTTGACGCGTTGTTGGAGAGGGTTGGGGAGATTGGTTTGGATGGGGATCCGGAATGGGTTGAGTCGAGTTTTGTGAGTGGGTTGAAGCACATGCCGGTGCGTTTCAAGCTCCTTTAAGAGGGGGGTCAAGGGGGGCTTGCCCCCCTTGAAAAAAGGGGGTTCGGGGGAAACCCCCGAAGAGTCGGCGGGCGTGGCGAAACGAAGCGAGCGTTAGCGAGCGAGAAAGCCCGCCGACTTCCCTGCTTACAAGAGCTCTTGGCGTTCAGGGGGCGCGTGGGTGGGGTCGCATTTGCTCGCTCGTTGCCCTCGCTTCGCAAATGCTTTTTTCCCACCCACCCACGCGTTTTCGGGGGGATTCCCCCCGACCCCCCCTTCTTCGCGGGGGGCTTCGCCCCCCACACCCCCCTTCACCTTCATGGGCGCTAAACAAACATCCGCCACGGCTCCTCTATAAACCCCCCCAACACACCCATAAACCGACCCGCCAAAACCCCATCAATCACACGATGATCAGACGACAAAACGCAAGAAAGCCGCAAACCATCGCCCGTCTCCCGCAAAGCCCCAACCGCCAAAATCGCCGCCTGCGGCGGATTGATCACCGCCGTGAAACGATCCACCCCATGCATCCCCAAATTGGACAAACCAAAACTCCCCCCCTCATAATCACGCGGCAGCAATCTCCGCGACCGAGCCTTCTCCACAATCTCGCCAATAGCGTCAGAAAGCCCGCGCAAAGACCTCTCCTCCGACCGCCACAGAATCGGCGCGATCAATCCATGATCAGTCGCCACCGCCATGCCAATATCCGCATGACGATGCCGCAATAACGAATCCCCCGCGAAACTCACATTGACGCCCCGCTCCTCCATCAGCGCCAACGACACCGCCCGCGTGATCAAAAGATTTAAGCCAAAACGCTCGCCCTCTCTCCGACCCAAATTAATCTGCCTCCGAAAATCATCAAGCGCCGCGGCGCGAAAATCCCTCTCGGTGAAAAAATGCGGAATCTCGCGCCAAGACGCCGCCATCCGCTTCGCCATCGCCAAACCCATCGGCGAAAGCGCGACCTCCTCATAACTCCCCTCCTCATAAAAAAGACGCGGCGAAGGAAGAGCGTCCGCCATCGCCGAGCGCGAAACCCGCCCTGACAGCGCCGCCTCCACGTCTCGCGCGACAATCCGCCCGCCCGGACCGCTTCCGCGAATCTCCCGCAGCCTCAAACCCTTCTCGCGCGAGAGGCGTCTGGCATAAGGGCTAGCGATAACAGACATGGCGCACCGCCTTGATCACATCCTCTTTGGAAGGAAGCGCCGCCTTCTCCAGCTTGTCGGCATAGGGCATCGGAACATCCCGCGCCGAGACGCGCAGAGGCGGCGCGTCCAAAAAATCAAACCGCTCGGCGACCACGCGCGCGCAAATCTCCGCGCCGATATTGCAGACCGGCCAGCAATCCTCCACGATCACCAAGCGATGCGTCTTCTCCACCGATTGAAAAATGAGCCGCAGATCCATCGGGCGCAAACTTCGCAAATCCACGATCTCGCACTCTATGCCGTCAGAAGCGAGCGCTTCGGCGGCGTCATGCGCGTAAAGAAGCGCGTGGCTGTAAGAGACGATTGTCGCCTCCGCGCCGCGCCGCCGATACGCCGCGCGCCCGATGGGAAGAGTGAAACTCTCGTCTGTCGGGACTCTGCCCTTCCGCCCGTAAAGGAGCTCGCTCTCCAAAAAGACGACAGGATTGGGATCGCGTATCGCCGATTTGAGAAGCGCTTTCGCGTCAGAGGCGGAGAAGGGGGCGACAACCTTTAATCCCGGAATATGCGCGAACCACGCCGAGAAATCCTGACTATGCTGCGCGGCGACTCGGGGCGCGGCGCCATTGGGACCCCGAAAGACGATCGGACAGCCCATCTGCCCGCCGGACATATAAAGCGTCTTCGCGGCGGAATTGACGATCTGATCCATCGCCTGCATGGCGAAGTTGAACGTCATGAACTCCACGATCGGGCGCAAGCCTCCGAAAGCCGCGCCCACGCCAAGCCCGGCGAAGCCATGCTCCGTCACAGGCGTGTCAATGACGCGCCTCGCGCCAAACTCTTTTAGGAGACCGCGCGTGACTTTGTAAGCGCCTTCATATTCGGCGACTTCCTCGCCAATGACGAAGACGCGGTCATCGCGGCGCATTTCTTCCGCCATCGCGTCTCGGAGGGCATCGCGCATTGTGATGTCCGCCGTTTCGCCGTGATACTCCGGTGTTTCGGGAGGAGAGTCCGCCGAGACGGAAGAGGCGGGGGCGGCGGCGGCGGGGCGTCTTGACGCGGGAGCGGGGCGTCTTGACGCGGGGGCATCAGGGGCGGCGGGCGTTGGGCGCGTCTCTTTGGCTTCGGCGAGCGCTTTCGCCAAATCCGTCTCGCCTTCGCCGTCTCGCAGCAGAATCGCCAAGACCTCATTCACCGGAACGGGATCGCCTCCGGCCTCATAGAGAATCTTGCCGACTTTGCCTCCTTCTTCGGCTTCTATGTCCATCGCGGCTTTGTCGGTTTCAATCTCGCCGATGACATCGCCTTCGCCGACTGTGTCGCCTTCTTTCACGTGCCACGCCGTCAGCAGACCTTCCTCCATTGTCGGCGACAGGGTCGGCATTCGGACGAGGATCGGCATGTCAATGGCTTTCCTTCTCGGTGATGAGAATATCGGTCATCAGTTCGCTCAGAGGGGGTTCGGGGCTGTTTTCGGCGAAGCGCGCCGCTTCTTCCATTTCGGCGTCTATGGTTTTTTCCATTGCCGCCAGCGTCTTTTCCTTTGCCGCGCCCGTCTCCAAGAGGCGCTGCCGCGCGCTGTCTATCGGATCGTGATGCTCGCGCATTTCTTTGACTTCTTCTTTGGAGCGATATTTCGCCGGATCCGACATGGAATGGCCGGCGTAGCGATAGGTTTGCATTTCCAAGATGAAGGGGCCTTTGCCGTTTCGGCAGAAATCCAGAGCCTGTCGCGCTTCGTCCATGACTTTTTCCACATTCATGCCGTCCACGGCTTTGCCTGGGATGTCGAAACTGTCGCCGCGTCTATGGAGGGCGGTTTGGGCGGTGGCGCGCTCTAGGCTTGTTCCCATGGCGTAGTGGTTGTTTTCTATGATGTAGAGGATGGGGAGTTTCCAGAGTTTCGCCATATTGAAACTTTCATAGACTTGTCCTTGGTTGGCGGCGCCGTCTCCGAAGGAGGCGATAGAGACGGCGTTTTGTTTGAGGTAGGCGTTGGCGAAGGCGAGTCCTGTTCCGATTGGCACTTGCGCGCCGACGATGCCGTGTCCGCCGAAGAAGTTTTTTTCGCGGCTGAACATGTGCATAGAGCCGCCTTTGCCTTTGGAGTATCCGGCGTTTCGTCCCATCAGTTCTGCCATGACTTGTGTTGGGTTCATGTCGCAGGCGAGCATATGTCCGTGGTCGCGGTATCCTGTGATGATTTGGTCTTGGGGGAGGGCGGCGTGTTGGAGTCCGACGACGACGGCTTCTTGTCCGAGGTAGAGGTGGCAGAAGCCGCCGATTTTTCCTAGCGCGTAGAGTCGTCCGGCTTTTTGCTCAAAGCGTCTGATTCGGAGCATGGTTTGGAAGGCGCGGAGGAGTGGGGGCATGGGGGTGAGGATAGCATATTGGGGTCGCTGCCGCGACAGGCATCTTTTTCATAGACAGGCATTTTGGATTTGCCGCAGGGGAACTAATGCATAGAAGCTGAAGGTGAAGGGGGGTGTGGGGGGCGAAGCCCCCCGCGAAAAGGGGGTTCGGGGGAAACCCCCGAAAGCGCGTGGGTGGGTGGGAAAAGAGCTTTTGCGAAGTGAGCGTAGCGAACGAGCAAAAGCGACCCACCCACGCGCCCCCTGCTAGAAGAGCTCTTGCGAGCAGGGGGGTCGGCGGGCTTTCTCGCGGGCTTGCGCTGACGCGCTTCGCCCGCTTCGTTTCGCCACGCCCGCCGACTATTCGGGGGGATTCCCCCCGACCCCCCCTTTTCTCAAGGGGGGCAAGCCCCCCTTGACCCCCCTTTTTGCAGAGCGCAGGATTGTCCTTGCGCCAACAACGCCCCCATGCTAGACCCCCCAAAACCAAACAAAACCCCCAACCCCATGCCAGCCAAAAATCCACAACTCGGAACAACAGCAGGACGATACGCCGCCGCCCTCCTCTCACTCGCCCGCGAACACAATCGCGCCGACATAATCGCCGCCAATCTCCAAAATCTCCAAAAACTCCTCGCAAACCACCCCAAACTCGCCCAAACCCTCAAAAATCCCTCCATCCCCCTCAACCAAAGAAACGCCCTCCTCGCAAAACTGATGAAAAAAACCCGCTTTGACCCCCTCACCACATCCTGCGCCGGACTCCTCCTGCGAAACAGACGCTTCCACCTCCTCAAAAATATGAGCGAAATCTTCGCCCAAACACTCGCCGAAGAAAAAGGCGAGCGCCTCGTCCGAATCATCAGCGCCCAACCCATAGACGAAAAAACCCAGCAAACCCTCCGCCGCCACCTCGCCCGCGCCCTCAAAGCCAAGCCGCAAGATTTGCGTCTGATAAGCGCCGAAGACCCGTCCCTCTTAGGCGGCTTCCGCCTGGAAATCGGAAGCCGCGCCATAGACGCCTCGCTCTCAGCGAAACTCAGCCGCTTTGAAGAAACGCTGTCGCGCCCAGCGTCCTGACATCAGACGAGCGGGAGGGAAAAAAGATGGACATCCGAGCGTCCGAAATATCCGCGCTCCTCAAAGAGCAAATCGCCGCCTTTGACGCGACAGCCGAAAGTTCCGAAACAGGGCGCGTCCTGTCAGTCGGAGACGGCATCGCGCGCGTCTATGGTCTGGACAGCGTCCAAGCAGGCGAGATGGTCGCCTTCAAAGGCGGCGCGCGAGGCATGGCGCTCAATCTGGAGGCGGACAATGTCGGCATCGTCCTTTTCGGCTCGGATCAGAAAATCCGCGAAGGAGACGAAGTCCGCCGCCTGGGCGAAATCGTGGAGACGCCTGTCGGAAAAGCCCTCTTAGGGCGCGTCCTAGACCCTCTCGGCAGACCGATGGACGGCAAAGGCTCTCTAAAAACCGAAGCCAAGCGCCGCGTGGACGTCAAAGCGCCGGGCATTCTGCCCCGCCGCTCCGTCCATGAGCCGATGCAGACCGGCATCAAAGCCATTGACGCCCTCATCCCAATCGGACGCGGGCAGCGCGAACTGATCATCGGCGACAGACAGACAGGAAAAACCACCATCGCGCTGGACGCGATCCTCAATCAAAAAGAAGCGAATCAATCCAAAGACGAAACGCGGAAACTCTATTGCGTTTATGTCGCGATTGGACAAAAGCGCTCCAATGTCGCGCGGATCGCGCGTGCGCTGGAAGAAGCCGGCGCTTTGGACTACACGATCCTTGTCGCCGCGACAGCCTCCGATCCCGCGCCGCTTCAATATCTAGCCCCCTTCACAGGCTGCGCGATGGGTGAATATTTCCGCGACAACGGTATGCATGCGCTCATCATTTATGACGATCTTTCCAAACATGCCGTCGCCTATCGGCAGATGTCGCTGCTGCTGCGGCGTCCCCCCGGGCGCGAAGCCTATCCGGGAGACGTCTTCTACCTCCACAGCCGCCTCCTAGAGCGCGCCGCCAAACTCAATGACGATCACGGAGGCGGCTCGCTCACCGCCCTGCCCATCATTGAGACCCAAGCCAATGACGTCTCCGCCTATATTCCGACCAATGTGATTTCCATCACGGACGGGCAGATTTTCTTGGAAACCGATCTTTTTTATCAAGGCGTCCGCCCCGCCTTGAATGTCGGCTTGTCGGTGTCGCGGGTGGGGTCGGCGGCGCAGATTAAGGCGATGAAGCAGGTGGCGGGACGAATCAAAGGCGAGCTGGCGCAATATCGGGAGATGGCGGCTTTCGCGCAATTCGGATCGGATTTGGACGCCGCGACCCAGCGCCTCCTCCATAGAGGCGCGCGTCTGACGGAATCGCTGAAACAGCCGCAATTCTCGCCCCTTCCCGCCGAAGAGCAGGTGGCTGTCATTTACGCCGGCGTGCATGGACATTTGGACTCGCTGCCGTTGGAGACAATCTCCGCCTTTGAGGCGGCGATGCTTCAATCTCTGCGCGCCGACAAGCCCGAAATCCTCCGCGCGATCCGCCAGAGCGGCGAGATGACGGAGAAAACGGCAGAGGCTTTGGAAGATTTTCTCAAATCTTTCGCGCAGTCTTTCGCCGAAGGATCGGCGGCGGCAGGGCGTCTTGACGCGGGGCGTCTTGACGCGGAGGCGGCGGGCTGATGTCGGGCTTGAAGGCGCTGCGCAATCGGATTTCCTCGGTGCGCGCGACACGCAAAATCACCCAAGCGATGCGGATGGTCGCCGCGTCCAAATTGCGCCGCGCGCAGCAGGAAGTGGAAAAGGCCCGCGCCTATGCGAAGGAAATCCAAACCATGACGGCAAGATTGGCGCGAGACCGCGAGAGCGCGCCCGCCTCTTCTCTCGCCTCCCGCCTGTTGGACGGCGTCTCTGACGCCCCGGCGCTCCTTGTCGTGGCGAGCGGACAGCGCGGTCTTTGCGGAGGCTTTAACAGCCAAATCGCCCGATTGGCGCGCGCCCGCGCCATGAAACTTAACGAGGAAGGGCGCGACTTCTCTTTTCTCTGCGTGGGACGGAAAGCCGGGGACGCTCTGAGGCGCGATTGGGAATCGCGCATCGTGGAGGTGATAAGCCCGGGGCGCTCTTCTTCCGAGATTCATAAAATCGCCGATGAGACGGCAGAGCGCGTGGCTTCTCATTTTCACGAAGGGCTGTGCGGCTCTTGCGACTTTTTTCATTCGGTCTTTGAATCGGTCTTGACGCAAAAACCGGTCATGCGGTCTCTGTCGCCTTTCACGGAAGCGGCGGGGGCGGAGGAGACGAGCGCCGCCGTCTATCATTATGAGCCTTGGACGGAAGAGCTGATGGCGAGCCTCGTCTCGCGCAATCTCCGCGCGCAGATCGCGATAGGCTTGCTGGAAAACGCCGCCGGCGAAGAGGGGGCGCGCATGACCGCCATGGACAACGCCACCCGCAACGCCGATGATATGATTTCGCGCCTTTCCATCGCTTACAACCGCACCAGACAGGCGATGATCACGAAGGAGTTGGTGGAAATCATATCGGGCGCGGAAGCGCTCTAGGAAGAGGAGAAAGCCCGTCATGGCGAAGAAGACAGCGTCCAAAACCGCCGACAATAAGCGCATCGGTCATGTGACTCAGATCATTGGCGCCGTCGTGGACGCCCATTTTGACGGCGCGCTGCCCGACATTTTGAACGCTTTGGAGACCGAAAATCAAGGCGCGAGGCTCGTCTTGGAGGTCGCGCAGCATTTGGGCGAGAACACTGTCCGCGCCGTCGCGATGGATTCCACCGAAGGCTTGGTGCGCGGACAAGAGCTCCGCGACACGGGAGAGCCGATCTCCGTTCCTGTCGGGGACGGGATGCTCGGTCGGATCGTCAATGTTGTCGGCGATCCTGTGGATGAAGCCGGCGCGCTGCCGCCCATGCAGCGCCGCGCCATTCATCAGGACGCGCCCTCTTTCACCGATCAATCCACCGAGACCGAGATTTTGGAGACCGGGATTAAAGTCGTGGATCTCCTCGCCCCTTACGCCAAAGGCGGAAAGATCGGACTCTTTGGCGGGGCAGGGGTCGGCAAGACCGTTCTCATTATGGAACTCATTAATAATATCGCGAAGGCGCATGGGGGCTATTCGGTCTTCGCCGGAGTGGGCGAGCGCACCCGCGAAGGGAACGATCTCTATTGGGAAATGATTGAATCGGGCGTCAATCAGGAAAAGGGCGGCGGCGCGTCCAAATGCGCCCTCATTTACGGACAGATGAACGAGCCGCCGGGCGCCAGAGCCCGTGTCGGCTTGACGGGCTTGACGGTCGCCGAGCATTTCCGCGATCAGGGGCAGGACGTTCTTTTCTTCGTGGATAATATCTTTCGCTTCACGCAAGCGGGGTCCGAAGTCTCGGCGCTTTTGGGGCGGATTCCGTCCGCTGTCGGCTACCAGCCCACTCTCGCCACCGATATGGGCGCGCTGCAGGAGCGAATCACCTCCACCCATAAAGGCTCTATCACCTCCGTTCAGGCGATTTATGTCCCGGCGGACGATCTGACCGATCCCGCCCCGGCGACCTCCTTCGCCCATTTGGACGCGACCACCGTTTTGTCGCGGCAGATTTCGGAGAAGGGGATTTATCCGGCGGTGGATCCGTTGGATTCCACAAGCCGCATTTTGGAGCCCGGCGTGGTCGGCGAGAATCACTATCGCGCGGCGCGGGACGTTCAAGCGATTCTCCAGCGCTACAAATCGCTGCAGGACATCATCGCCATTTTGGGCATGGATGAACTCTCTGAAGAAGACAAAATCGCTGTCGCGCGGGCTAGAAAGATTGAGCGCTTTTTGTCGCAGCCTTTCTTCAGCGCCGAGGCTTTCACAGGCGCGAAAGGCGCGCTTGTCCCGCTGGAAGAGACGATCAAGGGCTTTCGCGGCCTCTGCGATGGCGACTATGATCATCTTCCCGAAATCGCCTTCTACATGGTCGGCACGATAGAGGAGGCGGTGGAGAAGGCGCGGAAACTCGCCGCCGAAGCCGCCGAAGCCGCCTAATGGCGGAGACGCCGTCCAGCCTCGCTTATATTTTGGCGACTCCGTCAGACCTCATTCGGGAGGGAGAGGCTTTGGCGATTTCGGCGCGCGGCGCGGAAGGGCAGTTTGTCGTCGGACCCAGCCACGCGCCCTTCATGACGATTCTGTCGGCGGGCGAGATTGTCATTTCCGAAACGGGCGCGCGCTTTTTTTATTCCGTCTCCGGGGGATTTTTTGAGATTTCCGAAGGGCGGGCGCGGATTTTAGCCGATTCGGTTCAGGCGTCAGAGAAAGTCGGCGAAAATCTCCAATAGATCCTGATAGAGTTTCCGCTTGAACGGCACAGTCCGCTCCAACAGGTTTTTTGGCGCGACCCAGTTCCATCTGCGAAACTCGGCCGGCGGATGCGCCGAAAGATTGAAGTCGGAATCTCGTCCTTGAAAATCCATCAAGAACCATCGCTGCTTCTGCCCGCGAAAGCCTTTGAGGACTTTTCCCAGCAGGGATTCCGGCAGATCGTAGAAGAGAATCTTCGGCGCTTGGGCGAGAATGCGGACGCGGCTCGCGCCTGTTTCTTCTTGGAGTTCTCGCAAAGCCGCCTTTTCGGGGGTCTCGCCTTTGTCAATGCCGCCCTGAGGCATCTGCCATGCCGGGGCGTCAGGGATGAGGATTTGGGTGTCCATGCGCTCGCCCATCCAGATTCGCTTGCGCCGATTGACAAGCATGACGCCCACGCCCTCGCGGTAGGGGAGAGTCTCCACCGCCTGTTTCTATCTGTCGGATGCGGCGCGCGCCAAACTCTGCCCGTCATCGCCCAGCCTGCCCAAGGCGCGGCTGTTCTTTCTCATCTCTCGCAGCAGGCGGAGCGCGTGATTGAGCTGCGTGTCTTTGGTCTTGTCGGCAGGCACATAGGAGGCCGAGCCGGATCGCTGCTCGGAGCCCGGCGAATCCAAATGTTTTCTCAGATCGGTCTCGCCGACAACCCCCATCGTGCCGCTGCTCTTCTCGCCCTCCGGCGGCGCCTGATGGACGATCAGATCGGGCTTGACGCCGGCGGCTTGAATCTTCTTGCCTGACGGCGTGTAATATCTGGCCGTCGTGATCCTGATCGCGCCATGCCCATGACTCAAAGGGCGTATCGTCTGCACCGAGCCTTTGCCGAAAGAGAGCGTTCCCAAGACAGTCGCGCGGCGATGATCTTGCAGCGCGCCGGCGACAATTTCAGACGCCGAAGCCGATCCCCCATTAATGAGAATGATCAGCGGCTTGCCGTTGATATAGTCGCCGGCGCGCGCGTTGTAGCGCTCAATCTTTCGGCGATCGCGCCCGCGCGTGGAGACGATCTCGCCGCCGGAGAGAAAAGTGTCGGTCACGCTGACCGCCTGATCCAAAAGGCCGCCCGGATTGTTCCGCAGATCCAAAATATAGCCGATGGGATTGCGAATCTCGCCGTCTATTTTGGAAATCGCGCCGCGCAAAGTGGAGGCGGCGCGCTCGCTAAAAGTCGTGATTCGCAAATAGCCGACATCCCCCTCCACGCTGTGGCGCACAGGCGTGATGCGGATGATGTCGCGCACGATCGTGATTTCCAAAGCCCCGCTCTTCCCCTCGCGCCTGACGGTGAGCGTGATGGAAGTGCCGGGCTTGCCGCGCATCGTCTCCACCGCCGCCATCAGATCCATGCCCATAATGGGCTTGCCGTCCAAATGGGTGATGAAATCGCCGGCGCGCATCCCGGCTTTCTCCGCCGGCGTGCCGGCGATCGGCGTGATCACTTTGACCCAGCCTTTCTCCATCGTGACTTCCAGCCCCAGCCCGCCAAACTCGCCGCGCGTGTAAATCTGCATATTCTCAAAAGTCTTCGCGTCCAAATAGGCGGAGTGCGGATCCAGAGAGGAGAGGACGCCTTTGACGGCGGCTTCCATCAGTTTTTCATCCTCCACCCGCTCCACATAGTCGCGGCGGACAGTCTCCAGCACTTCGCCGAAGAGATCCAGCTGTCTGTAGATGGGATCGCGCGCGGCTTCGGCGCGCTCGCCGGCCAGATAGAAGAGGCCCAGCGCCGACAGAAAGCCAACGCAAAAAGCGCCGACAAGAACATTGTTCCAATCGCCTCTCCGTTTTTTCTTATCCGCCAGCATGAGGATCGTCCTGTCTTGTCTCAAGGATTTGCCCGTGGGATTGTCGGGCGAAACTTTCCGCTTCCGCGCCTTTTGCCTCTGCGGAGGAAGGGGAAGGGGTCTATCGGGGTTCCTCTGTCCAGAAGTTCCATATAGAGGCGCGGGCGCGATGAGCCGCCCATGCGCCCGACAGGCTCGCCCCGATGAAGACGCTGTCCCACCGCGCCTGTGATCTGGGCTAGTCCCGCCATGACGATATGATAGCCGCCCCCGACCGACAGAATCAAGACTTTCTTGAAATGGCGGAGCGGCCCCTGAAGCGGCCCGGCATGGATGACGCTGCCTGTCGCCGGGGCGGTGATTTGCGCGCCCTCTCTGGTTTGGAACGCCAGCCCTTCGCTCTGATCGCCGCTCCGCCTGCGCTCGCCGAAAATGCGCGCGATCGGCGCGCTTGTCGGAAGGGCGAGGCTCAGCGCCTCTTCCAAAGAGGGCGCCGGCAGAAGACGAGACGCCTCCTTCGCCAAATCCTGCGCGCTTCCCCCTTTGAGAAGAGGGCTTCGCGCCGCGATGGCGGGATCCACGCCTCTTTGGCGCGCGCGCCGCCTCTGCAGCCTCTCCAGAGAGGCGTAGAGTTTTTTCGCTTTGGCGAGCGCTTTTTCCATCGCCCGTTTTTCGCGGCGGCGCTTTTTCGCCAGATCGCGCATCTGTTCCAGCCGTCCCGAAATCGCGCCGGCGTCATGCCGCAGACGCGGCAGCATGTGCCGAAGCAGCATCGCGCCGCGCCATCGGCGGCGATCTTCGTCAGGGACAGCCAAGAGCGGCGCGCCGGGCGCGCGCGAAAGGCGCAGAAGCGCTTCGCCCAACAGAGAGGTCTGATCCCGATTTTCCCCCAGCGCCGCTTTGATGCGGCGCTGCCGTCCTTGAAGAGCGCGAATGCGTCTCTCTCGCGCCTCCAGCTGCGCCTCCAAGGCTTGCACTTCGGCGGCTCGCGCCACAAGACGCTTGCTTAAAGAGGCGTCCTCCGCGCGGAGACTCTCCGCCCACAGCGCCAAGAGGAGCGAGAGGAGCGCCGCCGCCAAACATTCGCGGAGGGGCGGCATGTCAGCGCTGCAGGATTGTCCGCGCCTCTTTGGAGAAGCGCTTCGCGCCTTCGCTGTCTTCTTTGCCTTCGGTCAGCAGGCGCAGATCCACAGGCACCGTGATGCCTTTCTGGCAGGCGGGGCGCTGATGGAGCGCCTTCAGCCATCGTTGGAGATGCGGAAGCTCCTCCACCGAGACCCCCGACCATTTATGCGTCCTCGCCCAAGCCCAGTTGGCGATGTCGGCGATGCTGTAATCGCCGGCCAGATATTCATGGTCTTGGAGGCGGCTGTTCAGAACCTCAAAGAGACGCCGCGATTCATTTTGATAGCGGTCAATGGCGGGCTGAATCTTCTCCGGAAAATAGCGATAAAAGACATTCGCCTGCCCCATCATCGGACCAACCCCTCCCATTTGGAACATCAGCCATTGGATGACGAGGGAGCGCCCCTTCATGTCGGTCGGCATCAGTTTGCCGGTCTTCTCGGCAAGATAGATCAGAATCGCGCCCGATTCAAAGACGGCGAACCCGTCTTCGTCCCTGTCGGCGATGGCGGGGATTCGTCCATTTGGGTTCAGTTTCAAGAAGCTCGGTTTTTTCTGATCCCCCGCCATCAGATCAATCGCGTGAGTCTGATAGGGGAGCGCCAGCTCTTCCAGCGCGATGGAGGCTTTCCAGCCATTGGGGGTGGGGGAGGTGTAGAGGTCAATCATCGGAATCTCCTTGTTTCAAGGGCGGGGGCGCGGGCGGCGATCTTCTATCGTAGCAGATTTTCAAGCGAAACTCTGCGGATCCATATCCACGACAAGGCGCAGCCGCGAGAGATTCGGCCAGCGCGCCTTCCACGCCCGCATGTAAGAGGGCAGATCCACGCCAAGCTCGGCTTTGACCAAGAGGCGAAAGCGAAACCATCGCCGCAGACGAAAAAGGGGCGCCGGCGCCGGACCAAGACAGCGCGCGCCTTCGGTCTTTGGCGCGAGGCTCGCCAAGATTCGCGCCGCCTCTTCCGCCGCCGCCGCCTCGCGCCCCGAGACGATCACCGCCGCCAGCCTTCCGAAAGGCGGCATATGGCGCTCCCGCCGCGCCGTCATTTCGGCGCGGAAGAAATCCTCGCGCCCTCCGCCGGCGAGCGCGCGCATGACGGGATGATCGGGCATGACGGTCTGCAGGAGCGCACGCCCTGGCCTCGTCTCGCGCCCGGCGCGCCCCGCCACCTGCTGGAGAAGCTGAAAACTGCGCTCCGCCGCCCGCAGATCGCTGTTGGCGAGTCCGAGATCCGCATCCACCACGCCGACAAAAGTGAGACGCGGAAAATGCAAGCCTTTCGCGATAATCTGCGTGCCGATCAGAATGTCAATCTCTCGTTTTTCCATCGCCTCTAAGAGCGCGCGCCGCGCCGCCATGCCCTTCGGAAGATCGCCGGAGAGACATGCCAGCCGCGCTTCGGGGAAAAGATCGCGCGTCTCTTCCATCAGACGCTCCACGCCCGGCCCGCATGAGGCGCGGGAATCCTCCGCGCCGCAGGAGGGGCAGAGGCGGAAGGACGGAATCTGATGTCCGCAATGGTGGCACAAAAGACGCCCCCCGCCCCCCCCGCTCCCCCCGCTCTTATGCTCCACCAGCCAAGCGGAGCAGTCCGGACAGGCGAAATGCGTCCCGCAGGCGCGGCAGAGCGTCAGCGGAGCGTAGCCCCGCCGATTGAGAAAAAGAAGCGCCTGCTCTTGGCGCGCCAGCGTCTCTTGAAGCGCCGCGCGCAAAGGCGGCGAGAGCCATCGGCCGGAAGGCGGCGGATGGGCGCGCAGATCCACGCTCGCCACATCCGGGAGACGCGCCAGCCCAACCCGCTTCGGCAGCAGAAGATGCCGATAGCGTCCGCGCTTCGCATTGACCAAACTCTCTAAAGAGGGAGTCGCGGAACTGAGAATGACGGGGAATTTGTCCAAAAAGCCCCGCGCGATCGCCATGTCTCGCGCGTGATAAAAGACGATCTCCTCCTGCTTATAGGCGGGATCATGCTCCTCATCCACCACGACGAAGCCCAGCCGCGAGAAAGGGAGGAAAAGCGCCGAGCGCGCGCCGATCACAAGACAGGGACGCGCCTCCGAGACAGCGCGCCAAACCGCCCGCCGACGCCCCTCGGAGATGGAGGAATGCCAGAGAAGCGTCTCTTTCGGAAAGCGGCTTTGGAAGCGTTTTAAAAGATGCTGCGTCAGCGCGATTTCGGGAAGGAGAAGAAGAGCCTGTTTTCCCTGTCGGAGCGCCTCTTTGACGCCTTCGGCATAGACTTCGGTTTTGCCGGCGCCGGTCACGCCGTCCAAGAGGAAGGGGGCGAAGATTTTGTCTCGCAAAGCGGCGCGGAGAGCGGCGGCGGCTTTTTCTTGCGCCGCCGAGAGGATCAATCTCGTCTTTTCTTCTGACGCGGCGGCGGCGCGTCTTGACGCGGGGGCGGGTGGGGCAGGGGGCGGTTGGGCGGGGCGGAGGAGACCTTTCTTTTTCATCCGCGCCGCGACTCCGACTGAGACGCCGGCGCTCTTCGCCATGTCGGCGGCTGTCGCCGGAAAGAGGGCTTTTTCCAAAATGAGACGCTCTTTCGGCGTCAGTTTCGCCGTGTCCAAAGCGCCCAAAGCGCTTTTGTCAGGCTCCAAAAGGCTTGGCGATGTCGGCGCGCGCAACAGGGCGGAGGAAGAGAGGGTCAGTTTCAGAATCGCGCCTTTCGGCGTCAGCGTGTAGCGCGCGACCCAATCCAAAAAGCGCCGATGCGAGGCGCTCAAAGGCGGGACGGGATGGATGGCGGCAATCTCTTTGAGCGCGTGAGAAGGAATGGTCTTTTTCGCGCCGCCCACGCCCCCGCCCACGCCCCCGCCGCCCTCTCCCTCCCAGACCACGCCGTCCAATCTCCGAGCGCCGAAGGGAACGCGCAGGAACGACCCCAAAGGCGGCGAGACGCCTTCGGGCAGCCGATAAAGATAAGTCTCCGCCAAAGGCAGAGGCAGCAGAAGACGCGCCGTTTTTTCTTTTCGCGGAAAACTCATAAAGGCATAATGGGGCATGAGACAAAAACGAATCGCTGAAGAGCGGGAAAGAACAGGATAGAATAATGGAACTTTTTTTGGACAGCGCCGATATAGAAGAAATCCGCGATTTGGCGAAAACAGGCCTCGTGGATGGAATCACCACGAACCCCTCGCTTGTCGCCAAAAGCGGAGGCGATTTTAAGACCCTTCTCAAAGAGATCGCCGCCGTCATTAAAGGCCCGATCAGCGCCGAGACTGTCGCGCCAAAGGCTGAGGGCATGATTGAAGAGGCGAAGAAACTTCTTCCGATCGCCGAAAATATCGTCATTAAAGTCCCGCTCACTTGGGAGGGCTTGAAGGCGACTCGCGCGCTCTCAAGGGAGGGCGTCAAGGTGAATGTGACTCTTTGCTTTTCGGCGGCGCAGGCGCTCGCCGCCGCGAAAGCCGGAGCCTTTTATGTCTCGCCCTTCATCGGGCGCTTGGACGATGTCGGCGCGTCGGGGAGCGAGCTCCTTCAAGAGATTCGCGCCATCTACGACAATTATCCCGACAGCATAGAGACGAGGATTTTGGCGGCCTCCATCCGCTCGGCGGATCATATCGCCGAGGCGGCGCTGGCGGGCGCGGATTGCGCGACCGCGCCTCCGAAAATCTTGCGCCAGATCGTCCATCATCCTCTGACCGACAAGGGTCTCGCCGCCTTTCTCGCAGATTGGAAAAAGACGGGGCAGTCCATTTTGTGATCTCTTTCGCCGAATCTTTCTGGCACGGCTCTCCGCCGATGCCGGACTTTCCGTCCGTGGAAGCGCCGCTCCGCCGCCACGCCCATGGCTTTCTTCTTTATTTGGCGCATGAGCGGAAACTCTCCCCCCACAGCGTTTCGGCTTATGGGCGGGATCTCAAAAGTTTTTTCGGATTCCTTTCCGATCATTTGGGCGGCGCTGTCGGAATCGCCGCCTTGAGAGGCCTCGCGCCGTCCGATCTCCGCGCTTTCTTGGCGCGCCGCCGAAGCGAGGGTCTCTCGCCGCGCTCTTTGGCGCGGGCGCTTTCCACGCTTCGCGGCTTCGCGCGCTATCTCTCGCGGAATCGCGTCGCCGATCTGACGGCGCTCTCGCGCATCGCCGCCCCGCGACTCCCCCGCGCCATCCCCAAATCTTTGGGCGAAGAGGCGATGCGCTCTTTGCTCCGCGCGGTCGCGCGAGAGAAAAAGCCCTTATGGATCGCCCATCGGGACAAAGCGATCCTGCTTCTTCTTTACGGGGCGGGCTTGCGAATCG
This sequence comes from uncultured Alphaproteobacteria bacterium, assembly GCA_958296285.1. GTDB lineage: Bacteria > Pseudomonadota > Alphaproteobacteria > JAPOUT01. The sequence continues at coordinate 620,128 of OY282459.1, forward strand.
GCGAGGCGCTGGCGCTCAAAGGACGAGACGCGCCCTTCAGCCCTTCGCTCCGCGTCAAGGGGAAGGGCGGGAAGGAGCGCGTCCTTCCCCTTTTGCCGGCGATAAGAGAGGAAGTGGAAGCCTATCTTCTCCGCGCCCCCTTTCAGAAGGAGGATGCGAAGCCGCTTTTTAGAAATTCGCGGGGCGGCGCTTTGGGCGCGCGCGCGGTTCAGAAGATTCTCGAGCGGCTTCGGCACAGTCTGGGCTTGCCTGAGACCGTCACGCCTCATGCGCTGCGGCATAGTTTCGCGACTCATCTTCTGGGCGCGGGGGGCGATCTGCGCGCCATTCAGGCGCTTTTGGGACACGCCTCGCTCTCCACGACTCAGATCTACGCCCATGCGGACGCCGCGCATATTGTCAAGGTTCATCGCGCGTCCCATCCGCGGGCGAATTTGTCGCGGGCAAGAAAGGTCTTGCAATCCTCGCGCGGCGCTTCACAATAGCCTCCGCGACAGTTTGAAAGAATCATTCTCGCGGGAAGGGAGGAGATCATGAAACCATCGGCTCGCGGAGACGGTCTGCCGCGCAATTTTATCGGCGCTCTTATCGGCGCGGCTTTGCCGAATTGCCTTGCCGTTTCTTTCGCTTTTTCTTTCGCTTTTTCTTTCGCTTTTTCTTTCGCTTTGATCCTCGCTCTGCCCGCCGCCGCCGCCGCCAAACTTCCCGAAGGCTTGGCGCATTGCGGCGAGCGTCAGGCGGGCGATTGCGACGCATGGTGGGGGCGGCGCTCCAAGGCGCAGAAAAAATGGCTTCTCTCCTTTGAGGTGGAAGACAGAAATCCGGCTCTCGTCTGCATGGTGCTGCACGGCTATCCCGATCCCAATGCCGCGCTTGACGATTGCGCGAAAAAGAGCATCGGCAATAAGCGCTCGCTCGCTTATTGCATGGGGCAGGGGCACGACATTATGGGCGAGAAGACGGCGGACTGTCAGACCAAGTGGAAGAAGAAGAACGGCTATCCGACAAATTATTAACCCTCTTTAATTAATTCTCCGCTCTTCGCCGGGCGAATTTCTCGCCTGCGAATTTCTCGCCGCGCGAATTTCTCGCCGCGCGAATTTGGTCTTTTCATTTTTAGGGGGGTTGCGCAGGCCTTTTGCCGAATCTATAATTTCCCCCCAAGCCACACGAGGAGACGGAGATTAGAGCCATGAAGCATTTTCTTTTCCATCTGATGCCCTACCGCGATCTGCCCGCCGATTTCAGCGAGAAGCACGAATCCTCATGGATTTGGCCGCCGAACAGCCTCTTTGATCCGAAAAAGGGCGCGGTCTATTACAACGACTATTTGGACGAACTCTGCGCCGCCGAAGAGCAGGGCTTTGACGGCGTCTGCATCAATGAGCATCACCAAAATGTCTATGGGCTGATGCCGTCTCCGAACATCATCGCGGCGATGCTCGCCGTTCGGACGAAGCGCGTGCGGATCGCGATTGTCGGGAACGCGCTCCCCCTTTACAACCCGCCGACCCGAGTCGCCGAAGAAATGGCGATGCTGGATTGCGTCTCCGAAGGGCGCATCATCACGGGGATGGTCATTGGCGGCGGTCCGGAATATTACTCCTTCTCCGTCAATGGCGCGGAAGCCAGGACGCGCTTCCGCGAAGCGCATGACATCATCATGGGCGCTTGGACGAAGCCCGGCCCCTTCCCCTTCTATGGCGAGCATTACAAACTGCGCTATGTGAATCCGTGGCCCAGACCCTATCAGACGCCCCATCCGCGCATTTGGATCCCCGGCGCGGGCTCCATAGAAACGATGGAGTTTGTCGCCAAGCGCCGCTACGCCTATATGGGAATCCCCTATTTCCACATTGACTTCTTCAAGAAGAACTACGCCATGTTCCGCGAGATCTGCGAGAAGAAGGAAGGCTATAAGGCGCATCCCGAGCAGATGGGTCTCTTGATGCCGATCTATATCTCCGATACGGACGAGAAGGCGCGCGCCGAATATGAGGAGCATTTCTGGTATTTCCAACAGAAACTGCTGCCCGGCCTTCTGACTTCGCCGCCCGGCTACACCTCGCCCGTCTCGGCGATGCGAACCTTGAAGGCGCTCCGATCCGGCGACACATGGATCAACAGCTGCCACAAATGGGACGATGTGGAAAAAGGCTGCTTCGCTCTTGTCGGCAGCGCCGAGACTGTCGCGCAGAAACTGGTGGAGCATGCCAAGGATATTGGCTGCGGCAATATGCTGGGGCTTTTCCAGCTCGGCAGCATGCCGCACGAACAAGCTTTGGAGAACGCCGCGCGTTATGCGAAGGAGGTCATGCCGCTTGTCAATAAGTCTCTGCCGGCGACCAAAGAGCCTCTTCCCAAGATGGTTCCGTTCCCGGCGGATGATCCGTTAAAACAAGCCGCGCAATAGCCTTAGGAGGGTTTCATGGAAAAAGAGATCGCGCATTTTGAAGTGCGCGGGCGGAAAGTCCGCGAGCTCAGAGGCGGGGATGGCGCGCCGCTTCTTTATCTGCATGGGGCGGGCGCGGAGAATGAGTTTTGGCTTCCTTTCGCGGACGCTTTGGCGGAGAGATACGCTTTTCATGCGCCGTCTCATCCGGGCTTTTTGGATTCGGACGGTTTGGACGAGATGCGTCTTGTGGCTGACATCGCCGCCCATTACGCTGATTATATTGACGCGAAGGGATGGGATCGCGTGGCGGTGGCGGGCTTGTCTTTTGGCGGCTGGATCGCGGCGGAGTTGGCGGCGCGTTATCCTGAGAAGGTGGCGAAATTGGTTCTTGTGGATGCGGTTGGCATATGGATTCATGATGATCCGATCGTGGATTTGTTCGCGATAGATGTGGCGCGTTTTCCTGAGCGGATGCGGCGTCTTTTGTTCGCCGATCCAAAGGGCGCTTTGCCGATGATGGCGTTTCCTGACGCGGCTGAGGGCGGCGATTTGCCGGATCTTCCTGACGAGGAGATTCTGAAACAGATGAATCACATGGCGGCGGTGGCGAAGTTTTCGTGGAATCCGTTGTTGCACAATCCGAGATTGCCGGGGTTGCTGCATCGGATTTCTGCGGAGACTTTAATTATTTGGGGCAAGCATGATGGATTGGTTTCCACGGCTTATGCGAAAGCGTATGGGAAGTTGATACCGAATTCGCGGGTTGAGATTATAGATTCCGCCGGACATCTGCCTCCATTGGAGACGCCTGATCTTTTCATAGAGAAAGTTGCCAAATTTGTTGGCTAGACATGGCGGATCAAAAGATATTGGGGGCGGAATTCACGCGGTTTCTTTTTGATTTGGCGAACCGCACGACGACAGAGACGAGCTATAACCCTACGCTTTTTAAGCAGATGCTCGGAGATAGGGGCGGGGTGGAGACTGCCAAGAATCTGATAAACAGGTCGCAACCGAGCGATGGTTATAGGCGGCTTTGGGAGTTGGGGCGTCTTGATTTGACTGTGGAGGCGGCTCTTTGGGAATCCCCTAGATTTCATAGTCTTTTCAGCGAGGAAGAAATTACGAGATGTCGGAAACGCCTGATAGAATATGAGTATGAGGTAAATCACGAGGGGGAGAAATAAAGATGGAGCTTTTTCTTTTATGGCTTGTTATGGCAGTTATCACTGCGATGATCGCCTCATCAAGAGATCTTTCTTCAAAATCTCTTCCTAATCCACTTAATTGGTTTATATATGGTCTCCTGATTTGGCCGATCGCTATTGTTCATGCGCTTGTGTCAAAGGGAGGGCGTGTTCCTTGCCGATATTGTGCTGAATATATCAATAAAAAAGCGACTATCTGCCCGTTCTGCCGCAAAAAAGTGGATGGGGTGGAGGTGGATAAAGTAAAAGATGATCCGCCTGATCCTCATGAAACAGGCGCTTTTTAGCGCTGAGTCTCGCTCTCATCACAGAATTGGTTTGGTCTCAACCGAGAGGAAATGAAATGGATAAATATAAAGTTTACGGACCTTATGATTTGCCGAGTGCGGAAGAGTTAAAGGTAGGAGAAAGGGCAGAGAGGGAATTTTGGACAGCTCTTGATCCGAGAGATGAAAAATTTGGAAACCGCATTAAGAAAGCCTATGGTCTATATGTATTCAGCCGAAAAATACGAGGTGCGCGCTGCCCTGTATATGTTGGGAAAACAAACAAAGGACAAGGTTTCGGTGGGAGAGTTTTTGGTGATGAAAAATTCAGGAGAATTTTTCTCCCCGAGCTAGACAGAAGAGGAGTTCTGCAACTTCATCTGATTGTAAAGATGACTGAGAAAGGCAAGATCGGTCAAAATGCAGGAAGATATATAGATGAGCTTGAATCTTTTTTTATTGCTCTCGGCTACTTGCAAAATGATGAGATAGTAAATAAAAGAGGGACAACTTTCCTCAAGAATGTTCGGGTGCCGGGGATTATGAATACAGGAAAAAAGGGACGTATTAAGGACAGTGCTAGAACGCTGAAAAAGGTTCTTGGCTTTTAAAGCCTTTTTCAATGGAGGTCTCATATGGTTGATGAATCAAAAGAAACGCCCAATCTATTGCGTTTGGATTGGCGCGATGGGGCAGTCTGGAGACAGGCGTCCGTCAATACGTTTTGGTGTCTGGTCGGATGCTCTATCGGCGATATGGGGACAATCCTTTTCTTCCAAGTCATGGAAATCCCATGGAATCCGCTCGCCATCATGGCGCTCGCCATGTTCAATGGAATCCTGACCTCCATCATGTTGGAGACCGCCATTCTCTTGAAGCAGATGCCGTTCCGAGACGCTCTTAAAACGGCGGCGGGCATGTCCATCATTTCTATGGTGGGGATGGAGTTGGCGATGAACGCGGTGGATCTTTTCATGACGGGCGGCGCGCGTTTGACCTTGTGGGTTTTGCCGTTTATGTGGGGGGCGGGATTTATCGCGCCGTTGCCGTATAATTATTGGCGTTTGAAGGCGTTGGGCAAGGCTTGTCATTGAAACTCCCCGTGAAGGGGGGTCAAGGGGGGCTAGCCCCCCTTGAAAAACCAAGCGGGCGAAGCCCGCTATGGTCGGCGGGCGAGAGCGAGACAAAGTCCACAAGCCCGAAGGGCGCAGTGAAACGAAGCGGGCGAAGCCGAAGGCAAGCCCGCGAGAAAGCCCGCCGACTTCCCTGCTAAAAGAGCTCTTGCGAGTAGGGGGCGCGTGGGTGGGTGGGAAAAGAGCATTTGTTCGTTTCGCTACGCCACGAGTGGCTTCGCTTCACTCGCAAATGCTCTTTTCCCACCCACCCACGCGTTTTCGGGGGGATTCCCCCCGACCCCCCCTTCTTCGCGGGGGGCTTCGCCCCCCACACCCCCCTCTTTTGGAGAAAATCTGCTAATCTCAAACCCATGCAAAACCAACCCATCAAACTCGCTATCATCGCCTCCCTCATCCTCCATCTGCCGCTGATCCTCCCGGCAATCTCCCTCGCCATCCTAAACGCTATCAACCCCGACCTCCTCGGACTCCGCGGCGGCAAACAATGGGCAGAATCCATAAAACTCCAAAACATCCCCCCACAACACAAGACGCTCACCCCCTCGCTGGAAGTCAGAATCGTCACCGCTATCCCCAAACAAGACCCCCCGCCCCCAGAAGAAAATAAAGACCCCCACGCGCTCCACAAAAAACAAAACCCAAACAATAAACCGCGCCGCGCCGACAAAGCGCCGCAAGAACCCATCCGCCAAGCCGATTCGCCAAGCGCGTCAGAAGGCGCGAAACAAAGCGCCGCCGCGAAAGCAGGTCTGGACGCGCTCGGAAATGACGAAGGCGATTCCGACCAGAACGCCAAAGGCCTTTTCCTATCAGGAGGCGAAGCGAAACTGCTCCTCGCCGGCTGGACTTTTCGCGGCTCCAACGGCTTCCTAGACGGGTCTATCGCCGCCGCGCGCGATAAAAGACGGCAAGCCATTCCGTGGCGCATCTATTACGCCCGAGACGGACAATTGCGCGCGCGCTTTTCTCGGATGGCGGCGGCTTATCCGCATGGGCCGATCGCGGTTCGGGATTTTTGGTCGTCGGGGCGCTGGTGGGTCAAGGGCGATTATCTATGCCAGCGCATAGAGGCGTGGTTTTACGGCTCGCCGATCTGTTTCGCGCTTCGCCGCGAGGGTCGCGCGCTTGCGATGTATTACGCTGAATGTTGGGGGGTTGCGCGCTGTTATCGCGGACGGCTGGGTCCGAGGGGCGTGATTGTCAGGGGACGGCGGCTGAATTAGGGGCGGCGAGCATAGAAGCTGAAGGTGAAGGTGAAGGGGGGTTTGGGGGGCTTGCCCCCCAAGAGAAGGGGGGATCGGGGGGAATCCCCCCGAAAAGGTCGGCGGGCGTGGCGCAACGAAGCGGGCGAAGCCGTAGGCAAGCCCGCGAGAAGCCCGCCGACCCCCCCTGCTCGCAGGAGCTCTTGCGATGCAGGGGGGTCCGAAGGAAGATCCGCCACTTCAAGAGCCGAAGTCTGTATTTTGGCTGCGAAGATGCTTTTTAAAGGAATTATTGGCCGCCGCTTCCGCGATCGGGGTGAAGCGATTCTCTCTTTAGACAAACGCTCGACATTTGTCTTCATACTGAGCTTGATTCTCTGCCAATAGACTTTTCGCCCTTGTATATCTTATCTCAAGGTCTTTAAGCTCGTTTTTCACCAAATCTCGCTCCGCTATCTTTTTACTAAGTTCACGCATCTTGCTCCAACGGTCGTTCGGTTTCACAGCCGCATTAATCTCACCTTCAAGGTCGTTGATCTCGCTATTGAGAATCTTCAGCTTGTTTTCCCTTTGGAAAAATTGTTTAGCAAGGAAATCAACCGTCTCTTCTCCCTTGCGCATGACTTCTAGAAGTCCGGTGCAAAATTCATGGCGCGGGTCTATCCGCTGTTTTGTCTCGCATGGCATGTCCTAATCTCCTTGTATGGGTGGTCGGCGTCTAGATACGATATGGAGCTTCTTTTGGGAAAGGGGATAAGTTTTTGGAGAATGCAGAAGAGTCTCGCTTGACATCAGCGCGGTGTTTTTGGCATAGCGGGGTCATGAAAGAGCGCAGAACCTATCTTCTCTTTCTCGCATTCGTGCTGAGTTTCATGCTTGTCTCTTGCGCTCCTCCCAAAGACCAACTCTCCATCTTCATAGAAAAATTTGAGACGATGGAGCGGGTGAAAAAAAATTACGGCAGATGGCAAAACCCCTCCAGCCCCTTCCTGCCCTATCTGAAGAAAGAATTCCACGAGGGACTCACGGCGGATCAGAAAAGGCTCTATCACGCCGTGCGCGATCGCTTGGATTGCGACATGGTCGCGCGTTTGGAGCGCGAAGGCTTTCTCAATCTTTATCCTCATCTGGCACCCGCCTTTGAGCGCGAGAATGTCGGCGAGGTCTTTTCAAGAATTCTCCGCGATCGCTCTTCGGCTCTGCGCTACTGCGAATATCGCAAGCAGATCAAAGATGCGCTCTCTTTCGCGGCGCGGCATAAGATCGTCCTTCCTCCATTTCGGGCGGAAGATTTCTTCCGCGAGAATCTTTATAAAACCGACCCTCCTCTGACGAGGAAAGAACGATGGATTCTCTATCATCGCTGCTTGGGGATATCGCGCCTTGTTCTTCTCGCGCTTGAAAAGCAATACGCGCCGGCTCTGAGAATTCTGATCAATTGGATGGGGGCATCCGACTTTATCATTCTTTCGTCGGAGATAGAATTTTCCCTTTATCAGATAGCGGAGGGCGCAGGGCTTTTGTCAGAGGCGGAAAGAGCGCATAGCCAGACATTGCGAGAGAAAATGATCGTCAAGGATGTTGGACATCAAATCAAGGAGGTTGAATATATTGATCTTAAGCTGCAGCTTTCTTGGATGAGATCTGTGTTCACCTATTATGGCGGCTGCTCTCATGCTTTTGGCGATCCTCCCCGCCCCCTGGAATGAAGGCTTGGCTAGACGATCGCGCGGCATGCTTCAATGCCCGCTTCGTTTCACTGCGCCCTTCGGGCTTGTGGACTTCGTCTCGCCACGCCCGCCGACCATAGCGGGCTTCGCCCGCTTGGTTTTTCTTGGGGGGCTAGCCCCCCAAACCCCCCTTCACCGGAGCGCGGCAGCGACCGGTGGAGCCGATCGGGATTGAACCGACGACCTCCTGCTTGCAAAACAGGCGCTCTCCCAACTGAGCTACGGCCCCCTGTCGCCTCTAACGCCTAAAGCGATCACGAAAGAAGACAACGTCCATTATTAAGCGCAACCACATCGCGCTCCTTAACGCGCGCCGTGAAGGAAAAGGTCTTGCCATCCTCCCAAACCTCAAAAAGAAGCGTCTCGCCCGGAATGACAGGCGCCGAAAAACGCGCGTCAAACTCTAAAATCCGCCGATGATCATAATCGCAGAGATTCTCCAAAATCGCGCGGCACGCCGTCCCATAAGAGCAAAGCCCATGCAGAATGGGCTTGTCAAAACCCGCCATCTTGGCAAACTCCGGATCAATGTGCAGAGGATTGCGATCGCCGCAAAGACGATAAAGCGCCGCCTGATCAATCCGAGTCTCGGCTTCAAAATGATGATCCGCCGCGCGCTCCGGAATGGCGTGCGGCTTGGGATTCCCCTCCCGAGGCCCGCCAAAACCGCCATCGCCCCGCGCGAAAATCGTGGAGCCCAACGTGCAGAGCTTCTCGCCCGATCTCAGCGTCAGATCAGTCTCGGTCAAAATGAGCGCGCCCTTCCCCTCCCCCTTGTCGTAAGCGCCAATGACGCGGCTCGCCGCCACAAGATCGCCGGCAGGCGGCAGAGGGCGATGCAGTTTGAGACGCTGCTCGCCATGAACCACCATCATGAAATTGATCCCGCTCCCCCCCAAAGCCCCCGCGCCCCAAGCCAAAACAGTCGCCAAAGTCGGGACAGTCTTCAGCTCCTTCTCATAAATATAGGGAAGCTCCCGCTCTTTCATCGGATCGCGCCCAAGCCCGACCCCCAGCGCGTAGAGCATCGTCTCTCTGTCCGTGTAGGAGAAACTCTCGCCCTCGCTCTTGAGCGCCATCAGTTTTTCATGCGAAATCGCCATCGCCGCCTCCCTGCTCATTTTGCCTCTTGGCATTTTGCCTCTTGGCATCGGTGAGACTCTCATGCTAGTAATCGCGGCGGAGAATATCAAGTCTAAGGGACAAACGGAGGGAGTCGTCATGTCGCAAGCCGCGCCGAACATCGCTTCTATGGATGAGAAAAAAGACGCCATCGCGCTCAAGATTGACAAGAATGTCGCCCATCTCATTCTCAATCGCCCTGAGAAACTGAACTCGCTCAACCCCGCCCTCTGGGACGGATTGCCGCGTCTGATCCGCGAGATTGACGAACAGGCGAAAGCGCGAGTCATTGTGATTTCCTCCACAGGCAAGCATTTCACGGCGGGGATGGATTTGGCCGTCTTTGCCGCGCCGGACAGCGACAGTCGCGGCGAGATGGAGGAGGGGCGCAAGAGAAGCGCGGTTATGAAAACCGTCATGGCGTTTCAGAGCGCCGTCTCGTCATTGGAGGAGGCGCGGCAGCCTGTTCTGATGGCGATTCAGGGCGGCTGCATCGGGGGCGGCGTGGATTTCGCCGCCGCCGCCGACATTCGCTATGCCAGCAAGGACGCCTTCTTCTGCATTCAAGAGATCAATATCGGCATGACGGCGGATGTCGGAACCTTCCCGCGTCTCCCGAAGGTCATGCCGGAGGGCTTGGCGCGAGAACTCGCTTATACCGGACGGCGTCTCTACGCCGAGGAAGCGCATCGCGCGGGATTCATCACGCGTCTTTATGAGACCCATGAGAAGATGGTCGCCGGCGTGTTGGAGATCGCGCAGGAGATCGCCGAGCGCTCGCCCCTTGCCGTTTGGGGCTCTAAAGAGATGATCAATTACGGACGCGATCACGCGACCGCCGACACGCTCAAATATCTTGCCGCATGGCAGTCCGGGATGTTTCACTTTCCCGATCTGAAAGAGTCTTTTGAGGCTCAGCAAGAGAAGCGCAAGCCCTCTTATAAGGACTTGCCGCCTCTCAAGACGAAATCGCTTTTTTAAGAACGCCCGCCAAGGGCATCAGAAGGAGGAAACCCCATGAGAGAAGTCGTTATCGCATCCACGGCCCGGACGGGTCTTGCGAAATCGGGGCGCGGGAGTCTGAATCAGACCCACGGCGCCGCCATGACAGGACACGCTTTGAAGCACGCGATAGAGCGCGCCAAGATTGAGCCAAAAGAGGTGGAGGACGTCTATATTGGCTGCGGGACGCCGGAAGGCGCGACGGGACAGAATATCGCGCGGCTTGCCGCCATTCGCGCCGGCTGTCCGCCGACCACGGCGGGCGTCACGATCAACCGCTTTTGCTCGTCCGGCTTGCAGGCGATCGCGATGGGCGCGCATCTCATTATGAATGAGAAGGTGGATGTTGTCGCGGCGGGCGGCGTGGAATCCATATCGCTCGTGCAGATGGGAGGCATTAATGTCAATCACATCACGGAGGAGGAGTTGATGAAGACCAAGCCCGAACTTTGGATGCCGATGATTGACACGGCTGATGTTGTCGCCAAGCGCTATAAGATCAGCCGCGAGGCGCAGGATGAGTATTCGCTGCAGAGTCAGATGCGCACCGCCGCCGCGCAGCAGCAGGGGCGCTTTGACGATGAGATTGTTCCGATGGAGACTGTGATGAAGAAGGTCAATCGGGAGAGCGGCGAAGAGACGATGGAGAAGGCGACGGTCACGCGTGATGAGTGCAATCGTCCAACGACCACGTTGGAGGGTTTGGCGTCTTTGCAGCCTATTCGGGGCGAGGGCAATTTCATCACGGCGGGGAATGCCAGTCAGTTGTCGGATGGCGCGTCTGTTTGCGTTTTGATGGAGGCGAAGGAGGCGGAGCGCCGCGGGGTTGAGCCGTTGGGTTATTTTCGGGGCTTTAATGTTGCCGGCTGCGAGCCGGACGAGATGGGGATTGGTCCTGTTTATGCTGTGCCGCGTCTTCTTGAGCGGAATGGTTTGAAGAAGGATGACATTGATTTGTGGGAGTTGAATGAGGCTTTTGCGAGTCAGTGTTTATATTGCCGTGATGAGTTGGGCATTGACAATGAGATCTACAATGTCAATGGCGGGTCTATTTCGGTTGGTCATCCTTATGGGATGACGGGTTCGCGTTTGGCGGGGCATTTGTTGATTGAGGGTCGTCGTCGGAAGGCGAGATATGGTGTTGTGACGATGTGTATTGGCGGCGGCATGGGTGCTGCGGGCTTGTTTGAGGTTATTGCTTAGGCTCCAAAAAAGGGGGGTGTGGGGGGCGAAGTCCCCCGCGAAGAAGGGGGGGGTCGGGGGGAATCCCCCCGAAAAGCGCGTGGGTGGGGTGGGGAGAAAGCATTTGCGAGCAAACGCAGTGCAGCGAGCAAATGCGACCCCACCCACGCGCCCCCTGCTAGAAGAGCTCTTGTAAGCAGGGGGGTCGGCGGGCTTCTCGCAAGCTTGCCTCGCTATGCTCGGCTGCGCTTGCTTCGTTGCGCCACGCCCGCCGACTATAGCGGACTTCGCCCGCTTGGTTTTTTTGGGGGGCTAGCCCCCCAAACCCCCCTTAACGGGAGCATTTGCACCGCCGCCCCCCTTCACGGGAGCTCACCAACCGCACAGCAACTCGCCAGACCCATTGTGCCAATCTATCTGCCGCAACGTCTCCTCACTATCCAACTCCACATCCCCATGAATCGGACGCGCGACCAAACAAAAAGACTCAGCGCGAAAACTTCCGCCGCAAGCGCCGACGCTCATCAGGATCACGCAAACGCCGAGACAACCCCCCCAACGCCCGAAGCGATCGCAAAAGAGACCGCGCCCCATCAGCCCGCGCCCGCGACCAGCCCAAACGAATCCCCAAAAACGCCGCGCCGACAAAAGCCAGCGCCGCCAAACCAAAAGCGAGCGCATAACTCACGCGCCCGATCCCTTGTTCGGAAGAAAATACACCAACGCCGCCCCCGCCAAAGACGACACCGCGCCAATAACCTCCGGAGTCGCCCAAGCGCGAACATCCACGCCAAAAGCCGACAAAATCGTGATCAACGCCGCGATCGCTGCCGCGACAGATTTTTTGTAAGAACCCATCAAAAACCTCCTCATTTCATCATGCGCCCTCAATGCGAGAGCGCTTCTCACGAGAAGATGGGAAGCCTAAAGAGACGGGGGATAAATTTTTCTCTAAAAGGGGGGTCAAGGGGGGCTTGCCCCCCTTGAAAAAAAGGGGGGGGGGTCGGGGGGAATCCCCCCCGAAACGCGTGGGTGGGTGGGAAAAAAGCATTTGCGAGCGAAGCAACGCGAAGCGAGCAAATGCGACCCACCCACGCGCCCCTGCTCGCAAGAGCTCTTGGAGGGGGGGTCGGCGGGCTTTCTCGCTCGCTAGCGCTCGCTTCGTTTCGCCACGCCCGCCGACTTTCGGGGGTTTCCCCCGAACCCCCTTTTCGCGGGGGGCTTCGCCCCCCACACCCCCCTCAACGGGAGCCTCAAAAAGATACGCCAATAATCACGCCCGCCGATAAAGAATCCAACTTGATCTGCCCCGCCATGTCAGGATCTCTGTCCTGAAGATATTGCACATCCAAGCCCAACCTCAAACCGCCGCCGGCATGATAAGTCCCGCCCGCCTGCGCGCCCCAATTGATCTTTTTCGCGCCAGCGCCCCTCCGCAAACTATGCCGCCACGCCACGCCCGCCTCCCAAGCGCGATAGCGATAGGAAAACCCCGCCGCCCAAACATGATCCTTCGCGCCGCGCAAAGCGACATTTCTCTGATATTTATACGCCGCGCCAAAACGAAGCCCCCGCCAAATCGCCGCCATGCCCGCCGAAACATATTCCACATCCCCCGATGCCGAAAAACCATCATTATAGCCGTAAGCCGCCGAGACCCCAATATCCCAATGCCGCGCCACCGCGCCGAAATAGCTGGCGGCGAAAAGAAAAATATCCGAAGGCGAGCCGCTTACCTCTCCCCCAGCTCGGCTTTGGCTTCCTATCGGAACGCGAAGCCCATTATTCCCCCGCGCTTCCGAGAGAGTCGGAACATAAGAAAAACCAAAACGCAAGCCGATCAGGCGAGGCGTGTAAAAAGAGACTTTGTAATCCGCCTCCGTGGCAATGATGAAAGTCGCCAAATCCGCGCTCTGCCGCGAGATATTGACGGCATAAGGATAATCAATGCTGTTGTTCGGAACGAATTCGGGCGCGGTGTAATGGAGCGTCTCGGAAACGGCATAGGGCGCGCCGAATTCCAGTCTCCCGAAAGCGCCCTCCATGAAAATATAATGCTCCTCCAGATCGCCATCTATGGCGAATTCCAATTTCAGCCCGATCGTGATTCCTTTGTCGTTGGTGAAGTCGCCGGTCAAGGCGACAACGCTCTCATTGTTCTTGACCGTGAGGTCGCCGACCGTCATCACATTGTCAGGGTCGCCCTTAATATCGTCATGGCTGAGCCAATAGAGTCCGTGATAGATATCGCCGCCTATGGCGATCCTGACCCCCCCGCCGCCGCCCTCCTCAAAGCGATCGGAGGCATGGACAGGCGCGTGGGTCGGCGCGAGGAGGAGAAAGGCGGCGAAGAAAAACGCCGTCCCGCGCCCGCCTCCGCGTTCCGCCTCTCCCCCACGCCCCGTCTTGGCAGATAGATGCATGGATGTCCCTAAAGAAAAGAGGCGTCCCCTTCACGCGAAAGGGCGCCTCCTTATTGATTGCGATGTTTCGCCGCGATGCTTGTCCCGCGAGGGACGAGTCGCCTTGGCCGTCCTTTAGAAAGAAAGGGCCATCACGAATCCGATGGAGAAAGAATCCAGCTCTGGGGTCACAGCGTCCGGATCTTTGTCGGTGACATATTGGAGATCAAGACCTGTCTGCAGTCCTGGCCCCAATTTGTATCCGCCTCCGACTTGCCACGCCTCATGCGAGGTCTTGGAGCCTGTGAACGTGGGCGCGCTGGAACTGACATCCGCCTGTCTGTAGGCGAAGCCGACAGTCCATGGACCTTCCGTGTAAGCCAAGCCGGCGGAGATCACCTCTTGGTTTGGATAGACGGCAAGAGAATTCGGCGCGGCCATGTTTCTCGCCGCCGTGATGTCTTCAGCCAATTTGTATCCGAAGCCGATGGTCAGACTCTCCCAACTATATTGAAGGCCGGCGCTAAAAATTTCGGGATCGTCTTGAACGCCGGGAACGCCGTCTGCGACCAAATAGGCGGCGGAGAAGCGAAGCGCCATGGAAGAGAGAAATTCCTGCTCATAATTGAGACCAACGCTGATCACATCGGTCATTTTCGTGCGAATCCGGTTTCTTGTCGGGACATCAAAACTGTTGTCGCCACTAACATTGACATCACCGTCGCGAACTATGACGTCATCTATGCCTATATCCGGCGTGAAGGAGAAGCCCAGCGTGAAGCCGCCGACAGGAACGCTCGTATAGGAGAGTTTATAGGCTTCCTCATCCAGCAGGATTTTCGTGGAGAGCGAGCTCGCATGGTCGGTGTAGCCCTCATATTCCGTGCTGACCCGCGCGATATTATAGACATTCGGATCGTCTATATTGTTGCCCGGCACGAAATCCGGAACGCCGACATGCAGTTCCTCCGCCACGCCGTTCGTCACGCCGAAGGCCAGCCTGCCGAAGCCGCCTTCCACAAAGGCGTAATTCTCGTCAAAATTGGCGTTGGCGTCCAAAGCCGCGCTGTAGCCGGCGACAAGACCATTGTCAAAAGGCATCGCCAAGGAAAAAGCCACATGGCTGTCCAGATTCTTGATGGCGAAGCCCGAATATTCGGCCGTGGTCTGGGCAGCGCCCTCCCCCGTCGTCAGATCGTCATTGTCCAGAAGATAAAGCCCGTAGCGCAGATCGCCGGAGAGGGAGATGTTCACTCTGCCGAGTTTCATCATCGCATCGTGTTCGTCCGCTCGCGCGGTGTCGCCGATAACAATGCTGCCCGCGATAAGCATGGTGGCGGCAAGAAGAGCGTGTCTCATGGTGAATCTCCCCACTTTTCTGTTCGGCCCGAAACGAGTTCCTAAGCCTTATAGCGAAAAGCGCCGCGAGACGCAACCATTTTCGCCAATGTCGGTTCGGGGGAAGCGTCCGGCATATCCAAGCATCAAGCGCCATAACGACAAACCCGCGCTCCTCCTTCCATAAGCAAAATACACATTCTCATAGAGAGGTCAATAAGCTTTTTGAAAAATTCCACAGAGATTATTTCAGCCATTGTCGCGGGATGATTTCTCCGCCGCCCGAGACGATCGCGCGCGCGTTTGAGAATGAGATCAAAGAATGGAGGCCGGGAGAAAGAGCTTGCTTTTTCTCTGACAATAAACAAAATATAGTCTCTGTTGAGAATGTTTCACCCATATATCGTATGCTCTGTCGCATATTCTATGGGTTTCAGAAGCGAATCGGCGAAGGCGCTCTTGCGAGACAGAGCGCCGAAATCGGCGTAAAATCGCCGGACAATTCGCGGCGCGCGGACAGGCGGGTCGCGCGGAAAATCGGGAAGGGGTTTTATGGCGGCGAAAAGGGAGAGAGAGCGGGACGCGGCGTCTCTGAAGCGGCAAGATCGGCGCGTGGAAGCGCGCGCGGCGGAGACGGCGGGCGCGGGGCGTCTTGACGCGGGGGCGGTCGGCTTCGGCAAGGCGAATCTCGCCCTTCTGCCGGGCGGCGCCGGCGGCGCGGCTTCCGCCGCCCAAAAAACCGCCGCCGCTCTTCCCAAAATCGGACGGCGCGTCCAATATCCGGCGCGCGGCGCGGTCGCCGTGGATGAAAGGCGGGACGCCCTCCTGACCCATTTCGGCAAAGCCACCTTGAGCGATCGCTACCTTCTGCCGGGCGAAAGTTTTCAGGATATTTTCGCCCGAGTCGCCTCCTTTTACGGCGACAACGCCGCCCACGCGCAGCGCCTTTACGATTATATCTCCCGCCATTGGTTCATGCCGGCGACGCCCATCCTCTCCAATGGCGGAACCGAGAGAGGTCTTCCGATCTCCTGCTTCTTGAACGAGGCGGACGACAGTCTGAGGGGCATTGTGGATCTGTGGAACGAGAATGTTTGGCTCGCCGCCAAAGGCGGCGGCATCGGCTCTTATTGGGGCAATCTGCGCTCCATTGGCGAGAAGGTCGGCATGAACGGCCATACGAGCGGAATCGTGCCTTTCGTGCGCGTCATGGATTCGCTGACCCTCGCCATCAGTCAAGGCTCGCTGAGGCGCGGATCGGCGGCGGTCTATCTGACTGTGGATCATCCGGAAGTGGAGGAGTTCTTGGAGATTCGCCGCCCGACAGGAGGCGATCCCAATCGCAAGACGCCCAATCTGCATCACGGGCTGCTGGTCTCAGACGCCTTCATGCGCGCCGTGGAGCGCGATGAGGAATGGGCGCTCGTCAGCCCGAAGACCAGCCACGTTCAGAAGAGACTCTCGGCGCGCGCCCTCTGGATTCGGATTCTGACGGCGCGGGTGGAGACAGGCGAGCCTTATCTCATTTTCCGCGACACGGTGAACAGGCTGCGTCCCGAGCATCACAAACTGGCCGGCCTTGAGGTCAAGACTTCCAATCTCTGCAGCGAGATCACGCTCCCGACCGGCTTGGACAGAGAGGGGAGAGCGCGCACGGCGGTCTGCTGTCTCTCGTCTCTCAATCTGGAGCATTTCGCCGAATGGGAGAAGGACGAGCTCTTCATTGAGGACGCGCTCCGCTTTTTGGACAATGTGCTGGAGGATTTCATCAGCCGCGCGCCGCCTGAGATGGCGCGCGCCGCTTATGCGGCGAAGCGCGAGCGGAGCGTGGGTTTGGGCGTGATGGGCTTTCATGCTTTTTTGCAGAAGAATCGCGCGCCCTTTGAATCGGCGATCGCCAAATCTTGGAATCTGAAAATGTTTCGGCACATTAAGACTCGCGCCGACAGAGCGTCGCGGCTTTTGGCTGTCGAGCGCGGCGCCTGTCCTGACGCCGCCGATTTCGGCGTCATGGAGCGTTTTTCTCACAAGACGGCGATCGCGCCGACCGCCTCCATTTCCATCATATGCGGCGGGACTTCGCCAGGGATTGAGCCTTACGCCGCGAACAGTTTCACCCATAAGACGCTGTCCGGCTCTTTTAATGTGCGGAATCCTTATTTGCGGGCGCTTCTGGACGAGAAAGGTCGGGATGGGGAGGAGATTTGGACGTCCATTGTCACGCGCGGCGGATCGGTGCGCCATTTGGATTTTTTGAGCGAGGATGAGAAGCGCGTGTTTCATACGGCGTTTGAGTTGGATCAGCGCTGGATCATAGAGCATGCCGCTGACAGGACGTCTTATGTGGATCAATCGCAATCGGTGAATTTGTTTTTGCCGTCTGACGTTCACAAGCGCGATCTGCATCAGTTGCATTATCGGGCTTGGAAGAAGGGTTTGAAGAGTCTTTATTATTGTCGCTCTCTGTCGCTGCAGCGCGCGGAGTCTGCGGCGACAGTTTCGGCGGCGGCTGATGCGGCTGATGCGGCTGATGCGGTTTCGCGAGGCGTGAATGGCAAAAATGGGAAAAATAGCAAAAATAGCAAAGCGAATGGTCATGTGAATGGGGCTGCGGGGATGGCGTCTTCGGGCGGCGGCGGCGAAGGCGGACATGACGCGATAGATTATGACGAATGTTTGACGTGCCAGTAAGACTGCCTCTTTTTCATAGAGGCGCGTTTTGGGTTTGCCGCAGGGGAACTAGCGCATAGAAGCTGAAGGTGAAGGGGGGTCAAGGGGGGCTAGCCCCCCTTGAAAAACAAGGCGGGCGCAAGCCCGCCTATGCGCGTGGGTGGGGTGGGGTAGGAAGCATTTGCGAGCAAACGCAGTGCAGCGAGCAAATGCGACCCCACCCACGCGCCCCCTGCTTGCAGGCGCTCACGCAGGAGACGCCAACATATCTTCGCTATCGCCTCCAGTAGCCCTAGGAAAGTAAATAGCGAGATATGTCAATGTTATCCTTGCCCTTTTTCGTTCTGATTTCCCAACCCTCATCCTTGGGCCAAATATGAACGTACCAATGGCAATGGCGGGGTCCCTCTGAACGCTTGTTTAGCGAATCTAGCCAGGGAAAGAAATCGGAACGCGGAATCTGAAACAAGATATCTTCAGAGCCGCATCCGAAAAGCAAGTAAGAATCTTCTCCTTGCCCCAGGAATTCCATATGGGCATCCCGAACCCCGAACCAAAAATTCCCTCTTTTGTATTCCCTAGAGACGTTGCAGACAACAACCGTCCTATTGTCGTCCGTAGAGTATTCCTTCTTAGATCGCCGTTCCATTGAAGGCACATTGGGATTTTCCTCTTCGAACCGTTGGATACAACGATCGTGAAAATCAACATGATCAATGCCTTCCTTGCTGATACTTTCCGTTTCTTCTTCATCCTCTGCGTATTCTGCGACAAAATCCTCGACAAGCGACAAAACTAGTTTGGCTATTTCATCAAGATGGATGAACTCCTTTGGAAAAAGAATTTCACGGACTTGATCGAAAGTTTGGGCGGCTCCCAATTTATGCCTAGCCTTCGCCATATTAAGCAGAGATTTAACGCGAATCATCCGCGTATACGGAGCATGGTGTGATCCGCGAATCTGATCTGCTAAGCCTCTTCTCTCTTTTCCCAAAACAAGCAAAATTGACACGTCTTTATTCTCTATGTCTTCAGAAATTACTTTTTCCCGAAATTTGGCAATGTTATCTAAGTCAATACGATACGTATCTGAGGTTTTGACTTCTACAACAACAATCCGCTTGCCATATCGCCATAAGCCATCATGGTTCATTCCATCTTGGCCGCCACGGTATTTGCCATACTCTACTTCAAAACCAAGGCGTCTGCCTATTTGAATGACGATGTCTTGCAAAGCACGAGGAGCATCAGGGAAATTTCCATCCCCAGACAAACACTCTTCAATATATTTGTCTATCTCGTCCAACGAGGGGATTTCGTCGAGCCACGCTCTAAAATATTCTATTTTGAGGTTGTTGTTGCTGAGACGACCTACATGGTAGTCAAGGATTTGTCGTAGCGGTCTACCTTTCAACTCGCCATTTTTATAGGCTGTTATCAGATGGGACATCTCGCCTCCGATTGGTTGAGTGTTCCGTGATAATTTACGTCCTGCTTCTTATAAGTCAAGCGAGCAGGGGGCGCGTGGGTGGGTCGCTTTTCCTCGCTCGCTACGCCACGAGTGGCTATGCTTCGCTCGGAAAAGCTTTTTTCCCACCCACCCACGCGCTTTCGGGGGGATTCCCCCCGATCCCCCCTTCTTCGCGGGGGGCTTCGCCCCCCACACCCCCCTGTTTTTTGCAGCCACAACCCATTCAGCTCTAAAATCATCGTCCAAACCGATTCGCATCAGGAAAAATCCCATGTCCCTCCTCAAAGAACGCCTCGTCTATAAACCATTCCGATACCCCTGGGCCTACGACGCCTGGCTCACCCAACAACGCATCCACTGGCTGCCCGAAGAAGTCTCGCTCGCCGAAGACGTCCGGGACTGGCACAAAAAACTCACCCCCGAAGAACGCCACCTCCTTACCCAAATCTTCCGCTTCTTCACCCAAGCGGATGTGGAAGTCAATAACTGCTACATGAAACACTATGCGCGGGTGTTCCGTCCGACCGAGATTGTGATGATGCTCGCCGCCTTCTCCAACACCGAGACGATTCACATCGCCGCCTACAGCCACCTGTTGGATACGATCGGCATGCCGGAGTCGGAATATGAGGCGTTCCTGCACTATGCGGAGATGAAGGCGAAATACGACTATATGCAGAAATGGGGCGTGGAGACGCATGAAGACATCGCGAAGACCTTGGCGGTTTTCGGAGCCTTCACGGAGGGCGTTCAGCTCTTCGCGTCTTTTGCGATTCTGTTGAATTTCCCGCGTTTCAATAAGATGAAGGGGATGGGACAGATCATCAGTTGGTCGGTTCGTGACGAGTCTTTGCATGCGCAGAGCGTGATTCGTTTATTTCGGACCTTCATAGAGGAGCATCCGTCTTTATGGAGTTCGGGGTTGCGCGGGGAGATTGTGGCGGCGTGTCGGGAGATTGTGGCGCATGAGGATGCGTTCATAGATTTGGCGTTTGAGATGGGTTCTGTGGAGGGCTTATCGTCTGATGAGGTCAAGCGTTATATACGGTATATCGCGGACAGGCGGTTGGTTCAGTTGGGCTTGGAGGAGATTTATGGCGTGGAGTCCAATCCGTTGCTTTGGTTGGATGGCATTTTGAATGGGATAGAGCACGCGAATTTTTTTGAGAATCGGGCGACGGAATATAGTCGCGCGGCGACCAGAGGGTCTTGGGACGAGGCTTTTTCGTGAGGGAGTTTTGAGATGCCGCGTCAGCGTCAGCCTGATTGGGAGCGTGATGAATGGCTTCTCGCGCTGGATTTTTATTTGAGGCATCAAGGTGCGCCGCTCCCCGGTAAGAGGAGCGCAGAGGTTAAAGAGTTGAGCAATAAGTTGCGGAGTTTGCGGGGGTCTTTGCCGGGCTTACTTCCCTTGCCTGAGAGTTTTCGGAATCCTGCGGGGGTTGAGATGCAACTTTATCAGTTTGTGGGGTTTGATCCGTCAAATGAGTTGAAGGGCTTGCGTCCGACTCGTTTGGCTCGGGAGATTTGGGACGTTTATGCGGGCGATGCGGCGCGAGTTTCCAAGATTGCGGCACGGATTGTTGAGATGTCTGGGGCGAATTTTTCCATTCCGTCTGCCGAGAGTTTGGGCGTATCGGAGGCGTTAGAGGGTCGGGTTTTGACATATGAGCATGTTCGGCGCGAGCGCAATCCAAAATTGACGCGAAAGAAGAAGGAGAAGTTTCAAGATGAGCATGAAGGTCGGTTATTTTGCGAGGTTTGCGCGTTTGACTATGAGAGACGATATGGGGAGAGGGGGCGAGGATTTATAGAGGCTCATCACACGCGCGCCCTCGCGGACTTACCGCGCAAGGGCACGCGCATTCGTTTAGAGGATTTGGTCTTGTTGTGCGCCAACTGCCACAGAATGATTCACCGCACCCGCCCTTGGCTTACTACTTCACAATTGGGGAATATTATAGCAAACCCTTAGTTTTATTAGTTTCAAAGGTTGCACCCTATGACTGGAAGCAAGTTATCGTGGTGGTTTGAGATCAGCAAGCTTTTGAATCTCTTTTTCGGCAGTGCGTCTAAATTTGCGAATTTGCTTTTTAATCTTCTGATCTTCTCCAAACGCTTTAGTGCTACGGTCAGCATAAGAAAAGAAATTGCGGGATTTTCCGGGTGTAAAGCGGCGGCGCAATTTTTTAGTCCAAACTTTTTTAACCCGACCAGCCTTCATCTCCTCCAATCCTTTCTTCCAAGTCCTCTTGATAGCGACACGCAATTTGCGCCATTGACGAGACAAGGAGCTCGAACGGATTGATACACCGTTTTTTTCAAAGTAAAAACCAAGATACTGTGCCACTCTTCTTTCTGGCTTATAGGTACCGTGGATTAAACGCGTGATTAAGGACTTAAAGAAGAATGCCAACCCTCCTTCGCGTGTATAAGTGTCATTGACGTCAAAAAGTGTCCTCTCTGTCTTCTTTTTATTGAGGCGCAGCTTCTCTTTTTTTATCAGGTGTTTGATCTTTCTCTCGATTCTTTTCGCATAACGAACTTCACAGATGATGAGTATGTCATCCGAATAACGCCGATAGAATGCGCGGATGCTGTCGCAGTACCCCAGAACAGCGGCGTCAAAGTCGATCATGTAGAGGTTTGAGAGCACCGCACTGATGGGGGTTCCTTGGGGGATGCCTTTTCGTTTGCAATTCTGATTAAAAGAGATACCAGTGCGCTTCAGCTCTGAGACAGACGCGACTTGATAGGGTCCTTTTTTCTTCAATCGCTCTCTGAAGGTTGCATTGGATTCAAGGTCTTCGCGTTTGACGAAGCAAAATTTGGTTGTATATCGGAAAATTTGAAACCAGTCGGCAGGAAGCTCGGATACACCAAGAATCCGTTTCAGACGAATCTTCAGCAGAGAGTGGTCGAGATTGTCAAAGAACCCGCTAACATCAAAAGCTAGTATTTTGACAGGAGAGTGCTTCTTGGCAAATGCCCATGCCTCCGCAGCGAAGTCATAGTTGGTTTTGCCCAATCTACGATAAGCGATCACCTTGTCCGATAAGCTCTCTGCAGAATAGTGATTATCTAGCTTCTCAACCAGTTTTTCTGCATAGTGGGTGAGAATGCCAGCATCTCTATGCGAGGCATACATGATGTCCCGCTCCTTTTTATTCATGATTCCCTTTCTTGCCTTGCCGCAATACTTGTAATGGGGCACCTGCTTTTTGTAATAAATAAGTGGAGAGAATGGATGTTTAGCAACAAATTCGGGATCACTCACCTTAATAACCCATGTTTCGGGCAGTGGTCGGTCAAAGTGTTTGTATGAGCGATTCCTGAACGGCTTTTTTTTCATTTTTCCATCCATTTTTCCATCCTATGTAGAGTTCGGGAGACAGCCTTAGGCCCAAAGCTCCGACTTATGCCGGACGCCCCCGAACGCACACAAAAATCTGTTAGCTAGATATCAAAAGATATTTCGCTGACACGGGCCCGTTATTACATGGAAGGATATAATCCAATGATGGTCTTATCAGTCATGTTCCAGTTGGAACTTGACCGAATCAACAATCAAACCTCTTGGCCGATTCCAAGAGGCACTTCCATAGATAGGGATTCTCCAAACGGGTTTCAAGAGGCAAACAAGATTTTTTCTCGCCTACTGGTAAAATCTGGTACCGTCGGCGCGGAATTTTTGGATGCGCGACCTCATCCTTGCCAAGGATCGCTCTACCACTGAGCTACGATGGCAACCTCATCCCATATATCACAATCCACGCCAACAAGAAGAGAGGAGCTCCCGCGATGAACAATAATGAACTCCGAGACGCGCTGGATGAATTTCTGCGCCGCTTCGGAGAATTCAGAGATGCCAGCGATAAAACTATCGCTCAACAGGATCAACAGTTTTCCGAACAATCTGCCCAAAACAATAAAGACAAGAAGAGGGAATCTCCCTTGTCGGGGGGGTGTGGGGGGCGTCACGCCCCCCGCGAAAAAACAAGGCGGCGTAGCCGCCTATGATCTCTTGCGAGCAGGGGGGTCGGCGGGCTTTCTCGCGGGCTTGCGCTGACGCGCTTCGCCCGCTTCGTTTCGCCACGCCCGCCGACTTTTCGGGGGTTTCCCCCGAACCCCCTTTTTTTCAAGGGGGGCAAGCCCCCCTTGACCCCCCTCATATGAGGGCGCAAGAAAGAACGGGGACATATTTATAATGGTGCCGTCGGCGCGGATTGAACGCGCGACCTCATCCTTACCAAGAAGGGGGGGGGTGGGGGGCGTCAAGCCCAACGAGACGAGTCTCCCCGCGAAAAAACAAGGCGGCTTCGCCGCCTATGATCTCTTGCGAGCAGGGAAGTCGGCGGGCTTCTCGCGCGCTTGCGCTGACGCGCTTCGCCCGCTTCGTTTCGCCACGCCCGCCGACTTTCGGGGGGATTCCCCCCGATCCCCCCTTCTTTCTTGGGGGGCTAGCCCCCCAAACCCCCCTTCATCTCCAGCTTCTATGCACTAGTTCCCCTGCGGCAAAGACAAACTCCTATCCATGAAAAAGATGCCCGCGGCGGCTCGCCGCAAGACTCACAGAGCCTTCGTCCGACCCTTCTCTATCTCTTCTCTCTGCCCCCGCGAGCGAAAATCCGCCGAGGTGAAAGGCAAAATGTTCATCAACCACAAATGATACCACCGCAGATGAACATAATGCTCCCATCCTCTATCCAAAAGAACGCGCATCTGATTGTCGCAATAGGCTTCCACCGCCCGATAGAGAGGCGGCTCCTTCGCGTAAAGCTCATGAATCCGCTGCCGATAGAGATTCATATCCGCATCGTCCGAAGCGGCGTACAAATCGCCTGCCAAGCGCGTGAACTCCGCATAAAGACCCTCATGCAGACGCGCACGTCCAGAGATGTCAAACAGAACGTCAAAAAGCGCCACCAAGAAGGCGATTCCCGGCAGAAGCCAGGGTTGCTCTTCCACACCCAGATACGGATGAATCTGCGCCGCCGCCCCGCCGCTCACGAAAAGGATCAGAACCATGGACCAGCGATGCGCGCCTCCACAGAAGCGCGCCCGCGTCATATGATAGCGCGCGGATCGTTCGCTATCGGTGAGCATGTCGGTTCGGCTTAATTTGTTGAGATCGCTCACTTTAACATCTCCTTATTTAGTTCTCGGCGGTCTTGGAGGTCTTGGTCTTTGCGGCGGCGGACTTCCTGCGGGTTTTCTTGTCTCCGAAATGCGCGAGGGCGGTCGCCTCGTGGGTCGGGACGAGGGAGCTGGCTTGCTTGGAGGTTTGCCGCCGCCTTTAGATCCATTTGCCATCGCGCCCTTTCCTTCCCCTTTTTGATGAGTTTATTTTAGCGCGAAACGCGCCATGAAGTAAAGCGCGTGGTGCCGTCGGCGCGGATTGAACGCGCGACCTCATCCTTACCAAGGATGCGCTCTACCACTGAGCTACGACGGCAACCTCATCCCATATATCACAATCCGCTCTTTCGGGGGGATTCCCCCCGATCCCCCCTTCTTTCTTGGGGGGCTAGCCCCCCAAACCCCCCTTGACCTCGCAACCCCAAACCCCTATATTCCCAAAACCGCACCAAAAACGCGGAACCAACCGCTCTTTCTCACCGTGAACAAAAACGATGTGAAGGGCGGCGCTCCTAAACAAGCGCCGTCTGACACAAACCATGCCAAAACGCGATCCCATTCCCATACCCATGAAGAATGGAACAAAATCGCGTAGCTAAGTTTGATGATGACGGGAAAACTTGTCTAACTTGAGAGTTTGATCCTGGCTCAGAACGAACGCTGGCGGCAGGCCTAACACATGCAAGTCGAACGAAAAGCGAAGCTCCGGCTTCGCCAAAAGTGGCAGACGGGTGAGGAACATGTGGGAATCTGCCCCGAGGTGGGGAATAACCCAGAGAAATCCGGACTAATACCCCATACGCCCGACCTCGCAAGAGATCGGGGAAAGATCTCTCGCCTCGGGAGGAGCCCGCACGGGATTAGCTTGTTGGTGAGATAACAGCTCACCAAGGCTATGATCTCTAGCTGGTCTGAGAGGACGATCAGCCACACTGGGACTGAGACACGGCCCAGACTCCTACGGGAGGCAGCAGTGGGGAATCTTGCGCAATGGGCGAAAGCCTGACGCAGCCATGCCGCGTGAGTGAAGAAGGCCCTCGGGTTGTAAAACTCTTTCACCGGCGACGATTATGACGGTAGCCGGAAAAGAAGCCCCGGCCAACTCCGTGCCAGCAGCCGCGGTAAGACGGAGGGGGCTAGCGTTGTTCGGAATCACTGGGCGTAAAGGGCGTGTAGGCGGATCGGTAAGTTGGGGGTGAAAGCCCGAGGCTCAACCTCGGAACGGCCTTCAAAACTGCCAATCTCGAGTCCGGGAGAGGTGAGCGGAATTCCCAGTGTAGAGGTGGAATTCGTAGATATTGGGAAGAACACCAGTGGCGAAGGCGGCTCACTGGCCCGAGACTGACGCTGAGGCGCGAAAGCGTGGGGAGCGAACAGGATTAGATACCCTGGTAGTCCACGCTGTAAACGATGGGCGCTAGCTGTCGGTCTGCTTGCAGATCGGTGGCGCCGCTAACGCATTAAGCGCCCCGCCTGGGGAGTACGGTCGCAAGATTAAAACTCAAAGGAATTGACGGGGGCCCGCACAAGCGGTGGAGCATGTGGTTTAATTCGAGGCAACGCGAAGAACCTTACCAGCTCTTGACATCCCGATCGCGGGGGCAGAGATGTCTCTTTCGGTTCGGCCGGATCGGTGACAGGTGCTGCATGGCTGTCGTCAGCTCGTGTCGTGAGATGTTGGGTTAAGTCCCGCAACGAGCGCAACCCTCGCCTCTAGTTGCCAGCGGGTCTGGCCGGGAACTCTAGAGGAACTGCCGGTGACAAGCCGGAGGAAGGTGGGGATGACGTCAAGTCCTCATGGCCTTTATGGGCTGGGCTACACACGTGCTACAATGGTGGTGACAGTGGGAGGCTAATCTGCAAGGATGCGCCAATCTCCAAAAGCCGCCTCAGTTCGGATTGCGCTCTGCAACTCGGGCGCATGAAGTTGGAATCGCTAGTAATCGCGGATCAGCGTGCCGCGGTGAATACGTTCCCGGGCCTTGTACACACCGCCCGTCACACCATGGGAGTTGGCTTTACCCGAAGACGGTGCTCTAACCCTGCAAGGGGAGGAAGCCGGCCACGGTGAGGTCAGCGACTAGGGTGAAGTCGTAACAAGGTAGCCGTAGGGGAACCTGCGGCTGGACTACCTCCTTTCAAGAGAGTGTCTGCGATGCGAGTCGCAGAGACCAAAATGAGATTTCTCGCGAGAGGAATCTTGATCTGGGGGCGTCGTCCTTCTCATCGTTTTTTTCATAAC
This sequence comes from uncultured Alphaproteobacteria bacterium, assembly GCA_958296285.1. GTDB lineage: Bacteria > Pseudomonadota > Alphaproteobacteria > JAPOUT01. The sequence goes on from OY282459.1 coordinate 646,633, forward strand.
CTCAAGAGGCGGGATAAGGATAAGATCATGTCGGCGGCTACGCCACGAGTGGTTTTGCCACGAGTGGCTTCGCCATGAGTGGCTTCGCCGCCTTATTTTTTCGTGGGAGGCTAGCCCTCCGGAGAGGAGAAGCGCTACAATCACACAAGCGCGAGGAGATGAACCATGAATCTTGTTGAACTTTACGATGCTCTCAAAGAAGCGAATGTCAGCCAGCAAACGGCAACTGCTGCCGTAAAAGCCGTAGAGACTAGCCTAGACGAACCATGGAAACGGCGTATAGAAAGGCACATTGCCGAAATACGAGGGCGACTCAGCCTACTAACATTGATGTGCGGAGTAATCCTAACTCTCATGGTGATGGCTTTCGTCCGAATCATGTTCGGATAAAACCTCAACGCTTTTTTATATATTTTGTATTAAAATAAGATCTCCTGGACGCTCTAGGACGATTCGTCTAGACGCTATCGCGCAAAATCAAGGGGAGAACAATGTCAATAGCAGTTGAACTTTTAGAGCGCAGTGTTGCTTATGCCCCAACTGTCAAAAAACCCCGCCGCGCTGGGTTCTACAAGTGCCTTGTGATTGACCCGCCATGGGATCAGGGCAAGACAGGTTTGCGCTCGGTGCGTCCAAATCAAGGGACGGAACTGCCTTATCCAACAATGACCTTTGAGAAAATTGCTGCTGTGCCTGTAGGCGAATGGGCGGCGGATGATTCTTTTCTTTGGTTGTGGGCGACAAACAGCAAATCACGCTCAAGCAGGAAGCCGATCCTCATGCAGGCTTTCGAACTAATGGAGCATTGGGGATTCAAATATTATACGACTCTCTCGTGGGATAAGAAAACGGGCCCCTGTCCCTTTGGCCCCTATCAGATCACGACAGAGCATTGCCTCTTTGGGTATAAGGGAAAATGCGTTTTCCCAAAGAAATCTCTCGGGCAAATGAAGACCATGTTTTCTGCTTCTGTGCGGCGTCATAGCGAGAAGCCATCTTATCTCTACGAACACATCCAACGCTGCTTTCCTGATCCTCGGTTGGATATTTTCGCAAGGCGGCGACATCTCGGCTTTGATGCTTGGGGGAACGAGGCAGGACGATGAAGGGGCGCGCCAATTTTCTCAATGGATCGGATTGGCTCAAAAACTCGTTTAGCCTATGGCGCGGTCTTGCCAGGGACAAGGACGCTATGGAACATCCTGCGCCCTTTCCTATCGCTCTTGCCTCTCGGCTTATAGATTGCTTCGCTGCTAATCCCAACGGTCTTGTCCTGGACCCATTTGCGGGTGCGGGATCAACGCTTATAGCCGCGCTCAAGGCAGGCATGGATGCAGTGGGGTTTGACATCAACCCCGCCTATCGCACAATCTTTGAGCAACGGCTTTCTCTGTTTGAGACGGGCGGCAATCGGTGGCGCTATGAGATGCAAGATGCTCGCGCTATGAATGGCGCATTAAAGCCCGAATCAGTAGAGATATGCATAACGTCTCCGCCCTATTGGGACATCATGAATCGTCGGAGAAGCGCGGATGGGAAGGATGCGAAACCCTATTCCAAAAACGGGCATGATCTCGGCAACATGAGGGATTATGATGAATTCCTGAACGCCCTTTCTGTTGTCGCGGGGCATGTGGAAAGGGCTTTGCGTCCGCGAGGCTATTTCATCCTGAATGTGATGGACATTCGCAAAGGCGCGAATTTCTATCCCCTTCACCAAGACGCTTCCTATGTTATACAGACGCAGGGGCATCTTGTCCTGAATGACATCATAATCTGGGATAGGCAGGCGGATTATAACGCTATGCGACCGCTCGGTTATCCCTACAAGTTCATCATCAACAAGGTGCATGAGTATCTGTTGATTTTTAGAAAGGAGGAAAGAGTCAATGGCTAAAAAAGCGCTAAAAGAAGACGAGCTCTATCAGGCTGCTATCTATCTCTCTAACCCGGAAGCGGATACAGAAATTCATGCAGAAATGCTTCTCAAGAACCAAAAAGATTTTGAGGAGAATTATAAAAGGGCAACGGAGGATTACCCGCTTCCGGATGGGACGGAAGCGCCGTATTACATTTGGCCTCCAGACGCGAATAAATATGGGAGAGAGCTGCGGATATACTTCAAGCGCGTTCCTCCAGAGCCTCCGATTATCAAGACTCTCTACACGGATCACGGCAAGTGGTATGCGAAGAGGGACAAGTGGCGCATAAACCATTCCGCCCTTGTTATGCAGCTTTTTGAGTGCGGGTTCGTTCTTGGCGAGAATGCTGACAAAGCAGATCGCATACAAACCTTTATGAAAAGGAGATTCCCAACCCGCAAGTAATCGGGGGTAATCTTGTCTTACATCTTTGTTTCGCCACGCCCGCCGACTATAGCGGGCTCACGCCCGCTTGGTTTTTTTGGGGGCTAGCCCCCCAAACCCCCCTTCACCTTCAGCTTCTATGCATTAGTTCCCCTGGGGCAAATCCAAAATGCCTGTCTATGAAAAAGATGCCTGTCGCGGCAGCGACCCCCCCAAACCCCCCTTCACGAAACGCCGCCGCTTCTGATATAAACCCCGCAAGGGCCTGTAGCTCAGATGGTTAGAGCGCACCCCTGATAAGGGTGAGGTCGGGTGTTCGAGTCTCCCCAGGCCCACCATTCCTCATATAACGCTCTGATCGCAAGAACTCTTCTAGCAGGGGGCGCGTGGGTGGGTCGCATTTGCTCGCTCGCTACGCCACGAGTGGCTTGCTTCGCTCGCAAATGCTTTTTTCCCCACCCACCCACGCGCTTTCGGGGGGATTCCCCCGAACCCCCTTTTTCTTGGGGGAACTTCGTTCCCCCAAACCCCCTTTTTACTTTCAGCTTCTATGCACTAGTTCCCCTGCGGCAAATCCAAAATGCCTCTCTATGAAAAAGATGCCCGCGGCGGCTCGCCGCCCCCCCCTTGACCCCCCTTTCACTTTCAGCTTCTATGCTTTCGGCGGATCGCCGCCCTTCATCATCGCCGCCTGACGCCGCTTCATCTCCTCAGCAGATACATCCTCTATATGAGTCGCAAACCACCACTCATTGCCCCCTAAATCCCGAACCCCCGCCGCCCGATCACCATAAAACTCATCCTCAGGAACCCGCAAACTCTCCATCCCCGCATCAAGAGCGCGTTTGTAAACCGCATCCACATCCTCAATGTAAAGATAAAGCATGCAGGGCAGAGGAGAAAAATCCTCCCGCGCATCCGACATCATCACAACAGACGAGCCAATCCGCATCTGCGCATGCATGATCTTGCCGTCAGGCAGGGTCTCGCGGCTGATCTCCTCGGCGTCAAAAACGCGCTTCAACGTCTCCATCACCTCCGAAACCCGATGAACGCGCAAATAAGGCGTGATCGTATGAAATCCTTCGGGAATATATCGCGCAGCCATAGGGCGCTTCCTTACGACAGAAGCAGATAAATCTCGCGCGCCGACATGACGCCCAAGACAAGCCACGCCAGCATGAAGATATAGAAGCGCGCCATGACTTTATTGATCGTGCATTGGATGAGGCTGTGGATGAGTCTCAGGGCGACATAGATCCAAGCCATCCAGACATAGGCGAGATCCACATGTTCGGCGACAGCGATGGCGATCGCGATGGCGTAGAAGACTGTGGGTTGCTCGAGGAGATGGTTGTAGTTATCCATCAGTTGTCGGGTTGGGGTTGGGGGTGGGGGGATGTCTTTGGTATGGAGGCCGGCTTTTTGGGGGTTCATTTTTTTCGCCATCATGTATCGGGCTCTTGCGGTGAAGGCGATGATAGTGATGACGAAGGTAAGGATGGCGAGGGCGGGGATAGATGCGAGGAAGATGGATTGCATGGTGGTTCTCCTTTTAGATTTTCTCTGGGGGAGATTATAGCATAGAAGTCTAGCGTGAAAAGGGGGGGGTCAAGGGGGGCTTGCCCCCCTTGAGAAAAGGGGGGGTCGGGGGGAATCCCCCCGAAAGGTCGGCGGGCGTGGCGAAACGAAGCCGAGCGTAGCGAGGCGAGAAGCCCGCCGACCCCCCTCCAAGAGCTCTTCTAGCAGGGGGCGCGTGGGTGGGTCGCATTTGCTCGCTTCGCGTTGCTTCGCTCGCAAATGCTTTTTTCCCACCCACCCACGCGTTTTCGGGGGGGATTCCCCCCCGATCCCCCTCTTTTTTTGGGGGGCTAGCCCCCCAAACCCCCCTTTTTCTTAAGAGTCCTTTTTTTCCTCTTCCTCGCCCTTCCCCTCTTCAGACGACTCATCCAACACAGAACCCGTCTCAGGAGCAGAAGGTTCAGGCGCAGGCGCAGGCGGCGCAGGCGGCGGCGCAGGAGCCTCCGCGACAGGATCAGCCGGCGGCGAAACGCTCGCCCGCGCCCGAGCCGCCGCCGCCACAGCGCCCGAAAAATCACCCTCGTCCGCCACAGCAGAACCCCGCGAGCGACCAAAGAAAAAATGCAGAACCGTCATCACAAAGAAAAAAACCAAACCCAAAAAAACCCGCATATCCGCCACATTCACAAAAGGCGGCGCGAAAGGCACGGCAATCGTCTTGCTCATCGCCTCCAATTTGAACGCATGACTCGCGACAAAATCAGGATGACTCCCAATCTCCATCAAATCGCGCCTGGAACGATAACGCACCAGCGCCACCTGCGACCAACGCTCCGCGCCCTCCAACCCCTGCAAATCTATCGCCTGCGACACCGTCGCGCCGACCAAAACAGGATGAGACGCCCGCCACAAAATCTCAGGCAGAATGAAGTCCCGATATTTCGCCATCGCCTCTTCGGCTTTCGCGGCGGCGTCCCCGCTCCGCATCTCTATCAGATTGATCATCAGAAACTCGCCGCCGTCATCCTCCTCCATGAAGCGCTTGATCTGCTCAAGCCGCGCCGGCGTCTGATCGCGCTGGGCGAATTTCTCGGTGTAAGCGGCAATTTCGGCAGGCGTCAGAGGCCCAAGCGTGTTGGTGTACCACCAGCAAAAGCCGACAAAAGCCGCGATGGGCAGAACCCATATCAACAGAATACGCATATCCCCCTCCTTTCCCCTATCTCCCCTATTTTCCCCGATCCGATCGGGAATCTTGGCATAGAAGCCCCCTCGCAGCGCTTCCCTTGCGCGAAAGGCTCGCCAAGTGTAGATTATTTCGCAAGAGAGCGCTAGGCGATTTTTCCGATGAATCTCACATGAATCTGACACAAGCCGACGACTTCCCAATCCATCAAACGCCGGAGCCGATCGCCCATGCGGGCTCGGACAAAAATTTCTACGATCGCTACTTCTTTAATGGCTACGCGAATGGCGGCGCGCTCTCCGCCGAGATTCCCTTCTTCGCCGCCGCGATGGGCTTTTATCCGAATCTCAATATCGCCGACGCCGCCTTCTCCTTCATTCATCAGGGCAGACAGCATAATCTTCGCGCCTCCAAACATCTCAAGATGGAGCGGATGGATTTAGAGGTCGGCCCCATCGCCGTGGCAGTGGAGAAGCCGTTGGAGCGTCTGCGCCTGCGCGTCTCGGAGAATGAGTTTGGCATCGCCGCCGACCTTCTCTTTTCCCGCCGCGCCCCGCCGATAGAAGAGCCGCGATTCACAAGACGCCAGGGCCCCCGCGCCATGATGGACTATACGCGATTCACGCAGAACGGAACCTATCAAGGCTGGATCCGCTTCCAAGAGAAGAGGATCACGATCGCGCCGGAAAAATTTTGGGGGACGCGGGATCGCTCATGGGGGATTCGCCCTGTCGGGCTGCCCGATTCGCAGCCTCCGGCGCCGCCCAGTTTTCCGCAGTTTTTTTGGCTCTGGTCGCCGATCAATTTCCCCGACCATCTTCTCTTTTGCCACAGCAATGAGGACGCCGAGGGGAAGCCGTGGAACAAGAGCGCCATCTTGGTCGCTTTGGAAGGCGAGACCATTCCGCTCATTCTCGCCGAGAAGCGTCTTATTTTCGCCTCCGGGACGCGCCATGCCGAAGAGGCGGCGCTCCGCTTTCGGACGGCGGAGGGGGGCGGCGGGGGCGGGGGCGGGCGCGAGATTCTCGTCCGCCTTAAGAAAGAGATGAATTTCTTTATGAACGGCATCGGCTATCTGTCGCCCGATTGGGGGCATGGGCTTGACAAGGGCGCGGAGGCGATCGGCTATGATTCTTGGAGTTTGGCGGAAGTGGAAGAGACGGCGCTGCCTTTTCTCCATGTTCAGGCGCTCTGCCGCGCCGAAATGACGGGCTTGGATCAGAAGAAGCGGGAAGGTTCGGGGGTGCTGGAGCAGCTCATTTTGGGACCGCACGAGCCTTCGGGCTTCGGCGATCTGTTGGACGGCGCGCGCTGACGGCTCATGCTGCGGGAGATTTCCGAAAAACTGGCGCTTTATCTCTCGCGGCATTTTCAAGAGGCGGAGGTCAGCGCGCTGGAGCGCGTTCATGGCGGAGCCTCCCGCGAGACTTATCGCTTTCGGCTTCGCTTCCGCGAGAAGGGCGAGGGGGTCGCGGGGGGCGCGAGGCGGGAGCGGCGTCTTATTCTGCGCCGCCAGCCTGTCGGCAGTCTGATAGAGACGGAAGCCCGCGCCGAATATGCCGCCTATCAAATTTTTCAAAAGAGCGATGTGCCTGTGCCTGAGGTTTTGTTTTTGGAAGAGGCGGGCGGGATTTTGGAGCGTCCTTTTTTCATCATGGAGGAGGTGTCGGGCTGCGAGAGCGCCAGCCCTTTCGTCTCGGATCCTTATGGGGGCGCGCGCGAGAGGATCGGGCGGCGCTTTTGGGAGATTTTGGGAAAAATCTCGGCGGATGAGGCGCGCGCGCTCCGTTTTGCCGAGCGGATGCCGTCTCCGAAACGGGAAGAGTGCTGGCGGCGCGAATTGGATTATTGGGAGGGCGTGATTGACGAAGATGAGGTGGAGCCCAATCCGATTGTCCGCGCCGCGATAAGGAGGCTTAGGCGGGAGCCTCCGCCGCCGCCTGAGAGGATCGCGCTGGTGCATGGCGATTATCGCACCGGCAATTTTCTTTTCAACGCGGCGGGCGAGATATGCGCCATTTTGGATTGGGAGATGGCGCATTTGGGCGATCCGTTGGAGGATGTCGCTTGGGCGCTGGACGCGCTTTGGGCTTTTGACGATGCGGCGCGGCCGGGCGGCATGATTCCGACAGACGAGGCGCTGGCGATTTGGCGGGAGGTCAGCGGAATTGGCGTAAAAGGCGGGGCGCTTCGCTGGTGGCGGATTTTCGCGGCGGTCAAGGGCGTGGCGATTTGGACTTCTTCGGCGAAGGAGTTTGGCGAGGGCGCGAACAGGGATCCCGTTCTGGCTTTGAGCGGCTGGTATACGCTGGCGCGGCACAATAGGATTTTGCTTTCGCTGCTTGACGGGGGCGGGGAGGTTTCGGGTGTCGCCTGAGGTTGGCGATATTTTGCGCGCTGTGTTTTTGCAGATGCTGACGGAGGTTGCGCCGCGCATGGGCGAGGATTATGACGCGAAGCAGGCTTCTGTTTTGGGGGCGCTGATGGTGTTTTGCGCTGATGAGTATGAGCGCGCGGCGGAGATTCGGGTTAGGGAGAATGGGGCGATGCGCGTCATTTTCAAGAGGGCGTTGCGGCATATTGGCGCGGGGGGCGAGGGGGTTGCCGGGGATTTGCGGGAGGAGTTGGAGCGGGCTGTTGAGATGGTTGAGGGGTCTTTGGCGATTTCGGAGCTTAATCGGGTGAATTATTTTTATCGGCGGGTTTTGGTTTGTTTGCAGGATTTTTGCGAGGGTGAGGATGCGGGCTGGGCTAGGGATTTGGATCGGGAGATATGGCTGTGTTTGCGTTTGATGGCGGAGGGTCGTGTGGTTCGGTTGCCGGGGATGTGAGGCATGGAATCTCCCTGTGAAGGGGGGTCAAGGGGGGCTTGCCCCCCTTGAAAAAAGGGGGTTCGGGGGAAACCCCCGAATAGTCGGCGGGCGTGGCGAAACGAAGCGAGCGTTAGCGAGCGAGAAAGCCCGCCGACCCCCCTGCATCGCGTGAGCTCTTGCGAGCAGGGGGCGCGTGGGTGGGTCGCATTTGCTCGCTGCACTGCGTTTGCTCGCAAATGCTCTTTTCCCACCCACCCACGCGCTTTCGGGGGGGATTCCCCCCCGATCCCCCTCTTTTTTTGGGGGGCAAGCCCCCCAAACCCCCCTCACAAGAAGCGCGGCAGCGACTTGTCTCCTGCCCCAACCAAGACTAACATCCAATCCGCTATGACCCGATACGCCCTCGCCCTCGCCGCCTTCGCCGCCCTCGCCGCCAACACCCTCAGCGCCGAAAACGCCGCAGCGCCCAACAACCACCGCATGACAATCCAAATAGGCTCCCATAACCCCCAAACAACCTACGCCCTAATGGAATTCCATCTCAAACCAGGATGGACAACCTATTGGAAAAACCCAGGAGACGCAGGAATCCCCCTCCACATCACCAAAACCCAAACCCAAAACATCAACGCGCCCAAAATCCTCTGGCCCCCCCCCGAAAGAATCGCCTATCAAGACGGATCGGAATCCTACGGCTATAAAAACTATGTCGCCATTCCTATCGCCCTCCAAACCCAAAACGCCTCAAAAAACGCGACCCTCCGCCTCAAAGGACGCTACGCCGTCTGCGCCGAAATCTGCATCCCCTACGAGTTTGACGAAACGCTCCATCTCCCCGCCAAACACGCCGCGCCCGAAACGGATCGCCTGATTGAAAAAGCGCTCGCCCGCATCCCAACGCCGATAAAAGATCCCTCGCTCCGAATCTCCTTCGGCGAAAAAACCCTGACAATGGAAATGGCCGCGCCAAGCCATAAGAGCGGCATGATCGCGCGAGACATCTTTCTAAAAACAGACTCGCCCCAAAGTTTCGGCAAGCCGGCAATCACAAGCGAGAACGGCAAAATGACGGCGCTCTTCCCCCGAAGCCTGCCCGACAATATCGCGCCATGGCGGGCGAAATTGGATATCGTCATTCTCGGCGAAACACGCGCCCGCCAACTCTCCTACAATCCCGCCGCGCCCCAAACCGCCATGAATCTCGCCGCTTGGCTGCTCCTGTTCCTCTCCGCCTTTCTAGGCGGACTCATTCTGAACATCATGCCCTGCGTGCTGCCTGTCGTGGCTCTAAAACTCTCGCAAGCCTCCTACGCCGCGCGAAGCCTGTCGGCAGAGAGGCAGTTCGGCATGACGATCCTCGGCATTCTGACCTCGTTCCTTCTCTTCGCGCTGCTGCTCTTTCTGCTGCGCGAGGCGGGCGAGGCTGTCGGATGGGGCTTTCATTTCCAAGAGCCTGTCTTTGTCGCGCTGATGATGGCGATTTTGAGCCTCTTCGCCCTCGCGCAGACAGGCGCGCTCTCGCTCAGTCTCCCCGCCGCCGCGCAGTCCGGCATGGACAGAATCTTCGCCTCTTTGTCGGCGGAGAAGAGTCTCTTTCATTTTTTCTATGGGGGCGTGATCGCGCTCCTTGCGACCCCCTGCACCGCGCCCTTCTTGGGGAGCGCCGCCGCTTTCGCCCTGACGAGAGAGTTCCCGACAATCCTCGCCCTCTTCCTCGCCATCGGGACGGGACTGTCCGCGCCCTATATTCTCGCCCTCGCCCTTCCCGAAACCCTTCGCGCCAAAATCATGCCGAAGGGCGGCGCATGGACGCGCTATGTTCAATATGGGGCGGCGGCGCTTCTTGTCGGCTCGGTTTTGTGGCTCTTATGGGTTTTGTCGCGGCAGATCGGAACGGCGCCGGCTCTTCTGATCTTTTTTCTCATGCAGGGGGCGCTTTTAAGTTTAAGTTTAAGAGGGGAAGCGCTCCGCTTGTTCGCGGCGGCGGCGCTCTTGACGGCGGTCGCCGCGCCGGCTCTTCTCGCGCCGAAGCCTGATACGCCTCAAACTTCGCGGGAAGACGGGCTTCTGTGGCGCGCCTTCAACGCCGAAGAGATCCGCCGCATGACGCGGCAGGGCAAGACAGTCTTTTTGGATCTCACCGCCGATTGGTGTCTGACATGCCAATATAATCGGCGGAACGTGCTGAAGGATTCGGAGGTGATCGCGCGGCTGGGCGCTTCGGACATTCATCTGATGCGCGGCGATCTGACCAATCCCGCGCCGGAGATCAGCGCCTTTCTCAAAAAAGAGGGGCGCGCCGGCGTTCCCTTCAACGCCGTCTATCGGGGCGGGCGGCGCGTCATCTTGAGCGAGCTCTTGACGAAGGCGGCGCTCTTGGACTCTTTGGGAAAGCCGAACTAGAATGGGGGAGCGGAAAAAGAGGGCATAAAGGAGGGCATGATGGAACAGAGCATCGGATGGTTTCTCGCCAAGCGCGCGCATTTAAGCCCGCGCCAAGAGGGCATGGTGGATGTGGCGAGCGGGCGGCGCTTCACCTATGACGAGATGAATCGCCGCTGCAATCAGACGGCGAATCTCTTGAAGAGTCTGGGCGCGAAGAAAGGCGATCGCGTCGCCTTTCTGATGATGAATGGCGCGGAGTTCGTGGAATCTTATTTCGCGGTCGCCAAACTGGGCGCGGTCTGCGTGCCGTTAAACTGGCGGCTGACGCCGGACGAGCTGGAGTTCATCTTGAAGGATTCGGGGGCGAGCATTCTCATTTACAGCGAGGAGTTCGCCGAGGTCGCCGCCGCGCTTCACGAGAGGGGCGCGAAGACCGACATTCAGCGGTGGATTTGTCATGGGACGCCTGACGTTTTCGCGCAGGATTATGACAAGCTCCAAGCCGAGGCGTCTGACGATGAGCCGCCGAGCGTGGTTCAGGAGGAGGATCTTCTTTTCATTATGTATACGTCCGGGACGACAGGTCTGCCGAAGGGCGTCATGCACACCCATCTTTCGGCGCTATGGTCTTCGCTGACGGCGCTTGTGACGGCGGATTTGCGCTATAGCGATCGTTATTTGATTTTGCTGCCGATGTTTCATGTTGGCGCGCTCAATCCTGTCATCACGGCGATTCATGGGGGGATTTCGGTTATTGTCGCGCGGTCTTTTGATCCGTCTGAAGTTTGGCGCTTGATTGAGAGCGAGAAGATTTCGGTCATGCTTGCCGTTCCTGCGATGCTGAATTTCATGCTTCAGACTCCTGTGAAGGATGAGGCGGATTTTTCGTCTTTGCGCTGGGTGATGAGCGGCGCGGCGCCTGTTCCTGTGGAGTTGATTCGGCAATATGAGGCTCTGGGGATTGAGATTCATCAGGTTTATGGATTGACGGAGAGTTGCGGTCCTGCCTGTTTGATCAGTCCTGCCGATGCGTTGGCGCGGGCGGGCTCTACTGGGAAGGCGTTTTTTCACACGGAGGTTCGGATTGCCGATGAGGCGGGCGCGACTTGTCCGCGCGGTGAGATTGGCGAGGTTTTGGTGCGGGGTTTTCATGTGATGGCGGGTTATTGGAATCGTCCTGACGCGACTGCCGAGACTCTTAGAGATGGCTGGCTTCACACGGGCGATTTGGCGGTGATGGATGAGGAGGGTTTTGTGACGATTCATGATCGCAAGAAGGACATGATCATATCGGGGGGTGAGAACATTTATCCTGCGGAGATTGAGAATGTGATTTTGTCGCATAGCGGGGTTCGGGATGTTGCGGTGATAGGTCAGCCGAGTTCCAAATGGGGCGAGTCGCCTGTGGCGGTGATTGTGCGGGGTGAGGGGTCTTTGATGGTTGAGGATGTTTTGCGGCATTGTGATGGGAAGTTGGCTCGGTTTAAGTGTCCGAAGGCTGTTGAGTTTGTTGATGAGATTCCGCGCAATCCGTCTGGGAAGGCTTTGAAGCGGTTGTTGCGGGATCGTTTTCCGGGTCCTGCGCCCGAATAGTTGCTCCCGTGAAGGGGGGGTTGGGGGGCTAGCCCCCCTTGAAAAAAGGGGGGGATCGGGGGGGAATCCCCCCCGAAAGCGCGTGGGTGGGGTGGGGGAAAAGCATTTGCGAAGCGAGAGTAGCGAGCGAGCAAATGCGACCCCACCCACGCGCCCCCTGCTCGCAAGAGCTCTTGTAAGCGGGGGGGTCGGCGGGCTTTCTCGCCTCGCTACGCTCGGCTTCGTTTCGCCACGCCCGCCGACTTTTCGGGGGTTTCCCCCGAACCCCCTTTTTTCGCGGGGGGCGTTCCGCCCCCCACACCCCCCTTTTGGGGGAGCTTCTACGCCCCATCACCGCGCCGCGACCCCATCCAAACTTGAATAACAAAAAACCCAAATCCCCCTATTCTCAAACCATGACCATCACAAAAATCAAAACCCCCGCCGCCATCGCCCTCCTAGGACTCGCCGCCTACAACATCATCGCCGCCCTGGAACCCGCAACCCTCGCCCTCCTCCACGCCTACGGCGAAAACCACAAATTTGAAGGCCATAACCCCGTCACCTATTGCAACGTCCTCTTTATCTCTAACCTCGTCTTCGTCCTCTCTATCCTCGCCCTCTACGGAAAAGACATCACCATCGCCAATATCCAAAAAATCACGAAACGCCAATGGCTGCTGCTGCTCGGCATCGTCATCAACAGCAATATCCTCTCGCAAATCTTCTATTTCCTCTCCATCAAATATACCGACATCGCCAACACCGTCCTCATTGCCGCGCTGCAACTGCCGCTCTCTGCGCTGCTCTCCGCCTTCCTCTTCCGCGAAAGCCTGATCAAGAGACGAATCTTCGGACACGCCCTCATCTTCGCCTCCACGATCCTGCCCTTCCTCATCATGCATCACGCCGAAGATCACCATATTCTCTCGCTCGGCATCGTCGTCGCCTTCGCCGCGATGCTGACCCAAGTGATCACCTTCTTTATCTCCAAAGAACTTTCGGCGCTGCCGCTCGGCATCATCGGAAGTTTTACCGGCGGGGCAGGCGGAATCATCTTCTTCACGATCGCCATCGGCTATTACGGCACATACCATTTCCACGATCTGATTCTCCCCAATCTTTGGGAGGTTGTGGCGCTCTATTCGGTGTTTTTGGTTCTTGGGCGGCGCATTTTGAAATACGCCTCCTTCAAGAGAAATTCGCGTCAGAACATTGTCGCCATGTCGGCGAGTTATCCGTTGGTGGCGGCGGCGGCGGGCGTTTTCATCAATGGACAGATTCCGCTGCCTGCGCAGCTTGGCGGTTTGGCGGGGGTGACGGCGGGGATGCTGCTGGCGATGGATTGGCGCGATGCGTCTCGGCGGAGCGCCTATGCTCAAGAGCGCGAGAGCGCGCAGTTCCGCGTTCCATGCAATCCTTGAGAGGCAGCCCTCATCTTGGCGGATGGGGGTTGCGAAGCGCGGCCTTTTCGTCCATATAGAAGCTGGAGGCTCGGCCAAGGGGTTCGCAGTTCTTTTCCGAATGGCAAAGAGCGCCCCGACAGCATTGCCTCCTTCCCCTATTTTAGAGCATTACGTTCGCCCTGCATAGGGATCAGGAACATAGACGATGCTCTGATGGAAGAAACTCCTTCTTATTCCGATATTGTATCCTTTGCGCGTCAATTGCCGTAGCCTCTTGCCATATTCAACCATGTCTTGTCGGGGCGGGGCGTTCATATTCCGATTTCGGTACCCCCAATTGATGCAGTAAAGGCAGATGTCCGCCACCTGCACAGGATAGTTCATGTCTGATGAGACGAAAAAAGGGATAGGCGCGATCCACTGTCTCCACCCTCTGCCTGTCTGCGTTCTGGTGAAGTATTTTTCCATGCGCGCTACGAAATCCCTGTCCAGTCTCTTTTCCGATTCATCCATGACCAGAACGCCGTGATCCTTTTCTCCTTCAAGAAAGTAAAAATAACGCTCTAGAAGAAAAACATGATCTTTGCGCAAGAAATCCTTGAATTTCTTTTCCTGCGCTATGGGGGGCTTCGCGCCTCTTGGAATAGCGGTAGCAAAAATATGCGCTTTATGTTTCTCAAGGAGCGAGAAAAGAGAATCGGTCATTTTCAGACAAGCCTGCGCATAAGCGATGCGGGCGTCTAGAGACGATGGTTCTCCTGCCAAAAGCTTATTGCATAAACGCTGCCTCTCCTCGTCAGAGAAGAGGTCTCCCTGCTGTGCCAATTGGATGCGCGCGCGATTGAGAAATTTTCCGCCTTTCATTTCATATTTCGGGTTGTTTCTAGCGGATCCAAAACAACGTTTCTCCTCATGCTTTATGGATTGAGCAAAAGGCCATAACTCTCCCACATGGAGCGCGATTCCTCCGCGAACTTCATAAGGCATGTTTTTGTGATCATGCCCGCTTTCATCCATGAAAAGAAACCATGTCATCTGTCTGATCCGTGCGCCCTTATTGCCGAGCTTTTTGAGACTTGGCGCGCTTCTCGGCGCGGCGCAGAAGTTTCATCACCTTCCGCCGATAATCCGCCGCCGCCAAATCAAAAGGCGTCTCGCCAGCTTTCGTCCGCGCGAAAATATCCGCCCCCAAATCCAACAGAGTCTCTATGGATTTCATCCTGCCCCAATCGGCAGCCACATGCAGAGGCGTCTCGCCTTTAAGATTCTCCCGCGCCTCCAGCCCCGCGCCCAAACGCGCGAGCGTCTTGATGGCGCTCAGATTCTCCTTCCATGACGCCATATGCAAAGGCGTCCAGCCATCTCTGCCGCCCGCCGCCGAGATCGCCGCCCCCGCCTTGACGAGAAGCCTGATCGCGCGAGACTCGCCTGTCCATGCGGCGGCATGAAGAGGCGTCTCGCCTTCAAGATTTTTGGCGTTGGCGTCCGCGCCTTTCGCCAAGAGCGCCTCCATGATGGAAAAGTGGCTGTTCAAGACGGCGAGAGTCAGAGGCGTCTCGCCTTTTTCGTTTTTGCTCTCCAAAGAGGCGCCGGCTTGAAGAAGCGCGCGCGCGGCGCGCGAACGTCCTTCGCCGGCGGCGTAATGGAGGGGGGCGTTTCCATATTTGTTTCGGGCGTCAATTTTCGCGCCCGCCTTGAGGAGCGTTCTGATCGCATTGGCGCGTCCATGCCATGCCGCCACAATGAGAGGCGTATCGCCTTTTTTGTCGCCTTCTTCTAATTTCGCGCCTTTTTGGAGCAGTTTTTCTATTGCCGCGATGTTTCCCGCTCGCGCCGCCTGATGCAGTTCTTCTGCTCGCGCGGCGGGGGCGAGGCTCGCTCCAAGCGCCGCGATAAGGGCGAGCGCATAAATCTCCGATCTCTTCACCGTCATGCCGCTCTTTTTTGCTCATTATCTTCCAGATAGCGGAAAATTTCCGCCATCTGCTCTGAAGTCAATCTAAACTTCGTATCCGTTTTGTTAATTTCCGCGGCGATCCCCTTCAGATCGCAGACGGCAGCTTCTTGAGTGGGGGGGCGTTCCACGACAAGCTCCGCATTGGGATAGACCACAATCGCGCGGATGAAGCGAATTTGTATCCCTGCCTTTATGAGTTTGGAATGAAGGTCTGCGGCATTTCGCTTCGCTTGGAAAAGAGGGTCGCCCATGACGGGCAGCCACATGCTATAGACCCGCCTGTAGATTCTGTTTCCATAAACGCGGATGAGATTCTTACCGCGGCCTTTCCTCTTGCCGATCATCTTTGTTTCAAAGATGAAAAGCCCTTTTTGGCAAATGAGAATATGGTCAATATTGCCATAAGGCGGGTTTTGGACATCGTCGAAAACACTCGCGTCAGCCATGCCTTCCAGATTGCGAAGCGTAAAAGATACATTTCGCTCGCCCTCAAGCCCCAATTCTGCGTTTCTCCGCTTTTGCTTCCATGGGCTCACGCGGACGCGCCCCTGTTTGTCTCTCCGCAAAAGGACAAAGAGGAACGCGAGAAAGACGAAACTTGCGAGAAGGCTTTCGCCCAAAATAAAGTCAAAAAACCAAACGCCTGCCAACGCCAGAGCCGTTGCCCCGACTATGAAAACCAAGACCTTGTTCCCCTCTCCGATGATCATCTCGCTCAATTTGCCGATTCTATCCGACAAAGATTGTCCGGCAGGGCGCATGCTGTTCGGGATTTTAGGCATAAGATTCTCCTATTTTAGCAGGATGTCGGCGAGGCGCGCCCGATGCCACGCCGAATCCCCATGCATATACTCCCCCCACAAAGCGCGGCGGCGATAAAGCTGCGCATCGCATTCATAAGTAAAGCCCATCCCCCCGTGAAACTGAATGCAGCGATCCGAACCAAAAGCGAAAGCGTCAGAGGCGGACGCTTTCGCCATCCGGACAGCAGCCTCGGCATCGTCAGCCGCCGCCATCTTGCCAAATAAAGACGCCGCATAGTAAAGATGCGACCGCGCCATATCCCAGCCCGTCAGCATATCCACAGTCGGATGTTTTAACGCCTGATAAGAGCCGATAAAACGATCAAATTGCCGCCGCGTATTAAGATACTCCACCGTCAAATCCAGCGCCCCGGAAAGACCGCCGCACATCTCCGCCGACAGCAGCAAAATCGCCGCCAAATGAACATGGTGAAGCGCGTCCGTCATTTTTTCCGCAGAGAGCAGAGATTGGCAATCCGCCGTGATGCCGTCCAATTTGAGCCTGTAAGATCTCTTCGTCTCGTCAATGACAGTCTCGCGGGAAAGCGCGGCTTTCGGGAGCGCCGCCTTCTCCACAATCACGCAAGCGGGAGCGTCTTTATGCAGGACGGAAACGAGAATCATCTCCGCCGCCGCCGCGTCCAAAACAAAACGCTTCTCGCCGACAAGACGCAATCCACCTTCCCGTTCTTCAGCGCGCGCCGTAATATTCGTTAAATCCCAATCGCCATGCGGCTCATGGAGCGCCAAAGTCGCGATCGTCCCTTCGCAGATTTTCGGAAGCCATCGCTTTTTCTGCGTCTCTGTTCCGGCGCGGATAAGCATCTGCGCGGCTAGCGTTGTCGTGAAAAAGGGCGAGGCGAAAAGACGCCGCCCCATCGGCTCGGCAAGGACGATCGCCTCCGCCAAAGAAAGACCGCTCCCGCCATAAGATTCCGGCGCCGCCACCCCGAGCCAGCCCAATGACGCGATCTCGTCCCAAAGAGATTTGTCAAAGCCCTTCTCTTCCGTCATCAGGGCGCGGACTTTCTCTATCGGAGATTTTTCGCGGCAGAAGGCGGCGGCGACTTCCAACAATTGCGCCTGCTCTTCGCTGAAGGCGATTTTCCATGCGGAACTTTCTCCGACAAGCGACATGATCCCTCCCTCGCGGCCTTTTAGCTTTTCGGCAAGCCCAGCACGCGCTCGCCGATGATGTTCTTCTGAATCTCTGACGTTCCCCCGCCGATGGTCGCCGAAAAAGCGTTAAAGAGACCGCGCTGCCATCTGCCGCGATCGGCGGCTTCGGGGTCGCCCATATAATAGGCGGCGTTCATGCCCTGAAGCGACAGGGCGAAAGCGCCCAGACGCCTCTGAAACTCGGACTCCAAAAGCTTGACCGACATCAGAAGCGAGCCGGGGCGCTCAGAAGCGAGAGGCTTGATCTTCGCCCGCGCGCCATTGAGGCGCATCCCTTTCTCCTCCATCAGAAAGCGGACGAGCTGATCGCGGATATGGGCGTCCTCTATGGCCGGTCGCCCGCCGCGCTTGACTGTCCGCGCCAGCGCCACGACCTCCCCGACAGAGGTTCGCACCATAGAGGTGCCGCCCGCCTGTCCGCCTTCCGCGCCTCGTTCAAATTGCAGCGTCTTGACGGCGACCATCCATCCTTCGCCTTCCTCGCCCATCAGACAGTCGGCGGGAAGAGGCGAATCGGCGAAAAAGACCTGATTAAAGCCATATTCGCCGGTGAGTTTGCGTATCGGCGCGATTTCTATTCCCGGCGCGTCCATCGGGGCGAGGAAAAAGCTGAGGCCCTCATATTTCGTATTGGTCTGGCTGTCGGTGCGGGCGAGGAGGATCATATATTTCGCGACATGGGCGAGAGTCGTCCAGATTTTGCTGCCATTGAGAAGATAATGATCGCCGGTTTTTTTGGCGCGCAGCTGCGCGTTCGCCAAATCCGACCCGTGATCCGGCTCAGAGAAGCCCTGACACCAAATATCCTCGGCGCTCAGAATGTTCTTGATATAGGCGCGCTTCTGCGCTTCCGTCCCCATATTGAGAATGAGAGGTCCCGCCCAGCTGAGACCGATAATGTTCACCATGAAGGGAAGCGAGCGCTTCGCCATCTCCCGATTGACGATGTCTTGGAACGGTTGAGGCTTTCCGCCGCCGCCATAATCTTCGGGCCAAGCCATGCCCAAATAGCCCGCCTCATAGACTTCGCGCTGCCAATCCCTGAGAAAATGAAACTGCTTGTCCGTCCCGACCTCCATGAAACTTTGCGGCAGAAGGAAGCCCGGATCTTTGGGCGCGTTGGCGTCAAACCACGCCTTGACCTCTTTCTGAAACTCTTGGAGCTCTTCTTTATCCACAGCCATTCCTGCCTCCTCTCGCCTCCTCTTCTCCTCTGTCAAAAGCGCGCGATGCCGAAAGAGTTCGGGCGCGTCCCTCTATGCGGCGTCTCAAGACAGGTTTCCAGACAGAGAAGCAGAACCTGCCGCGTGTCGCGCGGGTCAAGAAGCCCATCATCCATCATATGGGCGGATGTGTAAATGGCTTCGGATCTGGGCTCCATGCCGCGCTCTATTCTTTCGCTGACGGCGGCGATTTGCTCTTTCGCCTCTTTGGTGATTTTTTCGCCCCGCGCTTTAAAACCCGCTTCCGTCACGATCGCGATGACTTTCGCGGCTTGCGCCCCGCCCATGACGGCTGTCCGCGCTGTCGGCCAGGAAAAGGAGAAGTCCGGCTTGAGGGCTTTGGAGCACATGGCGTAGTTCCCCGCGCCATAAGAGTTCCCGACGATGACGGTCAGTTTCGGCGGGCGGAAGTTCGCCACCGCCTGAATCATTTTAGAGCCGTGCTTGACCTGTCCCATCTGCTCGGCTTCCACGCCGACAAGGAAGCCTGTCGTGTTATGGAGGAAGATCATCGGAATGTCCGCCTGATCGCACAGTTGGAGAAACTGCGCCGCTTTGATAGCGCCCTGCGGCGTGATCGGCGCGTTGTTCGTGATGATTCCGCAGCGCCAGCCTCCCAGATAAGCATGACCGCAGGGCGTGTCGGGCCCGAAATCCGGCTTAAAATCCAAGAAGCGCGAGCCGTCCACGATTCGCGCGATGATCTGCCGCATATCATAGGGAATTCTTTTGTCGGACGAGACGATGCCCATCAGCTCCTCTTTTGGATAAAGAGGCTCTTGCGGAGCCTTGTCCGGCGCGAGGGCGCGGGAGGCGGCGGGCGGCAGCTGCGCCATGATCTCGCGCGCGATCCTGACGCCGTCCGCGTCATTCTCGGCGAGATATTCGCCTGTCCCCGAAATCTCGGCATGCATGTCCGCGCCGCCGAGCGTCTCGTGATCGGCGTCCTCGCCGGTGGCGGCTTTGAGGAGGGGCGGTCCTGCCAAGAAAATCTGCGACTGTTTTCGCACCAAGATGATGTAGTCCGAGAGACCGACATGATAAGCGCCGCCGGCGGTGGCGTTCCCATGAGAGACGATGATTTGCGGCACGCCCAAAGCCGACAGTTCCGCCTGCTGGCAGTAAATCTTGCCGCCCTGCAAAAAATCAAAAGCCGCCCAAGGATCAGGCGCGCCGCCGCGCTCGGCGAGATTGGCGCCGCCGCTTTCCGCCAGCGAGATGACAGGCAGGCGCGTCTCAAAGGCGATCTCTTGAAGGCGCAAATGTTTCCGCATCGTGGCGGCATTAATCGTGCCGCCTTTGATGGCGTAGTTCCAAACCATGACGAGCGCGCGCCTGCCCGCCACAAAGCCGATCCCCATAATGAGATTGCCGCCGGCGGTGGAGCCGTCCTCGTCTCCCAGCATTTGATAGCCGGCGATGGAGTTGATTTCCAAAAAAGGCGCGCCCGGATCCAACAGATGCGCCAAGCGCTCGCGGGGGAGAAGTTTCCCGGCCTTTTTCGCGCGCGGCGCGTAGCGCGCCTCGCGCTGGCGGATTTTCTCCTCAATGGCGCGAATCCTCTTCACAGAATCTTCCATGAAGGCGGCGTTCGCCTGATATTCCTCGCTTTGAGGGCTGATTTTGGATTCTATGACTTCCATGTCAAGCTCCGCCTTCTTCGTTGAGTTCAAGTTCCGCCATCAGATCGCCCTTCTTGACTTGCATCCCCTCTTTGGCATGGAGCGCTTTGACCGCCCCGTCTCCATCGGCGGCGAGGCGATGCTCCATCTTCATCGCCTCAATCGTCAGAAGGGTCTGTCCTTTGCGGACGGACGCGCCGACCTTGACGGCGACAGAGACGATTTGCCCCTCGGTCGTGGCGACAATGCGGCCGGACGCGCCCTTTTCCTCCAAGAGCGCCGGCGCGTAGGTGCGATCCTCGGCGCGCAGCGCGCGCGCGCCTCTGTCCAAATAAATATCACGCCCGGAGCGCGCGAAAAACGCCGACTGTCTGACGCCGTCAAGAGAAAAGAGAACCCGACCGTCTCGCGCCTGATGGATCGCCAAGCGATGCTCGCTCTCGCTCTCGCCAATGGAGACGAGGATCTGGGAATCCTCCCCCTTTCGCAAAAAGACTTGATGCGTCTCGTCTCCGACTTGAAGCGCCGCGCGCTTTCGCAAATCCGCCGAATTGCTCCAGCGATGAAAGCCGCGCTCGTCATCATCGGCGTCCTGTTGGACGAGAAGCGCCATCAGCGCCAAATCCTCCGCCGATGCCGCTGACGCCGCCGCCGCTCTTTCCAGCGCGGAATCGTCAATGAAGGAGGTGGAATAGCGCCCCTCTTGAAAGGCGGACTCCGATAAGAGGCTTATCAAGAAGGCTTTATTCGTTTGAACGCCCAAGAGGCGCGTCTCTTTGAGGGCGCGGATGAGACGGCGGATCGCCTCGTCCCTCGTTCTCCCATGGGCGATGATTTTGGCGAGCATCGGATCGTAGAAAGGGCTGACGTTAAAACCCTCTTGGACGCCGTGATCGGCGCGGACGCCGTCCCCTTCAGGCTCGCGCCAAAGGAGAATCTGTCCGGTCTGCGGCATGAAATTTTTTGCCGGATTTTCGGCGTAAAGCCGCGCCTCTATCGCATGACCGTTGAGCGCGACCTCCTCCTGCGCGAGGGGCAGCGCCTCGCCATTGGCGATGGCGAGCTGCCATGCCACCAAATCCTCGCCCAACACCATCTCGGAGACGGGATGCTCCACTTGCAGGCGCGTATTCATTTCTAGAAAATAAAAAGCGCCATCCTCGCCCAGCAGGAACTCCACAGTCCCCAGCCCTTCATAATCGCAAGCCTCCGCCGCCTTGACGGCCGCCTCGCCCATCTGGCGTCTCAGAGCCTCGCCGAAATGGGGCGCGGGCGCTTCTTCCAAAACCTTCTGATGACGGCGCTGCGCCGAGCAGTCGCGCTCGCCAAGATAAAGCCCGCGTCCTTGAGAGTCCCGCGCCACTTGAATCTCCACATGCCTGCCATTGAGGATCGCCTTTTCCAAAATCAGCTCGTCATTGCCGAAAGCGTTTTTCGCCTCGCGCCTTGCCGATTGAAGCGCCTCTTTGAGCGCCGCTTCGTCTTGGGCGATTCTCATGCCGCGCCCGCCGCCGCCCGCCGCCGCTTTGACCATCAGAGGAAAGCCCGCTTGTTTCGCCTCGGCGATGAGCGTTCTGTCGTCCTGCCTGCCGTGATAGCCGGGGACGCAGGGGACGCCGGCTTTGAGCATTTTCTCTTTGGCGGCGCGCTTGTTCCCCATCAGTTTGATCGCCTTGGCCGGAGGCCCGATGAAGACAAGCTCCGCTTCGGCGCAGGCGCGGGCGAAAGAATCGTTTTCGGAAAGAAAGCCATAGCCCGGATGGACGGCGTCCGCGCCCGTTTCGCGGGCGGCCTCCAGGATCGCGTCAATCTTGAGATAAGACTCCGCCGCCCTTGACGGTCCGATAAAGACCGCCTCATCGGCGAGCGCCAGATGGGGCGCGTCTCTATCCGCCTCGCTATGGACGGCGACCGTCTGATAGCCCAAATGCCGCGCCGTCCTGATGATCCGCGCCGCGATCTCGCCCCGATTGGCGATCAAGAGTTTATGAAACTTTCCCAAAAACCTAGTCCCATTTCGGCGCGCGCTTCTCAAGGAAGGCGGCGATGCCTTCTTTGGCGTCTTGGCTGCGGACGCATGCTTCCAGCTGTTCGCGCAAATAGGGGAGGGCGGCGTCAAACGCCATCTCTTCCTGCGCGTGATAGGCGCGCAGACCGAGCCGCATCGTTCCCGGCGCCAGATTGGCGAGCTCTTCGGCGAGCGCGGCGACATGCGCCTCCAGCGCGGCGGCGGGGACAGCCTCATTGATGAGACCATAGCGCTTCGCCTCCTCGGATTTTATCGGCTTCCCCCGCATGATGAAGTCCAGCCCTTGACGTTTCGGCATGAGGCGGAAGAGTCCCGCCATGACCATAAAGGGCCAAATGCCGCGCAGGATTTCGGGCGCGGAGAAGGCGGCATGGCGGGCGGCGATGGCGTGGGTGCTGTTGCAGACGAAAAGGAGCGCGCCGGCATAGACCGAGCCCTGAATCTTCGCGATGACGGGCTTCTCCAAATGGCGAAGGCGGAGGCTGATATCATCGGCATTGCCGCGCTTCGGCACATTGGATTCGCTCTGCCCGCCGCCGCCCCCGCCGCCGCGCATCGTGGAGAGATCCGCCCCGGCGCAAAACACATCGCCTTTGGCGGCGAGAATGACGACCCTGATCTGGCGCTTCTCTTTCGCGTAATCCAGCGCGTAGATGATCTCATTCACCATGTCGGCGTTGATCGCGTTTTTGCGCTCCGGGCGATTGAGCGTGATCGTCAAGATATTTCCGTTCTCGGCGATTTCTGTCGCCGCGAAATGAAGCCCCTCAAGAGACAGATTCTCCTCCTTCGCCATCTCTCCCTCCTTTATTCCATCAGCGCTTTCGGCGCTTCAATATATTTGGCGCGGAGATATTCGCCAAGCGATTTCGCTTGACCGTCCAGGCGGGTGGAGGCTGCCGCGCCGTCCCCCAAAATCCCGTGAATGACGAAATTGAGCGCCCGAAGATTCGGCAGATCAAAGCGCTCTATTCTAAAGGCGGCGGCGTCAGGGAGGAGGATTTTCAGCTTCTCCGCCGTCAGGAAGGCGTGGAGGAATCCGTAAGCGGGGTCGCTCTTCGCCCAGACGCCCAGATTCGCCGCGCCGCCCTTGTCGCCGGAGCGCGTCCCGAAGAGGCGTCCGAAGGGGACGCGCGCCGTCTCGCCTTTCGGGGAGGGCGGAATCTCATGGGGAATCCTCTGATAATGAATTTCTTCCAAGCCGAGCTCACTTGTCGGCTTCACTTTAATGTCCTGCCCATTCACATGGACATGCTCGGCGATATGCTCGCTTTTCACGAGCGCCGGCCAATGGACGGCGAAAGCCCCGCCCGCTCCCGCGCCGCCTCGCGCCGTGAAGCCCGGAATGTTCGCGAGCGCCAGCTCAATGATCTTCGCCGAGAAGAGCCGCCCCGCCTTTTTCGGGTCTTTGGATTTCACTTGAATCCGAAGCGATCCGAAAGCCTCTTCATTGGTTTTCGGATCCTCCTTGTCGCTGCGGACGATCTGCTCCGCCACCTCGTCAAACTGCTCGCGCCCGCCGACAGAATCAAAGAGCGTGTCGGCGAAGAGTTTCGCCTTCTCTTCCACGTCAAGCCCGGCGAGGAGAATCTCCATGCCGTTCTTAAAACCTCCCTGTCGGTTGATGCAGACCTTATGCGTTTTGGGCGGGCTTGAGCCGCGGCAGCCGGAGACGCGGACGCGGTCTTGTCCCGTCTCTTCAATGGCGAGCGTGTCAAAATGGGCGACGACATCGGGATTGACATAAGCGGGGGCGGCGATCTCATAAAGGAGCTGCGCCGTGACCGTGCCCTTAGAGACGAGCCCGCCTGTGTGAGGGTGTTTCGTGATCGTGAAACTTCCATCCTCCTCTATTTCGGCGATCGGATAGCCGATATTTTTGAAAGTCGGGACTTCTTGAAAGAAGGCGTAATTGCCGCCTGTCGTCTGCGCGCCGCATTCAATGATATGCCCGGCGGCCAGCGCGCCTGCCAGTTTGTCATAATCATCGCGCTTCCATTGGAAGCGCCATGCCGCCGGCCCTATGGCGAGGGCGGCGTCGGTGACGCGCGGACAGATGACGATGTCCGCGCCCTGATCCAAAGCCTCTTTGATGCCCCATCCGCCAAGATAGACGTTGGCGGTCAAGGTCGGCATGTCGGAGGAGGCGAAGGCGCGCCCATTTTCCAAATGCTGAAAACTCTCGCCCGCTTTGGTGAGCGCTGTCATGCGGGGCGTCAGATCGTCGCCTTCTATGTAAGCCACTTTGGCGCGGAGTCCCATTTCGGCGATCATCGCTTTGGCGGCTTCCGCCATGCCTTTCGGGTTTAAGCCGCCGGCGTTGCTGACGATCTTGATCTTCTTCTCAAGACACAAAGACGCGACATCTTGAAGCTGTTTTAAGAAAGTTCCGACATAGCCTTTTTCGGCGTCTTTCATGCGCTGTCCGTAAAGGATGGACATGGTGAGTTCGGCCAGATAATCGCCGGTGAGAATGTCTATCGGCCCGCCCTCCGCCATCTGGCGCGCGGCGGAGAGTTTGTCGCCATAAAAGCCGCTGCAATTGGCGATGCGGATGATGTCGCTCATAGCCCCCTCCCTCTCTTGGAGAAGCGCGGATTCTATCCGAAGAGAGGCGCTAAAATAAAGAGGCTGTTGGCTTCGCGCGCCATATCCGATAAGCTCAATCTTTTGACGGGGAGGGAGAGATGGCGGAGAAGTTCAAAGCGCTCATCATGCGCGGCGAGAGAGGGGGCGCGCACAGCGCCGCCATTGAGGAGATCTCTGTGGAGGATCTCCCGAAGGAGGAGGTGCTCGTCCGCGTGGATTATTCCACGGTCAATTATAAAGACGGTCTGGCGATCGCCAACGCCGCGCCGATTGTGCAAACCTATCCGATGGTCGGGGGCGTGGATTTGGCGGGGACGGTGGCAAAGAGCGATGCCGCCTCTTTCAAGCCCGGCGACAAGGTTTTGGTCAATGGCTATGGCTTGTCCGAGAGACATTGGGGCGGCTATAGCGGCTTTCAGCGGGTCAAGGCGGATTTTCTGATCAAGATTCCTCCGCCGCTGACGCCCTTTGAGGCGATGGCGCTGGGGACGGCGGGCTATACGGCGATGCTCGCCGTCATGGCTTTGGAAGATGGGGGCGTTTTGCCGGACAAGGGCGCGGTTTTGGTGAGCGGCGCGTCCGGCGGCGTGGGGACGACCGCCATTCAGCTCTTGACGGCGCTGGGCTATCGGGTCGCCGCCTCCACCGGAAGCGCGGACGCGCATGGATTTCTAAAATCTTTGGGCGCCGGTGAGATCGTCAAGCGCGGCGATTTGGAGGGAGACCCGCCCCCTTTGGCGAGCGAGCGCTGGGCGGGCGCGGTGGATTCGGTCGGCGGCAAGACTCTCGCCAATCTTCTCTCCGCGACCCAATATGGCGGGACAGTCGCCGTTTGCGGCTTGGTCGGCGGCATGGATTTGCCGACCACGGTGCTGCCGCTCATTTTGCGGGGCGCGCGGATTCAGGGAATCGATTCCGTCATGGCGCCGCGCGTGCTGCGTCAGGCGGCGTGGGCGAGACTCGCCGAAATGCGCGGGCGCTTGAATTTCACCGAGGTCGTTCAGACCCGCTCGCTGGAGGATCTGCCCCAAATCGCCGACAGAATCTTGAAGGGCGGCGTCAGAGGGCGAATCGTCATTGACGTCAATAAATGAGGCGGATTCATAGGGGATTGTCGGCGGTGATTTTCCGCTTGCCATTGTTCCTCTTTTGTTCCATAGTTAATGTCGGAACGAAAGAGGAGAGCCGCCATGCAAGACGGAATTTTATCAGAAGGCTTCGCCCATCAAGAAGCGCGGCGCGGCAGAGGCGCGCGCTCCAACAAAACGGGGCGCTTTGAGAAAGAGACTCGCGCGGGCTTTGATGACGGATGGGGCACTGTCGCTGACGCCGAAAAAATCCGCACCACAGTCTCTTATGAAAAAGCGCGGCATATCATCACGCGGAATCAGTCGCCGGATATTGGCTTTGACCGATCTATCAATCCCTATCGGGGCTGCGAGCATGGCTGCGTCTATTGCTATGCCCGCCCGACCCACGCTTATATGGGCTTGTCGCCGGGATTGGATTTTGAATCGCGTCTCTTCGCCAAACCCAACGCGGCGGCATTGCTGGAAAAAGAACTCTCCAACCCCTCTTATCGCGTCAAGCCGATCGCGATGGGGACGAACACCGATCCCTATCAGCCGATTGAGCGCAAGGAGAGGATCACGCGGAGCGTGCTTGAAACGCTGTGGCGCTTCCGACATCCTTTGACGATCACGACAAAGTCCGATTTGATCCTGCGCGATTTGGACATTCTCTCGGCGATGGCGGAGAAGAATCTGCTGCGAGTCGCGCTTTCCATCACGAGTTTGAAGGCGAAATTGGCGCGGCAGATGGAGCCGCGCGCCGCGACTCCGTCCAAAAGATTGGCGGCGATAAAGTCTTTGTCCGAGGCCGGCGTCTCGGTTTCGGTGATGTTCGCGCCCGTTCTCCCCGCCATCAACGATTCCGAGATGGAGCGCGCGCTTGAAAAATCGGCGGAGGCGGGGGCGCGGGGCGCGGGCTATGTGCTGTTGCGTCTTCCTTTGGAAATCAAAGACCTCTATGAGGAGTGGCTGCATGAGGTTTTTCCCGACAAGGCGGCGCGCAGCCTCTCGCTGATGCGGCAGATGCGCGGCGGAAAAGATTATGACGCCAGATGGTTTCTCCGTCATAGCGGCGAGGGCGCTTACGCGCAGCTGATCGCGCGGCGCTTTTCGCTCGCCAAGAAGCGCTTCGGCTTGGAGGGGGCCGGAGAGAGTTTGACGCGCTCTCTCTTTCGCGGAGGAGATCGGCAGCTCGGTCTTTTTGATGCCGTCCCTCTTTCATGAGCGGGCGCTTTTCCGCCGCCATGGCGTTTCGGCGCTTGCCGGGGTGGATGAGGCGGGGCGCGGCGCTTTGGCGGGACCTGTCGTGGCGGCGGCGGTCGTTTTGGATTTCGGGAGCATCCCGAAAGGCATTGACGATTCCAAGAAACTGACCCCTTCGGCGCGGGCGCGGCTCAATGAGGAGATATGCCGAAGCGCTCTGACGAGTTTGGGAATCGTGGATGCCGAGACGATTGACGAGATCAACATTTTGCGGGCGTCTCTTGAGGCGATGCGGTTGGCGGTGCTGGGGTTGGAAACTCTGCCGCAGGCGGCGCTCATTGACGGCAGAGACGCGCCTGCTCTTCCCTGCCTCTGCGAGACTCTGACGGGGGGCGATGGTCTTTCGCTGTCGGTGGCGGCGGCGTCCATTGTGGCGAAGGTGGCGCGGGATCGTCTGATGGAGAGCTTTTCCGAGCGATATCCCTCTTACGGCTTCGCGCGGCATAAGGGTTATGGGACGAGGGCGCATAGGGAGGCGATTGCGCGTTTCGGCGCGTCTCCGATTCATCGCAAGAGTTTCGCGCCTCTGCGTCATCATCTTTAGGGTTTCTTTAGGATTTCTTAACGAGCCTTCTCTGACAATAGCGTCTTCTTTCTGATGGAAGGGGCGCGAGAATGGCGAGCCTGTTGAGCAGAATCGTTGAGGGCGAATGCGTTGCCGAGATGCGGCGCATGGAAGCGGGGAGCGTGGATATGATTTTCGCCGATCCGCCTTACAATCTTCAGTTGAGGGGCGATCTTTTGCGCCCGGATGCCAGTCTTGTTGATGGCGTCAAGGATGATTGGGACAGATTTGCCAGTTTCGCCGATTATGATGATTTCACGCGGGCGTGGCTTATGGGGGCGCGGCGGCTTTTGAAGCCGGACGGGACGCTTTGGGTGATTGGCGCTTATCACAATATTTTTCGGATAGGCGCGGCGCTTCAGGATTTGGGCTTTTGGATTTTGAATGACGTCATTTGGCGCAAGAGCAATCCGATGCCCAATTTCAGGGGGCGGCGATTCACGAATGCTCATGAGACGCTCATTTGGGCGGCGCGATCCAAGAAGAGCGCTTATCGGTTTAATTATCATGCGTTGAAGGTTGGGAATGATGATTTGCAGATGCGTTCTGATGGCTGGTTGATTCCGATATGTTCGGGCGGCGAGCGTCTTCGGGATTGTGGGGGTGTGAAGCTTCATGCCACGCAGAAGCCTGAGGCGCTGCTGCATCGGGTGATTATGTCGGCGACGGAGCGGGATGATTTGGTGATGGATATTTTTTGCGGGACGGGGACGACGGGCGCGGTTGCGAAGCGGTTGGGTCGGCGATTTATTGGGATTGAGCGTGAGCGGGTTTATGTGGAGGCGGCGCGCGCGCGGATTCGGTCTGTGGGGTCTTATGGGGGCGAGGCTTTGGAGTTTATGGATCGGCGGCGTGATGAGCCTCGCGTTCCGTTTGGGTTATTGGTGGAGCATCGGCGGATTATTCCGGGGTCGTTTCTTTATGATTCTTTGCGGCGTTATCGGGCGCGGGTTCGGGCGGATGGGAGTTTATCGTGTGGTGGCGAGACGGGGTCTATTCATGTTTTGGGGGCTCGGGTTCAGGAGAGGTTGGCGTGCAATGGTTGGATTTTTTGGCATATTGAGCGTGGTCGGGGGTTGGTTCCGATTGATGTTGTTCGGCGGGAGTTTCGTTCTGAGGCGGGCGTTTGACGGGCTCACGTTAAGGGGGGTTTGGGGGGCTAGCCCCCCAAAAAAAACCGAGCGGGCGAAGCCCGCTATAGTCGGCGGGCGTGGCGAAACGAAGCGGGCGAAGCCGCAGGCAAGCCCGCGAGAAAGCCCGCCGACCCCCCTGCTTACAAGAGCTCTTGGCGTTCAGGGGGCGCGTGGGTGGGTCGCTTTCGCTTGCTCGCTACGCCACGAGTGGCTACGCTCGCTGCGCGAAAGCTCTTTTCCCACCCACCCACGCGTTTCGGGGGGATTCCCCCCGACCCCCCCTTCTTCGCGGGGGGCTTCGCCCCCCACACCCCCCTTTTTGGGGAGTCTCCCAAAACGGCAAGAACCTTCCGCACCAACGAAGGCAACGCCTCACCCCCCAAACAATCCAAAGCAACCCAACGCGCATCCCGCTCCCCCATCAATCCCGACAAATCCCCCGAAACCCCAGCAACATAAACCCCCAAACCCAAATCAATATGCGTGAAACTATGCCGAATGCCCCCAAGCAAAACCCAATCCGCCTCAATCGGAGCATCCCCAAGAAAATCAAACCCCGCATCGCCACGCCACGCCGACATCGGAACCTCCATCATGCCCCCCAAAAGCCCCCGATCCTCACGCCGCCGCAAAAAAATCGCCCCATCCCCCCGAACCATCACAAACGCCGCCCCATATAAACGCCGCCGCGACTTCCTCCCAACCCTCACAGGCAAAGAATCCTGATCCCCCGCAGCCCGCGCCAAACAACGCCGAACAAAAGGACACGCCAAACATAAAGGCGACCGAAACCGACAAATCCCCGAACCAATGTCCATCAAAGCCTGCGTGTAATCGCCAACCCTGACGCGCGGCAAAACCTCCCGCGCAATCGCCAAAAGCTCCGCCCGAGACCCCCGAAAACGATAAAGACGAGACAAAACACGCTCTATATTCGCGTCTATCGCCGCCGCCCTCTCGCCAAAAGCAATGGCGGCAATCGCCGCCGCGCTGTAAGCCCCAACGCCCGGAAGCTGACGCAAAGCCTCCTCGCTCTTCGGAAACACGCCGCCATAGTCCCGCGCGATCACCGTCGCGCATTGATGCAAATGATGCGCGCGGCGATAATAGCCCAGCCCCGCCCAAGCCTCCAAAATGACGCCCCTCTCGGCGGCGGCAAGCGCGAGGACGCTCGGCCAGCGCGAGACGAATTTCTCAAAATAAGGCTTCGCCGCCGCAGTCGTGGTCTGCTGCAGCATCATCTCGGCAAGCCAAACATGATACGGATCGGCGACAGCCCCCGGCGCGGCGCGCCACGGAAAATCCCGCCTGTGCCCGTCATACCACCGAAGCGCCGCCCGCGCAGGACGATAACGCGCATCTGCTCTTCTATCCGCCATCGCGCGATGTTATAGTGAAAGAGGAAAAAGGAGTCTCGCATGAAAACAGGCGAAACCGAAAAAAAGAAACCCACCGCGTCAAGACGCAGCGCGCCAAAACGCCAAGCGCCAAAACGCCAAGCGCCGAGACGCTCAGCGCCGAGACGCCGCCGCGCGATCCCTGTCGGCTCTATGGTGAGACGCATCGCCGCCAAAACGCTGCGGCGGCGCGGCTTCGCCGACAGCGAGATTATCGCGCGATGGCCCGAAATTGTCGGCGCGGAGATGGGCGCGCTCAGCCTGCCGGAACGAATCACCCGCCATCGCGGACGAGACGGCGCATGGGCGTCCGTCTTGACGGTGCGCGTGGAAATGGGCGCGGCGCTGGAAATCCAGCATAGGACAACGGAGATATTAGAGCGTCTCGCCGCTTTTTGCGGCGCCAGCGCGCCGGAGCGTCTGCGATTCGTGCAAGGCCCTCTCGGCTCTCTGCGCGACACGGCGCAAGAGCGCGAAAAGCCGAGCGTCTCGCGCGGCGCGGCGGCGGGCTTGAAAAATCATCAGATCGCCGAGGCTCTTAAAAATCTCGCCGCCTCCATCCGCGCCGAACCGCGCTCTTCGCGCCATCACAAGGAAAGGGGATAAGGCTTATGTTCAGAACATCGCGCATGGCGGCGTTTTTGGCGGCGGCGTCTCTTGGCGGCGCTCTAGGCTTCGCCGCTTATTATCAGGGATGGGGCGGGGTCGCGCCCTCCCGTTTGGCTTTGGACGAGAGCGCCCAAAACGCCTCCCGCTTGGAGGAGAAAATCATGGGCAGCGCCGACGCCCCGATCACGATCATTGAATATGCCTCGCTGACCTGCAACCATTGCGCCGCCTTCCACGCCGCGACTCTTCCCCTTCTGAAGCGCGATTATATTGACACCGGCAAAGCGCGCCTCATCTATCGGGATTTCCCGCTGGATCCGTGGGCGGTCGCCGCCGCCATGATCGCGCGCTGCATGACGGCGGAGCGCTATTTTCCTTTTTTAAAGATTCTTTTTGACCATCAGCGATCATGGATTCTCGCCAAAGACAGACGCGCCGCGCTCTTTCATCTGGCGCGGCAGAGCGGCATGACGCGCGGCGCTTTTGACGCCTGTCTCCAAAAGAAAGAGATGCTCAAAGGTCTGCAAGCCATGCGCGATCACGCCTCGCGGCAGCTCAATGTCTCCTCCACGCCGACCTTCTTCATTGAGGGCGAAAGGCTGGAGGGCAACGAGCCTTACGGCAAGATTCGCCGAATCCTAGAAAAACATCTCCAATAGCAAGGCGGAGAAGATCATGCATTGCGCGGCGCTTCGCATAGCGGGCTTTAAGTCTTTCGCCGATCCGGTGGAGATTCTGATAGGCGAGGGCGCGAGCGGAATCGCGGGACCCAATGGCTGCGGCAAATCCAATATCGTGGATGCGATGCGATGGGTCATGGGCGAAGCGTCTTCCAAAAATATGCGCGGCGGCGAGATGGATCATGTCATCTTCTCAGGCGCCGATTTGCGACCGGCGCGCGAAATCGCCGAGGTCGCGCTCCGAATAGACAATAGCAGCCATCAAGCCCCCAGCCCCTACAGCGCCGCGGACGAAATTGAAATCAGCCGCCGCATTGAGCGCGATATGGGATCCATCTATCGCATCAACGGACGAGACGTCCGCGCGCGGGACGTTCAGCTTTTCTTCGCCGATATGTCGCTGGGCGCGCATTCCAGCGCGATTGTCGGGCAGGGACGGATTGACGCGCTCGTCTTGGCGAAGCCGAAAGAGAGGCGGCAGATTTTGGAGGAAGCCGCCGGCATTAGCGGGCTTCATAGAAGACGCCATGAGGCGGAACTGCGTCTGCAGGCGGCGGAGGCGAATCTGTCGCGTCTGCGCGAGGGGCTAGCCGACGCCGGATCGCGCCTCCGCGCCCTCAAGAGGCAGGCGCGCCAAGCCGATGCCTATCGGCTGCTCTCGGACGACATTCAAGCGCTGGAGGCGCTGGCCCTTTATGTTCGGCACAGGCTGCGCGCCGCCGAGCATGAGGCGGCGGCGGAGGCGCTCCAAAAGCTGGAGGCGGAGCGCCAAGACGCCCAAACCCAAGAGGCGCGCCAAAGTTCCGAAGAAGGCCGCGCCAAAGCCAAACTGGACGAGGCGGCGAAAGCCTCGCTGGAAGCCGATGCCCGCCTCGCGCGGCTGGAGCGCGAGAGCGACTTTCTTGACCGCGACATGGAGGATATGCGCGCCGACCTCTCCGATGTCTCGCGGATTTTGCAGGAAACGCGGGAGGATATGGCGCGGCATGAGGCGGCGGTCTCGGACGCGCGCGCCAAGCACGGCCTTCTTCTGAAGGAGAAAGCCGAAGCCGCGCCGAAGGACGAGAAAGACCAAAAAGAAGACGCGGCGCTTCGCCAATGGGAGACGCGCCGCGCCGCCTTTGAGAAGGCGCAGACCGCGCTGGATGAGGCGGTGGAGAAGAAAGCCTTCGGGGAAGCCGAGCGCCGTCTGTTGGAGTCTCTGTTGGAGGAGGCGCGCCGCCGCCGCGCTTGGATCGCCGATGAGAAAGACAGAATGGAAAAGGCGCCGGACGGCGGAGACGATATGGCGGAAAAACTGACCGCCCTTCGCGCCGCCTATGGCGAGGCGGAGGAGGCGCGGCGGAGGATGTCCGGCGAGTTTTCGGCGGCGGAAGGCGCGCTGGAGCGGCTTCGCCAAGAGGAAGGCGAGGCGCGGCAGACTCTGGAGGAAGCGGCGCGAACGGCAATCGCCGCCCGCGCCGCCGGCGAGGCGAAGGAGGCGCTCTTTCCCCAAAGCGGACGGTTTCCCGCCATGATGGACGACATCACGATCAAGCCCGGCTATGAACTCTCTCTCGCCGCCGCGCTGGGAGACGATCTCATGGCGGCGCGGGAGGAGCGGGCGGACGTCCCGGCCTTCTGGCGCGAGATGGAGAATAAGGATCCCGCCGCACTTTTGCCTGATGGCGCGACTCCTCTCTCCTCTTATGTGGAAGCGCCGCCGGCGATGCGGCGGCGCTTGGCGCGAACAGGTCTTGTTGACGCGAAAGCGGGGAGGGCGCTGCAGGCGCGTCTTCAGCCCGGACAGCGTCTTGTCTCCAAAGAGGGCGATTTGTGGCGCTGGGACGGCTACGCCGCCTCGCGCCAAGCCGCCGAAGCGGCGGAGAGACGGTTTCGGGATTGGCGGCGTCTTGCCGAGACGATCGCGGCGCGCGAGGCGGCGGAGCGCCGTCATGACGAGGCGCGGCGGGCGCATCATCGCGCCGCCGAAGAACTGGCGGCGCGGACGCGGAGTCTCTCGGAGCGGCGGGAAGCCTTGGAAGAGGCTGGGAAAAAAACGGACGCCGCCCGCGAGGCTCTTTCTCGCGCCGAAGAAGAGAATCTGGAGGCGCTCGCCTCCGCCCGCGCCCGCGCCGAAAAGGGGGAGCGGCTGGCGCGAGAGGGCGAGGAGATCGTCCAAAAGATAGAGGAAGCCGAAAAAGGGCTGAAAGAGATTCTCGCCGCCCTTCCCGCCGAGAAGCAGCTGGACGCTCTTCGCGCCGAAGCGCGCGAGGCGCAGCGGCTTCAGGCGCAGTCGCGCCAGCAGCTGGACGAAATCCGCCGCGCGCGCAGCGGAAGAGAAACGGCGCGCGTCAAAATGGATCAGGAGATCGCCTCATGGGAGGCGCGGCTGGCGCGCTCCGAAGAGCATTTGGCGCTGATTCGCCGCAGGCATGACGAGGCGAAGAAGCGCCGATCTCTTTTGGAGATGCGCCCCGATCAGATAGAGGCGCGCCGCAAGGCGCTGGCGGGACGTTTGGAGGAGGCGCGGCGCGTCCAAAGCGACAGGCGGGACGCGCTGGCGCTCGCGCAGAAAAAAGAGCGATCCTGCGCCGAGGCAAGACGCCAAGCCGCCGCGCTTTTGGGCGCGGCCCGAGAAGCCGCCGCCGCCGCCCGCGCCAATAAAGAGAGCGCCGAAATGAGAGAGCGAGAGGCGCGTCAGGAAGCCGAAGAGACGAGCGGCATGACGATGGACGCCATCTTCGCCGAATCAGGCTTGAAGAAGGAGACGCCGCTCCCCGATCAGGAGGCGCTTCGCCAAAAAGCCGAGCGTCTGCGCGAAAAGCGGGACGCGATGGGCGCGCCCAATCTCCGCGCCTCCGAAGAGGCGTCCGAACTCGCCGACCGACAAGAGGAGACGCTCCGCGAAATCAAAGATTTGGAGGGCGCGGTCGCCAAATTGCGGCGCGGAATCGCCCGCCTTAATAAAGAAGGGCGCGCGCGTCTCTTAAAAGCTTTCAAGGAGGCGGACGGTCATTTCGCCTCCCTCTTCAAGAGGCTTTTCGGAGGCGGTCGCGCCAAGATGGCTCTCACCGATTCCGAAGATCCGCTGCAGGCGGGGCTGGACATTTCGGCGAGTCCGCCGGGCAAGAAATTGCGGAGTCTTTCGCTTCTCTCCGGCGGCGAGCGCGCGCTGACCGCCTTGGCGCTTCTTTTCGCCGTCTTCCTGACGCGCCCCGCCCCCATCTGCATTTTGGACGAGGTGGACGCCTCTTTGGACGAGCGCAATGTGGAGAGATTTTGCGCGCTGGTGCGCGAAATCGCCTCGCGCGGGACGACCCGCTTCATCATTGTGACTCACCATCCGATGACCTTGGCCGAGATGGACAGGCTCTATGGCGTGACGATGGAAGAGCGCGGCGTCTCGCGCTTGGTTTCGGTGGATTTGGCGAGAGCCGAGTCGCTGCGCGACAAGCCTATCGCGGCGGTCGGATGAGCGCCGCCGCCGCCGCGTCAAGACGCCCCGCCGCCCCTTTCTTGACAAAGACCCGAAGCCCTTATAGTTTGCCGGCGCGGAAAGGAAGGCGATGATCAAAGAGCGCGAGAGAATTCAGGCTCTGCGGAGTCGCATAGAAAAAGCGCGCGCCGGCGATAAGAGACGGCTGGCGCGGGAGCGTAAAGCAGATGGCGCGGCTCTGGGCATGGCGATGCGCTTGGGCGCGACTCTTCTCGCCGCCGCCGTGATCGGCGCGGCGATAGGATGGCTGGTGGATAGAGCGTTCGGGGTCGCGCCTTTCGGCATTATCGGGTTTTTTCTTCTTGGCGCGGCGGCGGGGATAAGAGACGTCATCCGCGCCGCCATGGCGATGCAGGAACGGCGCGCCGCGTCAGAGGGGAAGGCGGAGAAAACGGAAAAAACGGGGGAAACGCATGACATTCTCTAAAGGCGGCGCGGTCGGCGCGATCGGCGGCGCGGGGGGATTCCCTGTGGATCCGATGCATCAATTTGATCTCTACGCTCTTCTGCCTCTTTCTGTGGCGGGGGTGGAGATTCCTTTCACGAACTCGGCGCTTTTCATGCTTCTCGCCTCGTCTCTTGTCGGGCTTTTCGGGATGGCGGCGTTCCGCCGCGCTTCCATTGTGCCGACGCGGCTGCAGTCGCTGGCTGAGATCGCTTACGATTTTGTCGCCGATATGGTGCGCCAGAATGTCGGCGAGGACGGGATGCGCTATTTCCCTTTCATTTTCACGCTTTTCACCTTCATTCTGTTCTGCAACATGCTGGGGATGATTCCTTACAGTTTCACTGTCACGAGTCATATCATCATCACTTTCGCGCTGGCGGCTTTTGTGTTTTTGGGCGTGACTCTGATCGGCTTCGCGCGGCATGGTTTGGGATTTTTGCGCTTTTTCGTTCCGCGAGGCGTTCCGCTTTTGCTGCTGCCGCTTTTGGTCGTGATTGAGCTGATTTCCTATTTGACGCGGCCGATAAGCCTGTCGGTGCGTCTTTTCGCGAACATGCTGGCGGGACACACGATGCTCAAAGTTTTCGCCGGCTTCGGAATCATGATGGGCGTCTGGGGGATTTTCCCGCTCCTCTTTATGACCCTTTTCACAGGTCTGGAGATTCTGATAGCCTTTCTGCAGGCTTACGTCTTCGCCGTTCTGACCTGCATTTATCTCAACGATGCTCTGCATATGGAGCATTGAGTCTCACCCCATCACGAAAAAGAAGGAGAATTCTCATGGAACCTGAAGCGGCGAAACTCATTGGCGCCGGCATAGCCTGCGTGTCTCTTGCCGGCGCCGGCATTGGCATTGGAACGATTTTCGGACATTATCTCTCCGGTGCGCTGCGCAATCCTGACGCGGCGCAGGCGCAGTTTCCGAATCTTCTCTTAGGCTTCGCTTTGGCGGAGGCGACAGGGCTTTTCGGACTGGTGATCGCGCTCATTCTGCTCTTTGTCGTTTAGCGGGGGCGCTTTGAGATGCCGCAGCTTGAGACGGTCTTTTACGCCTCGCAGCTTTTTTGGCTGGCGGTCATATTCGGGCTGCTTTACTGCGCGCTCTCCAAGATCGTGCTGCCGAAAGCCGCCGCGCTTTTGGACAAACGCCGCGCTCTGACCGAGGGGCGGCGGTGGGAGGCGGCGCGCATGGCGGAAGAAGCGGCGCGCGCCGAAGAAGAGGCGCGTGAGAAGCGCCTCAAGATTCGGGAGGAAGCGGGCGAGGCGGCGCGGACGCGCTATGACGAGAAACTGAAAGACAAGGCGGCGCGGATGCGGCGCGTCAAAGAGTCGCTGGAGGCGCGCATCGCCGAAAAGGAAGCCTCTCTTCAAAAGATGGAAGAGGCGGCGAAGCCCGCCATAGAGGAAGCGGCGGCGGAAGCCGCCGCCCAGATCGTCATGCGTCTGACCGGCGAGGCTTTGGATCAGAAGGCGGCGCGAGACGCCGCGCGACAGGCGGCGCTTTTATGACGGAGATTTTCACGAGCGCCGATTTTTGGGTTCTGATGAGTTTCGGCGGATTTTTGGGTCTGCTCGTCTATTTTCGCGCGCCTCAGCGCGCGGCGGCGCTTTTGGATCAGCGAAGCGCGGCGATCGCCGAAGAGCTGGAAGAGGCGCGCCGTCTCAGAGACGAGGCGGCGGCGCTGTTGGAGAAGCATCAGAAGGCTTTGGCGGGCATGGAGGATGAGAGGAGGCGCATTCTTCATGCGGCGCGGAAAGCTGCCGAGCGTCAAGCCAAAGAGACGGCGCGCCGCATGGAAGAGACGATCGCGCGGCGCGAGGCGGCAGCCGCGAACCAAATCGCCCAAGCCGAGCGCGCCCTCCGCGATCGCATTCTTCGCCAGACAGGCTTGTTGGCTCTTCGCGCCGCCAGATACGCGATAGAGGCGCGGGCGGCGGAATCTTCCGCCTTCTCAAAGTCTCTGACCGCCGCCGCGCTGGATGAAATTAAAAACGCGCCGCCGCTAAATCTCCCGTCCCCCCCAGCGTAAAACAGGCTTTCGCGCCGCCAAAGTCTCGTTCAGACGGCGGCGCGGCGCATGGCGCGGCGCGTCTTTAAACATCTCCGCCTTCCCGTCAAGCGCCGCCCGCGCCAAAGAGCGCATCGCTTCTATGAAGCCGTCCAAACTCTCTTTGGATTCCGTCTCGGTCGGCTCTATCAGAAACGCGCCCCGCACGATCAGAGGAAAATAGATCGTCATCGGATGAACGCCCCGATCAATCAGCGCTTTGGCGAAATCCAAAGTCTCCACGCCGGCGCCTTTCAGAAAAGAATCGTCAAAGAGAGCCTCATGCATGCAGGGGCTGGGGAAGGGCGCGCTCATCAAATCTTGAAGCGAGGCCAGAATGTAATTGGCGCTCAAGACGGCGTCCTCTGACGCCTGCCTGATCCCGTCCCCTCCCAGACTCATCATGTAAGACAGGGCGCGGATGAACATCCCCATCTGTCCGTGAAAAGACGCCATCCGCCCTATCGGGCGAAGGCCGCGCTTTTCGGCATCGGCGCGGTTTTCTATCAGCAGGAGCGCCTCCCCTTCGCGGCGCAGCGCCGGCAGAGGCGCGAAGCGCGCCAGCGCCTCCGAAAAAACGACAGGTCCCGCCCCAGGACCTCCGCCCCCATGCGGCGTGGAGAAGGTCTTGTGCAGATTGATATGCATCGCGTCAATGCCCAAATCGCCGGGCTTGACGCGGCCGGCCAGCGCGTTGAAATTCGCCCCATCGCAGTAAAAAAAGCCTCCCGCTTGATGGAGCGCTTCGGCGATCTCCACAATGTCCCGCTCAAAGAGACCGCAGGTGTTCGGATTGGTCAGCATCAGCGCGGCGACATCTCCGCCCAAACGGGTTCCGCCCAAACGGGCTCCGCCCAAGCGGGCGCGGAAATCTTTCACGTCCATTCGCCCTTCCGCGTTGGCGGGGATCGCCTCCAAACGATAGCCGGCGAGGGCGGCGGTGGCGGGATTCGTCCCATGCGCCGATTCGGGGACGAGAACGCGCCGCCGCTCCCGCTCCTCGCCCCGCTCCCGAAGCGCCGCCCTGATCGCCATCATGCCGCAGAGCTCGCCATGCGCCCCGGCGCGGGGCGTCAAAGAGACCGCCGCCATTCCCGTTAAGCGGAGAAGCCATTCGGACAATCTCTCCATCAGGAGAAGCGCGCCGGAGACCGTCCCGAGGGGCTGCAGCGGATGAAGATCGCCCAAACCGACAAGACGCGCCATTCTCTCATTCAAGCGCGGATTATGCTTCATCGTGCAGGAGCCGAGCGGGAAGATTCCGGAATCAATGCCGTAATTTTTCTGACTCAGCCGCACATAATGCCGAACCGCTTCAGGCTCCGAGAGGCCGGGGAGATCGGGCGCTTTGTCGCGGAGGAGGTTTTTCTTATGAAGGGGGGAATCGGAAATGTCGGCGTCTTCCAAATCCACGCCGGATCGCCCTCGCGCCGCGCCTCGCCCGAAGATCAGCGGCTCTTCCAGATGAAGCCCGCGACTCTCTGCCTTTGCCTTCACGACAGACATGCCGCCAGCGCTTCGGCGTAGAGGGCGCATTCTTCCTCGCTGTTCATTTCGGTCGCGGCGACAAGGACGCTCTTTTGATGCGCCTCCTCGTCAGGCAGCAGACGCGACAAGGGGACGCCGCCCAAAATGCCCTTTTCGGCAAGAGCGTCCATCAGTTCCGCCCCGCCGATCGGCGTTTTCAACGTGAATTCATTGAAGAAGAGGGGAGTCGTCAGGCGGACATGCTTAATCTCCGAGAGTCTCTTGGCGAGGCTGCGGGCGCGGGCGTGGTTGATTTTGGCGAGACGATAAAGCCCCTCGCCGCCTAGAAGCGTCAGATGACAGGAAAAGGCGAGCGCGCACAGTCCGGCGTTGGTGCAGATGTTGCTGGTCGCCCGCTCGCGGCGAATATGCTGCTCCCGCGCGGCGAGAGTCAGGACGAAGCCGGCGCGCCCCTCCGCGTCTTCGGTCATGCCGCAGAGACGTCCGGGCATCTGCCGCAGGCATTTCGCCCGCGCCGCCAAGAGACCGACATAGGGGCCGCCGAAAGAAAGAGGATTCCCGAGCGACTGTCCTTCGCCGGCGGTGATGTCCGCGCCGACATCGCCCGGCGCGCGCAGCAGCCCCAAAGAGACGGTCTCATTAAAGACGTAAATCAGAAGCGCCCCCGCTTCATGAGCGGCGGCGGCGAGCGGCGTCAGATCGGCGACAGCGCCGAAAAGATCGGGATTTTGGACGACAAGCGCGGCGGTGTCGCCGTCCAGCGCTTTGATGAGGGGCGCGAAGTCGCCGCTTTGATGCCGCGCGACTGTCGTCTGATATTGGGCGTATTCCGAGAGCGTGCGCGCCGTCTGCGCGTAATGGGGGTGAAGGGCGGAGGAGAGGATCGCTTTCGGGCGCTTCGTCATCCGATGCGCCATCAAGACGGCTTCGGCGCAGGCGGTCGCGCCGTCATAGATGGAGGCGTTGGCGATGTCCAGCGCCGTCAGAATCGCCGTCTGCGTCTGAAACTCAAAGAGCGCCTGCAGCGTGCCTTGCGCGATTTCCGGCTGATAGGGCGTGTAGGCGGTCATGAACTCGCCGCGCTGGATAAGATGATCCACGCTCGCAGGAATGTGATGCCGATAGGCGCCTGCCCCCAAAAAACACGGCGCGCGAGACGGGCTTAAGTTCCGCGCCGCCAGAGACATGAGCGCGCGCTCCACCGAAATCTCGCTCATGCCGCCGGGGAGCGCCTCATCGGCGCTCTGATTGACGGAAGGCGGCACATCGCCGAAAAGCGCATCCACGGACGCCGCGCCGATTTTCCGAAGCATCGCCCGGCGATCCTCGTCCGTCAGAGGGAGGTAGCGCATCAGGCGCTCTCCTCTTGGAGGAATCTCTGATAATCTTCAGCCGAGAGAAGATGCCGCCGCTCGCCGACATCGCTCAAGCGGATTTTCAAGAACCATCCCTCCTTCTCAGGCGAGCGATTGACGAGTTCGGGATCGCCCTCCAGCGCCGCATTGATCTCCGCCACTTCGCCGCTCAACGGCGCGTAGATTTCGCTCGCCGCCTTGACCGATTCCACGACAGCGATCTCGCCGCCTCTGGCGACAGTCGCGCCCTTTTCCGGAAGATCGGCATAGACAATGTCGCCGAGCTGCTCGGCGGCATAGGCGCTGATGCCGACAATGGCGATCTCGCCTTCTATCCGCGCCCATTCATGCTGTTTCGTGTAGAGGGTGGCGCTCATGGCTTTTCCGTCCTTTGGGGCTGGCGATGGGTTCGGCTTGGGCGAAAGGGGAGGGCGGCCACTTCCGCCGCGATCGCTTTCCCCCGCGCGATGAAGCGGAGGCGGCAGCCGGGCTTGGAGAAGGAGGGCGGGAGGTAAGCCATGGCGATGGCTTTCAAGCCCTCGCCGTCAGGCACGACGGCGCCGCTCGTGATCTCTCCGATCTCCTGGCCCTTCTCATTGAGAAGGCGCGCGCCGCGTCTTGCCGGGATTCGCCCGAGCGCGCGAATGCCGACCCGCCGCCTGGCCGCGCCGCGCGCGATCTGCCGCGCGATGATCTCCGCGCCCGGAAAGGCGCGATCCTCGCGGCGTCTTTTCGGAATAGACCAAGCGAGACCGGCTTCTATCGGGCTTGTCGTTTCGTCCATGTCGCTGCCATAGAGGCAGAGGCCGGCTTCCAAACGCAGACTGTCGCGCGCGCCCAATCCGGCAGGGGCGAGCGCGTCATGCCGCAAGAGCGTTTCGGCGAGGGGCGCGGCGTCTTCCGATGAGAGCGCGATCTCAAAGCCGTCCTCGCCCGTATAGCCCGATCGGAAAAGAAGGACGCGCCTGTCGGCGAGTCTCGTTTCCGCCGAGGACATGGCGGGCATGGCGGCGATGGCGCTCTCTTCATTGTCGGCATGGGCGCGGACGATCCGCGCCGCCTCCGGCCCCTGCAGCGCCAGCAGCGCCAGATCGGGGCGCGGCGTCAGAGAGCCCTCTTTGCCCAAAAGAGTCTCAATATGACGAAAATCCTCTCCCTTGCGGCTCGCATTGACGATGATTCGGAAACAATCCTCGCCGAGCCGCGCGATGATGAGATCGTCCAAGATTCCCCCCGCCTCATTGAGAAGAAACGTATAGCGCATGCCTCCCAAAGGGAGAGAAGGGAGAGTTTGAATGTCGGCCGGAAAGATTCGCTCCATCATTGACGCGGAGGCGCGGAGATCCGCCTGCCCCATATGGGAGACGTCAAAGAGGCTGGCATGGCTCCGCGTATGGCGATGCTCGGCGAGAAT
This sequence comes from uncultured Alphaproteobacteria bacterium, assembly GCA_958296285.1. Lineage (GTDB taxonomy): Bacteria > Pseudomonadota > Alphaproteobacteria > JAPOUT01. The sequence goes on from OY282459.1 coordinate 688,172, forward strand.
CCCGTCCCGAAAATGAAGAGGCAGATGGAAGCCGGCGAACGCCGTCATTTTCGCGCCGAGCGAGCGATGCAGCGCCTCTAGAGGCGTTGCCTCTAAAACCGTTGCGATCGCTTCCGCTCCCTCAGCTGCAGACGACACGCGCCTCCTCCTCTCCAAAGACAGCAAGCCGCGTCCCGATCGTCAGGACGCGCCTCACCCCCTCTGTCTTAGGAACCTGAGAGATTTCACGGGGAAGAACCCCGCCTGCCACCTTCGGTGCGGAGGATTGTCGTCCTCCGTCTTTCCAGAGCGCGCTTTCTCGTCCTCGCGGTCCTTTCGCCTGAGAGTTTTCGGGGCGCGATTGCTCCTTCGGCGTCAGCTTGTGAAAAAGCCGATCTCTCCCGCGCGGCTTAGCGCTGGGACGAATCGTCTGACGGAGCCGCCCCTAAGAGACAGGATAGATTTCCCTGACAGGGAGTCAATCCCTCTCCGCGCATCATGCGCTTTTCGGCTCTTTCCGCCTCTTTTGTCCGCGCCGCGCGATGGCGCGCGCCTTGAGAGTCGTCTTCGCGCGTTTGGAGGATCCACTCTTTCTCGGAGATGATGAAGCCCGCCAAAATATGAGTCGGAACGCGGGTCGTTCTGGGGAGCGCGATGCGCGGCGTTTTTTCTATCCGCGCCGCGCGGATTCGCTTCGGCGCGCCCTTGCTCCAAGAGAGGACGGTCGGGAGATTGAGAAAGCCGCTTTCATCCATCGCCACGACAAAAAGATAAGGCATGGCGCGAGGCGCGCCCTTCGCCGGGCCGGGCGCGATCCGCGCCCGGAGACGAAGCCCAATCTCGCCCGGCCCCCCTAGAGGATTGACGCACTCTTCCACCGCGATTCCCTCCAGCGAGGCGCGGTAGATGAGATTGGCGTTCTCCCGACCGCCCTCTTCATAATGCGAGACGCTCTCCGCGCCCTCCATAATCAGAAGCGGCGGACAGACATAGTCGCGCGCGCAGCCTGACGCGAAAAGACAAGAGCCGCAAAGAAGCCCGCGCGCGATGGAAGAAAGCGATCCCATAAGAGTGTCATGCGGTTCGGAGGATGTTTGCGCCCCGCCGAAAGAGGGCGTAGAGTCGTCCGACATTAGCGAAACCCGCCTCGCCATGCAAGAATGACGCCAACTATGACGCCGACCATGACGCCGACCATGACGCGAAAATCTCCTCTTCGTCTCCTTCTGGCCGCGCCCAGAGGCTTTTGCGCCGGCGTTTCGCGCGCCGTCTCCATTGTGGAGGAGGCGCTGACGCTCTATGGCGCGCCGATTTATGTTCGGCATCAGATCGTTCATAATCGTCATGTGGTGGAGGATTTGGCGGAGCGCGGCGCGATTTTTGTTGAGGATTTGCGTTCTGTTCCGCGCGGCGCGCGGATCATTTTCTCGGCGCATGGCGTGGCGAAGGCGGTTCGCGCCGAAGCCGAGGCGCGAGGCTTGACGATTCTAGACGCCACATGCCCGCTCGTCTCCAAAGTGCACCGCGAGGCTCTTCGGCATCATCAAGCGGGGCGTCATCTTCTTTTGATCGGGCATCGCGGGCATGTGGAAGTGCGCGGCACTCTGGGGCAGATTCCGGAAGAGGCCGCGACCGTCCTTGAGACGGCGGAAGAGGCGGAGGCGCTGAAGACGCCGCCCGGCGCCCGCCTCGCTTACGCCACCCAGACGACTCTCTCGGTCTCTGAGACGGCGGGGATTATAGAGATTTTGCGCCGCCGCTTCCCCGACATCGCTGGACCTCGGGGCGAGGACATCTGCTACGCCACAACGAACAGACAGAGCGCGGTTCGGAGAATCGCGCCGATGAGCGATTATTTTTTGGTCGTGGGGTCAAAGAACTCCTCCAACTCGGCCAGGCTCGTGGAGACGGCGCTCATGGCGGGCGCGCCCCAAGCGGCGCTGATAGAAAACGCCGCCGCGATAGATTGGCGCGCCCTCCCTTCACGAGGGACAGTCGGGCTGACGGCGGGGGCCTCCGCGCCGGAGCGTTTGGCGCAGGAGGTGATAGACGGCTTCCGCGCCCGATACCAGCTGCGTCTGGAAGAGATTGGCGGGGAGCCCGAAAGGATGCGCTTTCCGATGCCCCGCGAACTTCGCCAGCCGCCTCAGGCGGAGACCGCAAGATAGAGATGGCGGTCTATACCCATGTCGGACAGCGCGCGCTTCGCGCCTTTCTCAAAGATTATGATTTGGGAAAGGTTTTGTCGTTCAAGGGAATCGCCGAGGGGGTGGAGAACTCCAACTATCTGCTGCGCGCCGAGGGCGGCGATTTCATCCTGACGCTTTATGAAGACAGGATGAGCGAGAAGGATCTGCCTTTCGCTTTGGGCTTGATGAATCATCTCGCGCGGAAAGGCTTTTGCTGCGCGACGGTCAAGCCCAACAGAAATGATGCGCTTTATGGGATTTTGGAAAATCGTCCGACCACCGTCATCTCCTTCATGGAGGGGGTGTCTTTCGGCGATCCCAGCCCCGATCATTGCGAGGCGGTCGGTCGGGCGCTGGCGCGGATGCACCTCCTCGCCGCCGATTATCAAGAGACGCGGCGCGATCCGATGGCGCATGAGGATTGGCTGTCTCTCTTCGCCTCGTGCCGCGGCGAGGCGGCGGAGGCTTCGCGCCCTGAGATAGAGAGCGATTTGGCGGAGATTTTGTCCGACTGGCCGTCCTCTCTGCCGGGGGGCGCGGTGCATGGCGATTTGTTCCCGGACAATGTTTTGTTTCGGGAGATGACGCCCAGTTTCATAGATTTCTCTTTCGCCTGCGCGAATTTTTGGGCGGCGGATTTGGCGATCTGCATGAACGCATGGGGCTTTGACGGCAAGGGGGCGCTGCGTCCTTCTCATATGAAATCTCTGATAGAGGGCTATCATTGGGAGCGGGCGCTCTCTGCCGAAGAGCGGGCGGCGCTGACGCCTTTGGCGCGCGCGGCGGCGATGCAGTTTTTTCTGATGCGCCTCCGCGCCCGCCAAGAGAAAAGCGCGAGGCGCGAGGCTCTGGTGCGCTTGAAAGACCCGATGGAATATCTGGCGCGGCTTCGCTTTCATCGCCATGCCAGAAGCCTCGCCGACTATGGTCTTTCTGACGCGCCTCGGCGCGCGCCGAAAAACAACAAAGCGGAGAAAGCGGAGAAGGCGGAGAAGGAGGCAAGCATGGATATTTACACGGACGGATCCTGCGAAGGCAATCCGGGGCGCGGCGGCTGGGGAGTCGTCATTTTGCGAGACGGGCAACTTGTCAGGGAAATGTCAGGCGGCGAGCGCCAAACGACCAACAACCGCATGGAGCTTCTCGCCGTCATCCATGCGCTGGAAGAGCTGCCTTTGGGGGAGGCGGCGCGAATCCATACCGATTCGCAATATGCGCAAAAGGGCGCGACCGAATATCTTCAGCGCTGGAAAGCGAATGGATGGAAGAGCGCCGCCAAGAAGCCCGTCAAGAATGAGGATTTGTGGCGGCGCTTGGACGCGCTTCTCGCCGAGCGGCGCGTCTCGTGGCGCTGGCTGCGCGGCCATGACGGCGACAGGTGGAACGAGCGCGCCGATGAAATCGCGCGCGGCGCGATCGCCTCCCAAAGCCGCTAAAAGCTGAAACTCATGCCGAAGCGGAAAAGGTGAAGCCCCGCCGAGCCTGTCTGCCGATAGCCCTCTTCAATCCAAAGCCATTGATAGCCGGCGTCTATTGTCGGCCCTTCCCTTGTATGCCAGCGCAGCCCGGCTTGCAGATTGGTGGCGAAACTGACTTCCTCGCGGCTGTTATGGAAGGAGAAGCGCCGAACATCAAAGGGAAAGGGGAGGACGAGCGCGTTCGCTCCCAAAATCCTCGGATTGGCGGCGTGGCTGATCCTTCCCGAAATAACTGCCCGCGTGAAGCCGTCCTGAAACTTCGTCCATGTCAGCCCCAGCCCTCCGCCCAGATAGGGCTTGACCTCAAAGGGAAGAGGCAGATCATAATAAAGATTCGTGAAATGGCTGACGGTCAGAAACTTTCCCTCCGCCGTGAAAGACAGATCGTTCGTGGAGACCGAAATCACATTGTTGGCGATGTCCTGTATTTCCTCCTCCGCCTCCCGCCTGATGGTCTCCGAGGGGCTTGCCAGTCTTGTCGCGAAGCGGGGGGCGCGGTTCGGATTCCGCAAAGTGCGCTCCGCCACCGATCGGGCGTCTTGAATGGCGCTCATTGCGAAGGCATCGGCGGCGTCGGCATTCAGCGAGACGCTCTGCGGATCGGTGGAATCTATGCCCAGTTCGGTTTCCACGCGGAAGCCCCATCCTATCGCGCGGGCGAGGGCGACTGTCAGGAATCGCCCGCTTTCCAAATCCACGCGGGTGTTCAGAGGCTGCTCGGCGCGGCCGTCGCTGAGACCGGTCGGGATGTGGCGCGCGCCGGAAAGGGAGGGGCCAAGCTTAATGTTGAACTCGTAAAGCGCGTCCGCCGATCGCGCCCGCGCTTCGCCCGCGCCGCCCGCCCCGCCCGCCGCCGAAAAGACGAAGAGCGCCGCCGAAATCCCGAAAAAGCCAAAACTATTTCTGACAGAAGATCGCAACATAAAGAGTCAGTCCAGCAAGCCCAGCATATGCTCCGCGCCTGAGACAGTCGCTTGCGCCGGATTGGGCTCCTCTTCCAAATGCTTCACCACGCCGTCCTCCACGATCATCGCGTAGCGGCGCGAGCGCGTTCCCATGCCGAAAGAAGAGGCGTCCATCTCCAGCCCCAGAGCTTTGGTGAAGTCGCCATTGCCGTCGGCGAGCATGGCGATGCTCTCCGCCGCGCCCCTCTCTTTCGCCCAAGCCCCCATGACGAAGGCGTCATTGACCGAGAGACAGGCGATCACGTCCGCGCCTTTGGCGAGAATCGCTTCGGCGTGATCCATATAGCCCGGAAGATGACGCTCCGAGCAGGTCGGCGTGAAAGCGCCGGGCACGGCGAAAAGAAGAACGGTCTTCTTGGCGAAAAACTCCGAAACCTTGACAGGTCTCGGCCCTTTCGGGGTCATTTGCGAGAGCGCCGCTTCGGGCAGCCTCTCTCCGACTTTGATGGTCATGCCTCGTCTCCTTCTTCTCTTTGGCGGGCGGACGAGCCTGTTGTCCGCCCTTCGCGCTCTTTAGCATATTCTCCGCCCGACCATCAACGGGGGCGATTGCGGGAGAGAAAAGCGCGCGCCTCCTCCTCCTCCATCGGGGCGGCGAAGTAGAAGCCCTGCGCGTAGAGGCAGCCCGCCTCGCGCAGCGCCGGAACGCGCTTTGCCTCATCCACGCCTTCGGCGATCACGTCCATGGAGAGCGCGCGCGCCATTTTCGCGATCGCGTGGAAAATCGCCCGCGCCTGCGGATCGGACTCCAAGCCTTGAATCAGAAGCCTGTCTATCTTGATGGCGTCAAAGGGCAGCGTCTTCAGACATGCGAGGCTGGAATGCCCCGTTCCGAAATCGTCAATGGAGAGGCTGGCCCCGGCGGCGCGGAGCTGTTGGAGAACGCGCGACGCTTTGTCGGGATCGCGCATGACCAGACTCTCGGTGACTTCCAGCCTTAGGCTGCCCGGCGCCAGAAAGGCTTCGGCGATGGCGCGCTTCGTCTCTTGCGCCAGAGTTTCGCGGAAAAGTTCGCGTCTGGAAAGATTGACGCTGACGAAAAGCGGCTCGTCATAGCGATGGGTCAGCTGCCAAGCGCCGATGGCGCGCGCCGCCCTTTTGAGCGCGTGAAGCCCCAGCGCGTCTATGACGCCGCTCTTCTCGGCGAGCGGGATGAATTCCGAAGGCGGCACCGCGCCATAATGCGGATGATCCCAGCGCATGAGCGCCTCAAAGCCGACAGACTTCGTGTCTTCCAAGCGCATGATGGGCTGATAGAGCAGGCGAATCTGATTCTTGGAGAGCGCTTGGCGCAAATCTTTCTCCAAAGTCTTTCGCCGCGCCGCGCGGCTTTCCATAGAGGGATCAAAGATTCGGACGCGCTCGCGCTTTCCGCGCTTCGCCCGCCAGAGCGCTTTTTCGGCGCGCTCCAAAAGTTCTTTCGCGCCTCCTCTTCCTTTCAAAGAGCGCGGAGCCGCCACGCCCGCCGCGATCGGCAGAGCGATGCGGCTTCGCCCCGCCCGCAGCGGCTCTCTCAATCTGTCGCGCAGTCTCCGCGCCTCCTCTTCCGGCGGGCTGGGCGCGCCGGGCGGCAGCAGGAGCGCGAAACTCTCAACCCCGATCCGCGCCGCCATGCTGCCCGGCGGCGAGGATTGCGAAAGCCGCCGCGCCAGCGCCAAAAGCGCGCTCTCGGCGATGGAAGGATCCCGCGCCAAGCCCTCGCCATTTTCATTTTGCGAAAGATCGCTGTGGAAAAGAATGAGAGCCGAATGGCCGGCGTCTCCTTTCTTCGCCTTTTCCATCATGCGCTCGGCGCGATCCAAAAGAAGCGCGCGCCCGGGAAGACCGGTGGTCGGATCATGCAGCGCGTGATCTTCGCGCCATTTGCGCTCGGTCACGTCTTTGAGGAATCCGATGAGCCGTCCCCCGCTGCCCCGTCCCGGCGAGACTCGTCCCGGCGAGACTCCGACATGGAGCTCAAACCATCGGTAATGGCCGGCGGCGTGGCGGATTCGCAGAAGGAGGCACGCCGCCCCTTTTTTTCGCTCCGCCAAACTTTGGAGCGTCCGCGCGTAATTTTGCCGATCTTCCTCATGGATGAGGGCGCGGAAGGCGGCTTCGCTGCCCTTCAGCTCTCCAAGCCTCATGCCGAGAAAGGTCTTTTCCACGATCGGCGAGAGGAAGAGCGCGCCCTCTTTTCTGCGCCAATCCCAGATTCCGTGCCGCGCGGCGGCGGCGGCGAGCGCCGCCGATCGGCCCTCCGCCTCCAGCCTTTGCCGAAAGACGCGCAGATTCGCGATCGTGATGCCAAGCGCCAAAAGAGCGGCGGCGCTGTTGGCGAGAAGGGTTTCGCTCTGAGGCGCGGCGAAATGCGAGGCCAGAGCCAAAGACGCGGCCAGGGCGAAAGGCGCGAAGACAGGCAGAATGGCGGCGAGCTCTTCGGCGTCCCGATGGCGCGGCGAGGCCAGCGCCGCCGCCGCCGCCATCGTCAGAAGGGCGAGGGCGAGACGCGCCCCCCAAGAGGCGACCGCAGGCGCGAAAAAAAGAAGAAGCGCCGCGATCGCGGCGGGAGTCCAAAGCATATGTTTGTGGCTTTTCGCCGCCGCGTAAAGAGCGCCGACCTTGGAGAAAGGCGTGGCGGGAAAAATCTGCATCGCGTAATGGAGCGCGGCGGCGGCGAAGAGAATCTCCGAGAGCGCCAGCGCGCGCGCCGTCAAGGCGGGCGGCGTCTCTTCGGCGAAGGGGAGCGCGGCGGAAAGCGCTGTCAGAAAGAGCGCGGCCAGCGTGAAAAAAGCGAGGGCTTGCGCTTCCTCGTCTTGGCTTTCGCGCGCGGCGGCGTTAAAAATCAGATTCAGCGCCAAGAGCGCCGAAAGCGCCACCCCGAGAGCCAAATGCGGATTGAGCAGCATGATCAGTCGGAAGGTCTGCGATCGCTTGGCAGAATCGCGAAAAGAAGATGATCTTCGCGTCTTCCGGCGATCTGCATATAGGAGCGGGCATATCCTTCATAGGAGAAGCCGCATTTTTCCAAAAGTTTCCGCGATGGCGCGTTTCTAGGAAGACAGGCGGCGGTCACGCGCTTCAGTTGAAGATCGTCAAAGGCGAAGGCGAGAACCGCGCGCAGCGCCGAGAGCGCGTAGCCCCGCCGCGCATAGGGCTTTCCGATCCAATAGCCCAGCGCCGCGCTCATGCTCGCCCCCGCCTGCAGATCGTAGAGATTGATCGCGCCGACAAGAGTCGGGCTTTCCCGCAGAAAAATGAAGAAATGATATCCGACTCCCTCATCCACATTTCGCCCATAGTGCCGCAATTGATGATGAAATTGCGCCCGCGAATAATCTTGATCGTGCCAAAAAGGCTCCCATGGCTGAAGGAAATCGCGGCTCGTCTGCCGCAAAGCCGCCCAAGCCCGATAATCGGCGAGCGCCGGCGCGCGCAGCAGCACCTCTCCATGCTGGAGCTGCGGGGTCGGATCATGTTGAAACCAGAGACTCATGGCGGAGTTTGACAAAGGAGGGGTCAGGCGAGCCTTGCGGCGAATCTGTCGGGGAGCGCGGGGGGGATCGCGGGGCCGACGACGGCAAGCGCCGGCTTCTCTCTTAAAAGACGCTCGGCGAAGCGGCGAAGATCGCCGATTTGGACCTTATGAAGGCGGCGGCTTCGCTCTTCCAAGGACGGGACTGTCTGATAAATGCGATGCAGGGCGGCGATCTGTCCGTTCCGCGCTGTCGCCGATTCCAGCGTCATGACGAGACCGGCGTGAAGCCCCGCTTTCGCGCGCGCCAGCTCCTCTTCCTCCACGCCCCGCGCCATCTCGCCGATCACCCGCGCGGCTTCCGAAAGCGCCGCCTCCGCCTCTTTGGGCGCGGTCGCCATATGGAAGCCTAGAAGCCCTGTGTCGGTGAAACTCTCGGCGAAAGACGAGACCGCGTAGCAGAGACCCCGCTTCTCCCTGATCTCTTGGAAAAGACGGGACGACATGCCGTCCCCCAAAATATGGGCGAAGACGGCTTGGGCGGGAATCTCTTCGTCTCCCTGCGGGAGCGCGCGCCACGCCGCCGCGACATGAGTCTGCGCCGAATCCTTCTGATGAGACCGAAAAATGGGCGCGCTCTTTGGGGGCGCGGCTTGGGGCGGCTTTCCTTTTTGGAAAGAGCAGGCGCTTTCGGCGAGGCGGAAAAACTCGTCCGATGAGACTTTCCCTGTCGCCGCCACGATCATCGCGCCGGCTTGGTAATGGTCGGCGATGTGATCTCGCAAATGCCGCCGCGTCAGTTTTTGGACGCTGGAGGGCGTTCCCAAAATGCTCCGCCCGAGCGGATTTTTTGGATAGGCGGCTTCCATCAAGAGATCCATGACGATCTCTTCGGGATCGTCATGGCTTCGGGCGATCTCTTGAAGGACGACTTGGCGCTCCCGCGCGATCTCCTCTTCGTCAAAGACAGGCTCGCGCAGAATGTCGGAGAGGATGTCCAAAGCCAGCTTCAGATGCCCTTCCGGGCAATGAGCCCAATATTGAGTCGTCTCATAGCCTGTCGCCGCGTTGATGACGCCGCCGACATTCTCAATCGCGCGCGCGATGTCTAGGGCGCTTCGGCGCTTTGTTCCCTTGAACGCCATATGCTCCAAGAAATGCGAGACGCCGTGCCGCGCCTCTCTCTCGTGCCTGGCGCCCGATCCGATCCATAGGCCAAGGCTGAAACTTTTCAGATGCGGCATCGGCGCGCAGAGGAGCGTCAGACCATTCTCCATCCGCCGCGACAGGACGGAAGGATCGGGCTTAAAATGAAAACTCTGAAGAGGCGCGCTCATGCCGCGCAGTCCATTTCGCGCAGAAGATAGGCGCGGACGAGCGAGGCGCGGGGCGCGAGAGAGGTCGGAGTCTCTTTCAAGCCCATCTTCTTGGCGGCGGCGAAGGGAGCGGGGCGTCTTGACGCGGGGAGGGCGAGACTGTCCGCCTCTCTGCCGATGGCGCGTCTGACGGCATCGGGGAATTTCGCCGCGTGGGCGGTCGCCAAAGCGATGATGGGCTTGCCGTCTCTTTTGCGCCTTTTCGCCGCGGCATATCCGATCGCCGTATGCGGATCCATCATATAGCCCTTTTTCTGATAAAGAGACGCGATCGCCCTGAGGCTCTCCTCTTCTTTAATTTCTTCGGCGGCGAAATGCCGCCTCAAACAGGCGAGCGCCTCTTTGGGTATCGCCGCCTGTTTTTTCTCTTCAAGCTCTTTGAAGAAGAGGCGAAGTTTTTCGGAATCTCTCCCCATGGCGTCAAAAAGGGCGCGCTCAAAATTGCTGGGCGCTTGGATGTCCATGCTGGGCGCGAGGGTGGCGCGCGCGGCCCTCGGCGCGTAAAGACCGGTCTCAAAAGCGCGGGGCAGGACGGCGTTCTCATTGGCGGCGATGACGAGCCGCCCTAGAGGCGCGCCCATCCGCTTCGCCGCGTAGCCTGCCAAAATGTCGCCGAAATTGCCGGTCGGGACGGCGAAGTCGGCGTCAGGGACGATCCCCGCCGCATAGACGTAATAGGCGATCTGCGCCGCGATCCGCGCCCAATTGATGGAGTTCACGCCAGAGAGATTGAGCCGCTCCGCGAGCGCCTCGTCCGACATCAGCTGTTTGACGATCGCTTGACAATCGTCAAAATCGCCCTCTATCGCGAGCGCGTGGAGATGGGAGGCCGCCAGACCCGTCATTTGGCGCTCTTGGACAGGCGAGACGCGCCCTTTCGGATAAAGGACGGCAAGATGAATATGACGGCTCTCGGCGAAGGCGGACATGGCGGCGGCGCCGGTGTCGCCGGAGGTCGCCGTCAGAATCGTCATGCGCCCTCCGCTCTCCGTCAGGACAAGCTCCATCAGGCGCGAGAGAATCCGCATCGCGTAATCCTTGAACGCGCCGCTCGGGCCATGAAACAGTTCCAAAAGATAAACCCCCTCCTCCGTCTCCTCCAAAGGCGGCGGATGATGGCGGAACGGGGCGTAGGATTCCCGCGCCAAAGCGGAGAAATCTTTGTCCCTGCCCCAATCGCCGGCGAAGAGGCGCAGGATTTCCGCCGCGATCTCCTCATAGGGTTTTTGGGCGAGGCTTGTCGGCAGGGCGGGCAGACGCTCCGGCACATAGAGACCGCCATCGGAAGCCAGCGCTCTTGTCAGGATTGTCTCAAAGGACGCTTTCGGCGCTTCTCCTCGCGTGCTGGCATAGATCATGTCGGGGGCGGGTCTGGGGGGAGATGGGCGAGACGGATAAGATAAAGAAGCGCCGCCGTGATGGCAAGCGCGAACCAAGTCAGCGCGTAAGAGAAATGATTGTTCCGAAGAGGCGGCAGCCTCCCTCCTAGACGGAACAAGCCCGGAGGCGCTCTTTCAAGACCCAGCTCCGCCGCCATCTCATCGGGCGCGATGCGAAACCACAGCCCCGTCTCCCGATCGGCGTCAGGCGTGAAGAGGTTCGCCTCTTCCGGCGGCAGAAAGAGCGCCGGCGCTTCACGAAGATTTTTGGGAGAGGCGGAAGAATCCGAGCCTGTCTCCACGAGAATCGCCCCGCCGTCAGAGGTTTGATAAGCCCGAATGAAACCGTAGAGCGTCTTCTCTTTCTCTCTAGGCGCGAAGAGGCGGAGGGCGCGACCGTCAAGAATCCTTTTGGCGGAGAGGGCGAAGCGCCGATGGTAAAAATCTCGCCAATCGGTCTCTCCCCATGTTTCGGCATGAGGGAGCGCCGCCGCTTCCGCCGCATAGTGCCGTTCTCGTTTTTCTATCAGCGCCTCCTTCCATGAGAGACGCCGCATCTGCCACGCGCCCAGCGACAGAAGCGCCGCGATGGCGAGAAGCGTCAGACAGGCGAAGATCGCCTCGCTCCAACGCCGCCTCAAGCGCCGCCCCAAATATAGACCCAAAAGAAGAGGAAAATCCAAACGACATCCACGAAATGCCAATACCACGCCGCCGCTTCAAAGCCGAAATGATGCTCGGGCGTGAAGTCGCCCCGAATGGCGCGGAAGAGATTGACCGCCAAAAAAAGCGTCCCGACAATCACATGGAAGCCGTGAAAGCCTGTCGCCATGAAGAAGACCGCCCCATAGACATGGCCTGCGAAATCAAAGCCGGCATGGGCGTATTCATAAGCCTGCAGCGCCGTGAAGAGAAGCCCGAGCGCCACGGTGAGCGCCAAGCCTTGAACCAAGCCCTGTCGGTCATTCTGAAGGAGCGCGTGATGCGCCCAAGTGACCGTCGTCCCTGACGCCAGCAGCACCAGGGTGTTGAGGAACGGAATGTCCCACGGATCAAAGACGGCGATGTCTTTTGGAGGCCATACGCCGCCCATCAGCTGCGTTCTGGTCTCCATGACGGCGTCCGCCGGGAAGAGGCTGGCGTTGAAATAAGCCCAAAACCAAGCCGCGAAAAACATGACCTCGGAGAGAATGAAGAGAATCATGCCATAGCGCAGATGGAGCTGGACGACAGGGCTGTGATGTCCGGCATGGGCTTCGGCGATGACATCGCGCCACCATCCCGCCATCATATAGAGGGTCGCGGCGAGACCGATGGCGAGGAGGAGGTAGCCCTGCCCATGCATCGCCATGATCGCGCCCAAAGCCAGCGCCAACAGCGCCGCCGCGCCGATCACCGGCCACGGACTCGGATCCACAAGATGATAATCGTGATGGGGTTTCTCTGATGCCGCCATAGCGCTTTCTTCTCAAGAGTCGGAAGGATCGGGATAGAAGGTATAGGAGAAGGTGATGGTTCGCAAATGGCGCGTCTCGGGGTCTTTTTTGATTTCGGGGTCTATCGTGAAGACGACCGGCATGTCGGCTGTCTCGCCGGCTTGGAGCGTCTGCCGCGTGAAGCAGAAACATTGGATTTTGGAAATATAGACGGCGGCGCGCTGAGGGACGACATTAAAAACCGCCTGTCCGGAAAGCGCCCGCCCCGACAGATTTTCGGCGACATAAAAGGCTTTCGCGCTCTCGCCGATGATGGTCTGAAAGCGCTCGCTTTTCGGATGAAAGCGCCATGGGAGGTCTTTGGAGATGTTGGCGTCCAAGCGGACAGTCATCACGCCCATGACCTCGCCCCCGCCGCCCCCGCCGCCGCCTCCGCCGCGAGCGCTTGTCTCTATGGCGGCGCGGGAGGGCGTGCCGCCATAGCCGGTGACGCGGCAGAAGATTTCGTAAAGAGGCACGGCGGCGAAGGAGAAGCCCAGCATCGTCAGCGCGGCGGCGGCGCAATAGAGCGCCGTGCGTATGGATTTTTTTCTCTCTTCCATCGGATCAGAAACTCCTCTCGGCGACATTCCCGCCTAGTTTGACGATCGTGATGAGAAAGATCAAAAGAACGGCGGCGGCGAGAATCCATGCCAAAGCGATCGCGCGGCGCTTCCGCAGACGCAAACGCTGATCAGACCATAAAGGCGGCGGGGCGTCTTGACGCGGAGTCATAGGATTCCAAGCGCCGACAAGGCGCGATCGGCTAAGAGAAGCGCGAAGAGCGAAAAAAGATAAAGAATGGAGAAGAAGAAGAAGGGCATCGCCCCCGGCATCGCCCCCTCGCTCCCCCGCCAAAGACGCAGCGCTTTATGAAGAAGAAGAGCGTTCAAGAGAACCGCCCCCCCCAAAAAGACCCATCCCGAAAAGCCCAAAAAGAACGGCGACAGCGCGCTGATGGCGAGAAGGAGGCTGTAAAGGGCGAGCTGGGCGCGGCAGGCTTTCTCGCCCGCCTCATTCGGGAGCATCGGAATTTGGGCTTTCGCGTAATCCTCTTGGCGATGGAGGGCGAGCGCCCAAAAATGCGGCGGCGTCCAAAGAAAAATGATGAGCGCCAAGATGACAGGCTCAAGGGCAAGCGCGCCCGCTGCGGCAGTCCAGCCAATGACAGGCGGGAGCGCGCCGGCGAAGCCGCCAATGACGATGTTATGCGGCGTTCTGGGTTTTAGCCATATCGTATAGACGAAGAGATAAAAGATGATCGTCAGCGCCAACAGCGCCGCCGACAGATAATTAATGAAAAGCCCCATCGCCGCGACAGAAGCGACCGCCAAAAACGCGCCGAAGCCCAGCGCCTCGCCGGGCTGCATCCGTCCTGACGGAATCGGACGATTTCGCGTGCGGGGCATTTTGGCGTCCAGCTCATGCTCCCACCACATATTCAGAGCGCCGCACGCGCCCGCGCCCAAGCCCATAAAGAGAAGCGCCGCCAAGCCCATGACGGGATGCGGGATTGTCGGCGACAGCATCATGCCGACAAAGCCCGTGAAAAGAGCGAGCCGCATGACATTCGGCTTCATCAGAAGGACGAAGTCGCGGAGATCCGCCTCTTGACTTGGCGCTTGGCAGGCGAGGATGTCGGGCGCGCTCATTCGGCGGGCGCTTCGTCAAAGCGCGGGAGCGTTCCATATTGATGGAAGGGCGGCGGCGAGGAGAGCGTCCATTCCAAAGTGGTCGCGCCTTTGCCCCAAGGATTGTCGGGGCAGGGGATTTTGCGCCAAAAGGCGTAGGCGACCCCGAAGAGAAAAACGCAGGCGCCGGCGGCAGAACCATAGGCTCCGATGGAGGAGATGAAATTCCAATGGGCGAAGGCGTCAGGATAGTCGGCGTAGCGGCGCGGCATGCCGGCCAGACCCAAAAAATGCTGCGGGAAGAAAGCCAAATTGACGCCCAAAAAGGTCAGCCAAAAATGAATCTTGCCCAAAGCCTCGCTATAGGCGTAGCCGGAGATTTTGCCGAACCAATAATACCAGCCGGCGAAAATCGCGAAGACCGCGCCCAGCGACAAAACATAATGAAAATGCGCCACGACATAATAGGTGTCATGGAGCGAGCGATCCACGCCGGCATTCGCCAAGACGACCCCGGTCACGCCTCCCAGCGTGAAGAGAAAGATGAAGCCCACCGCCCAAAGCATCGGCGTCTTGAAGGAGATGGAGCCGCCCCACATGGTCGCGATCCAAGAGAAAACCTTGATGCCTGTCGGGACGGCGATGATCATCGTCGCCGCGACAAAATAGGCTTGCGCCGCGAAGGACAAGCCCGCCGTATACATATGATGCGCCCAAACGACCGAGCCGACAAAGCCAATCGCGACCATCGCGTAGACCATGCCCAAATAGCCAAAAATCGGCTTCTTGGAAAAAGTGGAGATGATGTGCGAGATGATCCCAAAGCCCGGCAGAATGAGAACATAGACTTCGGGATGTCCGAAGAACCAAAAAAGATGCTGAAAGAGAACCGGATCGCCTCCGCCGGCGGCGTCAAAGAAGGCTGTGCCGAAATTTCTGTCCGTCAAGAGCATCGTGATCGCCCCCGCCAAGACCGGCAGCGTCAAGAGGAGCAGGAAGGCTGTCACCAAGATGGACCAGACGAAAAGCGGCATTTTATGCATCGTCATGCCGGGCGCGCGCATATTGAGAATTGTCGCGATGAAATTGATCGCCCCCAAAATGGAGGACGCGCCCGCCAAATGAAGCGACAAAATGGCGAAATCCATCGCCGATCCCGGCATGCCGGATGTGGAGAGGGGCGGATAGATCGTCCATCCGCCGCTCACCCCTGTGGAGCCCGCCGCGCCCGGCATGAAGAGAGACGCGCAGAGCAGAGTGAAAGACGACAAAAGAAGCCAAAAAGAAAGATTGTTCATGCGCGGAAACGCCATATCCGGCGCGCCGATCATCAGAGGCACGAACCAATTGCCGAAGCCGCCGATCAGCGCGGGCATCACCATGAAGAAAATCATAATGAGTCCATGCGCCGTCACGAAAGCGTTGTAGAGATCGTGATCGCCGCCTAGGATTCCGTCTCCCGGATACATCAGCTCGGCGCGAATGAGAACCGACAGCGCGCCCCCGACAATCCCGCCGACAATGGCGAAAATCAGATACATCGTCCCAATGTCTTTATGATTGGTCGCGTAGAGGAAGCGCCGCCATCCTGTCGGATGGGCGTCATGGCGGGGGAGGGCGGAGGCGGGATTCCGCGCGGTCATGACTCTTCGCCTCCTGTTTTTGTTTCTGTTTTTTGGGCGGCGGCGGCGGCGGATTCTCTCTTCGCGCGCGCCAGCCATCTCAAAAAGCCCTCTTTGGAGAGAACCTGAACCTCTATCGGCATATAGGCGTGGCGCGTGCCGCACAGTTCGGAACATTGCCCGTAGAACGCGCCGATGCGATCGGCGCGAAACCACGTCTCATTGAGACGTCCGGGAACGGCGTCCGCCTTGACGCCGAAAGCCGGCACCGCCCAAGCGTGAATGACGTCGCTCGCCGTGATGATCACCCGCACTGTCGCGCCGACAGGCACGACAACCGGATTGTCGGTGGAGAGGAGGCGAATCTGATCCTTCTTCAGTTTCTCTTCGGGGATGAGATTGGCGTCAAACTCCACCTTGTGATCCGGATATTCGTAAGTCCAATACCATTGATGCCCTGTGGCTTTGATCGTCAGATCGGGTTCCGGGATGACGAGCTGCCTCTCCAAAAGGCGGAAGGAGGGAACGGCGATCGCGATCAAAATCAGCGCCGGGATCAGAGTCCAGAGGATTTCCAGAGGCGTGTTGTGGGATCGCGTGGAGGGCTTCGGATTCGCGCTCTCGCGGAAGCGCCAAACGCAAATCAGAAGCAGCGCCAAGACGAAGAGCGAAATCGCCGTGATGATCGGCATCAAAAACCAATCATGGAACCAGACGGTCTCCTCCATGATCGGGCTTGCCGCTTTTTGGAAGCCCATCTGCCATGGCTCCGGCGCTTCGGCGCTGGCGGGAGCGGCGAGGAGGAAAAGCGAGGCTGGCATGGCGGCTATCCGCCGAAACAGGCGAGTCATGCGATTTGTATACTCTGAAGGAGGCTTTTTTGCAAAACTTATCCTTTAACGTTTAGAATGATCTCAAGACGAGGAGACGCTCATGCGAAACGAAATTTTGGACAAAATCTTCTTCGCCGATTGCGGTTTGGATCGGGAGAAACTTTCCGCCATTGTCGGCGAGGCGCTCCATGACGCGGATGACGGCGAGCTCTTCATGGAGTTCAGGCGCTCCGAAAATCTGACGATGGAGGAGGGGCGCTTGACGGACGCCTCTTTTGACAGCGCGCATGGCTTCGGGCTTCGGCTCGTCTCCAACGAGGCGACAGGCTACGCCCATGGGTCGGACATTTCCGAAGACGCTCTTAAAAGCGCGGCGCGGACAGTCCGCGCCGTCATCGGCGGACATAAGGGCGTCCTCGCCCAGCCGCCGCGCGGCACGAACAGACGCTTCTATGGAGACGCCGATCCCCTTCAGGAGCGCGCCTTCGCCTTTGACGCCAAGACGCGCCTTCTCTCAGAGATGGAATCCTATGCCCGCTCTCTCTCCCCCCTTGTCCGACAGGCGACATGCTCGCTCGCCGCCTCTTGGCAGGCGGTCTGCGTCATGCGGGGAGACGGGCGTCTCGTTCAAGACATGCGCCCGCTCGTCCGATTGAACGCGCGGATCATCGTGGAAAAGAAGGGGCGGCGCGAGGTCGGAGTCTATGGATGTGGCGGGCGGACGAACTATGCCGAGATTCTCCGCGAAGAGGCGTGGAAGGGCGCGGTGGATGAGGCGCTTCGCCAAGCGCTCGTCAATTTGGAGGCGCTCCCCGCTCCGGCTGGATCCTGCGATGTGGTCTTGGGGCCGGGCTGGCCCGGAATCCTCCTCCATGAGGCGGTCGGGCATGGGCTGGAGGGCGATTTCCATCGCCGCGAAAGTTCCGCCTTCACGGGGATGGAGGGCGAGAGAATCGCGGCTGCCGGCGTGACCGTCGTGGATGACGGGACGCTCAAAGGCAGGCGCGGCAGTCTGACGATAGATGATGAGGGGACGCCGACCGAGCGCACAGTTCTCATTGAGGACGGCATTTTGCGCGCCTGTCTTCAAGACAGACTCAATGCCCGTCTGATGGGGCGGCGTCCGACAGGCAATGGCAGGCGCGAATCCTACGCCCATAGTCCGATGCCCCGCATGACGAACACGTTTATGCTTTCGGGCTCTTGCGCCCATGACGAGATCGTCTCTTCGGTCAAGAAGGGGATTTACGCGCCTTTTTTCGGCGGCGGACAGGTGGATATCACGAGCGGGAAGTTTGTCTTTTCCTGCACCGAGGCTTATCGGATTGAGAATGGCAGGATCGGACATCCTTTGAAGAACGCGATGCTGATCGGCAATGGGCCGGACGTTCTGAAGCGCGTCAAGATGGTCGGCGACAATATGGCGTTGGATTCGGGGATTGGGACATGCGGCAAGGACGGGCAGAGCGTTCCTGTCGGCGTTGGGCAGCCGACTTTGCTGATTGAGGGTCTCACGGTCGGCGGCACCGAGGCGTGATAGATAGACTGTGGAGATTTGCGAATTATTCAGCAGTCCATATTGACACAACGCTTATCCAACTTTTAAAATCGCAATGTGCCGCGATTTTAAAAGTTGGATAAGCGTTGTGCATGGTATCGTGTGTGTAGTGTGTGAGCAGTGTTTGGAGATTAGATATTTGAGGTTAACGGTTGACAGTTATTGATCAGAACACTATATACTAACTATCCGTCATGCTCGTAGGCGAGCCAGAATACTCCCCCCCTCGGTCTCCGGGACTTCGGTCTCCGGGTCGGGCTCTGGGGGGGTTCTCTTTTAATTTTCGCGGATGCGAGCAGAGATGAAAAAAACGGTGTTGTCCATAGATGGCGGTTATTTGAGAGCGATTGCGATTAAGAATTTCGGGCTTGATCCCAAAAACTATACAGCCGATTTTATAGAGCAATTCGCTTGGGCATGTTTTGACACGAAAAAAGAAGACCCTCTCCGCATTCTCTATTATGACTGCCTGCCTAGCGATAAACCCCAGCGCTTTCCGATTTCCAGACGAGATTATATTTCTCCGATCAAAGCGCTTTGGAAAGACGATCTGCCGCGAAAGACGCTTTTCGCCGTCCGCCTTGGGCAGCTGGGCTTTAGAGGCTGGAGTCGCGTCAATTGGAGAAAATTCGATAGGGAGCTCACAGACGCGGATTTCAAGCCCAATTACGAGCAGAAAGGCGTGGATATGCGGATGGGTTTGGACATAGCCGCCTTCTCTTATGAGAAGATGGCGGAGCGAATCATTTTGGCGACAGGAGATATGGATTTCATCCCTGCTTTAAAAATGGCGCGGCGCGCGGGGATTCAAACCGTTCTCATCCGTTTGGTCAAACCCAAAAAAATCAAAAGTCTTCTCCCCCATGCGGATTTCCTGCGCGAAGTGAATCTGGCGGAAATCACGGCGCGTCAAAATGCGCGTCAATCCTGAAAAGGATCGCGCATGACGATCGTGTCATCGCGCTCGGGACTCGTGGAAAGCATGACGACAGGCGCGCCAATCAGCTCCTCAATATAGCGGACATATTTGACCGCCGCCGCAGGCAGATCGCTCCATGAGCGCGCGCCCCGCGTGGATGAAGACCAGCCCTCCATCGTCTCGTAAATCGGTCGCGCCGCCTGCTGATCCGCCGCCGCGGCCGGGAGATAATCCAAGCGCCGCCCCCCAACCTCATAGCCCACGCAGACCGACAAGCGCTCCATGCCGTCCAACACGTCCAATTTCGTCAGCGCGATGCCGTCCAACCCCCCCACCTCCGCCGCCTGCCGAACCATCACCGCGTCAAACCATCCGCAGCGCCGCTTGCGCCCGGTGACTGTCCCGAACTCGTCCCCCCTCTCGCCGAGCGTCCGACCTGTGGCGTTTCGCTGCTCGGTCGGGAAGGGACCTTCGCCGACTCTTGTGGCGTAAGATTTCGTGATTCCGAGCGCGTAATCTATCGCGCCCAAGCCGACCCCGCTCCCCAAAGCCGCCTGCGCCGCCAGCGCGTTGGACGAGGTCACAAAGGGATAGGTTCCGTGATCCACGTCCAGCGCCGCCCCCTGCGCGCCCTCAAAGAGCAGACGCTTCCCTTCGCGCCGCGCGGCGTTGAGCGTCCGCCATGCCGGGCCGACAAAGGGCAGAATCTCGGGCGCGATTTTTAAAAGCCGCTCCAAAAGATCGGACGCGCTTGCCTCCTTCTCCTCCAAGCCTCGCCGCAAAGCGTTGTGGTGCAGGAGAAGATCGCCAATCTTGCGCGCCAAAAGATCGGGCGTGGCCAGATCGGCGGCGCGAATGCCGCGCCGCGCGACCTTGTCCTCATAAGCCGGACCAATGCCGCGTCCTGTCGTGCCGATCTTTGACGCGCCCCGCATCGCCTCGCGGAGCCTGTCCAGCTCGGCATGGACGGGCAGAATGAGATGCGCGCCCTCAGCAATGCAGAGATTGTCGGGCGCGATGTGAAGGCCGCGCGCCTGCATCTCTGACACCTCCTGCAGGAAAGCCCAAACATCAATGACGACGCCGTTCCCCAAGATTCCGATCTTGCCGCGCCGAACCACGCTGGACGGCAGAAGGCTCAGCTTATAAGTCTCGCCGCCAATGACGAGCGTGTGTCCGGCATTATGCCCGCCCTGAAAGCGGACGACGACATCGGCGCGCGCCGAGAGCCAATCCACGACCTTCCCCTTCCCCTCGTCCCCCCATTGCGTTCCGACAACGGCGACATTCGCCATGTTCCGTGCCTCCGCGCTCTTATCTTGCGAAGCGAAGGGCGGCGGCGGGCGGCGCGAAAGAGAGCGCATGGGCGCGCTCCACGCCTTCCATCGCATGGATTTGGCGAACAGCGCTTTCCGGCACGGCGTCATCCACGGCGATGAGGGCGACGGCGCGCCCTTCGGGCTTGTCGCGCCCCAGCGACAGAGAGGCGATATTGACCTTCGCCGCGCCCAAAATCTGTCCCAAAGCGCCGATGAAGCCGGGCTGATCGCGGCTCTCGCTATAGAGCATGTGGGGGGCGAATTCCGATTCCATATTGACGCCGCCTGTCTGAATGATCCTAGGCTTGCCGTCAGAGAAGACCGTCCCGCCGACAGAGATTTCGCTATTCTCGGAAATCAATCTCAGACGGATATAGTTCTCATAGGCGCGGCTCGCCGCCGCGCCCATCTCTTCCGAGACCGAGATGCCGCGCTCTTTGGCGAGCGCCGGCGCGCGCACCATATTGACGCCCGCCAAACTGGGCGACAGCGCCCCTTTGAGCGCCGCCGCCGTCAGAGAATCGCGGTGGCGCTCCACGCCCTCGCCGGCATATTCTATATGGATTCTTGAGAGAGGGTCTTGCAAAATCTGCCCCATAAAGAGACCCAATCGCTCGGCGAGCGCCAAAAAAGGCGCGAGGCGCGGCGCTTCCTCCGCCGAGACGGAGGGCATGTTCAGAGCGTGGGAGACGGCGCCGGTTAGAAGATAATCCGCCATCTGCTCGGCGATCTGCATCGCCACTTTCTCCTGCGCCTCTGTCGTGGACGCGCCCAAATGCGGCGTGCAGACGACATTCTCCAAGCCGAAAAGAGGATTGTTCTTCGCAGGCTCTTCGGCGAAGACGTCGAGCGCCGCGGCGGCGATCTTGCCCGATCTCAAAGCCTTTTCCAGATCCGCCTCGCGCACCAGACTCCCCCGCGCGCAATTGACCAAAAAGACGCCCTCCTTCATCATCTCAATCGTCTCGGCGCGGATGATCTGGCGCGTCTTTTCGGTCAGAGGCGCGTGAAGGCTGATAATGTCGGCGCGCCGAAAAAGTTCGGCGAGTTCCATTTTCTCCACGCGCAGTTCCGCCGCCCGCGCCTCCGACAAAAAGGGATCGGCGGCGGCGACCTTCATCTTCAAGCCCAGCGCGCGCTCGGCGACAAGCGATCCGATATTCCCGCAGCCGATCAAGCCCAGCAATTTCCCCGCCAGTTCCACGCCCATGAAGCGGCTTTTCTCCCATTTTCCGGCTTGGGTGGAGCGATCGGCTTGCGGGATTTGCCGCGCCAGCGCCATCATCATCGCGATCGCATGCTCGGCGGTCGTGATGGAGTTGCCGAGAGGCGCGTTCATGACGATGACGCCGGCGCGGCTCGCCGCATCCAAATCTATATTGTCTATGCCGATCCCGGCGCGCCCGACAATCCGCAGCCTCTTCGCGGCGGACAGAAGAGACGGCGTGACTTTGGTCGCCGAGCGCACCGCCAAGCCGTCATAAGCGCCGATGACGCGGCTCAGCTCCTCTTTGGAAAGATCGGTTTTCTGATCGGCTTTGACGCCTCGCGCGCGGAAAATTTTTAACGCGGCGGGGCTCAATTTGTCCGAAATCAGAATCCTCGGCTTCTCCCTTGAGACCATCGGTCAGACTCCTTCCTTCGCGGTTTCGCGGTAAGCCCATTCCAGCCATGGGAAGAGCGCCTCCAAAGAGGCGCGCTCCACAGTCGCCCCTGCCCAAATCCGAATGCCGGGCGGCGCTTTGCGATAGCCGCCAATATCCAAGGCGGCATTCTCCTCTTCCAGCCGCGCGGCGAGGCGCTTGACGAAAGCCCTTCGCTCTTCTTCCGAGCGCTTGAGAAAATCCTCGGCGACAATGGAAAGACAGACCGACGTATTAGAGCGATAGGCGGGATCGGGACAGAGGAAATCTATCCAATCGGTCTTCTCCACCCACGCGGCGATGGCGGCGAGATTGCCGTTGGCGCGCCGAATGAGCGCCGAGAGACCTCCCGCCTCGCGCGCCCATCGGAGCGCGTCCAAATAATCTTCCAGACAGAGGAGCGAGGGCGTGTTGATGACCTCGCCTTCAAAAAACCCTTCATGGATTTTGCCGTCCTTCGCCATGCGAAAGATTTTCGGCATCGGACGGGGCGGCCGAAAACTCTCAAGACGCCGCGCCGCGCCGGGCGAGAGCGCGATCATGCCGTGCGCCGCTTCGCCGCCCAAGACTTTCTGCCAAGAGAAGGTGATGACGTCCAATGCGCGCCATGGAATCTCCTGCGCGAAAAGGGCGGAGGTGGCGTCGCAAAAAACCAAACCTTCGCGCTCATCCGGAATCCAATCGCCGTCAGGCGCGCGGACGCCGGAGGTCGTCCCGTTCCACAGAAAGATCAGATCGCGCGAGAAATCGGCGCGGCTCAGATCGGGGATTTCGCCATAGGGAGTCTTAAAGACGCGGGAATCTTTAATGCCGAGCTCCCGCGTCACGTCATGCGCCCAATCGCTGGCGAAGGAGTCCCAATCCAGCACATCCGCGCCGCGCTCGCCCAAGAGAGACCAAAGCGCCATTTCCATCGCGCCCGTGTCGGAGGCGGGGGTGATGGCGAGACGATAATCGTCAGGCAGGCTCAGAATGTCGCGCGTCTCTTGAAGCGCTTGGCGCAGTTTGGCGCGCGCCTCTTTGGAGCGATGGCTTCTGCCTAGAAGCGCGCCCTCCAGCTTCTCCAAAGACCAGCCCGGACGCTTCGCGCAGGGGCCGGAAGAAAAGCGGGGGTTGTCAGGACGCTCGCGCGGCTTCATGCTGTCGCCTTTCTACCCTTCCAGATAGACGCCCCTCGGCGGGGAGGGGTTTCCCGTCTCGTGCTATAGGGGAAGAGATGAGAGAGGTCAAGACGCCCAGCCCCCCTCGCGCGAAACGCTGCATGCGACAGTCTCGCCATCACGGCATTCCGCGCCAAGACCCTTATGGGTGGCTGCGAGACGACAATTGGGCGGAGGTGTTAAAAAATCCCAAAAAACTGTCCGCGCCGATCCGCGCCCATTTGGAAGAGGAGAATCTTTACGCCGCCTCGTCTTTGGCGCATCTCAAACCTCTGCGCGCGCGTCTCTCGCGGGAGATGCGCCGCCGCGTCCCGAAAAGGGATCGCTCCGTTCCCGAACAGCACGGCGCGTGGCTTTATTATCGCCGCTATGCCGAGAATGCCGAGCATCCTCTTTGCTGCCGCAAACTGGCGAAGGGCGGCAGGGAGCGCGTCCTCCTCAGCGCCGCCGCCCGCGCCAAGACAAGCGCCTTCTATCGCTTGGGAGAGGCGCGCCACGCCCCGACCCATGACCTCTTCGCTTGGAGCGAAGACAGGACGGGCGGCGAGCGCTATGAGATTCTCTTCCGCGATCTGACGGCAAACGCTCTTCTCCCCGACAGCCTCCAAGACGCCAACGGAAGTTTCGCCTTCGCGGCGGACGGGCGGACAATCTTCTATATTCTCGTCAATGAGGAGCAGCGCCCGTTCCGCGTCATGCGCCACAGAATAGGCGCGGCGCAGAAGGAGGACGCTCTCGTCTATGAGGAGAAGGATAAGGGCTTTTTCCTCTCTTTGTCGGCCAGTTTGAGCGGCGACTATCTGATGATCGCCTCTTACGATCACGACTCTTCCGAGACGCGCCTCATCAAAGCGCATGAGCCTGACGGCGAGCCGAAACTGGTTCAGCCCCGACAGAAAGGCGTGGAATATTGGCTCTCCCACGATAAAGAGAATGCCCGCTTTCTGATACGAACCAATCGGGGGGGCGCGGTGGATTTCAAAATCGCCGCCGCGCCGGAAAAGACGCCCGCCGCCGACCATTGGCGGGACATCGTTCCGGCGCGAGACGGCGTCTATCTGGCGGCGCATCATGTCTGCCGCAGCCATTTGGTTTGGCTGGAGCGCGAGGAGGCGCAGCCCCGCATCATGATCCGAGACCATCAAAGAGGCGAGACGGCGAGCCTCGCTTTTGAGAAGACGCCCTGCGATCTTTCTTTTTCGGAGGGCTTGGCTTATGACGCCCGCCATCTGCGCGTCTTTCACGCCTCGCCCGCCTCGCCTGAGCGCGTCTATGATTTTGACTTGGCGAGCGGCGCGCGCGAACTTCGCAAAAAACAGATCCTTCCGTCAGGACATGATTCGCGCCGCTATGCCGTCAAGCGCCTCTTCGCGCCCGCTAGGGACGGGGAGAGCGTTCCGATCACCCTCCTTTATCGCCGAGACAAGCCGCCCTCGCCCAAGCGCCCCCTCCTTCTTTACGGCTATGGCGCGTATGGAATCGCGATTCCCGCCTCTTTTTCGGCGGCGCGTCTTTCTCTCGCCGACAGGGGCATGGCGTGCGCCATCGCCCATATCCGAGGCGGATCGGAAAAAGGACGGCGCTGGCATTTGGACGGGCGCGGCGAGAAGAAAATCCAAACTTTTAACGATTTCATAGACGCGGCGGAGCATTTGGCGGCGGAGGGCTTGGCGGCGCGCGGGCGAATCGCCGCCCATGGCGGCAGCGCCGGCGGATTGCTGATGGGCGCGGTCGCCAATATGGCGCCGTCCCTCTTCTCCTGCGTCATCGCCGAAGTGCCTTTCGTGGACGCCCTCGCCACGATGCTGGACGCCTCGCTCCCTCTGACGCCGCCGGAATGGCCGGAATGGGGAAATCCGATTAAATCCAAACTCGCCTATCAGACCATCGCCGCCTATTCGCCGTGCGACAATGTGGCGAAGCGGGATTATCCGCCGATTTTGGCGACAGCCGGTCTTTCCGATCCGCGGGTCGGCTATTGGGAGCCGGCGAAGTGGATCGCGCGTCTAAGAGACGAAAACCCTGAGGCGCGACTCTTCCTCAAAACCAATATGGAGGCGGGGCATGGCGGCGCGTCAGGACGTCTCGCCCGCTTGGACGAGACGGCTTTTATTTACGCCTTCGCCCTTTCCTGCTAATGAGACGAGACGATGGCGAAAAAAACCCAAAAGGCAAAGACGGCAAAGACAAGGAAAGGGCGCGGCTTGAGCTTTCAAGCCCTCATTCTGACTCTGGAGCGCTATTGGATCGCGCAGGGCTGCGCGCGCGTCCAGCCCTATGACATGGAGATCGGCGCTGGCACGTTCCATCCCGCCACCGCGCTCCGCGCTTTGGGGAAAGAGCCTTGGCGCGCCGTCTATGTCCAGCCCAGCCGCCGTCCTGCCGATGGGCGCTATGGACAGAATCCGAACCGTCTGCAGCATTATTATCAGCTGCAGGTCATTCTAAAACCCGCCCCCGCCAATATCCAAGCGCTCTATATGGCGAGCCTCGCCGCCATCGGCTTGGAGGCGGAGGAGCATGACATTCGCTTCTTGGAAGATGATTGGGCGGGACCGACATTGGGCGCGAAGGGCTTGGGATGGGAAGTCCGCTGCGATGGGCTGGAAGTCTCGCAATTCACCTATTTTCAGCAACTTTGCGGACGCGAATGCGATCCGGTCAGCGGCGAGATCACCTATGGCTTGGAGCGTCTCGCCATGTATGTTCAGGGAGTCGCCAATGTCTATGATTTGGTCTTTTCCGAAGACCCGCCTCTTTCCTATGGCGATCTTTATCGGAGGGGGGAGCGGGAGTTCTCGCATTACAATTTCTCTGTCGCCAATATAGAGAAACTTCTCTCCCATTTCGCCGACGCCGAGCGGGAAGCCGAAGCGCTGTTGGAGAGACGTTTGGCGCTGCCGGCTTACGATCAATGTCTGAAGGCGAGTCATTTTTTTAATTTGCTGGACGCGCGCGGGGCCGTTGGCGCGTCCGCGCGCCCCGATTACATCAAGCGGGTGCGCCACCTCGCCATGCGCTGCGCCGACATTTGGCTCGCCAAGTGAGATGGCGGAACTGCTGATAGAGCTGATGTCGGAAGAGATTCCGCCTTCCATGCAGCGCGCCGCCGCGCGGCGCTTGCTGGAGGCGCTGGATCGCCATTTGGCGAAGCGGGGCTTTGAGACGCCGACAGTTTCAGGCAGAGCCAAAGACGGAATCGCCTTCTCCACGCCGCGCCGAATCGGCGCGGCGATGACTCTGCCCCAAAAAATCGTCAAAGGCAGGACGGCGGAGCGCCGCGGTCCCTCCGTCAAAGCGGGGCAGAGAGCGCTCAAAGGCTTCGTCAAGAGCCTTGAGAAAAAGGCGCGGGTCGTCAAGCGCGAGACGGAGAAGGGCGTCTATTATTACGCGATTTCTAAAATGCCGCCTCTTAAACTGGAAACCGCGCTGGCGGAGATTCTGCCGTCCATTGTGGAAAATTTCTCATGGCCCTCTTCCATGAGATGGCCGCAAAGTTCGCTGTCATGGGTTCGCCCATTGCGCGGGATTCTGTGCCTCGTGGATGGGAAGCCCGTCTCGCTGGAAGTCGGAGGCTTGCGCTCGGATATTTTCGCGCAGGGACATGCCGTCATGGCGCAAAAACCTTTCCGCCCCGACAGTTTCTCCGATTATAAAAGAAAAATGCGGCAGGCTTTCGTCATCATCGCCCATGAGGAGCGCGAGGCGCGAATCCTCAAAGAGGCGGGGAAACTCACCGACAAGCATCAGCTCCAAGAAATAGACGATCCCGAATTGCTCCAAGAGAGCGCCGGACTCGCCGAATGGCCGACTGTCCTTCTGGGCGAATTGGACAAGAGTTTCATGGCGCTCGGAGAGGCGATCGTGTCGGAGGTTCTGAAAACCCACCAAAAATGCTTCGCCCTTCGCGGCAGACAGGGCAAGCCCGCCCCCTATTTCCTGATTGTCGCCGATGGCAGGGTCAGGCAGGGCGGAAAGGCGATCATCGCCGGCAATGAGCGAGTCGCCAAGGCGCGTCTTGAGGACGCCCTCTTTTTCATCAAGCGCGACCGCCAAAAAGGCTTGAAGACGCTGGCGGGCGGGCTGGAAAAAATCGCCTTCCATGACAGGCTGGGCAGCATGAAGGACAAGGCGAGACGGCTGGAGAAATTAACCCAAAGCGAAACGCTCCAAAAAGCGGCAAGCGGCGAATATCCGCGCTCCGTCCTCGCCCTGTCCGCGCGCTACGCCAAAGCCGATCTGGCGAGCGAGATGGTCGCCGATCAGCCCCGCCTGCAGGGCGTGATGGGCGGAATCTATTGGGAGAGCGGCAAAAAAAGCGGCGGCGCGGGCGGCGGCGGCGACAGGGAGGTCGGCCGCGCCATCGCCGAGCATTATCGCCCGACCGCCGCGGAAGGAATCCTGCCGCGCAGCCAAGCCGGCGCTCTCCTCGCCCTCTGCGACAGAATGGACGCTTTGGCGGGCTTCTTCTCCATCGGCGAAATGCCGACAGGCTCCAAAGACCCTTACGCGCTGCGCCGCGCGGCGCGCGCCATTCTGCGCCTCGCGCTGGAGAGTCGCGCCATGGTGAAACTCTTCCCCTATGGCATTCATCTGCGCGATCTCTTCGCCGAGGCGCTGGAGCCTTTTCGCGGCAGCGAGGAGCTGCTGCGCCAAGATTTTCCGATCTTCATGGCGGCGCGGCTTCAGGAATATCTGACTCATCACGGCATGCCGCAGGACATCGTCTCGGCGGTGATGGAGACCGCCATCGCCAGGACGACTTTGAATCCCGTTCCGATCAGGGCGCATGTCTCGGCGCTGGAATCCTTCGTCAAGACGAAGAAGGGGAAGGATCTTCTTGTGGCTTATAAGCGGGTCGCCGGCATTTTGGCGGAGGAGAGAAAGGGCGCTGAGGGGGGGGCGCGCCATTCCGAATCGGATCTTTCTCATCTGCCGCGGGACGTGCGGAAACTGATCGCGCTTCCTTACGCGCAGTCGGGTTTTAAGGCGGCGCTGTTGGAGCGTCCGGAAGAGCGGGAGCTGGCGAAATATCTGATCAAGCCGCGCGTCAAACTTCTTCAAGAGCGCCTCGCCCGCCATGAGATCGGCGAAGCGCTGGAGTTTTTAGGAAGCCTCCGCGCGCCGGTGGATGATTTTTTCAACCATGTTTTGGTTCACGATCCCGATCCGCGAATTCGGGAGAATCGGATCAGACTCCTCGCCAATCTGCGGGACGCGATGAATGAGATCGCCGATTTCTCCATGATTCAAGAGCGGGAATAGCCTTTCCATGCCGCGCAAAGTGAAATGGGTCTATCGCTTCGGCGGACGCCGCACCGAAGGGGGCGCTAAAATGCGCGATCTGTTGGGCGGCAAGGGCGCCAATCTCGCCGAAATGTGCCGCTTAAAACTCCCCGTCCCCCCCGGCTTCACGATCACGACCGAGGCTTGCGCCGAGTTCTACAAACGGGACGCCGCCTATCCCCCCGATCTCCAAAAACAGGTGCGGGAGGCTCTGCGCAAATTGGAGAAGCGCGCCAAGCGCCGCTTCGGCGATCGGAAAAATCCGCTTCTGCTCTCGGTGCGCTCCGGCGCGCGCGTCTCCATGCCCGGCATGATGGACACGATTCTCAATCTGGGCTTGAATGACGAAACGACAGGCGCTTTGGCAGAGCGCGTCCAAGACAAAAGATTCGCCTATGATTCCTATCGGCGCTTCATCCAACTCTATGCCGATGTCGTCTTGGGCATGGATCGCGATCTCTTTGAGGCGATGATAGAGACCCATAAGGCGAAGCGCGGCATTCGCTTGGATACCGAAATGTCCGGCGAGGATTGGGAGGAACTGAGCGCCCTCTTCAAAGAGAAACTCCGCGCCGAGATCGGCGAGGCTTTCCCGCAGCAAGCCGAGGCGCAATTGTGGGGCGCGATCGGCGCTGTCTTCCAATCGTGGAACAATCGGCGCGCGCGCGACTATCGGCGTCTCCACGCCATCTCTGACGATTGGGGGACGGCGGTCAATGTTCAAGCGATGGTCTTCGGCAATATGGGAGAGAGGAGCGCCACCGGAGTCGCCTTCACGCGCGATCCCTCCACCGGCGAAAAGATTTTTTTCGGCGAGTATTTAATGAACGCCCAGGGCGAGGACATTGTCGCCGGCTTGCGAACCCCCCATCCTCTGACCGAAGAGGCGCGCGCCAAGTCCGGCGCGAAGGCGGAAGAGGAAGCGCTCTCTTTGGAAGAACTCATGCCGGAGATTTTCGGCGAGCTTCTTTCTTTCAGCGCCTTTTTGGAGAAACATTATCGGGACATGCAGGATTTGGAGTTCACGATAGAGGAGGGGAAACTCTGGCTTCTCCAAACCCGATCCGGCAAAAGGAGCGCGGCGGCGGCTGTCCGAATCGCGATTGAAATGGCGTCCGAAGGCTTGATAAGCCAGCGCGAGGCGGTGCTGCGCGTGGAGCCCAACGGCTTGGATCAGCTGCTTCACGCGAGGCTGGATCCGAAAGCCAAGCGCGATCTGCTGACGAAAGGCTTGCCGGCTTCGCCGGGAGCTGCGTCCGGCGAGGCGGTCTTCTCGCCGGACAAGGCGCAGGCTCTGAAAGAGCAGGGCAGGCGCGTCATTTTGGTTCGCGCCGAGACGAACCCCGAAGACATTCACGGCATGCACGCCGCGCAAGGCGTGGCGACGGCGCGGGGCGGCATGACCAGCCATGCGGCGGTTGTCGCGCGCGGCATGGGCAAGCCCTGCGTCTCAGGCGCCGCCGCGATGCGGATTGACAGAGAAGGCGGCCTCCTGCGCGTGGGGGCGAGACTGGTGCGCGAAGGCGATCTCATCACGATTGACGGCGGGACGGGCGAGATCATGCTGGGCGCGGTGCCTGAGATCAAGCCTGAAATTTCCGGCGATTTCGGCGCGCTGATGTCGTGGGCGGACAAATATCGCCGCCTTGGGGTCCGCGCCAACGCCGAGACCGCCGCCGATGTGGAGATGGCGCTCAGTTTCGGCGCGGAAGGGATCGGCTTGTGCCGCACCGAGCATATGTTTTTCAATGAGGAGCGAATCGCCGTGATGCGCGAGATGATTCTCGCCGCCGACAGCGAAGCGCGGCAGCAGGCGCTGGAGAAACTCCTCCCCTATCAGCGCGAGGATTTCGTTCAGATTCTCCAAAAGATGGAGGGGCGTCCGGTCACGATACGGCTCTTGGATCCGCCTTTGCATGAGTTTCTGCCGCGCGGCGCGGAAATCGCGCCTTTGGCGAGACGGCTTCGCGTCAGCGAGGAGGCTCTGAAGCGCCGCATGGCGAGAATGGCGGAGGCGAATCCGATGCTCGGACATAGAGGCTGCCGCCTCGGCATCACCTATCCCGAAATCTATGAAATGCAGGCGCGCGCGATTTTTGAAGCCGCGCACCGCGTCAAAAGAAAAGGCGGGACGGATTGCGCCGTGGAGATTATGATTCCGCTCATTATGATGGAAGCGGAACTGTCTTTTCTCAAATCGCGCATAGAGACGGTGGCGGCGTCTGTGGCGGAGAGTTTGGGCCAGCCGCCCCGCTTTCGCATCGGCACGATGATTGAACTCCCCCGCGCCGCGCTGGAAGCCGAAAAGATCGCGCTCAGCGCCGATTTTTTCAGTTTCGGCACGAACGATCTCACCCAGACCGTCTTCGGCATCAGCCGCGATGACGCCGGCGCCTTTATGAAATTTTACGAGGAGCAGGGCTTGTGGGATCGCGATCCCTTCATCACGCTGGACGCGTCCGGCGTGGGAGCGCTCATCGGCATGGCGGCGGAAAAGGCGCGCCGCGCCCGCCCCGCCATGACGCTGGGCTTATGCGGCGAGCATGGCGGCGATCCGGATTCCATCGCCCTTTGCGAGAGACTGTCGCTGGATTATGTCTCCTGCTCGCCCTACCGCATTCCGATCGCGCGGCTGGCGGCGGCGCAGGCGGCGCTGCGCGAGGGCAGAAGATGAGCGCGTCTCTTGACTCCCCGCCCCGCGCCGCCTCGCCTCGCGCCCTCTCAGCCAAGAGCGCCGCCGCCCTTCTCAAAGAGGATATGCGCCGCGTGGATGATCGCCTCCTCGCGGCGCTGGAGGGGAAGCGCGATCTCATTCCGGAAGTCGCGCGGCATTTGATCGCCTCCGGCGGCAAGCGCCTGCGCCCGATGGTCGCGCTCGCCTCCGCCAGACTCTGCGGCTATCAGGGAGACGCCCATATTGATCTCGCCGCCGCCGTGGAGATGATGCACAGCGCCACCCTCCTCCATGACGATGTCGTGGATGAAGGCGCGCTGAGGCGCGGACGCCAAGCCGCGCGACTCATTTGGGGCAATAAGGCCAGCATTTTGGTCGGCGATTTTCTCTTGGGCAAAGCCTTTGATCTGATGGTCGGAACCCAATCGCTCCACGCTTTGCGGATTCTCTCCGCCGCCGCCTGCCGAATCGCCGAGGGCGAGGTCATGCAGCTCGCCTGCCAGCGCCGCTTGGAGACCGACGAAGCCGCCTGTTTGGAAATCGCCGCCGCCAAGACCGGCGCGCTCTTCGCCGCCGCCGCGCAGACAGGCTCCGCCCTCGTCAAGAGCGCCCGCGCCCATGGCGCGAGGCTGGAAACTTACGGGCATCAGCTGGGCATGGCGTTCCAACTCTCCGATGACGTCTTGGATTATGCCGGCGGCTCAAAGAAAATGGGCAAAGCCTTGGGCAACGATCTCCGCGAAGGCAAGATGACCCTCCCTGTCGTTCTGACCTATGCGCGGGGATCGGAAAAGGAAAGGCGCTTTTGGCAGGAGATTTTCGCCAATGGGCTCAAAAAAGGCTTTTGGGACGAAGCGCGCGCGCTGATGGAGCGCCACGGCGCGCTGGACGAAACCCGCGATCGCGCCAAGCGCTTTTCTCAAAAAGCCGTCAAGGCGCTTGCCACTCTTCCGCAGGGGGCGGGGCGCGACAGTCTGGAAGAGATCGCCCTTTTCAGCGCGGCGCGGCTGCACTAAACCCCCGCGCCCCCCGCTCCCCCCGCTCCCCCCGCCCCCTCCGATCCGCCAAGACGGGTCGCGCAGAGCCACCATCGCCGATGCCGTTTGGCGATCGCCGCCGCCGCCGCCGCCGCCAAGCCCGCCTCCGCGTAAAGACCAAAACAAACGGGACCGCTGCCGCTCATCCGCGCGATCAAAGGGCGCGTCTCTCTGATCGCCGTCAAGACGGCGCTCAGTTCCGGAAAGAGAGACCGCGCCGTCTCTTGAAGAAAGTTCGGGCGCTTGGCGATCCATGCGGTCAGATCCGAAACATTGGAGAAGCGCGGCGGCGGGCTTGGCGGCGGCGCTTGGCGGCAGGCTTCCGCCCCGAAAGATTGATAAACCCGCCCCGTGGAAAGAGAGCCGTCAGGCTTGACGAGAACGGCGAAAAGGGGAGGGATGTCGGATAGGGGCTTGATCTTCTCCCCCCTTCCCCAAGCCAAAAGAGGCTTGGAGAGTAGAGAGGCGGGGATGTCGCTCCCCAAAGAGACGGCATGTTCCAAAGAGAGCGGCGGGGCGTCTTGACGCGGCGCGGGCGGAGGGCGGCTCTTCATCTCCGACAGAGCGCGGAGAATGGCGGCGGCGTCCGCCGAGCCGCCGCCCAGCCCGGCGGCGACAGGAATATGTTTCTCAAGATGGACGTCCAGCTTAGCGTCAAAAAATGCCGCCGCGCGAAAAATGAGATTGTCCGAGAGGCGGGGAAGTTTTTCCGCGAAAGCGCCCCGCGCCCGCAAACGATTCCGCGAAGCGGGGCGAATAAGAAGAAAATCGGAAAGCCCGGCGAAGAGAATAAGACTCTCTATCGCGTGATAGCCGTCAGAGAGCCGCCCATGGACGGCGAGGGTGAGATTGACTTTCGCCGCCGCCCGCGCCGCCGCGCCTGTCGCGCCGAGAGGATAAGCGCCGCCCATCTTTCGCGCGCCCCTCGCGCCTCTTCCTATCGTCTCGTCAAAGCCCCGCGCCTCGCTTGGGGCTTCGCTTGAGTCCGAAGGCGATTTTGTCGCGGATTTCGGCAAGGCGCTTTTTGGTGACGTCCTTATTGCCATCGGAGACTTCCAGCGCGCGCTGCCATTGGAATCGCGCTTCTATGCGCCGCCCCATATGCCAGAGAACATCGCCCAGATGGTCGTTGATCTCGGTCTCGGCGGGCTCTATCTTGACGGCGCGCTCCAAATGTCGCAGCGCTTCGTCATAATTGCCCAGCCGATAATAAGCCCAGCCCAGACTGTCAATGATGAAGCCGTTATTCGGCTTTTTCTCCACCGCGCTTTGCAGCATGGCGAGCGCCTGTCGGAGATTGCGATTGCGATCGGCCCAGGAATAGGCGAGATAATTGAGAACGAAAGGATCGTCTTTGGAGAGACGGCGCGCGCGCTTGAGATCGCGCTCGGCGTCCTTCCAGAGATCGCGGCGCTCATAGCTCATGCCGCGCGAGAAGAAGAGCTGCCAGCGCCTCGGCGATTTCTCGCCTGACGCGCTCTCGGCGGCGGCGCGCTTGGCGTCCAGCGCGATGGCGCGGCTATAGGCGCGTCCGGCGTTCTGAAAATCGCGCCGCGCGATATAGATGTCGCCCAGCGCCGCGGCGATCTCCACATTGTCCGCCTTCCTTCGCGCCAGATTCTTGAGAAGCGCGACCGCCGCCTCCGTCTCGCCCATCGCTTCCCGCGCCTGCGCGATCGCGATCGCGGCGGCGGCGGCGAAAGGCGAGGAGGACGGAATCTTTTCATAAAAGCCGATCGCGTCTTGGAAGCGCTTCTCAAGATGAAGCTGCGCGCCCATCAGCATCCAAGCGCTCTCAAAACGCGGACGCAGATAGAGCGACATTCTGGAATAGAAGATCGCGTCTCGCGCCGCGCCCATCCGCCGCGCGAGGAGGGCCAGATGGAAAAGACCCTCCGCCGCGCCCTCCGCCGAAGATCGGATCAGAGGCGGCGGCGCCTTTCGCCCCTCGCGCGTCAGACGCGCCCGCGCCGCCGCCGCCGCCAGACTCTCCCGCGCCGCCAGCGTTTTATAGATTTGCCGCGCCTCGTCTTTCGCGCCCAGACGCTCCAAAAAATTCGCGCGGATAAGAGAGAAGCGCGGGAAGGCTCTCGGACGATCCTGCGCTCCGTTCCGGCCGGTCTGGCGGAAGAGCGCTTCGGCTTCCTCGCTTTCGCCCTCCAAATCGTGAAGCATCGCGCGATGCATAAAGGGCAGAGGGCGCGGCAGAGGGCGCGTTTTTAGAATCTTATGCGCCGCCTCCGTCTCGCCCGCCCCGTAATGCGCCCAAGCCGCCAAAAGAGGCGCGGCAGGCCAGGAAGAGAGCGCGCTCCCTTTGCGCGAGAGTTTCGCCAAAGCGGCGGCATAGTTTTTCTCCTTGATGAGTCCGATCGTCAAGATGAGCTGCGCGAATTGATCGCGGGGATTCTTCTCAACCAAGCGCTTCGCGTCAGGGATCGCGCTCGCCACATAGCCCGCCGAGACTTTCAGAGGCAGAAGCCGCTCCAACAGATCGGGGCTGTCGGGATGTCTTTTGCGAATCTTGTTCAGAAAAGCGATGGCGATCTCCAAATCGCCCCGCGCCCCGGCGACCCGCGCCGAGAGATAGTCGCCGGCGTCTTTCGCGAAAGCCTCTTTGCCATGCGCCTGTGAAGACGCGAAACAAGAGGCGAGGAACAGCGCCAATCCCAAAAAGACAAAAACTCTCATCTTCACATATTGGAATAATTCGGGCCGCCGCCGCCTTCCGGCGCGACCCAATTGATATTTCGCGCGGGGTCTTTGATGTCGCAGCTTTTGCAATGGACGCAATTTTGCGCGTTGATCTGAAAGCGCCGCCCGCCCCCGCCGCCTCCGCCGCCTGTCTCCTCCAGAACCTCATAAACCCCCGCCGGACAATAACGCTGGGCAGGCTCGGCGAAGCGCGGCAGATTCTCTTTGAGAGGCACAGTCGGATCTTTGAGCGTCAGATGGACGGGCTGATCCTCCTCGTGATTGGTCGCCGAGAGATGGACAGAGGACTCCTTGTCAAAAGAGACGATTCCGTCAGGCTTCGGATAAAGGATAGGCTCGCAATCTTTCGCCTCGCGGAGCGAATCGCAATCGGGTTTCCCGTGCTTCAGCGTGAAGGGAAGACCGATTTTGAGCGTCCGCATCCACATCTCAAGACCCATCAGCGGCAGCGCCAAAATAAGAGGCAGGCGCGAGAGGAGAGGTTTGACATTGCGAACCATCAGAAGTTCGCGCCGCGCCGCGCTGGCGCGATAGGCTTGGGCGTAAGATTCCAGCGCGTCATGCTCTCGCTGCCGCGCGAGGGCCTCCGCCGCCGCCTCCGCCGCCATGATTCCGGACTCCACCGCATTATGACTCCCCTTGATGCGCGGCAGATTGACAAAGCCCGCCGCGCAGCCGATCAGCGCGCCCCCCGGGAAAATCAGGCGCGGCACCGATTGGAAGCCCCCTTCCGTGATCGCCCGCGCGCCGTAAGCGAGGCGCTCGCCTCCTTCAAGAATCGCGCGAATCGCCGGATGAGTCTTAAAACGCTGAAACTCGTCAAAGGGCGAGAGATAGGGATTCTCGTAATTCAGATGGACGACAAAGCCGACAGAAACGAGACAATCTCCGAAATGATAGAGGAAACTGCCGCCGCCCGTTTTCTGATCCAGCGGCCAGCCCAGCGTGTGCTGAACATGCCCCAAGCGATGACGCTCTTTCGGCACGCGCCACAATTCTTTGAGGCCTATGCCGAATTTCTGCGGATCGGAATCCTTCTCCAAATCAAAATGCCGAATGAGAAACTTGGAAAGCGAGCCGCGCGCGCCTTCGGCGAAAAGCGTGTATTTGCCCAAGATTTCCATCCCCGGCTCGTGATTGGGCTTCTTCTCTCCGCTCTTGGAGATTCCCATATCGCCGGTGGCGACCCCCCTGACCGCGCCCGTCTCGTTCAAGAGGACTTCCGCCGCCGCGAAGCCCGGATAGATTTCCACGCCCCGCGCCTCCGCCTCTTTGGCGAGCCATCGGCAGAGATTCCCCAAAGAGGCGATATGGCATCCGTGATTCTTCATCAAAGGCGGAAGAAGAAAGTTCGGAAAAGGGAAGGCGCGCTTCTCGGTCATAAGAGAATAGCGCTCGGAGGAGACCGGCGTCTCCAAAGGCGCGCCTTTCTCCTTCCAATCGGGAATGAGTTCCGTCAGAGGCTTAGGGTCAATGACGGCGCCGGAAAGAATATGCGCGCCGACTTCCGATCCCTTTTCCAAAAGACAGACCGAAATTTCCCGACCGCTCGCTTTCGCCTTCTCTTTGAGGCGTATCGCCGCGGCAAGCCCGGCGGGGCCCGCCCCGACAATCACGACATCATAGGACATGGATTCGCGCGCCTCCGGCGCCAGCGCGAAGCCCTGACGCGCATTAATCTCTTCCGGGGGGAGCGATGGACTCTCTTTCACGAAAAACCCTCATGGCGAATGATTAAAGAGACAAGAGATGATAATCTTTTATCATCCTTTCTCCTATGTTTTTCTGAAAGGGCGGCGGGCGGAGGCGCGATCATGGAAGAGAATCCGAAAAAACGCGCCGCGCGAAGCCTCCTCTTCTCCTATGCGATGGCGGGCTTGTGGGACATGACCGGCGAGAGCGCCGTCCGCTATTATCAAGAGAGCGGCAGGGAGGAGGCGAAGCCCGCCCCGCCTCAAGAGGCGCCGCGTCAAGACGCCCCTCTGCCGCCGCCGCGTCAAGAGGCGCCGCGTCAAGACGCGCCGCCTGCGCGTCAAGACGCTGCGCGTCAAGACGCTGCGCGTCAAGACGCCGCGCCGACAGAGATCGCCCCAATCATCGCAAGCGCGCCGATGGAAGAGAAGAGCGCGAAGATTGACGAAGCCGAAAGCCTCGCCGCCGCGGCGCAGAATCTTCAATCTCTGAGGATCGCGCTGGAAACCTATGAGGGCTGCCGCTTGAAAGATACGGCGCGCAATTTGGTCTTCGCGGACGGCGTGGCGGAAGCGCGGATCATGCTGATCGGCGAGGGTCCGGGCGCGGAAGAAGACGCGCAGGGGCTTCCCTTTGTCGGGCGCAGCGGACGGCTCTTGGATCAGATGCTCGCCGCTGTCGGCTTGTCGCGCCGCGAGAATGTCTATATCGCCAATGTCGTGCCGTGGCGTCCGCCCGGCAACCGCGCCCCTTCGGAGGAGGAGAAGGCGCAATGCCGTCCTTTTTTGGAGAGGCATGCGGCGCTCTCCGGCGCGGAGATTCTCCTCGCTCTCGGCGGAGTCGCGGCGAAGGAGATTCTGGGTTTGAGCGAAGGCATTATGCGGACGCGCGGGCGATGGCATCAGAGGGAGATCGGCGGGCGGCGCTTTCACGTCATGGCGACCTTCCATCCCGCTTTTCTGCTGCGGCAGCCCAGACAGAAATCTTTGGTTTGGCGCGATTTGCTCGCCCTTCGCGCGCGGTTGGACGGGGAGGCGGCGGGGGAGGCGGGCGATGGCATTGGGTGAAGCGTCAAAAGATTTCGCGCCGCTCGCCATCGCGCTCCTGACAGTCTCCGATTCGCGGGAAGCCGAGACCGACAAATCCGGCGATCTCCTCGCCCAGAGAATCGCCGCCGCCGGCCATCGCCTGGCGGCGCGGGCGATTGTGGCGGACGAGAAAGAGGCGATCGCGCGGCAGGTATCGTCATGGATCGCGGATCAAGAGATTCAGATCGTCATCACGACAGGCGGGACGGGGCTGACCGCCCGAGACGTCACGCCGGACGCTTTAAAACCTCTTTTTGAGAAAGAGATGGAGGGCTTCGCCTTTTTGTTTCATCGGGCGAGTTTTGAGACGATTGGCGTCTCCACGCTGCTCTCCCGCGCCTGCGCCGGCGTTTCGGGAAGCACCTGCATTTTCGCGCTGCCCGGATCCCCCGGCGCGTGCCAAGACGGATGGGATCGCATTCTGCGAGACATTTTGGATTCGCGTCATGCGCCGTGCAATTTGGCGGCGCTTTTCCATCGTCTGTAATCCGCGCCGCTGTCTATGTCGGCGAGGGGCTGCAGGAGCGTGATCTTCGCCCTCCCCAAAGAGCGCCGCGCATCTTGAAGCGCGTGGCGGGACGACCATCGGACATTCTGAAAAAGCGCCGGACGCCGAAAAAGCGCCCGCAAGCCGATCAGCGCGAAGCCGCCATCGGGCGCGGGCGAGAAAACCGCATCGCATCTCTTCAATGCGCGGAAGGCTGCCGCGATATGGCGCGCCGTGAGATCGGGCGAGTCGCTTCCGACAATCAGGCGCGGACGCGCGCGGAAGCGCTCCATCAGACGCGCCATCCGCGCCCCCAAATCGCCGGACCCCTGTCCGACAATGCGGATCGCTCCGAAACTTCTGTCGCTTTGGCAGGGCGTCAGCGCCAGACAAACCTCCCAGCGCGGATCGGAACTTTCGCGAAGGAGTTTTTGGAGCGTTCTTCGGTAGAAGAGCAGCGCCTCCGCCGCGCCGATCTCTCGCGCGAGGCGCGTTTTGACCGTCCCCATTCGCGGCAGACGCGCCATGATAATCACGATCGGTCTAGCGCTCATAAAGGTCGGCGATGCGCTTTGGCGGCACGCCCAAAAAATAAAGCGCGAGGCAGAGTTGATTCTTAAAAATCCGAGCGAAAAAACCCCCCTCATAGCGCCGCGCCGAAGAGAGAAGGGCGGTCTTCAAAAGACAGAGCCGATGGCGCGGGATTTTTCGGACGAGCGCCACATCCTCCATCAGCGGAATGTCGGCGAAGCCTCCGATCTCGTCATAGAAGCGCTTTTCTATCAAGAGTCCCTGATCGCCATAGGGCAGTTTGAGAAGGCGGCAGCGCAGAGCCACCAGCGCTTCCAACAGTCTGGCTTTTCTTCGCGGACTTTCCAAAGCGAAGCGGAAGACGGCGGCGGCGCGATCGCGGTCTTTATTCTCGCGGTCTCTCTTAATGAACGCCGCCGCCTCCTCCGCCCAGCCCTTTTGCGGGAGACTGTCGGCATGGAGGAAAAAGAGCCACGGCGTCTTGGCGCTTTGGGCGGCTTGGCGCATTTGCGTCCCGCGCCCTTTTTTCGTGATGATGATTCGCGCGCCCATCTTTTTGGCGATGAGGCGCGTTTGGTCGCGGGATCTGGCGTCCGCGACAATGATCTCGGCGATCAGCCTTTTCGCCTCTGTCGGCGCGCGAAGCGTTTTGAGCGCAAGAGGAAGCCTCTGGGCTTCGTTCAGCGTGGGAATGATGACGGTGAGAGGGTTCACGAGATAGGAGCTCGGCGAAAAGCGCGGACACGCATTGCGCCAAGCATAGCACACGATTAGATTAACGCCCAAATGGGCATCGGGGGACGGGGGAAGATTCACAAATTATGACCTCTTGGACAGACAGACTCTTCGCGGCGATTTGGCGAGGATTGATCCTTTTCGCCGCGCTGGGCGTCCTGGCGCCCTTCCTTCTCTACGCCACAGGCGCGATGGACGCGATGAGGCTGGGCTTCTATATCCAGCAGCTCGTCTCCGGCGCGGCGATCGGATGCGTCTATGCGATGGTCGCGCTGGGGATCGTCCTCATTTACAAGGCGACAGAAACGATCAATTTCGCGCAGGGCGATCTCTTGATGGTCGGCGCTTTCCTGTCCTTCACGACAATCGGAATCTTCGGGCTGCCCTACGCGCTGGGCGCTCTCCTCGCCGTCGCCGCGGCGTTCCTCTTTGGAATCCTTTGCGAGCGCGCCGTCATCCGCCCCCTTGTCGGCGAGCCCGCCTTCTCCATCGTCATGGTCACAATCGGGCTGGGCTTTTTCCTCCGCGCCCTTGTCGGGCTGACCCCCGGATGGGGAACCGACACTTTCACGATCCCAACGCCTTTCACCGATCACACCGTCCAGCTGGGCCCGGCGATCATCAGCCAAAACCACGCCGCGATCATCCTTCTGACGATGGCTCTTTGCGGCGCGCTCTATCTCTTCTTCGCCAAGACAAAGATAGGCGTCGCCATGCAAGCCGTCAGCGAGAATCAGCTCGCCGCTCATTATATGGGGATACCTGTTAAAAATCTCTTCACGCTGATTTGGGGATTGTCGGCGGCGGTCGCCGGAGTCGCCGGACTTCTCTTGGCGCCGATCGCCTTCGTCCATTCGCAAATGGGCTTCATCGTCTTTAAGGCGCTTCCGGCGGCGGTTTTGGGAGGATTCGCGTCTCTGCCCGGCGCGATTGTCGGCGGATTGATTGTCGGAATCGCCGAAGCGCTGGCGGGCTTCTATCTCCCGCAAGGGTTTAAGGATGTCGCCGCCTATGCTCTTCTTTTGATCGTTCTCATTGTCAAGCCTGAGGGAATTTTCGGCGAGAGCGGCATGAAGAAAGTCTGACCCGATGCGCGCCCTTCTCAAAACCGCCTACGCCCAAGATATTCGCCTGTTTCGCTATGGCGGAACGGGGAGGCTCGTCTGCGGGCTTCTCTTTTACGCGGCGCTTCTTGTGATAGCGCCGCGCGGCTTTCTGACGGCGTGGGGGGCGTGTCTTTACGCGCTCGCCTTCGGAATCATTCTCCTCCGCCGCGACAGCCAAGATGAGGGCGGAAGCGCCGCCTTTTGGTATGGTCTCTTGGGCGTGGCGCTTTTGTCCGCGCCTCTCCTCGCCGATGATTACGCGGTGAGCCAGCTCTCTTTCGTCCTGACTTACGCCATCGCCGGGATCGGTCTCGTTCTTTTGTCCGGGCAGGCGGGGCAGATTTCTCTGGGACACGCCGCCTTCATGGCGGCGGGCGCTTACACCGAAGCCATTCTCCATAATGCCGGCGCCGGGCTTTTGGTCTCTTTGCCGGCGGCTTGTCTTGTCGCGGCGGCGCTGGGCGTCTTGGTCGGACTGCCGGCGCTGAGGATGCGCGGAATCTATCTGGCGCTCGCCACCTACGCCTTCGCTTTCATCGTGGAAGAAATCCTCGCCCGATGGGAAACGGTGACCGGCGGCAATCAAGGGCTGACGATGGATTGGCCCCGCCTCGTCCTCCCCGGCGTCTCTTACGGGTTTGAGAGCGAGAGAGAGTTTTATTATCTCGTTTTGGGAGTTTTCGCGGCGGCGCTCTTGGCGGCGCTGAACCTCATGCGCTCGGCGACAGGACGCGCCTTCCAAGCGGTGCGCGATTCCGAAATCGCCGCCAAGAGCATGGGCGTCAATGTCGCCGCCGTCAAGACGACCGCCTTCACCATCTCCGCCGGCCTCACCGGCATCGCCGGCGCGCTCTACGGACATCTCCTCTTCACGATCACGCCGGAGGGCTTTACGATTTTTCTCTCCATCAATCTGCTCTTGATGATTGTCGTTGGCGGGATGGGATCGCTGCATGGCGCTGTGTTCGGCGCGATCTTTCTGGTCGTTCTGCCGCAGCTGATCGCCTCGTTCCGCGATCTTCTGCCGCCCGCCCTCGCCTCGCAATCGGGGATAGAGTCCGGCATTTTCGGTCTGATCATCATTCTCTTCGTCCTCTTTGAGCCTGACGGAATCTATGGGCGCTGGGTGAAAATCCGCGCCTATTTTGACCTCTTCCCGCTCTATCGCAAGGGCAGTTTTA
Organism: uncultured Alphaproteobacteria bacterium; assembly: GCA_958296285.1. Classification (GTDB taxonomy): domain Bacteria; phylum Pseudomonadota; class Alphaproteobacteria; order JAPOUT01. The sequence continues at coordinate 729,681 of OY282459.1, forward strand.
GAAGACAGCGCCGCACGATGGCGTCGGAGCGCGACCGATGAGCCTCCTTGAGATAGAGAAACTGGAGATGCGCTTCGGCGGCTTGATCGCGCTCAAAGAGCTGGATTGCTCTGTGGAGGAGGGCGAGATTTTCACGATCATCGGCCCGAACGGCGCGGGAAAATCCACGCTCTTTAACATTATCAGCCGCTTTTACGATCCCTTTGGAGGCGCGATTTTTTATCGGGGCGAGAATCTTCTCCGCCGTCCCTCCCACGCGATCCCGCGTTTGGGCATCGCGCGGACTTTTCAGAATATAGAACTTTTTGAGGGCGCGACCGTCTTGGAGAATATGCTGTTGGGACGCCACATTCGCCGACAGACAGGATTTCTCTCAGAACTCCTCTTCCTGCCCTCGGCGCGGCGCGAGGAGGAGGCGCATCGGCATAAGGCGGAAGAGATTATGGATTTCTTGAAACTGGAAGCCTATCGGGATCAGCGCATCGCCAATCTGCCCTACGGGGTTCGCAAAATCGTGGAGCTTGGGCGCGCGCTGGCGTCAGAGCCGAAACTGCTTCTGCTGGACGAGCCCTCCTCAGGCTTGAACGCCGAAGAGACGCGCGACATGGCGTTTTGGATTCACGACATAAGAGACCTTTTGGGCGCGACAATCCTCTTGGTGGAGCATGATATGACGCTCGTCCGAGCGGTGTCGGATCGCGTGCTGGCGCTCAATCAGGGGCGGGCGCTGGCGCTGGGATCGCCGGCCGAGGTCAGCGCCGACAAAGCGGTCGCCCGCGCCTATCTGGGAGAAGACGCATGAGCGCCAAGAAGAGCGCCCAAAAAGAATCGCTTCTCGCCCTCGCCAATGTGGAGAGTTTCTATGGGCCGATCATGGCGATACGAGGCGTCAGCCTCTCCGTTCCGCCTCACGGAATGACGGCGGTGCTGGGCGCGAACGGCGCGGGCAAAACGACAATCTTGAAAACGATCTCAGGCATTATGGAGCCCGCCAAAGGACAGATCCTCTTTCAAGGCGAAGCGATCGGGGGCGCGGATCCGTCTTTTGTCGCGCGACAGGGCATCGCCCATGTGCCGGAAGGGCGGGAGGTTTTCCCCTTTCTCTCGGTGCGCGACAATCTGCGGATGGGCGCTTACATTCGCCGCGACAAAGAGGCGATCGGCGGCGATTTGGAGCGCGTCCATGCCTATTTTCCGATTCTCAAGAGGCGGGCGGATCAGCCCGCCGGCCATCTCTCCGGCGGCGAGCAGCAGATGCTCGCCATCGCGCGGGGTCTGATGGCGCGACCGAAACTGCTTCTGTTGGACGAGCCGTCTCTCGGACTCTCGCCCCTTCTGATGAAAGAGATTTTTGACATTATCCGCCGCGTCAATGGCGAGGAAGGCGTGGCGATTTTGCTGGTGGAGCAGAACGCGCCGATGGCGCTGAGGACGGCGCGCTATGGCTATGTGCTGGAAAATGGGCGAATCGTCCTGGACGATTCTTGCGAGAGGCTGTCGCGCCACGCCGACATACGCGATTTCTATTTGGGCGGCGGCGAAGTCGGAGAGCGCGGCGAGAGGCGCTGGAAAAGGCGCAAGTCTTGGGGGTAGAATGCGACCATGACAGAACGCGCCATCAAACCGCCTCCGATTCCCAAATCCTGCGACACTGTGCCGAAACTCTTTCTAGAGAGGGTCAAGCGCTTCGGCGATCGCGTGGCGATGCGCGACAAAGATTTGGGAATCTGGAAGCCCATCAGTTGGAGCGACTATGGCGGACGCGCCGAGGAAGTCGGCGCGGCCTGTTTGGCGCTCGGTCTCAGGAAACAGGCGCGCGCCGCGATTGTCTCCGAAGTTTGTCCGGAATGGCTCTTCGCCGATCTGGGAATCATGCTCGCCGGCGGCGTCTCCTTCGGAATCTATCCGACCGACACGCCTCCGCAGATTGAATACATCATGAATGACTGCGCCGCCGAAATCTATTTCGCCGAAGATGACGAGCAGCTGGATAAAATCTTGGAGGTCCGCGACAGGATTCCGTCTTTGAGAAAGATTGTCGTCTTTGACTGGGAGGGGCTTCACGCGCTCAAAGACGAGATGGCGGTCTCTTTTGACGAGTTTTTGGCGCTGGGGCGGCGTCATTTGAAAAGCCATGCCGCCGAACTCCGACAGAGAACCGAAGAGACGAAGCCCGAAGAGACGGCGATCCTCGTCTATACGTCCGGGACGACCGGCCCGCCGAAAGGCGCGATGCTCTCGCATAAAAACATTCTCTTTCAGATGAGCGCCATTCGCTCTCTCATTCCTTTTCACGGAGACGAGAAGACGCTTGCCTTCCTGCCGCTCTGCCATATTGCTGAGCGCACTTTCACGACCTTTTCGCAGCTGATGAGCGGGCAGCTCGTCCATTTCGCCGAGAGCGCGGACGCCGCGATGAGCAATCTGCGCGAGGCGCGTCCGACAAGTTTTTTCGCCGTCCCGCGAATCTGGGAGAAATTCTACGCCCAAATCTCGGTGATGATGAAGGAGGCGACATTGTTAGAGCGCGTCTTTTATGATTGGGCGATGGCGATCGGTCTCAAGCGGGCGGATCTTATCGCCGAGGGCGAGCGCGTCCCGCCCTTATTGGAGGCGGCGTTTGGTCTTGCCGATTTCCTCGTCCTCGCCAACATCAGACGCGCTTTGGGCATAGATCGCTGCCGCTATATTTTGTCCGGCGCCGCGCCGATCTCGCCCGATCTGATACGGTGGTTCAGCGCGCTCGGACTTTACATGGCGGAAGGCTACGGACAGACCGAAAACGCCGGAATCGCGACCCTTCCCCTCCCATGGGGGTCTTACAAGCGCGGCTCCATCGGCAGAGCGCTCCCCGAGACGGAGGCGCGAATCAGCGCGGAGGGCGAGATTCTCATCAAGGGCGATCATGTCTTTCAGGGCTATTGGCGCAAGGAGGAGAAGACGAAGGACGCCCTCAAAGAGGGATGGCTTCACACAGGCGATTTGGGCGCGATGGACAATGAGGGATGGCTCAAAATCACCGGGCGCATCAAGGACATCATCATCACGGCGGGGGGCAAGAACATCACGCCGGCCGAGATTGAGAACGCTCTCAAATTCAGCCCCTATATCGCCGACGCCGTCGTCATTGGCGACAGGCGGAAATATCTGACAGCGCTGTTGATGGTGGATCACGACAATGTCGCCAAATTCGCGCAAGATCACAGCGTTCCCTTCTCGGATTTCGCGTCTCTCTGCCGCGCCGCGCCCATTTTAGACCTCATTGGCGGGGAGGTGGAGAAGGTCAATCGGGGTTTCGCCCGCGTGGAGCAGATCAAGAGATTCCGCCTCATTGATCGCCTCATTCTGCCGGAAGATGACGAGATCACCGCGACTGGAAAATTGAAGCGATCTTTCGTTTCCGAGAAATACCAGACGCTGATAGAATCCATGTATCATCAATGATGAGAAGGATCAGAATGATGGAAGGAGAAGCATGATGAGACGGAGAAACTGGCATCGCGCGGCGCGCGCGCTGGGCTTGATGGGCGTCCTTTTGGCGATGGGCTGCTCGGAAGAGGAGAGCGCCGCGCCTCTTGCCGCGCAGGGCGTTTATGAGAAAGAGATCGTCATTGGGACGCATCAGGATTTGTCGGGGCCTATTGTTTCGTGGGGCGAGCCTATTCGCAATGGTCTTGTCATGGCGCTGGACGACATCAACGCGGCGGGCGGCGTTCATGGACGGCGCTTGCGGTTGATTGTGGAGGATACGGGCTATGAGCCGCGCCGCGCTGTTTTGGCGGTTCGCAAATTGATTGACAGGGATCGGGTTTTCGCGGTGGTCGCGCCGTTGGGATCGCCGACTGTTCTTGCTTCCATGCCGTTGGTTTTGCGGAAGGGGATTCTTCATCTTTTTCCTTTCACGGGCGCGGAGGGGACGTATCGGCCTTTGCATCCTTTGAAATTTTCGGGCATCACGCCTTACACGAGTTCCATGCGGGCTGCCACGCGTTATTTCGTTGACAAATTTGGCGTGAAGCGCGCTGGCATTCTTTATCAGGATGATGATTTTGGTTTGGATGTTCGCAGGGGCGCGGAGCAGGGGCTTGCTGATCTGGGATTGAAGCCTGTGGCGATCACGACTTACAAGCGGGGCGCGACTGATTTTTCCACGCAGGTGGCGCGGCTTCGCGCGGCGGGCGCGGATTTTTTGATTTTGGGGACGGTGATACGCGAGACGATTGGGGCGGCGCAGGCGGCTCGGGATTTGGGCTGGGATGTTCCGATTTTATGTTCGCTTGCCTGTTATGCGCCTGAGGTTGCGCGGTTGGGGGGCGCGGCGGTTCAGGGCATTCATGCGGGGGGACAGTTTGCGATTCCTTATGATGATGATCCGAATCCTGGGGTTCGGGCGTGGATTGGTCGTTATCGTGAGAAGTTTGGGGTTGAGCCGAATTTGCAGGCGATTTCGGCTTATCAGTTGATGCGGTTTTTTGGGGCGGCGTTGGAGCGGGCGGGTCCTGATCCGACTCAGGAGGGTTATGCTCGGGCGTTAGAGGCGATGCCGCCGTGGCGTAATGAGGAGTTGTCTGGGGTTGCGTTAGATTTCACGGAGACGGATCATTTGGGTTCTACGAGCGTGTTCATTTCGCGGATTGTTGGGGATCGTTGGGAGGCTGTGACGGATTACATTCCGTTGGACGGGCCTGAGCGCTGATTGAAGCTCCTGTTAAGGGGGGTGTGGGGGGTCGAAGACCCCCCGCGAAAACCAAGGCTGCCGAAGGCAGCCTATCGGTTGGGGGGTGGGGTGGGAAAAAAGCTTTTCCGAGCGAAGCGCGAAGCGCAAGCGAGGAAAAGCGACCCACCCCCCAACCGCCCCTGCTCGCAAGAGCTCTTCTAGCTGGGGGGTCGGCGGGCTTTCTCGCGGGCTTGCCTACGGCTTCGCCCGCTTCGTTTCGCCACGCCCGCCGACTTTTCGGGGGTTTCCCCCGAACCCCCTTTTTTCAAGGGGGGCAAGCCCCCCTTGACCCCCCTTCTTTGCTAGAGTCAAGAACCGATTCGCCACGGAAACCTCCATGCTCGCCCCCGCAAACCCGCTACCCCCCGGCCCCTTCGCCATCCTCTACGCCGACCCCCCCTGGGACTATAAAGGCCAACTCCAACATAACGGCGCAGGCGGACAAGATACAGGCGGCGCAATCCGACACTATCCCACCATCACAACGCAAAATATGGCAGCATGGAATATCGCCGACATCGCCGCGCCCGACAGCCTCCTCTTCCTCTGGGCAACCTCCCCGCATCTGGATCAAGCGATTGATCTGGGCAAAGCATGGGGCTTCTCTTGGGCGACCATCGGCTTCGTCTGGAACAAAATGAAGACAAATCCCGGCTTCTATACTCTGTCGCAATGCGAACTGTGTTTGGTCTTCAAGAAGGGCAAGATTCCGCGCCCCCGCGGCGCGCGCAATGTTAGGCAGCTCGTGGAAGCGAAACGCGGCCCCCACAGCGCTAAGCCCGATGAAGTGAGGCGGCGCATAGAAGCGATGTTCCCGCGTCAAAAAAAAATAGAACTTTTCGCGCGAAGCCAACATAAAGGCTGGCACGCTTGGGGGCTTGACCTATGCCAAAAGACATGAAGAAAAACCTCATCCATCACGCCGATTGCATGAAAGGCATGAAAACCATGCCCGAATCATGCATTGACCTCATCATCACAGACCCCCCCTTCGCCATAGACTTCCGAGCCCAACGCTCCAACTACAACCGAACCCAATCCCGAGTCCTCAAAGGCTACGGCGAAATCGCCAAAAGCGACTATCCCAACTTCTCCCGCCAATGGATGAAAGAAGCCCATCGCCTCCTCAAACCAACAGGCAGCGCCTTCATCTTCTCAGGATGGAACAATCTGAAAGACATCCTCATCGCCGCAGACGAAACAGGATGGATCACCATCAACCATGTCATTTGGAAATACCAATTCGGCGTCTTCACGAAGCGCCGCTTCGTCTCATCCCATTACCACTGCCTCTTCCTCTGCAAAGACGAAAAACGCAGACGCTTCTACGCCAACGCCCGCTTCCCCCAAACCGCCCGCGATCCCGACAATGGCGGAAGCCTCCGCTATCGCGACATGGAAGATGTCTGGACAATCAAACGCGAATACTGGACAGGCAAGGAAAAAACGCCGACCAAACTCCCCTCCGAACTGATCCGCAAATGCCTCGCCTATGGGAGCGCGGCGGGCGATCTCATCCTAGACCCCTTCATCGGATCAGGACAGGTCGCCCTTGTGGCGCGACAAGAGCGCCGCGACTTCATCGGCTTTGAGATCGTCAAAGACTATGCCGATTTCGCGCGGGCGCGTCTTACGGATCCGGCGTCAGATAGGCGCGGTAGAGAGCCGGCGCCGAAAAAATCACAACGCCCAGCCCATACCACCACCAATCCAAAACCAACAAAGGAGGCCAAAGTTTCGCCACCATCAGAGCAAAGAGAAAAGCTGCCCATTTGATCGCGCCAATGTCATACCAGCGCATTTTTTGAACTTTCACATCCAGCCAATCGGTGAAGCGCGTCCAAGGATTCATACCCGCTTTCTTCATCGTCATAAGGAAACTCCTTTCTTCTCCGCCATCATCGCCGCGAAACGCCTAAAGAGACCGTGACTGTCCAACGGGCCGGGCGATGATTCGGGATGATATTGTACCGAAAAAACGGGCTTGTCGCGCGATTTTATCCCGCAGACCGTCCCGTCAAAGAGACTCTTATGCGTCTCTTCTACATTTTTGGGGAGCGATTCCCGCGCCACCGTGAAGCCGTGATTCATAGAGACGATCTCCACTTTGCCTGTCGCCAAATCCTGCACCGGATGATTCGCGCCGTGATGACCTTGCCGCATCTTCTCGCATTTCGCGCCCAAAGCCAGCGCCAACAGCTGATGCCCCAAACATATGCCGAAAAGAGGAACGCCGCGCGCCACAAGCGTCTTGATCTCGCCCGCCGCCCATGAGGCGCTCGCGGCGGGATCGCCCGGCCCATTGGCGAGAAGAACCCCATCGGGCGACAGCGCCAAGACCTCTTCGGCGGAACTCTCGCCGCGCAGGACAGTCGCGCGGCAGCCTTGGCGGGCGAGCAGGCGCAGAATCGTGTTTTTCACGCCGTAATCCAAAACAACGACAGAAAAACGCGCCTCGCCCTTCTCTTTGTCATAGCCTTCGGGCCATCGCCAATCCGTCTCGCGCCAGACGCGCTTTTCTCCCGAAGCGCCGCGCGCCAAATCCCGCCCCTCCATTTTCGGATGGGCGCGCGCCATGGCGAGAAGCGCCTCCTTATCGGGCGCGCCGTCTCGCCGATGGGCGAGCGCGCCGCGAATCATGCCTTTCTCTCTGATGAGAGAGGTCAGCGCCCGCGTATCCACGCCGGCAATGCCGACAATGCCGCGCCGATGAAGCCATGCGTTGAGATCGCCTTCGGCGCGCCAGTTGGAGGGGGGCGTGATCGGGGCGCGGAGAACGATCCCCGCCGCGCCTGCCGCGCCCGCGTCAAGACGCGCCCCCGCGCTTGCGCTTTCATAGTCTTCGGCATTGACGCCGACATTCCCGATATGGGGGAAGGTGAAGGTGAGAATCTGTCCTTGATAGGAGGGATCGGTCAGGATTTCCTGATAGCCTGTCATGGCGGTGTTGAAGCAGACTTCGCCGACAGTGATGCCTGTCGCGCCTTCGCCTGCGCCGTGAAACTCTGTCCCGTCTTCCAAGATCAGAAGCGCTGAGGGCGCGGCATTTTGGGTTTTCCGCATGTTTGAGTCTCCGGCTTCGCTTGGCGCTTTTATAGGGATAGGGAGGGCGGGCGCGGGGGTCAAGGCTCTTGCTTCTTGGCTCTTTGGCTCTTGGCTCTTTGGTTCTTGTCTCTTGAAGTTGGCTGTCTCTGTGGGCTAGTCTGCCTCGCCACGGGTCTTATGGGAGGGAGCGGATGCGGCGGAGGATAGAGGCGGCGTTCAAAGAGGCGATGAAAGCGCGCGACAAGCGTCGCGTTGGGACGTTGCGTTTGATGCGGGCTGCGATTAAGGATCGGGACATTGCTCTTCGCGGCGAGGGTGATGCGGAGGGGATTTCGGATGAGGCGATTATAGCTCTTCTTGTTAAGATGATTTCGCAGCGTGAGGAGTCCATTCGTGATTATCGGGTTGCGGGGCGGTTGGATTTGGTGAAGCAGGAGGAGGAGGAGCGAGAGATCATTCGGGGTTTTTTGCCTGAGCCTTTGAGTGATGAGGCGATGGAGGCTGCGTGTTTGAAGGCTCTTGAGGAGACGGGGGCGCGGAGTTTGAAGGATATGGGTGTTGTGATGTCGGCGTTGCGGGTTGAGTTTGCGGGTCGGATAGATTTTGGGAAGGCGGGGCGATTTTTACGGGGTCGTCTTTCGCAGTAAGAAGGGGGGTGTGGGCGTTCTGACGCGCTCCCGTTAAGGGGGGTCAAGGGGGGCTTGCCCCCCTTGAAAAACCAAGCGGGCGAAGCCCGCTATGGTCGGCGGGCGTGGCGCAACGAAGCCGAGCGTAGCGAGGCGAGGAAGCCCGCCGACCCCCCTCCAAGAGCTCTTCTAGCAGGGGGCGCGTGGGTGGGTCGCATTTGCTCGCTCGTTTCACTCGCTCCGCAAATGCTCTTTTCCCACCCACCCACGCGCATTCGGGGGGATTCCCCCCGATCCCCCCTTTCTCAAGGGGGGCAAGCCCCCCTTGACCCCCCTTCACTTTCAGCTTCCATGCTTTAGTTCCCCTGCGGCAAAAACAAACCCCTATCCATGAAAAAGATGCCCGCGGCGGCTCGCCGCCGACCCTTGCACCCTGTGGAAAACACAACTACAATCCATCTATCCCCCAAAATGCAAAAAAGAACGGGGACAAGGGGAGCATAATGAAACAACTCTCGCCACTAGACGCAGCCTTCGTCTATCAAGAAACCGGCAACCAATATATGCATGTCGCCGGACTCTATATCTACGACCCCTCCACCGTCCCCGCCGCCATGCGAAGCAAAGACGTGCTCGGCTATAAAGACATCATGAAAGTCACCCAGCGAAGCCTCCACCACGCCCCAAACCTCCGCCGCCGACTGATCCGCGTGCCAGGCGATCTAGACCACCCCTATTGGGTGGAAGACGAACACTTTGACATAGAATTCCATATGAGACACATCGCGCTCCCCAAACCCGGCGATTGGAAACAACTCTGCATCCTCGCTGCCCGCCTCCACGCCCGACCACTGGATATGTCGCGCCCGCTCTGGGAAACCTACATCATAGAAAATCTGGACAATATCCCAGGACTCCCCCCAGGCTGCTTCGCAACCCTCAATAAAGTCCATCACGCCGCCATAGACGGCGCGACAGGCATGGCGCAAATGGCAGCCATGCACACCCTCGCCCCAAACGAAAACCTCCTAGACCGCGAAGCCCAAGAAGATCTATGGCAGCCCGAAACCGAACCCCTGCCAGGCGAACTGATGCTCCGATCCTACGCATCCTTCGCAAGCTTCCCCTTCCGAGCCGCCGAAGCCATGCTCCGAGTCGCCATCGGCGCGGAACGAGCCTTCTCGCGCGGCGAAATGGCAGGCGCGACAAGCCTCCCGCCCCACAGCATCTTCTCAAAACGAGTCTCGCCCCATCGCGTCTTTGACGCCCGCCTCTTTGATCTCAACGAAATCAAGAAAATCAAAAACGCCGTCCCAGGCGCGACCATCAACGATGTCGTGCTGACAATCTGCGGCGGCGCGCTCAGAACCTATCTTGAGAATCGCGGCAACCTGCCGGAAGAAAGCCTCGTCGCCCTGATCCCCATCAATGTGCGATCAGAAGAGGAAAGAGATACGGGCGGGAATGTCGTCAGTTCCATGACAGCGCGGATTCATACCGATATCGCCCATCCGAAAAGCCGCCTCCGCGCCGTGATGGAAAGCACGAAACACGCCAAATCCTTCATCAAAGCCATCGGCGCGCGCGAAATCGTGAATCTGGCAGGCGTCGCCCCCGCCGCGACCGCCGCGCTCGGCGCCAAGGTCGCCGCCTCCTTCAACTGGACAGAGCGCGCGCCCCTCCCCTTCAATCTGACGATCACCAATGTGCCGGGCCCGCAAATTCCTCTTTACTCGGTCGGCTCGCGGCTCGTGACGACCTTCGGGCTTGGGCCTAATATGCACGGACAGGGCTTGTTCATCGCCGTTCAAAGCTACGCCGGGATTCTGACGATCGCCTTCAACGCCTGCCGCGTCATCATGCCGGATCCGGAGAGTCTCGCCGAAGCGATACAGAAATCCTTTGACGAGCTGCGCGAGGCGGCGCTGGGCGAGACTCTCCGCGCCCCGAGCCTCGCCATCGGAGGAATGACCCAAGCCAGAGACGCGCCAAAATCTCAGCGCAAAGCCGTCAAATCAAAAAAGCGCAAAGCCGCGCCTGCCGTGTCGTCAAACGCCGCGCCCGCGCCCGCTCACAGAGGCTCAGGAGTCGGATAAAGCGCCGGCGCGCGCAGACGCCCCGCCGAAGAGACGAAGGGCGTCCATGAGTCCGCCGGCTGCGCCAGCCTGTCGGCGATCGCGTAAAGAACGGACGGATGATAGCCCATCCCCATATGGCTGCAGAGAACCTCTAGATTTTCGGCGCGAGTGTTGATGTCGGCGCTCTCGCTTTTCTCGCTTTTGTCGCTTTTGTCGCGCTTCTGCACGCAGCTCTGCCAATGGGCGATGCCGTCCATTTTGGAATAGATCGCCGTGCAGGGAACCTTCGGGAGAATCCGCGCCATCGCGTCCCTGTCCATGCGCCGTTTAACCTCTTCCGGCGAGATTCCTGTCGTCCATTGGAAGATTCGGCGGACATTGGAACGGGTCCCTTCCACATCGCGGAAGGGACTGCCCAGCGTGATCACTTGGCGGATATGTTCGGGCAGCTGGCGCGCGATCTCGCGGGCATAAATGCCGCCCAAACTCTGTCCGATGACGCTGATCGGCTCTCGGCGCTCGGCGAGGATTTGGCGCGTCCGATCTTCCAGACGCTCCGCCACGCCGGCTTTGGGCCCCATATTGACGCCCAGCCCCCATCCATAAGCCCGGTAGCCCTTGTCGCGCAGAAAGCGCCGCAGGATTCGCGTAGACCAATCGCCGACCGTGAAGCCCGGAATCACCAAAACCGAATGCTTGTCGCCTTCAGGCGCGTCAGAGAGGAGGGATCTGTGATTCGCCAGCGCCGTCATATCCATAACGGCGCGCGCGCCTTCCGTCCAAAAGAGAAGCCAGGAGGGGGATCGCGCGGGGGCGGGTTTTTCCATCGGGTCAGCCCCCCATGCCGCCCGCGCCGCCTGCGCCGAAGGGGCTGCCTTGCGCGAGGCTGCGCGTGATGAACTTCGCCGCTTCTTCGCCCAGTTTCTCCGACGTCAAGCCTCCGATTTGCGAGAAGGGCATCCAGCTCCGCACGACAAAAATCGCGCCCATAAGAAGCATGGCCGTCGTGATCGGCTCGCAGAAATGAACGCTTTTGTCGCGCATTCCTTCGCGGAGGAAATCGGCGAGACGTTTGACCGCCTCTTCGCCGCCTTGCCGTATGGCGGATTGGCGCATGGCGTCCAGCCAATAGGGTTCGGCGGAGGGGAACCATATTTCTTCCGCCGCGATGGCGCTCGTGATTCGGCGGATGAAGATTTCTATTTTCTCCAATCCCGATCCGCCGGTCTCTTCGGCTTCGCTGAGATATTTTTGGGCTTTGGCTTGACTCGCCAAGATGCAGGCTTCGGCGAGATCCGATTTGTTTCTAAAATAGTAATAGAGCGCGGCGTCCGTCATTCCGAGCTGCCCCGCCACTTCGGCCAGCGAGACGCCCTGATAGTTCCGCTCATGGAAGAGTTTGATGGCGGTTTTCAAGATGGCTTCGCGTTTGAGTCGTTTTTGCTCTTCTTTGGCGTGGGCGAATTCGGGCGAGGCGGCGCGCTTCTGCCGCGCGGGTTTTTTCTTCGGCGATGAGGGCATGAGGATTCTCGCTTGAGGCTTATTTGAAGCTTGGGTTAAATGCAATTTAGCGCGGGTTAGAAAAAAATCAACCCCTACCACCCCCCCCCGCCCAAGAAGCGAGCTTGACCGCGAGATGGGAGAGCCATAGAATTCCCGCCGCGTCAAAAATCAAGGATTTAAGGATAGGAGGATCAGCCATGCGAGATCACGATCTTGTCATTCGGAACGGAACAGTCGTGGATGGAACCGGCGCGCCGCCGAAAATCGCCGATCTCGCCATCAATGGCGAGACCATCACCCAAGTCGGAGACGTCTCTGGAAAGGGTGTTCGCGAGATTGACGCCGAGGGCAAGATTGTCGCCCCCGGATGGGTGGATATCCATACCCATTATGACGGACAGGCAACATGGGATCCGTATTTGACGCCCTCCTCTTGGCATGGCGTCACGACTGTCGTGATGGGGAATTGCGGCGTCGGCTTCGCGCCCGCCAAAACAGACAAGCATGATTGGCTGATCGGCTTGATGGAGGGGGTGGAAGATATTCCGGGCGCGGCGCTCGCCGAAGGAATCACATGGGAGTGGGAAAGTTTCCCGGAATATCTGACCGCGCTGGAAAAAATGCCGCGCGCGATAGATGTCGGCGCGCAAGTGCCGCATGGGGCGGTGCGCGCCTATGTCATGGAAGAGCGCGGCGCGAAGAACGAAGCCGCCAAAAAGGACGACATTGAAGCGATGGCGGAGATTGTCCGCGAAGGGATTGAAGCGGGGGCGCTCGGCTTCTCAACCTCGCGGACGATGCTGCATCTCTCCAAAGACGGCGAGCCTGTCCCCGGCACGTTCGCCAATCATGACGAGCTGATCGGGTTGGGACGGGCGCTCGCCAAAGCCGGACACGGCGTCTTTGAGATGGCGTCCGATCTCACGCCGGAGCAGGACGAATTCACTTGGATGAAAGCGCTCTCCAAAGAGACAGGACTCCCGGTCTCTTACGCTCTTTTGCAAAGCCCCGTCTCGCCCCATTCATGGCGGGAACTCCTCAAACGCACCGAAGAGGCCGTCCGCGAAGGCGCGAACATTAAAGCGCAGGTCGCCGTCCGCCCCGCCGGACTCATCTTGGGATGGCAAAGCACCGCGCATCCTTTCGGGATTCATCCGACCTATATGGAAATCGCCGATCTCCCTTTTCAGGAAAGGCTCAAGAGACTGAAAGACCCGAAGATTCGCGCGAAGATTCTTGCCGAAGAGCCGGATTACTCCCTCGCCCGAAGCACGAGCGGCAATGGAGAATCCTCCGAACTCAGCACGCAAGCCGGACTCCTCCATATTCTCACCAAAGGCTTCGGCATGATGTTCCGACTGCGGACGAAAGAGGGAGCGCTGGATTACGAACCGAAAAAAGAGGACAGCATCGGCGCTCTCGCCAAAGCGAAAGGGGTCAATCCTTATCAGATTCTCTACGACGCCTTCATGGAAAATGACGGGACGGGATATATCTATCTGCCTCTGTTGAACTATGCCGAGATGAATCTGGATCATCTCTATGAAATGGTGAGGCATCCGAATACGGTGTTGAGTCTGTCGGATGGCGGGGCGCATTGCGGCGTCATTTGCGATGCGAGCTATCCGACCTTTTTGCTGACCCATTGGGTGCGCGACAGGTCTCGCGGGGCGCGGCTGTCTTTGGAGGAGGCGGTTCGGCTGCAGACTTCGGAGACGGCGGATTTTTACGGGCTTCGGGATCGGGGCCGGCTCGCGGCAGGGATGAAGGCGGACGTCAATGTCATTGATTTGGAGGCTCTGCGAATCGCCGCGCCTGAAATGGTCTATGATTTGCCGGCGGGCGGGCGGCGTCTGATTCAGAAGGCGGAAGGCTATTGCTGGACGGTCAAAAGCGGCGCGGTGATCTATGAGAACGGCAAGGCGACTGGCGCGCTTCCGGGGCGCTTGATTCGGGGTCCGCAGGCGGCGCCCGTCATGAAGGCGGCGGCGGAGTAGCGGAGCGGATTGAAGATGGGATGGATGATAATGTCGTGAAACATATGGAGATCACGCTTGACGTGATTTCTCGGTTGGCGGGGCAATCTTTTGCCGTTAAGCGTCTTTCGGTTTTGGTTGTGGCGGGGGGTCTTGGGCTTGCCGCTGTTCTGGAGGCGAGGGGCGTTTTGTTGTTTGGGGTTTCGTTTTTGATTGTCGTGTTTTGGTTTTTGGATGGCTATTATTTTTGGCGGGAGCGGCTTTTTCGGGGATTGTATGATCGGCTTCGGATTCAGACGGCAACGGATTATTCCATGGAGACGGTGAAGTATCGGAAGGGGATTTGGTATCGTCATGCGGTTTTTTCGGGTCAGTTGGTTTTGTTTTATGGGTCTCTTTTGGGCTTGACGGGTTTGTTGGGGTTGATTGTTTGGCTGGGAATCTCTATGTGAGGGAGGGTGGGGCGATCTTGAAAGATTGCCGAGAAGAGAGAGACATGCTGCACTCTCTCGCAAGGAGAAAAGATATGAGTCTTGTCGCGGTTTATGACGCGCTGAAAGAGGCGAAGGTGAGCGATCACAAAGCTGCCGCTGCGGTGGAGGCTTTGGAGTCGAGTCAGGAGCGCTATGGAGAGCTTCGCGCCGATATGATTCGGATGCAGGGCGAGACCAATGAGCGCATGACGGCTCTGCAGGCTGATACGAATGAGCGCATTGCGGATTTGCGCGGCGAGATGGCTCGGATGCAGGCTGATACGAATGAGCGCATTGCGGATTTGCGCGGCGAGATGGACAAGCGTTTTGCTGGGGTTGATGTTGAGATAGCGAATTTGAAAGCGGATGTAAGATTGCTGAAGTGGATGAATGGCGTCATTTTGGCGGCGGTGGTCGGGATATTGATTAACGGGATTTTTGGCTGATTGGCGTTGGAGGTTTGGGCGGTCTGACTTTCTCCCGTGAAGGGGGGTTTGGGGGGCTAGCCCCCCAAAAAAGAAGGGGGGATCGGGGGGAATCCCCCCGAATAGTCGGCGGGCGTGGCGCAACGAAGCCGAGCGTAGCCACTCGTGGCGTAGCGAGGCGAGAAGCCCGCCGACATCCCCTACTTGTTAGCAATATGAAAAACTTATGCCCCCTCCTGTGCCACGGGCTTAAAAATAGAACATAAAGGGAACATGATTCATATCATAGTCCCTTGACTAATGAACCACATACGATAAAATCCCCACAGGGAACCGCTCATCATCATGCCTCGCCAACACCCATACACGCCTTTAGCTGTCGCCAACACCTTCATCAAGAAAAAGGAGTGGGGGCAAAGTGTGGCTGTTGAGCATCTAAAGCTTCAGAAGCTCGTTTACTTTTCTCATGGCTACTCGCTCGCGCTATGGGACAAGAGCATTGTGAGTGAAAGACCGCAGGTCTGGCGTTATGGTCCTGTTTTTGAAACTCTTTATGATGTTCTTCGGGATTTTGGGAGAGGGAGAATTGAATCTCCGCAACCTTACTTCTATCCACAGGAGCAGCTGGAAATGGTTGATGAGAATGATAAAAAAGCCAACGACATTCTCTTTAAAGTGTGGGAGAGGTATGGTCATGAGCATTCTTTTCGTCTTTCGGCGATGACGCATAAGCCAGGGTCTCCGTGGCATAAATGCGCGGAAGCTCATAATTTCCGTGTTCCCCGTCATCTTGAGATTCCTGACTCCTTCATAAAGGAGGAGTTTGAACGTATTTTGCAACGTAAGAGCAATCTTTAGGATCCGTGGTGAACGACACGCAACAGAACGATAAAATACAAATCGCCAAAATACCGACTGGGGAAAAGGAGGCAGAAGCTCTCGAACCCGGTGGGAAATATTCCAAAACTATTCTGGAGGGTAAAGTTGATGATGCTGAAAAGAAGATCGGTTTCATCATAAAGGATATTGAGTTTATTCGAAAAGAAAATGAAAGGGTTTGGGCTTTGGTGTCTTTTACTGTGATCGGCATTGTGGCAGGCACGGTTGTTGTTATTCTGACTGCTACTCTAGGCGTTGTCATTGATTTTATTGCGAGAATAGTTGATTATTTCTTCGGCCCTTCTTTAATCTTCTAAACGCTTCGTGGTGGAATTTATGAACTCCGCGAGAAAAGATTTGCGGGCGTAGAAGGCTCTTGAGGTAGAGCCGTGTCCGCGTCCCTTCGTGCGAGGCTGGATATAAACGCCCATCTCGCTTTTTAGAGCATCAAAACCCCGCTTCGGATCAAGAAGCGTCTCGCGGACAAGATCATAATCCGCCTTAACCGCATCATAGATTTCGCCGTCAAGCTCCACAGTCTCTACAGAATGCAGGTAAGTCGGCTCTTTGACATTCGCCCCGACAGTCCGCGCGACAAGAATGATCCTGCGTAATTTCGTGAAGAGGTGGCTATCCTCAAACGGCTTTTGGCTGACCTCTACGGGATCAATCATCGTGATCGCCATCGTTTCTTTGATAACCAAATTGCCGTTTTTCAGATATTTTAACGGAAAGCTCTTGAGTTCCCAAGAGCCAAGATTGGGAGATGAGAGGTGCGAAGCCCGCCGGCCTCCCCTGCTCGCATGAGCTTAAAAAGTTGACACGGACTAGATTTTATTAGGGAATCTTAACAGAACGAATCACTAACCTACGCTCTTAAGGAGAAACAAGAACCGTGTCTGCAAAGATAAACAAATCTTTTTGGACTCCAATATCCATGAATCAAAATCATCTAGAGAACCTGGTTCGGATTGTTGAGAGAAAAACTAAAGTTAAGGCCGAAGTGAGTTTTTCTACCAAAGGAGGATTGACATCTGACAGTGCTTCTCCTTCTGATCTATTCAAGGAAAAAAACCTCTATCACGATTTAGTGGAAACGATTGAAATCAGACGCTGGGGTAAGAATGACTCTGGTTGGGATGTTGATCTTTCTTTTACTCGAGATGGTTCAGGTTACGACAATATATCTTTACGTATTGAAGCAGATTCGAGGGAAAAAATCAGAATCATAGAAACCGAGATCATGGAAGAAATCCAATCTATGAATCCTCCTCTATATTCGTGGGTCTATTCTTATTCTAAGGTTCTGAAGTGGTTTTATTATACCATCACACTTGGCGGTGGTTTCATGGTTCTCCGTTTTTGGGTTGCTCCACTCGTGAAGGCAGGGGAAATTTCTGAAGATGTATTTCTCTCGTTGCTTCTACTCTGGTTTCCTTCACCTTGGTTGCTCTTTCTTTCTTTAAGTGCACTGTTTAATCGTTTTGTTTATGAAACGGGTGTGTTTCAGATTGGAAGGGTATGGGAACTGCATAAAATAGCTATGCGGTTTTTGAGTGTGCTTATTTTAATGGCAGCATCTTCTATTATAGGCTTATTGTTCTTATTGTTAAGGGCTTGGCTTTTATAAGTCGCCTGTTAGATATAGCCCTTGCTAGCAAGGCGCTGGAGCTCTCACCATGAATAACCCGCAGGATAGACTCAAGGAAATTCTTGCTCGCGCACGGATGGAAAATGAAGTCCGGCGGTTGCTTTTGGATTACCAAGAGAAAAAAGAGTTGAGCTCAGAGGACATGCTTAATGTGATTGCGTCTAGCCTCGCGTCGCAGATTTTTAAAATTATCGCGGAAGAACATGGCGAAGATGCATGGAAAAAGGTCTCTCAATTTAGAAAACGGCTGAATGATGAAGTCCAGTGTTGGACAGATGAAACCCTCATCAACTTCAGCAAAGGACCCATAGACGATTAAAGCTCCCTCCCAAAAGGGACGACCCGTCAAGGTTCGAGCGGCTCAAAGTAATCCGTCTCTATGATTCCCGTGCCGATCATCTTACGGCATAAATCAGGGCGCTCGGCAAGCGCTTCTTCCAAGCACTCCCGCATAAGCTCTGCATCTTCGGGCCACT
This sequence comes from uncultured Alphaproteobacteria bacterium, assembly GCA_958296285.1. Lineage (GTDB taxonomy): Bacteria > Pseudomonadota > Alphaproteobacteria > JAPOUT01. The sequence continues at coordinate 747,530 of OY282459.1, forward strand.
CGCTCTTGCCGTTCCATTCATCGGATATGCGAAGGGCAATCGCGCTCGCCCAATCTTTTATTGTTGGTTCTGAATTCGCCATGATGTCTCCTTCTCAAGATATTGTTTGACGGAAAGGCGCGTTTCCGCGTCTGCAAAATGCGCCATGCGGTGATGGTGGGCGCACAGAACGGATAAATTCCAAAGGGCATTCTCTCCTCCATCGCACATAGGGAGAATGTGATGAACCTCTATGTAGGGTGTCCCATCTTGCTTGAGAAAACCGTTATCGCACTTTTTGAACATGCAATCATGCCCAAAAGCCTCTCTCGCCCTTTTCGCCCACCCGGTGCTTCTGACATAGGTTTCAATAAGATGCTCCCGCCTTTGCGGCGTCTCCCTCGTTAAATCAATGGTTTTCGTTTCTTCTATTTCAGAAGCAAGCATTTCAATGCCTCTGAGCGTGTAATTCCCCCGATTGCCCAAGAAGGTGATAAATCCTTCATCTCTCAATATCTGCAATTGCTGTCGGACTTTCTCTCGCCTGTGCTTGTTGTCGGGATTGAAATCGTGAATTGGCTGCTCCTTGCTACTATAGAAATCATCCATGCTAAAGGTGCGAGAGCCTTGCTCGTTGCAAAAATCAACGACCTGCTGGCGAACGAACTCCTTCCAAGTTGTTTCGTCTGATGTCATAGGGGTATTTCCTCTGTCATCGTGATATACCACATTTGACGCATCGCCGTTATAAAGCCTGATGTTTCTCGCCGCGAAGCGCGACTTCACCTACGCCTGCCTGACATGCTCGCCCCAAAAGACTGATTCGGAGCGATCCTATGATCAGATCCGCCAAAACATCAAACGATCATTTCGCGTTAGGGGATGACAAGATTCGCGGAAGCGTGTAGAATCCCGCGAAATAAACATAAAAGAGACACGGAGACAAACGATGAGCTTCGCGCGAGTCTATCACGCCCTAGTGGAAGCAGGCGCCTCGCCCCAAGCCGCCACAGACGCTATGGAAGCTCTTGAAGAAAGCCAAGACGAGCCTTGGAAGCGCCGCGTAGAAGCGGATATCAAACTTCTGAAATGGATGCTCGGCGCGAATATCGCTCTCACATCCGGAATCGGATTGGCGCTCTTACGTATCCTCGCTGCGTGAAACCTCGCGCGGCGGGAAGTCGTCTAGACTCACCCCGACAAGGTGGAGAGAATCCGCAGAATCGCAAAAATCCCCCAAACCGTAAACGCCGCCAACGCCGCCGTGAGAGCCATATGCGCCCCAACCATCCATTTGAGAATCTGGATGTCCGCATGCAAGTCCTTGAGGCTCAAACTCATGCGTTTAATATCAGACTCCACGCGCCGCTTTTCCTCTCGCCAATTTTTTAAAGACACGCCCATTCTAATCCATCGCCAATGAAAAGGATCGCCCCCTCGCCCCCAAACCTTGCCTCTTCACAAGCACGTGATACAATCCGCTCTGCCATAAAACCCCAAACCCCCAAACCCCAAACGCCGAGACGAAACCATGTCCAATCGTAAATCCCAACATCCCGAAACCATCCTCCTCCACGAAGGATGGCGCGCCGACCCCAATACCACATCCGTCGCGCCTCCCATCCATCAAACCACCAGCTACCTCTTCCACAACACCAAACACGCCGCCTCGCTCTTCGCCCTCCAAGAACTCGGAAACATCTACACAAGAATCATGAACCCCACTTGCGACGTGCTGGAAAAACGCATCGCCGCGATGGAAGGCGGCTCCGCCGCGCTGGCGCTCGCCTCAGGGCAGGCGGCGTCCGCCTTCGCGCTCCAAAACCTCGCCCGCGCAGGCGAGAATGTCGTCTCATCCACAGACCTCTATGGCGGAACCTGGAACCTCTTCAACAACACCCTCCGAGACCAAGCCATAGACGTCCGATTCGTCAGCCCCGAAAACCCCGAAAACTTCGCCAACGCCTCAGACGATAAAACCCGAGCCTTCTACGCCGAAACCCTCCCCAATCCGAAACTGGAAGTCTTCCCCATCAAAGAGGTCGCCGAAATAGGACGCGCTCGCGGAATCCCCCTCATCATGGACAACACCGCCGCCCCAATCCTCTGCAAGCCCTTTGAGCATGGCGCCGCCATCATCGTCTATTCCACGACCAAATATATCGGCGGACATGGGACATCCATCGGCGGCGTCCTCGTGGATGGCGGGAACTTCCCATGGGAGCGATTCAAAGAGCAGCAGCCCGCCATGCATCGCCCCGAGCCTTCCTATCACGGCGCGGTTTGGGTGGAAGCGGCGAAGCCTTTGGGGCCAATCGCCTATATTCTCAAGGCGCGGACGACTCTGCTGCGCGATTTGGGATCGGCGATGAGTCCCTTCAACGCCTTTCTTTTTCTGCAGGGCTTGGAGACGCTGCCCCTTCGCATGGAGCGTCATTGCGAGAATGCGGCGAAGGTCGCCGATTACCTCGCCGGGCATAAGAAGGTCTCGCGCGTCATTTTCCCGGGCGCGATGGAGGGCGAGGCTCGCGCCCGCGCCGACAGATATCTCAAGGGCGGCTATGGGGCGCTTGTCGGGTTTAATGTGGAGGGCGGCGCGGCGGCGGGTCGCGCTTTCATAGACGCGTTAGAGATGCATTATCATGTGGCGAATATCGGAGACGCTCGCTCTTTGGCGATTCATCCCGCCAGCACGACTCATAGCCAGCTATCGGCGGAGGAGCAGAAGCAGACGGGCGTGGATCCGGACTATGTTCGCTTGTCGGTGGGCTTGGAGCATATTGACGATATCATCGCCGATTTGGATCAGGCGTTGGCGAAGGCGAAATAAGAGATGGGAGGGATCATCATGTTTGAGACCATGTGTCGCAATATCCTCATCGCCCTTCAGGGGCTGGCTTTTGTGTCGCTGTTCGCGATCTCTGCCCATGCCGAGGAGATTTCCCCCGGGGTCTTGCGAACGCCGGACTCGCGCTTTGAAAATTTGGCGGATTTTCCGTTTGAGCCCAACTACATGACGATTCAAGGAATGCGCGTGCATTACTTGGATGAAGGCCCGCGAGACGGCGCGCCGATATTTCTGCTGCACGGCGAGCCGACTTGGAGTTTCCTATTTCGGAAAATGATACCTGTTTTGACGCAGGCGGGTCATCGCGTCATCGTTCCCGACATGGTCGGCTTCGGACGCTCCGACAAACATGCATCCAAAGACGCCTACAGTTATCAATATCATGTTGATGTGATGGGCGAATTGGTGAGCCGTCTTGATCTGAAGGAGGCGACATTTTTCGGTCAGGACTGGGGCGGGTTGATAGGGCTCAGAGTTGTCGCGGCTCAGCCGGATCGCTTCGCGCGGGTTGTGGTCTCCAACACGGGTTTGGTTTCGGCGTCGGGCATTCGCGCATGGCTGTCTTATCCGATTTTGAAACTCGTGGTTTGGTGGCACGGCGCGATGACGTTTGAGGAATTTCGCGCCGATCCGTCCTTTCCGCGCTGGATAGCCTATTCTTATTACGGCGAAGATCTGGCGGTCGGCGGGATCATGGAGGCTGTGGGAGGCATTTCGGACAAGCGTGTCATTGAGGCTTACGAGGCGCCCTTTCCTGATGCGCGATACAAGGCTGCGGCGCAGATTTTCCCTTATCTGATTCCTTCGCAGCTCAGTGAGAATGAGCGGGCTTGGCGCGAGGTTTTCGAGAAATGGGAGAAGCCTTTTCTTGTGGCTTTCACGGATGAGGATCCTGTTACGAGCGAGACCGATCTTGCGCAACAATTTCGAGATCGCGTTCCCGGCGCTGTGAGCGTGACTATTAAGGGGGTTGGACATTTTGTCCAAGAGGAAGTTGGCGCTGATCTTGCGGCATTGATCAATGACTTTATCGCGGGGAGGCCGGTTGAAGGTTTCTGAGCGATATGGACGAGGTTTTTGCCGATTGGGATCGGGCGTCAAAGTTAAAGAAGGCGAAATAGTCGCCCAAGAAAGTCGCGCCCTCGCCGCTTCTGCTATAATGTTGCGCAACGTAATAATGATTCGGAAAGCGGACCATGGTTGCCAAAGACTCAATCTTCGCCCTGAAGCCGAATGGCAAATCTCCGCCCTTCGCGCCAAAGCGCAAGAAAAAAAGAGACGGGAAGGAAATCCTCGCCCTCCTGCGAAATCTGGGACGCATATCGGGAGATTTTGACGCGGCATGGGTCGTGGATTGCCTCTCCAGCGAGAGCAAGAATATCCGCTTGTGGTCGGCGAAAACGCTGGGCAAGCTGGAATCCCCCGAATATCTGGACATATTGCGGCAAACCGCCCGCCTTGACCCCTCCTCCGAAGTCAGACGAGAAGCCGTCTCCGCCATAGGCAGAATGCGAAGCCCTCTTGCCATCGGCGTTTTGGGAGAGGCGCTCAAGGACGAAGACCCCAAAATCGTCTGTCAGGCGATAAGAGGGCTTCTTGTTTTCAAGAGCGATCCGCGCGTGAGGAAATCTCTCGTCTCGTTGGCGCGCCATGAAAATGAGATGGTCAAGGAGATCATCCAAAAGGAATATGCAGCGCCAAGCGCTGCTGTCCCAAAACAGCCGCACCCCGCCTCTGATGACGATCTCAAAAATGTCGTCGTCCTCGGCGATGTCCTTCGCGTCTTGGAGCATGTGCCGGAGGAGAGTTTTCATCTCACCTTCACCTCCCCTCCCTATTACAACGCCAGGGATTATTCCGTCTATTCCAGCTATCAAGCCTATCTCGGCTTTTTGGAGAAGGTTTTTCAGAGCGTCCATCAAAAAACGAAAGAGGGTCGCTTTTTGATCCTCAATACGTCTCCCGTCATCGTTCCGCGGATCAGCAGACAGCATTCCAGCCGCCGCTATCCGATCCCTTTTGACATCCATCCTCTCCTCGTCAAGATGGGCTGGGACTTCATAGACGACATCGTTTGGGCGAAGCCCGAATCCAGCGTCAAGAACAGAAACGCCGGCTTCCTTCAGCACCGCAAGCCTTTGGGATACAAGCCCAACCCCCGAACCGAATATCTGATGGTCTATCGCAAGCGCACCGAGAAACTGATTGATTGGAACATCAGGCAGTATGATTGGCGGACGATAAAGGACAGCAAAGTCGCGGACGGCTATGAGACCTCCAATGTTTGGGAGATTGATCCCACCCATGATCGCGTGCATTCGGCGGTTTTCCCTGCGGCTTTATGCAGGAGGGTCGTGGAATATTATTCTTATAAGGGCGATTTGCTCTTTGATCCCTTTGGCGGAAGCGGGACGTTCGGCAGGACGGCGAAAAGCTTGGACAGATATTTTTTCCTGACCGAGAAAAACGAGTCTTACTTTGACTATATGCAGAGTTTCTTGAGGAAGGGTCTGCCTTTTTCGGAAAGGGAGACGCGGTTTCTCTCGCTCAAAGAATTCGCGGCGCGGAAGAAAGGGCATGGCAAAACATGACAATCACCAATGACATCATTAAGGCGGTTCTTAGGAAATTGTTCCGCGGAGAAGATTATCGGATAGAAATCGTCAATTGTCTCAACGATGAATTTCTGCGCGTCGCGATCTCGTTCTTTAAGGATGTCATCAATGCGAAGCTGGAAAACCAAGCCATCAACGAAGATTGGTACAAAAAGGCTTTTCTTGACGACACCCAACCCAAAGAAGATATAGCTCTGGTGGCAGGGCTAAACATGAAAACCATTCACGACATGCGCAATACGACGAGAAAGGAAATCGTCATAGAAGAATCTCTCAAACATTACGAATCTCTCTTGGAAACGATTCGGCAATTGACGAATCGGGATGATGAGATGGATATAACATTGACCGTCAAATTGAAGGACGTAAGCGTGGATTTGAATCTCAATGAGAGTTTGCTTGTCATAAACACGCTCGCGGTCAAGCGATCCGCGCTAAGGGGCGGGGTGTGGAGCTCTGTCGGAAAGAGGGCGGAGACGCCTTTAATGCTGGCGCTCTGTGATCTTTATTCGCTGCGCGAGGAGTCTTACGAAACCAAACCCTCTCTAGCCAAAAAGAAAAAACCCTCCGCCGCGCCCGAAAGAGAAGGAGATTTCTACCTTGTCAAGGACGGCAAACGTCTCAAATGCGAGGTCAAATTGATGGGCAAGGGGAATCCAGAGAGCATGGACGCCGTGATCGCGAGGGACGCCCAAATTTTCATCGCCGACAAACTGTCCGACAGCAACAAAAGACAGTTGGATGCCAAAGAAATCCAATGGGTTGAATTGAGAAGCAAAACAGGGTTTAGAAGATTTAAGACAGTGTTGGATAATCTTGGAATCCCTTGCGAGCCGCTTGATGAAGAGGGGTTGGAAGCGAATCTAGAGAAAGCGCTGAAAAAACTGATATGACCCCGTTGAGGGGGGTTTGGGGGGCTAGCCCCCCAAAAAAACCAAGCGGGCGTTAGCCCGCTATGGTCGGCGGGCTTCCTCGCCTCGCTACGCCACGAGTGGCTTCGCTCGGCTTCGGGAAAGCCACGCCCGCCGACTATTCGGGGGGATTCCCCCCGATCCCCCCTTTTTTCGCGGGGGGCTTCGCCCCCCACACCCCCCTTTCTGCTTAAGAGATGGACGAAAAGACCCGAATCAGTCATGCTTAAACTATGCCAAATAACCAAATCACAACGCTTCGCGCCTCCGCTCTCCTCCTAATCACAAGCCTCGCAGGCTGCGCGACCACCGAAGCCCTCCTCCTCAACACAGACCGCCGAGACAAAGGCGAAACAGGATACCTCATCAAAACCAAAACCAGCATCGCCCAAATCACAAGCGGAACAAGAGACCGACTCTACGCCGCCCAATATTGTAAAGGCGCGAGAAATATCGCCAGAGTGGATTTCATCACCCGATTCTATCTGCTCGTCGCCGAATATGAAGCCAAAATCTACTGCTTCCCACAAGAACCCCGCAAAACCCAAAGCCAGCGCCGTAAAGAATATCTGCGGAAAAAAAGACAAAAACAATGATCTCCCCTCTCACACGCCACGCGTCAAGACGCCACGCATCAAGATGCTCCGCCGCGCTCGCGCTCCTGCTTCTTTCAGGATGCGCGTCCCATATCGTCATTCTCTCCAATAAAGACTTTGACCCCGACAGCGCCCCACCCTATTACACAGAGCGCAACGCCCAAAGAATCTTCTCGCCCAACAGTTTCAACCTCGGAGCCTTCCCCCTCTATCGCGCCGAGGAAATCTGCGGAAGCCTCGAAAACCAGCCCCTCGCCTACGAAGCCACAATCGGCTTCACCGATATATTGTTGAGTTTCCTCACCGTCGGCATGATCACCTCATCCACGACCTATCTCTATTGCGAGGGCGAGTCGCCATGGCTCGCGCCTCCGCCTCCGCCAATCCCGCCTGCGCCTCCGCGATAAAGGCGGCGCGAGCCTCTTACATCATTACATCATGCCGCCCATATCCGGCATGCCGCCCGGCATCGGCGGCGCGGATTTCGGCTCAGGCTTCTCGGCGACAGTCGCCTCGGTCGTGACCAAAAGACTCGCCACAGACGCCGCGTCCTGAAGAGCCGTGCGGACAACTTTGGTCGGATCCACAATCCCCGCCGCGATCAAATCGCCATATTTCCCAGTCTGCGCGTTAAAACCAAAACTCGCCTCGCCCGATTCCAAAACCTTGCTGACGACTATAGAGCCTTCCACCCCCGAATTCTCGGCAATCTGACGAATCGGCTCTTCCAAAGCGCGGCGCACAATGTCTATCCCCGCATTGAGATCGGGCGTCCCGCCCTTCAGATTCGCGATGGCTTTGCGAGCCACCAAAAGCGCCTGACCGCCGCCCGGAACAATCCCTTCTTCCACAGCGGCGCGGGTGGCGTTGAGCGCGTCATCCACGCGATCTTTGCGCTCCTTGACCTCAACCTCGGTCGCGCCGCCCACTCGGATCACGGCCACGCCGCCGGACAATTTCGCCATCCGCTCCTGAAGTTTCTCCCGATCGTAATCGGAGGTCGTCTCTTCAATCTGCTGACGAATCTGCGCGATTCGGGCTTCAATGTCGCTCTTTTTGCCGGCGCCGTCCACGATGGTCGTGTCGTCTTTCGTCACGCGGATGCGCTTGGCTTTGCCCAGCATGGCGATCGTGACATTCTCCAATTTGATTCCGACATCCTCCGAAATGACCTCGCCGCCTGTCAGAACGGCGATGTCTTCCAGCATCGCCTTGCGCCTGTCGCCGAAGCCCGGCGCTTTGACGGCGGAGATTTTCAAGCCTCCGCGCAGCTTATTGACGACCAATGTCGCCAGCGCTTCGCCTTCAATATCCTCGGCGATGATCAGAAGCGGCTTGGACGCCTGAACCACCGATTCCAAGACAGGCAACATCGGCTGCAGGTTGGAAAGTTTCTTCTCATGCAGAAGAATGAGCGGATCGTCCAATTCCGAGATCATCTTCTCGGCATTGGTGATGAAATAGGGCGAGAGATAGCCGCGATCAAACTCCATGCCCTCCACCACTTCCAGCTCGCTCTCCAGACTCTTCGCCTCTTCCACTGTGATGACGCCCTCATTGCCGACTTTGTCCATGGCGCTGGCGATCATTTTTCCGACTTCGCTCTCGCCATTGGCGGAGATCGTGCCGACTTGCGCGATTTCCTCGTTGGACTGCACCTTTTTGGATTTCTTGCCCAGCTCTTCCACGATCGCGCGCACCGCCATATCAATGCCGCGCTTCAGATCCATCGGATTCATGCCGGCGGCGACAGATTTGACGCCCTCGCTGACGATGGAATGGGCGAGAACCGTCGCCGTCGTCGTGCCGTCTCCGGCTTCATCGTTGGTTTTGGTGGCGACTTCGCGGAGCATTTGCGCGCCCATATTCTCAAATTTGTCTTCCAGCTCAATCTCCTTGGCGACAGTCACGCCGTCTTTGGTCACGCGCGGCGCGCCGAAAGATTTGTCCAGCACCACATTGCGCCCTTTGGGCCCAAGGGTCACTCTGACGGCTTCCGTGAGAACTTCCATGCCTTTGAGCATGCGCTCGCGGGAGTCGGATCCGAATTTCACCAATTTTGCCATGATCTCCTCCTTCTTGATCCTCTGAGGCCGCGCTTCTGCCGCGCCGCCCTCGCTGCCCGGACTATTTTTTGCCCTTGCGGCTGATGACGCCCAAGACGTCGCTCTCCTTCATGATCAGGAGCTCCTCGCCGTCTATCGTGATTTCCGAGCCTGACCATTTGCCGAACAGGATTCGGTCGCCCGCTTTGACGTCCATCGGTTGGATTTTGCCGTCTTCGCCGCGCGCGCCGGGGCCGACGGCGATAATCTCGCCCTCCGAAGGTTTTTCCTTCGCGGTGTCGGGAATGATGATGCCGCCTGGCGATTTCTCTTCTTCTTCCACGCGGCGCACAAGAACACGATCATGAAGCGGACGGAAGCGCATAGGGTCTTCTCCTCTCCTCCGAAGTCTGGATTTCGCGGCGGCGGGTAGCCTTCTTGTTAGTCTTCTCCCAAGAGCGCTAATAGCCGACAGACTTTAGATAGGAAGGGCGCGTGATTTTGTCAAGGTTTTTTTGAACTATTGAACTTTTCCCGCCCCAACCATTCCCGCCCGTCTAATAGCGCAGCACCAGAGCCGCGCGCCCTTCATGGAACTCCTCGCCGACAAAACGCGCTCTGCCTCTATTGTCGCTCGTCTCCACCCTTCCATAGCGATAGCCGATATCTAGGGCGAGGATGGAGGCGAGCTCCACGCGCGTTCCAGCGAGGAAGTTAAACCCGTAAGCGAACTCCGCGTCGCCTTTGAGCGTATCCACCACCGCAGTGTCTATGTCATCAAAGGGATTGGCGGAAACGGACTCGCTTTGGTCGGCAAGAGACGGCAAGTCCAAATTGATCCCCATCAGCATGACGCCGACGCCAATATAGGGCGTCAGACGACCGGCGAGGAAAGGCGGCGAGTCGTAAAAAAAACTGATCTCAGCGCCGTAAAAATCAGCGCTCCCGCGCCCCGAGACAGTCTGGCGCGTCACGGTCAGATCGCCCTCGCCGTAAAAGAGTCCCAGCTCATAGCGGAAGCGCAGCAGCTGCGCGACAAAAGCCGAACCCACAGTCGCGCTGAAAACCCCGACATCGTCATATTCCACGCGGTAATTCTGCCCGCTCAGAGAGGTGGTGAAATCGTCCCATCGCGCGTAAGAGCCGCCGGCGGAAAGATAGGTTCCGCGCGTATCCAGACTGTGCAGCGTCCACCATGAATCCTCCTGCGCCAGAGAGGCGCGGGGCAGGACGCAAAAAAACGCCGCGAGAAGGACTGTCAGCCCTCGGACTGCGAGCCCTCGGGCAGTTAGCCCTCGGGCGGCGAGCCGTTTCGCCGCGAGTGGCTCCACGGCAAGCCGTTTCGCCGCGAGTGGTTCCGCGGCGAGCCGTTTCGGTTGGAAGCGCGGCTCTTTCTTTTTTCGGCTGTTCATGATCGTTCCCGTCATTTCTCCCGCCATTTCATCTATCGTAAAGCCTATCGCCCATTAAAAAAACAAGAAAATCCTCATCGTCTGACGAGAAAGAATTGTCAAGCTTTTGTGTGGTAAAGATTGATTTACAAATCAAATATAGAATATGCAGATATTTTTTATTGATATAATCAAACTATGATTGTATAGTTCATTTATCTCATCGGATACAATTTCTGTCCTAATGTTCCTTTCTCCCCTCCCCCACTCATGGACAGGGATTCCGATGAAGAGAGACCCCTCGCTCTCCCCGGCGAGGGGTCTCATTTCGCGCTTCTGTCGGAATGGTTCGGGCGGAGGGCTTGAAGCAGAAGGCGCTCCAATCTTCGCGCGAGGCGGCGCGTCTCGTCCGACCAGCCTCGCCCTTGCGGCGCGGCCAGGATCGCCGCGCTTTTGAGAATCGTGCCGTCCGAGAGTCTCTTCAAATGGTTGGCTTTCAGCGTCTGCCCTGACGAGGTGATGTCCACGATCATTTCGGCGCTTCCGCGCGTCAGAGTCGCCTCGGTCGCGCCCACGCTCTCCACGAGGCGATAATCGGCGAAGCCGCGCTTGGAAAAGAAATTTCTCGCCAAACTGGGATATTTCGTGGCAGCCCGCATTCTGCGCGCATGGTTCTTGCGGAAAAGAGACGCCGCGTCCATCAACTCGTCCAGAGACGAGACATCCATCCATATTTCAGGGACGGCGACAACAAGTTCGCAGCCGCCAAAAGGAAGAAAGGTCTCGCGGAAGCGCCTCTGCGGGAAATTCTCGCGGAGAATGTCGCGCCCGGTGATTCCGATGTGGATGTCGTCCTGCGCCAGGGCGAGCGCGATCTCATGGGCGGGCATCAGAATGACGTCCATTTCGGGGCATTCGGCGATTTTCGTCAGATAGGCTCTGCCCTTCTCCTCCAACAGCGAGAGTCCGCCGCGCCGCAGCGCCGCGCGGGCGTCCTTTTGAAGACGTCCTTTGGAGGGAAAGCCGAAGAGAATTTGTTCTGCCATAAGGATTCTTGAGGAAGTTTCGCCGGAGTCTTCTGCTCTGTCCTTTGATTAGGAGGTTTGTTTCCGCTCGGCGATGTCGGTGAGATAGAGCGCCGCCCCCGCTCCTGCCGCCCCCGTCCCCGCCGCGCCCAGCGATTTGAGGAAGCCGTCATAGCGTCCGCCCCCAGCAAGCGCTGCGCCAGCGAGCGCCGCGCCTGTCCCCGCCCCCGCGTCTTTCGGCGCGAAGGAGAAAACAAAGCCCGTATAATAGCCCAATCCGCTATAGAAGGAGGCGTTGAAATGCGCCTTTTCGGGGTTCATGCCGCGTTTGCGCATTTCGTCCATGCGGCGCGCGATCTCTTGGATTTGGCGCGACAGAATATGCGGCGCGGCGGGGCGGAGACACTCCTCCATGCGCGACAAGGCTTTTGACAGAGGCGCGCGGATCAGGAGATAATTGTTAAGAATCTGAATCGTCTCTTTCGGGAGCGCCGGCGCGGAGAGAATGGCGCGCTCGCGCAAAGACTGCGCGATTTCGGCGAGCGATCGCATTCCGATATGGCGAAGGGGCTGTTTTTTCAGATGGTCGCGCAGAATCCCTTCGGCGTCTTGGGCGGGGGCGGCGCGCATTTTTTCCATCAGGGCGTCATTGTCGCCGCGCCTTTTTTGGCGAGGCTTGTCGCCGGCGCCGCGCAACAGCGCCGGGAGCGCTTGGCGACTCTGCCGAAAGAGACGTTTTAAGCGATTGCGCCAGTTTGCCGTCATCTCCAGCGCATCCACGAGACTGTCAAAGAGGCTGGGATCGCCCATCTCCAAAAGGCAGTCCGGCGCGTCTGTCAGGCGCAGCGCCTCTTCGGTCAAGGCGAGGATTTCGGCGTCTGTTTGGACGGGATTGTCGTTAAAATTCTCAATGCCGAGCTGGATTTTGCGCCTGCAGAGACTCTCGCCGGCGATGACGCGGAAGACGGAGCCTGCGTAAAAAATGCGCCGCCGCGCCGCCCCGTCTCCAGACTCGCGGAGCGCGCGGACATGATCGCGGCAGATGGGGACGGTGAAATCGGGGCGCAGATAAAACTCCCGCCCCTCGCTGTCCGCCAGCATATAGAGAAGGGATCGCACATCGCGGGTCGCGTGATCCAAAAAGAGATCGGTCGGCAGGATGACGTCGGCGTTTTCGCCGTAGCTCTCATAGCCTTTCTCGCCGAAGAAATCGGCGAGACGCTTGATGGTTTTTTCCATCGGGGTCATCATCTTTGGCGCTTCATCGCGGCTTTCAGCCAAGAGACGAGGTTTTCGCGCCCGATCGTCTCTTGGGCGGAGGCGCCCTGCCGCCAAGCCAGATTGTCGGCGATGGTCTCGGAGCGCTGGCGTCCAAGTTTCATATCTTTGATCGTGATTTTTCTTTTCGCGCGCTCATCCTCGCCCTCTATGACGACAAAGCGGGCTTCGCGCTTGTCGGCATATTTGAGCTGCTGCTTCATGCCGCCCGAGCCTAGATAGGCTTCCGCCGCCATGCCGGCTTTTCTGAGATCGGCGGCGATTTTTTGATACTCCGTCATGCGCGTCTTTTCCATAGCGAGAATGATGATCGGCGCTTGCGTCTTTTCTTTCTCCTTCTCTTGAAGTTTGAGAAGGAGTCGGTTTATGCCGATGGACATGCCTGTCGCCGGAACGGGTTCGCTTCGGAAGCGGCTCAACAGATCGTCATAGCGTCCGCCGCTTGCGAGCGCCCCTTGCGCTTTTTCTCCGCCCTTTTCTGTCGCCTCAAAAACCGCGCCGGTGTAATAGGCGAGACCGCGCACAATGGAAGAATCAAAGACCACGCGATCCTCCGAATAGCCCAAAGATTGCAGCGTTTCATGGATGACGCGCATTTCTTCCACGCCCTCCTCTCCTCTCTGACTCGTTTGAACGAGAGAAGCGGCTTGCTCGCAAAAATCCTCGCGGGACTGGCTTCGCATCTGAACGAAATCCATCACGCCGCCGATTGCCTTCGCCGACAGTCCCGCGCCTTTCGTGAAATCGCCGGAAGGGTCTTTGCGTCCCGCGCCTAGAAGATCGCGCACGCCCTTTTCGCCCAAGCGATCATATTTGTCTATGGCGCGCATGACGGTCGCGCGGGTTTCCATGTCGTTTCCTACCGCCAGCGCCTCCATCACGCCTTCCGCGATTTTTCGGCTGCTGACGCGCACCGGATATTGACCGCGCATGAATCCAACCTTTTCCATGATGTCGGCGATCATCATGCACATCTCGGCGTCCGCGGCGGGGTTTGCCGATCCGACTGTGTCGGCGTCCATTTGGAGAAATTGCCGCCAGCGCCCAGGGCCGATCTTCTCGTTGCGGAACACATAGCCCCATTGATAGCGGCGGAAAGGCTTTGGCAATGTCTCATAATGCCGCGCCGCATAACGCGCCAACGGCGCGGTCAGATCGTAGCGGAGCGCCAGCCATTCCTTCTCATCCTCATCCCGAAAGGAGAAGACGCCGGCATTCGGTCTCTCCTGATCGGGCAGGAAACTCCCGATCGTCTCGGCATATTCCAAAATGCCGGTCTCCAACGGCGCGAAGCCGTAGGATTCGTAGATTGCGGCGATTTTCGGCAGAATCTCCAACAGACGCTGAGCGTCCTGCCCGATTTTTTCATCCATGCCGCGCGGAGCTTCGGGCTTGAGGCGCGGGCGGCGAGATTTTTCGGATTCGCGCATAGCGCAAGAGAAAGCACGCGGCGCGGGTTAGCGCAACATCTCTTCGCGCGGCGCGTCTAGACGCCCCGCGTCTGGACGCAGAGTAAAGAGAATGGGGAGCAGGATCGTCATGCTGTCCTCGCCCTTCGGAAGCGGCGGCGGGGGATAAGGCTCGGCGCGGCTTATCAGAGCGAGCGCTTCGCTGTCCAGCGCGGCGTGGCTGGAACTTTTTCGCAAAGAGCGGTTTAAAATTCTCCCCTCCCCGTCAAGCGTGAAGCGGATATGGGCGACGCCCTCCCAGCGCCAAAAACGCGCCTCTTGAGGATATTGACGATAGGGAATGAGATGCTCTTTCAAGCGCGCCAAATAGTCGGCGGCGGCGGGGTTCGGGGCTGCCGCGACCGTCTCGCCCTGCCGCGCCGCCTTCCGATCGGACGCGCCGAGCGAGGCGGCGGAAAAACTCCCTCTCTCTCTTTTGGCTGGCGCGGCGGGCGGTTCTTTCGGCGGGGCGGGCTTCTCTTTCGGCGGGGCGGAGGGTTTGGCGGCAGCCGCCGAGGAGCGCGGCGCGGCGAAAGTGAGGCGCATCGCTTTCGGCACCGGCGCGGAGGCGGGCTTTTGCGTCCGCAGCCAATCGCCGGGCAGAGGCGAGAAGAGAAGCACGGCATGAAGCCCCGCCGAAAGCATAAAACACAGAATGGCGCGAAAGATCATGATCGCGGACTTCCTAGACTCTGAAAAAAGACAATGCTATGGTGCGCGCTGTCAAGGAACAAGAGGTTCCGCTCCACAACTCTTTCTAGCGAGCGCTTTGGGCGCGGGGGATTGGGGGATTCGTCATGGGCAAAGGGATTCGGATTCGCGGCAGAGAAGAGCCGCGCGTTCTGACAAAAGAAGCGCTCAGTTTCTTGGAGGATTTGGAGCGCCGCTTCGGCGAAAAACGCCGCGCTTTGTTGGAGGCTCGCGCCGAGCGACAGAAAAAATTTGACGCAGGCGCGATCCCCGATTTCCTCGCCGAAACGCGAGAAATCCGCGAAAGCGATTGGAAAGTCGCGCCCATTCCCGAAGACCTTCAGGATAGGCGCGTGGAGATCACAGGGCCGACCGATCGCAAAATGATCATCAACGCGCTCAACTCCGGCGCGAAGGTCTTTATGACCGACTTTGAGGACGCGCTCTCGCCCCGATGGGACAATCTGATGGAAGGGCAGAAGAATCTGATGGATCTCTGGGATCGCAAGATTGACTTCACCGACAAGGCGAGCGGCAAACATTACGCGCTTGGCGACAAGCCCGCCATCTTGATCGTGCGTCCGCGCGGATGGCATTTGGAGGAGGCGCATTTGGAATGGGAGGATCGCCCCATTTCGGCGTCTCTGACGGATTTCGGCTTATACCTCTTCCACAACCATAAGAAGTTTGGGCGCTTCCAAACCGGCCCCTATTTCTATCTGCCGAAGATGGAGAGTCATTTGGAGGCGCGTCTGTGGAACGAGGTCTTCGTCCATGCGCAAGAGGCGCTTGGGATTCCGCAGGGGACGATCAAAGCGACTGTCCTGTTGGAGACTCTGCCCGCCGCTTTTGAGATGGAAGAGATTCTTTATGAGCTGCGCGATCATATTGTCGGTCTGAATTGCGGGCGGTGGGACTATATTTTCAGCTATATCAAGAGTCTGTCGGCGCATAAGGACAGGCTTCTCCCCGATCGCTCGCGGGTCGTGATGGGAGAGGCTTTTCTCAATGCCTACAGCCTTCTGCTGATAGAGACCTGCCATAAGCGCGGCGCTTTCGCGATGGGCGGGATGGCGGCGCAAATCCCTGTCAAAGGGGACGCCGCCGCCAATGACGCCGCGTTCCAAAAAGTCCGCGCCGACAAGGAGCGCGAAGCGCGCAACGGGCATGACGGGACATGGGTCGCGCATCCGGGACTCGTGCCGGTGGCGATGGAGGTCTTTGACAGGCTCATGCCCGCCCCAAATCAGCTGGAGAAAAGACCGGACAAGACCATCACGCGAGAGGATCTTTTAGAGCCGCATAAGGGCGAGCGCACCGAAGAAGGGTTTCGGGAATGCATTCGGGTCGGCGTCCAATATATCGCGGCGTGGCTCGGCGGACGGGGCGCTGTCCCTCTTTACAATCTGATGGAAGACGCCGCGACCGCCGAGATTTGTCGCGCGCAATTGTGGCAGTGGCTTCGCTATGGCGCGGCGCTTTCTGACGGGCGGGTCGCCGAGAGGTCTCTCTTTTTGTCTCTGATGGACGAGGAGATGGGCATGCTGCGGCAGAGTTTGGGCGAGGAGAGATGGCTTGGCGGAGATTTCGCCAAAGCGGCGTCTCTTTTCTCCGAACTGACGCTGGCCTCCGATTGCCCCGCTTTTTTGACAATCCCTGCCTATCAGCATCTGACAGAATTTGTCTGACAGACATCCCACGAGAAGGAGGATCGCCATGACCGCTTTTGACAAATTGACGCCGTCCGCGCCGAAAGGGCGTTTTGACGGAATCACAAGACCTTACGGCGTTGAGGAGGTGATGAAACTTCGCGGCTCTGTCGCCGTGGAGCATACGCTCGCGGCGCGGGGCGCGAATCGTTTATGGGCGATGCTGAAGTCGGAAGATTATGTCCATGCGCTGGGCGCCTTGTCCGGCAATCAGGCGATGCAGATGGTTCGCGCCGGGCTGAAGGCGATTTATCTGTCGGGCTGGCAGGTGGCTGCCGACAACAATCTTGCCGGCGCGACTTATCCGGATCAGAGTTTGTATCCTGCCAATTCTGGTCCTGAACTGGCGCGGCGCATTAACAAGACGCTCGCGCGCGCCGATCAGATTGAGCATTCGGAGGGCGGCGCGAAGCGCGATTGGTTCGCGCCTATTGTCGCGGACGCCGAATCGGGCTTTGGCGGGCCGTTGAATTGTTTTGAGATCATGCGCGCTTATATTGAGGCAGGCGCGGCGGGCGTTCATTATGAGGATCAGCTGTCGTCTGAGAAGAAGTGCGGTCATATGGGCGGCAAGGTTCTCATTCCGACAAGGGCGCATATTCGCAATTTGGACGCGGCGCGGTTGGCGGCGGATGTTTGCGGCGTCCCGACCATCGTTGTCGCCCGCACCGATGCCGAGAGCGCCAAACTGATGACCTCCGACATTGACGAGCGCGATCATGAGTTTCTTGAGAAGGGCGCGCGCACGGCGGAGGGATTCTATCGCCTCAAAGAGGGGATGGGCTTGGCGCATTGCGTCAAGCGCGGCATTTCTTACGCGCCTCATGCTGATCTTTTGTGGTGGGAGACGTCTGTTCCTGACATGGATGCGGCGCGGCTTTTCGCGGAGGCTGTGAAGAAGGAGCATCCGGATCAGATGATGGCGTATAATTGCTCGCCCTCTTTCAATTGGGAGGCGAATTTGAGCAAGGATGACATTGCGCGTTTTCAGAGGGAGTTGGGCGCGATGGGCTACAAGTTTCAGTTTGTGACGTTGGCGGGGTTTCATTCCTTGAATCATGGGATGTTTGAGTTGGCGCGGGGTTATTCGGAGCGCGGCATGTCGGCTTATTCGGAGTTGCAGCAGGCGGAGTTTGCGTCTGAGGCGGCTGGTTATAGCGCGACTCGTCATCAGCGCGAGGTTGGGACGGGTTATTTTGATTTGGTGTCGTTGGCGATTTCGGGCGGCGAGAGTTCCACGACGGCGTTGGAGGATTCTACGGAGACGGCGCAGTTCAAGGCGGCGGAATGAAGCCGCGCTCCTGTTGCCGCGCTCCCGTTAAGGGGGGTTTGGGGGGCTAGCCCCCCAAAAAAACCAAGCGGGCACAAGCCCGCTATAGTCGGCGGGCGTGGCGAAACGAAGCGAGCGATAGCGAGCGAGAAAGCCCGCCGACCCCCCTGCTTACAAGAGCTCTTGGCGTTCAGGGGGCGCGTGGGTGGGGTCGCATTTGCTCGCTCGCTACTCTCGCTTCGCAAATGCTTTTTCCCCACCCCACCCACGCGTTTCGGGGGGGATTCCCCCCCGATCCCCCTCTTTTTTTGGGGGGCTAGCCCCCCAAACCCCCCTTCACCTCCAGCTCCTATGCACTAGTTCCCCTGCGGCAAAAACACATGCCTATCCACGCAAAAGATGCCCGCGGCGGCTCGCCGCCCCCCCTTCTTTCTAATTGCGATGCTTCGCAAACTCCAATCGCGCGATCGTCCGACAATGAACCTCATCCGGCCCATCCGCCAAGCGCAGCGTCCGCATGGAAGCATAAGCCCGCGCCAATCCAAAATCGGTCGTCACGCCGCCGCCGCCATGCGCCTGAATCGCGTCATCAATAATCGCCAACGCCATGCGCGGCGCCGCCACCTTGATCATCGCAATCTCCGCGCGCGCCACCTTGTTGCCGACAGTGTCCATCATGTAAGCCGCCTTGAGCGTCAAAAGGCGGCATTTCTCAATCTCAATCCGCGCCTCGGCGATGCGCTGCTCCCATACGGAATGCTCGGCGATTCTCTTGCCAAAAGCGCTGCGCGAGAGCAAACGGCGGCACATCGCCTCCAAGACGCGCTCGGCGACTCCGATCGTCCTCATGCAATGATGAATCCGTCCGGGCCCAAGACGCCCCTGCGCGATCTCAAATCCGCGCCCCTCGCCCAAGAGAATGCTCTCCTTCGGCACGCGGACATTCTTCAGCTCCACCTCCGCATGACCATGCGGCGCATCGTCATAGCCGAAGACGGGAAGCATGCGCTTGATCTCAATGCCTTTGGCGTCCAAAGGCACGACGATCATGGATTGCTGCCGATAGCGATCGGCGTTGGGGTCGGTTTTTCCCATGACGATGGCGACTTTGCAGCGTCTGTCGCCGACTCCTGACGACCACCATTTCCGTCCGTTGATGATGTAGGAGTCGCCGTCTTTTTCTATTCGGGTTTCAATATTTGTGGCGTCTGACGATGCGACTTGGGGTTCGGTCATCAGGAAGGCGGATCGGATTTTTCCGTCTAGGAGTGGTTGGAGCCATTGTTTTTTATGGTTTTCGGTTCCGTATCTTTCAAAGACTTCCATATTTCCGGTGTCTGGCGCGGAGCAGTTGAAGACTTCGGATGACCAACCGACTCTGCCCATGATTTCGCAGAGCGGCGCGTATTCCATATTGGAGAGTCCTCCGCCGAGGTCGGAGTCTGGGAGGAAGAGGTTCCAGAGTCCTTCGTTTTTGGCTTTGGTTTTGAGGTCGTCTAGGATAGGCGGGGGCATCCAACGGTCTTTGCCTGTGGCGTTTTGGGCGTGGTCTGCGAAGGCGTTTTCGTTTGGGTGGACGTATTTTGCCATGAAGCCGTTGAGACGTGCCATAAGTTCTTGAGTTTTTTCGGAATATTCAAAGTTCATGGGTTTTCCTCCTCCTGGCGTGAGGGGGCATGATAGTGGGAGAGGGCGGCGGATGCAACCTTTGCCGCTCTTGCGGCGGAAGGGATAGTGGGATAGGATTGCGGTCTGTTTTGTTTTTGAGAGGGAGAGTTTTATGTCTAAGGTTCCTCGCGGTTCTATGAGAGAAGACGAGTTTGGCGAGAGGTTGGCGCGCATAGAGGGCGTGTTGGCTCATCTTGCGACTAAGAAGGACATTGAGTCTATGAAGGTATGGATGCTTGCCGGGGCGATAGGGGGCTTGCTGACGATTTTTTCCATTTTGCGCATTTTGGCGTGATGGGGGCGAGCGTGGGTCTTGACGAGCCGTGGAAGCGAGATATGGAGAGGCGCATGACGCGGTTAGAGACTTATGTTGTGGTAGGATTTGGCATAACTTTGGCGCTTCTGGTTCCGATGTTCATCAAGGCGTTTTGGGGATGAGGTTAGTTTTTGGGCGGATGGGGATGCCATTGGAAGGTTGAGAGATCGCCAAGAGGTTCGGCGTCCGGATCGGATGCGATTGCGGCGTTTATTTCTTCATCGGTCATGTTGCGGAGTTTTTTCCAGTTGGTTTTGCCTTTAAGGGCGTTGAGTTCGGCTCGCGTAAAGCTGACGATACGCGGCTTTGTCTTTTTGCCATCTATTTCCATTCTTTACCCCTCAGTTTTTCTGCGAGGTCCTTTGTGTCGGAAAAGGTGCCAACGATCTCTTTGAGATTCACAAACCGCCACCTCTGCCACATGCCACGCTTAGAGGCTTTCTTAAAACGTGTTGCATAGGCTTCTTTTCCACAGAAGAACCTGTAGCCATTGCTAATATCTCGTCCTGCCTCAGCTTTCACCTCAGCAATCATTTTTTTGATTTTGTCATCATACTCATCTGTCTTGCGTCCATGAATATGAGTTTTTTCAAGGGTTTCGTTGTTCAACTTCGCGTCAAACACAGAGTCATTCTTAAAGATATAGTGGACAGTTCTATCATAGTAAATCCCATGATAAGCAAATTCGGAATCATAGCCCCTATCGGAGGGGTGAAAATAAATTCCATACTTCTCCACAAATGGGAAACTCCATATGCATGGGACGATTCTCATCCAGTCTTCGTGTCGATCGTATAATCCGTTCTCCATGCAGTATGCTTCATAATCTTCCACCACTTGCCGTATTCCAACTTCCCAGTCCTGGAACTGATCTTTGAGAAGGTCGCATATTTTTTTATAAGTGATATGCACAAATCTAATATCCTTGGATATTCCAAGTATTTTCTCTCTTATCTTTCCTATGTTTTCTTGCTCTCTCCTTGTAATAAGGAGAAGAATTTTTTGCTTCTCGTCTTTGAAACTTTTCACGTATCTCAAAAGTTGCCCCTCGTCGACAGGCGCTCCCACTTTCGCTTCCACGAGCACCTTAAATTCCTCCTGGAGAATGAGTCCGTCAGGAACTGCGCCACCTGTGCGCGTCTGCTGGAGAATTTCAATGCCGATCGCAATTTGCTCTCCGCAAATTTCCGTAAGAAATTGGGATGCGGCTATAGGCGAATGTTCGTAAATCCTGCCTACAAGAAGCAGGGTATTGTTCGTGGCGGCATTCTCGCTTCCCGAATATCTTGGAAAATAATGGATTCCTGGCATGGAACTATCCCCATTGAGCGATCGGAGGTTATGTATAACACAGCAAACCCTAAACCGTCAAAAATTTCTGCGAGTAGGAAGTAGGGGGGTGAACTCCCTTCAAGGGGGGCGCGGGGGGTGCGACACCCCCCGCAAAAAAACAAGGCGGCTACGCCGCCTATTGTCTCATGCGAGCAGGGGGGTCGGCGGGCTTCCTCGCCTCGCTTCGCCACAAGTGGCTACGCTCGGCTTCGTTGCGCCACGCCCGCCGACCTGTAGGCTGCCTCACGGCAGCCTTGTTTTTCTTGGGGGGCTAGCCCCCCAACCCCCCCTTTACCTCGCGCTTCTATCCGTCATTACCTCCGAGCTTCAAAAAAAGAGCGCAATAAACGAGCCGCCTCAACCTCCCTCAATCCCCCATAAACCTCCGGTACATGACGACACCCCACAGTCCCAAAATACCGAACCCCATGATCAACACCCCCAAATCTCTCATCTGCAGCCCCATAATATAAACGCCGAACCCGAGCCAAAGAAATCGCCACCGCGCACATCAAACACGGTTCTAACGTCACATATAAATCACACCCAAATAAATTCTCCCGCCCCAAAATCCGACCCCCTTCCCGCAAAACCAAAATCTCCGCATGAGCAGTCGGATCACTGCCCGACCGCATCTCATTCCCCGAAACCGCCACAATATCGCCCGAACCCCCCGACCCGCCCGATCCCCCCGACCCGCCCACAAGCACCGCGCCTACAGGAACATCGCCGCGAGACCCCGCCCGAACCGCCTCCTCAAGCGCCCGCGCCATCGCTATACTCTGTATGCTCGCCGGAGAAAAAACCGCCATGACAAAACTATCTTCGCAAAAACAAACCAACCGCGCATCCAAAATCCTCGCCCGCGCAGGACTCGCCTCGCGCCGCGAAGCCGAAAACCTCATCCGACAAGGCAGAGTCCAAATCCAAGGCGAAACCCTCCGAAACCTCGCCCGACCCATCCGCCAAAACGAAAGCCTCACCCTGGACGGACAACCCGTCCCCCAAAAACCCCCGCCCCCCAAAATATGGCTCTACCATAAACCGCCAGGAATCATCGTCTCCAGACGCGACCCCGAAGGCAGACCCTCCATCTTTGACGCCCTCCCGAAAAATATGCGGAATCTGAAAAGCATCGGACGTCTAGACTTGACGAGCGAAGGGCTCCTGCTCCTCACCAATGACGGCGCTCTCGCGCGCCATCTGGAACTGCCGCGATCCGGCTTCATCAGACGCTATCGCGCCCGCGCCAGAGGGCGTCTGCCACAAGACGCCCTCCAGCGCCTCAAAAACGGAATCCGCATAGACAAAATGCGCTACGCCCCCATCAAGGCAAGCCTTGACAGAGATTTGGGCGGAACGCTCTGGCTCTCTTTGGAACTGCGCGAGGGAAAAAACCGCGAGATTCGCAAAATCCTAGAAGCGCTGGGCTTGACAGTCGCGCGTCTCATTCGCACCGACTTCGGACCCTTCTCGCTCGGACGCCTCCCGCGCGGCGCGATAAAAGAAGCGCCGCCGCGTCTCGCCCGCGCCGTGATGGATGTTTGACGCGATGGCTGATCCCTTGCGCATTGTCGGCGGGGCGTGGAAAGGCCGCGCTCTTGTCGCGCCCGCCAATAAGACGCGCCCGACTCTCTCCAGACGCCGCGAGACTCTTTTTGATCTTCTTCGGCATGGCAAGGGCGCTCGCGATTTTGTCGATCGTGTCGTTTTGGATCTGTTCGCCGGCGCCGGCGCGCTGGGCTTTGAGGCTCTGTCGCGCGGGGCGTCTCGCGCGATCTTCATGGATTCCGACACAGACGCCCTTCGCGCCATTAGGACAAATGCCGAGCGTCTTGGAGCAAGGAGGCGGACGCATATTTTGCGCCGAGACGCCAGACGCATCGGCAGACGCTCTTCCTTTTTGCCGTTGGCGGCGCTTGTCTTCGCCGATCCGCCTTACGGATCGGGCTTGGGGGCGGAAAGTTTCGCCGCGCTCAAAAAGGGCGGATGGCTCGCCCCCGCCGCGCGTCTCGTCTTGGAGGAGGAGGCCGGCGATCCCTCTCCCGCCATAGACGGTCTCGCCCTTTTGGAAAGCCGCCTGTTAGGGCGGACGCGCTTTAGAATCTTCGCCGCCGATCCATAAGGCGGAGCTCTTCATTGGCGGCGCTCTGCGTCAGCGGCGCTCTGCGTCAGCGGCGCTCAAAGAGTTTCTCCATATCGCCGCGTTTTAAAGCGACATAAGTCGGGCGTCCGTGATTGCACTGCCCGGCATGGGGCGTGGTCTCCATTTTTCGCAGGATCGCGTTCATCTCTTCCGCCGTCAGACTGCGCCCGGCGCGAATGCTGCTATGGCAGGCGATCGTCCCGGAAATCTCGTCCAGCTTGTCCTTCAAGACCGAAGACGCTCCCGCTTCGGCGATCTCTTCCGCCAAATCGCGTATCAGCGCGCGCATGTCGCTGCCGACGCAGAGGAGCGGAACTTCGCGCAGCATGACGGCGCTCTTGCCGTAGCGCTCTAACAAGAAGCCCAGTTCGGCGAAACCCTCCGCCGTCTCCGCCAGCAGCTCCGCCTCGCTCTCCGACAATTCCACGATCTCAGGCACCAGAAGAGCCTGACGCTCCACGCCATTCTTGGCGAGGGCGCGCTTCATTTCCTCATGGACGATCCGCTCATGCGCCGCGTGCTGATCCACCAAGATGAAGCCCTCTTTCGTCTCGGAGACGATATAGGTTTTATGGAGCTGCGCTTTGGCGACTCCCATCGGATAGTCTGTCGGCGTTTGGGCGGGGTCTCGCGGCGATGGGGGCGAGGAGGGCGGGGGGGTTTCGGCGTCAAAGACTCGCGCGCTGGGCTGGGCGAGCCCCGCCGCGCTTGCCTGCGCCGGCGAAGGCGGCGATGGCGGCGAGACGCCCCGCGAATAAAAGGACGGTCTCGCATTCTGATTCGGGCTGGCGGCGGGCGCGGACGCGGCGGCGGCGGTGGGACGCATCGCGGCGACCGCCTGATAGGCGGCGCGATCGGAGGCGCGGTGTCCGGCGGCTTCCAGCGCCTGCTTTAAAGATCGGATGATCAGACCGCGCACCGATTGGGCATCGCGGAAGCGCACCTCCGCTTTGGCGGGATGGACATTGACATCCACCTCCGAAGGGGCGATGTCCAAGAAAAGCGCCAAGACGGGACTTCTGCCCCGCGGCGTCAGATCGGCGTAAGCGGCGCGGAGAGAGCCCGCCATGACCCGATCGCGCACAGGGCGTCCATTGACGAAGAGAAACTGCCACGCCACGCCCATCTTGTTGTAGGTCGGAAGGCCGGCGAAGCCCGACAATCTCATATGCTCGGCTTCGCCAAGGACGGGGACGGAGTTGTCTTGAAACTCCCGCCCCATGATTTTTGACAGACGCGCCATCCGCATCTCTTGACGGTCGCCCTTTTCGGGCGCGAGGGTGAGGATTTGCGCCTTGCCGTTTCTGAGCGAGACGCCGATTTCGGGATGCGCCATGGCGAGACGTCTGACGACATCGGAAAGGGCGGCGGCTTCGGCGCGGACGCTTTTTAAGAATTTCAGCCGCGCCGGGGTGCGATGAAAAAGATCGCGCAGTTCCACGACAGTGCCGCGCGCGCCCGGCGCCGGGGCGGGCTTTCCTCTATGTCCGTAGCGCGCTTCTATTTGGGAGGCATGGGGGGCGTCTTTGGCGCGGCTCGTGATGGCGAGTTTTCCGACCGCGCCGATGGCGGGGAGCGCTTCGCCGCGAAAGCCCAAAGTGGCGATGCTTCTGAGATCGGAGGCGTCCGCGCTTTCCGGCAGTTTGGATGTGGCGTGGCGCAGCAGCGCGCGCGCCAGATTGTCGGCGCTCATCCCTTCGCCGTCATCGCGGACGCGAATGAGATCGCATCCGCCCTCCAAGATTTCTATCGCGATATTTTGGGCTTTGGCGTCAATGGCGTTTTCCATCAGTTCCCGCGCCACGCTCGCCGGGCGCTCCACGACTTCGCCCGCCGCTATTCTATTGACCACGCTTTCCGGCAAGATGGCGATCGCGCCCATGTCTCAAACTCTCCGCTTCTGCTCCGACCTTGAAAAGAATCGCTTTATTCTAGCATCTTCTGAAGGTCTCTTTTCTGCGCATCCACAGATTCCTGTCCGAAAGGCGAGCGCTCCAACAACGCCGCCGTCAAGAAGGTTTCCAGCATGAAATGCGCGACAAGCGCCGTCATCGCCTCCGCGCTCGGGCTTAAAAGCGCGAGACGGCGCAATGGTCTGCCGCGCTCCATCAGACTCTTCGCCGCGATCTTCTTCTGTTTCGCCATGACCCGCGACAGTTCCGGATAAGAGTCCTCCCCGCCGCCCCCGCCGCCCCCGCCGCCGCCATCCCCCAGAACGAGCTGCGTATAGGCTTTGTCGTCAGGGCCGTCCAAATAGAGCTGAAACTGGCTGTGCTGATCGGTCGGACATTCGGAAAAAATGGGCGTGAAGCCCGCGCCCCCTCGCGCCAAACTCTCCGCCCAAATCTGCCGCCACCACAGACCCAAAGGTCGGAACAATCCCCCATGCGCGCAAAGAACATGAATGGGCTTCTCGCGCATCGCGTAAGAAAAAGCCGCGCCTTTGATGATTTGGCTCTCTTCAGAGCGATCGGCTTCGCCGATGATCTTGTCGGCGGCGGCGCGAAGCGCCGCTTCGTCCAAGCCCATCAAAAGCGCCGGGAAAAGCCCGCCCCTCGTAAAAAGACTGAAACGGCTATTGATCCCCGCCGACATGTCCAAATGGCGCCAGCCATAGCGCTCTGACAGATCGCGCAAAGGCGAGCGCCCCGGCACGGAAAGCGCCGCCCCAGCCACGCGCCCCTTCGGGAAAGAGGGGGACAGATAATCATGCGCCGCCCGCGCCATGGCGCAGCTCTCCATCGTGCCGCCGGAGCGCGACAGGACGACAAGCCTCGCCCCTTTAGGATTTTGGGCGAGCCGCGCGAAAATCTCCTCGGCGAGACGCGGCTCGGGCGCGCTCCAAATATGGAAGCGAACCCCGCCCCCCCCGCCCCCGCCCCGCGCGAAAGGCAGAAAAAGCGAAGGCGGAAAAATAGACCCCCCCATGCCGATAAAGAGAATGTCGCTCGCCCCGTCAAGAAGCGCTTCGGCTTCCGAGCGGAGCGCGGCGTCAGGATCGGCGCGAAGCGCCGCGGCGATCTCCGCCAGCGGATGAGCGGCGTCTTGGCGCATGAGCCGCCAAGCCTCGGCGGCGCGGGCGATGCCGCCGCGCGCCAAGAAACGCGCCTCGCCCTCAAGCCATTCCTGCCGATAAGGAAGCGTCATTTTTTGTCTTCTCCCTTCTCCTCTTTCTCCCCTTTCTCCCCCGCGCCGGTGATGACGGCGATCATCTTATCAGGGTTGAGAAGCCTCCGCGCGGCGCGGAGAACATCTTCGCGGCGGACGCTATCAATGAGCCGCCGCCGTCTCGTCCTATAGTCCATGCCCAGCCCCTCGCGCCGCAGATAAAGAAGGTTTTCGGCAAGGCGGAGGCTGCTGTCCAAGCGCAGATCGTAAGCGCCGATCAGATAGGCTTTGGCATCGGCGAGTTCCGGCGCGGTCGGACCGTCCATCCGCATCGCCCGCATTTCCTCGCGGATCAGGGCGAGAGTCTCCGCGCCCTGTCCTTGGCGGGTTTGGGTCTGCGCGAGGAAGAGGCCGGCGCGCTTGTGAGGAATGAGCTCAGTGTGGATGTCATAGACCAGCCCGCCTTGAACGCGGATTCTTCTCATCAGGCGCGAAGACAAGCCGCCTCCCAAAATGCGACTCATCAGCGCGGCGGCGATGAAATCGGGATCGCGCCGCACCAGTCCCGCGCCCCCGACAATGATGACGTTTTGCGGCTCGTCCCGCGCCACAAGAATGCGCTCGCCTTTGGCGGAAGGCGGTTTCGGAGACGGGAGGGGCGGCGCTGTGGTTTTTTCGGGCGGCGCGTCTTGACGCGGAGGCGGGAAAATCTCGTCCAGCGCTTTCGCCAGCGCCTCAGGCGTGATCGCGCCGACAACGGCGATGGTCAGACGATCGCTCACCAAGAGGGCGCGTCCATGAGAGCGCAGCGCGCGCGGCGTGATGCGTTTCAGCGAATCTTCTCCGCCTTCTTTAATGCGCCCATAAGGGCGATCGCCGAAGAGCGCCCGCCGAAAAGCGCGCCGCGCCTCCCATTCGGCATATTGCGTCTTTCGCGCCAGATTCAAGAGAATCTGTCGGCGGATGCGCTCCACCGCTTCCGAGTCAAAACGCGGCTCTCTGACGGCGAGGCGGAGCAGACGAAAAGCCTCCTCCTTCTTTTCGGACAGACTCCGCATGGAGAGATAAAGCGCGTCATGATCGGCTTGGAAGGAAAGGCGGACGGAATGTTTCTCAAGAGCGGCGCGGAAGCGATCGGCGCCGAGCCGCCCCGCCCCTTCATCCAGCAGCCCCGCCGTCAGAAGGGCGATGCCCTCCATGCCTTTCGGATCCAGCCCGGCGCCGCCCTCCCATGCGGCGGCGAGAGAGAGAATCGGAAGGCGGTGATCTTCCACGAGCCAAGCTTCTATGCCGGCGGCGCTTCGGACTCGGAGAATCTCAAAGCCGCGCGCCTCGGCGTGGAGCGAGAGCATGGCGAGCGCCCCAAAGAGCGCCCCAAAAAGCGCCAGACCTCCCCGCTTTGTCATTGGGGCAAGGGCGCGAGAACGCCGCTGACGGAATTCTCCTCGCGCAAATAACGCCCGGCGACAAGACGGACTGTCTCAGGCTTGACGGCGGAGACGCGCCGCTGCCATTGATTGAGGCGGGAGGGCGTCAGCCCCGCCGACAGCGCCTGTCCGACAAGGGAGGCGAGGCGTTTCGGTCTGTCGCGGAGATAAATCCATTCGGCGAGCAATTTTCTTTTCGCCGCCGCGAGCTCCTCTTCGCCGATGCCGTTCTGAATGACGTCCGCGATGACCAGATCCATCGCTTTTTCCAACTCGGAGAGGCTGCGCTTCGGCGCGGGATAAGCTTGCAGCCAAAACTCGCCGGGCCCGCGCCGCAGCGTGGAAAGTCCGGCCGAAGCGCCTGTCGCGACCGCCTCCTCGCGCAGCAGAGTCTTGTAGAAACGATTGACGCGCCCGCCGCCCAAGATTTCTGCCAGAAGTTCCAGCGCTTCGGCGTGATCGTCAGGCGCGTCTTTGGCGTTGGGGACGAGATAGACCCGCGAGAGCGCCTGATGCCGAACCCGTCCGTCTTGATGGGAGACCCGCGCCTTGCCGAATCTCTTTCGCGGAGTCGGGATCGCTTTCGGGGGCGAGACCTCGCCTCTCGCGGCGAGAGCGCCATAGACGCGCCGCGCCATCGCGCGAGCCTCTTCGGCGGAGAAATCGCCGGAGAGAAGAAGGAGAGCGTTTTCGGGCGCGTAAAATCTTTGATGAAAGCGGAGAGCGTCCGCCCGCGTGAAGTTTTTGATCGTGGCGGGATAGCCGGAGACAGGGCGCGCGTAAGGATGCGTCCCGTAAAGGGCGGCGCGCATCTTTTCGCGGAGCATCGCGGCAGGCGAAGCCTCCACCCTTTGCAGCCGCTCTTCCAAGACGACCCCGCGCTCTTTTTCGGCGTCTTTCTCGGAAATCTCCAGCCGCGCCATTCTTCGCGCTTCCATCCGCATCGCCTCTTCCAGCGCGCGCGGCGCGACATGCTGAAAATAGACGGTCTGATCGGTGGACGTAAAAGCGTTGCTCTCCCCCCCTCGCGCCGCGACAAGCGCCGAGAAGCCCGCCTCGCCAAAGCGCGAATCTCGGAACATCAAATGCTCCACATAATGGGCGAGCCCGGCTTTGTCGGGCGTCTCATCCGCCGCGCCGATCTGATGCCAAAGCATCTGCGTGGCGATCGGGAGACGCGGATTGGGAATGAGAATGACGCGCAGACCATTCTCAAGGTGAAAACTCTCCAAAGAGATCGGATGGTCTTTTAGAGGAAAGGCGGCGGGGGCGGCGGGGGCGGCGGGGGGCTGCCTCTGGCAGGCGGTCAGCGCCGCGATCAAAAAAGCGGCGAGCCCTCCTCTCCCAAGCCATCGGGCTGATGAGACGATCATGGATTATTTCTGAGATTTTTGGCTTTTTTCCAGCCGCCGCGCTTCAGCCAGCGCGTTCAGAATGGCGAGACTGTCGCGATATTGATAGGCGCGACTCTTCGCGTCTTGGTCCAGCAGGGCGCGGATATTGTCCAGCGCCTCCGAGGCTTTGAGGCGCTGCAGCAGGCGCTTCTCGCCTTCCGAGAGCGCGCGCTCTTTGGAAGCGGTCTGTTGCGGTTGAAGGAGATTTCGCGCTTTGTCTGTCGGCGGGGGCTGCGCGGGGGCGCTTTTCGCCGGCGGACGCAGAAAAAGTTCCGGCGGCATCGTCAGAGGCGGCGGGTTCGGAATCAGAATCGGATTGACGACGCCGCGATCTTCCGGAAGACCGATCCAATCGGCGATCCGCGTGCAGCCGCCCAAAAAAAGGCTCAGCGCCAAAAAGAACAACAACCCTGGCGCTCTCCAAAAAAATCGGGAGGAAAAAATCATCATGGGACGCGCTCCTTTCGGCGCTTATGCCGGCTGAACTCGTCTTTGACAAAGATCAAAAAGCCCAGCGTGATGGCGATGTCGGCGACATTGAATATATACCAGTAAAAGCCGAAAGCGTGGAGACTAAAAAAATCGGCGACCGCGCCATGCGCGATCCTGTCGCAGAGATTGCCGGCCGCGCCCCCCAAAATCAGACTGATCCCGACAATCCGCGCCGTCTCGTCTTTGTCGGTGGCGGCGAGCCATATCCAAAACCATGTCATGGCGAGGAGCGCCACGAGAATCAGCGCCAGCCTCCCGCTCAAAGTTTCGGCTTGGAACCAGCCATAGCTGACGCCCTTGTTCCATCCCATGACGATATCCAAAAAGGGCGCGAGCGCGATCCTCGGCGGCTGATAATCCTTGAGGAGTTGAATGAGAAAAATCTTGGAAAGCTGATCGGCGGCGAAAGCGGCGAGCGCGATGAGAAGCCCCTGTCGGCAGGATTCGCCCCAGAGCGGAAGGCGGCGGAAAAGCGACCCCGTCATCGCGCCCGCCGCCATCTTTGAACGCTTTCGGCGTCCCGCCGCGAAAGATCGGGATGGGCGGGAATCGTCCCGACTTCCGGGAGAATCTTCCAAGATCGCTGGCAGCGATTCCCTCGCGCAGGCTTGACGAGAACCGCCAAATCGGGATCGCTCTCCAAACGGAAAGCCTCTTGAGGCGGAGAGGCTTGATGAAGCGCGCATTGGGACGTGATCGCGATCTCCGCCATATCCACGCTTTTGAGAATGCGCGCGTCCTTCTCATCCTTGAGATAGATTTCGGCGGCGGCGTCCAAACTGGAGCCGATCGCGCCCGCCTTTCGCGCTTCTTCCAAGGCGGCGGTCAGAATCTGGCGGATTTCCAAGATTCGCCGCCATTTTTCGTCCAAAGCCTTGTCCTGCCACTCTTTCGGGATTTCGGGAAAGAGTCGCAAATGGACGGAAGAATCGGCGGCGGCGGCAGCGGCGGCGGGCGCGTCATGGCGGGCGAGCCACGCCTCCTCCGCCGTGAAGGCCAGAACCGGCGCCAGCCACGCCGACAGGCAGGAGAAGAGACTGTCCAGCACGCTCCGACAGGCGCGGCGGCGCGAAGAAGAGAGAGAATCGCAATAAAGCGCGTCCTTGCGAATGTCAAAATAAAGAGACGAGAGATCCATCGTGATCAAAGCCAGAATTTCCTGCATGACTCTCTGAAAGCGGAAAGTTTGATAGGCATGATGAACGGCGCGCCCCCTCTCGGACAGCCGATGGAGAATCCAGCGCTCCAATTCGGGCATTTCGTCATAAGGGAGGCGCTCTTTTTCCGAAAAGCCGTCAAGATTGCCCAGCAGAAAGCGGAAGCCGTTGCGAATCTTGCGATAGGATTCGCTCACGGATTTCATAATCTCTTCGGAGAAGCGCATATCTTCGGTGGCGTCCGCCGAGGCGATCCAGAGGCGGATCAGTTCCGCGCCCCGTCTGTCGGCGATCTCCATCACATCCACGCTGTTCCCCAAAGATTTGGACATTTTGCGCCCCTCCCCGTCCAGCACGAAGCCGTGAGTCAAGACCGCCTCATAGGGCGCGCCGCCGCCTCGGGCGCACGCCAACAGCAGCGAAGATTGAAACCATCCCCGATGCTGATCCGACCCTTCCAAATAAAGCGAGGCGGGCAGACGCAAATCCGCGCGATCCTCCAAGACGAAGCGATGAGTCGCCCCGGATTCAAACCAGACATCCAAAATATCCTCCACTTTTCGCCAATCTTTCGGATCATGGCGGCTGCCTAAAAACTCTCGCGCCGGCGTCTCAAACCAAGCGTCCGATCCTCTTTGGCGGACGGCTTGGACGATTCGGGCGTTCACCGCCTCATCTCGCAGAAGCGCGCGGCTCTTTTCATGAACGAAGAGGGTCAGCGGCACGCCCCAAACGCGCTGCCGCGAGACGACCCAATCGGGACGGCTTTCCACCATGGAGGCGAGGCGGCGCTCTCCCTGTTTCGGATGCCAGACGGTCTTGGCGATCTCGCGGAGCGCCTTTTGGCGAAGCCCGTCTTTCTCCATGCTGATGAACCATTGCGGAGTCGCGCGGAAGATGACCGGCGCTTTGGATCGCCAAGAATGCGGATAATCATGGCGGAGTTTGCCTTTGGCGAAGAGCGCGCCGCTTGCCTTTAAGGCGTTGAGGATTTTCTGATTGGCGTCCCCTTCGCCGCCCTTTTTGTCCATGACGCGGCAGCCGGCGAAAAGGGGGACGGCGGCGCGAAAGACGCCTTCATCGTCCAGCGTGTCGGGGGTCTCCAGCTGATGTTTCGCGCCCAGTTCAAAATCGTCGCGCCCATGTCCGGGCGCGATATGGACGAAGCCCGTGCCTGCGTCATCGGCGACAAAATCGGCTTTCAAAACGGGGACGGGGAAGTCATAGCCTTCGCCATGGAAGGGATGGCGGAGCGTCAGCGCTTCGGGATTTCTTATCTCGCCCAAGCGCGTGAGGCGGCATTCTCCTGCTTCTGCCACCGCCGAGGCGCGCTTGTCGGCGATGATGATCCTTTCGCCCTTCGCCTCGTAGATTCCATAAGAGATGCGCTTTGAAAAGGCGACCGCGCGATTGCCGGGGAGCGTCCAAGGCGTTGTCGTCCAAATGAGGAGCGAGGCGGGCTTGCCGTCCAAGCCCTCGGCGACAGGGAAGCGGACGAAGACAGTCTCCGAGACGCGCTCGCGATATTCCACTTCGGCTTCGGCGAGGGCGGTTTTTTCCACGACCGACCACATGACCGGCTTTAGGCTTCTATAGAGCGCGCCCTGCATGGCGATATGGAGACAGGTCTCCACGATGCGCGCCTCCGCCTCGGGCGACATGGTGAGATAGGGATTCTCCCAATCGCCGATGACGCCCAAACGCTGAAATTGCGCGCGCTGCGCGCCGATCCAATGGAGAGCGAAGTCGCGGCATTCTTTTCGGAGCTTTTCGCGGGGGATGTCCTCCTTCTTGACGCCTTTGGCGCGGTGCTTTTCCTCCACCTGCCATTCTATCGGAAGCCCGTGGCAGTCCCAGCCCGGGACATAGACGGCGTTCCTGCCCATCATTTGCTGCGAGCGGTTGACCACATCCTTGAGAATCTTATTGAGCGCTGTCCCCAGATGCACAGCGCCGTTGGCGTAAGGCGGCCCGTCATGGAGGATGAAGGGGGGGCGGGCTTTGGCGTCTTCGCGGAGTCTTGAATAGAGGCTCATCTTGTCCCATCGGGCGAGGAGGGTTTTCTCAAGCTGCGGCAGTCCCGCCTTCATCGGAAAGGCGGTTTTCGGCAGAAGGAGCGTGTCGCGATATTTATGCTTGTCGGTTTCGGGTTTCGTCATGGCGCTCCTCATTCGCCCTTTGAGGCGGGGCGTCTTGACGCGGGGGCGGCGGGGCGTCGGCGCACGAGCGCCGTATAGTCCTGCATCAAGGTCTTGGTGATCGGGCCCGGGCGGAAGCGATGCCGACCAATCTCAGAGACCGCCGTTACTTCGGCGGCGGTTCCGGTGATGAAACATTCTGAGAAATCGCCGAGCTCTTCAGGCTTGATGCGGCGCTCGCGCACCTCCATTTGGCGCGCGCGCGCCAAATCCATCACGACTCGCCGCGTGATTCCGTCCAAGAAGCAGTCGGGGATCGGGGTGTGCAAAACGCCGTCTTTAATGAGAAAGATATTCGCGCCGGTCGTCTCGGCGACAAGCCCGCGATAATCCAGCATCAGCGCATCGGCATAGCCCTTATTTTCGGCGGCGTGCTTGGCGAGGGTGCAGATCATGTAAAGCCCGGAGGCTTTGCTCTTCGCCGGAATGCTTTTTGGCGAAGGACGCCGCCATTCGGCGATGTCCAGCCTGATCCCGCGCATCCGCTCTTCGGGATCAAAATAGGACGGCCATGCCCAAACGGCGACAGCCAAATGAATGACCGTCTTTTGCGCCGAGACCCCCATCATTTCAGCGCCGCGCCACGCGATCGGACGCACATAGCCGTCCTCTATCCCCTGCGCGCGGACAGTGGCGCGGCACGCCTCATCCACCTCCTCCATGCTGTAGGGAATCGTCATTTGCATAAGTTTCGCCGATTCAAACAGACGCTCCGTATGAGCGCGGAGTTTGAAAATCTCGCCCCCATAAAGCCGCTCGCCCTCAAAGACCGCGCTCGCATAGTGGAGCGCGTGGGAGAGGAGGTGGAGTTTCGCCTCCCGCCACGGCACGAGTTCGCCGTCCAGCCAAATCGTTCCGTCCCGATTGTCAAAAGGAGGATCGTCCATCCCAAGCCCTCCGAAGCAAAGCGATGCTCTGCCCTTTCGCCGATCCGCCTTGATGGCGTATGATGGCGTGGATTGTCAATATGCGGCGCGATGCCCAAAAAGAGAGAGAACGGAGAAGATGATCCACGCGGAGAGCGAAGCGCCAGCGATCGGCCATGAGAGCGCGCATATTCTCGTCATTGACGATGATCTGCGCCTTCAGCGCCTCCTGATTCGCTATTTGCGAAATCACGGCTATCGCGTGACGGCGGTCGCCAACGCCGAGAGCGCCGCGCGCAAAATGAAAGCCCTATGGTTTGACGTCCTGATTTTGGACGTGATGATGCCCGGCAAAAGCGGTCTGGATTTCGCGCGGGAGCTGGAGGGCGAGACGTCTCCGCCCATTCTGATGCTGACGGCGCGCGCCGAAAGCGAGAATCGCATCGCCGGTCTGGAGGCGGGGGTGGAGGATTATCTCGCCAAGCCCTTTGAGCCGCGCGAGCTGCTTCTTCGGATTCGGAGGATTCTGCGCCGCCGCCCGATCACGAATCACGCGCCGGGAGCCGAGATCGCTTTGGGCGCGTGCCTTTATAATCCGGAAACGGGCGATATTCTCCGAGACGAAAGGCCTGTGCGTCTGACCTATCGGGAGCGCCGCCTTCTTGAGAAGTTTCTCGCCGCGCCGGGGCGCGTCTTCTCGCGCGGCGCGCTGACGGGAGAGGATCAGACCTCGCCCCGCGCCGTGGATCTGCGCGTCAATCGGCTGCGCCGCAAGATAGAGAAAGATCCGCGCCAGCCTCTTTGTCTGCAGACTGTGCGGGGTCGGGGCTATATGCTGCGGCTCGGCGGCAGAGCGGGGGCGGGGGGCTGATTATGGCGGCGCTGCGGCAATTTCTTCCGCGCAGGCTTTACAGCCGCTCTTTGCTGATTGTCGTCCTGCCGATGCTGCTTTTGCAGATCGCGCTGACCTATGTTTTCCTAGAGCGCCATTGGGACAGAGTAACGCGGCGTCTTGCCGACGCCACCGCCGGCGAAGCCGTGCTGCTGCGCGCGCTTTACGATCGGGAGGGCGGAAATGTCTCGCGCGCGGCGATCGCGCGATGGGCGCGTGAGACGATGGAAATGGAGATGCGCTTCACGCCAAAAGCCTCTCTTGAGACGCCGTCCTCCATTTCCGATTTTCTTCCTCATGCCGCGCTGGCGCAATCTTTGCGGCGGAGAGATCGGACGCTCCGCTTCCATATCGCGCCGTCCGGCGAAAAGGCGGTTCTCATGCGCTTCGCGCTTCCTGACGGCGTTTTGGCGATCACGACTCCTCTGCGCCGCGTTTATGCCACCAAGAGTCAAGTTTTCATCCTTTGGATGTATTGTCTTTCTTTCGCGTTTTTGGCGATCTCGGTTCTTTTTTTGAGGAATCAGATTCGTCCGATTGAGCGTCTGTCCGAGGCGGCGCGGCGTTTCGGGAGAGGTCAGGAGGTCGGGTCTCTCCGCGTCTCCGGCGCTTATGAGGTGCGCGAGGCGACAATCGCTTTTTTGGAGATGCGGCGGCGCATTCAGCGTCATATCTTGCAGCGCACCGAGTTTCTCGCCGGGGTGAGCCACGACATGCGCACCCCTCTGACCCGAATGCGTCTTCAGGCCGAGATGCTGGAAGGCGAGGCGCGCGAATCCCTGAAGGCGGACATTGCCGAAATGGAAAAGATGCTGGAATCCTATTTGGACTTCGCCAAAGGGGCGGCGGCGGAAGAGTCGCCCAAAAATGTGGATTTGGAGGATTTCTTGGGCGCGATCAGGGCGAATCCGTCATGGCGCGACAGGGTGGAGCTTCTGCCTCCCGCCAAAGTTCTAAAAGCGTCCATCGCCGAGGGGACGGTGCGGCGCTGTTTGGAGAATCTTCTCTCCAACGCCTCCTCTTATGCGAGCCGCGCTTGGATTTCGGCGCTCCGCCGCGGCAGACGCATAGAGATTCTGGTGGATGATGACGGGCCGGGCATTGACGAGAAAGATCGGGAGCGCGCGTTCCGTCCTTTTCAGAGGCTGGAGAGTTCGCGCGAGCCGAATCGCCCAGGGACAGGTCTGGGCTTGACGATCGCGCGCGACATGGCGCGCGGACAGGGCGGAGATTTGACGCTGGAAGATTCGCCCCGCGGAGGCTTGCGCGCGCGCCTATGGCTGCCATGCTGACGCCATGCTGACAGGGCAAAGACGAGATTTCCCGCCTCCGCTTCTCTTTCTCGGCGCTCTTCTGCTCCTCGCCGCCTGCGAGAGCGGCGGCGGGGGCGGCGGCGTCTGCGGACGCGGCCATGTGGATGCCGGCGGGAGCGATGGCGACTGCATCCGCTCGCTCGTCCCCGGCGCGGCGCGATTTTGGAGCGCGCGAAGCCGCGTAGCCGCCGGCGCGGAGAGCCGTCTCCGCCTGATAGACATGGATCCCGAAGGCCACGCCACATGGGTCAGAAATGTCGCGCAGCGCCTCGCCTTCGCCGATGTGCCTGCCGCCGCCATCACCGGCAGCACGGTGGACGGACGCGACATCGCCATGAGGATCATGGAACTTCCCGCCCCCGCTTCCAACAATTATGTCGTCAATCTGTCCATCGCGCCGCTCTTCACGGACGAGAATAATCTGGGCGGCGTGGCGGGCGCGGATATCCCCGCCTCGCTTCTGACCCAAAAGGGCGCGGTCTATGTCATTGGCGCGGGGAACTCTTCCACCGGCTTTTCGCACGGGCGCACCCAAGCGGAGCAGGCGATGGCGACAGGTCTCGTTCTCTTCGCCGCCGGGCTGGATTACGCGAATCTTCGCGGAGGCGTTTATGTCAAAGACGCGGACGCCTCGCCGTGCCAATGGGCGAAACTCTATTGCGTCATGGCGTCCTATTCCACGCCGATCCCCGGCGATCCCGCCCATGACGATGCGGATCGCTATCATGGCTCGTCTTTTTCCGCGCCGCAGGTCTCGTCTCTTCTCGCCAACGCCCGCCTGCTCTGGCCCAGCATGACGAGTCAAGAGACTGTGCGTTTGGCGCGCTTTTGCGCCCGCCCGATCAATGAGGACGGATCGCTTGGCGATTATGGCAGGATGCTCTCAGAGAGCGAAGCCAGCGACATATGGGGGCAGGGCGTCTTTTCGGTGGAGTGCCTCTATGACCGATCGGGCGCGCTTTTCAATCCCATCACGATGACGCGATTGGGCGCTCGCGACACAGGGCGGAGATTGTCCGGCGAGATTGTTTTTAACGGCGCGAGAGCGAATCTCTTTTTGCGGGATATTTTCAGCCGCGACTTTTCTTTCTCGCGTCCTTGGAGCGCGCCTCTTTTGTCTTTCGCGCCGGAGCATGTCGCCGGGCTTTACGGCACGGAGGAGGGCGTTTTCGGACTGGCATGGCGCGGAATCGCCCTCGCCGCGCGGATAGAAAAAAACGGCTTTTTCGGCTCTTACGGCTTTCACGATTTCGCGCTGGGCGACACCTTCGCCGTGATCGCGCAGGCGGGTCATAGATTTCATCTTTCTGAGGGCTGGCGTCTCTCCCTTTTCGGACAGTCTTCATGGGGCAGAATGCGCGCAGCCCCGCGCTCGCTCGTCATTGGCGCGCGGGGCCACGCCCATCAGCTGATGGCTTCCGCCGACTATGACGGAGAAAGGACGCATTTTGAAATCTCCGTCCTTCATCATTTTGGCGTGCGGGGTCGGCTGCGTCTTTTGGATTTCGGCGATTTTTCTTTCGCGCCGCGCCGGCGAAGCGTCATCCAGTTGCGCGTCTCTCATCTTTTCTAGTCTCTTCTCAACGGCGCTCACCAAGAGAAGCGATAGAAGGTTATCATGCCGGCGCGGAACTGATCTTTGTCGCCGTTCCGCCAGACGATCGGGCTTCGCGCCGCGTCTCCGGTCATGCGCCGATAGTCCAAGAAGAGACGCGCCCCCCAGCGCTCGGTGATGCGGAGAATCGCGCCCAGCCCCGCGCCCCATTGATAGATGGAGGCGCGCGCCCTAAAGGGCTGATCATAAAGAGCCGATCGCGCCGCCGCCTCGGCGCTGATGCCGTAAAACTCTCTCATATAGTCGCGGGACGCCCAGCTCGCCTTCAGGCTGACCATCATAAAAACCCGTCTCGCCAAAGGAAAGGGCGCCGTCAAGCCGAAATCCATCACCGTGCCCCGATGCCCTCCGCCCAGCCCCTGGGTGATTTCCAAACTCCCTTGAAGAGGAAAGACGGTCAATCCGATTTCGGCGCTCAAGAGCGGCGTGAATTTGACATCCCCCAAGCCTTGAAGCGCCGCTTTGTCATTGTCTTCGTCTCTGCCCAGATCGTAGCCGAGCCTCGCCGAGAGCGAATAGCCGAAGAGCGAACCTCTTCCGCCCTCCTCCGTCTTGACGCTGACGCCGCGCGGCGAGACGGTCAAAAAATCCTTGTAGGAGAGCGAGAGCGCAGGGAGAGGCAGAACGCCGTAAGAGGAGGAGCCCTCAAAGCGAGGTCTGACGAAAAGCCCCGATCCGACCGAAAGAGACCATGATGAAGGCGAGCGAGGCGCTTTGGCGGCGGCGAGGGCGGCGTCCAACGGCGCGAACAAAGACGCCAACAGCGCCAGAGCGGAGAAAAAACGCATCCGTATCTTCGTTGAGATTCCTTTTGATCACCCGCCCTTCGCTGCGGAAAGTTAGTAGATGGAATAGCCTCCGTCAATGACAATCGCGTCTCCCGAATGATAGCGCGAGGCGTCTGACGCCAAATAGACGGCGATGCCGCCGAAATCGTCCGGCGTCCCCCAGCGCCTCGCCGGGATGCGCGGGATCACTTTCTCGGCGAAGGCCGGCGCGTCCTGCGCCATGCGGGTCATGTCGGTGGCGATCCAGCCCGGCAGAACAGCGTTGGCGCGAATGCCGAAGCGCGCGAACTCCACGGCGATTCCCTTGATCATGGAGATGACGCCGCCTTTGCTCGCCGCGTAATGCTCGTTCCGCGCCGCGCCCTCAATCGCCGCCAGAGACGCGACGCCGACAAGCGATCCGCCGACCCCCAGCGCCTTCATATGCCGCGCCCCTTCGCGCAGCGTGAACATCACGCCGTCCAGATTGACCGCCAAGACGCTCCGATAGGTCTGATAGTCCAAATCCAAAAAAGACGAAACGCCGAAGCCAACCCCTGCATTGGCGAAGACGGCGTCCATGTGTCCGAAATCCTTGACGACCGCCTCCATCGCCTTGACGACCGCCGCTTCATCGGAGACATCCAAGATTCGCGCCGAGACGCGCGTTCCATGCGCTCTCAACTTTTCTTCCGCCGCCTCGTTCTTCTGGGCGTTTCTGCCGAAGAGGACGAGATCCGCGCCGGCCATGGCGAGCGCCTCGGCCATGCCCAGACCGATTCCGCCATTGCCGCCGGTGATGACCGCCGCCTTGCCCGACAAATCCAATGGAGAATAAATCGCCAATCTCCCGCCCTCTCCTTCGCTTGCGAACTGTTTCGCGCCCATGATAGCATAGATTTATGAATCCGTTCTTTTACCGAAGCCGTCTTGAGCGCGATCTCAAAGAATGGATCGCCGCCGGATGGGTGTCGGAGGGCGGCGGGCGCGCCATAATGGACAAGCTGCGCGCGCGCGCGCAAGAGCGCTATAAGCCCTTTTCCATCGCGCTTGGGGCGGGGATCGCTCTCATTCTTGTCGGGATGATCGCCTTTGTCGCGTCCAATTGGGACGGTCTCGGCTACGCCTCCCGCCTCGCCCTTCTCTTCGGCGCGATGGCGGCGCTCTATGCCGCCGCCCTTGTCGCGCGAGAGCGGGGCGCTTCGTCATGGCTGGCGGAGGGTTTCGTCATTTTGGCGGCCGGCATGTTTGGCGCGAACATTGTCTTGATCGCGCAAATCTATAATATCGGCGCGGACGAGATCGCGCCGGCGATCATGCTTTGGTGCTGGGGCGCGCTTCTCGCCGTTTGGGGCGCCGGATCGGCGGCGGCGCTGCGGCTCGTTTTCGCCACGCTCTTTCTTTATCTTTATTTTAAGCATCCCGGACTCTCGCCTTTCATCCATCGCGCCGAGACGGATTTGTCGTCTCTTTTCTTTCTTCTTCCGTGGAGCGCCGTTTTGATCACCGCCTATCGCTGGAAGTGGGAGCCTGTTCTGCATCCCGCCGCTTTGAGTTTCATCTTCTTCGGTTTGACGATCGTCCCCTCCTTGAGGGTTTTGGAGGGGACGGAGCAGGCGGCGTTTTTCACGCTTCTCTTTTTGGCGATTTTCGTTTGGACGCGGGCGGCGATTTTGGATCTCTCGGCGCGTTTTCCCGACCTCCCGCAGAGCTCGTGGCTGATGGAGAAGCGGCATCTTTTGGAGAGATACGCTTTGACGCCCGCCATTTTGGGTTTTACGCTCCTTTACGCCATCGCGAGCGCCGGCGAGGGTCTTTCCGCCATGACCGATTCGGGTTTTGTCGCGCTGACGACCATGGGGGCGATCGGCGCGGCGGGCGGCGCTTTTCTGCTGGCGCGGCAAGGACTCGCGGGGCGAGGACTCTCGCGCCGAGACGCGACAGGCTTCGCCGCCCTTCTCGCCGGGGCGCTTCTCCAAACGATCGCGCCCGAAATAGACGAAACGCCTCTTCTCTTTTGGCTTCACGCCGCCTATGCGCTCGCTCTCGCTTTATGGCTTATAGATTTCGGTCTGCGGGGGGACGGTTTTTGGCGCATCTTCGGATATGGTCTTTTCGCGGCGCAGCTGGCGCATCTTTATGTCCGCGCCTTTGAGGGTCTGTTGGAGACGAGCCTCTTTCTCATTCTCGGAGGCGCTCTTCTCCTCGCCCTCGCCTATGCGATGCGCCGCTTCCATCTCTGGGCGGAGGCGAATGCCGCGAATGCCGCGAAGGGCGCGGAGGGGGCGCGATGACTCGCCGCCGCATCGTCATCGGAACGCTCCTCGCCTTCGCGGCGCAATCGCTGATGCTGGGCGCGATGATCGCGCGGCAGGCTCTAGCGCTCCGCCAAGGCGAGACGCTCATTTTGACGGCGAGCCCTGTGGATCCGCGAGACCCGCTTTTGGGATTTTATTTGGAGATGGAGTTTCCGATCTCGCGCGTGGCGGGCGAGATCGTCCGCGCATCAAGCATCTCGGTCGGCGAGAGAGTCTACGCCATTTTGGAAAAAGGGGAGGATCAAAGATGGCAGGTCGCCTCGCTTCACAGAAAAAAGCCGCCTTATTCCAAAGAGCGTTCGGTCTTGCGGGCGAGAATCTCGGGCTCTCGGCAGGACGACTATCGCGCCCTCTATGGCATAGAGCGCTATTATCTCCCGCAGGACGAGGCGAAACAGATGGAGAAAAAACTCCGAGACGGAGAGCTCCAGCTGGAGATCGCCGTCTCGCGCCAGACAGGGCAGAGTTTTATCAGACGGCTTCTCGTCAAAGGCGAGCCTGTCTATGAAGACCCGCTCTTCTAGGCGCGACAGAAACCATGTGCGGGCGTTTCGCGCTTTACTCCGACACGGCTCTGCCGCCCCGTTATAATATCGGGCCCGGGCAGGAGATCGCGACCCTTCGCGCTTTAGAGAAAGAGCGGTCTTTCGCCTTCGCCCATTGGGGCATGAGGATGTCGGGGCGCGAGACGCTTCTCATCAATGCCCGCGCCGAGACTGTCGCCGAGAAGAGGAGTTTCGCCTCCGCCTTTCGGCGCGGGCGCTGTCTTGTTCCTGCGGACGCCTTCTATGAGTGGAAGGCGGGGCAGCCCTATTGCGTCCGCCGCGCCGATCGCGCGCCCTTTATGATGGCGGCGCTTTGGCGCGGCGAGGGCGGCAAGGGCGGCGGGGATTGCGTCATCATCACGACAGAGGCGAATAAGGTTCTTCGCCCCATTCATCATCGGATGCCGGTCATGCTGGAGGAGCGTCATTGGGCGGCGTGGCTGGGCGAGGCGGCGGCGCTTTCGGATCTGCGATCGTTCCTGCGCCCTCTCGCCGATGACGCTGTGGAGGCTTATCCCGTCTCGCGGCATGTGAACAGCGTCCGCCATGACAGCCCCGATCTCTTAAAACCCCTCCCTCTTGGCGCGATCGCCGAGCAGGCTTCGCTCTTATAGCTCTTATAAGAGTTTCCCCGGATTGAAAAGATTGTCGGGGTCTAGGGCGCGTTTGATTTGGCGCATCATCTCCAACTCTGTTTGGCTTTTGCGCCGCGCGAGCTCGTCCCGCTTCAAGACGCCTATCCCATGCTCGGCGCTGATGGAGCCGTCAAAAGACTCCACGAGATCATAGAGAATCCTGCCGATTTTCTCCCGAAGAGCGAGGAAGCCGTCAGCGCTCATGCCGACAGGCTGCGAGATGTTGATATGGAGATTGCCGTCCCCGATATGTCCGAAAGCGACAATCCGCGCCTCCGGCAGAAACGCCTTGACCGCCGCCTCCGCCTCTTCCAAGAAACGCGCCATCTTGGAGAGAGGCACGGAAATATCGTGCTTGAGGCTGGCGCCCTCGCGCTTTTGGGCTTCGGACATGCTCTCGCGGAGTTTCCAAAGCGCTTCTCTGCGCGCTTCGGACGAGGCGAGGACGGCGTCTTTGATGAGGTTTTTCTCCATCAGTTCGGACAAAATCGCCTGCGCTTTCTCACTGGCGTCCTCGGCGCTTATTTCGGAATCCAGAGCGCCCAAGAGATAGCAGGGCGATGGGTTTCGGATAGGATCGCGGGTCTCGGGGATATGTTTTAGGACGAAATCCATGCCGATGCGCGGAATCAGTTCAAAAGCGCTGAGAGCGCCCCCGCTTCGCGCCTGCGCCCAATGAAAACAGTCCAGCGCTTGCTGCGGCGTTTGGAGTCCCGCGAGGAATGTGGTTTCGCCTTTTGGTATGGGGAAGAGTTTTAAGACTGCCGCCGTGATGATTCCGAGCGTCCCTTCCGAGCCGATGAAGAGATTTTTTAGGTCGTAGCCTCTATTGTCTTTGCGGAGGGCGCGGAGTCCGTGCCAAATTTTTCCGTTGGCGAGGACGCATTCCAATCCGAGCGTGAGGTCTCGCGCCATGCCGTATCGCAGGACGTTATGTCCGCCGGCGTTTGTGGCGAGGAGTCCTCCGAGTTGGCTTGAGCCTTTGGAGGCGAGGGTGAGGGGGAAGAGTCTGTTGGCGGTTTCGGCTGTGTGATGGAGGTTGGCGAGAATGCAGCCTGCTTCGGCGGTGATGGAGTTGTTTGTCGGGTTCAGTTCGCGGATTTTGTTCATTCGGGCGAGGCTGACGAGGATGGCGCGATTTTTGTCAAAGGGGATTTGTCCGCCGACGAGTCCTGTGTTTCCGCTTTGGGGGACGATATGGAGTTTTTCTTTGGCGGCGAGTTTGACGATTTCGCTGATGTCTTTGGGGGATAGGGGGAGCGCGATGCAGAGGGCTTTGCCGCGATAGTTTTCGCGCCATTCGGTGAGGTAGGGTTTTGTGTCGCTTGGGTGGGTGAGGAGATTTTTCGCGCCGATGATGCGGGCGATTGTCTCAAGGGTTTTTGCTTGCGGCATGGAGACCTCCGTCTGTCTCTTGCGGCTTTCTTGCTTTCTTAACGGTGAGCGGCTCACTGACGGATCAGTGAGCCGGATGATCGCAAGACCGCTAACATTCAGCGCGCCCCGCTTTTTAATTTGCGGAGCAAATCTGGACATGGGCGGGGCTCCCCGGCCCATAAGTCAAAACTTGCGGACAGAAGGGAAACCGCTCACATGTTAGAAGGGTCTTGCGAACACCCGGCCGCGCGATTTTCCCCGCGTGGTTGTGGAGATTATAGCATGAAAGAAGGGGGGTGTGGGAGACAGTGCCGCGCTCCTGTTAAGGGGGGTCAAGGGGGGCTTGCCCCCCTTGAAAAACCAAGCGGGCGTTAGCCCGCTATTCAAGAGCTCTTGCGAGCAGGGGGCGCGTGGGTGGGGTCGCATTTGCTCGCTCGCTTCGCTCGCTTCGCAAATGCTTTTCCCCCACCCCACCCACGCGCTTTCGGGGGTTTCCCCCGAACCCCCTTTTTTCAAGGGGGGCAAGCCCCCCTTGACCCCCCGTCTTTTGGGGATTTTTCTCATCGCCGCCTCAAAGCCATGATAGAATCGCAAAATGACATCCTTAGTCAAAGGAGTAGATCACGTGATCCTCGCCGTCCGATCCCTCAAAAAATCGGAGGCGCTCTATGCCAAACTCTTCGGACGAAAAGCCTCTTGGCAGGGCGTGCATCCCGGACAAGGAACAGAAAACGCGCTCTTTCGTCTCTCCAACATCTATCTGGAACTGATGGCCCCTGACGGCTCTAATGGAGCTTTCGCCGATATGTTGGAGGCGCGCTTTCAAAAGAGGGGCGAGGGGGTTTTCGGTCTCTCCTTGAGCGTAGAGAACGCGGATCGGTTTTATGAATCTTTGCGCCGGCGCGGCTTTCATCCGCGAGAGCCGCAGCAGGGCGAGGGGCGAGAGCGGACAAGCGGCGCTCATCGGCGATGGCGTCTTGTTTTTTTGCCGCCTGAAGAGACGCTCGGGCTTTTTGTTTTTGGGATAGAGCATTTG
Source organism: uncultured Alphaproteobacteria bacterium (assembly GCA_958296285.1). GTDB lineage: Bacteria > Pseudomonadota > Alphaproteobacteria > JAPOUT01. Next base: position 791,937 of record OY282459.1, read on the forward strand.
TCGTCTGCGGACGCGCTTCCTTTCGTGGCTTCGGATTGTGATGAGGCGGCGGCGGTTGCGGCGTTGGATCATATTGTTGTTCGGGCGGGGGATGCGGATTTGGTTCGCGGGTTTTTTGGCGAGGGGGGATTAGGGATGCGTTTGGCGTTGGAGCGGGATGTTCCGGAGTGGGGCGGGCGGATGATGTTTTTTCGTGAGGGCGGGGTGACGGTGGAGTCTATTGCGGGCGGGGATGTTGGGGAGGATCATTTTTGGGGTTTGTCGTGGCGTGTTGGGGATGTTGGGTTGGCGCGCGATCGGGTTTTGGGGTTGGGGTTTGATGTCTCGGAGGTTCGGGAGGGACGGAAGGAGGGGACTCGTGTGTGCACGGTTCGTGATGTTGGGGTTCCGACTTTATTGATAGGCTCTCGTTAAGGTGGGTTTGGGGGGCGTGCCATGCTCCCGTTAAGGGGGGTGTGGGGGGTCGGAGACCCCCCGCGAGAAAGGGGGGGTCGGGGGGAATCCCCCCGAAAGTCGGCGGGCGAGAGCGAGACGAAGTCCACAAGCCCGAAGGGCGCAGTGAAACGAAGCGAGCGTTAGCGAGCGAGAAAGCCCGCCGACCCCCCTGCTCGCAAGAGCTCTTGAATAGCGGGCTAACGCCCGCTTGGTTTTTCTTGGGGGGCTAGCCCCCCAAACCCCCCTTAACGGGAGCAAGTCAGAACGCCACAGCCTCAACCAATCTGCCCCCGATGCCGCAAAAAGTGATCCGCCAAAACACACGCAACCATCGCCTCCCCAACAACCCCCGCCCTTATCCCAACACACGGATCATGCCGACCCCGAACCGATACCTCCGCATCCTCGCCCCCGCTCGTCACCGTCCTCCCAACAACCCGAATGGACGAAGTCGGCTTCACAACAAAACGCAAAACCAAATCCTGACCGGTGGATATCCCCCCCATCACACCCCCCGAATGATTGGATAAAAATACAACCTCCCCCCCTTTTCCCTTTTTCATCCGCATCTCATCAGCATTCTCCTCGCCGCGCAAAGCCGCCGAACCAAAACCCTCGCCAATCTCAACCCCCTTGACCGCATTGACGCTCATCAACGCCGCCGCCAAATCCGCGTCCAACTTCCCATAAATCGGCGCGCCCAACCCAACGGGAACGCCCGAAACCTCAATCTCAATCACCGCGCCGCAAGACGACCCCGCCTCGCGCAAGCCGTCCAAATAAGCCTCCCAATCTTTGACCGATTCAACATCAGGACAGCGCAAAAGATTGCGCTCGGCTTCCTCCCAATCCCATCTCTCGCGGGACGCCCTCTTCTCGCCCAGCTGAAGAACGGCGCTCCTTATCCGAATTTCGGGCACAATCTTCCGCGCCACCGCCCCCGCCGCCACGCGAACCGCCGTCTCCCGCGCCGAAGACCGACCGCCTCCGCGATGATCCCTAATCCCATATTTCCTCTGATAAGCGTAATCCGAATGGCCAGGGCGAAAAACATCGCGCAAAGCGTCATAATCCTCGCTCCTCGCATCCTCATTCTCAATCAGCATGGAAATGGGCGCGCCTGTCGTGAAAGTCTCGCCGCCCTCCTCCATCAAGCCCGAGAGAATCTTTACGCGATCGCTCTCGCGGCGTGGGCTGACAAAGCGACTCTGTCCCGGACGGCGCTTGTCCAGCCAATGCTGAACATCCGCCTCGCTCAAGGAAAGACGCGGCGGCGCGCCATCCACGACACAGCCCACGCCCGCGCCATGCGATTCGCCCCAACTGGTGAAGCGAAACAAACGCCCGAAACTATTATGCGACATCAGGAACCCCCCGTTCCCGAAACCTCCAAATTGCCGGGAATGCCAATAATGTTCGCGCCGCCATCCACATAATGCACTTCGCCTGTGACGCCAGATCCCAAATCGCTCAAGAGATAAAGCGCCGTCTTGCCAATCTCCTCGGTGGAGACATTGCGGCGGAGAGGGGCGTAAGCCTCGTTCCATCGCAAGAGCGTGCGCAAGCCCGTGACGCCGGACGCCGCCAGCGTCTTGACAGGTCCGGCCGAAATCGCATTGACGCGAATCGCCTTCTCGCCCAAATCCGCCGCCAAATAGCGCACAGACGCCTCCAGCGCCGCCTTCGCCACGCCCATGACATTATAACTGCCGACAGTCTTCTCCGCGCCATAATAAGAGAGGGTGAGAATCGCGCCCCCCGCCTCCCTCATCAGAGGCTCGGCGCGGCGGGCGAGCGCCGTCAGCGAGTAGCAGGAAATGTCCAGACTCTTCAAGAAATTCGCCCGCGATGTCTCCACATAGCGCCCCGAAAGCTCGTCCCTGTCCGAGAAGGCGATCGCATGGACGAGAAAATCCAGCGCGCCCCAATCTTTGGCGAGGGCGTCCATCAGCGCGTCCAACTCCTTATCCTCGCCGACATCGCAGGACAAAAGACGCTTCGCGCCAATCTCTTCGGCGAGAGGGCGAACCCTCTTTTCCAGCGCCTCGCCCTGATAGGTCAGCGCGATCTCCGCGCCCGCTTGGCTGAGAACCCGCGCGATCCCCCAAGCGATGGAGCGATTGTTGGCGACTCCCAAAATGAGACCGCGTTTTCCTTCCATCAGAGACATGTCCGTCTTCTCCGTCATTTGGGGACTCTCCCATGGGGATTCTCCCGGCGATTAGGATTCTGTTGAGCCTTTTGGGTTTCGGAAGGCATGATCGCGTCCAATCTGCGGCGGGCGCGGAGACTTCCGCCTTTCATGGCGATCCAATACCATCCGATGGCGCGCGGCTTGTCCGGACGGACAGCATAGCCTTTCTCATAGATTCGTCCCATATAAAATTGCGCCTCCGGATGTCCGCTTTCCGCCGCCCATTGGATCCAGCGCAGTCCGCGGCGCGTGTCGCATGGGACTCCGTCTCCGGCGAGGCGCATGATTCCGGCGTTGAGCGCCGCCGAGACAAGCCCCGCTTCCGCCGCGCGCTCATAAAAGGCGAGCGCGCGTTTGGGATCGCGCCGCACCCCCAAGCCCCGCCGGAGCATATGGGCGATATTTCTCTGCGCCGCCATGTCGCTCCCCCGCGCCAGAGGCAGCCACAGCGCGAAGGCTTTCTGATAATCCCGCGAATCGTAAGCCTTGAGACCCTGCGCGAATGCCGATTCCTCGCCCGCCCGCGCCGGCGCGAGAGACCCCGCGCACAAAAAAGCGATCAGAAGCGCCGCCGACAGATGTCTCATGGATTTTGCCAACAGACTCTCTCCTCTATCCTCAACATTCGCGTCCATTCTATTATAAGATGGGGCATGGATGCGAGAGACCCGATAGAGTCCGTTCTCGCGGCGCATGAGCCGTTTTCGCTTCTCTCGCGCTGGATGGAGGAGGCGGCGGCGCGGGGCGAAGCTCTGCCGGACGCGACTTCGCTCGCCACGGCTGACGCCGAAGCGCGTCCGAATATCCGCATGGTTCTCTTGAAGGGCGCGGATGAGGCGGGCTTCCTTTTCTACACAGGGATGGAGAGCGTCAAGGCGCGGGAGATGCGCGAGAATCCTCGCGCCGCTCTCTGTCTTTATTGGAAGAGTCTTAGGCGGCAGATTCGCGCGCGCGGGGATGTCGCTCCTCTCGGCGATGATGAGGCGGACGCCTATTTCCGAACCCGTCCGCGCGCGAGTCAGATTGGCGCTTGGGCGTCCGATCAATCCGCGCCTCTTTCCGATCGCGCTCTTTTGGAGGCGCGCTTTCGGGATTATGAGGATCGTTTCGGCGAGGGCGCTGTTCCGCGTCCTGAAAAATGGTCGGGCTTTCGGCTTGTTCCGGACGAGGTGGAGTTTTGGATAGATCGCCCGAGCCGTCTTCATGATCGCGTGGTTTTTTCGCGCGGCGGGCGCGGCGGGGGCGGGCGGCGCGGCGGGAAAAGCGAGAGCGATTTTTGGCGCAAGAGTTTTTTGCAGCCTTGAAGGGGAGGGTTTATGTCGCATCACTTTCATCATTCTCATCATTCTGTCATGCCGCCCGATGATGCCGGGAAGCTTGTCAGGAGCGCCACGTGGGCGGCTCTTTTGACGGCGGCGTTTTTGGTTTTCGTCAAATTTTACGCGTGGTGGATCACGGGATCGCTTGCCGTTCTGGGCATTTTGATAGACGCGGTTTTGGACAGCGTTTCTTCGCTGGCGATTTTTTTCGCGGTTCGCTACGCGCAGACTCCTGCTGATGCGGAGCATCGTTTTGGTCATGGGAAGGCGGAGGCGTTGGCGTCTCTTTTTGTCGGCGGTTTGATGGCGGCGACCGCGTTATTTTTATGTTGGAGCGCGATAGGGAGGCTGATTGCGCCGCAGCCTGTCGCGGCGGCGTTTTTGGGTGTCGCGGCGATTATGGTTGTGATGGTTGTTTCGGCGCTTTTGATTCTTTATCAGTCTTATGTGATTCGGAGGACGGGTTCTGTGGCGATTCATGCGGATTCGCTTCATTATCGGGCGGATTTTTTGCTTCATGGCTCGGTTTTGGCGGGGCTTTTTGGCGTGGAGTGGTTTGGGGTTTCGGCGTTGGACGCGTTATGCGGTTTAGGCATTGGGTTTTACATTGGTTATGAGTCGTGGCGCGTTGTTCGGGGGGCGTCGGATCAGCTTTTGGATCATGAGATTTCTGATGGGCTGCGGGAGGCGATTCGCTTGGCGGCTCGGCGGCATGATCGTGTTTTGGACATTCATGATTTGCGGACGCGGCGCGCGGGTCAGCGCGTTTTTGTTCAGATGCATATTGAGTTGCCGCCTGAGATGAGTTTATTGGAGGCTCATCGGGTTTCGGATGAGGTTGAGGCGTCTGTGGTGGCGGTGGTTCCTGGGGCTGAGGTTTTGATTCATCAGGATCCTGCGGGGTTAGAGGAGACGACTCAGTTGGAGCGCTCTTAGCGCTCCCGTTAAGGGGGGTTTGGGGGGCTAGCCCCCCAAGAAAAACCAAGCGGGCGAAGCCCGCTACAGTCGGCGGGCGTGGCGAAACGAAGCGGGCGCAGCGCGACAGCGCAAGCCCGCGAGAAAGCCCGCCGACCCCCCTGCTAGAAGAGCTCTTGTAGCAGGGGCGGTTGGGGGGTGGGTCGCTTTTCCTCGTTTCGCTTCGCTTCACTCGGAAAAGCTTTTTCCCACCCCACCCCCCAACCGATAGGCTGCCTTGCGGCAGCCTTGGTTTTTCTTGGGGGGCAAGCCCCCCTTGACCCCCCTCAACGGGAGCAAATCATTGCCCCCCAAACCCAAAAACCATACAATCCCCCACACAAAACACCACACGGAGGGACACATCATGCGCGGACTTATGCAAAACTTCCCGCTCCACGAAAACTCCATCCTAGACCACGCCAAAAAACACCACGCCTCACGCGAAATCATCTCGCGAAGCATAGAAGGGCCAATCCACAAAACAAACTACGCCCAAATCCATCACCGCGCCAAACAATGCGCCCAAGCCCTCGTCAAACTCGGAATCAAACCCGGCCAAGTCGTCGCCACAATGGCTTGGAACACTTGGCGGCATCTGGAAACATGGTACGGAATCCTCGGCGCCGGCGCCGTCTATCACACGCTCAACCCCCGCCTCTTCCCCGATCAACTCAACTACATCATCAACCACGCCGAAGACCAAATCCTCTTCCTAGACGCCACCTTCATCCCCATCATGGAAAACCTCGCCGAAAAACTCCCCAACATCCGAGCCTATATCATCATGGCGGACAAAACCGCCATGCCCAAAACGAAACTCAAAAACGCCCTCTGCTACGAAGACCTCCTCGCCGCCGAAGATGGCGACTTCCAATGGATCCTGACAGACGAAAATGACGCCGCGGGAATCTGCTACACCTCCGGCACGACAGGAAACCCGAAAGGCGTCGTCTATTCGCACCGCTCCAACGTCCTCCATACGCTGATCGCCGCCATGCCCGATGTGCTCGGCCCCGGCAACGCCGACAGCGTCATGCCTGTCGTCCCGATGTTCCACGCCAACGCCTGGGGCCTCGCCTTCCTCGCCCCGATGGTCGGCGCGAAGATGGTCATGCCGGGGGCGAAGATGGACGGCGAAAGCATCTACGAACTTTTGGATTCCGAAAAAGTCAGTTTCACCGCCGCCGTCCCGACTGTCTGGCTGATGCTTCTGCAATATCTGGAAGGCGGCAACCGAAAACTTCCGCATCTGAAGCGAGTGGCGATAGGCGGCTCGGCGGTGCCGCGCTCCATGATTGAGAAATTTGACAAAGACTATGGCGTGACCGTGAGCCATCTCTGGGGCATGACCGAGATGAGTCCTGTCGGCACGACAGGATCGCTCCGCGCCCATCACGGCGAGCTGGATTACGAAGATCAGCTGGATATCCGCCTCAAACAAGGCTTGGCGCCCTATATGGTGGATATGAAAATCACAGACGATGACGGCAAGGAACTCCCATGGGACGGCAAGAGTTTCGGACATCTGATGGTTCGCGGCCCCGCGGTCGCGCGCGCTTATCTGAAGGGCGAGGGCGGCGAGATCGTGGATGAGGAGAGTTGGTTTGACACGGGCGATGTCGCGACCATTGACGCGGAAGGCTATATGCAGATCACCGATCGCTCCAAGGATGTGATTAAGTCGGGGGGCGAGTGGATTTCCTCCATTGAGATTGAGAATTTGGCGGTTGGTCATCCTGATGTGGCGGAGGCGGCGGTGATTGGTCTGCCGCATCCGAAATGGGATGAGCGTCCGCTTTTGGTTTTGGTTCCGAAGGAGGGCGCGGCGCCGTCGGCGCGGGCGATCAAGGATTATCTGAAAGACAAGATCGCCAAATGGTGGATGCCGGACGATATTGTTCTGACGGACGAGATTCCGCATACGGCGACCGGCAAGATTCAAAAAATGGCGCTCCGCGAGAAATACCAAAACCATCGCTGGACAGACGAAGCGGGATAGACTGTTTGAAAGGATAAAAGCCGCGTGAGCCAATGTCGCGTGAGACAATGTGATCAAATGCCGCTCGCCTCGCCCCCGCGCCAAAGGTAGTCTCATCGCATTGGGAGAGGAGACCCTAGACCTGTTTAGGAGATTCTCATGATCCCTTCCCCTCTTCGCAAAGAAACCTTCGCGTCAAGACGCCCCGCGTCAAGACGCCCCGCCGCTTTCGCCGCTCTCGCGCTGATCGCGGCGACAATCCCAACCACCGTCCTTGCCGCGCAAGGCAAAGTGTGCCGAGGCGGAACCATTCGGGGACCCCACGGCTATAACGAAAACTTCTTATGCCCCCTTTCCCAAGCCGTCTATAATGACGGCGTTTTCTGCCGATGCCCCGGCACCAAAATCGGACAGGTCTTCTCCAGATAAGCCGCCGCGTCTAAAAGTTGCGCCGCGCCGCAGAGACGGCTAGACTGTCGCGCCTAAACAAGATCGCGACAAATGGGAGGGCGAGAGCCATAGAGCCATGGTGAGCCGATTGGCGAAATTCTGGAGCGGCACGGCGCTGCTGGCGTTTCTTCTCGCCATGCTGGTCTCGCGCGCCGAAATCGCCGGGGCGGGCTGGATCGTGATCCTTCTCGTCTCCGGCTGGATCAGCGCCCTGTTGGGGCTTCTCTTGGCGCTGATCGCCTCCCTGACAAAGCGCCAGAGACGCGCCGCGATTTTTGTCGCCGGACTGTCGGCGCTCCTTGTCGCCGCGCCCATGATAAGCCTGCTGCGAGGACGGGACGCGCCGCCCATCCACGACATCTCCACCGATTTGGAAAATCCGCCCGCCTTCCGCGCCGCCCTTGACGCGCGCCCAGCTTTCGCCAATCCCCTCAACCGCAAGACGCCTCCCGATCTCGCCAAGCGCCAGCGCGAAGCCTATCCCGATCTCGTCCCTTTAAGATTCGCCGCGACAAAAAGCGAACTCTTCCGCGCCGCCAAAAAAATCCTCAAAGAGGAGGGTCTCCGCATCCTCTCTTCCGCCGAAAAAGACGGGCATCTGGAAGGAGTCGCCCAAACGCCCCTCATGGGCTATAAGGACGATATCGTCTTGCGAATCCGCGAAATCAAGGAAGGCGGCGCTCTCATGGATATGCGATCGGTTTCTAGAATCGGCGTCTCCGATTTGGGCGCGAATGCGCGGCGAATCCGAAAAATCCGAGCCCGTCTGAAAAATCATTTCGGCGGCAATTCATAGACCTCATCCAGCCCCGGCTCTTCTCGCGCCGCTCCCGCCACGCGGACGCGCCCCTCCGAAACCATGCCCCGCAAATGCGACAAGGTGGAAAGCGCCGCCGCCCCATGCAGACGCTTATCCACATCGGCATAAATGATCGCCACCATCTCTTTGATTTTATGAACGCCCTCTTTGAGGCATTGGCGAATCTGCGCCTCGCGCGCCTCCCGATGCGCGATGAAGGCTCGCAAAAAAGGCTTCGGATCGGTGATCGGAGGGCCATGGGCGGGCAAAAGAATCTCGTCCTCGCGGGCGAGAAGAAGCCTGAGCGAGCGCATATAAGCGAGCATGTCGCCGTCAGGCGGCGCGACAACGCTGGTGGACCAGCCCATCACATGATCGCCGGTGATGAGCGCCTTCTCCTCTTCAAGGGCGAAGCACATATGGTTGGACGTATGACCCGGCGTGAAAACGCAGCGCAGCGTCCAATCCGCGCCGCCGATTTCGTCTCCGTCTTTGACGCGGACGTCCGGCGTGAAATCCATGTCGCCGCCCTCCTCCATCGCCGGGCCCGCCACGGCGCGCCCGCTCCCATGCGGGCCGAAACCGTAACTCTTCGCGCCCGTTCTCTCTTTGAGGGGCGCGGCGGCCGGCGAGTGATCCAAATGCGTATGAGTCAGAAGAATATGGGTGATGCGCTCGCCTTCAGTCGCGCGCAGCAGAGCCTCCACATGCCGGGCGATATTCGGGCCGGGGTCTATGACGGCGACCTCGCCATTGCCGATAATATAGCTGTTCGTCCCCAAATAGGTGAAAGGGCCGGGATTAGGCGCGACAAGACGCCGCGCGCGCGCGGAAAGGCGGCGCGCCACGCCGTGATCGGCGTCCATCTCGCGCACGAAAGGTATCTGGTAAGCCATCAAAGACGCTCCCTTTCTCTCTTTTCTCCCTCGCCAAAAAGACTAGCACGAATCACGACCCCATGACCAAACAGACCTCACCCAATCGTGAGCGAATGTGGATTGCTCGGGCGATGGCGCCAGACCTAATCTCCGATTGGGTTCAAGGAAGGACAATCGCGCGGCGAAGAGGAAACCCTCATGGCGCAACTTTTCCTCTCTTTCTCCAAAGCGAGACCGTTTTCTCTCGCCATAACAATTATGGCGATGCTCATCGCCCTCGCCGCCCCCGCCCGCGCCTTCCCGTTCCGAAACGGTCTCTGCACGATCTATAGCGTGAGTCCGACAAGCGGACGTCTGAATCCGATCGCCCAATGCTATCTTCCCCCCGGCGCGCCTTCGCGGGCGGCGTGCGATTGCGAACTGCCTCAAAGGGCGAGGCTTGGATCAAAGTCCCCGCCGCGCGCGCTAGACCCGCGGAGTCTGCCAAACCCGCCGGGTTTTTTTGACGCGCCGCCCCCTTGACCGCCGCAGCCTATCGGTTATAAGCAAAGCCGTTTGCTGTTCATTCCGAGTCTCTCATGCCCAAGCGCTCCGATATAGAAAGCATCTTGATTGTCGGGGCGGGGCCTATCGTGATCGGACAGGCTTGCGAGTTTGACTATTCGGGAACGCAAGCCTGCAAGGCGCTGAAGGCGGAAGGCTGCCGCGTCATCCTCGTCAATTCCAATCCGGCGACGATCATGACCGATCCCGATCTCGCCGACGCCACCTATATTGAGCCGATCACGCCCGATTCGGTCGCGCGGATCATTGAGAAGGAAAAGCCCGACGCCCTCCTCCCCACCATGGGCGGACAGACGGCGCTCAATCTCGCCATGGCTTTGGAGAAAGAGGGCGCGCTCGCCCGACATGGCGTGCGGATGATCGGCGCCTCCCCAAGGGCGATAGAGAAAGCGGAGGATCGGGGACTCTTCAAAAAAACGATGGAATCGATCGGGCTGGAAACGCCCCGCGCTCTCCTCGCCCATTCTGAGGCGGAGGCGGAAGAGGCGCTCGCCTCCATCGGTCTGCCGGCGATCATCCGCCCCTCCTTCACGCTGGGCGGAACGGGCGGCGGCATCGCCCAAACGAAAGAGGATTTCCGAAAACTGATCGCGCGGGGAATCGCCGCCTCGCCGTCCGGCGAAATCCTGATAGAGGAATCCGTCATGGGCTGGAAGGAATATGAGATGGAGGTCGTCCGCGACAAGAAGGACAATTGCGTCATTGTCTGCTCCATTGAGAATCTGGATCCGATGGGCGTGCATACCGGCGATTCGGTGACGGTCGCGCCGGCGCTCACCCTGACCGACAAGGAATATCAGCGCATGAGAACGGCGGCGATCGCGGTTCTTCGCGCCATTGGCGTTGAGACCGGCGGCTCCAATGTGCAATTCGCGCTCTCGCCGACAGACGGGCGGATGGTCGTCATTGAGATGAATCCGCGCGTCTCGCGCTCTTCGGCGCTGGCCTCCAAAGCCACAGGCTTTCCGATCGCGAAAGTGGCGGCGCTCTTGGCGATCGGCTATGGCTTGGACGAGCTCGTCAATGAGATCACCGGCGCGACCCCCGCCTCGTTTGAGCCGAGTTTGGATTATGTCGTCACGAAAATCCCGCGCTTCGCCTTTGAGAAATTCCCCCGCGCCAAGCCGCGCCTGACCGTGTCCATGAAGTCTGTCGGCGAGGCGATGGCGATCGGGCGCTCTTTCGCCGAATCCCTGCAGAAGGCGCTCGTCAGTCTTGAGACCGGTCTCACCGGCTTGGACGAGATCGCCGTCTCGGACATCAAAGCCGCGCTCCAAGAGCCGACCCCCGATCGCCTCCGCCTCATCGCCCAAGCCTTCCGCGAAGGGCTGTCGGCGGAGGCGATCCATAGGCTCTGCGGCGTGGATCCATGGTTCCTCAGGCAAATCCAAAAGATCGTCCAAGCCGAGGAGGAGATCCGCCAAGAGGGTCTGCCGAAAAGCGCCGACAGATTCCGCGAAATCAAATCCATGGGATTTTCAGACGCCCGCCTCGCCAAACTCTGCGGCGAAAGCGAAGAAACCGCGCGACAGAAACGCCGCCAGCTCAAAATCCGCCCCGTCTATAAGCGCATAGACAGTTGCGCCGCCGAGTTCGCCGCTCCGACCCCCTATATGTATGGAACCTATGAAGCGCCGGTCTCGGGCGAGGCGGTCTGCGAAGCCTCTCCTTCCGACAGAAAGAAAGCCGTCATTTTGGGCGGCGGGCCAAACCGCATCGGACAGGGCATAGAGTTTGACTATTGCTGCTGCCACGCCTCCTTCGCGCTCCGCGAGGAGGGGGTGGAGAGCGTCATGGTGAATTGCAACCCGGAGACCGTCTCCACCGATTATGACACGTCCGACAGGCTCTATTTTGAGCCTCTGACGACAGAGCATGTGCTGGAAATCATCGCGCGAGAAGGCGACAGCGGCGATCTGATGGGCGCGATTGTCCAGCTCGGCGGGCAGACGCCTCTGAAATTGGCGCAGAAGCTGGCGAAAGAGGGCGTCCCGATCCTCGGAACCCAGCTGGACGCGATTGATCTCGCCGAAGACCGCGAGAGATTCCAATCTCTGATCGCCTCTCTTGGGTTGAAGCAGCCGCCAAGCCGCGCCGCGCGATCGCTCGCCGAAGCGAGGGCGGCGGCGGAGGCGCTCGGCTATCCCGTCATGCTGCGCCCTTCTTACGTGCTGGGCGGGCGCGCGATGGAGATCGTCCGCGGCGAGGAGGCTCTGGAAGATTACGCGAAGCGCGCTTTGGAAGCAGGCGAGAACGCGCCGCTCCTCGTGGATTCCTATCTGCGAGACGCGATTGAGGTGGATGTGGACGCTCTCTCGGACGGCGAGAAGGTCGTCATCGCCGGCGTGATGGAGCATATTGAGGAGGCGGGCGTCCATTCGGGCGACAGCGCCTGCGCGCTGCCTCCGCACTCGCTCTCGGATTCCATCATCGCGCGCATTGAGAGCGAGACCGCCGCGCTCGCCCGCGCGCTCGGCGTTCGGGGCTTGATGAATGTCCAATATGCCGTCCAAGAGGGCGAAATCTACGTCCTTGAGGTCAATCCGCGGGCGAGCCGCACAGCCCCCTTTGTCGCCAAAGCCACGGGACGCGCGATCGTCAAAGAGGCGGCGCGGATCATGCTGGGCGCGTCTCTCTCCGACAGCGCTCCCGACCGCCCCCGCCCTCCGCCTCAAAGTTCGGGCAGAATCGCGATCAAAGAAGCTGTCTTTCCCTTCGCCCGCTTTGAGGAGGTGGATGTGATTTTAGGGCCCGAAATGCGCTCCACAGGCGAAGTGATGGGCTTGGACAGGCATTTCGGCCACGCTTTCGCCAAGAGTCAGCTGGCGGCGGGCGTGGATTTGCCGAAGGAGGGGACGGCGTTTCTCTCGGTGCGGGACGCCGACAAGCCGCGCCTCCTGCCGCTCGCCAAAGCGCTGGCTGGGATGGGCTTCTCGCTTCTGGCGACACGGGGAACGGCGGATCATTTGCGCCGAAAGGGTTTTGCCGTCAAGACCATTCACAAAGTCTATGAGGGCGCGCCGCATATCGTGGACGCGATCGGAAAGGGCGCGGTGCAGCTTGTCGTCAATACGACCGAGGGCAGGCGCTCGCTTGAGGATTCGCGCTCGCTGAGGCGCGCCGCGCTGATGACGCGCCTCCCCTATTACACGACCCTGGCCGGCGCCGCCGCCGCCGCGCGCGGCATAGAGGCGCTCCGACAAGGCGGCTTTGAGGCGACCCCTTTGCAGAAAATCCATCCTGTCGGCGATTCCAAGAGGCGGCGATATTGACCTCGCAAGGCGTTTCGGGCGACAATCTTTCCTCCATTCCCCGTCCGCTTTGACGGGCGAGACTGCCATTGATGGCAAGACTGTCATTGATGCGAGACTGTCGTTGATAAAGAGAAGGAGGCGTCATGGCATCGGTTGAGGCGGAAAAACGAATCCCTATGACCGCCGCAGGCTTCGCGGCGCTGCAAAAAGAGATCAAGCATCTCAAATCGGTGGAGCGCCCCCGAATCGCGGACGCCATCGCCGAAGCCCGCGCCCATGGCGATCTCTCCGAGAACGCCGAATATCACGCCGCCAAAGAGCAGCAGAGTCATAATGAGGGCCGCCTGCGAGAAATAGAGGATCTGCTCCGCCGCGCCGAGATCATAGATGTCAGCGCCCTCTCCGGGGACGACATCAAATTTGGCGCGACCGTCACCCTTCGCGACATGGAGGGCGGCGACAAAGTCGTCTATCGGATTGTCGGCGAGTGCGAGGCGGACGTCAAAGCCGGACGCCTCTCCATCACCTCGCCTTTGGCGCGCGCCCTCATCGGAAAAGAGGAGGGGGACGATTGCAGCTGCCTCACCCCTTCCGGCAAGCGCGAATATGAGATTCTCAAAGTCGCTTACAAATAGCCTTCCTCTTTAGCGGCGGCGGGCGGGGCTTTGTGATGGCGGAAGAGATTCATGCGCGTCTGGTGATTTTGGGATCGGGCGCGGCCGGTTTGACCGCCGCCATTTATGCCGCGCGCGCGAATCTCGCGCCGCTTCTCCTTCAGGGGCTGGAGCCGGGCGGGCAGATGACCATCACGACGGATGTGGAAAATTATCCCGGATTCGCCGAGACCATCCAAGGTCCATGGCTGATGGAGCAGATGCGTCTTCAGGCGGAGCATGTCGGCGCGCGTCTTTTGTCGGACAGCGCCGTCAAGGCGGAGTTGGACAAGCGCCCTTTCAGGATTCATGGCGAGGGGGGCGCGGTTTATCTCGCCGATGCTTTAATTATCGCGACAGGCGCGCGCGCCAAATGGCTGGGCTTGCCGTCTGAGGAAAAATTTCGAGGCTTTGGCGTTTCGGCATGCGCCACTTGCGATGGCGCTTTCTTCCGCGATCAAGAGGTGATCGTTGTCGGCGGCGGCAACATGGCGGTGGAGGAGGCGCTTTATCTCGCCAATCTGGCGAAATCGGTGCGTCTCATTCACCGCCGCGATTCTCTCCGCGCCGAGAAGATTTCGCAGGATCGTCTTTTCGCCCACCCCAAGATTTCGGTTTTATGGAACACGGCGCTGCAGGAGATTCTAGGAGACCAAACGCCGCCGCCCGCCGTCAAAGGCGCGGCGCTCCGCGACTTGAAAAGCGGCGAGACGCGACAGATCAAGACGGACGGCGTGTTCATCGCCATTGGGCATGAGCCGCAGACCGAGATTTTTCGCGGGCTTGTTGAGATGAAGGAGAGCGGCGTTTTGATCACCAAGCCGGGGCGCGCCGAGACGATGAGGCGCGGCGTTTTCGCGGCGGGCGATGTGGCGGACGATCGCTATCGTCAGGCGGTGACGGCGGCGGCGATGGGCTGCATGGCGGCTTTGGAGGCGGAGGCGTTTCTCTCCGCTCAAGATTGACTCTGCCCGCGCCCCCCGCGCAATCTGCCGACTCTTGCGCGGGCGTGAAAAACTTCCTATCGTTAAAGTGATTCGGGGCAAGTGATTCGTTTAGTCAAATCCTTGTTTCCGAAGAGGCGGCTATGCCCTCCAGCCGTCTAATGCGGCGGTCTCCTCCTGACCGTACGCGGGGAAGACAGCTTCCCAGCCGGGCTCCTGAACCCTCCATCGGGAGCCCGGCGTTTTTAGCGCCACAGCGTAAGACCGAGCGAATCGCCTTCTTTATAGAGATGCGCGACTTGTTCGCCGTAGCCGTTATAGAGTTGGGTTGGGACGCGGCGGCCTGTTCCGATCAGTTCTTCGCTTGCCTGCGACCATCTGGGGTGCGGGACTTCGGGATTCACATTTGCCCAGAAGCCGTATTCTTTCGGCTGGACGTCTTCCCAGAAACTCACGGGGCGCGCTGTCGTGAAGCGGAAGCGCGTGATGGATTTGATGGATTTAAATCCGTATTTCCATGGAACTGCCAAACGAAGCGGCGCGCCAAATTGTTTTAGGAGCGGTTTGCCATAGATGCCGGTGGCGAGGAAGGTCAGTTCGTTGGCGGCTTCGGCGATGGTCAGGCCTTCTTTATAGGGCCAGGGGTACCAGATTTGTTTTTGTCCGCCTGCGATGGAGGGATCGTAGAAGGTTTGCATTTCCACGAACTTCGCTGATGGTTTGGGATCGGCGAGTTTGAGGAGTTCGGAGAAGGCGAAGCCTGTCCATGGGACGGCCATGGCCCAGGCTTCCACGCATCGGTGTCGGTAGAGGCGTTCTTCCAGCGGCATTTTGCGGATCAGCTCGTCTATGCTGATGGTGATGGGTTTTTGGACTTCGCCTTCTATTGTGATGTCCCATGGGCGTGTTTTGAGCGCTTGGGCGGCGGCGGCGATTCGTTTATGGGATCCGAATTCGTAGAAGTTGTTGTATTTGGATGTCACGTTTATTGGCGTGATGTCGCGGTTGAGTTTGTAGGCGGGGTTTTGTTTGGCGGGGTAGAGGTTGAGGGTTTTGTCGGGGGGTTCGGTTGCGCTTTGGGCGATATTGGGGATGAGGGCGGCGCTTGCGGCGATGGTTGTTGTTGTGAGGAATTGTCGGCGGTTGAGGAAGATATGTTCGGGGGTGGCGTGGTTTTCGGGGATGTGCCAGTTGGGTTTATGGATGGTTTGCATGGGGGTTTCTCCTGTGCCCTTTCTCTGTGATGGATTATGGCGGGGGAGTTGTGGGGAGTCCAGCTTCAAAAGAGGGGGGGGCGGCGAGCCGCCGCGGGCATTTTTTGCATAGATAGGGGTTTGTTTTTGCCGCAGGGGAACTAATGCATAGAAGCTTGAGGTGAAGGGGGGTTTGGGGGGCTAGCCCCCCAAAAAAGAGGGGGTTCGGGGGGGAATCCCCCCCGAAAAGTCGGCGGGCGTGGCGAAACGAAGCCGAGCGTAGCGAGGCGAGAAAGCCCGCCGACCCCCCTGCTTACAAGAGCTCTTGCGGGCAGGGGGCGGTTGGGGGGTGGGTCGCTTTTGCTTGTTCGCTACGCTCACTGCGCAAAAGCTTTTTTCCCACCCCACCCCCCAACCGATAGGCTGCCTTCGGCAGCCTTGGTTTTTCTTGGGGGGCTAGCCCCCCAAACCCCCCTTAACGGGAGAAAGTCATTTCTCCTCCAAAAAACTCCGCAACATCCACGCCACCTTCTCACTCGCCTGCAGCCGCTGAACCAATAAATCCGCGCTCGCCTCATCTCCAACAGACGCCGCAACCCTCTGAGCCTCACGAAGACCGCGAACCAAAACCTCATGCCCGCCCAACAAACTCGCAACCATCTCACGAGCCGACAAAACAGAATTCGCCCCATCATCACTATCAATCCGCGACAAACCCTCAAAAGCCCGATAACCACAAGGCGCAGGAAAACCCAACGCCCGAATGCGCTCCGCAACCTCATCCACAGCAGCCCACAACTCCGTATATTGAGCCTCAAACATCACATGAAGCGTCTGAAAATGCGGGCCCATCACATTCCAATGATAGCCATGAGTCTTCAGATAAAGCGTGTATGTGTCAGCAAGAACCGCCGACAAAGCCCGCGAAACCGCCTCGCGATCCTTGTCAGAAATCCCAATCTCAACCCGACGATCCGACATAAGCCATCTCCTCTCCTCTGCCAAAAACACTCCCCAATCAATATAAGACCAGCAGACCCGCCTGTCTAGAGTTTTTTAGAATGTTTCTAAAAAACTTTTCCCGCTCCCGCCCTGCGCCGACAATCTACGTTAGCGAAGCGCAAAAACGCTGAATGCGCGCGCCTGCCTCCTCCAAAATCTCGGACGAAGTCGCGTAAGAAACCCGAAAAAAAGGCGACAATCCAAAAGCGCTCCCCCAAACAACCGCCACATGCGCCTCCTCTAATAAAGCCTCGGCGAAATCCTCATCGCTTCCGATCTTCCTGCCCGCAGGAGTCCTCTTCCCTATCAAACCGGCGCAGGAGGGATACAAATAAAACGCGCCGCGAGGCGTCTCGCATTCCAACCCCGGCGCCTGTCGGATCATGGAAAGAGCCAAATCGCGGCGTTCCTGAAAAATCCGCGCCCTCTCCGCCAAGAACGACTTGTCGCCGGTCAAAGCCTCCACCGCCGCCCATTGGCTGATGGAACTCGGATTGGTCGTGGATTGACCCTGAACCTTCCGCATCGCGTCAATCAGAGGCTTCGGGCCTCCGGCGAAGCCAATGCGCCATCCCGTCATCGCATAGGCTTTGGAAACGCCGTTCACCGTGAGGGTGCGCGGATAAAGTTCGGGAACAATCTCGGCAAGCGTATGAAAGCGAAAGCCGTCATAAACGATATGCTCATAGAGATCGTCCGACAAAATATGAACATGTTCATGCTTTTTCAGAACCGCGCCCAGCTCGCGGAGCGCGTCTTTATCATAGGTCGCGCCTGACGGATTGCTGGGGCTGTTGAAGATGAGCCATTTGGCGCGCTTCGTGATGGCTCTCTCCAAATCTCGCGCCTGAAGACGAAAGCCGTTCTCGGCGCTTGTCGGAACAATGACAGGCTTCGCCCCCGCCAAGCGCGGAATGTCGTAATGCGAAACCCAATAGGGCGCGGGAATCACGACCTCGTCGCCGGGATTGAGAGTCGCCAGCATCGCGTTGAAAATGACATGCTTGCCTCCCACGCTGACGCAGATCTGCGAAACGTCATAGGCGAGATTGTTCTCCTCTTTGAATTTTCGCGCGATCGCCTCTTTGAGTTCGGGGATTCCGTCAATGGCGGTGTATTTGGTCTTGCCGCGCTTGATGGCTTCCATCGCGGCGGCTTTGATGGAATCGGGGGTGTCAAAGTCCGGCTCGCCGGCGCCGAGACCGATGACGTCTATGCCTTTGGCGCGCATGTCGCGCGCCTTTTGCGTGGCGGCGATTGTCGCCGAGGGCTTGACGCGCCCAACAGCGTCAGAGAGCGCGAGCGGCGGAGAGGCGAGCATGGTTTGTCTCTATCTCTGGTGGATGAGGGGCATTCCCGGAATCGGGCTTCGCATATGGACGACATAGTTAGAACTGATGGAGCCGACATACAAATCACAAAGATCGGAGCCGCCCCAACTGACATTGGTCGGCGTGTTCAGCATCTTGCCGGAGGGATCATGGGCGACGGTGAAAACTTCGCGCGCCGGCGTGATCGCCACCAGCTTATTCGCCGATGGAAGAGTCACCCAGAGATTGCCTTCTTGGTCAAAGCCGTTGCCGTCCGTGAAAGCCCAGTTGGCGCGATCTTCGGGATTGGGGAGATTGTCGGGATCGGCGAAGTCCGGAATGATGCCGAGCATCGGCCCGTATTCTTCAGCGCTGCCGAGCGTTCCGTCTTGGCGGATTGGGAAGCGCAGGACGTTTCCGCCGCTTGTTTGGTTGACGTAGAGATGGGTTTCGTTTTCGTCCAGGCAGCAGCCGTTGGCGAATTTGAGTTTTTTGGCGATGATGTCGGTTGTGCCGTTTGGCGTGATTCGGAAGACGAAGCCGTCTTCGCGTCCGTCCAGGGCGAGGGGCCAGGCTTCGGCGGAGGTTGAGTGGGTGCAGTAGATTGTTCCGTCTTTGGCGATGATTGGGTAGTTGGAGGAGGTGAGGGTGATATTTTCCACTTTTTCCACGAGGTTGATGAGTTCGCCTGTTTTGGTGTTGAGTTTTTGGAGGGGTCCGGCTTCGCCGTCATAGATGCCGAAGTTGGCGATGATGATATTTTCGTTTTCGTCCATATTGATTCCGTTTGGCGCGCCGCCTTTGGGTCCGATGCGGTTGAGGTTTCCGTTTGGGAGGATTTCGGCGCAGGAGCATTGATGGTCGGATGCGAAGATTCGTCCTGATTTGGAGACGACGACGTCTTCGGGTCTTTCTAGGCCGGTGCCGATTTTTTTCATGGTTTGGGTGTCTATGGTTTTGAGCGGCATGATGTCCTCCTTTTTTGCGGGTTTGAATATAGCAAAGTTAAGGGGGGTTTGGGGGGCTAGCCCCCCAAGAAAAACCAAGCGGGCGAAGCCCGCTATAGTCGGCGGGCGTGGCGCAACGAAGCCGAGCGTAGCCACTCGTGGCGTAGCGAGGCGAGGAAGCCCGCCGACCCCCCTGCATCGCAAAAGCTCTTGCGAGCAGGGGGCGCGTGGGTGGGTCGCATTTGCTCGCTCGCTACGCCACGAGTGGCTTGCTTCGCTCGCAAATGCTCTTTTCCCACCCACCCACGCGGTTTCGGGGGGATTCCCCCCGATCCCCCCTTCTTCGCGGGGGGCTTCGCCCCCCACACCCCCCTTAACGGGAGTTTTGCAAGCCCATTGACTCCACAAAATCCAAACCCTACTATCCCCCACTCGCTCTTTCTCATCGTGAATCCAACGAAATATGTTGGATATGCAATCGCCCCTCAGGGGCAAAACGCATATCCACCGCTCAATCCGCAACAGTCCAAGCCTCGCGCCT
Source organism: uncultured Alphaproteobacteria bacterium (assembly GCA_958296285.1). Lineage (GTDB taxonomy): Bacteria > Pseudomonadota > Alphaproteobacteria > JAPOUT01. The sequence goes on from OY282459.1 coordinate 811,355, forward strand.
AAAACGCGAAGCGCGGACGTTGAGAGCAATCAAGCGCGTTAAAGGCATCTGGTGAATGCCTTGGCGTCGAGAGGCGACGAAGGACGCAGCATGCTGCGATAAGCCGCGGGAAGCCGCAAGCAGGCACTGATCCGCGGATCTCCGAATGGGGAAACCCGATTCTCTCGTAGAATCATCATGCGCCGAATCCATAAGCGTATGAAGCAAACCCGGGGAACTGAAACATCTCAGTACCCGGAGGAAAGGACATCAACCGAGACTCCGTTAGTAGTGGCGAGCGAACGCGGACCAGGCCCTATGCCTCATCTCTTCCAACTGGAAGTTTCTGGAAAGAAACGCCATAGAAGGTGATAGCCCAGTACAGGAACAGAAGAGACGAAGCATCCGAGTAGGACGGGACACGTGAAATCTTGTCTGAAGACGGGGGGACCACCCTCCAAGCCTAAGTACTCCTCGACGACCGATAGTGTACCAGTACCGTGAGGGAAAGGTGAAAAGAACCCCGACGAGGGGAGTGAAACAGTTCCTGAAACCGGATGCCTACAATCAGTCGGAGCCCGCGCGGCGTCTTCGGACGCCATGACGGGTGACGGCGTACCTTTTGTATAATGGGTCAGCGAGTTGATCTGCCGAGCAAGCTTAAGCCGAAGAGGCGGAGGCGCAGCGAAAGCGAGTCTGAATAGGGCGACTGAGTTCGGCGGATCAGACCCGAAACCGGGTGATCTAGCCATGGTCAGGTTGAAGGCGCAGTAACATGCGCTGGAGGACCGAACCCACCTATGTTGAAAAATGGGGGGATGAACTGTGGCTAGGGGTGAAAGGCCAATCAAACCCGGAGATAGCTGGTTCTCCGCGAAATCTATTGAGGTAGAGCGTCGCGTCAATCCTTTCGGGGGTAGAGCACTGGATGGGATAGGGGGTCTCACCGACTTACCAAACCTAACCAAACTCCGAATACCGAAAGGCTTCTGCGCGGCAGACACACGGCGGGTGCTAAGGTCCGTCGTGGAAAGGGAAACAGCCCTAACCGCCAGCTAAGGTCCCGAAATTGTGGCTAAGTGGGAAAGGATGTGGGAAGACCAAGACAGCCAGGAGGTTGGCTTAGAAGCAGCCATCCTTTAAAGAAAGCGTAACAGCTCACTGGTCTAATCAAGTCGTCCTGCGCCGAAAATGTAACGGGGCTCAAGCCATATACCGAAGCTGCGGGCGCGAGAGGTCTTAGAGAGCGCTGAAAACGGAAAGGGACGCGAGAGTCGCGGGGTTTATCCTCGCGGTCTCGTGCGCCCGCCTTTCTTGACGGCAGAAAGAGATGGGTTTAGAGTGAAGCCATGTCTGTCTTGAAGGAAAAATCGCAACAGAAGCTTCCTCCTCAATCTCGTGAGGAGGAAAGCGATGATGAGGCTCTTCGTGAGCTCAAGAAGAAAGTGCGCCCTGAAGTCTATGAGGCTTACAAACGTAGTTTGAAACGCTTTGGCAAACTTTACAGACTCCTTGCGAAATAGACTCAAGGGCAGTCGGAAATATCTTTCTGTTGCCAAATAAAAAATTATTTTAGGCCGGGCATAAAAAATGCCCCATAACCTGAAAGGATATCAATATTATGATGATCTCTTTTGGAAGTTTTGTCTTGATCGTTGTAGACGAGCCATTGTTTGCAATCATCATTTTGCAAATGATGATGATCATGAAGGACAAGTCTTAAGATTCTGTGGGCGATCGTCCACTTTGTGGGCGATCGTCCACGAAATCTGACCGGTTTCGTTTTTCCGTTTTCAGCCCTCTCTTAGACCTCTCGCGCGGTAGCGGAGCGTTGCCTAAGCCTGTGAAGGCGATCTCGTGAGAGTCGCTGGAGGCATGGCAAGTGAGAATGCTGACATGAGTAGCGACAAAGAGGGTGAGAATCCCTCTCGCCGAAAGTCCAAGGGTTCCTGCGTCAAGTTCGTCTGCGCAGGGTTAGTCGGCCCCTAAGTCCAGGGCGAAAGCCGTAGACGATGGGAATGAGGTTAATATTCCTCAACCTGCGGGTGGTGACGGATGCCGAAGCGATGTCTTTCCTTATCGGATTGGAGAGGCTTGCCAAGCGTTCCGGGAAATAGCCCCCGCGCATAAGACCGTACCCCAAACCGACACAGGTGGACAGGTAGAGCATACCAAGGCGCTTGAGAGAACGATGCTGAAGGAACTCGGCAAATTGCTCCCGTAACTTCGGAAGAAGGGAGCCCTCGTTGAGGGCAACCTCGGCGAGGGGGCACAAGCCAGGGGGTAGCGACTGTTTACTAAAAACACAGGACTCTGCGAAGCCCGAAAGGCGATGTATAGGGTCTGACGCCTGCCCGGTGCCGGAAGGTTAAGCGGCGCGGTTCACGCTGCAAAGCGAAGCCCCGGTAAACGGCGGCCGTAACTATAACGGTCCTAAGGTAGCGAAATTCCTTGTCGGGTAAGTTCCGACCTGCACGAATGGCGTAACGACTTCCCCACTGTCTCCAGCATTGACTCAGCGAAATTGAACTCCCCGTGAAGATGCGGGGTGCCTGCGGTTAGACGGAAAGACCCCGTGAACCTTTACTATAGTTTTGCAGTGACGCATGTGTGATTTTGTGCAGGATAGGCGGGAGGCGATGAAGCTGAGGCGCAAGTTTCGGTGGAGCCATCCTTGAGATACCGCCCTGGATGATATGTGCGTCTAACCGCGCGCCGTGAAGCCGGCGTCGGGACATTGCATGGCGGGTAGTTTGACTGGGGCGGTCGCCTCCCAAAGAGTAACGGAGGCGCGCGAAGGTAGGCTCGGGCCGGTCGGAAATCGGCTTTTTGAGTGCAATGGCATAAGCCTGCCTGACTGCGAGACTGACGGGTCGAGCAGAGACGAAAGTCGGTCATAGTGACCCGGTGGTTCCGAGTGGAAGGGCCATCGATCAACGGATAAAAGGTACTCCGGGGATAACAGGCTGATGACGCCCAAGAGTCCATATCGACGGCGTTGTTTGGCACCTCGATGTCGGCTCATCACATCCTGGGGCTGAAGCAGGTCCCAAGGGTTCGGCTGTTCGCCGATTAAAGTGGTACGTGAGCTGGGTTTAGAACGTCGTGAGACAGTTCGGTCCCTATCTGCCGTGGGCGGTGGAAACTTGAGAGGATCTGTCCCTAGTACGAGAGGACCGGGATGGACGCACCTCTGGTGCATCTGTTGTCGCGCCAGCGGCATGGCAGAGTAGCTATGTGCGGAAGGGATAACCGCTGACAGCATCTAAGCGGGAAGCCCTCCTTGAGATGAGGTTTCCTTATAGGGTCGTGGGAGATCACCACGTTGATAGGCTAGAGGTGGACGCGCAGTGATGTGTGGAGCCGACTGGTACTAATACCCGAATGCTTGATTGCTTTCAACGCGCGCGCTTCGCGTGTGTTGGATGGTTGAGGCTTTGAGTGTTTTCGTTGGATTTCGGCGAGCTGCCGCGCTCCCGTGAAGGGGGGGTGTGGGGGGCTTCAAGCCCCCCACGAAAACCGAGCGGGCGAAGCCCGCTATAGTTGGAGGGCGCGATTTATGTTGGATTCATAAAGCGAGACCCCGCTGGAAGGCGGGGTCTCGGAGCGGAAACGACTCTTTGTGGTGGCAAAGGATCGCTTCCGCATGGTTTATTATATTGGAGAGATCGTTCTCATGCAAGATTCCTCTTGGAAATTAAAAGGCATTCTTCTTACAGAGATTTAGACACCCTTCTATGCTCATAGGTTCTTGAACCAGTTGTGGTCTATCGTGCCGTCATCTTTGAATCCCAACCCCTTCTCCTTCAACCTCTCCATCAGATCGTCTCCATCTACAAGGTCTATTGCAGATACGCCAGCCCGCGTTGCTTCTTCTTCCGCGCCAGACGTGAATGTGCCTGTCGTGATGAATAGCCCCTTGTCGGCACGACCCTGCATCGCGCCCCGAAAATCTCGGATCTCGTTCGCCCGAACAGAACCCTCATATTTCTTGCACTGAAAACAACCATGGAAACTCAGCAATCCTTCGTGCAGTGGCGCAATATATGTTCCATCAATTCCCTTATCGCCAGGGCCTCCTGTCAACTTCACTTTTTCAAACCCATATTTACGCAAAAGCTGCTGAATCAAACGCTCAAATTGATTGGCATCTATCTCTCTGGTGAGGATGGAGTGCATCTCCTTTTCCCAACTCTTGGATTCTTCACCCAGCTTGCCATCCCGCTTAGTCGATGAATCTTTTTCTTTGCTTTTAGGTTCCTGATAGAGTCGCATGACCTCTGCAGGATCGACCGTTAAATTATCTCTAGCTTGCTGGGTCAAAGCCCATACTCCCGATCCCCGTCGGTTGTCGAGATGACCATAGTTTTTTAGGAAGCTTAGTGCCGCCCCTATACGCTTCCTAATCTCATCCCGATTGGTTTTTTCGGCGATATGTTCGTACTCACCAATCAAAAAACCACTAGAATATCCAATCGACTTATTGACTTCCTGATTGATCTCAGCAAGCGAGATTGATCCCCCCAGATCACGCAAGACTTCAAGAATTGGATTCATTAACTCTCGGACAGTTGGCACTCTATCAGTCGGTGGTTTTTGCATTTTTACGCTCCTTCGTTTCTATTTGCGCCATATGGGAGGGAGGTCTGCGCTCCCTTGGGGAAGCCCATACTCGCCATCTTCATATGTTAACGCTTTTTGTCGACAAATAGCCCGGGGGATTAAAGAAACGCGGGGGCAATCTAGACGATTGCGCGGTAGAGCTCTTGCGAGCAAGGGGGGTCGGCGGGCTTCTCGCAGGCTCGCTTTGCTTCGCTCCGCTCACCTGCTTCGGGAAGCCCACGCCCGCCGACCATAGCGGGCTTGCGCCCGCTCGGTTTTTCAAGGGGGGCAAGCCCCCCTTGACCCCCCTTCACCTTCAGCTTCTATGCGTTAGTTCCCCTGCGGTAAAAACAAGCGCCTATCCATGAAAAAGATGCCTGTCGCGGCAGCGACCCCCCCAAACCCCCCTTAACCTTCAGCTTCTATCTCCGAATCCCCTAGAGAATTCACAAATAAAAGCCCAAAGTGAAGGGGGGCGCGGGGGGTGCGACACCCCCGGGTGCGACACCCCCCGCAAAAAACAGCGCGCCAATTAACCCCAAAAGATCTTGATGAAGATCGGCAAAAGCAAAGCAATAATGATAATAAAGTATGCCTCTACCCGCGTCAGACGCCTATCCACCGCTTCGGTCGCCGTGGTCTCATCCACGCCCGCCTTAATAAAAGCGTTATAAACCCGCGCAAGACTCACGCATCCAACTCTCGCCGCCTAACGCCGCCGGCCGAAAAACATCGCCCAAACCATGTTCAGAACCAACGGCAAAAATGCCCCCATAACCAAAACCGCGAAAAAGATCGTGAAAGTCGTGGTCGGAACACCCTCAACCATCGGCATGCCCTGAAGCATCGGAGGCATCGGAACAACATCGCCAACCGCCATCGTGCCTTCCAGCCTCAGCACAGAAGGCAAAGCGGCATGCGCGCCCAAGCCCGCCAAAATCGGAACAAACACAGACGACCAACCGCCCCGACGCTTCACCCGCATGAAATACATCACCGACAAAGGCAGAAACAACAAAACCGCCGTCGCTAAGCCGGGATTATATTCCCAACGCATCGCGCCAACCCCAATATGCAGCAAGCCATTCGTGAAAATAAGACCGCCCGCCAGCAATCCCGGCCACGCGAACCGACAGCCTCCCCAAATCGCCAGCATAAAGGCGACCCAAACCAAAAGCGTGTTGATCTCATAAAGCGACAACACCGTCAAAAGGGCTGTCCCCGCGCCGAACTGCTCTATCAGAAAAGCGTTGGCGTAAGCCATAAAGTGATAGGAGCGACCGTAAAGATCCACCCCATGCTCCTCAAACTGATGAAGCAGATAGATCATCAAAAACGCCCAATGCCACTGCGTGAAAGGACCAACCCCGCTCCGCCGCCGCCATTGATCAAACAGCATGAAAGCGATGAAAACCGCGCCCCCTAAACCGACCACAGGCCAGCGCGGCAGCATATAGGCTTGAATTTCAGGAACGAGATGAAGCGCGCAAGCGAAGACCGCAATCGCCGCCAGCACCATCACCCCGCTCGTTTTTTGATCTTGCATCGGATCCATCATGATTCTCCCCTCTCTTCCATAAGCGCTTTTGACGCGCGTTTTTTTCTCATAATGCGGTCTGATTATAGCCGCGTCAGAAGCGATAGCCAAGCCCTAATCTGCCAAGATGCTGCTCAATCGCGATTTCGGTTTCCGTGTCTTCAATGCGCCTTTCCGGGTAGTTGGCGTAATAATAGCCTACGCTAACGACAATGGAAGGCGCAACCGCGAAAACATGATCTTTGCGCCCGCGAAAGCGTCCGCCTCCGGGAAGATAATAGATGATATCCACGCCGACGCCGGCTTTATAGCCCGGCATAAAATCCTCGCGCACATCCACATCGCCATCCACGCCCAGCAGACTGGCCCCGAAAATCAGAAAAGGGCGCACATGTCCCATATTATAGCCGACCCGCCCTAAAATATCCAAAGACCAGTCCAAAACGTCCTCATCGTACCAATCTTCATAGGCGAAGGTGATCTGTCCGCCGGCGATCCAATTCTCGGCGAAGACGGCATTGCCGCGCATATAATATCCGACTCCTCCGCCATGATCTTCTGCGAGTCGCAAGCCTGTTGCGGTCATCGGCGCGCGGGTTTTTTCTATGAAGATGCGTCCGGTGGTCTCGCCGAGTCCGCCCTCCACGCCGAGGATGAGTTCAAACTCAGCCGCTCTCGCGCCGCCAGAGACGAGCCCCCCCCCCCCCGCCGCGACCGCCGCCGCCCAAAAAATAAAAATGCGAGAGAAGAGACCGCGAGAGAAACGGCATGGAGACGGCGCGGCGCGGGACATATTCTCCATCTCCCTTATGAGCTCCGCTGTCTGCGGCGGCTGCCTGGGGCGGGCGGGTCTTCGGGCGGCCCGGCGAAACATTGCGCGATGGACATCCATCTCGCCGCTGTCTCGCCGATGACTGTGAGTTTCGTATCGGCGATGCTGCGGGTTTGCGTCACGACCTGACAAAATTCGGTCGCGCGCCCTTCAATAAAATTCGCGTCATTCTTTTCGTTCCACTCCCAAAGCGCGCCGGACGGCGCATGGAGTTTCACATAAGGAATGTCGGAGGGCGCGTCCAATCCGCGATTGCGGAACGTCCAGCCGAACGTGTTGATGCCGAGAATGGCGATATTCTTAATGCGATCCTTATCCGCGCGCTCCAGCCCTAAAAGATCGTAGAGTTCCTGTCCATGCGCCCATGTCTCCATCAGACGCGCCGTGATGGAGGAGCGGACGCTCATTTCCGGCCCCGCCCATTTGACGCGCCGTTTCGGATCGGCTTCGGCGAAGCGCTCCGCCATCTCCCGATAAAAGCCGCGCCACGTCTCTAATAAAGGACGATCGCGCAGCGTCCCGAGCCATTGATCGGTGACGTCTGTGAAAGAGCGTCCTTTTCGCATCTCCCCCATGATCTTTTTGGAGAACGCCATGAACTCCGCCTCGTCTCTGAGCGAGGCGTCCGCCGCCCAGTTCCACATATGGAGATGGGCGATGACGTCATGGACTGTCCAATCTTTAAAGAGGGTTTTCTTGCGGAAATCCGCCTCATTGATTGGCGCGACAATTTCGTAAAGCGCCTCGCTCTCATCGCGGAAATCCATCGCCTGCGTCAGCATGTTTCTCTCCCTGCCGCTGTTCGCGGAACGGGGCATGGTAGAGTCTCACGGCAGGATAAGCAAGCGGACGAGGAAACCGAAAAGAGTCTCGCCGTTTCAGCGCTGATCCTCTGTCGGGATCCACCAAATATCTCCGGGTTTTAAGGCGCGGAAGACATTCTCGCCCAGATTCTCTTTGGCGAGGGCGCGGCGCAGCGATTGGGCGGGTTCGTCATAGGGGGTCAGCGAGAGGTCAAAAGTCCCGAAATGAACGCCCATGCTGCGGAAGGCGTTTAGGATTTGATGCGCCTCCACGGCTTGAGACGGATCTTGATGGTGATAGTTAAAGAACCATCGCGGCTTATAGGTTCCGATTGGCAGAATGGCGAGGCGGAAGGCTCCGTATTTTTGTTTCGCCTCTTTGTAATAGCGCCCATTGCCGAAGCCGCTGTCGCCGACAAAATAGATCGCGCCGGAAGGGGTCTTGATGACGAAAGCGCCCCAGAGCGCTTTGTTGCGATCTATCGCGCCCCATCGGGTTGACCAATGGAACATCGGCTCCAGCGCGATTTCCATCTGCGCGGCGATGGGCTGGCTGTCGCCCCAATCCATCGCGATGGCTTTGATGCGCTCGTCATAATTGGCGAGGATTCTGTCGTTGCCGAGCGGCGCGAAGATCAGAGGCTTGTCGCGCTGCCAGAGAGCGGCGATCGTTTCCAAATCCATATGGTCGTAATGATTATGGCTGACGAGGATGATGTCTATTGGCGGGAGGTCGTTGAGTTTGATTCCGGGCTTTTGCGAGCGTTTTGGCCCTGCCCAAGAGACGGGGCTTGCGCGCTCTGACCAGACGGGATCGGTCAGGATGTTGAGATTTTGGGTTTGGATGAGAACGGAGGCGTGTCCGACAAAGGCGACTCGCATTTTTGCTCCGGGGACGCGTTTTGGCGGTTTGTCATAGGCGACGGTTTCGCTTTCGGGCCAAGGGGGATGGGGCGCGGTGATGACTTCCCAGAGGATTCGGGCATAGGGGAGATCGGGCTGCGCGCCGTGGTTATGGAATTGGGTTCCGTCAAAGTGGTCGCTTTCTGGCCCTTCATAGTAGGTCATGCAGGCGCTAAGCGAGAGAGCGAGCGCGAGGCTTGCAAAGAGGGCGAGAGCGAGGGTGAGAAGGGTTTTTCTCATGCTGCCTGCCTCTCCGCCGATTGCCATTGCGCCTTGTCGTCAAGACGGGGGGACTATTCACGATTCAGCTTGGCAAATCAAGAGGAAACGACTAGAAGACGTCCGAAGGCCGTTTTTGGCGTGGGAGGGGCTTATGAGCAAGACAGTGCTGATCACGGGCGCTTCGGCGGGCATCGGCGAAGCGACCGCGCGCCAAATGGCGGGCGAAGCCTATACGGTCTATGCCGCCGCGCGGCGTCTGGAAAAGATGGAGCCTTTGAAAAAGCTCGGCTGCATCCCCCTAAAAATGGACATCACGAAGGAAGAGGACATCCAATCCGTCGTCAAGCGGATCGAGAAGGATCAGGGAGGCGTCGACATTCTCATCAACAATGCGGGCTACGGCCTCAACGGCGCGGTGGAGGAGGTGAGCCTCGAAGAGGCGCGGCGGCAGTTTGACGTCAATCTTTTCGGCTTGGCGCGACTGACGCAGCTCGTTCTCCCGAAGATGCGCGAGAAGCGCGAAGGCTGCATCGTCAATGTGTCTTCGGCGGCGGGGAGGACGATCGGGGTTCTTGCCGCCTGGTATTACGCGACGAAGCACGCGCTCGAGGGCTGGAGCGACTGTCTGCGCTACGAGCTCCGCCCCTTCAATATCCGCGTCGTGATCATTGAGCCCGGCGCGATCGCGACGGAGTTCGCCGATGTCGCGGTCAATCCGATGCTCGAGCGCGCGCGCGGCGGCCCTTATGCGGAGACCGCGCAGAAACTCACCCGCGCCTTGGAGAACATGCGCGAAAGCGGAAACATGTCGCAGCCTTCCGTCATCGCCGACGCGATCCTCAAAGCGGTCAAGGCTCGGAATCCCAAGAGGCGCTATGTGGCGGGAAAATACGCCGGAACCATCCTTTTCGTCCGCAGATGGCTGGGCGACGGCATGCAGGAGCGCCTTCTCGACAGGATGCTTCGATAGGAAAACGATGATGGCCGAGATCAACCGAGACGCCTTCAACGTTGCAACGACAACCGACGAGGTTTTAGAAGGCATAGATCTGACGGGGACATGCGCGCTTGTCACGGGGGGCGCCTCCGGTCTTGGCGCGGAGACCGTCCGCGCGCTCGCCTCCAAAGGCGCGGAGGTCGTCATCGCCGCGCGGAATCACGAGAAGGCCGAAGAGGTCAGAGCGCGCGTCCAAGAGGAGACGGGAAACGACAAGATCCATATTGAAGAGCTGGAACTCGCCTCGCTCGCGAAAGTTCGCGATTTCGCCGAGCGGTGTCTGTCTCGCTACGATCGCCTTCATCTTCTCATCAACAATGCCGGCGTCATGGCGTGTCCGCAAGGCAAGACCGAAGACGGGTTCGAACTGCAATTCGGCTCCAACCATCTGGGGCATTTTCTGATGACGTGTCTCATAATGCCGAAGATTATTAAAGCCGCGCCGTCGCGGATCGTATCGCTGAGTTCCTTAGGGCATCGCTTTTCGCCCGTCGTCTTCGACGACATCCATTTTGAGAGGAGGCCTTACGACAAATGGCTCTCTTATGGTCAGTCCAAGACGGCGAACGCGCTTTTCGCGGTTGCGCTTGAGAAGAGGCTGCAAGATAAATCCGTTCACGCCTATGCCGTGCATCCCGGCATCATTATCACGCGCTTGGGGCGGCATTTGACGCAAGAGGACATCACGCAAATGCAGAGCCGCTATCAAGATCGCGACATGCCGATCAAGAGCGTGGAGGCGGGCGCGGCGACTTCGGTTTATGCGGCGACTGCGCCCGAGTTGGAGGGTCAGGGCGGCGTCTATCTGGAAGACTGCCACATTGCCGTCGAGGAGGAATCGGCGGATGCCGAGTCTGGCGTCCGTCCCTATGCGGCAGACTCCGAGCAGGCGGAGCGGCTCTGGACTGTCTCGGAAGAGATGATCGGGCAGAAATTCTCCTTTTAGAATCTTATCCCGTCTCTGCTCATCGAGGGCGTTGAGGGGCAGGCGCGATCTTTAAATCTCGCCGCCGATTGCCATTGCGCTGCCGCGCGAATGGCGGGGCGATTCAGTGGCATAGGGTTATTTCTTGAGCGCGCCGCTTTGGATGACGGGGATCAGGAAGCCTGCGAAGAGGATCGTGTTTGGGATCACATTGAGTCCGAAGCCTGTGGCGATGGAGAGGATTCCGTCTATGACGTACCATGCGGAGATGGCGATGGTTGTGGGGATCCAGATTTTTTTGCCCAGTTGGCTCGCGGCTTGGACGATGGCGAGGAGGGTTAGTCCCCATCCGATTGTGATGGCGCCCATCAGGGCTATGCTGAAGCGCGTATGGGGGTAGAGGCGGAGTTGTCCTGGGCCGTCTAGGAGATCGTAGAAGAATCGGGTTGGGGCGCTGGTGATTTGGAAGGCTGCGCCTGTGAGGATGATTCCGAAGGCGATGATGATCCAGCACCAGATGGTGAGCCATTGTTTCCAGAATTTGGGCATGGGTTTTTTCCTTTGGGGGTTGGTTGCGGGGGCAGGATTTGAACCTGCGACCTTCAGGTTATGAGCCTGACGAGCTACCGGGCTGCTCCACCCCGCGGTGGTGTGTTTAGGGATAATAGGGATGTTTGGGGTTTATTTCAAGAGATGGGGCGTTTTGGCTTGCTCCTGTTGAGGGGGGTGTGGGGGGCTTGCCCCCCGCGAAAAAGGGGGGGTCGGGGGGAATCCCCCCGAATAGTCGGCGGGCGTGGCGAAACGAAGCGGGCGAAGCGCGATAGCGCAAGCCCGCGAGAAAGCCCGCCGACCACCCCCTCCAAGAGCTCTTGCGAGCAGGGGGCGCGTGGGTGGGGTCGCATTTGCTTGCTCGCCTTGCTCGCTTCGCAAATGCTTTTTCCCCCACCCCACCCACGCGCTTTCGGGGGGATTCCCCCCGATCCCCCCTTCTTTCTTGGGGGGCTAGCCCCCCAAACCCCCCTTACCTTCAGCTTCTATGCACTAGTTCCCCTGCGGCAAATCCAAAATGCCTCTCTATGAAAAAGATGCCTGCGGCGGCTCGCCGCCCCCCCCATGCGCCAACCAATAATCCCTAACCCACGAAACACACCCATAACCCCGATAAAGCCTCCTCCCCCAAAAACCGCCCCCCAACAACTCATGCGGCGAAGGCGAGCCATGAAAAACCACAATCCGCGAACCCCTAGGCGCAGACGGCGATACAAAAAAATGAGACGGAAAAAACCCCATGCAATCCCGCTTGAAACTCGCGCATAAACCATCACGCCAAAACGCCAAACCCTCCGCATGAGCCGATAAGAAACGCTGCTCATTCCGAAACAACCCCATCGCCCCAACAGAATCCTCCATGAACGCCCGATAAACCCCCGCCTGACCCCCGATCCGAAAACGAAAAACAGACGAATTCCCCCCGCGATACGAAACCAAACCAAGACGCATCCCCAAAACAGGCCACTCCCGAATGATCAAAAACTCCCCCGCCGCGTCAAAAAACACCGACAAATCCCCCAACACAACAAGATCCAAATCCAAAAATAACGCCTCGCCAACAAGATCATACAATTGAGGCTTGAAAAGAGCGATCTTATGCCAGCCGCGCTCGCGCGAGCCTGTCGGAATGTCAGGCAGAGGAAAAGTCTCAATCCCATCAGAGGCAAGAGCGTCAGGATCGTCCGTCAGACAAACAAAGCGATGCCGCCGCTTCAAATGCTTGGCGACCGCGCTCTTTAAGACGCGAACATAATCGGCGGGATATTTCTCGCCCCACCGCATGCAAATCACATTGACGCGCTCCGTCATCTCTCTTTCGCCGAACCCGTCTGACGCTCCAACTTCTTGGCGATCCGAAGAAAACGCGAGAAACTGTAAATCATCGCCAAAACAAACCCCTGAACGCCGCCGAATAGGTTCCGCCGAAGAAACATAAGTTTCAAAAATATCAGAGGAAACTCCGTCAAAAGACGCAGCCGCAGAGCCGTCAGACTCTTCCGAATGGAAGCCTCGTCCGAACTATAGCGATTCTCCTTCCCCATCAAATGATGAAGCGATCGGATCGGCGCATGGAAAAGCGCGCCTTTGAGACGCCGCGTCTTGTCGGGATGAGCGCCGACCCCGGGATCGCCGACATAGCGATCCGAAAAGCCGACATGCCGCCTGTCATAAAGACGAATGAAGCGCCAGCGTCTAGCAAAAAGCCAAACCTTGTCGGAGCCCGGGAAAATCTCATAGCGAGATGTCTCCCATGCGGTCGTTTCGGAAGAGGGCGCGCGGAAATCTCTTCTTATCTCTTCGGCGAGTTCCGCCGAGAGCCATTCATCGGCGTCCAGATTGAGAACGCGATCATGGGCGCATTGTTTCTCGGCGAAGCGCTTCTGCGCGCCGAAGCCGCCGAGCCAGTCTTGACGAATCACGCGCGCGCCGAAAGATTCGGCGATTTCGCGGGTCTCGTCCGCGCTTCCCGAATCCACGACGACGATCTCGGCGCAAAGACCATGAACCGATCGCAAAGCGCGCCCGATGCGATCGGCTTCGTCCTGCGCGATGATGAAGCAGGAGAGAGGGACAGTCTCGCCTTGAGGCGCGGTTTCGGGCTTGACGGGCGCCGGGGCGAGAGCGCTCTTCCAGCTCTGTCGCGCCTCCAGCATTTCGGCGATCCTTAAGAAGCGTCCGAAAGCGCGAGTCATGGCGTGGATATAGCCCTTCCGTCCAAAGCGACAATCGCCATGCAGCAGATAAGTCCGCGCGAATTGCAGAGGAAATTCCGTCAAGATTCGGACGAGAAGAACGGCGCGACTTTTCGGATTTTTGGCGGCGTCTCTGGCGTATCGCATTTCCTTGGCGACAAGATGGGAAAGGGATCGCGCCGGCGCATGGAAAATGGGATTCCGAAACTTTCCCGCCCCCCCGCGCGGCGAAGGGACTCCGGCATGATCTTCGCGCCGCGTCATGCGGGCGCGGCGTCTTTCATAGAGGCTGTTTTTATGCCATGGGCGGCGCGAGGGTCGCGGCTCGCTCTCGCCGAAAAAGGCGTCTTGGATCGGCATGCGCCAAACGGAGCGATTCGGCTCGCCCTTTTCAAAAAGCGCGCGGATTTCTTGCGCGAGTTCCGCCGAGAGCCATTCATCAGCGTCCAGATTGAGAAGCCAATCATGGCGGCATTGATCTTCGGCGAAGCGCTTCTGCTCACCGAAACTCCCTGTCCAATCGCGGTGAATGACGCGCGCGCCGAAACGCTCGGCGATTTGGCGGGTCTTGTCGGCGCTTCCCGAATCCACAAGGACGATCTCGGCGCAGAGGTCTTGAACCGATCGCAGCGCTCGCGCCACGCGATCCGCCTCATTATGCGCGATGACATAGCAGGAGAGAGGAAGCGGGGCTTGCGCCATCACATCAGCGCAAATGGTTGAGGAGATTGACGAAGGTCGGGCGATCGCCCAAGCGCCATAAACGCAGATAAGCCGCCAGACAGACAAAGCGCTTCTTTAGTGAAAAATAGAGGCGCGGCATGAAACGCGGCATAAAACGCGCCCGACCTCTCCGCGCCTGACGGAAATCCGAGCGGGAGGGATCTGTGCGTGTCATGGTTTGGCGCGCGCCGATATGTCGGCAATAGGGTCCGCCGCCCAAGAGGAAGAGTCGTCTTTTCTGTTGGTCGTAGAAGCGTCCGATTTTTTTCTCAGGCGCGCCCTCGCCCTCCCCCCGCGAGAGTTTCTCGTAAGAGCCGATCGCGCGATAGTCCGCGAGTCTCCGCAAGCCCGGGTTGAAGTTGAGAATATAATCGGCGCTCGCCTTTGAGACATCGTAGCATCTCTGCCGCGCGGCTAGGCGCGTCATGCTCTTCAGGCTGCCCGGCACGTCCAGAGGATCGCGCAGCCAAACCATGACCGCCTCGGCATGGGTTTCCAGCAATTCCAGCGAGGCGGTCATGAAGCCGCCCTTCAGAAACTCCCAATCGTCCTCGCAATGGAAGATATAGGGCGTTTGGATTTCGGCGTAGGCGCGGTCTATGGAGGCGATCTGCCCGATTCGGGTCTGATGGGCGAGAAGACGGAACGGGAGTTTGGGGAGGTCTTGGATGATTTCGCGCAATCGCGCTTCGGCGTCAGGCTCGCCCGAATCCTCGGCGATGACGCATGTCTCTATGGCGCGATCGCTATGGCGAAAGAAACTCTGAAGAGTCCGCCGCAAGAGATCAAAGCGTCCGCAGCTGGTGAGGCAGAGGGTGATTTGACGCTCTTCGGTCATCGCCTGACGGCGCTTCGCAGCAGGCGGAAAAGAGATTTCACGCCCCAGCGTCTGCGGCGCAGATGGGTTCGCATCAGAAAGCGCCTCCATTTGGCGATTTTGAGGTGGAGAGGGAGCGAGGGCGGCGCGCGCATCAGTTCTTTGGCGAAGGGGAGGCTGGCGAGCCAATTGCGCGTCCTATTATCCCCTCTCCTGCCCAGCATGGCGAGTCGCGCGGTGGAATATGAGCGAAAGCCCTCGCGCTTAAAGCGCCGCACCAGAGCTTTCGCCGCGTCTTTGCCTTCGGACGGGACGTCAAAAATATCAAAGTCAATCATGACGTTTTTGATTTTCGCCGCCTCGCCGCTATCCAGCAGATCATGCATGATCATGATTTCCGCGCCCTCCACATTGAGTTTCATGATCACCAAATCCTCCGCCGCGATATGCTCGCGGAAGAAATCGGAGGCGCGGCGGAAGCGGCAGCGCGTGATGAGATCAGGATCAATCCCCTCTCTGTCGGCGAAGAGACTCGCGCCCAGATTTTCGCCGTAGATATTTTTCTCGCCGCTGAAGGAGGCGAGTCCGAACATATGGAAATGGATCGCCGGCGGCGGCGCATGAGAGCCGAAGCGATCGTTGAGGATTTGGAAAGGCTCCGGCATCGGCTCAAAACAATGGATCTCGTCAAAGAGATGCTCCCCTGTGACGAGATGTTCCAGCGTCTCGCCCTGATGAGCGCCGACATCCAGAAAGATTTTCTTTCCCGTCATCTTCAACCCCTTTCAGACGCCATAGCGTCTCTTCAAGACCTCAAAAGGGGATGTTTTGTCATAGGCGGCGTTCATGTCCAAGCCCTTTTTTCGCATGGCTTGGTTGTAGAGATGGGCGCAATAAGCGTCTTCGTAAAGGGCGCGACCTTCGGGGTCGGGATAGAAGAGTCGCATCGTGTCGTCGCCCGATTTGCAGCAGGTGAAAAGATAGCTCTCCATGATTCTGTCGGCTAGTCCGAAATGACAGAGCGCTCTGTAATAGGCCGTGCTTGCGGCGAGTTCCGATACTCTATAGGGCCAAAACTGCCAGCCTGGGATCCTATGCCGCCGCCAGAATTTGCGAAGCCTCTGATGCCATTCGCTCCAAGGGGCGGGCGTGTCGGGGTTCGCGGTGTAAAAAGCGAGAGATTGAGGAAGGGGATGCGCCGGCGGAAATTTGAAAAGACAGGTGTCGGACTCCGTTATGATGATCTCTTCGGCAAAATCCAGCGGCTTCAGACAGACCATATCCATATCCGCCCACCATCCGCCTTCAAGCGCGATGAGCGTCCAGCGGAACCAGTCGGAGCGATGGTCTAAACGCTCGGAGGGATAAGCCGCCATCTTGGCTTCCGGAATGATTGCGTTGGCGTCTTTGATCTCCACGCCTTTCGGCACCTCTTTGACGTCCTCATAGAGATAAAGATGAAAGGGATGTCCATGCGCCATGAAGGATTTGGCGCAGAGCTGCTCCAACGGCGAGAGTCGCGGGCCAATCCATAGGCTCTTGATCGGCTCAAGGGCGGGGAGGGCGCGGCTTTTTCCGTCAGACGCCATAGCGTTTTTTCAAAACCTCATAAGCGCATGTTTTGTCATGGACGCCATATTTATCCGCGCCGAATCTATGCATGCCTTGATTGTCCAAATTGGCGCAATAGGCGTCTTGATAAAGAGCGCGCCCCTCGGGATCGGGCTTGAAGAGACGGCCATGATCTCGCTCGTCCTTATAGCAGGTGAAAAGATAGCTCTCCATGATTTTGTCGGTCAGACCGAAATGGCAGAGCGCTTTGTAATAGGCAGAGCCGGTGGTGAGTTCGGAGCCGGTATAGCGAAAGAGTCCGGCGCCGGGGATGCGGTTTCGTCTCAAGAATTTCCGCGCTCTTTGTTTCCAACTGCTCCATGGGGCGGGGATGTTCGGATTCCGCATGTGAAAGGCGAGCGCCTCGGCAAGCGGATGGCGCGGCGGATATTTGAAAAGGCAGGTCGCGGTCTCCATCGTGATGATCTCTTGGCGGAAATCCAGCGGTTTTAGGCAGACCATGTCCATATCCACCCACCATCCGCCCTCAAGCGCGATGAGCGTGAAGCGGAACCAATCGGAGCGGAAATCCAGACGCTTGATCGGATAGGCTGCCATTTCGGCTTCCGGAATGATTGCGTTGGCGTCTTTGATCTCAACCCCTGCCGGCACCTCCTTGACGTCCTCGTAGAGATAAAGATGAAAGGGATGCCCATGCGCCATGAAGGATTTGGCGCAGAGCCGCTCTAGCGGAGAAAGCCGCTCGCCGATCCATAGGCTCTTGATCGGCTCGCGTGGTTTTTCTTGATCGCTCATTGGGGCGCGGGGGACAAAAGGGCTTTCCGAAAGACGGGGTCTTTGGAGAGATCGCGGCTTTTTTTGGCGAAGCGGCGGCGCTCGCGCTCCATCCGCGCCGGGTTTCTTCTATAGCGCAGATGCTGAACGCTGGGCGACAGTCTCTTATGGCGCTCGGAGAGATTGTCGCCGACATTGAGGGCGCGGGCGCGCATCGTCTCGTTCCATGGGCTGAAATAATAATAGAGGCATAAGAGATCGTCTTGAGGCTCGGCGCAGAGATGTTTGAGATGGGTCTCATGGCGTCCGATAAGATAGGCGCCATGCTCGGCTCTGTGATAGATGCGGGCGCGGGACATTGGCGCATAGGTCTTGAAGAGAAAAGGGCGCGTCCGCAAATGGCTGCGATAGGATTTCCTGTAGCGGCGGGGAACGAGGGAGACGCCATGCCGTCTGAAAAAGCCGCCCCAAGAGATTTCGTCTTCATAATGTCCGAAAACCCGCTGCTCTATGAGGGGCTTTTCGGGGTCGGGGGGCGGCAGGCTCTCGCCCAACGGATCCGCCATGATGACGCCTCTCATATGAGCGCCTTCAAGCCCCGCCGCCTCCACCCGCGCCTCCACTTTGTCCAAGGATTGGGCGCAGAGAAACTCGGTGATGTTGAGGCAGGCTTTCCATCCCTTAAAGCGGCGCTCATGCATCATGATCTCAAAATCCGTTTCAATGGGATCCCAGCTCTTATATTCGGAAGGGACGATCTCCCAATCGGGGGCAAGTTCGCGGATGATCTCGCATGAGGCGTCTGTGGAGTGGTTGTCAATCATGACGCCATGGTCAAAAATCTCCCGATGGCGCTTGAGCCAAAAGGGGAGGAGATATTCCTCGTTTCGGAAAGGCGCGACGACGGTTCTCATAGGACTGTTCTCATAAACTCCGCGCCGATTGGCTTTGGCGAGGAGAAAGGGGATAGATAGCCCGCCGCGCCTTTTTTCGCAACCGCCCTCAAAGGGCGAGCGCGTTTCTCTGAAAGACCTCGTCTTTGGAGAGATCGCGGCTTTTTTTGGCGAGGCGGCGGCGCGTTTGTTCCAGAGCCTCCAGAGATCGCGCATAGAGCAGATGCGGCGTTTTCGGATTCAGCGCTTTTTCTCTGTCCGAGAAATCCCCTTGTCGTCTGGCGCGGCGGCGCATCTCTTCGTTCCATGGGCTGAAATAATAATGGAGGCAGAGCATATCGTCTTGAGGCGCGGCGCAGAGGCGTCCCAGCTGCGTGGCGTGCCGCCCTTTATAATAAGCGCCGTGCCGCGCCCGATGATAGAGCCGCGCCCGCAAAAGGGGGCGGGTCTCTTTTTTATAGAGGAGGGGTCGCGTCCGCAGCATCGTTCTTTGGGTTGACGCGTAGCGCGGCTTGATGAGATGAACGCCATGCCGCCTGAAGAATCCGCCCCAAGAGATTTCGTCTTCATAATGTCCGAAGGCGCGCTGCTCTATAAGGGGCTTTTCGGGGTCGGGGGGCGGCAGCGTCTCGCTCAACGGATCCGCCATCAAGACGCCTCTGGCATGAGCGCCTTGCAATCCCTCTTTTTCCACCCGCGCCTCCACCTTGTCCAAAGATTCGGCGCAGAGAAACTCGGTGATGTTGAGCGTGATTTTCCATCCTTCAAAGCGGGCTTCGTGCGTCATGCGCTCAAAGTCTTCGTCAATCGGATCCCAGCCCTCGTCACGGTTGGCGGACGCGATCTCCCAATGGGGCGTCATGTCGCGGATGATCTCGCGGGAGGCGTCTGTGGAATGGTCGTCAATCATGACGCCGTGGTCAAAAATCTCCCTATGATGGCTGAGCCAAAAAGGGAGCAGATATTCCTCATTGCGGAAAATGGCGATGACCGTTCTCATAAGAAGAGCGCTTCCATTGACAAAGAGGAGCGAAAGCCAATAGATAGCCCGCCGCGCCCTTTTTCGCAACCGCTCTCAAAGGGCGAGCGCGTTTCTCCGAAAGACGGGATCTTTGGAAAGATCGCGGCTTTTCTTGGCGAGCCGCGCGCGATCCTTTTCCATCCGGCTCGGATCCTCCTCATAGAGCAGATGTCGGACATCGGGATACCATCGGCGCTCCCGCGCCGAGAGCCGATCGCCCTGTCGCGCGGCGCGCTGGCGCATTTCGTCATTCCATGGGCTGAAATAATAATGGAGGCATAAGAGATCGTCTTGGGGCGGCGACAAGTTCTTTCGCATTTGCGATTCGTGCCGCCCGGCGAGATAAGCGCCCTGCAGCGCCTTATGATAAATCCGCGCGCGAATCATCAGATGGCTCAGTTTCTTGAACGGAAAAGGTCGCGTCCTGAAAGGTCGCAGGCGCAAATGGCTGGGATTGCCGCTGGCATAGCGCGGCTTAATCCAAGACGCGCCATGGCGGCGCAGCCATCCGCCCCAAGAGATTTCATCCTCAAAATGTCCAAAAACCCGCTGCTCCACGAGAGGCTTTTCGGGCGAGGGGGGCGGCAGCGTCTCGCCCAACGGATCCGCCATCAAGACGCCTCTGGCATGAGCGCCTTGCAATCCCTCTTTTTCCACCCGCGCCTCCACCTTTTCCAAAGATTCGGCGCAGAGAAACTCGGTGATGTTGAGCGTGATTTTCCATCCTTCAAAGCGGGCTTCGTGCGTCATGCGCTCAAAATCTTCGTCAATCGGGTCCCAGTCCTTTTTGCGAGAGGGGACGATCTCCCAATGGGGCGCGAGTTCGCGGATGATGTCGCGGGAGGCGTCCGTGGAATGATCGTCAATCATCACGCCATGGTCAAAGACCTCCCTGTGGTGCTTAAGCCAGAAGGGGAGCAGATATTCCTCATTTCGGAAAGGCGCGACGATCGTTCTCATAAGCGGGATTCCGATTGATTTTATAAAAAGAATGCCGATAGATAGCCCATAAGCTCCGGGCTCGCAACAGGATGGCGGAAAATGAGAATCGCGATTGTCGCGCCTTTTTTTGATTTCAGCCGCTCTGTCCCCGGCGGCGCGATTGGCGACACGATCCGACATATGGCTGGGGAAAGCGTCTATAAGGACGCGATTCGGATTTTCGCGCCCTATGTCCAAGATCCCTATCCCGATCTCAATTTGGATATGTATCCGGCGTCTCTTGAGGGAAGGGCGCTTGTCGCTTTTCTCGCGGAACGTTTGCGGCTCTATCGGCCGGATATCGTGGAGGCGCATAATGTGGAGCGAGAGGCGCTGGATCTCTCGCGGCGATTTCCTTGGACGCCTTTTTTCCTCCATTCGCACAGCCTTCCGGCGTTTCGTCGGCATTCTCTGTGGAACGAAACGGTTCGCCCTCTGTGGCTGAAGCGCGTCATCGGCGTCAGCGACGCGGCGCGCGACAGATACAGAGCGATGTATCCCTGGCATAGGAAGCGAATCATCACGATTCGCAACGCGATTCCTGTCGGCGACAGGCGGGGCGGCATAAAGGGCCGAGAGAAACTCATTCTTTTCGCCGCCCGCGCCGGCGATTATAAGGGCTTGGGCGAATTCGCCGAGGGCTGCGCGAAATCTCTGCGCGATCTCGCGGACTGGCAGGCCGCGATTCTCACAGTGGAAGATCGCTATTCCGATCCCGCCCTCCGCGAAGAGACTCAGGCGCGTTTTGGCGGCGAGATGGGCGCGCGCTGCCAATGGATTCAGAACGTCCCGACAGCGGAGGTCTCGGCATGGATGAAGCGGGCGGCGATTTTCGCCGCGCCCTCCAAATGCGAAGAGGCTTTTTCCTTATCCGTCTTGGAGGCGCATCTTGGCGGCGCGGCGGTGATCTCGTCTGGGCGGGGCGGCATGAGGGAGGTGGGCGGCGAGGAGGGCGCGCTTTATCTCAAAGAGGTGTCCGCCGAGGCGGTCGCCGCGGCGATCCTGCGCCTCGCCAAGAATGACGAAGAGCGGCAGGCTCTCGCCAAAAGAGGACAGGATTACGTCCTCAAGCATCACCGCATAGAAGATCGCGCGAAAGAGCTGGACGCGCTCCGAGAAAAAATTCTTTCCGCGCCGCGATGGCGTCAGCGCCCCGCCTTCCAAAGAGCGCGGCGGGTCGCCAAATAATCCACGCGCCCCTGAATGAGCGCTTGCGCCGCTTCCTCAGGCTTATTGATGATCGGCTCTTCATGCGCGTTAAAGGACGTGTTGATGAGGACGGGCAGCCCCGTCCGCGCTTCATAGGCTTTCAGAATGTCGTAATAAAAGGGATTATCAGCCCGCGCGACAATCTGCGGTCTCGCCGTCCCGTCCAGATGGACGACCGCCGGAATCTTGTCGCGCCATGCAGGATTGACGCCGCAGGTGATCGTCATGAAGCGGGCGGCGTAAAGCATGGAGGGGCGGAGCTGGAAAATCTCCTCCGCCCGCTCCTTCAAGACGACAGGCGCGAAAGGCATGAACTCGGTGCGCGACAATCTTTGGTTGAGCCAGTCATTGACATTGGGGTCGGTCGGCGCCGCCAAAATGGAGCGCGCGCCCAAAGCGCGAGGACCATATTCCATCCGTCCGGCGCAAATGCCGACAATCCCGCCTTCGTCAAGAAGCGCCGCGATTTTCTCTTCAAGAGAATGGGGATCATGCGGAACGTGTTTCGCGCCCGCCTGTTTCATCGCGGCGTCGGCATCCTCATCATAGTCTCTGCCCAGATAGAGATGACGGAGACGCTCGCGCTTGGCAAGCCAAGTTGCGAGACCATCGCGCTCCAACAGATATTGCAATACGCCCCCCGCCGAGAGACCCTGATCGCCCATCGCCGGATAGATGAAGATTTCTTCCACAGGGAGTTCTTCGGCGAGGCGCTGATTGAGACGCACATTGGCGAAGACGCCGCCTGAGAGCGCCAAATGCCGAACCTTATGCCGCTCCAAAAGTTTGCCGATGGAATCCAAGATGATTGTCTCCAAGACTTTCTGCGCCGAGGCGGCGACATCCTCGCGCCGCCCATATTTCGCGGCTTTTTGGATGGCTTTGTCCAAATGGTAGCGACTCTTGCGCCGACCGATAAGCCAGCGATTGTTGCGGCTCAAACGGCGATGACGGAAGCGAAGCAAGACGCGCCCTTTCTCATCCACGTGGAAAGGGCGCATCCAGCTCTCCGCATAGACGGGGTCGCCGGAGGCGGCGAGGCCCAGCACTTTGCCCTCATGGCGCAAAGCTCTAAAGCCTAGAGACCGCGTTACTGTGGCGTAGAACTCTCCCATGCTCTGATCCACATGCTGCGTCTCTTTGAGCGAATCCTCTTCGCCGCCCCATATCTCGCTCAACATGCCGTTCTTGAGAATGCGGTGACTGTAGAAGACGCCGTCGCCGGAACCGTCGGCGGTGTAGATGAAGGCGTCATCCCAATCGCTGTGGAAGAGCGCGCCGAGCGCGTGCGCGAAATGGTGATTGAAGAAGAAAAGCGGAGGCTTCTGCGGAAAGCCGAAACTTTGATAAAAACGGTCGGCGCAAAAGAGAGAGGCGGCGCTCCTGCCCGCCTTCCGCGCATACCACATAATTTCTTGCTCTTCCACGCCCGCCATGGCCGGAAATCGTCTGAGGAATCCGTCCCGCATCCAGAAATTGCCGTCTCGCCCGATGGCGATCGCGCCTATCTGATCCTGCCTGATTTCCGCCGCCGCCAGCGCTTCGGAGACGGCAATCTGCGGATAGCGGCTTCCATCATTTTTCTCGCGCGTCATGCGCTCCAGCGGCACGGCGGACAGGAGGCGATAATCGTCATAGACGACAGCGCCGGCGTCATGTCCGCCATGGATTCCCAAAATCATCATAGAGCGTCTTGGCCCTTATCGCGGCGGCGGAGAAAGTCGAGCAGTTTCGGCAATTCCTCTTCATAGCCGAAAGTTTGAAAATCCTTTTTATATCGGCGATAGCAGAGCCGCGCGCTTTTCTCGGTGAAAAAATTCCGCCAATCGCCCTTATGGGTCGGATGAAAATGCGCCAAAGGCTCAAGATCGTATTTTTCTCTGATGGGCGCGAAAGATTCGGGAAAAGCCTCAATCTTTCCGACATAATCGGTCAAAATCTGTCCCTTTTCATGGAGGAGATCATATTGCGATCGGAAATGATGCTCGGCGATCTTGTCCGGGATTCGGATGACGGCATGGAGAAAATCGTCAAAACTTTCTCTTCCCGCTATCGCGCCGTAGAGATAATGGTCTGAAGAGTAGCCGCCTTGTCCCGATTGGCCGGCGACTTTATCGGCGTAGCATGAGGCGAGTCTGTCAAAGGGGTTGCGGGTGAAGGAGAAGGTGAAATAATTCTTCCGCTTTTCGCTTAAGCGCTCAGAATCGGTCATCTCCTCTATGGAGCGCCCGTCAAGGATCGTCCGCGGGTGATGGATGGAGCCGTCATCTTTCACCTCTTCTTTGAAAAAAGACTTCCTGATGGACGAGCAGACGCATTTGGGAAGAGTGAGATAGGCGATTTTTCTCTCGTCATCGCAAAGGAATTCTCTGCGGCTCCAAGGGTTGCGTCCCAATCGTCTGCGCCTCAGCAATCCTCTCGTCATGAGGCGATAAAGTTTCGCCGTCTCCAAAAGATGACGCGCTCCCATCACGCGAAAATCTCCACTTCCGGAAAGGCGACCAGAAAGCGATCCTCTCTCCCCTCTCGGTTCTGACGGATCTTGCGGCAGAGCTCCTCTCGGAAATTCCACGCCCCGATGAACCAAAAAACCCGACCCTCCGCCGCCCAAGCCTCTTCCGCCGAGACGACAGGAATGTTCCGACCGGGCATGAAGCGCCCCTGTTTGAGAGGACTTTCATCGGCGAGAAAGCGAAGATCCGTTTTGAGAAAATTGAGAAAGTTGCAAATCTTCGTCCCCGCCCCGAAGCCCGCCAGCGTGAAACCCTCTTTTTCAGCCTCTTGAAGTTTGACGCGCACAGCCTCCGCCCGCTTCCGCGCCTCCGCCGCGAAGCGTCTGATATGCGCCATGTCGTAGAAGCCCTTCTCTTTCTCCGCCGCGATCATAGCGCGGACGCTCTCCTCCTCCTCGCCTGCCAAGCCCAAAGTCCAAAGATGGCTCGTCCCATAAACGGGGCTATGGCGCGCGCGCAGCAATTTGAGACCCGACCTCTCCGCCAATCGCCTTATCCCGTCCGTTTGGAAGAAAGAGTGATGCTCATGGTAGATCGTGTCAAACTCGCCATTGGCGAGCATATTGGCGTAAGAGGTCTGCGCCAGGATCATGCCGCCTTCGGCGAGCGCCTCTCGGCAGCCTTTGAGAAAATCATAGGGAGACGCCACATGCGCCAAGACATTCACCGCCGTGATGACGTCAAAAGATCGCCCCCAGTTCCGCGCGAAATCCTCGCTCCAAAAGGCGGCGTGGGTTTCAATGCCTTTCTCTTCGGCGAGGGGTTTTAAGTTCCGCGCCGGATCCACGCTGACCGCGCCATGCCCCCGCGCCTGAAAATGTTTCAGAAGAGTCCCGTCATTTCCGCCGATATCCAAGACGCGCAGAGAGGTTTCGCCGCCATGCTCTTTCTCGGCTCGCTCGGCGAAGCGGCGGAAATAATCGTCCAGCGTTTGAGACGTCCCGCTGACATAGGGATAATGCTCATAGAGAAGATGAGGCGCGAGCGCGATCGCTTGCTGGCAGTGCGCGCATTCCCGACACGCCATCAGGCGGAGAGGATAGCGCGGAAGCTCTTGAGGCGTCTGAGGCCAGGCATTGGCGAGAGGCTGCGCGCCCAAGTCAAAAACCTCTTCAATCTCACCGCTTCCGCAGACCAGACATTGGGCGATCGGTTGGAAGTCCGCCGCATGGCTGGACGGAGAGTCTTTCACGCCGCCTTGCTTTCGCCTAGATGAGTCGTCAGATCTTGGACGAGAGACTCCACGCTTTCTTGAAAGGCGAAATTGTAGGCGCTTCGGAATTTCTCATTGGAGATGAGATAGTCGTAAGATTCGGTGTCCGCGCCCTCCTCAAGGGGGACGGAAAAATGAGACGAGATCCTCCTGCCGAGCTCCGCGATGCTGGTGTTGAAACTCGCCAGATTGTAGAAGCCTGTCCGCATGTCGGGGGCGTCAAGAAGGGCTTGGACGGCGCGGACGCAGTCGCCCAGCCCCAAAATGGAGCGCCGCATTCCGCCATTGAAAACCAGCACGCGCCTCTTTTCCATCGCGGATTTCGTCATGGCGTTGATGACCAGATCGTATCTGGTATTGGGGGAGGGCCCCGCCAGCGTGCCAAGACGCAAAGCGGCGAAATTCTCGGCATAGTTCTGCATCATGACGTCCAGCGCGTATTTGGAGATGTCGTAGGCGTTGGCGGGGTTGAAGCGCGTTTCGGTCTCTTTCGCGCCGGCGCCGGCGACAGCGTTGTAGATTCCGCCGGTGCTGGCATAGATGAGCCGCTGCGAGGGACTCATTTTGCGCCTCAGCTGAAAAAGACGGAGGAGATTGTTCGTGAGCGCCCCTTCCGGATCTTCATGCGACATCCCAACGCTGGAATGGCCGGCGAACCAGAGAAGATGATCATAGCGCGCCAACAGAGAGGCGTCCGCTTCGGCGTAATCCATCTTGATATTGTCGGGATTGACGAAATTGCCGCGCTTTTCCAAATCCAGCGTATCCACGCGCCTGCCCTCATCTTTGAGGGTCTGATAAAGGCGGCTGCCGATATAGCCGCAGCCGCCGATGAGAAGAATTTTATCGGGCATGGGTTTTGCTCATCGCGGGCGGGGGGTGGCGGGGGGCGGGGCGGGTTCTCCACAAGTCTGGCGGCGACCTACTCTCCCACGCCTTAAGACGCAGTACCATCGGCGCTGGGGCATTTCACTTCCGAGTTCGGAATGGGATCGGGTGTTGAGCGCCCCGCCATAGCCACCAGACCAGCGGAGAATCCGCTTCATCTGGGTGAGTTTCGGAGACTTTATAGAAGCGGGTTTCGCCTGTCTAGCCCTCAAGCGCGGCTGCCCAGACGGTCAAAATGGCGCGGAGCGCGGTCGCGAAAGCGAGCGGCTGATCCAGCATCAGATGATGATTCGCGTGAGGCACGGCAAGAATCGGAAAGGGCGGCGCGCCCTCTTCGCGCAAATAGTCGGCGGAATCCTTCGTGAACATCATGCTCCGCTCGCCATAGAGAATCGCGCGGCGGCTCGCCAGACGCGCCAGACGCCGCGCCTGATCGCCCCACCAAGATTCGCCGCGATCGTCAGATCGGAATATCCCGGGATCAAATTTCCACGTCCAGCCCCCCTCAGCCTCCTTCAAGGAATGATGCGCCATATAGTCCATCAGATAGCGATTGTCGCAGCTCTGCGGCGGCGCAAGACGGTATCGCGCCATGGCGGTCGGCAAATCGGGATAGAGCCAGTTCGGGCGTTTGCGTCCGCGCATCGCTTTGACGCGATCCTTATGGAAAAGGGCGAGTTTCTCCGGGCGCATCACCATCATGTCGCAGACGACAAGACCGCCGAAAGAGTCGCCAAAAAGCTCCATCGCCTCCAAGCCGATCGCGCCGCCATAGGAATGGGCGACAATGAAAGGCTCGCCTCCGATCATGCCCAAATGATCGGAGACGGCGAAGAGTTCGCGCGCGCGGGTCGGGCTGTCGTAGGAGGGGCGCGTTCCAGAATCGCCCATCCCGGACAAGTCAAACGCCGCCACATGAAAATCCCGCGCCAAAAAAGGCGCGATGAAGGCGAAGCAGCGCGCATGGGCGAGAAAGCCATGCGTCATCATGACGCCCCGCTTCTTCGGATCGCCCCACCGAAAATAGTGAATCGGACAATTCTCAACCTCCAAGACGCCCTCGTCTCGCGGGAAGGACAAAGATTCGCGGAACCAGTTCGGAATCTCTTCGGTGATATAGGCGAGCTCGGCTGCCAGAAAATCGGGCGCGGTTTTAAGACTCGTCATCCGCCCCCGCCCCCGCCGCCGTCCCCTGGGTTTCGTCTCTCAAAAAGCGCCTGTCCCAGAAAAGACAGCACGCATTCGCCCCGCTCATTGAAGGCTTCATTGCGGTTGCGGACCAGCCCCCATTGCGGACGGCTTTTGAGAAGAATCTTCTCGGCGATGGTCGTGCGATAGCGGACGCGATCCCCGGCGCGGACGGGGTTTGGCCATCGCATCTCCAAGAAGCCCGGCGACGGTCCCAAAATGGCGGGGCGCTCGTCATTTTCGGCGGGCGGGCGCAGGGCAAGATTTTCCGCCCGCGCCTCCATCATGCGGTTCATCCATCCGCCGACAACCTGCCAGCGCGAAGCCTCCAAGCCCTTCAGACATTCGGGGGCGGGATCGTATTTTCGCGCGAACTCCATAATCTCCTCCTTCGTGAAGAGACGTTCTCCCAAATCCATCTTTTCGCCAATCGGCATATCCTCAAAATAGCTCATGGATCACGAGGCTCCGGCGCGCAGAGAAATTTCGCGCGAGATTCTGATCTCGGTCTTTTTCTCGCCATGCTGATCAAAAACCTCCCAGAGAAAAAGACACGCGCCGACATTCTCGCCTTCGCGCGGCGGATGGCGTTTTACGACCGTCCGCTTCACGGTGAGCCTGTCGCCGGGGAAGACAGGACGCCGCCAGCGACATTCCTCAATCTCGGCGCGATCGGTAAAAGCGGGGCGTCTTGACGCGGGCGAGGCGGCATTCTCTTCGGCCTCCCGCGTCATCTTCCAGAGAATCGCCATGACATGCCAGCCGCTCGCGCAGAGCCTTCCGATCATGGAAGATTTCGCCGCCTCCTCGTCCAAGTGAAAAGGCTGCGGATCGTAGCGGGACGCGAAAAAAACAATATCCTCGCGCGTGATCTCATAGGGGCCGATCTCATCGCTCTCGCCTGTCGTGAAATCTTCCCAGAAGCGGGTCGCGGTCTTGGTCATGGCGGCTCTCCTTTCAAGAGGCGTGGCGAATATGCATGACATCGCCATCCTTCACAATATAGTCTTTGCCCTCCAGACGCATCCGCCCGGCTTCGCGCGCGCCGTGCCATCCTTGATGGGCGAGGAAATCCTGATAGGCGACGGTTTCGGCGCGGATGAAATGTTTCTCAAAATCGGCGTGGATTCGCCCCGCCGCGCGCATTGCCGATGTGCCGTCAGGGATTGTCCATGCGCGCGCCTCTTTCTCTCCGACGGTGAAAAAGGTGATGAGTCGCAGGAGCGCGTAAGATTGGCGGATCAGTTCCTCCAGCCCTGTCGGGGCGAGCGCCTCGCTTTTGAGATAGTCGGCGCGCTCTTTTTCGGAAAAAAGGGCCAGTTCCTCCTCCAGCCGCGCCGAGAGAAGAACGATCGCCGCGCCTTTTTCCTCCGCATAGTCCCGCGCCGATCGGATATGCGCGCTCCCGTGCCGCAAGCCCTCCTCATCGGCGTTGGCGACATAAAGGACGGGCTTCGCCGTCAAGAGCTGCCAAGAGCGCGCGCGCCTCTTCGCCGCGCCCTCCTCATTGAGAAGCGCTATGACGGAGGCGGAATCCCCCTTGTCCAAAAAGGAGAGAATCTCTTCCGCCAGCGCCTTGTCGGCGGCGGCGCTTTTGGCTTCGTCTCCCGCGCCTCGCGCTTTTTTCTCCAGTTTCGCCGATCGCTTTTGGAGGCTTTCCATATCGGCGAGCATCAGTTCGGTCTCCACGATCTCGGCGTCCCTCGCCGGATTGACGCTCTCGGCGACATGCGCCACATCCCCATCGTCAAAACAGCGCAGCGCGTGAAGAAGCGCGTCTCTCTCGCGGATATGGGCGAGAAAGCGATTGCCGAGACCCTCGCCCTTGGACGCGCCGGCGACAAGACCGGCGATGTCGGTGAAGGCGATTTTGGTCGGAACGATCTTGGCGGACGAGGCGAGCGCCGCCAATCTCCGAAGACGCGCATCCGCGAGAGCCACCTCGCCGTGATTGGGATCAATCGTGCAGAAGGGATAGGCTTCGGCTTGCGCGGCGCGCCGTTTCGTCAGCGCGTTCAGCAGGGTGGATTTCCCGGCATTCGGCAGTCCGACAATCCCGCAGCTAAAGCCCATCTGAGAGCGCCTTTTCCATGGCGAGATGAATCTTATTGGCGAAGCTGGAATCCTTCCCCTCGCCCAGAAGGTCGGCGTGGGACGCGATCGCCTCCAGCAAAGATTGGAGGCGCTCTTTTTCCTCGGCGCGGAAATCTCCCAAAACATGCCTAGAGACGAGCGCCGCATGGCCCGGATGTCCGATGCCCAGCCGCGCGCGGCGGAAATCTTGCCGAATATGCGCTTGGAGCGATCGCAAGCCATTATGCCCCGCCGAAGATCCTCCCTGTTTCATCCGCATTTTTCCCAAGGGCAGATCCAGCTCGTCATGGAAGACGACCATCTCCGGTCTTTTGGCGCGGCATTGTCTGATCATCGCGGCGACAGCAGGTCCGCAGAGATTCATGCTTGTCATGGGCTTGAAGATAAGGGTTTCGCGGTCTCCCAATCTGCCGCTTTGGAGCGAGCCTTGAAAGCGGTCGCGCCGCGCTTCAAAGGCTCGGCGCTCGGCGATTTTCTCCACCGCCATGAAGCCGATATTGTGCCGATGTTTCGCATAGGCTCTGCCGGGGTTTCCCAATCCGACCAAGAGGAGCATGGGGGGATCAGTTGTCGCCGTCTTGGCTGTCTCCGCCTTCCTGCGGCGCGTCCTCTTCGGCTTCGGCTTCTTCGGCTTCTTCTTCGGCGGCTTCCGCGCCGCGGAGCGCCGCCGGCGCGACCAGAGTCGCCACGGTGAAATCTCTGTCGCCGATGGTGGGCTTGACGCCTTCGGGAAGCGCGATGCCCGAAATATGGACGGAGTCGCCAATGTCGCATCCCGTCAGATCGGCGACAATCTCTTCCGGGATCGCGTCCGCCGGGCAGCGCAGTTCCACCTTGTGGCGCACGACATTGAGAACGCCGCCGCGCCGCAAGCCCGGACAGTCTTCCTCGCCGGTGAAGCGGACGGCGACCTCCACGGCGAGGAAGTCGCCTTTGGCGAGGCGGAGGAAATCCACATGGCGCACGCCGCCTTGCACCGGATCGCGCTGCGTTTCGCGGGCGATGGCGCGAATCGTCTTGCCGTGGAGTTTGATGGCGCAGGAGGCGCTTTTCATATCCTGCGCGCGGGCGAGTCTGGCGAAATCCATCGCCGAGATTTGGATAGGCTCGGCATCCTCGCTGCCGCCATAGAGGATGGCGGGGATTTGTCCTTCGCGGCGGAGCGCCGAGAGCGCGCCCTTGCCGGAAGGCTGGCGCGATTGGGCGGTCAGTGTCAGAACCTTGCTCATAAAGGCCTTTATAGTCTCTAGCGCGGCGGAGGGCAAGATGGCGGCGGAAACTTCAAGAGATTTCACGAAAGCGCGAGACTCTCTTGCGCCTCTTCATAAGAGATGGCTTATTGGGCGCATGGTCAATCCGCCTTCCATATCGCTGAACAGTTTCGCGCAGAAAGCGCAGCAAGCCCAAGCCGCCGGCGGCGCGCTGCGCTTGGACAAGCAGGGCGGGCTTGTCGTCAAGGGCGACAGTTTTTTCGGCAAAGCCGCGCTTTGGGTCAAAGACAATCTTTTTCCAAAAGCCTCCCGCGCCGAGAATGTCGCCGTTTTGAGCGCTCTGGAGAGGACTCTCAATCAGGAGAAAGGGAGCGCGATAGAAGAACTCCCGGACAGCCTCCCCGCCGAGGCCAGCCGCCTCAACGACTCGCATGACGTGACCCGCGAGATCGCCGAGAGAGTCGCGGCTTTGGAGCCGGGGCTGAAAATCTGACCCCCTCGCCGCCGCCCGCCGCCCGCCGCCGCTTCCGCGCAATCACTCAAAAAGACTGGAAACCGATTCTTCCTTCGTCGTGCGGAGGATCGCGCTCCCAATCAAAGAGGCGATAGGCAAAATCCTGATCTTTGGATGATCCCGCACCGAAGAGTCAAAGCGAATGGAATCGGTCACGACCAGTTCCGCCAAAGAGGATCGCGCGATGCGCTCCAAAGCCTCTCCCGACAAGACGCCATGGCTGACATAGGCGCGGACTTCTTCCGCGCCTTTCTCTTTCATCGCCTCGGCGGCGTTGCAGAGGGTTCCCGCCGAATCCACAATGTCATCCACGAGGATGCATCGCCTGCCCTTGACGTCTCCGACAATGTTCATGACGTCTGACTGCCCCGCTTCCTCGCGCCTTTTATCCACGATGGCGATTTCGGCTTCCAAGCGCCGCGCCATGTCGCGGGTGCGGACGACTCCGCCGACATCCGGCGAGACCATCAGCAGATCGCCTCGCGGGACGCGCTCTTTGATGTCGCGGGCGAAGACAGGCGCGGCGAAGAGATTGTCGGTCGGAATGTCAAAGAAGCCCTGAATCTGTCCGGCGTGGAGATCCAGCGTCAGAACCCGATGCGCCCCTGCATGGGTGATCATATCGGCGATCAGTTTCGCCGAGATCGGGGTGCGCGAGCCTGTTTTTCTATCCTGCCGCGCATAGCCGAAATAGGGAATGACCGCCGTGATCCGCCGCGCCGAGGCGCGTTTCAAGGCGTCAATCAAGATCAGCAGCTCCATAATGTGATCGTTGGCGGGGTAGGAGGTGGATTGAATGATGAAGGCATCCTCGCCCCGCACATTCTCTTTGATCTCCACGAAGACTTCCTTGTCGGCGAAGCGCTGGACTGAGGAGTTCGTCATCGCCTCGCCCAAATGCGAGGCGATGCCGCGCGCCAATTCAGGATTGCTGTTGCCTGTGATGAGTTTCATCGGACGGCTCTCCCCCCTGCCTTCCCCGCTTCTCTCGCTCTTCTAGCAGGGGGCGGGGGCGAGCGCAATCGCCGAGATTTGCCGTCCATGACGCGACCCGCTGTCTTTAATGTCGCGGCGGCGCGAGCAAAAAAGCCCCTCTTCATCAAAGACGCAATGGGGCAGAATCTCTATGGCGCGGCGCGGCAGCCCCGCTCTTTCCAAACGCTGGGCGGCGTAAGATTTCAAATCAAAAAAAGCATGGTTTTGCGCGCCGGGCTTGAAGAGATCAGCGCTCCATGGATCTTGCTTGATGAAACTCTCGCGGAACGCGCCGCTGACCTCGTAATTGTCCTGCGAGATGGCGGGACCGATGGCGGCGACTGTGTTTTCGGGACGCGCGCCGTGTTTTTTCATTTGGGCGAGGGCGGCTTCTATGATTCCCGCCTTCGCGCCGCGCCAGCCGGCATGAATGGCGGCGATGAGGCCCGCCTCCATCTCCGCCAACAGCACCGGGACGCAATCCGCCGTCAAGATGCCGATCGCCAAATGAGGCTTGTCGGTGATGAGAGCGTCCGCTTCTTCTTTGCCCGTCCGCCAAGGAGCCTTGATGAAAAGCGCCCGCGCCGTATGCGCCTGCCGCGCCGTCAAGAGATTGTCAGCCGACACGCCCAGACGCGCCGCGCCCGCCGCCGCCTCTTGCTCCCGCGTGAAGAATCCGTGCCGCAGCCCTTTTAGGTCAGAGAGTTTTCGCGAGAGAATCATCAAATGAAGCCGGCGACAGTTTGGACGGAGGAGGGCGTCAGCGCCATCGCCTTGAAGAGACGCCCCATTTCTGTCGGCGCCATCAGACGCCGCGCTTGTCGGGCGAGGCGGATTTTCTCCGCCTCTGTCGCCTGTCTGATAAGGGCGTCAAAGCGGGTCTCCGCCCCGAGACGTTTTAGAAAAACCCCCTGATCCACAGGACCCATCACGCGCGCGCCGCCCCGCCGCGCCGCGCCGCCGAGCGCCGCGAAATCCACATGCGCCGAGATGTCCGCTTCGCCGACATCGTCAAAAACGCCGTGAAATCTATGATTCCGAATGGCTTGAAGCGTGTCGCCATAGGATTCCTCCGCATAGCCGTAATCCATAATGAGCGCCGCGCCGCCATGACGCGAGACCCGCGCCGCGATCTCATAGGCCAGACGCTCGCCGTCAAAACGTCTCTCAAGGATTTCGTCTGAAGGGGCGTCAGGCGGAAATCTTATCGCCTCGGCGGCGGGGAGAAGGATCGGCGCGAGGCGGTTTTTCTCCGCCGCGGCGATATGGCGCTCATAGAGCGCGTCTTGTTTTCGGACGAACTGCCGAATCGGGAGCGCGTCAAAAAACTCATTGGCGAGGAGAAAAAGCGGCGCTTCGGGAATCTCCGAAAAAGACTCCCGAAACTCCGCGCAAGAGACCGCCCCCGCTTGAGCCTTTTTAAGACGAGCGCTTTTTTCCACAAAGAGAATCTTCGCCTCTTTGAGAAAATCCGGCGCGGCTTGAGCGATCGCGCGAAGAGCGTCCCGCATCAGCGTTCCTTGTCCCGCGCCCATTTCGGCGAAGAGAAAGGGGGCGGGGCTGCCCGTCTGCCGCCAAAGCGCCGCGAACCAAAGACCGACAATCTCGCCAAAGACTTGGCTCGTCTCCGGCGCGGTCAGGAAATCGCCCTTCGCGCCGAGCGCGGCGCGTGTCTGGTAGTAGCCCGCCTCCTCGTCCATCAAGACTGTCCGCATATATTCGTCCATGCGAATGGGGCCGGATGACACGATCCGCCGCGCGAGCCTCTTGGCGAGGTTTTTGGCTTCTTTAGGAGGCGGCGCGCCGCGCATGGGCAATCATCAGAGCGCCGGCGAGGATCAGAGGCAGC
This sequence comes from uncultured Alphaproteobacteria bacterium, assembly GCA_958296285.1. Classification (GTDB taxonomy): domain Bacteria; phylum Pseudomonadota; class Alphaproteobacteria; order JAPOUT01. The sequence goes on from OY282459.1 coordinate 845,334, forward strand.
GAGAGCAGCATCCCCATCGTCAGCCCTCCTATCAGGAAGCCGATCTGTCTGTCGGGCTCGCGGAAGAATTCGGCGAGGATTCGCGCCGCCCCATAGCCCGACAAAAAGACCCCGGCGACCAAGCCCGGCCTCTTCAGCGCGCCGAAGCGATGGGTCAGAAGACGCAAGAGAAGGAAGAGCAGCAGCCCTTCCAAAAAAGCTTCATAGAGCTGGCTGGGATGGCGGGGCATGTCGCCGCCGCGCGGAAAGACGACTCCCCAAGCCATGTCGGTCGGACGACCCCAAAGTTCGCCATTGATGAAATTGGCGATCCTCCCCAAACAAAGACCGATCGGCGTGGCGGCGGCGCAGGCGTCAGCGAAGGAGAGGAACGCCACCCTATGCCGCCGCGCGAAAAGAAGAACGGCGACAATCACCCCCGCCAAGCCTCCATGAAAGGCCATGCCGCCCTGCCAAATGGCGAAAATCTTCAGAGGATTTTCCGAATAATAGGGCAGATTGTAAAAGAGGACATAGCCCAACCGTCCGCCGAGAATGATGCCGAGAACCGTCCAAAGAAAAAACTCGCTCGCCTGATCGGCGGTGAAGGGCGGTTTTTCGCCCTTCCAGAGTTTCGCCCTTTCGGCGAGGCGCATCATATAAAGAATGCCGAACCAAATGCCGAAAACATAGGCGAGCGCGTACCATCGGATCGCGAGCGGCCCGATTTGGATGAGGACGGGGTCTATATTGGGAAAGGGCATGATTCTCCCATTCTAGCAAAAAGAGACGGTCTCCGCGCAAGAGCCGTTCGCCTCTTGCGCGTCTCCTCTTGCGCGGATGAGCGCTTTCGCGCATAGTGCGGCGATGAGCCGATCAAACAAGCCGTTGGAGGATTTGGCGCGCCTGATGGGCGACGCCGCGGACGCGGCGCGGGGTCTGGGGCGCGAAGCCGGGAATCTTTTCCAAAGCCAAATAGACGCGCTCCTCCGCGAGCGGCATATGGTCTCGCGCGAGCAATTTGACGCGCTCGCCGACAGGGCGTCCGTCATGCGCGAAAAAATGGACGAGATGGAGAAAAGACTGGCGCGCGCCGAGGCGGCGCTCGCCGAACACGACTCTAAAGAGCCAGCCCTTGGCAAGCGAATCGCTGGCGGCAAATCGCGCGGAAAAGAGTGAGCGCCGCGCCAAACCCGCTTGGCTAGAACTTATAAAATCTTTCCCTGACAAGCTTTTAGCGGCGTCATAAAAAAACGCTTGCGCGGCGGCGCGAATCCCTCAAGATTGGCGTATTCCCTTATCTTGTTGCGCGTCCATCAGATAAGACCAAATCTTGAGCGAAACGGAGCGAAAGACCCGCCATCATGCCCGCCTCCCTTCTCCATAAGGCGCGCGACTGCCTCGGCGAAGACCCTCTGGCTCTCTGCGAGGAGATCGCCGAAGCGCGTCAATGGCTCGTGGAGCGGCAGGGCGAGAGGGAGATGAGCCTCCATATTGTCGGCGAATGGTGCGACTGCGATATTCTGTTGGAGTGGCATGGGGATCGCGGTCTTCATCTGCTGTGCGGTTTCGGCATCAAAGCGCTGCGGCATAGAAGGGGCGCTGTTCTGGAACTGATCTCGCGGATCAATGCGCGTCTCTGGATGGGGCATTTCACCATCGGGGCGGAAGATTCGGCGATTCTCTATCGCGCCGCGCTGCCGCTCGCCGACAGGACGCCTTCTATGGCGCTCTGCGATCTCTTTCTGGGGGGCTGCGAGGAAGCCGCCGATTACGCGCTCGCCTTCCAATCGGTGCTTTGGAGCGGCGTCTCGCCGGACGAGGCGATCGCCATCGCCGCGATGCGGGTGGAGGGGCGCGCTTGAAAGGCGCGATGGAGCGCCATCGGGGATTCGGAGATTCGGAGATGATAAGAGACGAAGGCGTCATTCTGCTTCTCGGCGCCGGGCGCATGGGCGGCGCGATGCTGGAGCGATGGACGGACACGGCCACAGATCCGAAAACCATCATCGTCATTGATCCCGCGCCGCCGCCTTCCCGCCAGAGATGGATGGATGAGCGCGAGATCGCTTTTTTCCCGAGCCTTTCCTCTTTGCCTGGTTCGTCCGATGACGCGCCGCCGGCGTTTCTCGTCTTGGCGGTCAAGCCTTCGCAGGTGGCGGAGAGCGTTGAGGCGGCGCGGTCGCATATTGGGGAGGCGACTCTTGTCTTTTCCATCGCGGCGGGGGTGCCTTTGGCGGCATTTCTGTCGCCTCTGCCGCGCGGACAGATTGGGATACGCGCCATGCCGAACAGTCCGGCGCGTTTAGGCTATGGCGCGACAGCGCTTTTTCCGAGCGCGCCTCTGACGGCGGATCAGAAACGGGCGGCGGAGGGTTTGGCTTCGCCTTTGGGCGCGGTTTTTTGGCTCAAAGAGGAGGCGGCGATGGACGGCGTGACGGCTTTGTCGGGAAGCGGCCCTGCCTATCTTTTCCATTTGGCGGAATGCATGCGGGACGCCGGCGCGGCGCTGGGCTTGGAGAAGGCGCTCGCCGAGCAATTGGCGCGGCAGACGATCCTCGGCGCGGGCGCGATGCTCTCTGAGACGGAGGAGAGTCCGGAGGCGCTGCGCGAGGCGGTCTCGTCTCCGGGGGGGACGACCGAAGCCGCCCTCCGCCTCCTGATGAAGGACGAAGCCCTCGCCCGTCTGATGCGCCAAGCCATGACCGCCGCATGGAAAAAGGCGCGAGAGATCGGAACTTAAAACGAACCTCAAAGCCCGCCTCTGATTCTAGAGCGCCGCCTCAATCAGACGCGGCTCTTTCTGTCGGAGCGCCTCGCCGAGCTGGTCTGAAAATTCTCGCGCCGTTTCAGCCCTTGTCGCCGCGACCCCCAGCCCCCGCGCGATGGAAACCCAATCCAAATCGGGATTGGACAAATCCAGCATGGAAAGCGCTTTCGGCCCGGCGTTCTCCGCGCCGACCCGCATCAGTTCAATGTTGAGGATCGCGTAGGAGCGGTTGGAAAAAATGACGGTCGTGACGTCCAGCTTCTCGCGCGCTATCGTCCAAAGCGCTTGGACTGTGTACATCGCGCCGCCGTCCCCATGCAGACAGAGAACCTTCCGATCAGGCGCGGCGAGGGCGGCGCCTACCGCGAGCGGCAAGCCTTGTCCGATCGCGCCTCCGGTCAAAGACAGATGATCGTGCGGCGGCGCGTCAGCCAAAGAGGATTGCAGACCGCCTCCTGATGTGGCGGATTCATCGGAAAGAATCGCGCCTTCGGGAAGAAGCGCGCCAATGATCCGCGCCGCCAGATCGGGGGTCAGAGCGTCATCCGAAGACGGCGCTTTGGGGGGCGTCTCTCTGGGCGGCAATGGCGGATTTCTCGGCGCTTTCAACGATGAGGCGAGGGCGCGAAGCGCCTCTTCTCCGTCTTCGGACGGATGGGCGAGAGTCAGAAGAGCGCAGCCTTTCGGCGTCATCCAGCTCTTGCGCCCCGGATAGGCGAAGAAACTGACCGGCGGCTTCGCCCCGACCAAAAGAAGACAATCCACGCCCTCCAAAAACGCCTCTATCTGCTCGGCGAAATAGGGAATGCGCTCCACCGAGACCCGACCCCTGCCTTTCTGAATTCGGGGCGCGAAAGTGTCGCAGAGGAGTCTGACGCCGGCGGCGGCTTGGACGCGCCCCGCTTGGCGCAGCCCCTCCTCCTTCAAGACCGCGCCGCGCATTAAGATTGCCGCGCCTTTGGCGCGTCTCAAAGCCTCGGCGGCGCGATCTATCGCCCGCGCCGAGGGCGGAGCGGGCTTCGGCAGGGAAGGAGGAGGGAGCGCCTCTTCGGCGTCATTCCATGCGGCGTCCGCCGGGAGGATTAAAGTCGCCGTCTGTCCCGGCGGCGTCATGGACTGACGATAGGCTTCGCGGGCGAAGCGCGCCGCCTCATGCGCGTAAGGGACGCGCCCGATCCAGCCCGAGACGGGACGCGCCAAGCCTTCAATGTCGGAGGCGAGCGGCGCGTCAAAGCGCAGATGGTCTGTCGCGTGATCGCCGACAATATTAATGATCGGCGTGGCGGCGCGGCGGGCATTGTGAAGATTGGCGATCCCGTTTCCAAGACCCGGCCCCAAATGCAGAAGCGTGATGGCGGGCTTTTCTTTGATGCGTCCATATCCGTCCGCCGCCCCTGTGACGACCCCTTCAAAGAGGGCCAGAACGGCGCGCATTTTTTCCGACCGCCCGAGCGCGGAGACGCAATGCATTTCGGAGGTGCCGGGATTCGCTATGCAGAGCTCCGCCCCCGCCGCCTCCAATGTTTTCAGAACGCTCTCCGCGCCATTCATCGGCTCTTCGCCATGGAGATGACGGTCGCCGCCAAAGGCTCGGCGTAAAGCGTCTCAAGATCGGCGGCGCGGCGCGAGAGCGCGGTCGCTTGGTTGATATAGCCTTTGTCGGTGATCTCGCCGGCGTCCATGGAGGGCGGCGTCTCAAGAAGCAAAAGACGCATGATCCGCGTGGAAGAGCCGCGATTCTCCTCATTATGGTTAAAGAAGCGCGTCCGAAGATAATCGCGGAGCGCCTCGTCTTGAAGGAGGGCGGCGTCCTCGCCGCCTTCCTTCTTCAGAAAGGCGCGGACAGCCGCCATGTCCGGGAAGCCCAGCACGCCGATATAATTCTTATCCAGCCCGGCGATGAGCGCGTCCCGCAAGATTCCGCCCGCCGCGTCTATCGCTTGGACGCGAAGCCTGCCGGCATTGACCCATGTGCCGGTGGAAAGTTTGAAATCCTCCGAGACCCGTCCGTCAAAGACGAGACCCTGCTTGGGATCGCTCTCGTTCAAGAATTTCGCCGCGTCTCCCAGTTTGTAGAATCCTTCCTCGTCAAAGGCTTCGCGCGTTTTGTCGGCGTCCTTATGGTAGCCCGGCGTGATGCAGACGCCGCGCGCGCGAACCTCCATCTTTTCGCCGACAGGCTGCAATTTGATCTCCACCCCTGGGATTGGCAGCCCCAGCAATCCCATCCGCGAGGTCTCCCAATGGACGGTCATGATGGTCGGGCCCGTTTCGGTCGCGCCATAGCCGGCGAGGAAGAGAATGCGCTCGCCGGTCATGCGGACAGCCGCCTTCTGAAAGCGCTCGGCGAGCTCCTGCCCCAGCGCCGCGCCGCCATAGGCGACATTGCGAAGGCGCGAGAAGAAGGTCTGCGCCAAAAGATCGTCTTTCTCAAGAGCGTCTATCAGCATCGCGTAGGCGGCGGGGACGTTGCCGTAGGTCGTGGGCGCGACTTCTCTGAGGGCGAGGATCGTCTCGTCAAAGAGTCCGGGCAGAGGCATTCCGCGATCCAAATACAAAGTCGCGCCATTGGTGAGCGCCAGATTGAGGACGGCGTTGCCGCCATAGGTGTGATTCCAAGGCAGCCAGCTCAAGACCACATGCGGCTCTTCATCCTCCTCCTCGCGGACGAGTTTTTTCACCATCGCCGCGTTGACGCACATCATGCCATGCGTGTTGATGACGGCTTTCGGCAAGCCGGTGGAGCCTGAAGTGAAGAGATATTTGGCGACGGTCTCCCATGTCAGAGAGGCTTCGCGCGCCTCCACCTCCTTCGGGCTGCCGCTTTGGAGAAGCGCCTTGTAGGAGACGATCTGCGCGCCTTCGGGCGGATCTTCGGCGATGACGTGAACATCCTTTAGATCCAGCGCGCTCAAAGCGGAGGCGAAGCGCCGATAATCCTGCGCGAAAATGATTTTTGGGCGCACAATGTCAAAGACATGTTTTAGTTTCGCGAAGTCCGAACTCATCAGACTATAGGCTTCGGAGACAGGAGCGACAGGCGCGGCCGCCAGATGCGCGCCATAGGTCAAGATCGCGTGCGGGATGGAGTTCCCCGACAAGATCATCACAGGCGCGTCCGGCCCAGCGCCCAGCTCTATCAGCCCTGCCGCGGCGGCGCGGATTTTCCGCCATGCCTCCCCATAGGTGAGTTCGTTCCAGCGCCCGGCTTGGGTTTCGCCTTTCGGGCGCTCGGCGAGCCAAAGGCGATCCGGCGCCTCCCGCGCCCAACCCTCAAGAGGTTTTAAGAGATGCGGCGCGGGATCGCCCATCGGATTCAAACTGCGAAGAAGAATCGCGCCATCCTCGCGGCGCTTCACCTCCAGCTTGACAGGGAGGAAGTCCACCTGTCTAAAAGGCGGCAATGTCGCGCCCCGCTTCTCTTCAGACGGCATAGCCATAGCCCCTCCTTCGCTCCCTCTTGCGTCCCTTGAGACGCGCATCATAGAGGAAGGAGGCTAGGCGCGCAATTGCTCCAAAGGCGGAGAAAGACGGGATCGGGGCGGAAGATTCCGATAGCGCTCCTGAAGCCACGTCATGTCTTGAGGATCGGCGAGGCGGATGTCGGCGCTCTCCGGGAGCGACTCTATGACCTTCTCCTCTTTGAGCATCGCGACGAGCGCGGCTTCCATGAAAGGTCTGCGGAAATTGCCGGCGGCGTTCAGATACGCGCCCTTCTCGCGCGCGATGTCGGGCCGCTGCGCGAGGCTGATGATGAAATCGCTATAGCGCGGCTGCAGGGCGGTCAGATTGCCGCGGATCGCGTCTTTTTCCGCGCCCAGCGCGGTCAGAAGGCTTTCCATCCTGCTTGAGACGCGGGGCGCTTCCACCGCTCTGGAGGCGCGGGTCGTGGAGACAGGGGGCGTCCATCCGCCTTTCGGGGAGTCGTATAAGTCTTTCGCCTTTGGGTCTTGCGGAGGCTTTTCGGGGATTTCCTCATAAATATGCTCTTCCTCCACGCCGACTTCGGAAGGCTTGGCGGCGCGCATGACGCCCGGAAAATTCACGTAAGGCTTTTCCGGGATATTGACATAGTCCGAATCCTCGCCCTTTGTCGCCATGGATTCTTTGGGCGTTTTGATCTCCAGCCGATCTTCTCCGACTTGGCTCTTGTCGCCTCGGACGGTCTTGGGGTTTGCGAGCGGCTTTTCAGGGATCATATTGGGGAAAGGATCGTCCGCGCCGCCGCTCCTGCCGCCCCTGCCGCTGCCGCCCGACTTCTCCAGATTCACATAGTCATGCCTCGCCGCGGATTCTGTTCCGCTTTTCTGTTTTTCGGGGACGGGGGGCGGACGGAGATGTCGCCGATAGAGATTCGCTTTTCTTTCGGGGCGGAGGAAATCGTCAAAGTTTTTGTCGGCATGGGCTTTGGCGCGGGCGCTGACGCTGGCGGGATTTTCTTGATCGGCATCTTGAGCGAGTCTCTTGACCGCGCCGGCCAGCCGATCGGCGAGCGCTCCTGTTTCTTTGGGATGATGGGCGACTTCGCCGAATTGACTCTTTAAGTATTGCCCGGCCTCCCGCATTCCGATCTGTTTTTGGACGGCGCCTGCCAGCGCGTTCAGGACGCGCATATTTTGCCGCCGCATTTTTTGCGGAAAGAGACGCTGCTTGATCCACAACACTTTCCTGCCGAACCAATTTTTGCCGTCCACCGTGAAGCCGCCGCGCTTATCCACATTGAGCGCGCCGCCCAAACGATGGGCGCGAAGGGCTTGATCATGAAAAGCGTTGAGGACGGGATTCCGTATGTCGGACATAGGATTCTTCTAGCGGAGGATTTTTTAGCGGATTCTTCTCATCGTCTCCGATTGTCTCCCCGCGCGCGGAGTTTTTTGAGCGTCAGAGGAGTCTATCTTGGCGCTCGGATTTTCCCGCTTCACATTTCTTCAATCCGCCGTTTTTTCAGCGTGATGAGTCTTGGCGCTCTGCGTCTCGGCGCTCTGCGTCTTGGGGCGAGCGTGAGGGTCGCGTGAAATGGATGGGCTGTCCGCGCGGCGGCTCGTCTGTCAGTTCTCCGTGCCACATGACGAGGCGTCCGCCGAGGATCGTTCCGATCGGCCAGCCTTGGACGCGCATTCCGTCAAAGGGCGTCCATTTGCAGAGGCTTTGGATTTGGCTGTTTGTGATTTCGCGCCGCGCTTTCAGATCCACGATGGTGAGATCGGCGTCATAGTTGGGCGCGATTCGTCCCTTTTTCGGGATTCCGAAGAGTTCGGCCGGGGCGGCGCTTGTCAGTTGGACGAGGCGGCGGAGGCTCAATCGTCCGCGATTCATATGATGGAGCATGATTGGCAGAAGCGTTTGCGCGCCTGTCATTCCGGAGGGCGTGTTGGGATAGGTTTTGTCTTTTTCCTCGCGCGGGTGGGGCGCGTGGTCGGAGCCGATCACATCCACGGTTCCTTCGCGCAGCGCTTTCCACAGGGCTTGGCGGTGATGGGCGCTTCGGATGGGCGGGTTCATTTGGGCGTAGGCGCCGAGGCGCTCATAGCATTCCGGCGCGGTCAGGGTGAGGTGCTGCGGCGTGGTTTCCACGCTGGCGAGGTTTTTGTGGCGTTTGAGGAGCGCCATTTCGCCGCCTGTGGAGATGTGGAGGATATGGACGCGTCTGCCTGTTTTTTTGGCGAGATGGAGGAGTCGCCTTGTGGCTTTGAGGGCGGTTTGGGGGTCTCGCCAGATGGCGTGGCTTTGGACGTTTCCTTTTTCGCGTTTATGGGCTCGGGCGATGAGGCGGGTTTGGTCTTCGGCGTGGAAGGCGGCGGTTTTGCTTGTGGCTTTGAGGATTTCGGCGATGGTTTCGTCTTCGTCTGTCAGGAGCGATCCTGTGGAGGCTCCCATGAAGATTTTGACGCCTGGGCAAGCTGGGATTTTTTCCATTTCGGCGAGGAGGTTGATATTGTTTTTTGTTCCGCCTGCGTAGAAGGCGTAGTTGCAGAGCATGGTATTTTTGGCGCGTTGGAGTTTATCGCGGAGGTGTTTTGGGGTTGTTGTTGGGGGGTTTGTGTTTGGCATATCGAAGATGGTTGTTGTTCCGCCGAGGATAGCGGCGCGGCTTCCGGTGAGGAGGTTTTCGGCGGGGTTTGTGTCGGGTTCGCGGAGATGGGTTTGGCTGTCTATGATTCCTGGGAGGATGTGGAGATTTTTGGCGTTGAGGGTTTGGTTGGCGGAGTGGTGGTTGAGGTTTCCGATTTGGGTGATAGTTTTGTTATTGATAGCGATATCGGTTTTGGTGATGGTGTTGGGGTTGCAGATGGTTCCGCCGAGGATGAGGATGTCGTGGTGGTTTGGCATGGTGGCATTCTACATTAAGAAGGGGGGTCAAGGGGGGCTTGCCCCCCTTGAAAAAAGGGGGGGTCGGGGGGAATCCCCCCGAAACGGCTGGGGGGTGGGGTGGGAAAAAAGCTTTTCCGAGCAAGCGAAGCGCAGCGAGGAAAAGCGCCCACCCCCCAGCCGCCCCTGCTGCAAGAGCTCTTCTAGCAGGGAGGTCGGCGGGCTTTCTCGCGGGCTTGCCTGCGGCTTCGCCCGCTTCGTTTCGCCACGCCCGCCGACCGTAGCGGGCTTCGCCCGCTTGGTTTTTTTTGGGGGGCTAGCCCCCCAAACCCCCCTTCACAGGAGCCCCTTCACAGGAGCAGGAAATAACCCCCCAAATTAATGTAAAATGAAACCATGACCCATCTCGCAACCACCACCATGCGCGAAATCCAAATCCACGGACCAGACGCAACAAACTTCCTCCAAAATACCATCACCCAAAACCCCCAAACCCCCAAACCCGCAACCTACGCAGGACTCCTCACCCCGCAAGGCAAAATCCTCTCCGCCTTCTTCCTCATCAAATCCCAAACCCACTGCAAAATCCTCATCCCCCAAACCCTCGCCCAAAATCTCGCCAACAAACTCAACCTCTACAAACTCCGCGCCAATATCCGCATGATAGAAAAAAATACAAAACTCCTCATCACATGGGGAAACGCAAACCCCCCAAAGATCAACCCCAAATCCCAAACCTTCCCCGATCCAAGACTCCCGAAACTCGGAACATTCTCCATGCCCCCCGAAAACGCCCCCAACATCCCCGCCCCCTCCAACTCCGTTGAAGATTGGCAAAATCACTGCCGCGCGCAAGGCGTCCCCGATTGGAGCGATATAGAATGGGGCGCGGACTTCCCAACCGAAATCAATATGGACCTCCTCAACGGCATAGACTACGAGAAAGGCTGCTTCATCGGACAAGAAGTCGTCTCGCGCATCAAACGGCGCGGACTGGCGCGAGCGCGAATGATCCTCGCCCCCAACGCCCCCGAAAACGCCCCCCGCGACACGCCCATAGAAGCAGGCGGCAGACAAATCGGCGTCCTGCGCCGCGGCGGAAAACACGGGCTCGCGCTGACCCGATTAGACCGCCTCAAAGAAGCGGAAGCGAAATCCCTGACGCCCACAGTGAAAGACGAACCGATCCGCCTCCAAACGCCGCCATGGATGCGCGGATGACGCCCCGCGCATGGCAGAGAATGCTCAGCGGACGGCGCTTGGATCTCCTAGACCCCTCGCCGCTGGACGTAGAGATTGAGGACATCGCGCACGGTCTCGCGCGACTCGCCCGATGGAACGGACAAACGCAAGGGGCGCATATTTTCTCAGTCGCGCAGCATTCGGTCTTGGTCTCCGAGATTTTCGCCGAGACCCGTCCGCTCGCGCCGAAGCGCTGGCGTCTGGCAGCCCTCCTCCATGACGCCCCCGAATATGTGATAGGCGATCTGATCAGCCCCTTCAAAACGGCGATAGGCTTGGATTATAAAGATTTTGAGGATCGTCTGTTGGAAGCGATCCATCGGCGCTTCGGAATAGGCTGGCCGCTCCCGCGAGACGCTCAAGAGGCGATCAAGAAAGCGGACGCCCATGCGGCATTCTCCGAAGCGGTGATGCTCGCCGGCTTCTCCGAGCGCGAGGCGAAGCGATTCTTCGCGCCCAAAGAGCGTCTCGCGCCCCGCGCTCTTGAGGCTTGGTCGTCTCCCTGCGCCGAGAAGCGCTTCCTTGAGGCGTTTGCAATGCTCTCTGACGCCTGATAGAAGCGGAAAGGTTCAAGAGAATGACAAAAGACAAGAAAAACGCGCTCATTTACTCCGCGCCTCTTGAGGCGGTGGAAGAGATGATCGCGCTCTATCGTCCGTCCCATCTGATGAGCCTGCTCAGGCCGAGCGCGATGAGCCAAGAGATGGGCGAGACGCCTTCGGGAATCCTGCCCAAAAACCATCTGCGCTTGGAACTTGACGACATTGAAGCCAAAGCCGAAGCCGAAATGACGGCGCCGGAAGCGCGGCATGTTTCGGATTTGTTGGATTTCGTCTTGAAATGGGAAAAAGACGCGCCGCTTCTCATTCATTGCCATGCTGGGATCAGTCGCTCCACGGCCGCCGTTTTCATCGCGCTCTGCGCTCTGAACCCCGAGAGGCGCGAGACGGAGATCGCCTCTCTTTTGATGGCGCGCGCGCCCCACGCCTATCCGAATCGCGGTCTGATACGCCTCGCTGACCGCGCCCTCCAACGCGAAGGACGCATGAGAGATGCGATAAAAAAGATCCCGCCGCCCAAAACTTATGGAGAAAGACGCGCCTCTTTCCCATGTCTGATTCCGAAAGGGCGCGGCGCATGAGACAAAAGACCGGCGACAAATCTTTCGCGCTGAGTTTGGACGCCGTTTTGGTGGCGATGCGCGACAATCTGCCGCATGTCCTTCTGATTGAGGAGGGAGGCGCGGCGGGGGCGGCGGGGGCGGCGGGCGCGGCGCGTCTGCCGTCCGGCACTTTTCGTCCCGAGCGGCATCGGACATTGGAGGCGGCGCTGCGCGCGCTCGTCTCAGAGCAGACCTCCCATGCGCTGGACTATGTGGAGCAGCTTTACACCTTCGGCGACAGAGGGCGTCTCAAAACAAGCGCCGAAGAGAATGTCATTTCCATCGGCTATTTGGCGCTGACGAAGACCGAGAGCGCCGAGAACAGCGGCGGCGGGGGCAGCGGGGGCGAGACGCGCTGGCGCGATTGGTATCGGTTTTTTCCGTGGGAGGATCGCCGCCGCAGTCGGGAGATCGTGGAGGCGGAGATCGTCCCGCCTCTGCGCCGATGGGCTTGCGGCAGCGCCGATCGCATAGCGCGGGCGCATCTTTGTTTCGGCTTGGAGGAGACGGTCTGGGATGAGGAGAAAGTCTTGGAGCGCTATGAGCTTCTTTTTGAGGCGGGTCTGGTCTCGGAGGCGCGGCGCGGCGGGCTGGCGCGCGCCGAAGCGTGGGACGGCGCGCCGATGCGCCACGATCACAGACGAATCCTCGCAACGGCGATGGGGCGTCTGCGCGGAAAATTGAAGTATCGGCCTGTTGTCTTTGAGTTGATGCCCGAATCTTTTACGCTCTCCGAATTGCAAAGCGCCGTGGAGGCGATCGCCGGCATCACGCTGCATAAGCAGAATTTTCGCCGTCTGATAGAGCGCGAGCGCTTGGTGGAGCGCCTTTCGGGCAGCGCCCGCAAGACGCGCGGACGCCCTGCCTCTTTGGTGCGCTTTCGCCGCGCCCTTCTCGCCGAGCGACCCCGCTTGGGCTTGCGTCTTGGAAAAGGCTGACAGGATTTGGCATTTATGAGGCGAGCCTCCTTTTTCTTTCCTTCCTGCGCTCTCATTCTGTCGCTTCTCGCCTGTTCGGGCGGCGGCGGAGGCGGGGGCGGCGGCGTTGTTGAGGAAAACGGGGTTCATTTCGTGCGGAGCGAAATCTTCAAAGCCGCCTCCGAAAATAACGGCGCGGCGGTCGCCGTGATCATGAATGGCGGCGCGAACCCCATCATCATTATCGGCGAGGCGGACGCGCCAATCACCAACAGGGGTCCGGCCCCCGGCAATCATGCCGTCCATGCCTCCGGCGAAGGCGACATCACGATTCGCTTGAGAAGCGGAACTTTGGCGCTCGGGGACGACAGCGACGCCATCCACGCCGAAACTTTGGGCGCGCGCGCCGTCAATGTCCGCCTGACAGGCGGAACGCATCGCACGACAGGCAGCCAGGGCGTGGAATCGGCGACCGTCAATCTGGCGACAGGATCGGGAAGGATCGCGCTCACCGTAGACGAGGCGGCGCGAATCGGACTCTCGTCAGAGACCCGCCGCAAAGCGATCCGCCTCGTCAGCGCCAATAGCCGCACAGGCGCGAACCGCAACGCCATTGAGAATGACGGGTGGATTTTCGGCATCATCACGGCGAGCGCCGGCAATGACCTCTTTCAGAATAAGGCGGCGAGCCTATTCTACGGCGCGTTCCAAATGGGCGCGGGAGACGATGAAGTGGAGAATCAAGGCGAGATGGTCATCAGGGACAATCTCTCTTTCGGCGCGGGAGAAGACAGTTTCACGAACAAGGCGCAGGCGCGTCTCGTCATAGATACGGCGTTCAAAGGCGGACGGATTCTGATGAGGGGGTTGGAAAATTTCACGCAAGAAGGGCGGGGCTTGCTGGAATTTCGGATCAATCCCAACGCGCTCCCTCCTTCCACGACTTTCCTTTTGGATATCGGCAGGTCTTCGGGGACGGTCGCCGGCGCGCTGGACGTCATTTTGTCGGAAGACCCCTCTACGACCAGCTCTTTCACCGTCAATCTTCTGCGAGGCTCGGCGACTCTGGACGTCTCCAGCCTCGCCGCGACCGACAGAGACGGCTTCGCCTTCACCCGCTCCGGGCATGAGTGGAGCGTGGCGATTGATCCCTCCCGCCTGCTGCCCTTCAACCATCAGAGCTGGGGGGGGTTGATGAGCCTCGCCGCAGTGAGCGAGACGACTGAGCTCGGACGCAATCAAGCGCTTCATGGGCTGGCGAATGTCTCCAGCGCTTGGGCGCGCGGCGCGACAGGGGACGGCGTGCTGATCACGGTTTGGGACAGTCCGGTGAATTTCCACGTTCCCGATTTTGACAGCGCGAACAATAAACTCATCTGCACAGGCTGCCCGTCAGACGCGCCTAGAGATTATGACGATTTCTATCATGGGCTTCGCGTGGCGGCGATCGCCGCCGCCGAGAAGGACGGAATCGGGATTGTCGGAGTCGCGCATCAGGCGCGGGTGCAGATCATTGATTCCATGGCTGGATCGGGGACGACCAATCTCCCGCCTTCGGCGGATCTGCGGAGGAATCGGGGGGATCCCATCGACTTCAGCGGCTCTCTAGCGGCGCGGCTTCGGCAGGCGCGGCAGAGCGACATCGTCAATATGAGCTGGTCTTACATCGGACTCCCGACCGACAAGCGCATCTTTGACAATGACCCTTCCAATGACGGTGAAGATCTTTACACGGAGATGCTGGTGCGAACAAGTTTCGGGGCTTTAATCACCGAGATGAAATACGCGCCGTCATCGGGCGAGAAGCGAATTTTCGTAACCGCCGCCGGCAATTCTCACGGCAGGACGCAATGTCTGCGCCGCGTCACCCAATGTCTAAACAACAGACCCACCGACAGAACGCCCACGCGGGAAGTCAATGCCAGCGCCCCCGCCGCCCTTCTCTCAAGCCTTCCCCTTTTCGTCAGCGAGATTCAAGGCTATCTCCTTGCCGTTGTCGCGGTGCAGGGTTCTGGTCAAGGGCGGATCGCCTCTTTTTCCAATCGCTGCGGCATAGCGAAAGCCTTCTGCATCGCCGCGCCCGGCACAGGATGGAGCGTGCCGATTTTGGGGGCCGGCCCTCTGATCAACGGCTATCCGCCCTACGCGGTCGGCTGTTGCGGGGGGGGAACCTCTTTCGCCGCGCCTTTTGTCGCCGGGGCGCTGGCGCTGTTGATTGATCATTTTCCGGGCATGACTCGCGAAGAGATCGTCCAGCGCCTTCTGACGACCGCCAAGAAGACGGGAATCCACGCCAACTCCGACATTTACGGGCAGGGGCTGGTGGATTTGGACGCCGCGACCGCGCCGGTGGAAAGGACGAGCTTCGCCCTTGAGACCTCGCTGGATGGCGCCAGATCGCCGACAGAGACAAGCGCGCTCCACGCCTCGTTCCCCTATGGCGGCGCGATCAGAAGAGCGCTTGGGGACGCCCGCGCCGCGATCTTTGACTCGCTGGACGCGCCTTTTTTCGTTCCCCTTTCGGCTTTCGTCTCCGAAGACGCGCCGCCTCTGTCGCTGGAGAGGCGGTTGGCGAATCTTTCGGACGACAGCGCTTTCGCGCCGCGTCAGATTGAGGCTTATGGCGCATGGGGCATGATGGATGGTTTTTTGGGGCATGGCGGATCGGCGGCGCGGCATTTCGGCTTTGGCGTCATGGACAGATTTGGCGTCATGGATAGAAATGACGCGGCGCTCGCCAATCCCTATCTTTCTTTCGCCGAAGGCGGAACCTATTTGGGCGGCGGCGTGAAATGGAACGGCGCGTCTTTCCGTTTGGGACTTTTCACAGGGGCTTCGCTCAGCGAGAATGGGGCTCGCCCCGGAGAGGCTCGCCTCTTCCAAGAATCATGGCGAGGGGCGCGGGGGGCGAGCGCCAAGACGCATGGCGCTCTTGCCGAAATGTTTTTGGCGCTCCATCAGAGATTTCGTTTTTTGGCGCAAGCCGGCTTTTTGGCGGAGGAGGCGAGCATCGCGCAGGCGCGTTTTTCGGGCGCTTTCGGCTCTTTGCGCTCTTCCAGCACGGTTTTTGGCGGTTTGGGATTCTCGCTCGCTCTTTCCGAAAAGACCCGATTCTTGGCTTCGGCGCAGCTGGGTCGCTCCTCGGCGCGGATGGGGAAGGGATCATCGCTGCTCCGCGCCATTTCGCCGCTTCAGACGAGCGCCTTCGGGGCGGTTTTTGAGAGGCGAGAGATTTTCGTCAAGGAGGACGCGCTTCGCCTGTCGCTGTCGCGTCCTTTGCGCGTGGATAGGGGACGGGCGCGGCTGCGCTACGCGGCGGGGCGGCGGCGCGATCGGAGTCTGATCGCGCGGCATTTGGACGCGAGTCTCTCGCCCTCCTCCCATAGCGTGGATTTGGAACTTCGCTACGCGCGGGCTTTTTTGGGAGGGCGCTTGGCTTTCTCCCTCGCCTATGGCGCGAATCCGCGCCATGATTCCTCCCGCGCCGATCTTTTCGCGGCGCTTTTCGCCTTTTCAGGAAGATTTTAGTGATTTCGCTCTGACTTCGCTCTGATTTCGCTCCGATTTTGCTCTTGCGCCGCTGGGGCGTTTCTGATACTCTCTTTATGCTCATTTAGAGCATAAGTGAGGCGAAATGAGCGTCAAGAGCCGCGAAGAGCCTAGCAGGAGCAAAGTCTATGTCGCAATCCCCCGCCATTTTGGACTACACCCCCTCTGTCGCCAAAGAGACTCGCGCGCTTTATCAGAAAGTTCGCAAGGTCGTGCCTGCCGCCGAGTGGCCTCTCTTCGCGCCCTATATCGCCGAGATCAATCGTCTGAAGAAAGAGCGGAGCGCGATCATTTTGGCGCATAATTATCAGACGCCGGAGATTTTCCACTGCGTCGCCGACTTTATGGGCGACTCGCTCCAACTGGCGCGCGAGGCGGCGCGGACGGACGCGCAGATCATCGTTCAATGCGGCGTGCATTTCATGGCGGAGACGGCGAAGATTCTCAGCCCCGAAAAGACCGTCCTGATACCTGACAAAGATGCGGGCTGCTCATTGGCGGCGTCCATCACAGGCGCCGATGTCCGCCGTCTTCGCGAGACCCATCCGGGCGTGCCGATCGTCTCTTACGTCAATACGAGCGCCGAGGTGAAAGCCGAGTCCGACATCTGCTGCACCTCGTCCAACGCCGTCAAGATCGTGGAGTCTCTGAACGCGCCCCGCGTCTTCTGCATCCCCGATGAATATCTGGCGAAAAACATCGCCCAAGAGACGGATGTGGAGATTCTGTCATGGGCGGGGCGCTGCGAAGTCCATGAGCGCTTCACGGCGGAGGAACTCCAAGATTATCGCGCGTCCGATCCTTCTCTGCAGATCATCGCCCATCCCGAATGCGCGCCTGATGTCGTGGCGGAGGCGGATTTTTCCGGCTCCACCTCGGCGATGATCCGATGGGTTCGGGACGAGAAGCCGAAGCGGGTCATGATGGTCACCGAATGCTCCATGAGCGACAATGTGGCGGTGGAGAATCCTGACGTGGAGTTCATCCGCCCCTGCAATCTCTGTCCGCATATGAAGCGGATCACGCTGCCGAAGATTCGGGATTCGCTTCTTCATTTGAAGGATGAGGTTGTCGTGTCGCCGGATTTGGCGGCGCGGGCGCGTCTGCCGATTGAGCGCATGATGCGCGCCAGCGCATAATGCGCGCTGCATGACGCCCCTCCCGTCTCTTCTGATAGAGCGTCATGTTCGCGCGGCGCTGTTGGAGGATTGGGGGCGCTTGGGCGACATCACGACCGAGGCGCTCATTCCCTCTGACTTAAAATGCCGCGCCGCTTTGATCGCGCGAGAGGATTGCGTTCTCTGCGGCGTGTCTGTGGCGGAGGCGGCGTTTCGTCTGACGGGGCGGAGCGTCTCTTTCACGCGGCGCAAGGAGGATGGCGACCGATTGAAAGCCGGCGAAGCGTTTTTGGAAACGGAAGGCGCGGCGGCGGGGATTCTCTCTGCCGAGCGCGTGGCGCTTAATTTCGCATCGCATCTTTCAGGGATCGCCACGGCGACTGCCGCGCTCGTCAAGGCGGTTGGGGGTTCGGGCGCTCGCGTCTCTTGCACGCGCAAGACGACTCCAAATCTCCGCGCTTTAGAAAAATACGCCGTGCGGACGGGCGGCGGCAAAAATCACCGATTGGGTCTTGATGACGCTGTCCTCATTAAAGACAATCATATCGCGCTTGTCGGGAGCGTGAAGGAGGCGTTTAAGCGCGCGCGGGAGCATGTCGGGCATATGGTCAAGATTGCCGTAGAGGTGGATTCCATGCCGCAGCTGGAAGAAGCGCTGGAGAATGGCGCGGAAGCGATTCTGTTGGACAATTTCGGCATAGATCAGTTGCGCGAGGCTGTCGCGCGAAACAAAAAGCGAGGCGGACGAGGCGGGCGCGGGGGTCGGGCGTTGTTGGAGGCGTCGGGCGGGATCACGCCGGAGAATATCAAGGCGGTGGTGGCGGCGGGCGTGGATGTCGTCTCTGTCGGATGGCTGACGCACTCCGCGCCTGCCGTTAATATGTCTTTGGAAATGGAAATGGAGAGGGGGGATAAGCGATGAAGTTGGAAAGAGAGACGAGTCAGTTTCTTTTGATTGATGTTCAGGAGAGATTGATGCCTGTCATAGAGGCGGCGGATTTGACGATAGAGCGCTGCGGCGTTTTGTTGGACGCGGCGCGGGAGATGGAGATTCCCGCGATGGCGTCCGAGCAATATCCGCGTGGGATTGGGGCGACTGTGGCGCCGTTGCGCGAGAAGATTGGCAATGCTCCTATTATGGAGAAGATGCATTTTTCGTGCTGTGGGGATGCGGGGATTATGATGCATTTGGAGAGTTTGAAGGGTCGGGGGCGAACGCAATGTGTGTTGGCGGGTGTTGAGTCGCATGTATGTGTTATGCAGACGGCTTTGGATTTGAGGGTTCGTGGGTTTGAGGTTTATGTTGCGGCGGATGCGGTATCTTCGCGGCGTTTGGGGGATAAGTCTGCGGCGATGAAGCGTTTGCGTCATTCTGGGGTACATGTGATTACGAGCGAGATGGCGGTTTTTGAGTGGTTAGGGGTATCGGGGACGGATTTATTTAGGCGGGTTTCCAAGTTGGTGAAGTAGGGGAGCGCATGCCGCGCTCCCGTTAAGGGGGGTGTGGGGGGCGAAGCCCCCCGCGAAGAAGGGGGGATCGGGGGGAATCCCCCCGAAGAGTCGGCGGGCGTGGCGCAACGAAGCAGGCGAAGCGCGTTAGCGCGAGCCTGCGAGAAGCCACTCGTGGCGTAGCCCGCCGACCCCCCTGCTCGCAGGAGCTCTAAGGTCAAATTTTTTCGAAATGTTCCTGTGCCTTCGCGTATTTTTTCTCGCTAGCATGTTTTTCTAGCATAGGCGGTATATTTGGTCTGCGTCCGGCAAAATGATCCTCAATAGAGAAAATCTGAAATTTTGGGTAGGAATCGCCCTTGATCTTAACATCACCTCGCGCAAGCGCAGACTTTACGCCTTGGGTGATAAGATTGTTTGACATCACGATCAGAATCCCAAAGGCAGCGTTCTCGGTATTCACAGTGCCTACGAAATCCCTAGCCATAGACGGGGTGATATTTTGACCTCCCTTAACCTGTGCTAGCACTAAGAGAGGATTTTCATCCACCGTATAGCCCCTTCCATCAACGCCGCGATCGCCCGATTTTCGTTGGTTTGGTATCAAACCATAAATACGTGACACTGCCCACGCTTCAAATTGGAATGGACTCCTCCTAAACAAATCTCGCGCGGCGTCCAAATCTTCGGGCGATCCAATAACTATGGGCTTATCGCCCAGACGCTTTTGAAACCGATGCTCAATAACGCTAATGGCGACATGGCTTATATCTATGCCCACGAATTTACGGGCCTTTTTCGCATCGGGCATATTTCTTCCTTCAACTTCGCGGCAAACATGGACTGTCGTGCCACACCCGCAATAGGGATCAAGAACGGTATCCCCTGGATTGGAGCTCACTTTTATGAATCTCCGAATAAGAGCCTCTGGCTTTTGGGTTTCATAGCCAAGATATTCTCCTCCGCCAACGCTGAAATTCGTGAATCCAGAAGGCTTAAGAATGAGATTCTGCGGCATGATATTTCCATCAGCGGCAGCATAGCGTTTCAGACCCGGCCATTTCCCTGTCTTGGGATGGTGAATAAGATTTGCAGCGTCAAGGGCATTAAGACGACCATGCACGCTCTCAATTTTGCCATAATTGGGAATGAAATTCTCTTGGATATAGTCGGCATACTTGCCTCTGCCGACTTTGGGCGGTGCCCAATGCCGCCCCATCTTATGAACATCGTATCCCTTCCAAGGTTGGCCGCTTGGGGCATCTTTCCTTGCCACGGGTGAAGCTCCCGTTATGTTGTCTGATCTGTATGGCCCGCGACCATCTTTATCGTCTCTGGGGTAGTTTTTGAGAGCTTTCGGCTCTGAAATGGATTCGCCATTCCATGTGTAATTGTTCGTTTTCGTATAGAAATATATGTGATCTAAGATGCGCCCATATCTTACCGCGTCATTATGTGCGGTCGCACGACGCCATATGAGCGTGTTCTGATATTGCTCCATGCCAAACACGGCATCCAGTAGTACTTTAATGTAATGCCCTGCAGTGTCATCACAATGGAGATACAGAGACCCCGTTTCCTTTAGCAGGCGATGCATATGGTAAAGTCGCGGGGCAAGATGGCAAAGATAAGCCAGCATAGGCGTTTCCGGCATCATTGTCTCAAAAGCTCTTACAGTTGCAGCAATTTCCGTTGTGGTAGAAAGTGCGCTGCCTTTGTCCGAAGCAGCCTGTTCTCCCCATCGCCAAGTGTCCTCATAGGCTCTGATTTGCGCACCTGATTTGAAAAGCACATTCTTATCCACTTGCGAATTGAATGGCGGATCAAGATAGATCAGATCCACGCACTCATCCTGCCACTGTTCCATCCATTGAAGGTTATCGCCATAGTACAGTGTGTTAAGCTTAACAACAGACATATCACCCCCTTTAGTGCGCGAATCAAAATTCTACTCTAGTCATTTTACTTTAAATGCTATTGGCAACCTTCATCTAAATGATTCCACTAGTCAGGGTGCCTGCGGGCTTTGGCTCAATCAGCCCCCATTGCCAAGCACAAAGCCGGCTGTCATAGACGCTTTTAACAAGCTGGACGCTGTTTTACTTAAACAAGCCTTTAGCAACGATCCGAAGAAAAAAGGGATTATCCGTCCATAAAGAGAGCAGGTGTCGTTCAACCCAGCCTTGGGAAGCGAGCCACCTGCAACAACCATGTAAGAAACCTCTTCCTTTATGTCAAGATGAGACATTCCTGCGAGTAGGGGTGTCGGCGGGCTTTCTCGCTCGCTCCGCCACAAGTGGCTACGCTCGGCTTCGTTGCGCCACGCCCGCCGACCATAGCGGCGCTGTGCGCCGCTCGGTTTTTCTTGGGGGGCTCGCCCCCCAAACCCCCCTCCACGGGAGAAAGTCAGACCGCCCAAACCCCCAACGCCACTCAGCCAAAAATCCCCTGCAACAAAACCCCAACCACCGCCGCCAAAATGAAGCCAAACATCCATTTCAACAAAACTATATCCGCTTCTATCTTTGCAAAACGCCCGTCCATCTTGGCATCCATCTCGGCAAAACGCTTCTCCATCTTGGCATCCATCTCGGCAAAACGCTTGTCCATCTTGGCATCCACCTCGGCAAAACGCTTGTCCATCTTGGCGTCCATCTCGGCAAAACGCCTGTCCATCTCGCCGCGCAAATCCGCAATGCGCTCATTGGTCTCACCCTGCATCCGAATCATGTCGGCGCGAAGCTCCCCATAGCGCTCCTGACTCGACTCCAAAGCCTCCACCGCAGCGGCAGCTTTGTCATCGCTGACCTTCGCCTCTTTCAGCGCATCATAAACCGCCACAAGACTCATGGCTTTTCTCCTTGCGAGAAAGTCTGTGTAGCATGTCTCTCCCTTCTCCGCAATCTTTCAAGAACGCCCGCCGACTATAGCGGGCTCACGCCCGCTCGGTTTTTCTTGGGGGGCTCGCCCCCCAAACCCCCCTTCACCTCCAGCTTCTATGCGTTAGTTCCCCTGCGGCAAATCCAAAATGCCTCTCTATGAAAAAGATGCCCGCGGCGGCTCGCCGCGAAAAAGATGCCTGTCGCGGCAGCGACCCCCCCAAACCCCCCTTAACCTTTAACTCCTATTTCGTATAAACTCTCCCCAATCAAACAAAATCAAGGAGAAAACCATGCTCAAAACTATCACCACAACCGAAAACCCATTCCAAACCGAAAAACCCGAAAACCTCGGATTCTCATCCAAACGCCTCGCCCAAATCCCCCACTTCTTCCAATCCTATCTAGACCAAGAAAAAATCCCAGGACTCGCAATCCTCATCGCAAGAGGCGAGAAAATCGCCCACTTCAGCGCGCAAGGATTCGCCTCCACAGAAACCAACGCCAAACTCCAAGCCGATTCCATCTTCCGAATCTACTCCATGACCAAACCCATCACCAGCGCAGGACTCATGATGCTCTTTGACGAAGGACGCTTCCGCCTAGAAGAGCCCGTCGGGAAATATATGCCGGAACTCGGAGAGATGCAGGTCTGGAAAGACGGCAGCAATCTGCGATGGCAAACCCGAGGCCCCACAAACCCCATGCGAATCCGCGATCTCCTCACCCACAGCAGCGGACTCACCTATGGCTTCATGCATATGCATCCCGTGGATAGACTCTATCGTCATGCGCAGATTGGGGAGCGGCATCTGTCATTGGGGGAGACGGTGGGGCGTTTGGCGGGGATTCCTCTGCTTTTTGATCCGGGGACGGCGTGGAACTACAGCGTCTCCACCGATATGTGCGGACGCCTCATAGAGATTTTGTCGGGCGAGACGTTGGATGGTTTTTTCGCGGAGCGGATTTTCAAGCCTCTGGGCATGAGCGATACGGCTTTCGCGGTGGATGCCGGGAAGGCGTCGCGGCTGACGTCCAATTATGATCGTCATCCGAAGAAGAAGGCGATGCGCGTCATAGATTCTGCGGCGAAGAGCGCCTATTTGCGGATGCCTGCCTTTTTGTCTGGGGGTGGCGGGTTGGTTTCCACGATTGGCGATTATTACCGATTCTGTTTGATGCTGTCGCGTGGGGGCGAGTTGGGGGGCGCGCGGTTGTTGTCGCCTGCGACGGTAGATTTGATGATGCGGAATCATTTGCCTGGTGGTTTGACGTTGTCGGAGTTTTCGTTTGGGTCTTTGTTTAGCGAGAATCGTTTAGAGGGGACGGGTTTTGGCTTAGGGGGTTCTGTGGTTGAGGATTCTGCGGAGTTGATGATGCCTGTATCGGAGGGGACGTTTTCGTGGGGTGGCGCGGCGAGCACGTATTTTTGGATTGATCGGCATCGTGAGATTATTGGGATTATGATGACTCAGTTTATGCCGTCTGATTATTTTCCGTTGCGTCCTCAGTTGCAGCAGTTGGTTTACGGCGCTCTGATAGAATGACCGATGCCCTGACTTGCTCCCTGTGAAGGGGGGTGTGGGGGGCTCGCCCCCCGCGAGAAAGGGGGGATCGGGGGGAATCCCCCCGAAAGGTCGGCGGGCGTGGCGCAACGAAGCGGGCGAAGCGCGACAGCGCAAGCCCGCGAGAAGCCCGCCGACCCCCCTGCTCGCCACGATAGAAATTACGGCTGTGAAAAGATATTTCTAATTTCCTTCTTTGCCTTTGCCCTCGCCATTATCCTTTTTCGAATCTCCTTGGCGATCTTCTCCCTTACCTCCTTCTCTTTGGGAATGGGAAGCTGGACTTCTCCCAATCTGTTCCCAATCGTTGAGAGAGTCGCTTGAACAAAAGTTCTTTCGTCGATTTGCCTCCGAACAATAGGCACATGTAGAAGGTGCAAGAGAAGATATGGGTTCAGCTTCTTTCGATCTGACGATCTGATTTTCAAGAAGTGGTTCTGCACCAACATTCTCAGGTCGTTCTTTGTTAGTATGATGGATTCTCCGATCCTATAAGTTCCATCTTTGACAAATAGGATATCCCGCTCTTGCAAATCTTGCTTTCGTTTATATTTGAGATAGGTCATCTCGTCCACCTTTTGGACAGCATCGTTTCTTGGCTCCCAGCATCCGATGTCAGATGTTCTCAGAAATGGTATATCATCATAAATGCTATACTCCTTAGCAGTTGCGGATTCACCTACGCCCTTTATTTTTAGAACGCCTTCATCAATTAGACTCCGAACTGTCTTCATTTCGTATTCTCCAGAGTTTTCCATATTACACAGATCCGCGACTGTGTCGGGATTGTAGTATCTAGGAACTAGAATACCGTCCTTTAAATCTTGTTCAAGCAAGGTGAACCCAAGGCGGTTAAATCCCTCGATAACCCGGTTTGAGTTTTTCCTATAGATTTCAGCTGTCTCTGAAAACTCCTCATCCAAAACTTCTTCTTCACCATTGCTTACATAGATTTCCCTCCCCCGCGTGTCGTGACCACACTTTTCGACCACACTCATCATTATGGGATAATTCTCCTTCTTATCCCCCTCCCATTTTCTCAATAGAAGGACACTCGTTTTTGTATGAGTATGCGGCATGAAGGTGTTATGTGGACAATCAACAACAGCCAAAATTTCTGCCTTATCTTTAATCCACTCACGGATATACCCATCAGTCGGATTGCCAAAAACGCCATCTGGCAAAACAATTGCCATTCTCCCGCCATCTTTTAACAAATCCAAACAACGCTCTATAAAGAGGGTTTGTGGTTCGGTTTCTTTAGGTGAGGCAGTTTTCACCACCCACCCATTTTCATTTTGCACGTCTTCTTTCTGCCTGCTCCATTGCTGAGCAAGTTCATATTGCCCCAATATGCCCTCATCTTTGATTTTTATATTCCTCCCGAAAGGCGGATTGGTAAGAATCACATCGTATTGTCTCAGCCTACCGTTCCTGTACAGGATATTGTGTGATGCAGGCTCCCACTCATTAGGGTTTTTTAAACTATTCTCCCTGACTACCTTACTCTTTCCGTCACCAATAATGGACATATATGCCTTGCATATTCTAACAAGGCTCATCTCCTTATCTATTCCGTAAAAATCCCTGCTCGCAATTTTGCTTTGCGATTCTTTGAGATTTTCTCCTTGATATTTTGGGTCTTCTGCCATGGTTTTCCACACATGCTCAAGGGCATAAATCAAAAACCCTCCACTGCCACAAGCTGGGTCTAAAACCTTCTCTTCTGGTCGAGGGTCAAGCATTTCAACTGCCATTTTTACGACTTGCCGTGGAGTGAAAAACTCGCCTTTCTCTCCAGCAAACTGCCTCTCTGCAAAAACCTCAAAGGCATCACCAATAACATCCTTATCCGTCTTGTTAAGACTAAACGTTTCAAGCTCTCCAACAACTTTCCTAACGGATTCGGCATCAAGATCAATACCCTCGTGCTGTTGGAAAATTCCTTCATCAACAAGGCTATTCTTGACTTCCTCCCACAACTTCTCAACATTTTCTTTTACCTGCTGAGCCGTATCATTGATCCCGACTCTGAATTTAGGTGGTTTATCTTGATAGTGGAGCTCATCGTGAATTTTGCAGAAAATGAGCCGTGTCATTTCGGCTCCCAGTTTCTCTTTGCTAGAGATATTTGAGTTTGCATAGAGGTGATGGAATATCGTCCGGAAAACAGGCTTCAAGTATCTCACCGGCCTTAAATCGTTCTTCGTGATTCTGCCAATGTCCTCAAAGGTTTCCCCCTTGCGAGGGATTTGAAAAATATAATCCCGTTTTATCTCGCCAGTTGTTACATCCCTGTATACATATTCGGTCTGCTTGCCATTAGTCCAAACGCCCCACAAGCAGCAAGTCGCAGACATATAACTCTCCAGTTGTTTCAATCCCCCCCTCTTTGAAGGGGATTTAGTCTCTACTATTCCCAAAATATCTCTGCTTTGGTTGCGCCTTGTTATATCCGCTGTCTTATAGACAACAATGTCCGCACGCTCACTCCTATTCTTTCTACTGCGTCTTTCTCCTCTCTGTATCGAAACTTCGATATCCATCTGCTCAAAGCAATAGTCATAGTTGTCACGCAGAATAGTTTCATATTCTTGGCGCACAGCTTCTTCCGGCTTTCTTATATCAACCAGCTTACCTGTTGCTTTGTCAGGAACATGTCCTTCCTGTAGAGTGGTGGTTTGCTCTTCCATCTCCTGCTCCTTTCCTATCAGTGGCCGCTGACCGAATCAGATGCAGATATTTTGAACCAATTCCCCGCTAGTTTGTCAATCGCCTTGCCTCGCTACGCCCGGCTTTGTTGCGCCACGCCTGCCGACTATAGCGGCGCTCCGCGCCGCTCGGCTTTTCTTGGGGGGCTCGCCCCCCAAACCCCCCTCACCTAACGCCAATCAGCCAAAAATGCCGTCGAGCAGAATCCCAACCAAACTCGCCAAAATGAACCCAAACATCCATTTCAACAAAACTATATCCGCTTCTATCTTTCCTATCCTGACATCCATCGCCGCAAAACGCCTGTCCATCTCGGCGCGCAAATCCGCAATGCGCTCATTCGTATCAGCCTGCAGAGCCGTCATGCGCGCATTCGTGTCCGCCTGCAGAGCCGTCATGCGCTCATTGGTCTCACCCTGCATCCGAATCATGTCGGCGCGAAGCTCCCCATAGCGCTCATGACTCGACTCCAAAGCCTCCACCGCAGCGGCAGCTTTGTGATCGCTCACCTTCGCCTCTTTCAGCGCATCATAAACCGCGACAAGACTCATATCTTATCTCCTTGCGAGAGAATCTGTGTAGCATATCTCTCTCTTCTCCGCAATCTTTCAAAAGCGCCCGCCGACTATAGCGGGCTTGCGCCCGCTTGCTTTTCGCGGGGGGTGTCGCACCCCCCGCACCCCCCTTCACCTTAAGCTTCTACTCCGCCGCAACACGCCCCGAGCCCATAGAGCCACCCAACCGATCCGAAATAATCGCCTCCGCCTCACGAACAATCCGAGACACCAACTCATCCACCGTCGGAACATCATGAATCAAACCCTGAATCATCCCCGCAGACCATATGCCATAATCCGGATCCCCCTCCTCATAAACAATCTTCCCCCTCTGCCCCGACACCAACGGCGCCAAATCACTAATCTCCGCGCCGCCCTTCTCAATCTCCACAACCTCCTCGCTGATCTTGTTCCGAGCCACCCGCGCCGTGTTCCGAAGCGTCCGAAAAATCAACTGCGTGGAGCGCTCGTCATTCTCTACCATCCGCCGCTTGATGTTGTCGTGAATCTGAGCCTCCTCGGTCGCCATGAAGCGCGTGCCCATATTGATGCCGTCCGCGCCCAACGCCAACGCCGCGACTAATCCACGTCCATCGCCAAACCCGCCTGACGCGATCATCGGAATCTTCACCTTGTCGGCGGCCGCCGGAATCAGAATCAAGCCCGGAATATCATCCTCGCCCGGATGCCCCGCGCATTCAAACCCGTCAATGGAGATGGCGTCCACGCCGATCTTCTCCGCCTTCACCGCATGACGCACCGCCGTGCATTTATGGATGATCTTCACGCCGTTTTCTTTGAAATGGGGCATGTGTTCTTGGGGGTTGTATCCTGCGGTTTCCACGATTTTGATGCCCGCTTCAATGATGGCGTGGCGGTATTCGGCGTAGGGCGGCGGTTTGAGCGCCGGCAGGATCGTGAGGTTCACGCCGAAGGGTTTATCGGTGAGGTTTCGGCATTTGGCGATTTCTTTGGTGAGGTCTTCTGGGGTTGGTTGGGTGAGGGCGGTGATAAAGCCGAGCGCGCCTGCGTTGGCGACTGCGGCGACGAGTGGCGCTCTTCCGACCCATTGCATTCCGCCTTGGACGATGGGGTGTTGGACTCCGAAGATTTTGGTGAAGTTTGTGTTGAGCATGGGTTTTTCTCCCTTTATTTTGGTCGTGTGATGTGATGGATTATAGAGGCGCTTGCTTTAGAGAAAAAGGGGGGTGTGGGGGGCGAAGCCCCCCGCGAGAAAGGGGGGATCGGGGGGAATCCCCCCGAAAAGTCGGCGGGCGAGAGCGAGACGAAGTCCACAAGCCCGAAGGGCGCAGTGAAACGAAGAAGGCGCAGATTCGTTTAGGAAGCTAGTCTGAGAAGGATTGCGCCTGTCATGGTTAGGTTTGCCAGTGCCAAGGCGATAGAAACTCCGACCATCCATGCCAACAGAGTGACTCGCCCTCGCGTTTCCACCATCTCGGTTTGGAGGTTTCCGATTCGCTCTTCTATGTTCCGCAGACGTTGTTCGTCTCGGCTGGCTTCCAGCGCTTCTATGGCGGCGGTGGCTTTGTGGTCGCTGATTTTTGCTTCTTTGAGAGCGTCGTAGACCGCGACAAGGCTCATGATTGTCTCCTTCTGTTTTTTTGATCATA
The DNA here is from genome assembly GCA_958296285.1 of uncultured Alphaproteobacteria bacterium. Lineage (GTDB taxonomy): Bacteria > Pseudomonadota > Alphaproteobacteria > JAPOUT01. The sequence goes on from OY282459.1 coordinate 873,173, forward strand.
GCGCTTTCCTGTCTTTTTCCGCAATCCCCCGAAAAGCCAGCGCCCGCCGACACCCTTGCAACGCATGAGTTCTTGCGAGCAGAAAGTTTGGCGGTCTTGCGCGGCAGTTATGTCCGTGCGAGAGTTAACAGAGAAGCATGGCTAAAGAGGCAAAATATAAACTCCAAGGTGACGCGCCGCTCCGCGACCCGAAAGATGATCTCTTGGGTCACGCGAAATTTGCCAAAGATTTAGCAGAAAGCATTATCGGTCTTAAGCCACCAGAGGACAGAAGCTTCGTCTATGGTCTTTACGGCAAATGGGGGGCAGGCAAAAGCACTGTGCTCAATTTCGCTGAACATTACATCAATAAGAGTAATCAAAAGAACGGCAAGTCAAAGATTGTAGTCTTTAAGTTCAATCCGTGGATGTTCTCGGGGTCGGAGAATCTCACGAGGGTTTATTTTGAACAGCTGCACGTCAGACTAAACAAGGAAGGAAAATTTTGGAAAAGGGTTTCACAAAAAATCGCACAATTGAGTATGGTGGCTGCCCCTGTTGTTGGGGAGATACTCATTCCGAGTTCTGGAGTCCTTATAACGGGGGTTGCAAAGAATGGTTCCCCCGCTGATAGACAAGAAAAATCTGATCAAGACCTTCACCATGCGAAAGAAAGCATTGCCGATGCGTTGAGAAATCAGGACGACAAGATTCTAGTGATTATAGACGATCTGGATCGGCTTTTTAAAAAGGAAATCAGACAGATCATAAGAGTGATTAAGGCGGTGTGTGATTTCCCGAATATCATTTATCTAATCGCCTGCGATTCGGAGAAGGTCGCTAGCGCTCTCAGTGATAAGAAGGAGGAAGTCGACGATGGTTATGATTACCTAGAAAAAATCGTGCAGCTCTCCTATAACCTCCCCAATCCCGACTGGGCAAGATTGTACAATCTTTTCTTCGAGAATTTGGATTCCATATTTGGGCATGGAAACCATTATGACGACAAGGATTTGATCCAACTCAGTTCCTGGATGTCGAATGATTTTCGTATGGGTTTTGGCCAGTGCCTTAAAAATTTCAGAAATGTAAAGGCTCTCATCAATTCCATTGTAGCATGTTATCCTCTAGTTCGGGGTGAGGCGCATATCAAGGATTTTGTTGAGGTTCAAGCGCTTCGCGTATTTTATCAACAGGCGTATCAGTGGGTAGGTAACAATAAGAATCTTTTCACGGGTTCTGCCGACCCCTTGCTTGGAGGCGATGAGCAAAAACAAAGAGAAAGAAAGATGAAATTATACGAGCCTTTGCATCAATTGTTTAGTGAAAACGAGACTGGTAAAAGGGATGTTTGCCAAGCATTGATAAAAAGGTTATTCCCAGAATATAAGAAAGCCTTCCGTTCCCATGTGGGAAGTGACGTTCAGAAATGGAACAGCGAGCACAGAATATGCAGTCCAGAATGGTTTGATCTCTACTTTAGACTCTCCATACCAGAGGGGGCTTTTGGTTTCAAGGAGATAAGGGATATTGTCGCTTTGGCAGATCGCCCGACTGAGTTAAAGGACAAGCTAAGTTCTCTCATAAAAGAAGGACGCCATCGGAAATTCCTCCAAGAATTAAAGACTCATCCCGAAGAAGAGATTCCCACGCCGAAAATCCAACCTTTGCTTCAAGCCATTTTGGACTCAAGTAGCGAGGAGCTAGAAAAAGTGCCGACCGATGGAAAACACGACCCAATCTCTGAGTGGAACGGCATATTAGGGAACGTGCAGCTCGTTCTTAATAGATTCATAGAGCGTCTTGATAGCGAGGAGGAGAGGTTTCACCTTCTCAAGACGATTTTTGGAAACTCTGAATCCATATCCATTGTAGTGATGTTAGCGTATCATGTTTTATCAGCGGAAGATAATGAAGACAATATTGTCACTCCCTCTCACGCTCGAGAAATTGAATCTTTGCTTCTGGATCGGATCAGAGAATCCGCAAATAATAACTGCCTTCCTCATACTCCCTTCTTTATCAGCATTCTTCATCATCCCTGGCAAAAATGGGGGACAGAAAGAGAGGTGAGGGAATATGTCGCAAAACTGACAACTTCTGACAAGGGGATCCTTCTTTTTCTAATAGGCCACAGAGGCTCAGGAGATCGGCTCGAGAGCATAGAAAAGCTTATGGGAGGAAAGCATATGCTAGAAAAATTGGTTGGGAAGGCGCGCATAATTCTAGCCGAGAACGATCAACTAACGCAGTTTGAGAGGGAAGTTCTCCAGGCGCTCATAGATCAAAAGGATAATTCCGAAAACTATCGGCGATATCATAACTAGCTCACGAAAATATCGCTCGTGCATAGCTTACCTACATTGCAAGAGCTCTTGTAGCAGGGGGGTCGGCGGGCTTCTCGCAGACTCGTCTCGCTACGCTCGCCTCGTCTGCTTCGTTGCGCCACGCCCGCCGACTCGTAGGCTGCCTTCGGCAGCCTTGTTTTTCTTGGGGGGCTAGCCCCCCAAACCCCCCTTCACCTTCAGCTTCTATGCATTAGTTCCCCTGCGGCAAAAACAAGCGCCTATCCATGAAAAAGATGCCTGTCGCGGCAGCGACCCCCCCAAACCCCCCTTTACCTTAAGCTTCTGCACTACGAGACAAACCCAAAGCCTCACAAAACTCCCTAACAAAATCCCCCTGATTCAAAGTATAGATATGAAAATGACGCGACCCGCCCGCAATCAACCGCTCGCACTGCTCAACCGCAAGCCGAACCGCCAAAGAACGCCGCGAAGCCAAACTATCCCCAAAAACCTCATGAGCCCTCCGCAACCAACCAGGAACAGAAGCCCCACACTTCCCAGCCATCCGAACAATCCCAGAAAAATTCGTCGTCGGTATGATCCCATGAACAATCGGAACCTCAATCCCCGCCAACCTCACACGCTCCAAATAACGCAAATGACAATCCGTATCAAAAACAAACTGCGTGATCGCACGACACGCCCCCGCCTCAACCTTCCGCTTCAATAAATCAATCCCCTCATCCACAGACGCCGACTCCGGATGCCTCTCAGGATAAGCGCTGACGCTGACGTCAAAATCGCCAACCCCCCTTATCGCCCGAATGAAATCCGGCGTGGAAGCGAAACCATCATCCCGAGCCGCATAAGACGCCATGTCAGGCATGTCGCCCCGAAGCGCCACAATCCGATCCACCCCCATCTCCTTATAAAAACGAACCGCCCGAAGAAGAGCCTCCCGCGAAGAGCCGGCGCATGTCATATGCGGCGCGACCGGAATATCCGTCTCGCCGCGCAAGCGCTCTATAACCCGCCGCGTCCGCGCGATCGGATGCTCGCCCCCCGCGCCCCCCGATCCAAACGCCCCCTGCGTCACCGAAATGAACGCAGGCGACCATGCCGAGAAACCTCGGACAGCCTCCCAAAGACGCGCCTCCATCTCAGACTTCTTCGGCGGAAAAACCTCAAAAGACACGACAAGAGAACGCAAAGCGTCTCCGCTCTGCTCCCTATAGGACGAGGCTGAACGGCGCTCTTCCACAGAAAAACTTAATCGCCAAAGCCTTCGCGCCGATGAACGACGCGCCCGCCCATCATCGTCATGTCCACCTGAATGGCATGAATGCGGCGCGGGGCTTCACGGAAAATGTCGCGCGACAGAACGATAAGATCGGCATATTTGCCGGGCGCGATCGTGCCAATCACCCTCTCAAGACGAAGCTGCCTCGCCCCTTGGAGAGTATAGCCTTTGAGAAGACGCTCCAACGCCATGCGCTGATCGGCGGGCGGAAGAGGCGCGGCTTCGGTCTCGCCGGGCGCGCGGCGCGTCATCCCAATCTCTATGCCGTAAAGAGGCGCGGCTTCAAGGAAGGGAAGACCGGTCGCGGGATAGTCTGACGCGAAAGCCACGATCGGCGCCGCCTCCCAAAGATCCCGAAGAAGCATGACCCGCGCGCCCCTTTCCTCATCCATCAGTTTGGAATAAAGCGCAAGAGTCCCCGAAAGATCGTGCGCCCAATGGGGAGTCGTCTGAATCGTCACGTCCAGCGCTTTCAGACGCCTCAAATCTTCAGGCGCGATGAGCATCGCATGGGCGAGCGTCAGGAGACTTTGAGAGCGGGAAGAGCCGGAAAGATTTTTCCGCGCCGCCGCGATCGCGTCCAGCGAAACGCGAGACGCCCGATCGCCAATCGCATGGATATGAACGTCCAAAGAGGCGCGCATCATCGCTTCCAAAAGCCGCGAGAGAGGCTTCGCCTCAAGAAGAACCGCGCCCGCGCCGCCAGAGGCGTAAGGCGTCAAAAGAGCCGCCGTCTCGCCTTCAATCGTCCCGTCCTGCGGAATCTTGGCCGTTCGGATGTCTATCAGATCGGAGGCGTAGCGGCGGCGCATCTTCAAGATGCTTTCCGCCATCTCGCCCCCGTCTCGCGCTCTGTCGTTCAGATAGAGGCTCGCATGATAGCGCATCGGGAGTTTGCCGTCTTTTTCCATCGCGCGCAGAGCCTTGAGAGCGTTCTCCACAAGGCTGTCGCCCCCCGGAATCCCGGCGTCAAAGACCGAGGTGATCCCCATCGCCGAGAGCCGCGGCAGGATGGACGCGAAAGCCGCGCGGAAATCCTCCTCCGATCCAACGCCGAAGCGCGGAAGCAGCGGCCAGAACGCGCCGCCTTCCACCATCCATCCTGTCGGATCGCCCTTTTTGTCGCGCTGGTAGTAATGAACGCCGGGCAAAGGATCGGGCGTCTCTTTCGTGATGCCGCCGACCTCCAACGCTTCGCTGTTCAGCCACGCGCTGTGCGCGTCAAGCGCGATCAGCATGACGGGGCGATCGGAGACGATTTTGTCCAAATCCTCGCGGTGCGGACCCTTGACGCCCGCTTTGTTGATCTGCGTGTTGAGCGCGCTCGGAAAACCGAAGCCGAAGAGAACCTTCTCGTCAGGATGCGCCTCGGCGTAAGATTTGAGCGCGGCTTGGACTTCGGCGATCGTCCGTGTTCCGATGACGGAAAGTTTGGAGATCAACAGCCCGGCGACCGCCGGATGAATATGGCTTTCCACAAAGCCCGGCAAGAGCGCTCTGCCGCGCAAATCTATGCGCCGCGCCTCTTTGGAGGCGCGGCGCGCGGCTTCGTCATTGTCGCCGACATAAAGAATGCGCCGATCGCGCGTCAGAACGGCTTCGGCGCGAGGGCGCGCGGCGTCTCCTGTCCAAACCACGCCATTGAAAAACAAGGTTTCGTCAGCAGAGGCGAGGGCCGGCGCGCCCATAGCGAAAAGCGCGCTTATCAGAAACGCGCCTCTCCATCTCAACCGGCTCGCGCCGCCCATTTCACGCCTCCCTTCGGATTTCAAAACACTATACGCCCGCCCCCATTCCATGTATAGATGGCAAGACTTTTCTTCCGTGCGGGAGCAGGATCATCGCCATGAACGCCATCGCTGTTCGCAGAGGGCTTTTGACAAGATTTTTCGCGCCGCCCTCCTGCGCCGCGGCGGCGATGGGCGTTTTTCTCCTCGCCGTCTCGGGCTGCGCGACCCGTCCGCCCGCCTCCGACACAGGCGCGCGCGCCGCTTATGAAGAAGCCAACGACCCTTTAGAGCCTCTCAATCGCTACTTCTTTGAACTGACCAACTTCGCCGACTTTCTCTTCCTCCGACCTGTCGCCGAAGTCTATGACGATCTGATGCCGCGCTTCGCGCGCAAAGGCTTGCGGAACTTCTCGGAGAATCTCTCCACCCCCCTCACATTAGGACACGACATTCTGCAAGGCTCATGGCGGCGCGCCGGAGAATCGCTGGCGCGCCTCCTTCTGAACTCCACGCTCGGCATCGCCGGATTGATAGATGTCGCCGCGATGATCGGAATCCCCGCCCACAGCGAAGACGCAGGCCAAACGCTCGCCGTCTATGGCGTGCCGGAGGGGCCTTATATCTTCCTCCCCTTTCTCGGACCCTCCTCGCTCCGCGCGGCGTCAGGAGGAGTCGCCGATTATTACGCCGATCCGATAGGCTATGTCCCGATAGAAGGACGGCGCTTCATCCGCCTCGTCGCCGGCGCGGCGAGCGTCGTGGATTTCCGCGCAGGCACGCTTGATGTCCTCAGTCAAGTGGAGCGCACCTCCATAGATTATTACGCCGTCTTGCGCGAACTCTATCGGCAGAACAGACGCCGCGAGATTTTGAACGGCGAAATAGACATCTCCACCCTCCCCGACCTTTCAGACGATTTTGACTTTGACATGGAAGAAGAAGCCTTCCACCAAGACGATTCCATCTCCAGGGGCCTCCTGCCATGACGCGCCTCCTCGCCGCTTCTCTCGCGCTTGCCCTCTTGGCGGGAAGCCCCGCCGCCGCCGAATCGGATCAAGAAGCCGAGAGTTTCATCCGATCTCTCGCCGAAAAGATTCTGCGTCTGCGCGAAGACAAAGCCGGCGAGGCGCGCGAGAAAGTCTTGATGGAGCTGCTCGTCAAGAACATCTCGCTCTCGCGCGTCTCGCGCTTCATTTTGGGCCCCTACGCCCGCGACATGGATAAAGAGACGCGCAAAGCCTATAAAGAATTGCTTCCCGAATTCGTCTCCAAAGTCTATGTCCGCCGCCTGCTGACCTATGAGGGCGAGGTCTCGCTGGAGGTCACCAAGAGCGTCCGCAAGGGACGGCGCGGGCGCGAAGCCATCGTCTATAGCATGGCGACGGTGGAGAATTTTGACGAGCCGATCCAAATCCAATGGTGGCTGCTGCGCGACCGCGAAGGCTCATACAAACTCTTTGACATCAATCTGAACGGCTTTTGGGCGGCGCAATGGCAGCGCGCCGAGTTCGTCTCGCAGCTGAGGAAGAGCAATGGCGATTTCGCCCAATTGATGGCGACGATGCGCGCCCAAATCGGCGGCGCCGCCGCGCCTTCGCCGCCCGGCGTCTCCGCCCCGCCGCCTGCCGCGCCTGCCGCCCCCGCCGCGCCTTCTGCCGCGCAGCCTTGAACAGACTTAAATTAAAGCCCCTCAAGGACGGTGGGCCCGGCAGGACTCGAACCTGCGACCAAACCGTTATGAGCGGTCTGCTCTAACCAACTGAGCTACAGGCCCCTCGCTTTCCTAACTTTCCAGGAAAGAGCGCAATTTCCGCGCGCGATTCGGATGCTTGAGTTTTCGGAGCGCTTTCGCCTCTATTTGGCGGATTCGCTCGCGGGTGACCATAAATTGCTGCCCGACTTCCTCCAGCGTATGATCCTGATTCATCCCGATGCCGAAACGCATCCGAAGGACGCGCTCTTCGCGCGGCGTCAGCGTGGAGAGAATGCTCGTCATCTGCTCGCGCAGATTGGCTTGAATGGCGGCGTCCACCGGCACGACGGCGCTTTTGTCTTCCAGAAAGTCTCCCAGATGGCTGTCTTCCTCGTCTCCGATCGGGGTTTCCAGCGAGATCGGCTCTTTGTAGATTTTCAGGACTTTTCGCACTTTTTCCAGAGGCATGCCCAGTTTCTCGGCGAGTTCTTCCGGGGCGGGTTCGTGTCCCGTCTCATGGAGGATTTGGCGCGAGGTTCGCATCAGTTTGTTGATCGTCTCAATCATATGGACTGGAATGCGAATCGTCCGCGCCTGATCGGCGATGGAGCGCGTGATCGCCTGCCTGATCCACCATGTGGCGTAGGTGGAGAATTTGTATCCGCGGCGATATTCAAATTTATCCACCGCCTTCATCAAGCCGATATTGCCTTCTTGGATGAGGTCTAGAAATTGCAGTCCTCGGTTCGTGTATTTCTTGGCGATGGAAATGACGAGACGCAGATTGGCTTCAATCATCTCCTTCTTGGCGATTTTGGACTCGTGATCGCCCTTCTTGACGGCTTGCGCGATGCGGCGCAGTTCGGCGATCTCTATGCCGGTCTCCTCTGACAGTTCCTGCACTTTGCCGTGGATCTCGCGCAGCTCTTTGTCGGCGTGTTTGAGGAGGGACTCCCAGCCCGCCGTCTCGCGCTTAGCCAGATGGGTCAGCCATGAGGGCGACTGCTCAAAAGTGGCGTAATTGTCCAGGAAATCCTGCCGCTCCACGCCATATTTGATGGCGAGGCGCATCAGCCTGCCCTCTATCGCCACCAGATTCCGATGGACGTTATAGAGATGATCCACCAATTTCTTGATCGCGAAATGGTTGAAGGAGAGTTTTTGGATGGATCGCGCGATTTCCTCTTTGAGGAGCGTCATGCGTTTCTGCCGCGCCGGCGAGAGGGTTTTGTCTTCCCTGCGCAGTTGGATGCCGCTCTCTTGCAGGAGGCGGAATTTCTGCCAAAGTTTCGTGATCTCGTCCAAAATGGCGAAGATCTGCGGTTTGATTTTCTCTTCCATCGCCGCCATAGAGGGATTTCCGTCCATATCGCTATTGTCGGAATGGGCGGAGTTTTCGCGGCGCGTTTTCGCATTGTCCTTATCCGTCCTGCCGCTTTCCATGCCGCTGTAAGAACTTTCCAGATCAATAATCTCGCGGAGGAAGATTTTCCCCTCGCGCAGCTCGTCATGCCAAATGGCGATGGCGTGGAAGACCAAGGGGCTTTGGCAAAGCGCTTGAATCATCGCCTGCTGTCCCGCCTCTATGCGGCGCGCGATGGCGATCTCGCCCTCGCGCGACAGCAGATCCACCGATCCCATCTCCCGCAAATACAGGCGGACGGGATCGTCTGTCGCGCTTGCCTGATCGGCGGTCTCTTTGGGTTTCTCGGCGGCGTCTTTAGGCTCGGGGGCGGCGGGCGCGGCTTCCATCTCTTCTTCGGCCTCGCTTTCCTCGTGATCCACGATTGTCACGCCCATTTCCGACAGCGAGGAGAGAATGTCCTCTATCTGCTCGGAGGAGAACTCATCGGTCGGCAGCGTCCGATTGATTTCGCGATAGCTGATATAGCCGTGCTTCTTGGCGATTTGGATCATTTCGCGGAGCGCCTGTTTATGGCTTTCCAAGAGAGGCATATCGGGCAGATCGCTTGCTTTGTCGTCTGTCTGCGGAGACGGTTTTTGGGCGGCGGGCTTTTTGACGCTCTTGGCGCTTTTCGCGGCTTTTTTCGGAGCGGCGGGGCGTCTTGACGCGGGAGCGGCGGGGCGTCTTGACGCGGTCGCGGCGGCGGGTTTCTTCGCGGATTTCACCCGCGCGGAGGATGGGGGCATAGGGGATGAGGCTCCATTCCGTGATTGGTTTGGGGGGGAGGGACGGGCATGTTTCTGATATTCTGTTTTATAGATAGCGTTTCTCGCGTCTTTTGGGAAGCTTAAAAAAGCGTGTCTTGACGAGGCGCGCGCGCGCGTTTAGGAGATAGGGATGCGATCTGAAACGATGATTCTCGCCGCCGTTTTGAGCGCTCTCGCCCTGTCGGGCTGTTCGGTTTATAGGGCGTTGAATATGGATGCGCCGGAGATTCGCAATCTGCAGGTTGGGATGGAGCGCGCTGTTTTGGAGGCTGAGCTTGGCGCGCCGATCTCGCGTTCTTTGGCGAGGCCGGGCGCGGTGGTGGATATTTATGAATATCGCCGCAATCCGAATCCGAGCGCGTGGCGCGCGGTGGGTCATGGGATTCGGAGTTTGTTCACTTTTGGTATTTGGGAGTATTTGGTTGCGCGTGATAATAGGGAGCCTCTTCAGATTCACAGGATGCGGGTTATTTATGATAGTGAGGGGAAGGTTAGCGAGATTCGGGAGTTAGATTCTTATCGGGAGTTGCAGGCGGCGGAGTAGAGCAAGAGCATAGAAGCTTGAGGTGACGGGGGGTCAAGGGGGGCTTGCCCCCCTTGAAAAAAGGGGGGATCGGGGGGAATCCCCCCGAAACGCGTGGGTGGGTGGGAAAGGAGCTTTCGCGCAGTGAGCGTAGCGAACAAGCGAAAGCGACCCACCCACGCGCCCCCTGCCGCAAGAGCTCACGCGATGCAGGGAGGTCGGCGGGCTTTCTCGCTCGCTAACGCTCGCTTCGTTTCGCCACGCCCGCCGACTATTCGGGGGGGATTCCCCCCGACCCCCCCCTTTTCTTGGGGGAACTTCGTTCCCCCAAACCCCCTTTTTATTTTCAGCTTCTATAAAGCAAGGCGCTCTTTCCACAATCGGACCTTCTCTTCCAACGCCATCGCAGCATAAGCAGGACTCGTGGAAGGCAGAGAAAGCAAAAAAAACCCCGCCCTCTCTTCATCAGAAAAAACAGGCAAAATATGACGCTTGAACGCAGCAAGCGCCCTCCCGCCATTAACAGCCACATGACGACACTCAGGAGCGTTCCGCAGAAGATCAGCAATCGGATTCGGCTCTTCGCTCGCCCTTTCAATGGCGCTGTCCAACGAGCCTTGTCGCCGCGCCCGAGCGAGAACATCCCAAAGCGCAATTCCGTTCTCCTTCAACGCGGCAACGCGCGTCTGATAAGACGCGTCTTTTGGAATATCACAGAGACGCGCCATAATGTGCCAAAAAGCGTTTCGGGGATGAGCGTAATATTCCCGCTTCGCCAAAGACAAAGCGCCCGGAAGCGATCCCAAAATGAGAAGGCGAGGGCGTCTGGGCAGAATCGGCGGAAGCCCTGTTGAGAGAGGGGCGGGGGCGGCGGTCGGCTCATGCCTCATCGGAGCGCCGGGGCGTCAGATAAAGCGCTGGAGAAAAAAGCCGCCCAATCCACCCCGTTCTCCGGAACGCATTTTGAGACGGCTTCGCCCAATCGGAGCGATGTTTCGCGCAAATGGTTCAGCGTCTTTTCCTCTTCGCGGCGCAGCTCAAAGAGACAGGTTTCGCTTTTGTCAGCGTCTTTGTCGCCATGGCGGATTTTTTCCTGATAGTTCCGCGCCGCGTCCTTAATGTCGTCTCCGAGCGCGCGCCAATATTGCGCGTCTATGAAGAAATCCAAACATTGGAGCATCATCTCCTCGTCCAAGAAACGCGCCATGGAGAAGCGTTTGCGGAAGCGATCGCCGCTCGGCGCGTCCTCGCCGTCATAGCCATAGACGATCCCGATGATTCGGCGCAGATCCGGATTGGCTTGGCGGCAGATGGTTTCCGAAGAGGGCGTCTCTTGAGGGCTTTCTAGAACCCTGATGATTTCGTCTCGGAGCGCGCGATGGTCTTGCTCTTGGAAGAAGGCGGTTTCCAGCTTTTCGCGGCGTTTTTGGGTATTTTTCGGCGCGGCGATCATCATGCCGAGCAGGATTCGCTCCTGCTCGGCGGCGCCGTCGGGCGTTCTGCCTGCGGCGCGGGGGGCGTTGGGCTGACCGCGCCATCTTTCCATTTTCCAAAAGAGATCGCGCAATCTTTGGCGAAAACTTTGTCTGTAATGGCGGCGGAGATCGGGGTCTTGGATTCTCCCCAAAATCTCTTGGACGCGCTTTTCCAATTCGGCTTTGGCTTCCGGCGTTTTGAGAGGGGTTTTCTCCACCTCCTCTCGGTAGAGCGCTTCGGAGAGAGGCTCGGCGGCGGCGAGGACGCGCTCTAACGCGGCGCGTCCTTCTTGGCGAATCAGTTCGTCCGGGTCTTTGCCTTCCGGGAGCGCGGCGAAGCGGAGACCGTGTCCGGATCGCAGTTCCGGGAGCGCGCGCGCCATCAGACGGGACGCCGCGCGGCGTCCTGCCGCGTCTCCGTCTAGACAGATCACAGGCTCCGGCGTGATGCGCCAAATCAGACGCAGCTGCTCTTCGGTCAGCGCCGTCCCCATTCCCGCCACGGCGTGATGGATGCCGGCCTCATGGAGCGACAGGACGTCCATATAGCCTTCTAGGACGAGCAGTTTGCCGGCGTCAAAGGCGGGCTTTCTGGCTTGGGCGAGACCATAGATCACGCCGCCTTTATGGAAGAGGGGCGTTTCGGGGGAGTTGAGATATTTGGCGGTCGCGTCTTCGCGTCTGGCGCGTCCGCCGAAGCCGATGATGGTTCCGCGCGGATCGCCTATTGGAAAGATGATGCGGTCGCGGAAGCGGTCGTAGGTTTCGCCCTGATCGGGTTTGATGAGGAGTCCTGCTTCTAGGAGGCATGTTTCGGAGAAGCCTTCCTTTCGCAGTTGTGTTTTCAGAGCGTTTCGTTTTTGGGGGGCGAAGCCGATGCGGAATTTTTTCAGGGTTTCGCTGCTGATGCCGCGTTTTTTGAGATAGGCGCGGGATTGCTCGCCGATGGCGCTCTGAAGTTGTTTTTCAAAGAAGAGGCATGCGGCTGTTGTGGCGCGGAGGAGTTTTTGTTGGTTGTCGTCTTGTTGGGGGTCGTTTTTTTGGAAGCGCGGGACTTCCATTCCGGCGTGGGCGGCGACTTCGCGCAGCGCTTCCATGAAGGAGAGGTTTTGGGTTTCCGTCAGGAAGGAGAAGATGTCGCCATGTTTGCCGCTAGAGAAGCAATGCCAGAATTGTTTTTCGTCATTGACGGTGAAGGATGGGGTTTTTTCTTTTGTGAAGGGTGAGAGTCCGACCCATTCTTTGCCTCGGCGTTTTAGGGTGACGTGTTTGCCGATGATTTCGGAGACGGGGACGCGGTCTTTGAGTTGTTGGGCGAAGGTTTTGAGTTTGGACATGATTCGCATTTTATTGGGCTTTTGGGGGTCTTGCAAGGGAATCGGCTTTTGCGCTTGTGGATAAGGTCGCTGCCGCGACAGGCATCTTTTTCATGGATAGGTGTTTGTTTTTGCCGCAGGGGAACTAACGCATAGAAGCTGAAAGTGAAGGGGGGTCAAGGGGGGCTTGCCCCCCTTGAAAAACCAAGCGGGCGAAGCCCGCTATAGTCGGCGGGCGTGGCGAAACGAAGCGGGCGAAGCGCGACAGCGCAAGCCCGCGAGAAAGCCCGCCGACCCCCCTGCTTACAAGAGCTCTTGCGAGCAGGGGCGCGTGGGTGGCGGTCGCATTTGCTCGCTTCGCGTTGCTCCGCTCGCAAATGCTTTCTTCGCCGCCACCACCCACGCGTTTCGGGGGGATTCCCCCGAACCCCCTTTTTTCAAGGGGGGCAAGCCCCCCTTGACCCCCCTCAACGGGAGCAGGTCAAAACGCCCAAAAACTCAAAACTTAGAAAGGTTGGGGAGGCCATAGCCTCCCCAACCCCTCGCAATCTCAGCAACCTAGACAAAAACCAGATTACGAAATCTGCGGCGCAGGCAGCCTCTCCGCAACTTTCGTCCCAGATTCCCGAGCAACCTCGCCCAAAGCGCGAGCCTGATCCATGCCACGCGACATCGCATCCGCAAGAAAACGGTTGTATATCGCAAGACCCTCAGAAACGCTCTTGGCATCAACAACGCCGCTCAACATGTCAAAATAAAGCTCGGCATTCTCACGCGCGAACCCTATCCGACGAACATTGTAGCTCTTGACGCCCTCAGCGATCAGCTGCGGCAATGGTGGCTCTTGCTCAGCCTTCTCAGACGCGAAAGTGGTTTTGTTAGCCTGTGTCATCGTTCTTCTCCTCGTAAAGTTGAAAGAGTGATGACAGGGATATAAGACTCCATGAAAAGAATGTCAAGAAAAATTTTAGGAAAAACTAAAATTTTTTTTATTTTATGAGAAAATCACCTAACGCTACCTCAACAAGCCTTCCGCGCCTCCTATCCTCTCATGTCGCGCCCGCCATCCGCGCATGCATCCAGCCCAACTGACAAAGAGGACGAACCCGATCCACCGATTCCTCCGCATGCTCGCTCGCCGCCGTCCCATCGCGGACGCGCCCGACAATGCCCTGCAAAATCCCCGCCAAACGAAAAAAATTATAGGCGAAGTAAAAATCCACATTCTCAATGCGCTCGCGCCCCGTTCTCCGGCAATAAGCGGCGATATAGTCTTCGGCGCTCGGGATTCCAAGCGCTTTCAGATCGGCGTCTATCAGAGAAGCGGCAGTCGTGCCTGTGTCGGACGGCAAATGCCACTGCATCAAATGATAGGTGAAGTCGCCCAAAGGATGACCCAGCGTGGAAAGCTCCCAATCCAAAATCGCCAAAACCTCAGGCTTGGCGGGATGGAGAATCATATTGTCCAACCGATAATCGCCATGAACAATGCTGGTCTCATCGCCATCGGGAATGTTTTGAGGCAGCCACTCTATCAATTTGTTCATCTCCGGAATCTTTTGCGTCTCGGAGGCGAGATATTGTTTAGACCAGCGCGCGATCTGTCGGGCGAAATAATTGCCGGGCTTGCCGAAATCGCCGAGACCAATCGCCTCATAATCGGTCTGATGAAGCGCGGCGATCGTCTCGTTCATCGCGTCATAGATTTCGCCGCGCTCTTTGGGCGCGAGATCGGGAAGCGCGCCCTCCCAAAAGATTCGCCCCTCCACCATCTCCATGATGAAGAAAGGCGTGCCGACAACGCTCTCATCCATAGAGAGCGCGAAGGTCTTGGGGACGGGAAAGCCTGTCGGGTGAAGCGCCGTCATGACGCGATATTCTCTATCCACCGCGTGCGCCGAGGGCAGAAGCGCGCCCGGAGGCTTTCTGCGAAGGACATATCTCCCCGAAGGCGAGGCGAGCCGATAGGTCGGGTTGGACTGACCGCCCTTGAACTGCTTCACCTCCAGAGGAGATCGGAAGCCCTCCACATGCTCTTCCATATAGGCTTCCAGTTTTTTCTGATCAAAGCGGAGGCGCTCCACGACCTCGCGCGTGCCTGAAAATTTGACTTGGCGGCTTTCTTCTTCCTGCTGCATGGCTCTCCCTATTCTTCTCGCGCGAGGGCGCGCTGTCCGATGACGCTCGCGCCGATGTCGCGGCGATAATGGCCTTCCTTCCATTCTATACATGATGCGGCTTGATAGGCTAGAGAGGCGGCGTCAGCGACAGTCTTTCCCAATGCGGTGATATTGAGGACTCGTCCGCCTGCGGCGCGCCATCCGTCCTGCGTTTTGGCGGTGCCGGCGTGGAAGATTCGGACGCCGTCCAGCGCTTCGGCTTTCTCTATGCCTCGGATCGGGCTGTTGGTTTCGTAGGCGCCCGGATAGCCTTTCGCCGCCATGACGATGGTGAGCGCGGCTTCGGAGCGCCATGAGATTTCTCTTTCCCCGAGATTTCCTGTGGCGCAATCGTAGAGGAGGGGCAGGAGGTCGGATTCCAATCGCATCATCAGCGCTTGGCATTCGGGATCGCCGAAGCGGGCGTTGAATTCTATCAGTTTCGCGCGGCGGTTTTGGATCATCAGCCCCGCATAGAGGACGCCTTGATAGGGCGCGCCTCGCGCCGTCATTTCCTTCAAGGCGGGGCGGATGATTTCTGCCATGACTTGCTCTTCAATATCGGGGGTCAAGATGGGGGCGGGGGAGTAAGCGCCCATGCCGCCTGTGTTTGGTCCTTTGTCGCCGTCTAGGAGGCGTTTATGGTCTTGGGCGGAGGCGAGGGGGATGATGGATTTGCCGTCTGTCAGGACGAAGAAACTTGCTTCTTCGCCTGTCAGGAATTCTTCTATGACGATGTCGCGGTTTTTTTCGCCGAAGGTTCCTTCGGCGATGCGGTTGATGGCGTGGAGGGCTTCGGTTTGGGTTTCGGCGATGGCGACGCCTTTTCCGCCGGCGATTCCGTCGGCTTTGATGACGATGGGGGGTTTTTGGGTTTGGGCGTATTGGCGGGCGGCGTTTGGGTTTTGGAATCGGGCGTAGGCGGGGGCGGGGATTTTGAGTTTCGCGCAGAGGTCTCGTGTGAAGCCTTTAGAGGCTTCCAGTTTGGCGGCTTTGGCGGAGGGTCCGAGGGTTGGGATGTTGGCGTTTCGGAGTTTATCGGCGAGTCCGTTGATGAGGGGTTGTTCGGGTCCGATGATGGTGAGGTGGATATTGTTTTTTTGGCAGAGTTTGATGATGTTGTTGTCGTTTGGGAGTTTGATGGCTTGGCTGATTTGGCTGATGGCGTCGTTTTTTGGGGTTGTGATGAGTTTTCCGAGGTGGGGGCTTCCTGAGAGGGCGTAGGCGAGGGCGTGTTCGCGTCCGGCGTTTCCGATGAGGAGGATATTTTTTCTGCCTTTCATGTTTTGAGTTTAGCGGATTTGGGCTTTGATTTCATGCTCCCGTGAAGGGGGGTTTGGGGGGCTAGCCCCCCTTGAGAAAGGGGGGATCGGGGGGAATCCCCCCGAAAACGCGTGGGTGGGTGGGAAAAAAGCATTTGCGAGCGAAGCAACGCGAAGCGAGCAAATGCGACCCACCCACGCGCCCCCTGCCCGCAAGAGCTCTTATAGCAGGGGGGTCGGCGGGCTTTCTCGCGGGCTTGCGCTGACGCGCTTCGCCCGCTTCGTTTCACTGCGCCCTTCGGGCTTGTGGACTTCGTCTCGCTCTCGCCCGCCGACTTTTCGGGGGTTTCCCCCGAACCCCCTTTTCGCGGGGGGCTTCGCCCCCCACACCCCCCTTTACGGGAGATTCTTCACAAACTCTGCTAAACTCACCCCCATGACCCGACCCAATACCCCAAAAGAATACACCGTCTCATCACTCGCCCGCGAACTCAAAAATGTCGTGGAAACAAACTTCCACCAAATCTACGTCAAAGGCGAAATCGGAAGAGTCTCACAACCACAATCCGGACACACCTATCTAGACCTCAAAGACCATAAAGCCGTCCTCAACTGCGTCATCTGGAAAACAGACCGCCCAAATATCGCCCTCAAACCCGAAACAGGACAAGAAGTCCTCTGCATAGGACGACTCTCAACCTTCCCCGCGCAATCCCGATACCAACTGATCATAGAATCTATGAACTTCGCAGGCGAAGGCGCGCTCCTCGCCGAAATGGAAAAACTCCGCAAAAAACTCTTCCAAGAAGGACTCCTTGACGAAAAACACAAAAAACCCCTGCCCCTCCTGCCCAAAAGAATCGGCGTCATCACAAGCCCAACAGGCGCCGTCATCCGCGACATCATCCACAGAGTCCGCGAGCGATGCGGAACCCATATCCTCCTCTATCCCGTCCGCGTGCAAGGCAAAGACGCCGCCCCCGAAATCACCGCCGCCATAAAAAACTTCAACGCCCTCCCCAAAGACGGAACAATCCCGCGTCCCGATATTCTCATCATCGCGCGAGGCGGCGGATCGCTGGAAGATCTCTGGCCCTTCAATGACGAAACGCTGCTGCGCGAAGCGGCGAAAAGCGCGATCCCCGTCATCTCCGCCATCGGACACGAAACCGACAGAACGCTCCTAGACGAAGTCGCCGATCTCCGCGCCCCAACGCCCTCCGCCGCCGCCGAGATCGCCGTCCCTGTCGCGGCGGAGATAAGGGAAAGGACGCAATCTTTGGGCATTCGCGCCGACAAAGCGCTCTCCTCATCTCTCGCCCGCGCGCGCGAAAGACTCCGCCACGCCGATCGCGGTCTGGCGCGAGGCGAGACCATCCTCCGCGACAGAGAGCAGCGCTTGGACGGCGCGACAGCGCGTCTGCCGAAAGCGCTTCAGAATCAGATTTTTTTGCGCCGCGTCCGCCTCCAAGCCTTCAGCGAAGAGCGAATCAGACGAGACATTCAGAATCTCTGTCTCCGAGCGCGGAGACGATTTGACGCAACGGCGCGACTCGCCAAACTGGGCGAGAAAAGCCTGACCCCCAAAGTTGAGCGCCTGCGAAGCGTCTCTAGGATTCTAGAGAGCCTCAGCTATGAGCGCGTGCTGGAGCGAGGCTACGCGCTCGTCTTGGACGAAAAACATCGCATCCTCCGCCATCCCGAAAAATCGCGGGTCGGCGAGGATTGGACTCTGCGCTTCGCCAAATCGCTCAGCGTGGCGGTGCGCGTCCGCGAAGAGCAGAAACGTCTGATCTGACGCGAGAGGAAGCGATGGAAGCGCGGCTCAATTATAAAGGCGCGTCCTTTGACGTGATCGCCGGCGGCGATTATGTCCGCTGCGCTCTGACAAAGACGCGCATTCCCCTCTCCGATCTTCGCTATTGGAGCGTGGCGCGTCAGGAAGCCTACGCCTCCGCCGAAATCGCTCTTGAAGCCGAGCTGAAGGCGCGGCGCGAAAAACAAAAAAAACAGGAATCGCCAAAATGAAACCGCGACAGATTCTTCCCCTCTGTCTGTTTTTGACGGGCTGCGCCGGCGCGGACAGAGAACCGATCACGCTGCGCGGAGAAATGACGCAAGGCGGCATGATTGTCGGGAAAACAGACCCGACAGCGCGTCTTTTTCTTGACGGCGAAGAGCTCGCCCTGTCGCCCAACGGCGATTTCGTCTTTGGCTTCGGGCGCGACCATCCCCGCCATGCGACTCTGGAGACGCGGCGAAAGGGGGTTGTCCGAAAGCGCCGTCTTGTCGTAAAGGCGCGGAGATATAAGGAGGAGCGGATTGACGGTCTTGACGAAATCTACGTCCGTCCGCCGCCCGAAGCCCATGACAGAATCGCCATGGAAGCCCGACAAAAAAGAGAGGCGCGGCGGCCTCTTCGGCGCGAGGGTTTTTTCACGGAATCTTTCATCATGCCCGCGGAGGGGCGGGTGAGCGGCGTCTATGGAAGCCGCCGCATTCTGAACGGCGTCCCGATGCGCCCCCATTACGGCGTGGATATCGCCGCCCCCGAAGGCGCTGTCGTCAGAGCGCCAGCGGGGGGGATCGTCATTTTGGCGGGAGATTTTTACTTTGAGGGCGGGCTTCTCTTTTTGGATCACGGGCTTGGGGTCGTCAGCGCCTTTCTGCATTTGGGCGAGATTCTCGTCCAAGAGGGCGCGCGCGTGGCGCGGGGCGCTGTCATCGGACGGGTCGGCAAATCCGGACGCGCCACAGGCGCGCATTTGGATTGGCGCGTCTCATGGCGCGGACGTCCGCTAGACCCTATGCTTCTCGTCTCGCCGCGCTGATCCCGCGCCTGATGGTTTCTAGAAACTCCGCCTCATCCTTTATCTCAAGCGAGACGGCAAGCGCTTCGGCGCGAGACGCCAACTCTCCACGCGCCGATCTTTGAGGCGAGGATTTTAGTCGCGCCATGTCTTTTTCTGTCGTGATGAGACGGAGATTTTTTTCCTCGGCGCGGCGCAAGAGCGCGGCGGCGTCTTTTTCGCGGTAAAGGTGATGATCGGGGAAGGGCTGCCAATCGGCGATCTGGGCTTTGATCTCTTGGAGCGTTTTCGTGAATTTTTCAGGACGCGCGAGCCCGGCGAAGGCGAGAACCCTTTCGCTCCGAAGTTTTTCGGCGTCTGTCGCGGAAGGGGCGAGTTTTCCGCGATAAACGGGGATCGCTCTCTTTTCCGCCCGCTTCACGAGAGCCTCTCCCGCCTTTCCCTCTCCCAAAAGAAGGAGAAGGGAGGCGCGGGCGAAACCGTCTTTGAGCGATTCGCGCAATGGCCCTGCGGGAATGAGACGGCCATTGCCGATCCCTGCTTCCGCGTCCGCGACAAGAATGGAGATGTCCTTGTGAAGAGACGGATTCTGAAAGCCGTCATCCATAATGAGCAGAGACGCGCCCTCCTTGATCGCCATCTCCGCCGAGCGTCTCCTCTTCGCGCCCGTCCATGTCGGCGCTTGGGCTGCGAGGAGGAGCGGCTCGTCTCCGACATCCGCGCTCTTATGTCTGTCGGCTTGAACGCGCAGGATTCCTCGCCCGCGCCCGCCATAGCCCCGCGAGAGAATATGGGGACGCTCGCCTGTCTCTTGGAGTTTTTTGGCGAGATAAAGCGCGGTCGGCGTTTTGCCCGCGCCGCCGACCTCCAGATTCCCAACGCAGAGGACGGGAACCGAGAGCCGCGTCTCTTGGGACAGGGCGCGATGGAGAGATTTGCCGAGCGCGTAGATCGCCGAGAATGGCGCGAGAGCGAGAGCGATCGCCTCCGCGCTTTTTGACGAATCTCGCCAAAAGAACGGCGCTTTCACGGCAGAAACCCTTTTTCGGCGAGCGCTCGGACAGTTCTGCCGACAGCGCCTTGTCTGGCCTTGGCGCGAGTTTTCGCTTTGTCGGACATTGACCTCGCGCGGGCGGGGTCTTTCAGAAGCGCGGCGGCGCTTTCTTGAAGATCCGCCGCCGATGAGACTTTGAGAGCCGCGCGGTTTTTCTCAAGATCGGCGTAAAGATCGGCGAAGTTAAAAACATGAGGCCCGAAGAGAATCGCGCTCCCAAGCTGCGCCGCCTCCAGAGCGTTCTGCCCGCCGCGCGGCGCGAGCGATCCGCCGATAAAGACGATCCGCGCCAAGCGATAAAAAAGCCCAAGCTCGCCCACCGTGTCGGCGATATAAAGCGCCGTCTCTTCTGTCGGGAGGGATCGGGTTTTTTGTCTTTGGAGATGGGAAAGTTTCGCCTCCCGCGCCATTTCGGCGATGAGACCGCCGCGTTCAGGATGGCGGGGCGCGATGATCGTCAGGAGATTGGGCGCGTCTCGCGCCAAAGCGCGATGCGTCTCTAGGAGGATCGCCTCCTCGCCCTTATGGGTGCTTGCCGCCAAAAAGACGGGTCTCGCCCCCAAAGAAGAGCGCCACCGCTCCACTTCCGCCTGATCGGCTTTGAGAGGGGGCGCGTCATTTTTGATATTGCCGACAAGGCGGACGGCTCTGGCGCCGAGCGCGGTCAGTTCTTCGGCGATGGTCTCATTCTGCGCCAAGACCAGATCAAAGGAGGAAAAGAGAAAGGCCGCGCTCTTTGGGATCCGCCGCCATCTCCGCGCCGAAGAGGGCGAGAGCCGCGCATTGACGAGCGCCATCGGCACGGCGCGCGCTTTGAGAGCGCCTATCATATTCGGCCAAATCTCGGACTCCATCAGAAGCGCCGCGGCAGGACGCCAATGATCCAAAAAGCGCCGCCAATAGCGCGGATGATCCAACGGCAGATATTGATGCGTCATATAGGGAGGCAGAATCGCTTGGACGCGCTTCGCCGATGTTCTTGTCGTTGTCGTCAGGAGGATTCGCGCTCGCGGCGATTTCTGGCGGAGCGCCGGCGCGAGCGTCAAGGCGGCGTGGGCTTCGCCCAGACTGACCGCGTGAATCCATAGAAGAGATTCGCCCGAAAGTTTCGCGCTCGCCAAGCCCCTCCGCTCTTTGTGTCTGAGCGGGTCTTCCCTGCCGCGCCGCGCGCGCGCCGCCAAGAGAAGAGGAAAAAGCGGCGAAGCGAGACGAATCGCTCTTTGATAAAGGCGGAGCGGAAAAGGCGGGATCACGAATGGACGTGTCCGTAAAGCTGGGCGTAAGCGCCGCCTGCGCCAATCAGTTCTTGATGGCTGCCCTTCTCCACGATTCGCCCCTGATGGACGACATGAATCCGATCCACATGCATGATCGTGGAAAGACGATGCGCGATGATGAGGGTTGTGCGCCCTGTCATCAGATTGGCGAGCGCTTTTTGGATATGCCGCTCGGATTCCTGATCCAGCGAGGAGGTCGGCTCGTCCATTAGGAGAATCGGCGCGTTTTTCAGCATCGCGCGCGCCAGCGCCACGCGCTGCCGCTCGCCGCCGGAGAGACGAATTCCGCCTTCGCCGACTTTCGTGTCATAGCCCTTTGGGAGAGCGCGGATGAACCCATCGGCGGCGGCGTTTTTGGCGGCGGCGGCGATCTCTTCCTCGCTTGCCCCGCGCCGCGCATAGGCGATATTGTCGCGCACCGAATCGTCAAAGATGATCGGCTCTTGGGTGACGAGCGCCAAGGAGGCGCGGAGGCTCTCCATCTTGATGCCGCGAATGTCTTCGCCGCCTATCGTGATTCGCCCTTCTCTTGGATCGTAGAAGCGGGGGATCAGGTTTAAGATCGTGCTTTTGCCGCCGCCGGACATGCCGACAAGCGCCGCCGACTGTCCCTGCGGAATCGTGAAAGAGACGCCGCGCAGCGCTTCGGTGTGATCGCTGTAGCGAAAATGGACATTGTGAAAGGCGATGGCGGTCTTGTGTTTCGGAATGGGCTTGGCGTCTGGACGGTCGCGGATTTCGGGCTTCTTGTCCATCAGATTGAAGACGCGAATCGCCGAAGCCAGCCCGTTCTCCATCGTCGTGTAGGAGGAGGCGAGGCGGCGGAGCGATCCATAGGCGAGGAGAAGCGCCGCCAGCAGACCGGCGAAAGTTCCCGCCTCGCCAAAGCCCCCGATCTCCCATTCCACGAGCCAAACCGCGATCAGCACCAGCGAGATGCCTATCCCGGTCAGCAGCTCTATGATCGCGCTCGGCGCGAGCGAGGCTTTCTTCGCGCGACCGAAATGACGCTCCATATTGGCGAGAACTTGACGCATTCGCGCGACTTCGGTCGTCTCGCCGTCATAGACTTTGATTGTGCGGAGATTCTTCAAAGTCTCCGAGACGCGCATGGAGAAATGCGCGTTCTCCTGCATCAGCACGGTCTGCGACTTTCGCGTCAGCAGACCGAAAAGACCGGTGATCGCCGCCGCGAGAGGCAAAATCGCGAAAAGCGCCAGCGTGAACCATAGATTGACATAGGCGATATACGCCAAAAGACCGAGAATGATGAAGAGATTCCGCATCATATCCACGCCGGCGGCTTGCATGGCGTTGTCTATCGCGCCTGTGTCGCTCATGAAGGCGGCGAGGAAGCGTCCGGAATGGGTTCCGGTGATCCATTGATAGTCGGCATGGACGATATGGACGAAGAGATCTTTGCGTATCGCGATGACCATGCGCTGCCCGGCATAGCCCAGACTCACCCCGCCCAAAAAGATGAATGAGCCGCGCAAGCCCATCAGCGACACAATGCCGAGCGGAAAAACCCAAAAGGGCCATGACAATTCCTCAAGGCTGATATTGTCAATCGCCTCCTGAATGAAGAGCGGATAGAGACTCGTGAAGCCGGCCACGAAGAGATTGCAGAAAACGCCAGCCATAATGAGCGGCAGCTGCGGACGCATATAGATCTTGAAGAGCCGCGTCATCGTAAGGCGCGCCGAGACGCGGCGCGGGTCGGCGTCTGTCATGGCGCGGCGTGTCCGGCGATCGTCATGGAGGGAATCAGCAGAGACGGCGCGTTCAGAGCGAAGGCGAGTTCCAGATCGTTGGCGGCGATGAGGCTGCCGAACATCTCTTTGAGGCTGCCGGCGATCGTGATTTCGCTCACCGGATAGGCGATCTCGCCTTTTTCCACGCGGAAGCCCGCCGCGCCGCGGCTGTAATCGCCGGTGATCGGATTGACGCCCATGCCGATCAGTTCGGTGATGACGACTCCCTCTTTCATATCGGCGATGAGTTTTTGAGGGCTTTTCGCGCCGGGGTGGATATGGAGGTTGCTTGGCGCGGGCGAGGGCGGGCTGCCGGGCGAGGCTGCGGCGTGTCCTGTCGTTTCCATGCCGAGTTCTTTCGCTGACGGCGTGTCTAGGAAGAAATGCCGCAGCGCGCCTTTTTCCACGATGGCGCGGGGTTCGCATGGCGTTCCTTCGGCGTCAAAGATTCGGGAGTTGGCGGCGCGGGGTCGCAGCGGGTCGTCTGTGATTGTGATTGTGTCGCCGAAGATTTTTTGATTGAGGCTGTCTTTGAGGAAGGATCGCCCGCGCGCGATGGCTTCGCCTGAGGCGGCGGCGGCGAGATGGTAGAGGAGCGATCGCGCCACGCGGGCTTCTAGGAGGACGGGCATATTGTTCGCCGAGCGCATTGGTTTCGCGCCGAGTCTTTGGACGGCGCGGTTGGCGGCGTTTTCGCCGATTTCTTCGGGGGATTTGAGGTCGGCGGCGTGGCGGGCGGCGGCGTGATCGTAGTCGCGTTCTTTGTCGCCGTTTTTTTCGGCGATGAGCATAGCGAAGACGCCGTGTCTTGTGCCGTGTTTTTGTCCGAAGAAGCCGTTTGTGGCGATGGTGAGCGATTCTGTCATGCTCCAAGAGGCTTCCGCGCCTTCGGAGTTTGTGATGCCTTTGACGGCTCTGCCTGCTTCTTCGGCGGTTTTGGCGCGGTTTTGGAGGGTTTTTATGTCGGGCGTGTTTTTGTCGTGGAGGTTGAGTTTATCGTGAGGCATGGGGTTTCGGGATTCGGGGATTCCGCAGAAGGGGTCGTTGGGGGCGGCTTTTGCCATAGCGATGGCGCGTTCGGCGATTTTGTGGATTTGGATATTGGGTCCGCTTATGGAGACGCCGGCTTGTTTTTGGTTGATGAAGACTCGGAGTCCGAAGTCTTGAGATTGCGCGTGTTCTATGGCTTCGGTTTTTCCGAGTCGGCATTTTGCGGTGAGGCTTGTGGATTGGATTGCGGCGGCTTCGGCGTGTGTTGCGCCGAGTTTTTTGGCGTGGTTGAGGAGTTTTTCCAGGGTATTTTGGGTGTTTTTTGTCATGGGGGTTTTTTGGGTTATTCGGGGGGCGGGGTCAAGCTCCCTAGAGGGAGAGGTGTGAGAGTTCTGCCGCGCTCCAAAAAAAGGGGGGTGTGGGGGGCGAAGCCCCCCGCGAAGAAGGGGGGATCGGGGGGAATCCCCCCCGAAAAGCGCGTGGGTGGGGTGGGAAAAGAGCATTTGCGAGCGAAGCGCGAAGCGCAAGCGAGCAAATGCGACCCACCCACGCGCCCCCTGCTCGCAAGAGCTCACGCGATGCAGGGAAGTCGGCGGGCTTTCTCGCAGGCTTGCGCTGACGCGCTTCGCCTGCTTCGTCTCGCCACGCCCGCCGACTATAGCGGGCTTCGCCCGCTCGGTTTTTCTTGGGGGGCTAGCCCCCCAAACCCCCCTTCACCTCCAGCTTCTATGCGTTAGTTCCCCTGCGGCAAATCCAAAATGCCTGTCTATGCAAAAGATGCCTGTCGCGGCAGCGACTCTTTGATAAAATCCCAACATGTCCCAAGCCAAAACCATCGCCGAACCCCTCATGGACGAAGCCCGAACCGTCGGAATCCCCAACGCGCCTCTCAAACTCGTCCCTAAACCCCAACGCCCCCCCAAAAGCGAGGGCGGAAAAAAACTCCAACTCATCAGCCAATACCAACCCGCAGGCGACCAACCCGAAGCTATCGCCCAACTCGTCCATGGACTCCAAAACAATCTCCGCGACCAAGTGCTGCTCGGAGTCACAGGCTCCGGAAAAACCTACACCATGGCGAAAATCATAGAAGCCGTCCAAAGACCCGCCCTCATCCTCGCGCCGAATAAAACCCTCGCCGCCCAACTCTACGGCGAATTCTCCCAATTCTTCCCCAATAACGCCGTGGAATATTTCGTCTCCTATTACGACTACTATCAGCCCGAAGCCTATGTGGCGCGCTCCGACACCTACATTGAAAAAGAATCCTCCCGAAACGAGCAAATAGACCGAATGCGACACTCCGCCACGCGCGCCCTCCTAGAAAAAGACGACGTCATCGTCGTCGCCTCCGTCTCCTGCCTCTACGGAATAGGGCCCGTGGAAACCTATCTCTCTATGACCGAACTCCTCCGAGTCGGACAAAAATTCCCGCGCAAAAAATTCCTCGCCACCCTGACCGAAATGCATTATCGGCGGAACGATCAAGCCTTTGAGCGCGGAGCCTTCCGCGCGCGCGGCGATGTGGTGGAACTCTTCCCCGCCCACTACGAAGACCGCGCTTGGCGAATCTCCCTCTTCGGAGACCAAATAGAAACTATCGCCGCCTTTGACCCCCTCACAGGAAAAAAAGCCGAAGAGCTGGAGCAAATCCGAATCTATCCGAACAGCCATTACGTCACGCCGCGCCCGACCCTTGAGAAAGCCATGACCCAAATCAAAGACGATCTCAAAAAACGAGTCGCCGAATTTGAAACCTCTCAACGTCTTCTCCAAGCGCAGCGCTTGAGCGAGCGAACCCAGCTGGATCTGGAAATGATGGCGGCGACAGGCTCCTGCGCCGGGATTGAGAATTATTCCCGCTATCTGACAGGACGTCCTGTCGGCGCGCCGCCGCCAACCCTCTTTGAGTATCTGTCTGACAGGACGATCGTCTTCATTGACGAGAGCCACGTCACGGTTCCGCAAATGGGGGGCATGTTCAAAGGCGACTTCCGCCGCAAAACGACTCTCGCCGAGCATGGCTTTCGTCTGCCGGCGTGCGTGGATAACCGTCCGCTCCGCTTTGAGGAATGGGACGCCCGCCGTCCGCAGACGATCTATGTCTCCGCGACCCCAGGCCCTTTTGAGATGAAGAGAACCGAAGGCGTCTTCGCCGATCAGGTCATACGGCCGACAGGGCTTGTGGATCCTGTCGTGGAGGTTCGGCCGGTCAAGTCGCAGGTGGATGATCTCTTATCCGAGGTGAAGCGCGCGGCTCTGATGGGCTTTCGCGCGCTCGTCACGGTTCTCACCAAGCGCATGGCGGAGGATTTGACCGAATATCTCCATGAGCAGGGCGTCCGCGTCCGCTACATGCATTCCGACATTGAGACGCTGGAGAGGATTGAGATTTTGCGCGATCTGCGTTTGGGCGTCTTTGACGTTCTGATTGGGATCAATCTGCTGCGCGAGGGGCTGGACATTCCCGAATGCGCGCTTGTCGCGATTCTAGACGCCGACAAGGAAGGATTCCTCCGCTCCGAGACCTCCCTCGTTCAGACAATCGGACGCGCGGCTAGAAACGCCGATGGGCGCGTCATTCTTTACGCCGACAAGCGCACGGGCTCTATTGAGCGGGCGCTCCGCGAGACCGAGAGGCGTCGCGTCAAGCAGAGCGCTTACAATGAGGCGCATGGCATCACGCCGGAATCGGTGCGCAAGAATGTGGATGACATTATGGGGAGCGTCTATGAGGCGGATTATGTGACGCCGGAGATTGAGGTTGCCGAGGCGGACGCCTCTTATGTTGGGCAGAGTCTGACGGAGGTTATAGAGGCCCTTGGGGATCAGATGCGCCGCGCGGCGGAGGAGTTGGAGTTTGAGGAGGCGGCGCGTTTGCGCGATGAGATTTCGCGTCTTGAGAAGACGGCGCTCGCTTCTGGCGAGGATCCGTTTTTGCGCGGTTTTGAGGATGAGCGGAAGGGCGGGGGTCGGAGCAGGGGCGGTCGTCCGGGGACGCGGACGTTGAAGGCGAAGTCGCGCAAGACTCGGATGATATGATCGTGTAAGATGGCGCGTTGGATAAAGGAGGGAGGGATCTTATGAGATGGTTTGGATTGTCGCTGTTTTTTGGGGCGGCGTGTATTTTCGCGGGAGGCGTTGCGCGTGGGGCGTCTGTGGAGTTGGCGATTGGGGGTTATGATCCTGTGGCTTATTTCACGGAGGGGAAGGCTCGGCGCGGCGAGGCTCGTTTTGACGTTATGTGGGATGGGTCTGTTTATCGTTTTGCCTCTGAGGAGAACAGGCAGCGTTTCATGTCTGCGCCTGAGCGTTATGCTCCGCGTTATGGGGGTTGGTGCGCTTATGCGGTTTCGCAGGGATATTTGGCGGAGGTGGATCCTGTGGATGGTTGGACGGTGCGCGATGGGAGGTTGTATATGAATTGGGATTCTTATGTGAAGAGGCAGTGGTTGTCGCGCGTTGAGGGATATATTGCGCGGGCTGACGAGAGCTGGCCGGGGTTGAAGGAGGCATTGGGGTCTTCGTCTCCGCCGAAGATCACGCGGAAATGATTTGAGTCTCCCGTGAAGGGGGGTCAAGGGGGGCTTGCCCCCCTTGAAAAAAGGGGGTTCGGGGGAATCCCCCCGAAAGCGCGTGGGTGGGGTGGGAAAAAAGCATTTGCGAAGCGAGGTGAGCCGAGCGAGCAAATGCGACCCACCCACGCGCCCCCTGCTCGCAAGAGCTCTCGTAAGCAGGGGGGTCGGCGGGCTTTCTCGCTCGCTAACGCTCGCTTCGTTTCGCCACGCCCGCCGACTTTTCGGGGGTTTCCCCCGAACCCCCTTTTTCTTGGGGGAACTTCGTTCCCCCAAACCCCCTTTTTACTTTCAGCTTCTATGCATTAGTTCCCCTGGGGCAAATCCAAAATGCTTGTCTATGAAAAAGATGCCCGCGGCGGCTCGCCGCCCCCCCAAACCCCCCTCAACGGGAGCGGAACTTGACCTCTCCAGCCTAATCCCCCTAATGACACTATGGCAGCCGCATCCCTCACTTTCCTCGGAGGACTCGCAATCCTCCTCGCCTCAGGCGAAATGCTCGTCCGCGCAACCCTCAACCTCGCCCAAAAACTCCAAATCTCCCCCCTCGCCGCAGGACTCACCCTCACCGCTATCGCAACATCCGCGCCCGAAGCCTTCGTCTGCATTGAAGCAACCCTCAACCACCAACCCGATATCGCTGTCGGAAATATCATCGGAAGCAATGTCGCAAACCTCCTCCTCGTCCTCGGAATACCGGCGCTCCTCTTCTCATTCCCATGCAACGCCCCACTCGTCAGACGAAACGCCCTCATCGGAACCGCCGCCACAATCACCCTCTTTCCTCTCGCCATAGCAGGATATGTCGGAAAAATCGCAGGCGCAGCCCTCATCGCCGCCGCCATCCTCACCCTCGCCGCGACCCTCCAAAACGCCAAACGAAAAGGCATCGCCCCCCAAATCGCAAAATCCCAAACCCCGGCAACTCTCGCCGCAGCCCTCGCCATCATCGCCGCCATCGGACTCCATTTCGGCGCGGAATGGCTCATCAAAGGCGCGACCCTCTTCGCCGAAATCCTCAAACTCCCGCCCGCCGTCATCGCGCTCAGCCTTGTCGCGCTCGGAACGTCCCTCCCCGAACTCGCCGCTTCCACAAGCGCCGCAAGGCAAGGACGCGCCGACCTCGCGCTCGGAAACATTTTGGGCAGCAATATCCTCAATGTCTTCGGGATTCTCGGACTGTCGGCGCTCGCCGGCAGCCTCCCGGTGCGGCCCGCCTTCCTCGCCTTTGACCTGTGGATCCTCCTCGCCGCGACCGTCGCCACGCTTCCCTTCTTCCTGACGCGCCGAACAATCCCGCGAAGCGCCGGCGCTCTCTTCCTCCTCGCCTATGGAACTTATCTCGCATCCCTCCCGGCGTGGCACGGCGCGGAGTTTCCTCTATGATAAAGGCGAAGGAGGTTTCTGATGGCAGAGCGATCGGCTCTTATCACAGGCGCGGCGAAGCGAATCGGGCGCAGATTGGCGCTCGGCTTCGCCAAAGACGGATACACAGTCGGCATCCACTGCCGACAATCCCACAATGACGCCGAAGCGCTCAAAAACACAATCCGCGAGCATGGCGGAAAAGCCGAAATCTTCATCGCCGATCTCCAAAAACCCGATCAAATAGAAACGCTCATCAAAGACGCCTTCCAAAAAATGCCGAATCTCTGCTGTCTCGTCAATAACGCCGCGATCTTTGAAAAAGACGCGCTCGGCTCTCTCAATGCCGCCCTTTGGCAGACGCAAATGGACGTCAATCTGCGCGCGCCCGTTTTTCTGTCGCAATGGTTCGCCGAGCGCCTCCCAAAGAGAGAGAAGGGCGTCATCGTCAATCTGTTGGATCAGAAACTGCTGCGGATCAATCCGCATTTTTTCTCCTATACGATTTCCAAAGCGGCGCTTCTCGCGGCGACAGAGATGATGGCGCAAGCGCTCGCGCCTGCTATTCGGGTCAATGCGATCGCGCCCGGCGGCGTTCTCGCCGACAAGCATCGCTCGGAAGAATCGCTCAAGCGCGAGGCGGCAGGGACGCCTCTCGGCGTCTCGGCGTCTGTGGATGACATTTGGCGCGCGGTTCGGTTTATCCTAGAGACGCCCTCCATGACAGGGCAGACCATCGCGCTGGATGGCGGCGCGCATCTTGCTTGGAAGGCGCGGCATTCAGGAGATTCGCCATGACGGAAGAAATCGCTCGTCTCACCATCACCGATCTGATATGCCCGGCGCGGATCGGCGTCCATGATCACGAGAAAAAAACGCCGCAGCGCGCGCGAATCACGGTGGAACTCCATGTGCAAGATCGCAGCGCCGAAGCCGACGCGCTGGAGAAGGTCGTCTGCTATGACGAAATCGCCCAGAAAATCCGCGCCCTCGCTTTGGAAAAGCATCATCATCTCGTGGAGACATTAGCGCGGCGCATCGCCGATCTCTGCTTGGAGGACGCCCGAATCTTCTCGGCGCGAGTCCGCGTGGAGAAGCCCGACACCATGCCGGACGCCGCCGCGGTCGGCGCGGAGATTGAGAAGCGGCGCGGCGCGAGATGACCGAAGAGGCGAAAGAATCCGGCGCCGCTCTCATCGGCGCGAAGTTGCGGCAGATTCCGTCAAGCCCCGGCGTCTATCGGATGATCGGGACAGGCGGGCGCGTCCTTTATGTCGGCAAGGCGCGGGCGCTCAGAAAGCGGGTCGCCGCCTATGCCAAGCCCGACAAGCATCCTCTCCGCATACAGCGCATGATCGCGCTCACCCAAGAGATGGATTTCACGCTGACCCGAACCGAATCCGAAGCCCTTCTGATGGAAGCCGCGATGATCAAGCGCGAGAAGCCGCCTTTCAACATCATCATGCGGGACGACAAGAGCTTCCCCTCCATCGCCCTGATAGAAGGGCGATACGCGCCCAGAATCATGAAGCATCGGGGCGCGAGGAAGGAGGAAGGGACCTATTTTGGTCCTTTCGTCTCGGCGAGAATGGTGGATGACGCGCTGCAAGCGCTTCAGCGCGGATTTCTCCTTCGCTCTTGCAGCGATTCCGTCTATCAGAATCGCTCGCGCCCGTGCCTTCTCTATCAGATCAAAAGATGCAGCGCGCCCTGCACCGATGAGATTTCCGAAAGCGCCTATCGGAAACTCGCCCATGAGGCGCGTCTTTTCTTGGAAGGCAAGAGCCGCCAAGTCCAAGAGAGACTCGCCAAGCAGATGGACGAAGCCTCGGCCGCCAAGGATTTTGAGCGCGCCGCGCTTTATCGGGATCGCCTCCGCGCCCTAGAGCGGATCCAAATGCGCGAGCCTTCTCTGCGAGGAATCCAAGAGGCCGATCTCTTCGCCATTCACCGCGAAGGCGGCGACAGTTGCGTGGAACTCTATATCATCCGCGATGGACGCGCGCTCGGCAATCGCGCCTATTTTCCGAAACATGGAACGGAAGAAGAGACCGCCGAAATCTTGAGCGCGTTCATTGGACAGTTTTACGCGAAGCGGCGTCCGCCAAAGCGCCTTCTGTTGAGCGAGGCGGTCGCGTCATCGGCGCTTCTAGAAGAGGCGCTGGCGCTTCGGGCTGGGCGCGGGGTTCGGATTCATGCGCCGCAGCGCGGCGGTGCCAGAACCCTCTGCCGTCAGGCGCTCATTAATGCGAAAGCCGCGCTCGGACGGCGTCTCGCCGAAACGGGCGAGCAAACGCGACTCCTCGGCGCGCTCGCCGAAAAACTCCGCCTCAAAAACCCGCCAAACCGCGTGGAAATCTACGACAACAGCCATATTCAAGGGGCGCTGCCTGTCGGCGCGATGGTGGTCGCCGGGCGCGAGGGTTTTATGCGGAAGCAATATCGGCTCTTCCACATCAAAGACGCGCCCCCAAGCGACGATCTCGCCATGATGCGCGAAGTCTTCCGCAGACGCTTCACGCGCCTGATGCGCGAGGAGGATCAAGAGGACGGGGCGGCGGCGGGGCGTCTTGACGCGGGGGCGGCGGGGCGTCTTGACGCGGGGACAAGTCCCGATCTGGTCATCATTGACGGCGGAGAAGGACAAGTCCGGGCGGCGCGGCAGGCGCTCCAACAGATCAAGGCGCGCCCTTTCCCGCTTCTCGGAATCGCCAAAGGCGCGGAGAGAAACGCCGGCAGAGAGCGCTTTTTCTTTAAGGGACGCGCCTTCTCCCTAGACCATGACGACCCTCTTCTCTATTATCTCCAAAGGCTGCGGGACGAGGCGCACCGATTCGCCCTCGCCGCCCATGCGCGGCGGCGCAGGAAGGCGATGGGCGAGAATCCTTTGGATTCGGTGCCCGGGATCGGTCGCAAGCGCAAGAGCGCGATGCTTCGCCATTTCGGATCGGCGAAGGACGCGCTCCGCGCTTCCGCCGAAGAGCTCGCCGCCGTGCAAGGCATCAGCGCGAGACTCGCGCGCCGAATCCATCAGCATCTCAACAGCGAGGCGTGATTTCTGAAAATGGGAGCGAAAATCGCCGCCAAAGCCGCAGTCCGAGAAAGACCGCGAAAGACGCTGCCGGTCTTTTCGGCGCTGCCGAATCTGCTGACCTATGTCCGAATCGGACTCGTGCCGATGATGGTCGGCGCTTATATGATTTTGTCCTACCCTGTCAGCCATTGGACGGCGCTCTTCATCTTTATCATCGCCGCGCTCACTGATGCGCTGGACGGCCATGTGGCGCGCCTTTGGAAGCAGGGCTCTAATTTCGGAAAAATGCTGGATCCGATCGCCGATAAGATTTTGGTCTCCGCCGCCCTCTTGATGCTGTCCGCGTCCGGCGCGCTTCAAGGGGTCTGGCTCTTCGCCGGTCTCGTCATTTTGAGCCGCGAGATTCTCGTCTCAGGCTTGCGCGAGCATTTGGCGCATATTCAAGTCAGCGCGCCGGTGACGAGTCTCGCCAAACTGAAGACGATCATGCAAATGACGGCGCTCGGCTTCCTCATCGCCGGAAAGGCCGGAGACGCGATTGTCCCCTATATCACCGAGATCGGACTTCTGCTTCTCTTGGGCGCGGCGCTCCTGACGCTCTATACGGGCTATGGCTATCTCAAAGAGGGACTCGCCCATTTCGCCAAAGAGGGGGCAGAGCGGTGAAAATCCTTTATTTCGGCAAAGTGCGCGAGGCTCTCGGTTGCGGCGAGGAAGAGCTGGAAGCGCCGCGCGGCGTCAAGACAGTCGGAGAACTCGCCGATTGGCTCCGCCAGAGAAGCGAGCGCCATAAAGCGGCGCTCGTCAAGGACGAGACCCTCCGCGCGGCGGTGAATCAGGAGCATGCCTCTATGGAAACCGCCATCGCCAATGCCGAGGAAGTCGCCTTCTTCCCCCCTATGACCGGAGGCTGACCGGATGCTGGAAGTCTCGGCGCGGCATTCGCCGATTGACGCGCAGGCGGAGACGGCGCGATTCTTGAAGAGCGTCAAAGATTCGGGGGCGGTCGCCTCTTTTCTAGGCTGCGTGCGCGGCGTCTCGGACGGGGTGGCGCTGGACGCCCTTCACCTTGAGCATTATCCGGGCATGTGCGAGAAGGAAATGACCCGAATGGGGCGCGAAGCCGAAGCGCGCTATGATTTGGAATCTCTTCTGATTCTTCATCGCTATGGTCGGCTGCGTCCGCGCGAGGCGATTCTCTTGGTCATGGCGGCGTCAGAGCGCCGCCGCGCCGCCTTTGACGCTGTCTCCCATATCGTCCATCGCCTCAAAACGGACGCGCCCTTTTGGAAGCGCGAAGAGAGCGCTCTCGGCAGCCGTTGGATCGCCGCCGAGTCTCCTTTCGCCAAAGATTCTCTTTAGGCGCGATCATTCGCCGAGCTGCAGAAGCATGCCTCTCCGCCGCGCCGATCGCAAAAAATACTGAAACGCCGCCAAGCCCAGCGACAGATAGAGACCATTTAACAGCGCCGCCTTCCACAGAGACGCCGCCGCGAAGCGATCTTCCAACAGAATCGCGCGCAATCCCTCAAAAACATGCGCCGAAGGCAGCGCCAGCGCCACAGGCTGCAGCCAATCGGGGAGACTCGCCACAGGATAATAGACGCAGGAAACGGGCAGGAACAGAAACAGACACGCCCAAACCAAACTCTCGCTCCCCAAACCATTCCGCAAAACGACTCCGCAGGCGAGAAGCGCGATAGACCATCCGAAGACGGACAAGTTTAGAAAAAATCCGATCATCGGGAATCCGAGATCCCAAAAAGAAAAGCCGAAAGCCCATGACGCCAAAAGCGCCGCCGGAATAAGACCGATGACCGATCGGATCCAGCTCATCAGCATCAGCGCGACAGGCATTTCCCAATTGCGCATCGGGCTGACCATCAGCGCGCCGAGATTGCGCGACCACATCTCCTCAAGAAACGAGATGGAAAAGCCCATCTGCGCCCGAAACAAAACCTCCCACAAAAAAACCGCGCCGACCAAGATTCCGGCGATGCGAGCCCATCCGCTTTCCTGACTCATCAGGAAATTTTGGAGGAAGCCCCACATCAAGAGATGGACGAACGGCCAATAGGCGAGCTCCACATAGCGCGGCCATGATCCGCGAATCAGATACCAATGCCGCAGGATGATCGCAGCGATTCGGCGGGCGGCTTCCGTCATCGGACTGCCTGTCGGCGGGGCGGCGATTCCAACCGCGCTGGATCGCGGGCGATTTGGATGAAGAGCTCCTCCAGAGACGAGGCGCCGGCGCGCGTGATCAGACCCCGCGGATCGCCTCGCGCCGCGATCTCTCCCTGATGGAGCAGCAGGACATCGGAGCACATCTCTTCCACTTCGCGCATATTGTGGGACGCCAAGAAGACGGAGGCGTTTTCTCGCGCGCGATAATTCATCAGGATTTCGCGCGCCCGCGCCGCCATATCGGGATCCAGCGAGGCGGTCGGCTCGTCCAAAAAGAGAATTTCGGGCTTATTCAGCAGCGCCTTCGCCAATCCGGCGATGGAGCGCTGTCCCGCCGACAGCGATCCGAAAGGACGGTCAAGAAAATGATGAAGTCCGATCTCCTCCTCCAATTCGCCGATGCGGTCTCTGAGATTCGGGACGCCGTAGAGTTTTCCGAAGACGTTGAGATTTTCGCGCAGCGTCAGGCGTTTGGGGAGTTCCACATAGGGGCTTTGGAAATTGACGCGGGCCAGCGCTTTCGCGCGGCTATTTTTGGTCATGTCGCAGCCCAGCAGTCGGATCTCCCCTGTCGTTGGCGTGATGAGTCCTAGGATCATTCCGATCATCGTTGTTTTGCCGGCGCCGTTGCTGCCGAGCAGTCCGAAGATTTCGCCTTTCCTGATGGAAAGCGAGATCGGGTGAAGCGCCGTCACCGCGCCGAAACGTTTAGAGAGATTCCGCAGATTGAGGATAGGGGGCGCGGGCGGCGTGGGCGGCGCGGGCGGGGTTATGTCGGATGGGTTTTTCATATGAGAGGCGATTTTACGGCGTTTCTTTCAAAGCGCAAGGCGGCGGCGGGCGCGGCGTGAGGGTTTAGAGAGTTTCTGAAAGACTTTCCGAAAAAAGATGACGCGCTTCTTCGCAGTCCCGCGCGATCTGATCTTTGAGCGCCTCCAGCCCGTCAAAGCGGCGCTCCTCGCGGATGCGGCGAAGGAGAAAGACGATAAGGCGCTCGCCGTAAAGATTCTCGGCGCAGTCCAAAAGATGCGCCTCCGCCAATGGCGCGCCGCCGCCGAAACTCGGACGAATCCCGATATTCACGACCGCCCGATGAGAGCGAGACCCGTCCCATGGCGCGCGCGAGACCCGCGCCGCGTAAACCCCAAAGGCCGGAAGAAAATGTCCCGCCGCTTTGAGATTGGCTGTCGGGAAGCCCATGGCGCGACCGCGCTCGTCTCCGCGGCGGACAATGCCCTCCAAAGCCCAATCGCGTCCCAATATCTTCGCCGCCTCCTCCATCCGCCCCGCGCCCAAAGCCTCGCGCAGCCGCGTGGAAGAATAAGTTCGCGCGCCGTCCCCCGCCGTCTTGACGATATGCGCGGCGATTCCGTCCTCCTTCGCCCACTCTTTCAGAAGCGCCGCCGAGCCTTGACGATCTTTGCCAAAGCGAAAATTCTCGCCGACATAAATCCGCTTCGCCCGAAGCCCGTCTCTCAGAACCTCGCCGACAAAATCTCTGGCAGTCATGGAGGCAAGGCGGCGAAAGCGCAAAAGAGCCAAATGATCCACGCCCCGATCTTTCAGAAGCGCCGCCATCATGCGAAGCGAGGTCAGACGCCGAAACTCCTTCTTCGCCCCGAAAAAAGCGCGCGGATGCGGGTGAAACATCACGACCCCGGCAGAGGCGCCGGACTCTCTGGCGCTCGCCGCCGCCGCGCCGATCACCGCCTGATGCCCCAAATGAAGACCGTCAAAATTGCCCAAAGCGTAATGCCCTCCCTTTAGGAAGGCTCGCCTCTCGCGGTCGTAATCCCGAAAAATCCGCATGAAACCTATCTCTTGCGAAGACCGAAAAGATCGGCGGCAACGCGGCGAATCTGAATCTCCTCAGACCCTTCCGTGATCCGATAGCGCCGATGGTGCCGATAAATATGCTCAAAAGGCTTGTGCCGCGAATAGCCCAGCCCGCCGTGAATCTGCATCGCCCGATCGGCGGCGTCGCAGACCAAACGGTTGGCGCGGTAATTGCAGATGGCGACATCAGACGACAAATGCCGCGCCACATCCTTCCGCGAGATTTGATCCATCGCCCATGCCGTCTGCCGAATGAAACTGCGGAGCATCGCCGCCTCGGCGTGAAGTTCGGCGAGAGGAAATTGGATCGCCTGATTCCGCGACAAGGGCTTCCCGAAAGGCGCGCGCTTGTTGGCGTAAAGGGCGCTCTGATCTATGCAATATTGCGCCGCCCCCAAAGAGGACGCCGCTTGTCTGATCCTGTTCTCATGGACAAAATGAAGCGCCAATTCCAAGCCGTAATCCAATCTGCCGAAAATGGCGGCATCAGGAACCCAGACCTTTTTCAGAGTCAGACGCGGATGATCGGTCGGCATATTGAACGTCCAGAGATATTCGCCAATCTCAAAACCTTCCGCCTTTGTCGGAACGAGAAAGCAGGTGATGCCGACAGCGTCTCCGTCTTCGCCGCTCGTCCGCGCGAAGATCATGTCGTGGGTGGCGACATGAAGCCCTGTGTTCCACATTTTCTGCCCGTCAATGACATAGCCGCCGCGATTGTCTCGGCGCTCGGGCTTGGCGCGGGTTTCCATCCATGTGGCGTCCGATCCGTGATCGGGCTCGGTCAAGCCGAAGGCGACAAGATGCGTGCCTTTCAGCATGCCTTCCAAAAACTCTTTCTTTTGCGCTTCCGTGCCGAAATCGCGGAACATCAGGATTTGCGGGAAGTTCCCGACAATGGAACTCTCATTTTGCAAATCATTATGAAGCCCCAGCCCTTTGGCGGCGAGATGCTCGCGGATGACGGCCATGGCGAGGTTGGAGCCGTCCTTGCCGCCATAGTCTTTCGGAAGGGCGAAGCGGAGATGTCCGGCTTTGTCGGCGCGGCGGCGCATCTCTCTCAAGAGCGCCTCCCATTCGGGATGCGGCAGCCCGCCTTTCTCCCAATCGGTGCGGGCATATTCGCGCCGATGATCAAAGAAGCGGATATTGTCGTCTTGATTCTCCAGAGGCTTGATCTCGCGGAGAATGAAGGCGTCCAGCTCTTTCAGATAATCGGCGATGTTTTGAGGCAGTCGGAAATCCATGATCGTCTCCTAGCGGTTATTCCGATATGCTTGACGCAAAGGTAAAAAAGATGCAAGTTCGCGCGAGGCGGACAGACTCCGCGCGAGAAGCGATGGCGACAGTCTCTTTCGCATACCCTCTATCTAGTGGTGAACAAAAGGGGGAAAAGGGGGAGTCACTGATTCGGGCATCATTTGTTCTGTTTTCGTCTCAAAGGTAAAGATCATGCCGCAGTCGGTAAAGATTCTGCTCCCGCTTCTGCTCTCGCTGGGCGTTCTTGGCGCGACAGAGATCGCGCGCGCCGAGAGCGCCGAGAGCGGCAAGAGCGGCGAAGAGATCATGCGCGCCGTCTATCAGCAGACGCGGCAGCATAAGAATCAAAGCGCCGACATCAAACTCACCATTTTGGACAAACGCGGCAGCGAGCGCGTCCGCTATTTTCGCTCTTTTTACAAGATTTTTTCGGATCGCACGAAAAGTTTGGCGAAATTTTATAAGCCCAGCTCCATACGCGGCACCGGACTCCTCAACGAAACGCAGGACGGCGACGCCGAAACCGAGCAATGGCTCTATCTCCCGGCGCTCCGCAATGTCCGCAAACTCAACACCAGCGACAAGCATAAGAGTTTCATGGGCTCCGATTTCACCAACGCCGATATCGCCGGGCGCAAAGTGGAGCAGGATCGGCATCTCTTGCTCCGAGAAACTAAGGAGGATTGGATCGTGGAAAGCGTCCCGAAAGACTCCACCGATCCCTATGGGCGGATAGAAACCCATATCATCAAATCGGTCAAAGTTCCGAGGCGCGTGATTTTCTACGATCGGCAGGGGCGCAAACTCAAGACGCTGGAAAATGAGCAGCTGCGCCGAATCCGCGGCATGGTCTATATCGCCCGCGCGAGGATGGAGAATCATCTGAGCGGCGGACAAAGCCGCATCTCCCGCGATCGCATGGATGTGGATCGCGCCATAGACTCCGCCCAAGTCGGTTTTAAAGGGCTGAGTCGCTGAGACCTGTTCCGAATCTTGACTTTCTCCCTCGCCTATGATTGAAAGAGGGAAGGGGATAGGGGTCTCTTCCATTTGGAGAAAGGAACGAATTTATGTTTTTCACCGCCGCCGCGCTCCGCGCGTTTTTTCTCGCGCCCCTCGCCTGTTTCCTGCTCTTGACGCTCTCCGCGCCGACAGTCTTGGCGCAGGAGGACGACATCCTCATCTTGGAAGAAGACGCCGCGTCAACGGAACAGACCACGCTCTCGCTGCTTTTGGATTATTGGGATCGCTATTTTTTCGGCAATGTCGGCGGCTTTTACGGCTACGCGACTGCCACCTCTCGCTATCTTTTCGCGGCGCGCTTGGGCATGGATTATCCGTTCCGCCTCTCCGATTGGGTTCAGACGCGGATAGATATGGAAGGGCGCGTCCGCGTGGAAATGGGCTACAGCACGAGGCGCGTGGAAATTGATCAGACGCTGGATTGCGACGATCTGGATCTGATGGACGACAGGACATGCAATGAGGTGGATGGCATGATAGATGGTCGTCCCGCCGACCGCGAGATTTCCGTCAGCACGAGCGAGTTTGAGCTGCGCGAAGCCTATGGCGAGTTGGAGCCTCTGCCCAATTTGATCGTGGCGGTCGGCAGACAGCGCCCCATTTGGGGACAATTTGACGTCTTCTCCGCCGTCAATCTCCTCCTGCCGATTGAGTTCCAATCCACCGAATTTGGCATCGGCAAGCAGACCTATCGGATGCCGCAGGATGTCGTCTCGGTGACGTGGTTTCCTCTGCCGCGCATGGAAGTGCAGGGCTATTATTTCATCACCCACAATCTAGACCCCCTCTATTTAGAGGCGATTGAAAACCCCAACGCGGGGACAGAGGATTTCTTCGTGGAGGACGATTTCGTGAACGGCGATGGCACAAGATTGAGTCTCAACGACAACGGCAGGGGACGATTCCCTTATATCTTGGATCGCTCATGCGAAAACACCACCAACAACGAACTGAAACGATGCCAAGTCGGGCGCCCCTTTGAAGACCCCTTGGATGAAGACGGCTTCGCCTTCCGCGCCCTTTATTACGGCACTTACGCGACTGTCGGCTTCACCTATTTTAATGGTCTCAACAGTTTTTCCTTCAACGATCTGCCCACCATCCACCGTGTAGGCTCTGCCGACAGCCCTATCGCCTATAGCGTTTTGAATCGCGGCGCGGTGGCGTCAGGTCAAGCCTATGGCGGCGAAATCGCTGTCCCTGTCGGCAAATGGACTCTTAAAGGCGAGGTCACATGGATAGAAAGCGAAGAGGATGCTTCGGGCGTTTCCACTTCACAAGTTAGCGATTTTCTTCCGACCATGGCGCAGTGCCAGAGCGCTATGGGTGATCCAAATCAACTTCTGACCGTGCAGCAGTGCGAGCGCGGCGCGGCGCGAGTCGCCTACTATAATCATCTTGGCGGCAGAGCCTATGTGCCGACGCGAGTCCTCTGGGTTATGGCGGGCTTTGACGCCGATTATGATCGCTGGAGTTTCGGCGGCGCGCTCATCATCACCGACACCGCCGCCACAGGCAGAGGCAAGACAGCCGAGCGCCTCCGCAAAATCGCCTTCCCCGACAGCGACAGCGACAGCGATATTGACCAAATGCAAATTTTCGGCAACGGCTATGTCTCCTACGCTTTCGGACAGCAGAAAGATCATATTGTCGGCGCGGCGGGGGGCATTCTCGGGCCGATCTTCGGCGCGACCCTCTTTTATAACGGCTCATGGCGGGACGATCTAGACTGGACTCTCGCGCTGGAATATCAGCAGGTCGTCAGCGACACCTTCCTCAGCGACAACAATGAAGAAGAGATGGGAGGCGGAGGCATGGCTTCAGTGATTGAAACCCGCTACGAGCTTGATGGCGGGTTCGCTTTCGGCGGACGCGCCGGCCTTGTCTGGAGATTCTAGAACGATCACCATAAGACGCATCGCTTTGGCGGGCGCGTGGCTCGCTTTATGCGCCGCGCTCGCTTTTCCGCTCTCGCGCCTGACCTTTGAGAGCGATGTGTGGCTCGCGCCCGATCATCCTCAAAAGAAGGCGATGGACTTCCTCGCTGAGCGATTCCAGCCCGGCGAGGCTCTGATCCTCGCCGTCCAATTCCCCAACAGCGCGATTAACGACCAAGCCTTCGCCGATCTCCGCGCTTTGGAGCAATCTCTCAAAGACGCGCTTGGGCCCGATCTCATCAGCGTCAGATCCACGCTCTCGGCGCAGCGAATCTCGTCCCATGACGATGTGGTGGAGGTGGAGACTTTTGACGAAGCCTATAAGCGCGGCGCGTTTCCCTCTCTTGCCGATTTCCGAAAAGCCTTTGACGACAGCCCCTATGGCGGAAGACTCTTGTCAAAGGACGGGCGGATCGCCGCGCTCCGCCTCTATTTGGACACGCGCGATCAGGCTCAGAGACGCGCCCGCGTCATGGCAGTCATAGACGAGACCCTTCGCCTCTCCCCTTTCGCCGAAGAGCGAATCCATAAGATCGGGTCGGCGCCTCTCAACAATGCTCTGAACAGGATCGCTTACGCGGAACTCCCTCGCCTTTTGCTTGTCGGGCTTTTGGCGATCGCGGTTTTTTTAAGGCTTGCGCTGGGATCGCTGTCGCGGACGCTTCCTGTTTTGGGGCTGGCGATTCTCGCCTCCGCGCTTCTTCTGTCCGTCATGGCGATTCTCGGACACAGCGTCAATATCATCGCTTTGGCGCTTCCTATTTTGGTCTCGGTCATCGCGGTCGCGGACGCGCTCCACATTCTCGCCCACCATGATGACGTCCGCGCGCGTCATGGCGAGGCGAGCCTCGCCCAATTGTTCCGCGCTGTCGGCGCGCGAATCTGGATGCCCTGTCTCTTGACGAGCATGACGAGCGCCATCGGCTTTGGCGCTTTCGCCATCAGCGATCTCATCCCGCTTGAGCGATTCGGCATAGACGCCTTCATCGCCATTCTTCTCCTTTATCCTTTGGCGATGACCCTTTCGGCGAGCAGCCTTTATCTTTTGCGCTCGCGGCTCGTCAAGCCGCAGACCCGCAGGACTCCGATCATTCCCCGATTTCTCCATCTCTGCCATCGGCTGACAAGCCGACATCCTCGCGCTCTCGCCGCCATAGCGAGTTTTTTTGCGCTTTTCCTCATTCTGGGATTAACCCAGCTCCGCACCGAGACCAACTTCCTCAATGTCTTCTTTGACGAGGAAAGCCGCATCCGTCAAGATTTCGCTCTTGCCGACGCGCGGCTCGGCGGATCGGGCAGCATAGACCTCGTCCTTCGCGCGCCGAAGCCGGGCTACTTTGAATCCCTGACCGCGCTCCGACAAATCCGCGCTCAAGACGAGGCTCTGCGCGAAAATCCGAATGTCCTTCACAGCGAAACTTACGCCATCGCGCTTGGCGAGGCGCATCAGGCGCTCGCCGGCAAGGAGGGCTATCCGGACGAGAAAGCGCTCCTCGCCCAAGAGCTCCTCTTCCTAGAACTCTCCCGCAGCGAAAACCGCGATGACGTTCTCTCGCCCTATGCCGATTTCACTTATGAATCGGCAAGGCTGCATCTCTCCACGCCCGATCTTTCCTCCGGGAAACTGAGCCTCGCGCTCGCCGATTTGGCGGAGCGCATAGCGCCCCTCCGTCAAGGGCTGGAGACTCTTTGGACAGGCTTCGGCGTTTTCATCCACACCCTTTCCACGCAGGTTCTCAAGACGCAATTGGAGAGTTTCGCCATCACCATTCTTTTGATCGCGCTGATATTTTTGGCGCGTTTCGGTTTTCGCGCCGGGGTCGCCGGGCTTCTCGCCAATCTGCTGCCTGTCGGCGCGACAGTCGGGCTGATCGCTTGGCTCGGCGTGCCTTTTGATTTCGCGACCGTTCTGATCGCCGGCATCACGCTGGGGCTTTGCGTGGATGACACGCTCCATTTTCTGCACGCCTATCATCGCCGAGAGGCTTTGGGCGCGTCTCTTGAGGAGGCGCGGCGTCATGCGATTTTTCTCTGCGGTTCGCCGATCATCATCACGACTTTTCTTTTCTCGCTGGGCTTGGCGATTCAGCTTGCCTCCAGCCTTGTCGTGCTGCAGCGCTTCGCGCTTTTCACGATTTTCGGGCTTGTGATGGCGCTTCTCTCCACGCTGTTTTTTCTGCCCTCGCTGCTGGCGCTCGCCGCCCCCCGCGCCCCCGCCAAAAACCATGACTTTTCCGAAAAAATCGGGTAAAATGTCCCATGCTGAAAAGACTGATCCGCCGATGGCAGGGACGGCAAATTCCAAAGGCCAAAAGACAGAACGCCCCGCGTCAAGACGCCGCGCGTCAAGACGCTCCGCGTCAAGAGGTATCGGGCATGGCGCGCGGCGTCTTGACGCAAAGCGTCTTGACGCGGAGCGCGCTCCTCCTCCGCGCCGCGCAAATAGACGGCGAAGTCTCGGAAAGCGAGCGCGATCTTCTCCTCAAACTGATGCGGCGCGCCTTCTCGCTCCAAGAGGCGGAGGCGCGAGACCTCTTCGCGCAGGCAAGCCAAGAAGCCGAAGAAGCGACCGATCTCTTCGTCTGGACAGCCGCCATCAACCGCGATATGAACGAAGAGGAAAAGCGCGATCTCATCGCCCATCTCTGGAGGGTCGTCTATGCGGACGGGCATTGCGACGATTTTGAATCCAATCTCATGCGCCGCCTCGCCGGACTGCTTCATGTTCCGGATCGGGTCTCGGCGGAGATTCGCCGCGCCGTCCTCGCCGCGGATTCCTAGGGGAGGCGCGCCATGACCTATGTCGTGACCGAGGATTGCATCCGATGCAAATATCTGGATTGCGTGGAGGTCTGCCCTGTGGATTGCTTCTATGAGGGCGAGGTCATGCTGGTCATCCATCCTGACGAGTGCATTGATTGCGGCGTCTGCGTGCCGGAATGTCCGGTGGACGCCATCAAAGCCGACACCGAAAGCGGTCTGGAGAAATGGCTGGAACTCAACGCCGAATATGCGAGCCGATGGCCGAATATCACCATCAACCGAGACGCGCCTCCTGACGCGGACGAATATGTCGGCGTGAAAGAGAAATATCAGAAATTTTTCTCAGACAAGCCCGGCGAAGGAGATTAGCGATGGCGTCAGCAAGTTCGGCGAAGCCGAAAGCAAAAGCGAAAGAAAAAGCGAAGACGCCGCCAAAGGCGAAGGCGAAGCGGAAGCGCTACGCTTTCAAACTTGACGATTATGTGGTCTATCCGGCGCATGGGGTGGGGCGGGTCGCGGAGATTCGGAGCGAGAAAATCGCCGGGTCGGTTTTAGAATTGTTTGTCGTGGATTTTTCGGAAGATCGGATGCGTCTGTCGGTTCCTGTGGAGAAGGTGGCTTCTGTCGGCTTGCGGGGCATTGCCGATGCGCGAGGGGTGAAGCGGGCTTTTCAGGTTTTGCGCGGTCCCGTGAAGGTTCGGCGCACCATGTGGTCTCGGCGGGCTCAGGAATATGAGAGCAAGATCAATTCGGGCGAGCTGCATGTGGTTGCCGAGGTTGTGCGCGATCTTTATCGCTCCTGCTATCAGCCTGAGCGCTCTTATAG
Organism: uncultured Alphaproteobacteria bacterium; assembly: GCA_958296285.1. Lineage (GTDB taxonomy): Bacteria > Pseudomonadota > Alphaproteobacteria > JAPOUT01. The sequence goes on from OY282459.1 coordinate 916,761, forward strand.
CGAGCGGCAGCTTTTTGAGCGGGCGCTGGAGCGGATGGCTCGGGAAGTGGCTGCCGTGCGGCAGGTGAGCATTGCGGAGGCTTCGGAGAAGATAGAGGAGATTTTGGCTCGCGCGGCGGATAGGAAGCAGGCTGCCGAAGAGCGCGCGGCTGAAGCGGCGGGTTCTGAATCCGCGCCCGCCTCCGCGATAGGTTCGTGAGGGCGGCGCTTGGCGTCTGTGGTGTCCCCGGCAGGATTTGAACCTGCGACCCCGAGATTAGGAATCTCGTGCTCTATCCAACTGAGCTACGGGGACATGCATCCGATCTATAATCTATAACAGCGTCATCAAACGCACTATGGCTCTATATTGAAAGAATAGGGGGCAGCGTGAAGATTCTGATTTCAGGCGGCGGCATCGGCGGACTCACGACCGCCATCTGTCTCCTCAGACAAGGGCATCGCGTCAAAATCTTTGAAAGCGCCGCCGCGCTCGGCGATAGCGCAGGCGGCGCGGGAATCCAAATCCCGCCAAACGCCATGAAAGTCTTCCAAGCCATCGGAATCGCCGAAAAAATCGCCGAAAACGCCGCGAAACCAAAACGCATCCAAGCCCGAATCGGAAAAAATGGCGCGAAACTCTTCGCCATCCCCCTCGCCAACGAAGCCGAAAAACAATGGGGCGCGCCCTATCTCAATATCCTCCGCGCCGAACTCATCAAAATCCTCAAAAGAGAAACGCTGAAATATGACCCCAGCGCTCTTGAACTCGGCGCGACAGTCAAAGACTGCCGGCAAAATCCACGCGCCGCCGTCATCATCCTTCAAGACGGACGAGAAATCGCAGGCGACATCCTCATCGGCGCGGACGGAATCCGCTCGCCAATCGCCGCGCGAATCTTCGCGGACGAAAAGCCCATCTTCACAGGCAATATCGCATGGCGGACGGTCGTCCCGCTTGAGAAACTCGGCGCGGACGCCCCTGATAATGCCTCATCTCTCTGGATCGGGCGCGGACGCCATTGCGTAGCCTATCGGCTGCCAAAGGGAAACAGGGGAGAGAAGGGCGAGAAGGGGGCGAGGGGGAAGAGCGGGGAGGCGGTGAATTTTGTCGGAGTCGTGGCGCGCCGAGAGCCCCCCCCCGACCCCGACAGAAGCAGCCTCCAAAAGGCCCGCCACAAAGCCCTCCGCGACTTTGACGGATGGCATCCCGTCATCACGCGAATCCTCAAAGAGAGCGATTCCCTTTTCCGCCAAGCGCTGTTTGAGCGTCCGCCCTTGAAGAAATGGACAGACGGACGCATCGCCCTGCTCGGAGACGCCGCCCATCCGATGCTCCCCTTCATGGCGCAAGGCGCGGCGATGGCTGTTGAGGACGCTTGGACAATCGCCGCCGCTCTCTCGCCGAAAGAGAAAAACAGCGCCTCTGACTCTGCCGCCGTCTCCGCCGCCCTCAAAGCCTATGAAAGAATGCGACACAGCCGCGTCCGCGCCGTTCAAGAGGCGTCTAGGGCGAATGCGGTTTTTTTTCATCCGCGAGAGCCAATCGGAGAAGTCATGACTTATGGCGCGATTTGGCTTGCCGACAAAATCGCTCCCGAAGCGATCCGCGCTAGAGCCGACTGGATTTATGGATATGACGTCACGCGCCTTCCCGACTCCCTCGCCGCAAGCGATCGTTGATCGCGCGTCCCAAGCCCGTTTCGGGAATCGGCATGACGGCAATGCCTGCTCCCGCGAGGCGATCCAATTCGTCAAGCATCGCGAAGAGATTCGCCGCCGCCTCGCGCAGATCGCTTTTGGGGCTTAAATTTCTTTCCGTCTCCGCCCCTGCGATAGGCTCGCCGAAAGCGAGCAGGACTTCTCCCTGCCGAATTTCTCGCGCGTTCAATCTTAAAGGCGCGCGCGGCGCGTAATGGGCGAGCAATTGCCCGGGCGCGTTGATGGTTCCCGCGGATCGCGTTTTGGGCGCGAAGCCGAGAATCTCGGCGATTGCCTCTTGCGGGATCGCGCCTTCGCGGAGGAGCAGGCAGGGCGTTTCGCCGATGCAAGCCAATATGGTGGATTCCAGACCGCATTCCGAAGCTCCGCCGTCCAAGACCATAGCGATTGGCGCGTCTTTCAGAGACTCTGCCGCCATTGCCGCGCTGGTTGGGCTTATGCGTCCTGATTTGTTTGCCGAAGGCGCGGCGATTGGACGCTCTGCCGCTTTAATGAGCGCTCGCGCTATTGGGTGGCGGGGCGCGCGGAGCGCCACGGTTTCCAGTCCTGCGCAGGCGAGAGAGGAGATCGCGCAGTTTTGTTTTTTGGGGACGACCAGCGTTAGGGGGCCGGGCCAAAAAGATTTGGCGAGATGACGCGCTTCCGCGTTGAAGACGCCGAATGTTTTGCCGTTTTCGGCGGATAGGATGTGGGCGATGAGGGGGTTGAAGCGGGGGCGTCCTTTCGCATCAAAGATTGTTGCGACTGCTTTGCCGTTTGTGGCGTCTGCGCCGAGGCCGTAGACTGTTTCGGTTGGGAAGATGACGAGTTTGCCGTTTTGGATATGGTTGGCGGCGGCGGTGATGGGGTTTTGGCTCATGGGTTCTTAATACTCTAAAAGGGGGGCGCTGGGGCGATGCCGCGCTCCCCGTAAAGGGGGGTGTGGGGGGCGAAGCCCCCCGCGAAAAGGGGGTTCGGGGGAAACCCCCGAATAGTCGGCGGGCGTGGCGAAACGAAGCGGGCGAAGCGCGTAGCGCAAGCCCGCGAGAAAGCCCGCCGACCCCCCAGCTTACAAGAGCTCTTGCGAGCAGGGGGCGCGTGGGTGGGTCGCATTTGCTCGCTCGGCTCACCTCGCTTCGCAAATGCTTTTTTCCCACCCACCCACGCGCTTTCGGGGGGATTCCCCCGAACCCCCTTTTTTCAAGGGGGGCAAGCCCCCCTTGACCCCCCTTCACGGGCGACCTTCACAGGCGGCAGAGACTACTTGGAGTCCGCGCCGCAATCGGCTAGCCTAATCCCCCCAAACATTTCAAGGAGAAAAAAAATGAGCCAAGCCAAAGAACTCTCGCCTATCCAACAGGTGCGCGCGCTGCTCGCCGCCGCCCCAATCGCCGAAGAAAACCAATCACCCCAAAAAATGCGCGAAAATATGGAAACCATCACCGCGAACTTCCCCATTCCCGAAGAAGCGACAATCCGCGAAACCACGCTCGGCAATGTGCGCGGCGAATGGACAGAAATGCCCGCCACCGACAAAAACCGCGTCATCCTCTATTTCCACGGCGGCGGCTACGTCATCGGATCGCCAAAAACACATCGCCCGCTTATCACGAAACTCGCCGCCAGCGCAGGCGTCCGAATCTTCGCGCCGGACTATCGGATGGGGCCCGAAAACCCCTTTCCCGCCGCAGTAGAAGACGCCGCCGCCGTCTATAAGGCGCTCATGGAAGAAGAAGGCTTTAAGCCCGAAAATATCGCCGTCAGCGGCGACTCGGCAGGCGGAGGCCTCACCATGGCGCTCCTCCTAAAACTCCGCGATGACGGCGCCCCCCTCCCCAAATGCGCCGCGCCAATCAGCCCATGGGTGGATCTCACCGGCGAATCCAAAACAATGGACTCCCACGCCTCCCGCGATCCGATGGTGCAGCGCGATGGTCTTCTTCAAATGGCAGGATGGTATCTGGGCGGCGCGGACGCGAAAAACCCCCTCGCTTCCCCGCTCTTTGCCGATCTCAAAACCCTGCCGCCGCTCCTGATCCAAGTCGGCTCCGAAGAGACGCTCCTAGACGATTCCCGAAACCTCCACAAAAACGCCGAAGCCGCAAGCGTGGACGCCAAACTGGAAGTCTGGGACGAAATGATTCATGTCTGGCACGCCTTCCACTTCATGCTGCCCGAAGGCGCGCGGGCTTTGGAAGGAATCGCCGCCTTCTTCAAGAAACATTGGGGCATGGCATGAACTATCGCACCCCTGTCGCCGAAATCGCCTTCGCGCTGGAACATATCGCCGAAGCCACAGGCGCAACATGCGACCCCGATCTGATGCGAAGCCTCATCAGCGAAGCGGGGAAATTCGCCGATGACGTCATAGCCCCCCTAAACCAAATAAGCGACAAAGAAGGCTGCCAACTCTCTGACGCCGGCGAGGTCAAAACCCCAACAGGATTCCCCGAAGCCTATCGGCGCTTCGTGGAGGGCGGATGGGGCGGTGTCAGCGCCCCCGCCAATTACGGCGGACAGAACCTGCCCTATCCGATCAGCATCGCGGCGGCGGAAATATGGGACGCCGCCTGCATGGCTTTCGGCCTCGCCCCCATCTTGACCCAAAGCGCCGTGGAAGCCCTCACCCTCTTCGGATCAGAAGAGCAGAAACGTCTTTATCTCCCGAAACTCGTCTCAGGCGAATGGACAGGAACAATGAACCTCACCGAGCCGCAGGCGGGATCGGATGTCGGCGCTCTGACGACAAAAGCCGCGCCCGCCAAAGACGGCGCGTATAAAATAAAAGGCACGAAAATCTTTATCTCCTTCGGCGAGCATGATCTGACCAAGAACATTATCCATTTGGTCTTGGCGCGTCTGCCTGACGCGCCTGTCGGGACGAAGGGCGTCTCGCTTTTCCTCGTCCCAAAAATCCTGCAAGACGGCGCGCGCAACGATCTCCTCTGCATCGGCTTGGAGGAGAAGATGGGCATTCACGGAAGCCCGACCTGCGTCATGCGCTATGGCGAGAAAGAGGGCGCTGTCGGCTTTCTGATCGGCGAAGCGCATGGAGGAATGCGCGCCATGTTTTCCATGATGAATCCGGCGCGTCTTCAAGTCGGCATGCAGGGAGTCGCGCAAGCCGAGCGCGCCTTTCAGCAGGCGCTCGCTTTCGCCCGCGAGCGCCGACAAGGGAGGCGTCCCGACACGCCGGCAGGCGAAGCCGCGCCGATCATCCAGCACCCGGATGTCGCGCGGATGCTCCTGACGATCAAATCGCTCGCCGAAGCCGGACGCGCCCTCGCCTACGCCAACGCCGCCGCGATGGAAAAAGACCCCTCCCGCGCCGCCCTCTTGACCCCTCTCTCTAAAGCGTGGTGCTCTGATATGGGCGTGAAAGCGGCGTCTTTGGGCGTGCAGGTTCATGGCGGCATGGGCTTCATAGAAGAGACCGGCGCGGCGCAGCTGATGCGAGACGCTCGGATCGCCCCCATCTATGAAGGCGCGAACGGCATTCAAGCCAATGATCTGCTCTCGCGGAAAGTCTTGGCGGATGACGGCAAGGCGATGCGCGGCTTCCTCAAGGAGATGAAAGAGACGGCGCGACAATGCCAAGAATCCAATCATCGCTCTCTTCAGACGATCGGACGAGAGCTGGATTCCTCGCGCCAATCCTTGGAGAAAGCGACCGTCCATATGCTCCGAGAGGGCGAGAAGGGCGCGATGGACAATTGCTTGGCGGGAGCTGCGTCCTATTTGCGTCTGGCGGGAAACAGCGCCGGCGGCTTTTACTTGGCGAAGGGCGGCTTAAAGGCGCATCAGCTGCGAAATGGCGGCGGCGAGGCTTTTCTTGCCGAGCGTCTTCGGGTCGCGCGTTTTTATGCCGAGAGCGTTCTGCCTTTATCGCCGTCTTTGGCGAAGATCGCCTCATCGGGGGCAGGCGCTTTGGAGGGCTTCGCATGAGCGCCAAAACCCAAAAACTTGCCAAAAACGCCGCGAAGCCGTCCGCCTCCCCCAATGGCGGACTCTCCTATCCCTACCCCAAAAACCCGAAGCCCGGAGAAGTGCGCGAGATCGCGGACGGAATCTTCTGGCTCCGAATGCCTCTTCCCTTCGGACTGGATCACATCAACCTTTGGGCGCTGGAGGAGGAGGAGAGCTGGTCGGTCGTGGATACAGGAACGAACACGCCCGAAATCCGCGCCATTTGGGACAGTTTTTGGAAAAATCGCGGAAAGGGAAAGCCGGTGCGCCGCGTGGTCGTCACCCATCTCCATCCCGATCATGTCGGTCTCGCCGGCTGGATGTGCCGCAAATGGGACGCCGATCTGTGGATGTCGCGCACAGACTATCTCATGTGCCGAACCCTTGTCGGCGACACAGGCAGAACCGCCCCTCAAGAGGCGCTCCGCTTCTATCAGGCGGCGGGGTTCGTGGATAAGCATATCCTCGCTTATATGAAAGCCTTTGGGGGCTTCGGGCGCTTCGTCTCGGAGATGCCGAACGCTTACAACCGTCTCCAAGACGGCGACAGAATCCCGCTCGGCAGACGAGATTGGGAGGTTGTCGTCGGGCGCGGCCATGCGCCGGAGCATATCTGTCTTTACGCGGCGGAAGAGGATCTCTTTATCACCGGCGATCAGGTGCTGCCGCGCATCACGTCCAACATCAGCGTCTTTCCGACTGAGCCGAACGCCAACCCGTTGAGCGAGTGGCTCGCCTCCTGCCGTCATCTCAAAGAGCGCGTGCCGGATTCGGTCTTGGCGCTCCCCGCCCATAACGAGCCTTTCCGCGGACTCCATCGCAGATTGGATGATCTTTTAGAGAATCACGAAACCGCGCTGGCGCGTCTGCAAGAGATGTGCCGCGAGCCGAAGCGCGCCATTGACGTCTTCCCGGCGCTTTTTCGGCGCAAGGTGGATGGCAGCGTCACTATTATGGCGGTCGGCGAGAGCATCGCGCATTTGAACTATCTGAGGGCGAGCGGAGTCATGGACGTCACGTCTGACGCGGACGGCGTTTTTTGGTATCAATCTTCAGACGGAACGAAGAATGGAGGCAAAGCATGAGCGATCTTCTGAAAGACAAGGTCTTATTGATAAGCGGGGCGTCTCGCGGCATTGGCTTGGCGATCGCGAAGCGGGCGGCGAAGGACGGCGCGAAGGTGGCGATTCTCGCCAAGACTGCCGAGCCGCATCCCAAACTGCCCGGCACGATCTACACCGCCGCCAAAGAGATTGAGGAAGCGGGCGGCGAGGCTCTGCCTCTTCTGTGCGATATACGTTTTGAGGATCAGCTTGCGAAATCCGTAGAGGACGCCGCGCGGCAGTTCGGCGGCATAGACATTTGCGTCAATAATGCGAGCGCGATTCAGCTGACGCCCGTCTCGGCGACTGATATGAAGCGCTTTGATTTGATGCATCAGATCAATGCGCGGGGGACTTATATGGTTTCCAAATATTGCGTTCCGCATTTGAAGCGCGCGGCGAATCCGCATATTTTGATGCTCTCGCCGCCGTTGGACATGCGGGAGAAGTGGTTCGCGCCGCATTTGGCTTATACGATGGCGAAGTTTGGCATGAGTTTATGCGTGTTGGGTTTGGCGGGGGAGTTGCGCGAGGATGGGATTGCCGTCAATGCGCTTTGGCCGAGGACGGGCATTGCGACCGCGGCGATTAGGAACGCTTTGGGCGGCGATGAGGCGATGAAGGCGTGTCGCACGCCTGAGATTTTGTCTGACGCGGCGTATGAGATTTTCACGAGGTCTTCGCGGGAGTTTTCGGGGAATTTTTTGATAGACGATTCTTTTTTGGCGGAGTGCGGGGTTAGGGATTTTGATAAGTATCGGGTGGATTCGTCTCGGGATTTATTTCCGGACTTTTTTGTTCCTGATGAGCCTGCCGCGCCTGTATCGTTGAAGGCGTTGAAGTGATGGGCGGGGGTGAGCTTAATAAAGCGGGGGGCGTGGGAGGCATGTCTTTTGAGGCGGCGTTGTCGCGGTTAGAGGAGATTGTGGGACAGTTGGAGAGCGGGGAGGTTGAGTTGGAGCGCGCGGTGAAATTGTATGAGGAGGGTACGAGGTTACGGGTGTTTTGCGAGGAGAGGTTGAAGGAGGCTCAGTTTCGGATAGATCGGATTACGAAGGGAGAGGGTGGGAAGTTGGGCATGAAGGCTGTTGATGATGTTTAGGGGGCGTTTTGGCTTGCTCCCGTTGAGGGGGGTGTGGGGGGTCGGAGACCCCCCGCGAGAAGGGGGTTCGGGGGAAACCCCCGAAAAAGCGCGTGGGTGGGGTGGGGAAAAGAGCATTTGCGGAGCGAGTGAAACGAGCGAAGGAAATGCGACCCCACCCACGCGCCCCCTGCTAGAAGAGCTTTTGCGAGAAGCCGCTCGTGGCGTAGCCCGCCGACCCCCCCTGCTCGCAGGCGCAAGTTAACTATTCTCTCTATGAGGACCTTCGCCGATAATTGCCCTAATGCGCTTGTCTAATTTCCTAGCGAGATCTTCTGGCGTTTCCCAAATAATTTGGTTGAGGTGGCTTATGTCAAAATGCAGCTGATCTTCATCTCCCTTGCGAACAGTGTAAAAGACGGGAATATTCAATCCTCTAGCAAACCCCGCCTCATAATAGACGCCACCGCGATTACCTGTGAAATCGGCGACCAAGAATCTAGAGCGCTGTATTTCAGCAATTATCTCATCTACAATTTCGCCGACAAACTCTTTATCTGATATGCGCAAAGCTTTATATCCTGCCTTTTCTATTCCTAGCTCTATACCAGCTTCATATATTTTATCCATTTCTTTGACATCTTTCTCTTCCTTGCCAAACCACATCGCCACAAAACCCTGCTCAGAAGCAACATATTTTCTTTGTGCCTTATCAACGAGCTTATGACCTTCCGACGTTAGCTGAAGGATAGCATACCCTTGATTATTTTGTCGTAGTAAACCATTTTCCGACATCTCTTGTAGAAGGGAAGCAAGCTCATTTTCTTCTCTGCAATACGAAGAAGCGCTAAGCATAAACACCTGATCTTCATGGTTAGTATGAATAGACAGCCCACTCTGTAGGCGATGTATAGTTCCAATATTTTTCCCAAAAACACCTTCAGTCAGGCGAAAAATACACAGAGCAAGATTCTGTTGCCGTTCAGAAATTGTAGGCGGACGCAGGCGTTCTGCTTCTTTAATTCTCTTTTCATCAATAAGAAAAGTTTTCCCACTATTTAGGAGAATGTCGGTTAAATCATCGATCTCCTTCCTTGTTATCTGTCCCTTATTGAGGGCAGAAAGCATAGAATCGCGATCGCGAAGATAAGAAGCGATCTCACGCCATTTATGCACGGGGATATTTATAATCCCCCTTTGGAAGTTCTCTTTCCATATCAAGCCTGACAAGCGAACTTTAAGAGATTCATCAGGCGTGATATCCCCTCCATTGAGAAAATTAATATAAAGCTTGTTTTCAAGCCCATAGAATCCTCCAGCCATAGGAGAGTAAAACCACCATTCATCACCAAAGCCAGGTTCGGATCCCGTGGAGAAGCCAAAATGAATTGCGGGCGCTTCCTTCCTTATTGGGCATTTGTTATTGAGTTCCATCTTCTTCTCCACTCAATCTCTCCAACTTGGTAAATATAAATAGCAGACTTGCTTGTCAAGAGCTCCTGCGATCAGGGGGGTCGGCGGGCTTCTCGCGGGCTTGCGCTTCGCGCTTCGCCCGCTTCGTTGCGCCACGCCCGCCGACCTGTAGGTTGCCTTCGGCAACCTTGTTTTTCGCGGGGGGCGTTCCGCCCCCCACACCCCCCTCAACGGGAGAATGACAATGACTCCATCACTTAACAAAGCGCTCACAGAAGCCCAAAAACTCATCCACGAAACGCTGGACGAAATAATCCCCCAAAACCAATCCCAACTCGCCAAAGCTATGCGCCACGCAACCCTCTCCGGAGGCAAAAGACTCCGACCACTCCTCCTCATAGAATCCGCCAAACTCTTCCAAACCCCAACCCCCAAAACCGCCCTCGCCGCAACCGCCCTAGAATGCATCCACGCATACTCCCTAACCCATGACGACCTCCCATCCATGGACAACGGAATCACACGACACGGAAAACCCACAACACACATCATCTTCGGCGAATCTATCGCAATCCTCGCAGGAGACGCCCTCCTCACCCTCGCCTTCCAAATCCTCGCCCAACCCCATACATCGCCCAACCCCCAAATCCGAGCCAACCTCGCCGAAACGCTCGCCCGCGCCGCAGGCGCGCAAGGCATGGCAGGCGGACAAGCCCTAGACCTCTCAAACCCCGCCAAACCCCAAACCCTCTATAAAATGCGCGAAATGAAAACCGCGAAACTCTTCGCCGCCTCATGCGAAATGGGCGCAATCCTCGCAAACGCCCCCCATGACAAACGCCAAAAACTCAAAAACTTCGGAACCCATTTCGGAATCGCATTCCAAATCGCCGACGACCTCCGCGAAAGCCAAAACACAGACAAAAGCAAAAAATCCCAACGCAAAACATACGCCGCATCCCTCTCCCCTCAAGAAACCCAAAACGCCCGCGCCGAACTCCGCCAAGAAAGCCAAAAAGCTATCGCCTCTCTTGCCATATTCAGGGAAAAAGCCGATTGTCTCCGCGAAGCCACAACCCTCTTCGCAGGACAAAAGAGCGATGGCGGCGCGGAAAAAAACAATCCTTGACACAATCCATCTGCCAGACGATCTGCGCGGACTCCGCGAAGACGACCTCCCGCAACTCGCCAAGGAACTCCGAAAAGAACTGATAGAAATCGTCTCGGAGACAGGCGGACATCTGGGCGCAGGACTCGGAGTCGTGGAACTCACGATCGCGCTCCATTACGTCTTCAACACGCCAAAGGATAAACTCATCTGGGACGTAGGGCATCAAGCCTATCCGCATAAAATCCTGACAGGACGCCGCCAGCGCATGCGATCGCTCCGCAAAAAAGGAGGCTTGTCAGGCTTCACGAAACGCGCCGAAAGCCTTTACGATCCCTTCGGCGCGGCGCATGCCTCCACCTCTCTTTCGGCAGGATTGGGGATGGCAGTCGCGCGCGATCTGCGTCTCGCCAAAGACCCCGACGCCGACAAATCCCATGTCGTCTGCGTCATCGGAGATGGCGCCATGTCCGGCGGCATGGCCTACGAAGCCATGAACAATGCCGGCAGCATGAAGTCGCGCCTCATCGTCATTCTGAATGATAATGATATGTCCATCGCGCCGCCTGTCGGCGCGATGAGCGCCTATTTGGCGCGTCTCATCTCCAGCCGCGCCTATAGAGGCTTTCGCGGATTTTGGCGGCGCGTCTTTGAGCGCTTCCCCGACGCCATTCGCAAGCGCGTCCGCCGTGCCGAGGAATATGCGCGCGGATTCTTCACAGGCGGGACGCTCTTTGAGGAACTCGGATTCTACTACACAGGCCCGTTGGACGGACATAATCTCAAACATCTCTTGCCGGTGTTGCGGAATGTGCGCGATGTCGGCGATGGTCCTGTTCTCGTCCATGTCGTGACGAAGAAGGGCAAGGGCTATCCGCCCGCCGAAGCCTCTGACGATAAATATCACGGAGTCGGATCGTTTAACGTAGCCACCGGCGCGAAGAAGCCGGATAAAGCCAACGCGCCCTCTTATACGAGCGTCTTCGCCGATACGCTCATTAAGCTTGCCGAGCGCGATTCTTCCATTGTGGCGATCACGGCGGCGATGCCGTCGGGCACGGGGCTGGACAAATTCGCCGCGCGCTTTCCTTCTCGCGCTTTTGATGTTGGGATTGCCGAGCAGCATGGCGTCACCTTCGCGGCGGGCTTGGCGGCGGAGGGTTTTAAGCCTTTCGCGGCGATTTACGCGACATTCCTGCAGCGGGCTTATGATCAGATTGTGCATGATGTGGCGATACAGCGCTTGGCTGTGCGATTCGCGATAGACAGGGCGGGGTTGGTTGGCGCGGATGGCGCGACTCATGCGGGGGCGTATGATCTGTCCATGCTTTTGCCGTTGCCGGGGTTTGTTGTGATGGCGGCGTCTGACGAGGCGGAGTTGGCGCGGATGGTGGCGACCGCCGCGGCGATAGAGGATGCGCCCTCCGCCTTTCGTTATCCGAGGGGATCGGGCGAGGGCTGCGCGGTTCCTGAAGATCCTGAGCCGTTGGAGATTGGTCGGGGTCGGATCATTCGGGAGGGGAGCGATGTTGCGATTTTGTCTTTTGGGGGGAGGCTTGGCGAGGCGCTTTTGGCGGCGGAGGATTTGGGCGGTCGGGGCGTATCGGTTTCGGTGGCGGATGCGCGTTTTGGGAAGCCGTTGGATGAGGATTTGGTTGGGCGGTTGGCGCGGGGTCATTCTTGTCTTTTGACGATAGAGGAGGGGGCGTCTGGGGGGTTTGGGGCGCATGTTGGGTTATGTTTGTCGCGGTTGGGTTTATTGGGGCGTGTGAGGTTTGGCGCGATGCATTTGCCTGATCGTTTTTTGGATCAGGCTTCGCCTCGTGAGATGTATGAGGAGGCGGGTTTGGTTTCGGGGGATATTGTGGGGCGCGTTTTATTGGAGCTTGGCGTAAAGGGGGGTGTGGGGGGTGCGGCGAGCCGCCGCGGGCATCTTTTTCATGGTTAGGAGTTTGTTTTTGCCCCAGGGGAACTAAAGCATAAAAGCCTAGCGTGAAAAGGGGGTTTGGGGGAACGAAGTTCCCCCAAGAAAAAGGGGGGATCGGGGGGAATCCCCCCGAAAAGGTCGGCGAGCGTCGGAGTGGCAGGATTTGAACCTGCGACCCCCTCGTCCCGAACGAGGTGCGCTACCAGACTGCGCCACACTCCGAAAGAGGAAATCTATAAAGCCTCTGAGCAAAACACAAGAAAGGGGGGATAATTGGGGTTGGGGTTTCATTGGTCTCTTGGCAGTTTTGCTTTGAGCGACTATAAATTTTGAGCGTTGGGGCGTGGCCAAGTGGTAAGGCTCCGGGTTTTGATCCCGGGATCGCAGGTTCGAATCCTGCCGCCCCAGCCCCGATGTCAATGTCCCAGAAACGCCCCGGCGCGTCTTACGCCCTCTTACGCCGATAAATAAGCCTGTAAAACAGCCAAAATCGTTATGCCCCCGGCAATCGCCCCGCCTAACCAAATCACCAAATCTTTCTTCGTTTCCCTGACATCACGCCGCAAATCCTCCTTCGCTTCCCCAACATCACGCCGCAAATCCTCCACAGACGCTCTCGTGTCTAAAATCTCCGCGAAAACCTTGCCGAAAGCCGAAGAAAGAATGTCCGCCTGCTCCCGCGCCATCCCCTCGGAAGCAAGCCGCCGCGACAAATCTATCGGATCAAATGCAGGAGGCGTTTCTTTCATGCCCCAAGATATTCCTTAACGTCTTTCCCATTCAGATGAACCTCCGCAATAAGGCGACCATACATATCCACGCTCTTGGTGTAGAGAGAAACCTCATGTTCTAGAAGAAGCGATTCCAATCTTCTCCGCGCCGCCTCTCCGCCAAGCGCCCCGATCTCAGGCGCGTCAAATCCCGCAATGCGAACGCGAAGACCCGTTCTGCCCTCCGCTCTCCAGCCGGGAAATACATTGAAAGTGTCCCCGTCAATGACGCGCGTCACTTTGAAAGACATAATCGCAAGCCCTCTATGAGAAAAACGATGAGAAGAAACGAGATTAACGCCGCAATGGCTGTCAAGTCAAACGGCTTTTCTCACGTGAAAGCCTGAATGCCCGTCTGAGTCCGTCCCAAAATTAACGCATGAACATCATGAGTCCCCTCATACGTATTCACAGCCTCCAAATTCAAAACATGCCGAATCACATGATACTCATCCGATACCCCATTCGCCCCCAACATGTCCCGCGCAACCCGCGCAACCTCCAACGCCTTGCCGCAATTGTTCCGCTTCATCAGAGAAATCGCAGGCGCCGCCGCCCTATCCTCATCCAGCAAACGACCCAAACGCAAAACGCCGCACAACCCAACCGCAATCTCCATCTGCATGTCCGCCAATCGCTTCTGAACCAACTGATAAGACGCCAGCAACTTCCCAAACTGCTTGCGCTCCATCACATAATCCCGCGCCCGATGCCAACAAAACTCCGCCGACCCCAACGCTCCCCAGCAAATCCCATAACGAGCCTTGTTTAAACAGCTGAACGGACCGGTCAAACCTCGCGCGTCAGGCAAAAGATTCTCGTCAGGCACGAAAACGTCCGAAAGCGAAATCATCCCCGTCAGCGAGACGCGGAGCGAGAACTTCCCCTCTATCTTCACCGTCTCAAAACCCGACATGCCCCGCTCCACCAAAAAACCCCTGATCACATCATCCTCATCCTTCGCCCAAATGACGGCGAAATCGGCAATCGGCGCGTTGGTGATCCATGCCTTCGCGCCGTTCAAACGATAGCCGCCCTTCTCCTTCTTGGCGCGAGTCGTCAGACCGCCGGCGTCCGAGCCGAAATCCGGCTCCGTCAAGCCAAAACAGCCGACAATCTCGCCCGACGCCATGCCGGGCAAAAAACGACCCCTCTGCTCCTCCGTCCCGTAAGCCAGAATAGGATGGGCGGCGAGAGAGTTCTGAACCGACAGAACCGAGCGAAAGCCCGAATCCACCCATTCCGCCTCGCGCATCAAAAGACCATAAATCACATGACTCATCGCCGCGCCGCCATAGCGCTCAGGCAGCATGATGCCCAACAGCCCCATCCGACCCATCTCGCGCATGATGTCGCGGTCAAAATCCTCGGCGCGGAAAAGATCGCGCGCGCGAGGGAAAAGAGTCTCCCGCAAAAACCCCCGCGCCTGATCACGCGCCACGCGCTCCTCTTCCGACAGCGCCCGCTCAACAAGAAGCGGATCCGTCCAGTCAAAAGCGGCGGAATGGATCGCGTCCTTGACGACCGATTCCTTCTTCGCCTCCGATGATTTTCGCAGCATGGCAGCCTCCTTGTCCCCGTCCCCGTTCATAGCACAGTTTTTAGGGTTTGGCGATCTCGGATTGGGGCGGGCGAGGCGGGCGGGGCGGGCAGCCTATCGGGATGGCGGGCGCGCGATCGTCCAAACGCTCCCAGCCTTCATAGAGATCGGCTTTCCGAAACAAACGCTCCGCCTCCTCGCCGCTCCGCTTGACGCCTTCGCCATCGCGGAACATCTCGCCCAGACTCCGAAGCGCTTTGACATGCCCCTGTCTCGCCGCTTTGCGAAACCATCGGGCAGCCATCCATGAGTTTTGATGCGTTCCTATGCCGTGCCGATTCATCACGCCCATGCAATATTGCGCGTCCTGACTTCCCCCCGCGCCCGCTCTGTAATACCAATGCAGCGCTTTGGAAAAATCCCGCGCCGCGCCATCGCCGTGATAATAGATATAGGCGAGCATCTGCTGCGCGATCAACTGTCCCTGCTCGGCGGCTTTCTGAAACCAGCGAAGGGCTTCGCCGTCATTTTGCGGCGCGCCTTCGCCTCGCCGATAGAGCCGTCCGATTTGGAACTGCGCGTAAAACTTCCCCTCCTCGGCGAGAGGCAGCCACTTGCGATATGCCGTCTTATAGTCGCCGCGATCATAGGCGCGATGCCCGTCTTCATAATCGCCGGCGGCGGAAGGGGCCGCCGTCAAAAAGACCGATGCGCCCAAAAGGAGAAACGCGAAGCGAAAATCTCGGCGGACAGAGAGATTCGCGCCCTTTCCCGTCATCTCTCTAGAGAATGACCCTCCAGAACCAGCGCCATAGGGATTCCTCATATTCTCCCTCGCGCCACTGCTCTGCCGTCTGCTTCGCCTCTTCCACATCGTCCGGATCCATCTCCTTCTCCAGAGCGGTCAGACTCTGCTGCGCCTCGGCGTTGGAGCCAGGACCGTCGCGGGAGGCGAGCCAAAACCATTTATAAGCCTCCTCATAATCCCCGTCCGCCTTATACATCAGACCCAGAGCGAATTGCGCGTCCTGATAGTTCCGCTCAGCGGCTTTGTGAAACCAATAAAGCGCATGCGCCTCGTCCTGCGAGACGCCCTTGCCGCCATTATACATCCTGCCCAAAGCGAGCCGCGCTTCAAGATTGCCCTGCTCGGCGGCAGCCATATACCAGCGCACCGCTTCCTCGTCATCGCCTTCCACGGTCGTGCCATGCTCATACATTCTGCCAAGATAATATTGCGCCCCGGCGTGATTCTGATCCGCCGCCGCGCGATAAAGCCGCGCCGCCTCCCGCGAATCCTGCGGCGCGCCCTTGCCCTCGGCATAGAGCGCGGCGAGACGGAACTGCGTCTCGGCGTCCCCTTCTTCGGCGACAGGAACCCATTCCTGATAGGCTCTTCGGAAGTCGCCCTGTTTGTAAGCGGCGGCGCCTTCTTTAAAGCCTGCCAAAGAGGGCGGCGCGGCGCAGATCAGAAACCCGCATAAAATCAGAAAGGCGCGCGCCGCGCTTAAAGTCTGTCTTGTCAAGAGTCGCGTCATCATGGTCTCCTCCTCTGTCGGACATTCATTATACAGATACAGCTATACAAAAGAAAAACCGCCAAGTCTATCTGCCCTGTCAAGCGGCAAGGCTTTTCTTCTCTGTCCCCTAGTCTCGCCGCGAGCAATGCGCTACAAGGTGGCATGTCGCCTCTTCACATTCTCTTCACCCTTGTCATTTGCGTCGTTTGGGGCTTCACCTTTGTCGCCGGCAAGGCGGCGCTGGAACATATGCCGCCCCTTCTCTTCACAGGACTCCGATACGCGCTTCTCGCTTGCATCCTCGCGCCCTTCCTCAAAATCCATCCGGGGCAGGGACGCAACATTATTGTTGTCGCTCTGACGATGGGATCGCTCCATTTCGCCATTTTCTATGCCGGGCTGGCGCTCTCGGAGAATGTCTCGGTGACGGCGCTCTCCGTTCAGATGGGCGCGCCTTTCGCGACTCTGCTCTCCATTCTGTTTCTGAAGGAGCGGGTGGGATTTTTCCGCATCGGCGGATTGGCGGCCGCGCTCGGCGGCGTGGCGATTATGGGCTTTGATCCCATCGTCTTTAACAATCCGAGAAGCCTCGGTCTTGTTCTCCTCGCCGCCTTCATTGGCGCGATCGGAACGGTCGTCATGCGGCGCATGCAGAATGTCAGGCCTTTTGAGCTTCAGGCTTGGATCGCGATGCTTTCCTGGCCTCTGCTTTTTTTCCTCTCGGCGCTGATAGATCAGAATCATCAGGCGATCCTAGAGAACGCCGGATGGGAAGCGTGGGGCGGCGTGCTTTACACCGCTTTGGGCGCGAGTTTGATTGGTCATGCCGGGATGTTCTATCTGCTGCAGCGCTATGAGGTTTCTCTGATCATGCCGCTGACGCTGACCGCGCCGCTTTTCGGCGTTTTGTTTGGCGTTCTCGTTTGGGGCGATGTTCTGACGGCGCGGATTATTGTCGGGGGTCTTGTCATTCTTGTCGGCGTTTTGGTGATTCTGATCCGCGAGGGCGAGCGTCTGCCGAAGCGCGCGCCTCTTGGGCGGAGCGCATGAGGATTCCCCCCGCGCCGTTAGCGCCGGCGCTTTCGCATCCTTCGCCGAATCATGATTCGCGGAAGCGCCCCGTCTCCATGATTCTGCTGCACTATACGGGGATGCGCGAGACAGAGGCGGCGTTGGCGCGGCTTTCTGATCCTGCTTCCAAAGTGAGCGCGCATTATTTGGTGGATGAGGGGGGCGGCGTTCTCTCTCTTGTCTCGGAGCATCGCCGCGCTTGGCATTCGGGCGAGTCTTTTTGGCAGGGCGAGAGCGATATTAACAGCGCCTCCATTGGCGTAGAGATCGCGAATGGGGGGCATGATTTCGGCTGTCCTGATTTTCCTGACGCGCAGATCGCTTCGGTGATCGCGCTCTGCCGCGACATTCGGACGCGCCATAAGATTCCGCGCGATCGCATTTTGGCTCATTCGGATGTCGCGCCGTTGCGGAAGAAGGATCCGGGCGAGAAGTTTCCGTGGCGGCGTTTGGCGGATGCGGGGCTGGGCTTATGGCGCGCGGCTTCGTCTCCGGGGGAGGTTTTATGGGGTTTGGGGGATCGGGGCGGGGAGGTTCGGGCGTTTCAAGAGCGTCTTGCGGCGTTTGGCTATCGGATGAGTTTTTCTGCGGTTTATGACGAGGAGACTGTCGCGGTTGTCTCGGCGTTTCAGCGACATTTCCGCCCGTCTCGGATAGACGGCTTCGCGGATTCTTCCACGCTCCGCCTTTTGGAAGATCTCGCCTCGTCTTGACGCGCCGCCGCAAAAGTTTCACCATCGCATCGGGCCAGATGGTCGGATGGTCGCCTCGTCTCCCAAAAGACGGGGAGGAAAGTCCGGGCTCCACGAAAGCAACGGCGCCGGGTAACGCCCGGCAGGAGAAATCCTCGGGAAAGTGCCACAGAAAATATACCGCCCAAATATCGCCACCACGATCTTTGGGTAAGGGTGAAATGGCGCGGTAAGAGCGCACCGCGTTCTCGGCAACGAGAACGGCACGGCAAACCCCGCCGGGAGCAAGACCAAGCAGAACGGCTTGTCTTGTCTATGCGCGATCCTCGCGCCAAAAATGACAGGACAACGCGGCGCTTTCACGCGAGAACGTTCGGGTAGGTCGCTCGAGGCGGCTGGCGACAGACGCCCCAGATGGATGACCATCTCCTCATATCGCCTCGGCGACAATGAGGAACAGAACCCGGCTTATAGACCGTCTGGCCCGCCCCTGCCCCCGCTGCCCCCGCCCCCGCCTAAACAAAAAACAACAAAACCATGCGACAAAAGCCGAATCACTTTATAGTCGCAAAGAGAACAAATCGGAAACTTCCGCGCGCGAAATGGGAGAGATTCTTCTTGACGAGGCGAAAAAACCCATGCTATCCCATTATGTCCCATTTTGTGTCCAATCAGGACATGCAGGGGCGAAAGAGATGGGCTTATGCAAATCTTTCGTGGAACCGCCACCAACCGCATAGACGCCAAAGGGCGCGTCTCTATCCCGGCGCGCTTCCGCAGCATCATAGAAGGTGATTCCATGAGCGCCGTCTATTGCCATCAGTCGCTGAATCAGCCCGCCCTGGAAGCCGGCGGACGCCGCCTCCTCAACGAGGTGGAAACCATGCTGCAGCGCATCAACGCCTATTCAGACGAATATGACGCGCTCTCCCATACGCTCATCGGCGCGAGCGAGGAACTCGGCATGGATTCGGAAGGGCGAATCATCCTGCCCGAACATTTCCGCGACTATGCGAAACTGGAAACAGGCGTCACCTTTGTCGGTCTGGGAATCCGCTTCCAACTTTGGAATCCGGACGCCTATCAAAAACATTTGGAAGAAGCGCGCAAACAATCGCGCGCCTTGCGCGGCAGTCTGAACGCCGCCCCCGCCGCCCCCGCCGCCGCGCCCGCCCCCGGAGGCGCGCCATGACCGAAGCCCTCAACCATAGGCCGGTCATGACCGAAGAAATCGTGGAAACGCTCCGCCCCCGAGACGGCGGCGTCTATTTGGACGGCACATTCGGCGGCGGCGGACATGCGCGGGCGCTTCTTGCCGCCGCCGACTGCCTCGTCATCGCGCTGGACAGAGACCCGGACGCCATCAAGCGCGGACGCCTCCTCCAAGCCGACTGCCCAAAAAGACTCACGCTGATGGAAGGACGGTTCAGCGATCTCGCCGAGCGCCTCCATCAGACGCGCCGCGACAGGCTGGATGGAATCGCGATGGATGTCGGCGTCTCCTCCTTTCAGCTGGATGATGCCGAGCGCGGCTTCTCCTTTCAGCGGAGCGGTCCCTTGGACATGCGGATGGAGGGCGCTCAGTCCAAGACGAAAAGCGCCGCCCAATGGATAGAGATTTTGACCGAGAAGGAACTTGCCGACATCATCGCGCGCTATGGCGAAGAGCGCCACGCGAAGCGCATCGCCCGCGCGATCGTCATGCGGCGCGAGACCCAACCGATCACGCGGACGGACGAACTCGCCTCTTTAATTAAGCGCGCTGTCGGCGAAGGAGAGAGGCGCGGGCGGGGGCGGGGGATTCATCCGGCGACCCGAACCTTTCAAGCCTTTCGCATTCTCGTCAATGACGAGCTGAATGAGTTGGCGAAAGCGCTTTATGCGGCGGAGCGTCTTTTGCGCGCCGGCGGTCGCTTGGCGGTGATCACCTTCCATTCGCTGGAAGACAGGATCGTCAAGCGGTTTTTGCGAAGCCGCGCCGGAGGCGAGCCTCATCCGTCCCGCCATATGCCGCCCTTGACCGAGAGGCATCCGCCCTCCTTTCGTCTGATTGGACGAGGCGTCCGCCGTCCTTTGGCGCGGGAGATAAGCCGCAATCCTCGCGCGCGCGCGGCGAAACTTCGCGCCGCCGAGCGGAACTCTCATCCGCCGCGCCCTTTCCCTCTTGAGGCGCTCGCCTCGTAATCCGCCGAACCGATGAAGCCGAAGCCCATGCCTCTTGCCGAACTCCTTGCCAATGAACCAAGCGCCTCGCCGAAGGCGATCGCGATACGCGGCGTCTCTGCCGACAGCCGACAGTGCGGCGAGGGCTATCTCTTCGCGGCGCTCAAGGGCGCGCGCGCCGACAGCGCCGACCATATTGACGAAGCGAGGCGAAAAGGCGCGGTCGCCCTTCTGCTCTCCGAGAAAGCGGAATGTCCCGAAAGCGCCAAAAATCTCGCGCTTATAAGATCGCCCAATGTCGCAAAAAATTTCGCCGAAATCGCCGCGCGGTTTCATCGGGATCAGCCCCGCATGGTCGCGGCGATCACTGGCACGAACGGCAAAAGTTCCACGGCGATTTTCGCGCAAGCCCTCTTCGCCTCTTTCGGATTTTCCTCGGCCAGTCTTGGGACGCTGGGCGTCAGGGTCGGCAGCCATGCCTTCCCCGACAAACTCACGACTCCCGATCCTGCGCGGCTTCATCGGCAGCTGGCGATGCTGGCGCGGCGCGGCGTCAGCCACGCGGTCTTGGAGGCGTCCAGCCATGGCTTGGCGCAATATCGCTTGGACGGCGTCCGCCTTCGCGCCGCCGCCCTCACCCATATCGGGCGCGACCATTTGGATTACCATAAGAGCGAAGCGCATTATCTCCGCGCGAAATTGCGTCTCGTGGAGATTCTGCCGAAAAACAGACCTCTCGTCTTTTATGATCGCGCGAAGGGGGCGAAGGCTTTCGCCCGCTATGCCGAAGAGACGGGGCGGGGGCTGTTCCGCGTCTCTGACAAGGAGGGCGATCTGACGCTCGCGCGAAGCCTGCCTCTCGCCGATGGCTGTCGCCTCCGCCTCATTTATGGCGGCAGGCATTTTGAGACTTCTCTTTCTCTGATCGGCGCTTTTCAGCGCTCCAACGCGCTTTTGGCGGCGGCGCTGGCGCTCGCCTCGGACGAGGATTGCGCGAAACATCCCGATCGCCTCTTCGCGGCGCTTCAGAATCTGCCGACCGTGCCGGGGCGCTTGGAATATATCGGACATAGCGCCAAAGGCGGGCATGTCTATGTGGATTACGCCCATACGCCTGACGCGCTGTCCGCGCTGTTGCGCGACATGCGTCCGCATCTCTCTGGGCGTCTGCATCTTCTTTTCGGCTGCGGCGGCGAGCGCGATGTCGCCAAGCGCGGCGAAATGGGAGCGCTCGCCCGCGCCCTCGCCGATCGGATCACGATCACAGACGACAATCCCCGCGGCGAAGACCCCGCCGCCATCCGCCAAGCGATCCTGCGCGCCTGTCCTGACGCCGAAGAGATCGCCGATCGCCGCGAAGCCATCGCCCGCGCGACAGACGCTCTGGAACAGGGAGACGCCCTTCTTGTCGCCGGCAAGGGGCATGAGGAGAGCCAAGAATCCTCGGGCGGCAGGCGGCGCTTTTCCGACAGAGAGGAGGCGCGGCTTTATCTGACGCAATCGGGGGGCGCGGCTTTGGGGGGAATCGCATGAGCGCGCTTTGGACGTCAGAGGACGCCGCTCTCGCCACAGGCGGCGAAGTCTCGGCGGCGTGGGAGGCGGCGGGCGTCTCCATTGACACGCGGACGCTCGCGCCCCGCGATCTCTTCATCGCGCTCAAGGGCGACAAGCATGACGGCCATCGCTTCATCACCGAGGCTTATCGGAAGGGCGCGGCGGCGTGCGTCTCTGAACGGTCTCTTGCCGAGCCCTCTCTCAAAGTCCAAGACAGTTATGACGCGCTTGTCCATTTGGCGCGGCATGCGCGGAAGCGATCGGAGGCTTATGTCGTGGCGGTGACCGGGAGCGTTGGCAAGACAAGCACAGTCGCCGGCTTGGCGGAGGCGCTCGGACGCGCCGCCGTCCATGCGCCCGAAGGCTCATACAATAACCGCTATGGCGTGCCTCTGACCCTCGCCCGAATGCCCCGAGGCGCGCGCTTCGCCGTCTTTGAGATTGGCATGAATCACGCCGAAGAAATCCGCCCTTTGTCGCGGCTGGTCGCGCCCGATCTCGCCATCATCACGGCGATCGCGCCGGTGCATTTGGAATTCTTTGATTCTCTGCGCGGCATCGCCGAGGCGAAAGCCGAAATCTTTGACGGTCTCAAAGAGGGCGGCAGCGTCATTGTCAATGGCGAGAGCGAATTTCACGATCTCCTCCGCGACTCCGCCGCCAGGAAAGGCGCGGGCGCGATCGTCAGTTTCGGCGGGGACGAAGCCAGCGATGCCCGCCTGATCTCCTGCGAGACGGAAGGCGAGGGCGCTCTCGTCAAAGCGTCCCTTTTCGGCGAGGAGATCGCCTATCGCCTATCCCGATTGGGTCGCGCCCATGCGCTGAACAGCCTCGCCATTTTGGCGGCGGTTCGGCTGATGGGCGAGGACGCCGCCGCCGCCGCCAAAAAACTCGCCGCGACACAGCCGCTCATAGGGCGCGGCAGAAAACATCGCCTTCGGCTTGGCGGGAAAAGCCTCACCGTCATTGACGAAAGCTACAGCGCCAACCCCGCCTCCATGAAAGCCGCCTTTGAGTCGCTGGCTTTGGAGACGGGAGAAGGGCGGCGGATCGCCGTCTTGGGCGACATGGCGGAACTGGGCGAGACCGCGCCCTTTCTGCATGAAGCGCTTCTGCCGCTTCTACAAGAGGCGAAGGCGGCGCGCCTCTTCTGCTGCGGAAGATTAATGAAGTCGCTCTTTGACAAAGCGCCCCCTTCCCTCCGCGCCTCTTGGGGGGAGAGCGCTTCGTCTCTGCTGCCGCCTCTTTTGGATTCTCTTCAAGACGGCGACATCGTCATCGTCAAAGGCTCCAACATGATGGGCATGGCTGGGATCGTAAAAACGCTGATCTCGGCAGGCAAGGAGGACGCCGCATGATTCCGATTCTCTTCCATGAGCTGATAGAGACGAATCCCGTCTTTAATGTGCTGCGCTATCTGACCTTCCGCACAGGCGCGGCGATTATGACGGCGCTCTTTCTGAGTTTTCTGATAGCGCCGCCGCTCATCGCCTTTCTCAAGAAGCGGCAGCTTTCGGGACAGCCGATCCGCTCGGACGGCCCCGAGCGCCATATCACCGAGAAGGCGGGGACGCCGACAATGGGCGGCATTCTGATTTTGGCGGCGCTTTTCGTCTCGGCGCTTTTGTGGGCGGATCTCCGCAACCCCTATGCTTGGATCGTCTTGGGGACGATCGCCGGCTTTGGCGCGATCGGTCTGATGGACGATCTTCTCAAACTCCGCGCCGAATCGGCGCGCGGCATGAGGGCGAGCGTGAAATTCTCGCTTCAGAGCGCGGCGGCGCTCATTGCGATCGCCGGCATTTTGGCGGTCGCCGGCGAGGGCGCGACAGACCTCGCCGTCCCGTTCTTTAAAGATGTGCTGATTCCTTTGGGCGTCTTCTTTCCTCTTTTCGCGCTTATCGTGATCACCGGCACGTCCAACGCCGTCAATCTGACGGACGGCTTGGACGGTCTCGCGATCGTTCCGGTCATGATCGCCGCCGCCTCTTTGGGCGTGATCGTCTATTTGGCGGGGAACGCCGTCTTCGCCGACTATCTTCAGATTCACTTCGTCAAAGGGGCGGGCGAGGCCGCCGTCATTTGCGGCGCGATGATCGGCGCGGGGCTGGGCTTTTTGTGGTTCAACGCGCATCCGGCGAAAATCTTCATGGGCGACATTGGCGCGCTCGCCCTTGGCGCAGGGCTTGGAGTCATCGCCGTCATCGCGAAGCATGAGATCGTCTTGGCGATCATTGGCGGACTCTTCGTCATGGAGGCGGCGTCCGTCATCGCGCAAGTTCTCTCGTTCAGACTGACGGGACGCCGAATCTTTCTGATGGCGCCCTTCCATCATCATCTTGAGAAGAAGGGCTGGGAAGAGCCAACGATCGTCATACGCTTATGGATTGTCGCCTGCGTGCTGGCGCTGATCGGACTCTCCACGCTGAAACTGCGCTGATGAGGACGCCATGACCGCCATCGCGATACAAACTTTCCGCGACAAAAAAGTCGGCATTTTCGGGCTGGGACGCTCAGGGATGAGCGCGGCGCGGGCGCTGCGGCGCGGCGGCGCGAAACTCATTGGCTGGGACGACAATGACGCGGCGCGAGAAGAGTCGGCGCTTCCCCTCCGCGCCCCTCAAGACGGCGCATGGGACGAAATCGCCGCGCTCGTGCCGAGTCCCGGCATTCCGCTCCGCCATGATTTGATCCGCCGCGCCCAATCCCGAAAGATTCCGATTGTCGGCGATATGGATTTGTTCCAGATGGCGATTCAGCCCTTTCCGAAAGCGCGGATTGTCGCCATCACCGGGACGAACGGCAAATCCACGACCGCCGCGCTTCTGTCCGCGATGCTCCGCGCCTCCGCCGAGACCCATTTGGGCGGCAACATCATGCCGCCGGCGCTGGATCTGCCCCTCCCCGCCGATAAGGACGCCGCGGAGATTTACGTCTTGGAACTCTCCTCTTATCAACTCGCCCTTTGCGAGCGTTTCGCGCCGCATCTCGCCCTTCATCTCAATCTCTCGCCCGATCATATTGGGAATCACGGCAGTTTCGCGGCTTACGCGGAAGCGAAGGCGCGAATTTTTAAGAATCAGACCGCCGCCGATCACGCCATTATCGGCATGGGCGATGACTCCATCCGAGATGGTTCGGGCGCGGCGCTTGTCAAAAAACTCCAAGCGCGGAAAGACGCGCCCTCCATCATGACGATTGGCGAAGGCGGGGACATCTATGCGAAGGACGGCGTGGTTTATAACGCGCGGCAGGGGAGACGGTCTCAAAAGTTGGCGGCGATTTCCTCGCCGGCTCTTTCGGGGGCGCATAATGGCGAGAACGCCGCCGCCGCGCTCGCCGCTTCTATCGCGCTCGGCTTCTCTGTTGAAGAGGCCGCGCCGGCGCTCCGCCTCTTCGCCGGTCTGCCGCATCGGATGGAGGAGGTCAGACGCATCGGGCGCATCCGCTTCATCAATGACAGCAAGGCGACCAATATGGACGCCGCCGCCCGCGCCCTTTCCTCTTATAACGATATTTTTTGGATCGCCGGCGGACGCTCCAAAAACGAGACGCTGGACGCTCTGCGTCCGCATTTGGGGAGAGTTCGCCATGCCGCTTTGATCGGCGAGGCGGCCGATGAGATCGCGCGACAGATCGGACGCGCCTGCCCTTGGACGAAAGCCGCCTCTCTCAAAGAGGCGGTGGAGGAGGCTTATGCCGCCGCTTCCGCGTCAAGACGCCTCGCCGCCGCCGCCGATAAAGATTGCGAGCCTGTGGTTTTGTTTTCGCCGGCTTGCGCCTCTTTTGACATGTTCGCCGATTTTGAGGCGCGGGGCGACGCCTTCCGCGATCAAAGTTTCGCGCTGAAAAGCGCGGGATCAGAGAAAAAAACCTTCGCGCTGGCGGCGGGCGGGACAGGCGGGCATCTTTTCCCCGCCGAAGCGCTCGCGCAAGAATTGCGGCATAGAGGTCATCGCTCTTTGCTTCTGACGGATTCCCGCGCCGAAAATCTCGCCGACTCTTCGCTTTGGCGGCAGATAAGGCGCGTGCCTTCGGCGGCGATCGCCGGGAAGGGCGTCTTTGCGAGACTGTCGGCGCTTTTTGTCATGCTGCGGGGCGTCATCGCCGCGCGCCGCCTCTTCCGCGAGACGCAGCCTGACGCCGTCATTGGCTTTGGAGGCTATCCGTCTCTGCCGCCGCTTCTCGCGGCGCGGCTTCTCGGAATCCCGCGCTGCCTCCATGAGCAGGGGGCGGAATGGGGGCGCGCCAACAGATTTCTCGCGCCGTTGGCGGACGCGCTCTCGGCAGCCTTTCCGCATCTCAAGGCGCTCGGAGGGCGGAGCGCCATCGCCACGGGTCTCCCTGTGCGCCCGAAAGTCTGGGCTTTGCGGGGCGAGGATTATCGCCCCTCCATCGGAGATGATCCGTTCCGCCTTCTCGTCTTCGCCGGCAGCCAAGGCGCGAAGATTTTCGGACGCATCGCGCCCAAAACGCTGTCTCTGCTTTCTCGCAAGATGCGGGCGCGAATCCGTCTCACTCTGCAATGCCGTCCCGAAGACGCCGATCATGCGCGGCGGGCGCTGGACGAGATTGGGGTTTCTCATAAGATCGCGCCTTTCTTTGACGATCTCCCGAAACAGATCGCCGACAGTCATCTGATCGTGGCGCGGGCGGGGGCGTCTTCGGTCAGCGAGATCGCCGTCATTGGACGCCCCGCCATTTTCGTGCCGATCACCGGCGCTGTCGCCCATGAGCAGAACGCCAACGCCGCCTTCTTTCAGAGACATGGCGCGGGGACTCTCATTAAAGAAGAGGCGCTTTCCCCCCAAACTCTGGCGGCGCGGATAGAGGAGGCGGCGCGCTCGCCCGAAAGATTGACGCGCCAAGCCGAAAAGGCGAAGGCTCTCGCCCGCGCCCTTCATTGCCAAGACGGCGCGGCGAGACTCGCCGATTTGGCGGAGAGCGTCAGCCTCCGCGCCGCGATGCCGAACAAAACCCGCCTCGCCGAAAAGAAAGAGGCGAAGCGCGATTCTTCCGCCCCACTTCAGAGGGAGGCGCATCCATGAACGCCGAGCGGCGCGCCATAGGCTTGGAGATCGGCCCCGTCCATTTCATCGGCATTGGCGGCGCCGGCATGAGCGGCATCGCCGAACTGATGCGCAATATGGGCTATCGCGTGCAGGGGAGCGATCTCGCCAAAACGCCGACTTGTCTGCGCTTGGAAAGTTTGGGCATTCCCGTCCATCAGGGACACGCGCCGAAACATTTGGGGGAGGCGGCGATCGCCGTCTATTCCTCCGCCATTCCGCCGGACAATGTTGAGCGCCTCGCGGCGAAAGAGAAGGGGATTCCGCTCCTCTCCCGCGCCGACATGCTCGCCGAACTGATGCGCTTCAAGAGAAGCATCGCCGTCGCCGGCACCCACGGCAAAACGACAACGACCTCGCTCATCGCCTCCGTCTTGGACGCGGCGGGCATGAAGCCGACAGTGATTAATGGCGGGCTGATCAACGCTTACGGATCCCATTCGCGTCTCGGAACCGGCAAATGGCTTGTCGCCGAGGCGGACGAATCGGACGGCAGTTTCCTGCGCCTTCCCGCCGAGATCGCCATCATCACCAACATAGACCCCGAGCATTTGGAGCATTACGGCGATTTTGACAGCGCCCGCCAAGCCTATCATCTCTTCGCCGAGTCCATTCCCCTTTACGGCTTCGCCGTGATCTGCCGCGATCATCCCGAGACGCGCCGCCTCGCCGAGAGCGTGGAGGATAAGCGCGTCATCACCTATGGTTTTTCGGAAGGGTCGCGGATTCGCGGGCGGGACGCCCATTATCGCGGCGGCGGCATGGATTTCCGCGCCGAAGAGGCGGCGTTTCATCTGCCGATGCCGGGCGAGCATAACGCTCTCAACGCTCTGGCGGCAATCGCCCTCGCTTTGGAGCTCGGCGTCAGCCTTGACGCCATCGCCGAAGCGCTCCGAAACTTCTCCGGCGTCAAAAGACGCTTCTCCCGCATCGGCGTTTCGGAGGGGGTCGTCATCTATGACGATTACGCCCATCATCCGGTGGAGATCGCCGCCGTTCTCCGCGCCGCCCGCGACATGACGGAAGGGCGCGTCATCGCTTTGGCGCAGCCTCATCGCTATACGCGCCTTCAGCAATTGCTTGATGAA
Source organism: uncultured Alphaproteobacteria bacterium (assembly GCA_958296285.1). Classification (GTDB taxonomy): domain Bacteria; phylum Pseudomonadota; class Alphaproteobacteria; order JAPOUT01. The sequence continues at coordinate 944,506 of OY282459.1, forward strand.
TTCGCGCAGTCTCTCCAAGCCGCCGACATCGTCATGGTCAGCCCTGTCTATGCGGCGGGAGAGACGCCGATCCGCGGAGTCCATCGGGACGCGCTGATACGAAAAATCGCCGACAGCGGACATCAGCGCGTCATCGCGATAGAAGGGATGGAAGACGCCGCCCTCATCATCGCCCGAGACGCCCGAGATGGCGACATTGTCGTCTGCATGGGCGCGGGGAGCATCACCAATTGGGCGAAGGCGCTGCCGGCGACTTTGTCCGAACTCCATCAAAGGCGGGCTTCGTGATGGGCGCGGCTTTGTCCATGCGAGCGCTCCCGAAGATTCGCGGACGATACACGCAAGACGCGCCTCTTGGAGCGCGGAGTTGGTTTCGCGCCGGCGGCTCTGCCGACATTCTCTTTGAGCCTGCCGATGAAGGGGATTTGGCGCATTTTCTCAAACATTGCCCCGCCGAGATTCCCCGCATCGTCATTGGCGCGGGCTCCAACATTTTGGTGCGCGATGGCGGGGTGCGCGGGATAGTCATTCGCTTGGGACGCGCCTTCGGCGCGATACGGCAGGAGGGCGCGACAATCCGCGCCGGCGCGGCGGCGCGATGCGCTGAACTTTCGCGCCATGCCTTCCGCGCCTCTCTTTCCGGCTTCGCTTTTATGCAGGGGATCCCCGGGACTGTCGGCGGCGCGCTCCGCATGAACGCCGGCGCTTATGGCGGCGACATCGCGCGGATATGTCGGGGCGCGCGGGCGATGGGCGCGTCCGGCGAGGCTAGATGCGTCAAAGCGGAGAAAATCGGCTTTTCCTATCGCCGAAGCGCGATTGACGATCAAGCGATTTTCCTAGAAGGAGTCTTCGCCGCCGAAAAAGGCGATCCGCAGGCGCTCGCCAAAGAAATGGCGGCGCTCCAAGAGAACCGCGCCACAAGCCAGCCCCCGGGCGCGAGGACGGGCGGCAGCACGTTTAAGAATCCGCATGGCGTCTCGGCAGACGGGCCGAAAGCGTGGCGGCTGATCCGAGACGCCGGCGCCGACAGTCTGTCTCGCGGCGGAGCGCGGGTCAGTTCCGTTCATTGCAATTTCCTCGTCAATGAGGGAGGCGCGACCGCCGCCGACATAGAAGCGCTCGGGGAAGAGATGCGGCGGCGCGTCAAAGATCATTCAGGAATCTCTTTGGAATGGGAAATCCGAATCATAGGAGAGCGCCAATGACCGGCCGCAACATCGCGCTCTTGACGGGCGGCATTTCGGCGGAGCGCGAGCCTAGTCTGGCGAGCGGACGGGTCTGCGCGGAGGCGCTGAAAGAAGCCGACTACCGCGTCCGCGTCATAGACGCAGGTCCTGATCTCGCCGAAACACTGCGCGAGGAGAAGGCGGACGCCGTCTTCAACGCGCTTCACGGCGTCTGGGGCGAGGACGGGGTTGTGCAGGGGCTTTTGGAGTGGCTTCGGATTCCTTACACCCATTCGGGCGTTCTCGCTTCCGCTCTTGCGATGAACAAGGAGAAGGCGAAGACCTTCTTCCGCGCGGCGGGTCTGCCTGTTGCCGAGAGTTTCACGGCGTCCCGCCGCGAGGCGGCGCGGAAGCATCTGATGACGCCGCCCTATGTCGCCAAGCCGATCGGGCAGGGTTCTAGCGTGGGCGTCTATATTGTCGCGCAGGGGCGGAACGATCCGCCGCGCGCGCTGGAGTCGGAAGAGTGGGATTACGGCGAAGAGATCATGCTGGAGCGCTATGTTCCGGGACAGGAAATCACCTGCGCCGTCTTGGACGGCGAATCGCTGGGCGTCATGGAACTCATCCCCGCCAAGGGCTTTTACGATTACAGCGCCAAATATGACGAAGGCGGGGCGCGTCATGTCGTTCCGGCGGCGCTGGACTCCGGTCTTTATCACGAGATAGAGGACATAGCCTGCCTCGCGCATAAGGCGCTTGGCTGCCGCAGCATCACCCGCGCCGACTTCCGCTATGACGGCGAAACGAAAAGGCTCGTTCTTTTGGAAATCAACACGCAGCCCGGCATGACGGAACTCTCGCTCGTGCCGGAACTCGCTTCTCACGCCGGCATGACCATGCCCGAACTCACACGCTGGATCGTGGAGGACGCCTCATGCTCGCGCTGACGGAATCTTCCCGAGACGCGATTGTCTCAAACCCTCAACCCCCTCAAACCCTCAAACCGATGGAGATGTCTTATGAGCATCACTCTTACTGTCCCTGACAAAGTTTCGGCGCAGCCGCGCATTGTGGTCTTTGGCGTTGGAGGCGGCGGATGCAACGCCGTCAACAATATGATCCACTCGCAGCTGGAAGGCGTGGATTTTGTCGCCGCCAACACCGACACCCAATCGCTCGCGCAGAGCGCCGCCGATCGCCAAATCCAAATAGGCGCTCAGCGAACCGAAGGACTCGGCGCAGGAAGCGCTCCGAAGGTCGGCTATGAAGCCGCCGAGGAATCCGCCGAAGAGATCGCCGAAGTCATGAAGGGAAGCCATATGGTCTTTGTGACGGCGGGCATGGGCGGCGGAACAGGCACCGGCGCGGCTCCCGTCATCGCTCGGCTCGCCAGGCAGATGGAGATTCTCACGGTCGGAGTCGTCACCAAGCCCTTCCACTTTGAAGGCAAACTCCGCATGGACGCCGCCGAGCAAGGAATCGCCGAACTGGAGCAATTCGTGGATACGCTGCTCGTCATTCCGAATCAGAATCTCTTCCGCGTGGCGAATCAGGAGACCACCTTCGCCGACAGTTTCACGATGGCGGACAGGGTTCTGCATTCGGCGGTTTCCGGGATCACCAATCTGATCACGAAGCCCGGTCTCATCAATTTGGACTTTGCCGATGTCCGCGCCATCATGGGCGGCATGGGCAAGGCGATGATGGGGACAGGCGAAGCCGAAGGCGAAAAACGCGGCGTGGAAGCCGCCGAAGCCGCCATCAACAATCCTCTGTTGGATGATGTTTCTATGGAGGGCGCGCGCGGCGTTTTGATCAGCGTCATGGGCGATGACAATATGACGCTCTATGAGGTGGAGGAGGCGACGAACCGAGTTCGCTCGGAGGTGGATCAGGACGCTCACATCATTTTTGGAGCGTCCAAAGATCCGCATTTGCAGAATGCTCTGCGGGTTTCGGTGGTCGCGACAGGCATTGACTCTTCGGAGGGGAAGCGCAAGCCGATTGTGTCCTCCATTTTGGGAGGCTCGCGCCGAGGCGAGGCGGAGTCGGGGGGCGTTGTGCGGAATGGCGCGGCGCCGTCGGCTCAGCCGCCGGCGGCGCGGGCTTTGGCGGAGGATGCTGATTCGCCCTCTGATTCTGACGAGACGGAAGCCGCTATGGAGGAGGCTTCTGACGGGGGGAGTCGGATGCCTGCGATTTTCAATGAGCGGGGCGTATTTTTGCGTTTAGGCGCGAAGATTCGGCGTGGTTTTCGGAGGCTTTTCGCTTTCGTTCCTTCGCGTGAGGAAGAGGGGGATGCGTTGTTGGCGGGGTCTTCGTCTTCCAACATTACGTCCATTCGGGAGGGGAAGGTTCGGCGGCGTGAGAAGGCTGTGGCGTTGGGCGCTGGTTCTGACGCTGATGCGGAGTTGGATGAGGAGGTTCTTGATGAGGATGATGAGGAGCAGATGGAGATTCCTGCTTTCATTCGGCGGCAGTCCAGTTAGGGGTGCGGCGAGCCGCCGCGGGCATCTTTTGCATGGAGTGGCATGTGTTTTTGCCGCAGGGGAACTAATGCATAGAAGCTGAAGGTGAAGGGGGGTTTGGGGGGCTAGCCCCCCAAGAAAAACCAAGCGGGCGTCAGCCCGCTATGGTCGGCGGGCTTTCTCGCGGGCTTGCCTACGGCTTCGCCCGCTTCGTTTCGCCACGCCCGCCGACTATTCGGGGGGATTCCCCCGAACCCCCTTTTTTCAAGGGGGGCAAGCCCCCCTTGACCCCCCTTTACTGGAGCGGGGCAGAAAACCCTCCACCCTCACGAAAGCGGGGCAGTCGCCTCCTCCAACCAAGCCCGAATATCCTTATCCAAAAAAGACGACAATCTCCGATAAACCTCCCCATGATAACTATCCAACCAAAACCTCTCCTCCACAGAAAGCATCTCCGCCATAATGAGAAACCGATCTATCGGCGCGAGCGTCAAAGTCTCAAAAGACAACATCACACGCTCGCCCCCTCCCCTCACACGCGCCGCCGCCCGAACCAACATCAAATTCTCAATCCGTATCCCATAAAAACCCGCCTTGTAATAGCCAGGCTCATTGGACAAAACCATCCCCTCATATAAAGGCGCGCCGGCGCGAGACGATATGCCCTGCGGACCCTCATGCACCGACAAATAACTCCCAACGCCATGCCCCGTGCCGTGATCAAAATCCAACCCCGCCTCCCATAAAGGCGCGCGCGCCAAAACATCCAACTGCGACCCCGCCGTCCCCTCAGGAAAACGCGCCCGCGCCAAAGCGATATGCCCCCGCAAAACCCGCGTGAACCGATCGCGCATCTCGCCAGACGGTCTTGCCGCCCGCGCGCCAATCGCCACAGTGCGCGTGATGTCTGTCGTCCCGTGCCGATACTGCCCGCCCGAATCCACCAAATATAAATCGCCGGCGCGAAGCCTCCGATTGCTCTCCTCATCAACCTTATAATGAACAATCGCGCCATTCGCGCCGGCGCCGGAGATCGTGTCAAAACTGATCTCTTGAAGCGCAGGCTCTTCGCGGCGGAACTCTTCCAGTTTCCGAACGGCGCGGATTTCGTCTATCTCGCCACACGCGCCCTCGCGATCCAGCCAGCATAGGAATTTTGCGAGCGCGATGCCGTCCATCCGATGCGCCTCGCGCGCGCCCTGTCGCTCGGCGCGATTCTTCCGCGCCTTCGGCAATAAACAGGGATCAGACGCGAGAACGACAGATGCGCCCGCCTCTTCCAAAATCATGCGGATGCGATCGGGCGCTTGCGTCTCGGCGAGCCGCGCCGTCCGACCTTTGAGCGCGCGCAATCTGTCGGCGAAAGATTCGGGCGGGCATATGGCGACATCCTCGCCCAGATGCGCGCGCGTTTCGTTGGACAGGCGCGAGGAGTTTAGGAAGAGCGCGGCGCGTCCCGTTTTTTCCAAAATGCCGAAGCAGAGGAGGAAAGGCGTATGCGGCACGTCTCGTCCGCGAATGTTGAGGAGCCAGCAGAGGCTTGCCGGATCGGTCAAGATGAAGGCGTCATGTTTTTGTCTTCGGAGTTCTTTGGCGATGGCGGCGCGTTTGGCGCTGGAGCTTTTTCCGGCGAAGGCGAGGGGGTGAATTTCAACGGGCGTGTTGGGCGGATCGGGTTGGTCTTTCCATATTTCGTCTATGGGGTTTGGGGTTTGGGGGATGAGGGCGATCGTTTTTTTTGTCAGGGCTTGGCGGAGGGCGTTCAGGCTTGCGGTGGTATGGAGCCATGGGTCGTATCCGATGCGGGCTTTTTGGGGGAGTTGTTGGGCGAGCCATGGGGCGAGGAGGTTGGGGGGATAGGTTTTTATTTCGGTGTTTTGGAGTTGGGTTTGGGCTTGGAGGGTGTATCGTCCGTCTGTGAAGAGGGCGGCGTGGTTTGGGAGGATTGCGGCTGTGCCTGCGGATCCTGTGAAGCCTGTGAGCCATGCGAGGCGTTCGTCTGATGGGGGGACGTATTCGCCTTGGAAGGCGTTGGCTCGTGGGATGAGGAAGGCGTGGAGTTTTTGTTTTTTGAGGGAGTCGCGGAGTTTTTGGAGACGTGTTTTGCGTTGGTTTGGGGTTGGGCGGTTTGTTGAGAAGGTTTGGAACATGGGAGGATTCTGATGCTTTCTTATGAGAATCGCAAGCTGAGATGAGATGCTCCCGTGAAGGGGGGTCAAGGGGGGCTTGCCCCCCTTGAAAAAGGGGGGGGTCGGGGGGAATCCCCCCGAATAGTCGGCGGGCGTGGCGAAACGAAGCGGGCGAAGCCGCAGGCAAGCCCGCGAGAAAGCCCGCCGACCCCCCTGCTTACAAGAACTCTTGCGAGCAGGGGGCGCGTGGGTGGGTCGCATTTGCTCGCTCGCTACGCCACGAGTGGCTTTGCTCGCTTCGCAAATGCTTTTTTCCCACCCACCCACGCGCTTTCGGGGGTTTCCCCCGAACCCCCTTTTTTCAAGGGGGGCAAGCCCCCCTTGACCCCCCTTCTTTTGCTAGAATCTTGCCATGACCCTCGCCGCAACCATCGCCAAAATCTCCCTCATCACCCTCGCAACCACGAGCGGACTCGCCCTCCTAGACCACTGGCTCTGGATCCCCGAACTCCTCTCCCATTTCAAACTCCAATATCTCCTCGCCGCCACAATCCTCGCCATCGCCTTCGCAATCCTCCGCGAAACCCGATGGACAGCCATAAGCCTCGCCATCATGATCCTCCATCTGACCGCGCTCGCGCCACTCTACGCAGCCAAACCCAACCCCCAAAACCCCCAAACAACCCCCCGACAAATCACAATCGCCCAATTCAATATCCACGGCCACGTCAATAAAACGCCCGACGCCATCCTCCATTGGCTCGCCCAAAATAGCCGCCGCTTTGATATCGTCCAACTCCAAGAAGTCCCGCCATCATTCGGAAAACGCCTCCAAAAACTCGCCCGCCACTACCCCCACCAATTCTTTGAAAAACCAACGCCAGAACGATGGAAAGTCAGCGGACTCGTTCTCCTCGCGCGAATCCCGCTGGAGAACGTCCAAACGCAGCCCCTCAGCCAAGGAAAAAATTTCTTCATCCGCGCCGACATCAAAAGCCTCAACGCCGCCTTCTACGGCGTCCATAACTACAACCCAATCCGCAGACAAGGCGCGAGAGAACGAAACGCGCAAATCCTAGAAGTCGCCCGCGCCATCGGCAAAGACAGAACCCGCCACCGAATCCTCGCCGGCGACCTCAACCTCACCCCCTATTCCTCTTGGCACGACAGGCTGGAAAATCTCTCAGGATTGCGAAACACAATCTGGGGCTTCGGAGCGCAAAACTCGTTCCCGTCTTGGGCGCTCCTGCCCGACTTCATGCGCCCCGTCATCGGAATCCCGATAGACCACATCCTCGTCTCGCCGAACGTGATCGTGCGATCGCGCGAGACGGGGCCGGCGCTCGGCTCGGATCACTTCCCGGTCATCACGAAATTGGAACTCCCTTGAGAGTCCCCGTCCGGCAATCTGATCAAAAAACCCGCCATGATCGTCTTCTCGCTCGGCGGATCGTCAAAACGGACAGTCACCTTCTTCCCCTCCACGCGAGAGACCGTCCCGGCTCCGAAAATCTTGTGATGCGCCCGCGCGCCGACAGAAAAAAGAGACGACTCCTCCTCTGACGCCTCCTCCGCGCCGCCCTCGCTCGGCGAGAAGAGAGGCGCGGAGGCGACAGGCTCTGCCCCAAAGGGCTGAGCGATTGGCAAAATCTCCACATGCTCCTGCGGAATCTCCGCGATGAAGCGCGAAGGCAGGCAATCCTGCCAAAAACCATGAATCAGGCGCATGTCCGCGCAGCCGACATAAAGATTCCGCCGCGCCCGAGTCATGCCGACATGCGCCAACCGGCGCTCCTCCTCCAAGCCGCGCAAGCCATCTTGCGTCAGCGCTCTGATATGCGGCATCAGCCCCTCCTCCCAGCCCGGCAAAAACACCGCGTCAAACTCCAAACCCTTCGCCGCGTGAAGCGTCATCAAACTCACCCGCTCGCCCCCCGCCTCCGCCTCAATCTCCATGACAAGCGCGACATGCTCCAAATAACCCTCCAGAGAGTCAAACTCGCCGCAGGCGCGGAGCATCTCGGCAAGATTGTCCAGACGAGTCTCGGCGTCAGGCGTTTTCGTCTCCGCCCACATGCGGCGGTAGCCGCTCTCGTCCATGACCTTCTCGGCGAGCGTCTCTAGCGGAAGAGCGTCTTTGTGATCGGCGAAGCGCTTGATCATGGCGGCGAAGTCGCGGAGTTTCCGAATGGCGGCGCTCTTCAAACCGCTCGGCTTCAAACTGTCCTCATGGAGCGAGCAGGCGTCCAAAAGAGACGCGCCCTCGTCTCGCGCCGCCTGCGTCAAGCAAAGGACGGACTTCGCGCCCAGCCCCCGCTTCGGAACATTGACGATCCGCCTGAAGGCGAGATCGTCATCGGGCTGCGCGATCAGACGCAAATAGGCGATGATGTCGCGTATCTCGGCGCGCTCATAAAAGCGCGCGCCGCCGATGATCCGATAGGGAAGGGCGAGGTCTAAAAACTCCTCCTCAAAACTGCGCATCTGCGCCGTGGAGCGGACGAGAATCGCGATCTCGTCCAAAGAGACGCGCTTTTCGCGCAGCGTCAGAATCTCGCGGCAGACTCGCTGGGCTTCGTCCTTGCCGTCATGGGCGCGGATGAGTCGGATTTTGTCGCCGTCTCCCTCTTGGGCGCGGAGCGTCTTGCCCAAGCGCGACCCGTTATGCGAAATCACCGCGGACGCCCCCCCCAAAATATGTCCGGTAGAGCGATAATTCCGCTCCAAGCGAATGATTGTCGCGCCCGGGAAATCCTTCTCAAAGCGCAGAATGTTGCCGAGTTCCGCGCCGCGCCACCCATAGATGGATTGATCGTCATCGCCAACGCAGCACAGATTCTTCTCGCGCGCCGCCAAGAGCCTGAGCCACAGATATTGCGCGACATTCGTATCCTGATATTCATCCACGAAAATATGGGAGAAGCGGTTTTGATATTGCTCTAAGATTTCGGGAGCGTCTCGGAAGAGGCGCAGGCACTCCATCAAGAGATCGCCGAAATCCATCGCATTGAGGTTTTTGAGCTGATCTTGATAGGCGCGGTAGATTTTTATGATTCTGCCGTCATGGGCTTGTTTCTCTTCCGAGGGGATTTGATCGGGGGCGAGGGCGCGGTCTTTCCATCTCTCTATGAGGTGATGGGCGAGGGCGGGCGGCATCCGCGCGGGGTCTATATTGGCGCTTTTGAGGAGGTCTTTGACGAGGCGCTGCTGATCGGAGGCGTCCAAGATCGTGAAGTTGGATCGGCGTCCGACAAGTTCGGCATGATGGCGGAGGATTCTCGCCCCCATAGAATGAAACGTCCCCGCCCAAGAGAGAAAAACGCCCCCGCCGCCCCCGCCGCCGGCATAGTTTTCGGCGCGGGCGCGGAGTTCCTTCGCCGCTTTGTTCGTGAAGGTGACGGCGAGAATCTGACTGCCGCGCGCGCGTCCCGTGGCGAGGAGATGGGCTATTCGCGCCGTGAGGGTTCTTGTTTTTCCTGTGCCTGCGCCTGCGAGAATGAGAAGAGGTCCGTCCGGCGCTTCCACGCATATTTTTTGCTCGGGGTTCAAGCCTTCAAGGTAGGGGGCGGCGGGGGCGGTCATCGTTCTTTCGCCTCCAAGACATAGACGCAAAGCGTATGCGCGGCATGGATAGCGAGCCGCGCTAGAGGCGGAGTGATAGCAGGCAGCTCCTCAGTTTTGCCATGCGGGGGGAATTCTTTACTACGCGAGAGCATGACGCCTTCAACAATTTGGAACAGCCCTGACCCGACTTTCTTCATCTCTTTGCTTTCCATATTCTTGGGATGGATGCCAATATCGGCTGCCACTTTGTTCCACAGAGAGACCGCGTTCTCTTTCTCTTCATATCGGATATTGCGACATTGCAGATAAATTTTGAATGTCGCTTCCATCGCGGAATTGGCGCTTATGAGAGCAGTCTGCGGGTCTTTCTCAACATTCTCTATGGCTCTATCAATTTCACGCCGAATCGTGAGCAACCCCTCTTTCTCCACACGCTCTTGTAAAGATAGGCTCGCAGGAGCTACAAGCCCTGCGGAAATGTAGCCACCACTGATATACTGCAAACCATGATTGGCTAGTGCTTGCCTGATTCTAACCTGATTTTTTTGATGAACAGAGCCATCTTCAGATGAAGAATCCATATAGCCCTCTAAGAGTCTGCCCAACATCTCCAAAGGGTCATCGCATTTCTTATTGATCCCGTGCAAAGTGTTTAGCAACAAGCTATTATGGCTGATACTTCCGCTCCATTTAAAGGGAGGCACTTCAGTCGCATTAAAAAGAGCTTCTACCCTTTCCCAAGAGAAATTGCGGAAGGCTGAATAAACCAACTCAATAATTGAATGTGGAATCCGATTCATTGCGCAACCCTATGAATAGCGGTCATCGTTTTATGCCAATGACGCGGCCGGCATTTTCAGGGCGCGGGAGTTTCTGATGCGCCGACAGCAGCGCGGAGAGCGTCTGTTGAACGTCCGCGGGGAAGGGCGCGCTCTTCCGCGCCCGCATATCCACATGCAGAAGCATCTGCTCGCATATCGCCGACAAATAGCCCCGCCTCGCATGATGCATATGCATGAAAAAATGCAAGCGCTTCGCGTCATAATCCAACAGCCGAAAATCTATGCGGAACGCATCGCCTTCGCGCAGCTCTTGAATGTAGCGGATATGCATCTCCACGGTGAAGGTGGAGGCATGGCGCTCTTTGAGATAGTCCTCGCCAATGCCAAGATGATCGTCAAAGACGGTCTCCAGCGCCTCGTCAAAAGCCATTGTGTAATAGGCGACATTCATATGTCCGTTATAATCCAGCCATTCGGGGGAGACTTTTCTCTCGGCGATCGTGATGGGGGCGGCGGGGGTCATGGTCTTATCCTTATGGCTGCGGGCTGGGGGAGGTGGATTCGAACCACCACTGACGAATTCAGAGTCCGCTGTCCTACCGTTAGACGATCCCCCATTGGGTTTGGAGTCTGGAGAGCGTGATGAAGGATACACATTTTCGCAAAAATTCGGGCAAAGTTTCGCGGAAGGATTCGTCTAGGCGCTGGCTGGCGCGGGCGGCGCGGGATTTGTATCGCGCGGGCGCGGCGGGCGCGGCGGGCGCGGGGTCTTATCGGAGCAGGGCGGCGCATAAATTGATTCAGATGGATGAGAAGCATCGTTTTTTGAGTCGCTCGCGGCGCATTGTGGATTTGGGGGCGGCGCCTGGGGGATGGTCGGAGGTCGCGCGGAGGAGAGCGCCGCGCGGCGCGCGCATTGTCGCTGTGGACAGGGAGGCGATAGAGCCGATAGAGGGGGTTCGGATTTTGCACTGTGATTTGGAGGCGGAAGAATCGCAGGGTTTGATATTGGAAGCGCTTGGAGATCGGGCGGATCTGATTCTATCGGACATGGCGGTTTCGGCGATGGGTCATCGCTCGGCGGACAGGTTGCGGGCGGAGGCGTGTTCTTTGATGGCGTGGGGTGTTGCGGGGGGATTGTTGGGGGTTGGGGGGATATTTTTGGTGAAGGGTTTTTTGGGGGGGGATGGGGTTTTGATGGAGAGGATGGGGGAGTGTTTTGATTTTGTATATAGGGAGAAGCCGTTGGCGAGTCGGCGTGATTCGTCGGAGGTTTATGTGTTGGGGGTTGGGCGGCGAGCCGCCGCGGGCATTTTTTTGCATGGATAGGGGTTTGTTTTTGCCGCAGGGGAACTAAAGCATAGAAGCTTGAGGTGAGGGAGGTGTGGGGGGCGAAGCCCCCCGCGAAGAAGGGGGGGTCGGGGGGAATCCCCCCGAATAGTCGGCGGGCGTGGCGAAACGAAGCGGGCGAAGCGCGTTAGCGCAAGCCCGCGAGAAAGCCCGCCGACTTCCCTGCTAGAAGAGCTCTTGCGAGCGGGGGGCGCGTGGGTGGGGTCGCTTTTATTCGCTTCGCTTCGCTCGCTCATAAAAGCTCTTTTCCCCACCCCACCCACGCGCTTTCGGGGGTTTCCCTCGAACCCCCTTCTCGCGGGGGGCTTCCGCCCCCCACACCCCCCCTTCACGGGAGCATGTCAAGCCACTCAGACTCCGATAACACACGCAAACCAAGCTCCTCCGCCTTCCGCCTCTTAGAACCATCACCCTCCCCCGCAACAACATAATCCGTCTTCGCCGATACAGAACCCACAACACGCATCCCCAATAACTCCGCCCGAACCTTCGCCTCCGCCCTCGTCATCCCTTCCATCTTCCCCGTAAAAACAACAGACATCCCCGAATAAGCCGAACCCCCAACAACAGCCTCAACCGGCGAAGGCAAAACCCCAAACGAAAACATCCGATCCAACTCCTCCAAATTCCGACCCTCCATGCCAAACTCCCGCAACGAAACAACAACCGTCTCCCCAATCCCATCAAGAGCCAAAATCTCCTCCGCCGCAGAACCTCCCCCCCCCGCCAAAACCTCCACGCCGCGCCGAAACGATCCCCCATCGCCATAAAACAAAGCCAAAATCCGCGCCGTCTTCTCCCCAATATGACGGATCCCTAAAGCGTAAATGAACCGATCCAAAGAAAGAGTCTTGCGAGCGTCTATCATGTCCAACAATTTCGCGGCGCTCTCTTTGAGCGTCCCAATCTTCTCCTTGCTCCCGCTCGCATAGCGCCAAATGTCCGGCGGATCGCCCGCATAACGCTCGCGCAAACGAAACAAATCCGAAGGACGCCTCACCATCCCCCTCTCATAATAAAGAACAATCTGCTCGCCCCCCAAACCATCAATGTCAAACGCCGCCTTGGAAACACAATGTTTTAAACGCTCCAAAGCCTGAGCCTCGCACCCAAAACCGCCCATGCACCGCCGAACCGCCTCCTCCCCATCCTCAACCGATCCGCGAACCGTCGCGCTCCCGCAAACAGGACAGCGCTCCGGAAAAACCCACGCCAAACCCCTCGCGCCTCCGCCCGACACAACCTCCACCACCTGCGGAATTACATCCCCCGCCCGCCGAATGATCACCCGATCCCCCTCGCGTATGTCTTTCCGCCTGATCTCATCCTCATTGTGAAGAGTCGCGTTCCGAACCACGACACCCCCCACAGTCACAGGCCTCAAGCGCGCGACAGGCGTCAGAGCGCCTGTGCGTCCAACGCTGATCTCAATCTTCTCCAAAATCGTCTCGGCGCGCTCAGGCGAGAATTTGTGCGCGACCGCCCAGCGCGGCGCGCGTCCGACAGACCCCAAACGCTCCCGCAAATCCAAACGATCCGCCTTATAAACAAGCCCGTCCATGTCAAAATCCATGGAAGCCCGCGCCGCCTCCATCTCCCGATAAAAGCCGAAAAGCTCCGCCATATCCGCCGCCACAAGACAAGGCGCGACAATCGGCGCGCCCCATCGCGCCAAATGATCCATCACGCCGCTATGAGTCGCCGCCGGAAGATCGGACGCGACACCCCATCCATGCGCCAAGAAATGAAGCGATCGCTCCGCCGTCATCGCCGAATCCAACTGCCGAAGCGACCCCGCCGCCGCGTTGCGCGGATTGGCGTATAAAGGACGCTCGCGCTTCGGCTTCCTGCCTTCGCGCTCCCGAATCTCGCGCTCAAAGGCGTTCTCTTCGCGGATTTTATCGTTCAGCGCCTCCAAATCCCGATGCGTCATATAGACCTCGCCGCGAATCTCAAAAACCTCAGGCACGCCCGATCCCGTCAGGTTTTTCGGAATGGAGGGAATCGTCCTCAGATTTTCGGTCACATCCTCGCCTTCCGAACCGTCTCCGCGTGTCGCGCCTCTGACAAAGACGCCCTTCTCGTAAAGAAGAGACGCTGAGAGACCATCCACTTTCGGCTCGGCGAGAATGGAGAGCGGCGCGTCCTCCGACATGCCCAAGAAGCGCCGCGCTTTCCTAAAAAAATCACGCGCCTCCTCTTCGGAAAAACCGTTGGCGAGCGAGAGCATCGGGACTGCGTGGCGGATTTTGGCGAAGCCCGACTGCGTGGGATAGCCCACGCGCCGCGCGGCATCCTCGGACGCAGCGAGATCGGGATGCTCTTGGCGCAGCGCGTCATAGCGCTTTCGCAGCGCGTCATAGTCGGCGTCTGAAATTTCGGGCTTATCCTCGCCGTGATAGGCTTTGTCGGCGCGAGCGATTTCGCCGGCGAGGCGCTTCATCTCGGCGGCGGCTTTCTCTTGAGAGAGGGGCATCTCAACGTTTCGCGGACGGTGTCGGCGCGCGCGGAAAGAGCGCGTAAGTTCTTTTATACCAAGCGCTGCTCGGAAAATTATGACCCAAAATGGCAGCCCATCTCTTCGCCTCGTCCGTCATGCCGATCGCCAGATAAATCTCCACCAAGCGATGCAGAGCCTCCGGCACATAGGGCGTCTGCTGATGCGCGGCGATGATGCTCTGAAAGCGCTGCAGCGCGCCGACATATTCGCCCCGCCGCATATAGTAGCGACCCAAATACATCTCCCGACCGGCAAGATAGGCGCGCAGAAAGCGAATCTTCGCGTGGGAATCCGCCGCGTAAGCCGAATCAGGAAAACTCCGCGTGATCGCCTCAAAACCCCCAAGCGCCTGCCGCGCCAAAAGAGGATCGTGATCCACGCTGTCCAACTGATCAAAATGCGCCATCGCGTTCAGATAATAGGCGTAAGGCACATTCGCGTTGCCGGGATAAAGTCCGATAAAGGAGCGCGTGATCGCGATCGCCTCCTCATAGCTGCTGTTGAGATAATGCGCGTAAGCCGACAGCAGAGAGGCGCGCCTTGTCCAAACCGAATAGGGATATTGAAGCTCAATGATGTTGAACTCCTGAATCGCCCCGAAACGATCGCCGGAGAGAAGACGATCCAAACCCGTATTGTAAATCGCTTCCAAAGAGCGCGGATCGTCCTGCGCCAAGCCCTGCGGAATGTCGTCGGCGCCGGGCGCGCAGCCCCCCCCGCCCCCCGCGCCCCCCGCGCCGAGCAGAAGACAGAGCAGCGCGAAAGAGGAGCGCGGCAGTTTCCGATTCAGAAAACGCTTCCGATTCATTGGCGAATCTCGGCGGTTGGGCGCGAGGGGGCGGGCGCGGGCGCGGCTTCGGCGCTTTCCTCCCTCTCTATGCGCCATGCGTCAGGCTTGGCGAGGAGGGCGCGGAGAAGCGCGTGGTTGAGCGCGTGCCCCCCCTTGAAAGAGCGAAACGCGCCTTGGATCGGAAAGCCCGCCATGGCGAGATCGCCAATCGCGTCCAGCGCTTTATGGCGGACGCATTCGTCAGGGAAGCGCAGAGGCTCGTCATTGAGGATCGCGCCGTCTCGGATGGCGATCGTGTTCTCCAAAGACGCGCCCCGCGCCAATCCGGCTTTATGGAGATTCTCCAAATCATCGGCGAAGCCGAAAGTCCTCGCCGGCGCGATCTCTTTCGCGAAAATGTCCGGCGAGAGAGCCGCCGCGTAATGCTGTCGTCCGATGGCGGGATCGGCGAAATCTATCGTGATATCCACGGAGAATTGCCGCGCCGGAACGATCTCGGCATATTTGTCGCCCTCGCGCACGCGGACAGGCGAGAGGATCCGCAGGGTTTTTCGCGGCGGCGGCAGTTCGGCGATTCCGGCGCGGAGGCACGCGCTGACGAATTCTTTCGCGCTGCCGTCCATGATTGGGGTTTCCGGCCCGTCTATGGCGATTCGGGCGTTGTCTATGCCGAGTCCTGAGAGCGCCGCCATAATATGCTCCACAGTGGCGAGACGGACGCCGTGATCATTCGTCAGTTCGGTGGAGAGTTTGTCGCCCGAGAGATATTGGCAGGCGGCGCGGAGTTCTTTTTGGGCGGCGGGTTTCTCGGCGAGGTCGGAGCGCGTGAAGATGATCCCCGCATCGGCTTTCGCCGGCTGGAAGAGGGCGGCGGAGCGCTTGCCGCTATGGACGCCAACGCCTTCGCATCGCGCGGCGGATGCCAGAGTTCTCTGCATGGCGGTCAGTCTAGCAGGGCGCGGGGCGAATTTTCAAGAAGAGGCTCGCCCGGGGCTTTTATGCATGGCTAAGAGAATCTTCATAGCGAATCTTCATATTGACTTTCCTTCTCCAATTTTGCCAACATGGTCCCGCTGACGAACAAGGAACCCGCCAGGCGGGTCTCCCGCAAAATAGAACACCCGCCAGGGAAATATGCGGGACAATCATCTCCTTGTTTGTTAGCAAGACCTGCCGTCAGGCAGGACAGGCGCTGACGGACGGGGAAATGGAAATGAAACATGACATTTTTGAGGCTTGTCTTCTCTTGGCGTCCGCGCGGACGCGTCAAGAGGCTTTCGCATGTGATCATGCAATAAGAAGAAAAAATGCCGCCGCGTCTCGCCGAGCCGCCCTGCTTTGTGCTACATAGCGGGCAGAATTGAAAATTTCGCCAAGCCAAAGGCGCGAGCCAAAAAGTGAAAGACATCGGAACTATGCGCGAGGGACTCACCTTTGACGATGTGCTGCTGCGTCCGGCGGCGTCCTCCATCCTGCCGCGCGAAGCCGATGTCAGCGCCCAAATCACCAAAAGCATCCGCCTCAACATTCCCCTCATCTCCGCCGCCATGGACACCGTCACCGAAGCCGATATGGCAATCGCCATGGCGCAGGCGGGAGGAATCGGAATCCTCCACCGCAATATGTCGGCGCAAGAGCAAGCCGAGCAGATGCTCCGCGTTAAGAAATTTGAATCCGGCATCGTCGTCAATCCCGTGACGATCACGCCGGACGCGCCTCTCTCCGAAGCGCTCAATCTGATGCGGCAGCACCGAATCTCCGGCGTGCCCGTTGTCGCGCCGCCTCAAGGGCTGCTTGTCGGAATCCTGACAAACCGAGACGTCCGCTTCGCCAGCAACCGCGCCGAGCCTGTCCGCAATCTGATGACGAAGGACGGGCTCATCACTGTGCGCGAAGGCGTGGATATTGAAGAGGCGAAGCGCCTCCTGCACGCCCATCGCATAGAAAAATTGCTTGTCGTGGATGACAGCTATTGCTGCACAGGACTCCTCACAGTCAAAGACATTGAGAAAGCCAGAGCGCATCCCCATGCCAGCAAGGACAGACAGGGACGACTCCGCGCCGGCGCCGCCATCGGAATCGGCGATGAAGGATTGGCGCGCGCCGAGAAACTCATTGAAGCAGGCGCGGATTTGATCATCTTGGACACGGCGCACGGACATTCCAGCCCTGTCGCCGAGACTGTCGGCGCGATCCGAAAAATCCATAATGAGACGCAGATTGTCGCCGGCAATGTCGCCACCGCCGAGGGCGTCAAATCTCTGATTGAGGCGGGCGCGGACGCCGTCAAGATCGGCATCGGCCCCGGCGCCATCTGCACGACCCGCATGGTCTCCGGCGTCGGCGTTCCGCAGCTGACGGCGATCATGGACGCCGCCAAAGCCGCCAAAGCCAGAGGCGTTCCGATCATCGCCGATGGCGGCATTAAATATTCCGGCGATTTGGCGAAGGCGCTCGCCGCCGGCGCCTCCTGCGCCATGATCGGAACCCTCCTCGCCGGCGCCGAAGAGACCCCAGGCGATGTCTTCCTTTATGAGGGGCGCAGCTATAAATCCTATCGCGGCATGGGATCGCTGGGCGCGATGGCGGACGGCGCGGCCGATCGCTATCAGCAGCGCGGACAAGCCGCCGACAAACTCATTCCCGAAGGCGTGGAAGCCCGCGTGCCTTATAAGGGGACGGCGGAGGGAATCCTCCATCAGCTGATCGGAGGCTTGCGCGCCGCGATGGGCTATGTCGGCGCGGCGACCATCGCCGACATGCAGAAGAAAGCCGATTTCATTCGCATATCGCCTTCGGCGCTCCGCGAGAGTCATGTTCATAGCGTGGCGATCACGCGGGAAGCGCCGAATTATCCCGGCCCCGCCACGTTGGAAAGACGATAAAATGGAAAGACGACCAATAGAGAGAGATGGACGATGATCATGCGCTTGTTCCGATATTTTTCCGCCCCCGCGTCAAGACGCCCCGCCGCCCCCGCGTCAAGACGCGCCGCCGCGCTCGCTATCGCGCTCGCGCTCTTTGTCGCGCCGCCGGCGATGGCGAGCGAAACATCGCGTCTGTTGGCGAGAGAATCCTTTGCCGCGCTCCGCGCCGAGAACGCCGAGGCTTATAAAAAGGCGAAGAATCTTTGCGAGCAGGCGATGGTCGCCGATCCGGCGGACGCCTATGTCCGCGCCTGTTTGGGGCGGGTTTATCAGAAGGAAGGCAGGACGGAGCGCGCTTACCATCACTATATGAATGCGCTCGCCATAGATCCGAATCAGCAGGAGGCTCTGTCGTGGTCGGGCGCGATTGACGCCGAGCGCGGCGCGTTGGAGAAGGCGCAGGCGAAGGAGAAGCGCTTGGAGAGGGTTTGCGAGAAGAAATGTCCTTTGTTGCGGAGTCTTAAAGACGCGATAGAGCGTCATGCCGATAAGGGCGAGGATTCGGTTTATCGCTCGTCATCGGCGCAGCAGGCGCAATGAAATACGACTCGTGGATTTGAATTTCTCGTGAAATGAGTTAAGCATCGCGGGAGAAACTCATGTTTCTCGTGGCTTTTCTTCTTTTGATTTTGACTGTTTCTACGGCCTAGCTGGTCTCTTTTGCTTCTGCCGCGTCTTTTGCTTGTTTACGTCTGCAGCTTTGTTAAGTTATAAAAGCCTATGTAGTGATTCGTTGTGCGCGAGTCGCTTTCTTGGGGTTTCTGCAGAGGCGGCGCGTGGAGATACAATCCCACAGCATTGGGGGAAGTTCCGAGTCTATATCAAATGGGTCTGCTCCCATTTTGATCGTGGATTTCGGCAGCCAACTCACGCGGCTGATTGCGCGCCGTGTGCGCGAGAGTGGCGTTGATTCCGAAATTATCCCTTGTGGGGAAGTGGAGACGCGCATAGCGCAAAGCAAGCCTAAAGGAATCATTCTGTCAGGAGGACCGGCCAGCCTCACCGAAGAAGACGCGCCCGGTTTCTCTGACGCCCTCTTGAATGCGGAACTGCCTCTTCTTGGAATCTGCTATGGTCAGCAGCTTCTTTGCGCCGCGATGGGGGGCGAGGTTGCGCTCTCCGAGAAGCGCGAATTCGGCCCCGCTGAGATCCAGTGTCTCCAAGAATCCCCCCTTTTCCGAAATCTCCCCGAAAGGCAAAAGGTATGGATGAGTCATGGTGATCGTGTGGAAAGGTTGCCCAAAGACTTTGTCGCTCTTGCAAAAAGCGACAACGCCCCTTATGCCGCCATAGCCCACCGCGAACTCCCTTATTACGGGTTGCAGTTTCATCCTGAGGTCGTCCATACCGACAAGGGTGCGCAAATCCTTGGGAATTTCAGCTACCGGATTACTGAAGTGTCTCAAACATTGAGGCAAACTATCCACGAGATTGGCAAGACCATTGAAGCGAATCGAACATTCACGCAAACCATCCGCGAGATTGGCAAGACCATTGAAGCGAATCGAGCATTCACGCAAACCATCCGCGAGATTGGCAAGACCATTGAAGCGAATCGAGCATTCACGCAAACTATCCGCGAGATTGGCAAGACCATTGAAGCGAATCGAGTATTGACGCAAACCATCCGCGAGATTGGCAAGACCATTGAAGCGAATCGAACATTCACGCAAACCATCCGCGAGATTGGCAAGACCATTGAAGCGAATCGAACATTCACGCAAACCATCCGCGAGATTGGCAAGACCATTGAAGCGAATCGAGCATTGACACAAACCATCCGTGAGATTGGCAAGACCATTGAGGCGAATCGAGCATTGACGCAAACCATCCGCGAGATTGGCAAGACCATTGAGGCGAATCGAGCATTGACGCAAACCATCCGCGAGATTGGCAAGACCATTGAGGCAAATCAAACGTTGAAGGAAGTCACCCGCAGAAATGGTTTCATCCAAGCGTCAGCGCTTCAGGGTTTGAAAGAAGGCTCTGTCGTCAAAATCGCCAAAACGCCGCGCCGAGGGACGATGGAATCCGTCCGCGACAAAACTGTCTCGGAGATCAGGAAAAAAGTCGGAGAGGGAAGAGTCGTCTGCGCTTTGTCCGGCGGCGTGGATTCGGCGGTCACAGCGCTGCTCGTCCATGAAGCGATCGGCGACCGTCTAACATGCGTGTTCGTGGATACGGGACTTTTGCGGCGGGGTGAAGCGGAGGAGGTCGTCCGCCTCTTCCGCGATCATTTCAACATTCCGCTCGTCAAGGCGGAAGCTGAAGAACGATTCTTGAAGGCGCTTAAAGGGGTTAAAGACCCCGAAAAAAAACGCAAAATCATCGGCAAGACCTTTATTGACGTCTTTGACGAAGAGGCGAAAAAACTCGGCGGCGCGGATTTCCTCGCGCAAGGCACGCTTTACCCCGATGTGATTGAGAGCGTTTCGGTCAAAGGCGCGCCGTCTAGAACAATCAAGAGTCATCATAATGTCGGAGGCTTGCCGAAACGGATGACAATGAAACTCGTTGAGCCTCTGCGCGATCTCTTTAAAGATGAAGTCCGCGCTTTGGGACACGCGATCGGTCTGCCTGAGATTTTTGTCGGGCGGCATCCTTTCCCCGGCCCCGGTCTCGCCATACGGATTCCGGGCGAGGTTTTAAAAGAGAAATGCGACATTCTTCGCCAAGCGGACGCCATTTATTTGGAAGAGATTCGAGCAGCCGGTCTTTACGATCAGATATGGCAGGCTTTCGCCGTGCTTCTGCCTGTAAGAAGCGTGGGCGTGATGGGGGACGCCCGCTCCTATGATTACACGGTCGCCCTTCGCGCCATCGTCTCCGAAGACGGCATGACGGCGGATATTTATCCCTTTAAACCGAAAATCCTGTCCAAGATCGCCGCGCGGATCGTCAATGAGGTCGCCGGCGTCAATCGCGTCCTTTACGACATCACCTCCAAGCCCCCCGCCTCCATAGAGTGGGAATAGAGCAGACGCGGCAATCCGTATCTTGCAATAAATCGCGCAACTTTGTATCTGCATCTTTCGCGCCTTGCTGCGCTGTGCGCTTGAAGCGCTGCGCGCCTGAGGCGCTTTCGCCTGAGGCGCGTAGCGCATCATGCGCCCTTCGTCTATCGGTTAGGACGCCAGGTTTTCAACCTGGAAAGAGGGGTTCGATTCCCCTAGGGCGCGCCATCCCCCCCCCCCGCCCCCCCCCCGCGCGTCAAGCCGTCAAAACCTTGTCAAAAGCCAATGCGCCCGCTATAGTCCGCCGCAGACGCTCGCGCCGCAGACGCTCGCGCCGCAGACGCCCGCGCCGCAGACGCCCGCGCCGTAGACGCCCGAAGGAGACCGAACCGATGCCCGATCTCCCGAAAAACTACAAACCCTCCGAAGACGAACCCTTTATGAACCCCCGGCAGAAAGAATATTTCCGCCAACGACTCATCTCATGGAAAGACGACATCCTCAACGGAACGAAAGAAACCATCGCCCAAATGCAGGAAGACGTCTCCAAACATCCGGACGAGCTGGATAAAGCCTCCCACGAAACCCTGTCCGCGCTGGAACTCCGAACCCGCGACCGCCAGCGAAAACTCATCTCCAAAATAGACGCCGCCCTCCGCAAAATCCAATCCGGAACCTATGGATATTGCGAAGAGACCGGCGAGCCGATCGCGTTAAAGCGTCTGGTCGCGCGTCCCATCGCCACGCTGAGTCTGGAAGCGCAGGAACGTCATGAAAGAATGGAGCGAATCCAATCCGACTGAAGGCGCGAGAGACGCCAAACAGCCCCTAAACCCCGCCGCGCTTCCCGTTCCGGCGGCGCTGTTGGACGAGAATCTCCGAATCCTCTCCTGCAATGGCGAATTTCGCGCGCTCGTCCCGAAGAGTCTGAAACAGGGCGCCGCCTTTCTTTCTCTCGTGGCGTCCCCCGATCGCCGCCGCGCCGAAGCCGCTCTGCGAAACGGCGACCGCAAGCCCAGCCCCCCAATCCGCCTCGCCGATGGCGAGATCGTGCGGCTTCACGCCGCGCAGCCCGACAGAATGCGCCGCCAAATCCTCTGCCTGACAGGCTTCGCCGATCGCGCCAAACTGGAAACCCTCTCCGCCCACGCGCAGAAAATGCAAGCCGTCGGACAGCTCGCCGGCGGCATGGCGCACGATTTTAACAATCTCCTAACCGCCATTCTCGGCGCATGCGATATGGCGGAGACGTCCGGAGAAATCCGCGAGATTCGTCAAAGCGCCCAGCGCGGCGCGGAACTCATCCGACAACTCCTTGCCTTCTCCCGAAAACAGACCCTCCGTCCCGAGCGCCTCAACCTCGCGCGGACTCTCAAAGAGATGCGCGATCTTCTCGCAAGACTCCTCGGCGCGCATATCCGAGTCCAAATCCGCCAAGACCCCAAACTTTGGCATGTCCTCGCCGACAAAACCCAGCTGGAGCAGATCCTTCTCAATCTCGCCGTCAATGCCAGAGACGCTCTGCGCGAGAAAGATCCAAAAAACCTGTCTGCCGGAACTCTCGCCATCCGCGCCTCCAACCTCCCCAAAGACAAGGTGCGCCAACTGGATTACGCCCTCATGCCCCCCGCCGACTATGTCTTATGCGAAGTCTCCGACACGGGGCCCGGAATCCCGCCTCAGGCGCTCGGACATATTTTTGAGCCTTTCTTCTCCACCAAAAAGACAGGCAGCGGTCTCGGCCTTTCCACCGTTTATGGAATCGTCAAGCAGACCGGCGGATTTATCTTCGCCGACAACAAAGATTCGGGCGGCGCGATCTTTCGGATTTATCTGCCCCGTTATGAGCCCCGCGGCGGCGAGAGCGCCGCTTCCGCGAGAGCCGACAGAAAGGTCGCCGCTCCAAAAAAGCCTCCTCGCCAAGGGAAAAAAGCGCGAATCCTTCTCGTGGAAGACGATGACGCCGTCAGACGCTTCGCGCAGCGCGCTTTGGAAGGGGAGGGGCATGTCGTTCTCGGCGCGCGCGACGCCGAGGACGCTCTGAAAAAGCCCATCAAGACGATAGACATTCTCGTCAGCGACATTCTCATGCCCGGCATGGACGGCATAGATCTGTTGCGGCGTCTCCGCAGAGACAAGCCGGAACTGGGCGCGATTTTCATATCGGGCTATGCCGATCGCGCTTTTCAGAAGGTTCCGAAAGACGGGAATCTTCTGATGCTGCCGAAGCCTTTCGGTCTTGCCGAGCTTGGCGTTGCCGTGCGGCGGATTTTGGCGGGCGGAGAGAGCGGCAAGGCGCGCGGCGTTTGATAATTGCGCGCCGCGAGATTGACAATTCATGCGGCGAGGGTATAATAATTATATCAAAAGTTGTTAATTTTCTATCTATTCAACCAGAAGTTGTTTTATCTCATGTATAAAAAGGGAACAAAAGAAGTCTTTATAGAGAAAATCATTTTTTCATGCTTGACAAAGACGCGCTCCAATGAGAACATTTTGGCAACGATTCGGACAAATGATTCGCGCCTATAATGGACTTATAGCGGAATTGTCAAACGAGGTCAAACCAGAAGGGGATGAAAATGAGCAATCTGCGAATGGTGAAAGATATGGGCGGCTCGGAAGGGGCTTCCAAGCGGAAGGAGGCTCTGGAAGCCGCGCTCGGACAAATCCAGCGCGCTTTCGGAAAAGGGGCGGTGATGCGTCTTGGCGAATCGGCGGGGATTGCCGAGATTGAAGCGGTGCCGACAGGCTCGCTCGGCTTGGACATCGCGCTGGGCATAGGCGGTCTGCCTTCGGGCAGAGTCGTGGAGATCTATGGGCCCGAATCTTCAGGCAAGACGACTCTCGCGCTTCATGTGGCTGCCGAGGCGCAGAAGCGCGGAGGCGTCTGCGCTTTTGTGGATGCGGAGCATGCTTTGGATCCCGTCTATGCGAAGAAATTGGGCGTCAAGACGGAGGAGCTTCTCATTTCGCAGCCTGATTATGGCGAGCAGGCTCTGGAGATTACCGATACGTTGATTCGCTCCAATGGCGTGGATGTCGTGATTGTGGATTCGGTCGCCGCGCTGACGCCGAAAGCCGAATTGGATGGCGAGATGGGCGATTCGCTTCCGGGGTTGCAGGCGCGTCTGATGAGTCAGGCGATGCGCAAATTGACGGCTTCTGTGGCGCGCTCCAACAGTCTTGTTGTTTTCATCAACCAGATCAGGATGAAGATCGGCGTCATGTATGGGAGTCCGGAGACGACGACGGGCGGCAACGCCCTGAAATTTTATTCTTCCGTGCGCTTGGACATTCGCCGCATTGGGGCGATCAAAGAGCGCGATGAGATTATCGGCAACCAGACTCGGGTCAAGGTTGTAAAGAACAAAGTCGCGCCGCCTTTCCGCATTGTGGAGTTTGACATTCTTTATGGCGAGGGCATTTCGCGCTTGGGCGAGTTGTTGGACATTGGTCAGCGCGAGGGCATTGTGGAGAAGTCTGGCGCTTGGTATTCGGTTGGCGACAAGCAGATTGGTCAGGGCAAGGAGAATTCGCGGAAGTTTTTGCGCGAGAATCCGGAGATGGCTCAGAAGATTGAGGATCAGATTCGCGCGAAACTGGGTTTGACGAAGGAGGCGAAGGAGGCGCAGGAAGCGAAAGAGGCGCAGGAAGCGAAAGAGGCGAAGGGGTCGCAAGGGCAGGGACAGGAGGCGATTGCGTCTGAGCCATCTTCGCCTGTGAAGGGCAGGGCGTCTTCGTCAATGAAGCGGAATGCGGCGGGGTCTTCTGCGTCTCCGGCGTCTCCTGCGCCGCCACGAGACGATAAGGCGGTTTTAAGCGGATAAAAGGGGTAAAATCCGTGAGCCTTGCCGGCGATTCGTTTTGAAAAGAAGCGGAGACGGTTCTAGTGGATGGTTTGCGGAATTGGCGAGACGATGAAACGCCTCTTTATAGAGCGAGGCGATCCGCCTCTCCTGCGCCCGATATTGAGCCCGTCATAGAACGCGCCGAGAATCTCCACTTCATGGGAAATTTGGACGATGGGTCTGTCAAACTCATCATCACCTCGCCGCCTTATAATCTTCGGAAGGCTTATGAGAAGTCGCGATCTTTGGACACCTATCTCAAAGATCAGGCAAAGGTCATAGAGGAATGCGCGCGTCTTCTTCATCCGCGAGGCTCGCTGTGCTGGCAGGTCGGGAATCATGTTCATAAGGGCGAGGTCGTGCCGTTGGACGCCGTGCTTTATCCTCTTTTCAAGGCGCGCGGCTTGAAATTACGGAACAGAATCGTTTGGCATTTCGGACATGGTCTCCATTGCGCCAAACGTTTTTCGGGACGCTATGAGACGATCAATTGGTGGACAAAAAGCGACCAATATGAGTTTCATTTGGACGCTGTGCGCGTGCCGTCAAAATATCCGAATAAGCGCTATTTCAAGGGACCGAAAAGGGGGCAGTTGTCGGGGAATCCGAGGGGCAAGAATCCCAGCGATGTATGGGAATTTCCGAATGTGAAGAACAACCATGTAGAGAAGACAGTGCATCCTTGTCAGTTTCCGGTGGAGTTGGTGGAGCGGCTTGTTCTTTCCATGACGTCGCCCGGGGATTCGGTGTTGGATCCCTATATGGGCGTTGGGACGACAGTCATTGGCGCGGCGCTGCATGGTCGCAAAGGGTTGGGTTGCGACATCATTCCCGAATATGTCGCCATTGCGCGGCAGCGTTTGCAGGCTCTCCGCGAGGGAAGGTTGAAAACGCGACCTATGAATCGTCCAATTTATGATCCTCTGAAGCCAAATGGCGGGCATCGGTGAGGATTGCCGCTCGCTATTCTCATCTGAACGGATGGGAGTATTTGCAGGTTCATAAGCCTTGTCTGTGGAGGGAGGTTGAGCAGGTCATTGCTCGCGTTGATGCTGAGGCTTGTAAAACCAAAATCTCTCAAGAGAAGGGGAGAAAGGGCAAACTTCTCTACTCTCCTGAAGATATGAACAAATCTATGAAGAAGGACTTCACATCTTTTGGTTGGAAAGAGAGACGGCAAGATGCTTGGGTGACGGATGACGAGCGAATCATCAGGGAGATAATGCTTTTTTCCCCTGATGAGCAGAAGAGGCGTATAAAAGAATTGGAAAAAGAAGCGCTTCAAACCCACAACCAGACGGATTTTGTGAAAGAGCGCGTCGCTGTTGAGGTGCAATTTGGAAAATACGCTTTTGTCGCGCATGATTTGTTTGTCAAGCATATGTCTTTTTATGTGGGGGATGTTATTGATGTCGGCATAGAAATTTTGCCGATGAAATCTATGCAGCGCGGGATGTCAACCGGCATTACATATTATGAGAAAGATCTCTTTAACGTCATTCGGCAAGGACGCGGGATTCCTGCCGTTCCTTTGGTTTTGATCGGCGTTGTCCCCTAGTGGTCGGGCGCGCGCTTTCGTGCTAAAAAGACCCCAATGAAACGACTCAACGATATTCGCCAGACCTTCCTGGATTTCTTCCATCAGCGCGAACATCATATCGTGCCGTCCGCGCCGCTCGTCCCACAAAACGACCCAACCCTCCTCTTCACAAACGCAGGAATGGTGCAGTTTAAAGACCTCTTCACAGGACAAAAAAAACCAAAATATCCCCGCGCCACATCATCACAAAAATGCCTCCGCGCAGGCGGAAAACATAACGACCTGGAAAATGTCGGATACACCGCCAGACATCACACCTTCTTTGAAATGCTCGGAAACTTCTCCTTCGGAGACTACTTTAAAGAAAAAGCCATCCTCTACGCATGGGAACTCATCCGCGAAACCTTCCAAATCCCAAAAGATCGCCTCTTCATCACCGTCTATCAGGACGACAACGAAGCCTTCGCCTTATGGAAAAAAATCAGCGCTCTTAACGAAGCGCGAATCATCCGAATCGGCACAGATGACAATTTCTGGTCCATGGGAAGCACAGGACCCTGCGGACCATGCTCCGAAATCTTCTACGATCACGGAGACCATCTCCAAGGACATCCCCCAGGACACGAAAAAGGCGAAGGCGATCGCTTCGTGGAAATATGGAATCTCGTCTTCATGCAATATGAGCAGAGCGAAGACGGCAAACGCGCGCCCCTCCCCGCCCCCGCTATTGACACAGGCATGGGACTGGAACGAATCGCCGCCCTCCTCCAAAACACCCACGACAATTACCAAACCGATCTCTTCCAAGCCCTCATCAAAGCGTGCGAAGAGGCGACAGGCGTCAGAGCCAAAGGCGCTTTGGCGGCAAGCCATCGCGTCATCGCCGATCACATCCGCGCCGCCTCATTCCTGATCGCCGAAGGAATCGCGCCCTCTAATGTCGGACGCGGCTATGTGCTGCGGCGAATCCTCCGCCGCGCCATGCGTCATGCGCATCTTTTGGGCGCGCGCGAGCCTATGCTCCATCGCCTCGCCCCGGCGCTTCAAGACGAGATGGGCGCCGCCTATCCCGAACTCATCCGCGCCCGCGATCCGATCGCGCAGGCGATCCAAGACGAGGAAGAGCGATTCCAAGACATGCTCCAACGCGGCTTAAAACTCCTTCAGAAAGAAAAAGAGTCCGTCAAAAAAGGCGGCTCTTTCGGCGGCGCGGCGGCGTTCAAACTCTACGACACTTACGGATTCCCCCTGGATCTGACCGAAGATATTCTCCGCCGCGACAGAATAAGCGTGGATAAAGAGGGGTTTGAGAAATCCATGCGCGAGGCGCGTCAAAAATCGCGCGCCGCCTGGCAGGGATCGGGCGAGGAGAGAGAAGAGAAAATATGGTTTGACCTTCAAGAGGCGCATGGCGCGAGCGACTTTCTCGGCTATGAGACGCTCCGCGCGGATGCCCGTCTCCTCGCCCTCGTCATTGACGGCGAGCAGGCAGACCAAGCCGCCGCAGGCGAGGAAGCCATGGCGCTTCTGGATCAGACCCCCTTCTATGCCGAATCGGGCGGGCAGGTCGGCGACACCGGCTCCATCGCCAACGACAATGCCGAGTTCCGCGTGGAAGACACTGTCAAGCGCGCGGGCTCTCTCACTCTCCATCGGGGGACGGTGAAGAGAGGCGTCTTGCGGAAAGGCGATCCTCTGAAGGCGCGGATAGACGCCGACAGGCGCGAGAAGATTCGCGCCAATCATTCGGCGACTCATCTCTTGAACGAAGCGCTTCGGCGAGTCCTCGGCGCGCATGTTCAGCAGAAGGGATCGCTTGTCGCGCCGAATCGCCTGCGCTTTGACTTCAGCCACCCCAAGCCGCTCGCGGAGGAAGAGATCGCGCGCATTGAGAATCTCGTCAATGCCGAAATCCGAGCCAATCGCGATGTCATCACGCGAATCCTGCCCTTTGACAAAGCGATGGAAGAGGGCGCGCTCGCGCTCTTCGGCGAGAAATATGATGACGAAGTGCGAGTCCTCTTCATCGGCGACAGGGGCGAAGATTCCGAAAGGGGCGCATGGTCGGTGGAACTTTGCGGCGGAACCCATGTCCGAAGACTCGGCGATATCGCGCTTTTTCGGATCGTCTCCGAAAGCGCCATCGGATCAGGCATCAGGCGCGTGGAAGGTCTGACCGGAGAAGCCGCGCTCCAATGGTCGGCAAGACGCGAGGCGATGCTCAAAGACGCCGCCGCCATTCTGCGAGTCCCGCCGGAAAGATTGTCCGATCGCTTGCGCGGGCTGATCAAAGAGCGCGAGCGATTGGAGGCGGCGCTCAAAATCGCCCGCCGACAGGCGGCGCTCGCCCCCGCCCCCGCCGCCGCAGGCGAGAGCGCCAAAAGCCCCGAAGATGTGGAGAAGGTCGGAGAGACGGCGTTTATGTCGCGGCTCTTATCCGATGTGCCGGCGTCCGATCTGCGCTCGCTCGCCGATGAGGCGAAAGCGCGGCTGGGATCGGGCGTTGTCGCGCTTGCCTCGGTGCATGGCGGGAAGGCTTCGCTCGTTGTCGGAGTCACGAAGGATTTGACGGCTAGGCATGACGCCGTCCGTCTGGCGCGGGAAGGCTCGCGCATCTTGGGCGGGAAGGGCGGAGGCGGGCGCGCCGATCTGGCGCTCGCGGGCGGACCCAAAGGCGGAAAGGCGCAGGACGCGCTCGCCGCCGTCAAAGCCTCGCTCAATTCGCTCAATTAGAAGAGCGATCCGCGTCAGAAGGCGGAACGGGATCCGCGCCGCCCCCGCCCCAAGGATGACAGCGCAGAATCCGCCGAAGCGCCAAAATGCCCCCTCGCCAAACCCCATGACGCTCTATCGCCTCTATCGCGTAAGCGGAGCAGGTCGGCAGATAGCGGCAGGAGGGCGCGAGCCATGGCGAGATCGCATAGCGGTAAAGTCTGATTGGCAGGGCGGCGCAAAAGCGCGCCGCCTGTCGCGCCTGTCGCGCCGCCGTTTGTCGGAAGTTTCTCATGCGTCTTTCGCCTCTATTTTGCTCAGGCAATCTTCCACCGCGTCAAAGACGAGGAGCGTGGAAGCGTGGCGCATCGGATAATCGCGCGCGGCTTTGAGGGCGGCGAGCGCCCGCCATTTGCCCGAAGGGGGCGCGCCGTTTTCGCGGAGCATCGCGCGCATCGTCTTGGCGAGGGCGCGGAGCGACTGCGGCGTTTCGCCGACAATCTCTTTCGCCATGACGCTCGCCGAAGCCTGCCCCAACAGGCAGGCATGGACGCTCTGCGCGAAGTGGCTGACCACGCCGTCCCGCATTTGGAGTTCCACATGGGCGCGGCTGCCGCAAAGACGGCTGACGGCGTCCGCTGACGCGTCCGGATTCTTTAGACGGCTTGGCGCGTCCAGTGTCGCCGCCAAGCGCAAGACCCGCATATCGTAAAGATCATCGCTCATCCGTTGTCGCTTCATATAAGCGCGTTCCGTCTCCTCGGTCTTCTATGCGGAAGCCTTTCGCCGCCAGTTCATCGCGTATTTGATCGGCTTTGGCGAAGTTCTTCGCCTCCCTCGCTTTGTCGCGCAGAGCGAGGAGCGCTTCAATCTCTTCGCTGGGAGACGCTTTGTCTTGAGAGTTTTCGCCGAGCCATGCGCGGGGATCTTCTTGAAACAGTCCGAGAATCGCGCCGCCCGCCCGCAAAGCGGACGCCGCCGCCGAGCTCTTCTCACGCGACAATCCATGAAGAACGCCAAGCGCTTTCGGAACGTTCATGTCGTCCAATAGAGCCTCCATGAATTCAGAAGGCGGCTCGCTCGCAGGTACGCCATCGCCGAACTCGCGGAGATGTCGGTAAAGCCCGTTTAAAGCATGGTTGGCTTCCTCCAATGTCTGATCCGTCCAATCCAAGGGCTGGCGATAATGCGCCGAAAGCATCGCATAGCGTATGGTCTCGCCGCGCCAACCTTTCGGAATCTCCGAAACCAACAAAACATTCCCCTCAGACTTGGACATCTTCTCCCTGCCCATCCGAACAAAAGCGTTATGAACCCAAAAACGCGCCAACTCCGCGCCATGCGCCGAAACGCTCTGCGCGCGCTCATTCTCATGGTGCGGGAAAATCAAATCCTGTCCGCCGCCGTGAAGGTCTATCGTCTCGCCCAAAACCGACCTTATCATCGCCGAGCATTCCATATGCCATCCAGGACGACCGCGCCCCCACGCGCTCTCCCATCCCGGCTCGTCATCGCCGCTCGGCTTCCACAAAACGAAATCCGAAGGATCCCGCTTGTAAGGCGCGACCTCCACGCGCGCCCCCGCCATCATCGCCTTCTTGTCCCGTCCCGACAAACGCCCATAAGACCCGAATGACGAAACCGAAAAAAGAACATGACCCTCCGCCTCATAAGCATGACCGCTCGCAATCAGATCGGCGATCATCTCCCGCATCTCCGAAATAGTCTGGGTCGCCTTCGGCTCAAAGTCGGGCGGCGCAACGCCAAGACGCGCCATGTCGTCATGGTAGATTTTCGCGTATCGCTCGGCGATTCGCTCCGCCGATACGCCCTCCTCACGCGCCGCTTTAATGATTCTGTCGTCTATGTCCGTCATGTTCCGCGCATAGACGACATGCTCCGCGCCGTAAATATGCCGCAGCAGCCGGACAAGAACGTCAAACACAAGAGCCGCCCGCCCATTCCCAATATGCGGCGGCGCATAGACCGTCGGGCCGCAAACATAAACCGTCACGCGCTTCGGATCGGCAGGCGCGAATCCTTCCTTAACCCGCCGCGCTGTGTTATAAAGATAAAGCCGCATCCCACGCAGAATAAAGGATTGCCATGACCGCGACAACCAACAAGATCCAAGCCAATGAAGCCAATGGCGCCAGACCTCTCGGCGCGCGCGCGGGCCGCCCCTCGCGCGAAGAAGCCGAAAACGCCGTCCGAACCCTCATCGCATGGATCGGGGACGACCCAAAACGCGAGGGACTCCAAAAAACGCCCCGCCGAGTCGCCGACAGCTATAAAGAACTCTTCTCAGGCTATGACGAAAACGCCGAAGCCTATCTGGAGCGATTCTTCACCGATATGGACGGATATCAAGATATGGTCATGCTCCGCGACATCGCGTTGGAATCCCATTGCGAGCACCATATGGCGCCAATCATCGGACGCGCCCATCTCGCCTATATGCCCGACAAACGCTTTGTCGGTCTGTCCAAACTCGCGCGACTCGTGGGAGTCGTCGCCCACCGCCTCCAAACGCAAGAGAGAATGACCGCCCAAATCCATGACGCGATCCAGCGCAAATTAAAGCCAAAAGGCGTCGCCGTGCTGATAGAGGCGAAGCACCATTGCATGACCCTCCGCGGAGTCCACGATCCCGATGTCGCCACAGTGACCGTCCAAACCAGCGGACTCTTCAACGAAAATTCCCGCATGGAAGAGCGCTTCCTCCGAATGGCGCGCGGAGACGCCGCGAGATGAGCGCCGAGGACTCTCTTTCCTTCGGGAAACGCCTCTCGGTGGAAACAGTGGAAGAAGGGCTGGAACTCGCCCCGCGATTCAACGGACAGGGACTCATCCCGGTCATCACGACAGACGCCCAGACAGGCGAAGTCCTGATGCTCGGCTATATGAACGAAGAGGCGCTCAAGCGAAGCATCATCACAGGCGAAGCCCATTATTGGAGCCGCTCGCGCGAAACTCTCTGGCGAAAAGGCGAAACGAGCGGCTTCGTCCAAAAGATCGCCGAAATGCGAATAGATGACGATCAAGACGCTCTTTGGATTCGCGTCCATGTTCAAGGCGGCGCGAGCTGCCACGCAGGCTACCGATCCTGCTTCTATCGCGCCGTGCGAGAAGACGGCGATCAGACCGTTCGCCTCGTCTTTCGGGAGAAGGAGAAGGTCTTTGATCCCAAAAGCGTCTATGGCGATATGCCCAACCCGACCAAACTCTGACCCTTGCCACAAAAAATCCCCGAAAAAACAATAAGACCATCCATCGGACTGGCATTGGGCAGCGGAGTCGCCCGAGGCTGGGCGCATATCGGCGCGCTCCGCGTGCTGGAAAAAGAGGGCTTATGCCCCGAAGTCATCGTCGGGACATCCATTGGCGCGCTCGCCGGCGGATCTTTCGCGGCGGGAAAACTGAACGCGCTGGAAGAATTCGCCAGAGGCATGACAACGCGCCGTCTGCTGCGACTGTTGGATATTCGCCTCGGCGGATCAGGGCTCATCAGAGGGAAAAAACTAGAAGCTCTGTTGGAAAGCCATCTGCAAGGCGTGCGCATGGAGGATTTGCCGTCCCGCTTCATCGCCGTCACGACAGAACTCGGAACAGGACACGAAATATGGCTGCAGAAAGGCAATCTCGCCAAAGCGCTCCGCGCCTCCTACGCTCTGCCCGGAATCTTTCAGCCCATCCGCCATCAAGGGCGATGGCTCATTGACGGCGCGCTCGTCAATCCTGTGCCTGTCTCGGTCTGCCGCGCCTTCGGCGCGCGCCTCGTCATCGCCGTCAATCTGAACCGCGACCTCTACGGAAAAACAGGCGCGCGCAGCGCCTATCAAAATATCATGGAAAATCACGA
This sequence comes from uncultured Alphaproteobacteria bacterium, assembly GCA_958296285.1. Taxonomy (GTDB): domain Bacteria; phylum Pseudomonadota; class Alphaproteobacteria; order JAPOUT01. Next base: position 977,107 of record OY282459.1, read on the forward strand.
AACGCCCGATCTGGAAAGCGCCCTCCTCAAACGACCCCGCGCCCTCATTCGGCAGATTTTCGGAATGGGATCAGGACCCGGCCTCACCGCCGTGATGATGGCGTCCCTCAATATCGTCCAAGACAGACTCGCGCGATCGCGACTCGCCGGCGATCCGCCGGATGTTCAAATCTCGCCGCGCTGCGGACATATCGGGCTGCTGGAATTTGACCGCGCCGAAGAAGCGATCGCGCTCGGCGAGGAAGCCACGCGCCACATGCTCCCCACCATCAAAGAGGCGATGGACTTCTTGACATACCGAATCGCCGAATGACGGAGACGCCGCGATCCGCGCATCATCCCGAAGAGATAGTCATCTCGCAGGGATAGTCATCCCGATGAGATATAGTCGCGGAGCGCGCCGACCTCCTGCTCGGTCTTGGCGATCCGATGCTTGACGACATCGCCAATGGAAACAATGCCGCATAAGATTCCGTCTTCCACGATCGGCAAATGACGAATGCGCGTTTCGGTCATGATCGCCATCAGGCGATCCACGCTGTCCGATTTGCGGCAGGTCGTGACGCCGCTCGTCATAAAGGCGCGGAGTTTCTCTTGAAGGACGCTCTGACCTTTCTCGGCGATCGCCGCCACGACATCGCGCTCGGAGAGAATGCCGGCGACCTCCCCCTTCTCGTCCAAAATGACGATCGCGCCGATTCGCCGCCGATGCAAAATCGCGACCGCCTCGGAAAGCCGCGTCTCCGCGCCGACCGAGACGACCTCGGCGCCTTTCTCTTTCAGAATGAGCGCGGCGGTCATGGCGTTCTCATCGTCCCTTCCATTCGGGCTTCCGCTTCTGCGCGAAGGCGAGCGGCCCCTCTATCGCGTCCTCGCTTCGCATCAATTCTCCGATTTCAGAATAAGACGCTGCCATCGCCGCTTCAAGACCGCCCTTCTCCAAACCCTGCTCCGCCACCGTCTTGGAGACGCGAATGGAGACCGGCGAGCAGGCGAGAATCATCTCCGCCCATTTTTTGGCTTCCTCCATCAGCGCCGCCTGCGGGACGACCGCGCTGACAAAACCCAGACGCATCCCCTCTTCGGCGCTGACGCGGCGTCCTGTCAAGATCATGCCCATCGCCTGCTTATAGGGAATCTGTCGCGGGAGTCTGTGAAGGCCTCCGGCGAGCGCCGCCAGTCCGACAGTCGGCTCGGGCAGCGCGAAGACCGCATTCTCTGACGCCAAAATCACATCGCATGAAAGAGCGATCTCAAAACCGCCCCCCATCGCAATCCCATTGACCGCCGCGATCAGAGGCTTTTTGAGATCAAAACGACTCGTCAGACCGCCAAAGCCCGTCTTCGGCATCGTCATCGCATGACCCTCCGCCTGATATTTTAAATCGTTCCCCGCCGAAAAAGCGCGATCGCCCTCGCCGGTGATTATCCCGACCCAGAGATCGGAATCTTCGGCGAATTCATCAAAAACCCGTGATAATTCCTCGCTCGCGGGGGGGTGAAGCGCGTTCATCCGCTCAGGTCTGTTGAGAGTGAGGATCATCAGCCCTCCCTCCTTCTTGACGCGACAAAATTCCTGTGCCATCTTTCCCTCCCATCTCGTCTCTTGGATCGTTGGTTTTGGGCGGAAGACGTCTTGCATTTCGCGCCGCCCCCGCTAATATCCCGCAAGAATCATACCATAGCGGAGCCTCCTTTATGGAAAATACCGGCGGGCATCAGGATCAATATGGGAAATATCTCCGAATTCTCCAGCCCTTCTTTTGGGTTTTCGCCGCCCTTTTCCTGATCGCTCTTCTCTCCTTCTATCTCCAGCAGTCTCAAGACGAGACTATGGCGCGCGATCTTCCTTTCGCCGTCCATCCTGAACCGCAGGAGAATGTCCGAATCGGCGGCAAACTATATCGCGTGCCGGGGAACTACGTCCGCGCCGTCAAGGAAGCCGAAGAGAATCAAGGCTCGGAAATCGCCATCCACGCCCTCCTCCCAGACCTAGACCCCTATAGCGCCCGCAACTGGGAGGAGTTTGAGGATTACGGAGCGAACTCGTCTCTTCTCGTCATCTATCTCTCGGGGCCGGGACTCACTGTCGGATCGGAAGAAAGAATGAGCCGCGTCTATAAAGGCTTTCTCTCCAGCGGCGCGCCGTGGCTCAGCTCCTTCAATTTGGAACATTACACCTTCCGCGCCGGGACGCTCTATGCCGATCAGGATCTCTTTGTCGGGCGAGACGATTCGGATCGCCTCGCCCTTTTCCTCTGCTTCCGCGAAGGTCCGCTCGTCCCCTCGCCCGGATGCAGCCGCACTGTGCTGCTGGACGACAAAGTCATGCTGACCTATCGCTTTCGGCGAAACCATATGGCTCGCTGGCGCGAGCTGGACAGCAAAGTGCGCCATTTCGTCTCCTCGCTGGAAGCCGAGCAGCCGCAGCCTTAACGCTGAGATTTGAGAATCAAACGCGCCGGATTGCCGACAGCGCTCGCATGAGGCGGAACGGCAGAGGTCACCAAGCTCCCCGCCCCGATTTTCGCGCCGGCGCCGATCTCTATATTGCCAAGAACTTTCGCGCCGGCGCCGAGAAGCGCCCCGCGCCGAACCTTCGGATGACGATCCCCGCGCGCATGTCCTGTGCCGCCCAAGGTCACGCCATGAAAAATGGAGACCTCATCCTCAATCAGAGCCGTCTCGCCAATGACGACCCCTGTCGCGTGATCCATCATCATGCCGCAGCCTATCCGCGCGGCGGGGTGAATATCCACGCCCCACAAGGCGCTCGCCTGCGACTGCAGATAGAGAGGCATGACCCTCTCGCCTTTCTCCCAAAGCGCGTGGGCGAAGCGATAGGCGGAGAGCGCGTGAAAGCCCTTGAAATACAGAAGCGGCTGAAGCGCCAAAATGCAGGCGGGATCGCGCTCTAGAGTCGCGCGAATGTCGGCGCAGGCTTGATCGGCAAGATGAGGCTGTCGCGCGACGCTGTCGGAAAAGAGCGCCGTCAGAGTCTCCGCCTTGACGCGGCGCGTCCCGAGCGCCTCCGACAAAACGGCGATCCATGATTCGGCGAAACTGGATCGCGTCAAGATGAGAGCCCGCATCGTGTCGCCGGACATCTCTTCCTTCGCGGCGAGATTCTCCGCCTCCTCGCGGATCTGCTCCCAGATCGCTTGGCAGGGATGAAACGCCATCTTCGGGGCTTGCGACATTGTGCTACTATCCGGCGATCAATCCTCAAGATTCACGGCAAAAGCCTAGCACATTTGCCGCAGGGGCAAGGCAGAAAAGGAGCGGCGCATGGCGGAATTTGACGGAAAAAGAGCCATCATCACAGGATCCGCCACAGGTCTGGGCGCGGCGACCGCGCGGCGTCTCGCCGAAGGCGGCGCTAAGGTCGTCATCAATTACAGGGAGAGCAGGAAGGAAGCCGAAGAGACTCTCGCTTTTTGCAGGAAAGCCGGAGCCGAGGCGCTCCTTATTCAGGGCGATGTCGCCGAGGATTCCGACTGCAGAAAGATTGTCGGAAACGCCATCGCCCAATGGGGCGGCGTGGATATTCTCGTCAACAACGCCGGCACGACCAAATTCGCCGCCTCTGCCGATCTGGAAGGCTTGAGCGCCGAGGATTTTCTGCATCTCTACAAGGTCAATGTCGTTGGCGCTTATCAGATGATTCGCGCCGCGCAGCCTCATATGAAGAAGGCGGGAATGGGATCGGTCGTCAATATCTCCTCCATCGCCGGCGTGACCGGCGTTGGCTCTTCGGTGGCTTACGCAGCCTCCAAAGGCGCGTTCAACACGATGACGCTCTCGCTCGCTCGCGCGCTCGCGCCGGAGATTCGCGTCAATGCCGTCTGCCCGGGCTTCATCGGAACCCGATGGTTTCGCGATCGCTTGGGCGAAGAGATTTTCGCCGCCATGGTGGAGCAGCAGGAAAAAGAGATGCCTCTTAAACAGGCGGGAACCGCCGATCTTGTCGCTGATGCGGTCGTGTTTTTCTGCGGCGTTGGCGCGCGGCATATCACCGGGCAGTTTCTCATCACGGATGCCGGCATGCATCTCGGCTTCAATCCGCTTCTTGGGAGGTGAATCATGGAGGCTGACGCTCTCAAAAAAGAGGCTTTCCAAATCATAGACGATATGCGCGCCGATCTTTTGGAGGCGAGCCATGCTATTCATCAGAAGCCGGAGTTGGCGTTTGAGGAGCGTTTCGCGTCTGACTTATTGGCGTCTAGGGTTGAGGCGGCGGGGCTGCCGATCACGCGCGGCGCTTATGGTTTGGAGACGGCTTATCTGTCGTCTTTCGGAGACGGGTCTGCGCCGGAGGTTGCGATTCTCTCGGAATATGACGCGCTTCCGGTGATTGGACATGCTTGCGGACATAATATCATCGCCACGGCGGGGTTGGGCGCGGCGCTCGCGCTGGCGCGTCTGGGCGGGAAGATCAAGGGGCGCGTCCGCTATATCGGCGCGCCTGCCGAGGAGGGCGGCGGCGGAAAGGAGCTGATGGCGCGGCAGGGCGCGTTTGACGGCGTGGATGCCGCGATGATGGTGCATCCGGCGGGATTGGATTTGCGGACGATGCCGAGTTTGTGCGTTTCGGATGTTTCTGTCGTTTATCATGGCAGGAGCGCTCATGCTTCGGCGATGCCGCATGAGGGCTTGAACGCGTTGGATGGGGTGATCACGGCGTATCAGGCGGTCGCGCAGCTGAGGCAGCATATTCGTTCTGACGAGCGGGTTCATGGGATTATCACGGAGGGGGGTTATGCGGCGAACATTGTTCCGGAGCGGGCGGCGGCGCGGTTTTATGTTCGCGCCGGGCGGTTGGACGCGCTGATGCGCTTGCGCGAGCGCGTGGAGGCGTGTTTTGACGCGGGCGCCAGGGCGACTGGCACGCGCGCCGCGCTTCAATGGCAGCCTTATGTGGCGTATTTGGATGTCAAGCATAATGAGCCTTTGACGCGCATTTATGAGGAGACGGCGGTTTCGTTGGGGCGCGAGATGTTTCCGGTTGAGAAGATTCCGCCGGCTTTCGCGGGCAGCACGGATATGGGGAATGTGAGTCATCGGGTTCCGAGCATTCATCCGATGATTTCGTGCGCGCCGCCGTCTGTTGTGATTCACAATCCGGAGTTCGCGCGTCATGCGGTATCGGAGGCGGGGGATTTGGCGGTATTAGATGGGGCGAAGTGTTTGGTTTCGGTGGCGATTTCGTATTTTTGCGATGGGGGATTGCGTGATGAGGTGGGGGAGGATTTTGCTCGGACGGCTTCGCAGTCTAGGAAGGTTGTGGAGATGGTTGGGGGGGACAAGCACGGGCATTAGAGGGAGGCTCCCGTTAAGGGGGGTTTGGGGGGCTAGCCCCCCAAAAAAACCAAGCGGGCGAAGCCCGCTATAGTCGGCGGGCGTGGCGAAACGAAGCCGAGCGTAGCGAGGCGAGGAAGCCCGCCGACTTTTCGGGGGGATTCCCCCCGACCCCCCCCTTTCTCGCGGGGGGTCTCCGACCCCCCACACCCCCCTTAACCCAAAATCAGCAACTCATGTGATTTCTTCACGTGATCGCGCTTGCCATTGATCCGATTGAAGCCGATGCGTGTCTCTCCCTGCCCCAGAGTGTATTGCCATTGGATTTTCACAACCTTAAAATCCCGATACCATTCGCGCACGGCGGAGCAATCATTGTAGGAAAGAATGAAGCCTCCCTTATGAGAATGGAGCAGATCGCGGAGTGCCTCATGATCAAACCCACGATGATGAACAGGAAAATTCCGCTGCGGATAGATCCCACGAAACATCTTGCTGTCCCCATCCAAATAATAGGGCGGATCGCAATAAAGAAAATCCTTCTTATGGAGTAGAATGGACTCGCTGAAATCTGCTCCTTCTACCACAAGAGAAGGTGCGCGAAAATTACGAACTTTTCTCAAAAGATTCCGAAATCGCCGCTCATCCTGATAAATCTTGGACATCCAACCCAAAAACCCAGGCCCATAAGAAAGATTGTGATTGAACCAATAATGCGCCGCCAACCGCTCCGGCGAAAGCGCCCGATCCCCCCGCCAATGCTTTTTTAAGCGCTCCTTCACCAAACAATAATTCTCGGCAGTCGGCGACCATCTGCCAATCTTCTCCGCCAATTGCTGAGGACGCGAAATCTGCTCGCGCCAATAATTAGCGAGAATGTCAAAGACATCATAAGCCACAACCTCTATCCCGCACTCCACCGCGCAAGCCACCTCCACCGAGCCGCCGCCAAGAAAAGGCGAAACCAAACGACTCACGCCGCGCGGCAGACGCTCCACAATGAAGCCAACCGCCAAACTCTTGCCCCCCGCATAGCGAAGCGGCGAACCAGTGAACCTCTTATAGCGATTCTTGCCCGAACTCCGAAGCGCCCGCAAAAAACTCTCCCGCGAATCCATCTCTTCCCTCTTTCCCGAATCACAAAGCCTCTGACGAAAAACCCATCATAGCCGAAAAGATTGCCTTCCCATCAGCAATCCGCTATCCTCAAACAAGTCCCCCCGCCCCCCAAACCCACGGAAACCCCGCATGACCCGCCGAAGAGTCTATGACGGAAAAACCAAAGTCCTCTACGAAGGACCCGAACCCGATACCCTCGTCCAGCATTTCAAAGATGACGCGACCGCCTTCAACAAAGAAAAACACGCCATCATTGAAGGACGCGGAGTCCTCAACAACCGAATCAGCGAATATCTTCTGACCTGCCTCAACAATCTGGGAATCCAAACCCACTTCATCCGCGCGCTCAATATGCGCGAGCAACTGATTCGGAAACTGGACATCCTGCCCGTGGAAGTGGTCGTGCGGAATATGGCGGCGGGATCGCTCTGCAAAAGACTCGGACTGGAAGAAGGCGAGAGCCTGCCCCGATCCATCGTGGAATTCTATTACAAATCCGATTCGCTCGGCGATCCGATGATCTCGGAAGAGCATATCACCGCCTTCGGATGGGCGTCCCATCAGGAAATGGACGAAGTGATGTCGCTGGCGCTCCGCGCGAATGACGTTCTGTCGGGCTTGTTCCTCGCGGTCGGGCTGCACCTCGTGGATTTCAAGCTGGAGTTCGGACGGCTCAATGACGAGGACGCCTCGCCGCGACTCCTCATCGCTGACGAAATCAGCCCCGATTCCTGCCGCCTCTGGGATGTCGCGACCAAGAACCGCATGGATAAAGACCTCTTCCGCCGCGATATGGGCGGACTCATTGAAGCCTATAAGGAAGTGGCGCGGCGGCTCGGCGTCTATGTGGATCAGATCGGCGAGGGCAGAAAAAAACCCGCCCTCTGGGAAGTCAAAAAACAAGGATGAAAACTAAAATAGAATTCCACAACCTGCAGAACGTGCTTTTCTAGCATCTGCAATACTCTTTTTCTCCTGCATATATTTCAGGCTCTGCAATTTTTTGTTTCTGCATGTGATATACATTTTGTGTGACTCTGTGAGTCGCACTCCTCTGCATGTGCGCATGCAGGTGATATAGATGAAGGAGAGTTATTATGTCGCAACAGAATCCGAGTGTCGAGAAACAGCGAAGCAACAGTCGCCCCTCCTCTGTCCAAAACGGAAGGGCAACCGATCGTCTTCAATTTGCGGTCAAGATCACGTTAAAGGAAGGAGTTCGTGATCCGCAAGGACGCGCGATCCAAGAACTCCTCGCCCGAATGGGATATGACAAGATAGCGGATGTTCGTCAGGGCAAGCATATAAAAATCAGCTTCCATGATGCCGACCCCGAAAGCGCTCGTGAGGCAGTAAACGCTATGTGCCGCGACTTCCTCGCCAATCCCGTCATTGAGGATTATCGCGTCTCCATAGACGACGCCTGATAGACACCCGATAACGCCAAGCGCGTCTGACAATGAAAAGCGCCATTGTCGTTTTCCCCGGCTCCAACTGCGACCGAGACATAGCGGTGGCGCTCCGTCATTGCGTGAAGAGCAAGCCTTCTATGGTCTGGCATAAAGAATCTGTTTTGCCTTCCGTGGATATTGTTGTTTTGTCCGGTGGTTTCTCCTATGGCGATTATCTCCGCGCCGGCGCGCTCGCCGCCAAGAGTCCGATCATGGAGGAGGTCGTCCGAAAAGCGAAAGACGGAGTCGCTGTGTTAGGCATTTGCAACGGATTCCAAATTCTGACCGAAACGGGACTCCTCCCAGGCGCGTTGATGCGAAACGACAATCTCGCCTTTATCTGCCGAAACGTCCGCCTCGTTGTGGAGCAGGCACGAAGACCTTTCGCCTCCGCCTATAGAAAGGGCGAGATTATATCCATGCCGATCGCCCATAAAAGAGGTCAATATCATGCCGACCCCGAGACCCTCGCCCGCTTAGAAGGTGAAGGGCAAATCCTCTTCCGCTATGCCGAGGACGACAACTCTAGCGGCTCTGGCATGAATGGCTTTACGATGAATGGCTCTGTCAAGAATATCGCCGGCATTCTCAATGAGAAAGGCAATGTGCTTGGACTCATGCCCCATCCCGAGCGTTGCTTTGACGAAGAAATCGGTGGCGAGCAGGGGGCGGATGGTGCGAAACTCTTTATAAGCCTCACCCAATCCCTATGACTCGCCCCTGACGTTTATGACGGGCATGCGAAAGATCGCGCGGGCGCTCGGACTCTCACCCCCCGACTATGACGCGATCCTCAAACGGCTCGGGCGCGAGCCGACAGAAACCGAAGCCGGCATGTTCGGCGCGATGTGGAGCGAGCATTGCTCTTATCGCTCCTCCAAGCGCTTTTTGAAGCGCTTCCCGTCAGAAGGGGCGCATGTGCTGCAAGGGCCGGGCGAGAACGCCGGCGCCGTCAGCATCGGAGACGGACAGGCGGTCGTCTTCAAGATGGAGAGCCACAACCATCCCTCCATGATTGATCCCTATCAGGGCGCGGCGACAGGGATAGGCGGAATCATGCGCGACATTTTCACGATGGGCGCGAGACCTGTCGCCCTCTTGAACGCGCTCCGCTTCGGCGCGGCGGATCATCCGAAAACGCCGCATCTGCTGTCCGGAGTCGTCGCCGGAATCGGCGACTATGGAAACTGCGTGGGAATCCCCACCATCGGCGGCGAAGTGGATTTTGACGCCGCCTATAACGGCAACATTCTCGTCAATGCCATGTGCGTGGGGCTAGCCGATGAGAAGGCGCTCTTCCGCGCTATCTTGCGCGAGGGCCATAAAGTCTACGCGATCGGCGCGAGAACCGGACGGGACGGGCTGCACGGCGCGGTCATGGCGTCCGCCTCCTTCCAAAACGCCGAAGACGCGGAACGCGCCGCCGTCCAAATCGGCGACCCCTTCATGCAGAAACTTCTGATGGAAGCCTCTTTAGAACTGATGGCGCGAGGCGCTGTCGCGGCGGCGCAGGATATGGGCGCGGCGGGTCTGACATCCTCGGCGGTGGAGATGGCGGCGAAAGGCGGCTGCGGCATCCGTCTCAATCTTGACCGCCTCCCCTGCCGCGAGGACGGCATGACCGCCTATGAAATCATGCTCTCCGAAAGCCAAGAGCGGATGCTGCTCGCCGCGCCCCCCGAAAAAGAAAAAACCATCGCCGAAATCTGCGACAAATGGGACATCCCCTGCGCCCAAATCGGCGAGGCGAGAAAGGGCGACAGAATAGAAATCACGCGGCATGGCGAATGCGAGGCGAATCTGCCCCTCTCCGCCCTGACCCGCGCCCCCGAAAGAGAATGGCCGCGCGAGCCAAGACGCGCTCCGCCTCCGAAACACGCCCCCTCTTCCAAAAAACGCCCCTCTTTGGACGAGACTCTTATAAGAATGCTCGCAACCCCCGCGCTCTCAAGCCGAAGATGGGTCTATGAGCAATATGATTCCTCCGTCATGGGCGACACTGTGGAAGCGTCAGGCGGAGACGCCGCCGTCATTCGCGTCCATCAGACGCGCAAAGCCCTCGCCATGGTGAGCGAAGCCACGCCCGCCTATCTCGCCGCCGACCCTTATCTCGGCGCGAAGCAGGCGGTCGCCGAAGCATGGCGCAATCTGAACGCTGTCGGCGCGAAGCCTCTCGCCATCACCGACTGCCTCAATTTCGGAAGCCCCGAAGAGCCGGCGATCATGGAGCAATTCGCCCAAAGCGTGGAAGGCTTGGCGGAAGCGGCAGCCTATTTGGACATGCCTGTCGTGTCGGGGAATGTCTCCTTTTACAATGAGACGGACGGGCGCGCCATTCCTCCGACCCCCTCTGTCGGCGCTGTCGGGCTTATCCCCGATTACGGCAGACGCGCCCGCGCCGCCTTCATGCGAGAGGGCGATGCCATTCTTCTCATTGGCGAAGAGGGCGGGCATTTGGGCTGCTCGGTCTTCGCCGATCTCTTCGCCGAGTCTCTCCCCGCCGAAGCGCCGCCGATTGATCTTGAGAAGGAAAAGCGGCATGGGCTTTTTCTCCGCGCTCTGATAGAGGAGGGGCGGATTGTGTCGGCGCATGATCTCTCGCGCGGAGGGCTCGCCATTGCGCTCGCCGAGATGGCGATCAATGGCGGCATCGGCGCGGAGATCCGCGCGCCCGAAACCGCGTCCGACCTTCATGCCTTCTTCTTCTCTGAAGATCAGGCGCGCTATATTTTTTGCGCGGGCAGCGATTCTGTTTCCGAGATGCTCAAGCGCGCCGAGGCGGCAGGCGTCCCCGCCCTGATTCTTGGGACAACAGGCGGAAAGGGTTTGACTCTGCGAGGGGCGAAGCCCATAGAATTGCGGAGATTGCGAGAGGCGCATGAAAGCGGCTTTCTCAAGATTATGCGGAGACGCCCATGCCGATGACCCCTGACGCCATCAAAGCCCTCATCCATGAGGCTTTCCCTGACGCCGAAGTGGAACTGTCCGATCTCCGCGGAGACGGCGATCATTACGCTTTGCATATTGCGAGCGCCGCTTTTTTCGGCAAGAATCGGATAGAGCAGCATCAGCTGGTCTATCGCGCGCTCAAGGGCAGGATGGGCGGCGAGCTTCACGCTCTCGCCCTTAAAACCAAACCGCTTGAGAAGCCCACAGAAGGAGACGCATGATGAGCGAAGATGTTTTTGCGAAGATTGAGAGCGCCGTCAAAGCGAGCGATGTCGTTCTTTTTATGAAGGGGACGCCGGATTTTCCGCAATGCGGCTTTTCCAGCCAAGTGGCGGGGATTTTGAATCATTTGGGCGTCTCTTATGAGAGCGTCAATGTTTTGGAGAATGACGCGATAAGAGAGGGCGTCAAGGCTTTTAGCGATTGGCCCACGATCCCGCAGCTTTATGTCAAGGGCGAGTTTGTCGGCGGCTGCGACATTATCCGCGAGATGTTTGAGGAGGGCGAAATCCGCGCCTTCTTTGAGGAGAAAGGGATTCCCCTCCAAAAAGACTGATTGGGCGCGTTTCAAGCCCGAATCATGCTACATATTGTGGCATGATTCCGAATCGCACCATATTTACCGGGGACAATCTCCCGATCATGCGGGGCATGAACAGCGAGTCCGTAGATCTGATCTATCTGGATCCGCCCTTCAACTCCAACCATAATTACGCCGCGCCGATCGGGAGCAAGGCGGCGGGCGCGGCGTTCAAGGACACTTGGACGCTCTCCGACGTGGATGTGGCTTGGATGGACGAGCTCAGAAAACGCAATCCCGATCTCTATGCGGTGATCATCGCGGTCGGCAAGGTCGGCGGCAAGAGCGGCATGTCCTACCTCATCTATATGGCAGTGCGGATATTGGAAATGCATCGCGTCCTCAAAAACGAAGGCTCTATCTATCTGCATTGCGATCCTACAATGGGGCACAGTCTCAGAATGATGATGGACGCCATCTTTGGGAGCGAGAATTTCAGAAATGAAATTTTTTGGCGAAGAACTGCCTCGCCTGCCAAGGGAAGCCAGCATAGAGCGAAAAGTTGGGGCAGCAACGCGGACATTCTTCTCTTTTACACGAAGACGGACGAGTTTTGGCTAATGCCTACGAGAGAATTGACCGAGAGAGAGAAATTGGAGAAGTTTCCCAAAGTAGAAAAGGGAAGGCGATATAACACGGCGACCCCAGTGTTCAGCTCTAAAACCATGGGGGCGAGGCCCAATCTATGTTTTGAATGGCGCGGTTTTCGGAATCCTCACCCGTCGGGCTGGAGACTGTCCAAAGAGCGCCTTGAGAAGGAGTATCAAAAGGGCAATATCGTTATCAAGGATGGCAAGATTGAGCGAAGAGCGTATTTTGAGGATTATCAAGGGCTGCCTCTTGGCAATTTATGGGCTGAGACGGAATTGACGCTGAGCTCGCAAGACTCAGAGCGCATAGGGTTTCCTACGCAAAAACCCCTCGCCCTCCTAGAGCGCATTATTGAGGCTTCTAGCGATAAAGGCGATGTTGTCTTTGATCCCTTTTGCGGCTGCGCGACAACGCTGATCGCCGCGGAAAAATTGCAAAGGCATTGGATAGGCATTGATATATCTCTCAAAGCGGTGGATTTGGTGAAGTCCCGCCTCTATGAGGAAGTTCAAGTTGAGGGGGTGGTTGGCAAGCTCCATCACCGCAGGGCTCCCCCTCAGCGCACCGATCTAGGAAAACTGCCTCCGCCCCACACCCACAAAAAAACCCTCTATGGCGAGCAGGGCGGACATTGCGCCGGATGCCAAAAGCGTTTTGAAATCCAAAATCTGGAGATTGACCATATCATCCCGAAAAAAGACGGCGGAACGGATCATGCCGACAATCTCCAACTCCTATGCGGACATTGCAACCGCGTCAAAGGCAGGCGCACAATGGAAGCGCTCATCGCAGACCTCACCAAAAGAGGCGTTTTCGTTTGGCAAAGGCGAGAGCCTCTCTAATTCTTCGCGTAGAACTCCACGACCAGCTGCGGCTCCATCCGAACAGGATAAGGCACCTCCTCCAATCTCGGAACGCGCAAAAACTGCGCCATCATCTTCTTATAATCCGCCTTCAGATATTCGGGACTCATCCGCTCCTCATTGTCGCGCGCCTGAAGAACGATCGGCATCTCCCGCGATTCCTGCTTCAGCGTCACGACATCGCCGGGCGAAAGCCGCGCGCTCGCAATGTTTAAGCGCCGATTGTTCACCCGCACATGCCCATGATTGATCATCTGCCGCGCCGCGAAGACAGTCGGCGCGAAACAGGCGTGATAAAGAACCGCGTCCAACCGCCGCTCCAACAGACCAATCAAATTCTCGCTCGTGTCGCCGCGCATCCGCTGCGCCTCGCCATAGATGCGGCGGAACTGCTTCTCATTGATGTTCCCGTAATAGCCCTTCAGCTTCTGCTTGGCGCGCAACTGAATCCCGAAATCCGACAATTTGCTGCGCCGCTTCTGCCCCTGCTCGCCAGGGCCATAAGGACGCCGATTGACAGGACTTTTAGGGCGACCCCATATGTTCTCGCCCAACCGTCTGTCTATCTTGTGCTTTGTCGTGTGGCGTTTCGTCATGGCGTTTCTTCTAGCCCCTATTCCGCCGCCGCGCAAGAGCCGCGACAATCCCGCGAAGCGCCCGAATCTCGGCGCTGGAAGGCGAGCATCTCTGAAAGAGCGTCCGCAGATTCCTCACCATCGCCGCGCGGCGCTCAGGCGGATGGAAATAATTCTCCCTATCCAGCTCTCCCTCCAAATGCTCAAAGAAGCCGAGAATCTCCTCTTTGGAAGCAAGCGGCGGCGGCAGAGAAGGTCGCGGAGGCGGAGGCGACAAACTCTTCTGACGCCACAGATAGCAAAGCAGAAGCGCCGACTGCGCCAAATTCAAAGACGGAAAGACAGAATCCGCCGGAATCATCACAATCGCATCGCAAAGATCCAAATCGGCGTTGGAGAGACCCGTCCGCTCAGGCCCGAAAAGAATCGCGGCGCGGACGGTGCGCTGCGCCTCAAAGAGAGCGTCTATCGCCTCGTCAGGCGCATGGACGGGCTTCGCCAAAGCGCGAGGGCGCGCGCTTGTCGCCAAGACGAAGCCGAAAGGCGCGAGCGCCTCTTCCAGCGTCTCATGGGTCTGAAGTTGAGAGAGCAGCGCCGCGCCCCCCGCCGCCGACGCTCTCGCTTTCGCGCGAGACCATCCGGGACGCGCCGCCGCCAAGTGAAGTTCGGAGAAGCCAAAATTCCGCATCGCCCGCGCCGTTGTCCCGATATTCTCCCCCAGTTGCGGCTTCATCAGGATTATCGCCGGCGGTCTCGCCTTCTTCATTCCATTCGGCTTCCTTCTTGGACAGACTGCCTCTCAATGCTATAGAGAGCGGAGGGGTTTTACCAAGCGGATTCGGCGAAATATGGCAAAAATCAGAGCAGAGAATCCAATCGTGGAATTGGACGGAGACGAGATGACGCGAGTCATCTGGATGATGATTAAAGATAAGCTGATCCTCCCCTATTTGGACATCCCCATCCGCTATTACGATCTGGGCATAGAAAGCCGAGACGCCACCCAAGACCAAATCACGACAGACGCCGCCAACGCCATCCGCGAGCATGGCGTGGGAATCAAATGCGCCACCATCACCCCTGACGAAACCCGCGTCAAAGAATTCAAACTGAAGAAAATGTGGCGATCTCCGAATGGAACAATCCGCAATATCTTGGGCGGGACAGTCTTCCGCGAGCCTATCATCTGCCGCAACATTCCGCGCCTTGTCCCGAGCTGGACGGATCCGATCGTCATCGGGCGTCATGCCTTCGGCGATCAATATCGCGCGACAGATTTTATCGTCCCCGGAAAAGGGAAACTGATCATGCGATGGGAAGCCGCCGAAGGCGGCGAGAGTTTAGAGGAGGAGGTTTTTGATTTTCCAAGCCGCGGAGTCGCGCTCGGCATGTTTAATTTGGACGCGAGCATTCGGGATTTCGCCCGCGCATGTTTCAATTTCGGCTTGGCGCGAGCTTGGCCAGTCTATCTCTCCACGAAAAATACGATTCTCAAGACCTATGACGGCAGATTTAAAGATTTGTTCGCCGAAATCTATGAAGCCGAATTCCGCCAAAAGTTTGAGGCGGCGGGGATTCATTATGAGCATCGCTTGATTGACGATATGGTCGCCGCCGCCCTCAAATGGAGCGGACGTTTCGTCTGGGCGTGCAAAAATTATGACGGCGATGTCCAATCCGACACAGTCGCCCAGGGCTTCGGATCGCTCGGGCTTATGACAAGCGTCTTGATGACCCCAGACGGGAAAATCGTGGAAGCCGAAGCCGCCCATGGCACGGTCACGCGCCATTTTCGGCTGCATCAGAAAGGCGAGCCGACCTCCACCAACTCCATCGCCTCCATCTTCGCTTGGACGAGGGGTCTCGCCCATCGCGCGAGGCTGGACGGAAACGCCCCGCTGGAGAAATTCACCCAAACTCTAGAGAAAGTCTGCCTGCGGACTGTGGAGCGCGGCGATATGACGAAAGACCTCGCCCTCCTCATCGGCAGCGAGCAGACATGGCTCGCGACAGAAGAGTTTTTGGACAAAATCGCCGACAATTTAGAGACGGCGCTCTCCAAAAGATGAAATCCGATGAATCGCTGATTCTCAATCCACGATTCTATAAATCGCCGCGTCCATATCCGAACTGAAATAGACGGCCCCGTCATCCGATGCCGCGACTCCTGTCATCAAATAGGTCGGCGCGGTGCCGGGCGGGCCGTCAAAGCCTATCGGGAGGGCGCGGGCGAGAATCCGCGGATCCTGTCCGCGCTCCAAAAGGACGATTCGCTTCTTGCCGACCTCCGCCACCGCGATCCGACCGTCGGGAAGAATCGCCATGCCTTCGGGCTGACTCAAATTGTCCGCGATCACCGCGCGTCTGTTGTTGCGAAGATCAATTTCTAGCACGCGACCCTTCTGCTCCTCGGCAATGTAAAGCCGCCGACCTTTCGGACTCAGCGCCAACGAGACGGGCCCGCGCAAACTCGTCATAAAAACGCGCTGTTTCGTCCAGCCCTTGCCCCAGCGCGTGATGATCCGATCCTTGCCATATTCGGCGATGGCGATCTCGTTGCCCGGCAGCATCACCGCGTCATAGGGCATGTCAAAGCCATGCAGCAGGGCGAGACTTTTGCCTGTCCGTCTGTCCAAAACCTGCACCGCCCCGGATGTCGGCCCCGCCAAAACAATATGATTTTTGGAAACCGAGACGCCCAGAGGATAATCCATCTCGGTGGCGAAAATGCGCGCGATTTCGGAAACCTTGCCGGTCTGCGGATTCACTTTGCGAACCGAAAAAGCGTCAGCGACATAAATCTCATCGCCTTCAGCGCCTCGCGCGAAGGCGATGTCCCCCGCCACCGCCAAAGCGCCCGACACCACTTGGCGCGCCTTGCCGGTCTTCTTGTCAATCTCCAAAATCGCATTGTCCGCCATGTTGGAAATGAAAAGCCGTCCGTCTCGGCTGAAGGCGAGATTGTCTATGGCGGGCTTCACGCGGGCGATGATTCTCTTGCGCCCGCTCCGAATATCCACCCGCACGACATGACCTTTCTGCGTATCCACGACATAGAGATGATTTCTGTTGGCGGGATCAAAATTCACCGCCGCCGGCGTTCCGAAATCGGTCGCGACTGTGGAGAGCCGCGCCGTATCCACATTCAGACTCACCACGCTCCCCTTGAACCAGAGCGGCCCATAGAGCCGTCCGTCTGGGCCGAACTCAAAGCCGTTCAAGCCGCCCAGATTCTTCCTGATGATGCGCGGACGTCTCTTGCCCTGCCTGTCTATTTCGTAGAGCGCGTCTCCGAGAAAGACTTGGGTCGCGAAAAGACGCCCGTCCGGCGCGTAGGCGATGGAGTTGATGCCGGGAAGATTCCGCGCCAAAAGCGAGATCGCTCCGTCCGGCGTCATTTTGTAGATTTTGCCCTCCAGAAACGCCGTCCAAGCAATTTCGCCATCCGGCCCAAGCGCGATGTCGTCCGCCATGCCCTTCGGCGGCGGGACGAAAACGCGACTCGCTCCGCTCTCCACATCCACCCGATAGATCGTCCGCCCGACCACGCTGCCGGCGAGAAGATGACCGTTGGCGTCAAAGGCGATGCCGTGAATGCCGTGAAAGGGCGAGGGCGGCGTCACCGCCTCAATATCATCGCCGCATCCCGAAAGAGGCAGCGCCAATGCCAGCAGCAGCCGATGCGGCAGGTTTTTCCATTGCGCGAGCGTCATCATTCTCCCCTCCTTTAAGCCTTTTCAAGCCAGCGCTTCGCGGACGAAGTCCAGCCGATCCTGACCAAAAAACATATCCTCGCCGACAAAGAAAGTCGGCGCGCCAAACGCGCCCTTCTTGACGGCGTAGTCGGTGTTCTCTTTGAGTTTGTCTTTGACCGTCTGATCTTGGATTCGGCGCATAAAGTCCTCGCCGTCAAAGCCGCCCTCCTTGAGCGCCGCGCCGATCTCGGCAGGCTCATTGAGGTTGCGCGGCGCGATCCACATGGCGCGATAGATTGTCGTCATATAGGTCTCAAAATCGCCCTCCATTTGGTAGGAGACCGCGCCGCGCATCAGCGGCAGCGTGTTGATCGGGAAATGCGGATTCATCGTCAGCGGCACGCCGTAGCGCTTCGCCCATCTCCGCAAATCCACGCCCATATGCATGCCCTTCGCCGCGACAGACGCCGGCGTCTGATTCCCTGTCGCCTTGAAGACGCCGCCCAACAGCATCGGCCTGTAGAGGATTTCCGCCCCCGCCTCTTCGGCGATTTTCGGCAGCTGCGTCCATGCCAAATAGGTTGTCGGGCTGCCGAAATCAAAAAGAAATTCCACCTGTTTCATTGTGTCCTCCTCACTCCAGCGCGGCAGCGATTTTCGCCGCATGGGCGCTCAAGATTTCCGAAGCCGCCTCCTTGCGTCCGTGAAAGGCGAAGGGCGCGGACTTCCCATCGCGCGGAATCACATGAAAATGGATGTGAAAGACCGTCTGCCCCGCCGCCTCGCCATTCAACTGCCCGACAAAAACGCCGGGCGCGTCAAAGGCGCGCTTCGCGGCGCGCGCGATCTTTTGGACAGTCTGGATTGTCGCGGCGGCATAGTCCGCGTCCAACGACAGGAGATCCGCGGCAGGGCATTTCGGAATCACCAGCGAATGCCCCTCCGCGATCGGCATGATGTCCATGAAGGCGAAACTCCTCGCATCCTCATAGATTTTATGCGCCGGAATCTCGCCTCGCAAGATTTTGGCGAAGATATTGTTGTCGTCATAACTCATAGCCGCTCGCTCCCTGACTTTCTGAAGGGGGTCGCCCTTTTGACCATCGCGATCTCCTCCTCCATCGCGCGGCGCTCATGGCGGAGATAGTCGGCGACCGCCGCGCGAAGCCCCGAATGCGCCAAGACGTGCGCGCTCCAAACCCGCTCCGATTCATAGCCCCGCTCAATCTTATGCGCCCCCTGCGCCCCCGCTTCCACGCGAGAGAGACCCTGCGCGATGGCGTAGTCTATCGCCTGATAATAGCACAGTTCAAAATGCAGAAAGCGATGATATTCCGCGCAGCCCCAATAGCGTCCGTAGAGCGCTTGCGAAGACAGCATATGCAGCGCCCCCGCCACATAGCGTCCGCCGCGAGACGCCATCGCCAACAGAACCCTGTCGCCCATCCGCTCCCCGAGCAGGCTGAAAAAACTCCGCGTCAGATAGGGACGCCCCCATTTGCGCGAACCCGTGTCCATATAAAAGGCGAAGAAGGCGTCCCAGACCGCTTCGGTCAGATCGTCTCCGGACAAGAGGGCGATTTTTAGATCGGAATCTTGAACCGCCGCGCGCTCTTTGCGTATCGCCTTGCGCCGCCGCGCCGTCAGACTGTTGAGGAAGCCGTCAAAATCCCGATAGTCCCGATTCCGCCAATGATATTGCTGCCCGACGCGCATCAGAAATCCGCGCTTTTTCATCATCATCGCCTCCTCTTCCAAAGCGAAGGTGATGTGCAGAGACGAGACGCGAAACTTATTGAGCGCTTCCATCGCCGCCGCGAGAAGGAATTCTCGCGCCTCGCCCTTTCGCGATAAGGTCAGAAGCCGCCGCCCTGCTACAGGCGTGAACGGTATCGCCGATTGGAGTTTCGGATAATAGGGAACGCCGGCGCGCTCCAGCGCGTCCGCCCATCCGTGATCAAAGACATACTCCCCTTGGCTGTGCGTTTTGAGATAGAGAGGCATGCAGCCGAGAAGATTCTCCGCCTCATCCTCCAACAAAAGATGGCATGGCGTCCATCCTGTCTGCGTGGTCGCCGAGCCTGATTCCTCCAGCGACAGCAGGAAGGCGTGGCTGGAAAAGGGCTGATCGCCGCTGGGATCGGCGCAGGCGTCCCATGACGCGGCGGAGACCTCTTTCAGCGAGCCGATGAGTCTCGCGCATTTTTTCGGCGCTTTCGTCTCTTTGGCGAGGGGCGCGGGCGTCATGGCTTTCGGATTTCAAAAATCGCGTCCAGTTCCACGGCGGCATTCGCCGGGAGAGAAACCGCGCCGACAGCGAATCGGGCGTGGCGTCCCGCCTCGCCCATCGCGGCGACAATCAGATCGGACGCCCCATTGACGATTTCGGGATGCCGCGTGAAATCCGCCGCCGCATGGACGAAGCCCCCCACTTTGACGCACCGAACAAGGCGGGAGAGATCGCCCTCCAGCGCCGCCTTCGCCTGCGCCAAAAGATGAAGCGCGCAGAGTTTCGCCGCCGCCTTCCCCTCTTCCAGCGACAGACTCTTGCCGACAATGCCTTGAAAGGCGATTTTTCCATCCTCCACAGGCACCTGTCCCGAAATGAAGAGAAGAGTCCCGCTCATCGCATAGGGGACATAGTTCGCCGCCGGCGAAGACGGAGCCGGAAGGCGAAGCCCTAATGTTTCAAGGCGTTTTTCAATCTCGTGCATGGCGAATCCGCGCGGGCTTTTCGGCATCATAGCAAAATGCGACAATGACGAAAATGACGAAAAGGAAGGAGGAGGCGCTAATGAAGCCGTCAAGCATTTTCGCCAATGTCAATATCGGGGACGCGCCGGACAGAGACGCGAAAATCCGCCGCTTGGAAGATTATATTCGGCGGCGCGGCTTTCGCGAGCATCCCGTCTTGACGCGCTGCCGTCAGGAGACCGATGAGATGGGCGGGATCGCTCTGATGCAGGTCGCGCCGGATCAGGGCGCGCTGCTAGGCTTTTTGGCGAGACTCATCGGGGCGAAGACTATTTTGGAGATCGGAGTTTTTACCGGCTATAGCAGTCTCGCCATGGCGCTCGGCATGGAAGAGGGCGGCGAAATCACCGCCTGCGACATGTCGGAGGAATTCACCGACAAGGCGAAAATCTATTGGGAGGCGGCGGGCGTCTCGGACAGGATAGAGCTCCGCCTCGCCCCGGCTTTAGAAACCCTGACCGCGCTGTTGTCGGAAGGGCGCGAAGGACAATATGACATGGCTTTCATAGACGCCGACAAAAGCAACTATGACGCCTATTACGAGGAAACGCTGCGCCTCCTTCGGCGCGGAGGTCTGATCGCGTTAGACAATGTTTTGTGGGGCGGGCAGGTCGCGGATCACAGCGATCAAAGCGCCGACACTGCCGCGCTCCGCCGTTTGAACGAGAAGATTCACGGCGATTCCCGCGTGGAGATGATCCTCCTTCCCATCGCTGACGGCTTGACGCTCTGTCAGAAAAAATAAAAATCTGTGGAAAAAGCCCTTGTCTTATCCCCGCCGCGTGGAATCATGCAATCCTAGCCTCCGCGAAAGCGGCGGGCGATGATTTTCCATAGGATCGGAGCAGGCGGATATGAGCGCGCGCGTTCTTGTTGTGGGGGAGGGCTTGCCGCCCGAAGGCGATCCGCTGCGGGCGGTCTTTTCGGATTCTTCTTTTGAGACCGAGCTTGTCGGCGCCGGTTGCTCGGCGTCTTTGGAGGCGCTGCTCCACGCGGCGCGGGCGCATCAGCCCGACATCATCCTGTTGGAAGGGGACGCCGCCAAAGAGGACGATTATAATCTCTGCAAGCAAATCAAATCGCTGGACGGCATATCCGATATTCCGCTCCTCGTCTTTTCCAAAGGGAACGATGTCGCCGAGCGGATAAGGGGTCTCTCGGCCGGCGCGGATGACGTGCTGCCGCCTCTGGATCGCCGCGAGATGCGCGCCAAATTGCAGGCGCAGCTGACGCGCAAGAGGCATCGCGATCGGATGCGCGCGAAACTCATTCACAGCATGGAGATGGCGTATCGCGATCCTCTGACCGGCTTGAGCAATCGCCGCGCCATGGACGACTGCCTGCCCGACATGCTCGCCGAAGGGGCGCTCGCCATTCTCATCGCCGATTTGGACAGATTCAAGCGCGTCAATGACAGCCACGGACATGATATGGGAGACGAGGTTCTCGTAAAAACAGCGCGCGCGCTCCGCGAAAATCTGCGCCAGAGCGATCTTCTATGCCGCATAGGCGGGGATGAGTTTCTTGTCGGGCTGACAGGTCTGTCCTCCGAGGCGCTGTGGGGCTTGGCGGAGAGACTCCGCGTTTCCATCGCCTCGCTGCGATTCCCTTTCGCCGAAAGAATCACGGCGAGTCTTGGGATCGCCACGAGTGGTTTCGCCGCGAGTGGCATCGCCACAAGTGGCATCGCCCGCGCCGAGAAGCGCGAGACGCTCGCCCATCTGATCAAGTGCGCGGACGGCGCGCTTTATCGCGCCAAAGATTCGGGAGGCAATCGCGTCCGCTCCGCCGAGAGGCAGAAAGAGACATAGAGAAAGATAAAGAGAGATAATCAGAGGCAAAGTTTTTGAATCGCCGCCGCCCTCTCTTCTAAAGAGAGCGAGGCGATATGAGTCCAATCCGCCATTTGGTTTCGTATCCATGTCGTCTGCCGCCGCGCGTAGCGCCGCGTCTCCAGAGCCATCCGCAGCCGCGCCTCCTCCAGAGAGAGCGCGCCGTCAAAATGCGCCCGCAGCGCCGTCATTCCGATCGCCTTCATCACCGGCAGACGCGGCGAGAGATTCCGCGCGACAATGCGCCGCGCCTCCTCCAACGCGCCTCGCGCCAGCATCTCGGAGACGCGCTTATCGCACGTCTCATAAAGAGATTCCCGCGGCGGCAGCAGCGCCGCCTTCACGAAAGAGTCTTTGAGAGAGGGCGCGACTGTCTCGCGCTGCCAGAGGCTCAGCGGTTTGCCGGTGGCTTCGGCGACTTCCAAACCGCGCAGGAGTCGTTGGCTGTCGGATTTCGGCACTCGCGCCGCGAGGCTCGGATCCACGCGGCGCAGTTCCTGATAGAGCGCCTCGCGCCCTTCTGTTTCCAGTCGGGCGCGCAAGCCCTCGCGGATAGGATCGGGAATTTTTGGGAGGGGCGCTAATCCTTGCGTCAGGCATTGGAAATAGAGACCCGTCCCGCCAACGAGGATTGGCGTCTTCCCGCGATCCTGAATTTCATGGATGAGCGGGATCGTCCGCTCCAGCCACGCCCCCGATGAGAAGGCTTGATCGGAAGGCGCGAAGCCGTAAAGGTGGTGGGGGAGGCGGGCTTCGTCTTCGGGGGTCGGGCGGGCGGAGAGAATTCGCAAATCCGCATAGACTTGAATCGCGTCCGCATTGACGATCTCGCCGCCGAGTCTTTCGGCGAGAGAAAGGGCGAGGCGCGACTTCCCGGAGGCCGTCGTCCCGGCGAGAAGAAGAATGGGATTTTTGGACAAAGCGGGCATAATCGCCTCTATGAAATACCGCATGATTCTGATTGGCAAGCTTGAGGAGGGCATCGCCGAGCGCGTCCGCGAGACGCTTCAGCGCGGGGCGCTTCAGCGCGGCGGGGCGGGCGAGGTCGGCGAGATCGCGTGGCTTGGCGAGGGGGAGGCTTGCGAGATTCCCTGTTCGGAGTCTGTCGCGCTTTCTGCCGAGTTGCGGGGGTTTTTGGCGGCGCGGCGCGTGGATTGGGCTTGTCTTGAGGCGGCGGGTCGGCGGAAGCGGTGTTTGGTCGCGGACATGGATTCCACGATGATTGAGGGGGAGTCGTTGGATATTTTGGCGGCGCGGCTGGGTCATGGCGAGGCGGTCGCGGCGATCACGGATCGCGCGATGCGGGGGCAGTTGGATTTCGCCGAGGCGCTGCGCGAGAGGGTTCGGCTTTTGGCGGGGCGTGATGCGTCTATTCTTG
Organism: uncultured Alphaproteobacteria bacterium; assembly: GCA_958296285.1. Taxonomy (GTDB): domain Bacteria; phylum Pseudomonadota; class Alphaproteobacteria; order JAPOUT01. The sequence continues at coordinate 1,000,192 of OY282459.1, forward strand.
AGGAGGTTGCCGAGTCTTTGACGCTGCGCGAGGGCGCGCGTCTTTTGGTTCAGACGATGCGCGCACATAATTGTCCTGCGCTTTTGGTATCGGGGGGGTTTGGGTGTTTTGTTGAGGTTGTTGCGGCGCGGTTGGGGTTTGAGGGGTTTCGGGCGAATCGGTTGGAGATTGTGGGGGGCAGGATTACCGGGCGGGTTGCATCTCCGATTGGGGGTCGTTTGGAGAAGCGGTTTTACGCGGAGTCTTTCGCGCGGGAGCGCGGGTTTGGGTTGGGGGATATTTTGGCTGTTGGTGATGGGGCGAATGATGTTGAGATGGTGAGGGGGGCGGGGTTGGGGGTTTCGTTTCGTGGGAGGGATATTTTGGATGATGTTGCGGATGTTTGTTTGAGGTATGGGGGTTTGGCGTCGGCGCTTTATTTGCAGGGCTATTGCAAGGAAGATTTTACGGAGGGTTAGAGCGCTTTGACGCGCTCCCGTTAAGGGGGGTGCGGGGGGTGCGACACCCCCCGCGAAAACAAGGCGGGCAAAGCCCGCCACTCACGCAAGCGCTAGGGAAGTCGGCGGGCTTTCTCGCGGGCTTGCCTTCGGCTGCGCCCGCTTCGTCTCGCCACGCCCGCCGACCGTAGCGGGCTTCGCCCGCTTGGTTTTTCTTGGGGGGCTAGCCCCCCAAACCCCCCGAAACGGGAGCAACCCAAAAATCCCTTTACCCCAAACTCCCCAATCCCTAATAAACCCCCATGACCCACATGACCCCAACTATGCGAAAACGCGGAATCATCGCCGCTATGGGATGCACCGCCGCCGCCGCCCTCGGACTCGGCGGACTCCTCCCACTCCTCTCCATCACGATGGAACGATTCCAAATCCCAGGATACCTCATCGGAATCAACGCCATGATGCCTTTCCTCTCCGCAATGCTCGTCATGCCCTTCCTCCCCAAAATCATGGCGAAAACCAAAACCGCGCCCCTCCTCCTCACACTCATAATCCTCTCCAGCTTCCTTACCCTCCTCTACGGAGTCTTCCTAGACTTCTATGTCTGGTTCCCTCTCCGCTTCCTCAACGGCATCGCGCTCGGAATGCTCTTCGCCATCAGCGAAGCATGGATCAACCACTTCGCCGAAGAAAAATACCGCGGACGAATCATCGCCATCTACGCCACAATCCTCTCCGGATGCTTCGCCTTCGGACCGGCGATCCTCTGGATCGCAGGAACCGAAGGCATCGCGCCATACGCCCTCTGCGCGATCCTCATGCTCATCGCCCCCCTCCCCGTGATCGGCGCATGGAACCTGCCGCAAGCCTTCGCCGAAGAACCCGAAGCCCATCACGTCCGCTTCAGACAATTCTTCTTCATCGCCCCAACCCTGATGCTCGCCGGCGTCGTCTATGGCGGCGTGGAAATCGGGATCCTCACCTTCATGCCCATCTACGGTCTGCGGCTCGGCCTTTCGGAAATGCTCTCGGCGGCGGCGCTGACCGCCTTCTCGCTCGGCAATATCTGCTGCCAAATCCCAATTGGCTATCTCGCCGACAAATATGATCGCATGACGGTTCTTTTTCTTTGCGCGGCGATTGCCTCGCTCTCGGCGCTCGCCATGCCGCTCCTCTTCTTCGCCGCGCCGCAAATGACGCCGCTCGTCATTCTCGGCTTCGCCTTCCTCCTCTTCATCTTCGGAGGCTTCGCGGTCGGAATCTATACGCTTGCGATGATTATCATCGGCGAGCGCTTTGCCGCCGCCGCCCTCGCCGGCGCCAACGCCGCGCTCGTCTTCTGCTACAATCTGGGGAGTCTGCTGACGCCGCCCACCGCCGGCGTGGTCATGGATTCTGTCCCTGTTTACGGACTCCCCCTCCTCCTCGCCGCCATCACAGGCAGCGTCCTCACAAGACCCCTCTGGCGAAAATTTTTCCAAAGACCCGCTTGACTCCAACGAACCCCGCGATACCATAACAACGCGACCGAGGAGAGAGCGCGAGAACCATGGCGAAGCCGACAAGCGTCAAAATCAAAATGGAAAGTTCCGCAGGAACGGGCTATTACTACGTCACGAAAAAAAGCTCCCGTCCCAAACCGGGCGGCGGACAGCGCGAGAAACTCTCTATGCGGAAATATGATCCTGTCGCGCGCAAACATGTCGCCTTCAACGAGGCGAAGATCAAATAGTCTAAAACGCTCACGGAACAAGGAGGAGTTTCATGTCCATATCTCACGAATCATCAGCGGCAGACGCGCTCCGCGCCAAAGCGGCAGCGCTTTCTTTCACGAGCCAAGCCTTCATTGAAGGCGATTATCGGGACGCCGCCTCAGGCGAGACCTTTGAATGCGTCAGCCCGATTGACGGCAAAGTCTTGACGAAGGTCGCCGCATGCGACAAGGAAGACGTGGATCGCGCCGTCAAGGCGGCGCGCAAAGCCTTTTCATCGGGAAGCTGGTCGGACATGGCGCCGGCGGGGCGCAAGAAGATTCTTCTTAAATTCGCCGATCTCATCGCCAAGAACGCCGAGGAACTCGCGCTTTTGGAGACGCTGGATATGGGCAAGCCCATCAGCTTTTCCAAGAGCGTGGATATGCCGGCGGTCGCCAACACAGTGCGCTGGTATGCGGAGGCGGTGGACAAGGTCTATGACGAAATCGCGCCGACCGCGAAGACGTCTTTGGATTTGATCACGCGCGAGCCGATGGGGGTTATCGCGGCGGTTGTGCCGTGGAACTTCCCGCTTTTGATGGCGACGTGGAAGATCGCGCCGGCTTTGGCGGCGGGGAATTCGGTGATTCTAAAACCTGCCGAGCAGTCGCCTTTGACGGCGCTGCGCGTGGCGGCGCTCGCCGCCGAGGCGGGTCTGCCTGAGAACACGCTGCAGGTCTTGCCCGGCATGGGCGAGACGGCGGGACAGGCGCTCGGACGTCATATGGATGTGGATATGATCGCTTTCACCGGCTCTACGGAGGTTGGCAAGTTTTTCTTGCGTTATTCGGGCGAGTCCAACATGAAGGCGATTTCGTTGGAGTGCGGCGGCAAGACTCCGAACATTGTTTTTGACGATGCGGAGAGTTTAGACGGCGCGGCGCAGGCGGCGGCGCAGGGCGTTTTCTTCAACTCGGGACAGGTTTGCATTGCCGCGACTCGTCTGTTGGTTCAGGAGAAGATCCATGATGAGTTCTTGGAGAAGGTGAAGCAGGTTGGCGAGCATATGCAGCCCGGCGATCCGTTGGATCCGAAGACCTTCATGGGGTCTATGGTGGATAAGACGCAGACGGAGCGCGTCATGTCTTACATTGGCGTTGGCGAGAAGGAGGGCGCGGGCTTGGCGATGGGCGGCAAGCAGGTCATGCAGAACACCGGCGGCTATTACATTGAGCCGACGATCTTTGATGGCGTGGACAATAAGATGCGTGTCGCGCAGGAGGAGATTTTTGGTCCTGTTCTTTCCACTTTGACGTTCAAGGATGAGGCGGAGGCTTTGCGGATTGCGAATGACAGCATTTATGGTTTGCAGGCGACTTTATGGACGAAGGACATAAACAAGGCGTTTCGGATTGCTCGTGGTTTGCGGTCTGGGACGGTGACTGTGAATGACATAAATGGGGGTGGGACGGCGGTTCCGTTTGGTGGTTATAAGCAGTCTGGGATTGGGCGTGATAATTCGCTGCATGCTTTGGAGAAGTATTCGCAGGTTAAGACGACTCATATTTTGATCTCGTGATCTCCCGTTGAGGGGGGTCAAGGGGGGCTTGCCCCCCTTGAAAAACCAAGCGGGCGAAGCCCGCTATAGTCGGCGGGCGTGGCGAGACGAAGCGGGCGAAGCGCGACAGCGCAAGCCCGCGAGAAAGCCCGCCGACCCTCCCTGCTTACAAGAGCTCTTGCGGGCAGGGGGCGCGTGGGTGGCGGTCGCATTTGCTCGCTTCGCGTTGCTCCGCTCGCAAATGCTTTCTTCGCCGCCACCACCCACGCGCATAGGCGGGCTTGCGCCCGCCTTGGTTTTTTTGGGGGGCTAGCCCCCCAAACCCCCCTTCACGGGAGAAAGTCAGGGCGCTCAGCCAATCCAAAACATCACCAAACCCGTCAAAAACGCCGCCACAGATGTCGCCTGCAAACTCCTCCGCAACAACAAAAACTCCACAGGCGCGCTAGACACCGTCCCCCGAATAACCTCCCCCGCCTCATCCTGAGTCCGAACCCCCACAGGCAACAACGCCAAAAAAACGCACCACCACACAATGAAAAATATCCCAAACGCTAATACAAAATCCCCAACCACAAACCCTAAACCTCCTCTAACTCAACCAACGTCCCGCAAAAATCACGCGGATGAAAAAATAAAACAGGCTTCCCATGAGCCCCAACGCTCGGCTCGCCCGAACCAATCGGACGAAAACCCTTCGCTATCAAATCATCACGCGCCGCAATAATGTCCCCAACCTCATAACATAAATGATGCATCCCCCCCTTCGGATTGCGCTCCAAAAAAGCCGCGATCGGAGAAGCCTCGCCCAACGGCGTGATCAACTCCACACACGCCGTCCCGACAAGACGAACAATCACCGTGGATACCCCCTGATCCGGCAAATCTTTCGCCTCCGAGACCTCCGCCCCCAAAATATCCCGATAAAAAGACGCCGCCGCCTCCAAATCCGGAACCGCCACCGCAACATGATTCAATCGCCCAATCCCAACCATAACAACCTCCCTCAACCATCATCCACGCGCTGAATGTGCAAATGCAAATACGGAATCTTGCCCCATCTCCGCCGAAACACATTCAGAATAAAACGCTTCAACATCTTATGAACCGCCTCGCGCCGCCGCGTGCGCTGCTTCTCCATCAACTCAAACGCCTCGTCTATCGCGTCCAAAACATGCTCGCGCATCTCCACGCCCTCGGCATCCTCGCCCGGAATGCCGCAGAAAGAAACCATCGCCTCATCCAGCGGGAAGCCGTCCGCGTCCAACATCAGCGACACCGCAAGGACGCCGTTCTTCGCCAACTCCTCGCGCTCGCGCATGATGCCTTTGTGATCGGCGGGAAGCAGAATCTGTCCGTCCAAATAAAGCCGACCATTCCGCGCCCCCCCGACCTGCGACGCCTCCCCCGGCGCCAAATGAATGATCGCCCCATTCGTAGGAACAATCGCCAACGGAACCTGCAGATCCCTCGCAAGAGACGCATGCTCCTTCATATGACGCCGCTCGCCATGAACGGGAATCGCGATCTTCGGCCGAACCCACCGATACATGGACGCAAGCTCATCACGACACGGATGCCCGGAAATATGCAATTTCGGATCATGCTTCGGCGTCAAAACCTCCACGCCGCGCTCCGCGAGGAAATTGTAAAGACGGGCGATGTCTTTCTCATTGCCCGGAATCTCGCGCGAGGAAAAAATGACCCTGTCGCCCTCCGACATTCGCAGAACCCGATGCGTTCCCATCGCGATTCGCGGGAGCGCCGATTCCGGCACCCCTTGGCTGCCGGTGCATAAAAAGAGAATCTTGCCGCGCGCCGCCGCCGCGCCCTGCTCTTCCGACAGAAAAGGCGGAAGGCCCTGCAGATAGCCCGTATCCTGCGCCGCGCCGACAATGCGCCGCATGGAGCGTCCGGCGAGGGCGACTCGGCGTCCGTGTTTTTGGGCGGCGCGCGCGATCGTCTCAAGGCGCGCGACATTGGAGGCGAAGGAGGTGACGAAAACGCGCCCCTCGCATCCGCCGATGGCGTCATGCATCGCGCCTTCCACATCGGCTTCCGATCCCGCCTCGCCATGCTCAAAGACATTGGTGGAATCGCAGACCATCGCCAAGACGCCCTCCGCGCCCAATCTTTTGAGCGCCTCTTCGTCAGTCGTCTCGCCAATGACGGGATCGGGGTCTATCTTCCAATCCCCCGTATGGAGAATGTTGCCGAGAGGCGTCCTGATCGCCAGACCGTTCGGCTCGGGGATGGAATGGGTCAGCGTGATCAGTTCTATCTTGAAGGGATCAAGACGAATCCCGCTCCCCAAAGGCACGACATGCATAGGCACTCTGCCGTAGATTCCCGCCTCCAGCAGACGCGATTTGATAAGCGCCGCCGTGAAGGGGGTCGCATAGACCGGCGCTTCCAGCCGAGGCCAGAGCGCCGCCAGCGCGCCCACATGATCCTCATGCCCGTGAGTGAGAACGATGCCGAGCAATTTGTCGCGGCGCTCTTCAATGAAAGAAATGTCCGCCATGATCAGATCCACGCCCGGCGTTCTTGTGTCGCCGAAGGTGACGCCGACATCCACGGCGATCCACGATTCGCGCCCCTGATGCAGGATTCCGTAGAGATTGAGATTCATGCCGATTTCGCCGGCGCCGCCAAGCGGCACGAAATAAAGACCGGGATCCGAAAAACACGCCGCGCTCATGCGCCCCCCCTTCCGAAAAAGACATCGCCCGTGTCTATGCGCCGCGTCTCGCCCGACGGCATCAGCAGATGAAGCGCGCCGTCATGATCCAGCCCTTCAAATCTGCCTTCCAGCGTTTCGGAAGGAAGGCGGACAGTGATCTCTTCGCCCAGCCCCGAAACGTTGGCGAGCCATTCGCGGCGGAGGGCGGAGAAGCCGTCTTCGCCGCGCCAAATATCCAGAAGCGCGTCAAAGGCGCGGGCGAGACGCTCTAGCGCCGCTCGCGCTTTCGGCGGCGGCGAAACGAAGTCGCCGAGCGCGGCGGCGGGGTAGGGCGTCTGTTTCGGCGCGTGGGCGAGATTGATCCCGATTCCGCAAGCCACCCATGAGGCGCGGCCCCCGCTCATATCCGATTCTAGAAGGCAGCCGGCGATCTTGCGCCTTTTGAGAAGAACGTCATTCGGCCATTTGACGCGCAAACTCTCCGAAATGTCCGAAGGCAGGAGCGCCCGCGCCGTCTGAAGAATGGCGAGCGGCGCGGCGAAAGACAATTGCGCCGCCTTCTCCGATGAGCATTCCGGACGAATGAGCAAAGTCGCGTAGAGATTGCCTGTCGGGGATTCCCATTTTCGTCCTCTGCGCCCCCGCCCCTGCGTCTGCCGCGCCGCGGCGATCCAGACCGGCCCCGCCTCGCCTTTGATCGCCAGGGCGCGGGCGTCATCGTTGGTGCTGCCGGTCTCCTCATGCCAGATGAGGCGCGTCCCTTTGGGCATGGCGCATCGCTCCTCCATCGTCATGGCGACCCTCGTCATGGCGACCATCGTCATGGCAACCCGAGAAGCCCGCGCGCAGCCCATGCCGCAGGCTCCGACAAAAGGCGCGGCGCCAAAATGAAGCCAAGCGCGAAAACCCCGCTCGCGTAAAGAACGAAACGCGAGGACGGCGAGAGCTCCATGCGGAGCGAAATGTCGGGGTCGTCAAAATACATCAGTTTAATTATCCGCAGATAATAATAGCTCGCAATGACGCTCGCCACAACGCCTATCACGGCGAGCCAGACAAATCCCTGCTCTATCGCGGACAGAAAAACGTAGAATTTCCCGAAAAAGCCCGCGAGCGGCGGAATCCCAGCGAGCGAAAAGAGAAGCGCCGCCAACAGAAACGCCATCGCCGGCTGCGTTTGGCTCAAGCCCGTCAGTTCCTCTATATTCTGCGGCGCGCGGGTCTCGGCGCGGAGCGCCATCAGAGAGCAAAAGACGCCGATGATCGTCAAAAGATAAATCCCCGCATAGACGACAAGCGCGATCAGCCCTTCCTCTCCGCCGGCGATGAGTCCGATGAGCGCGTATCCCATATGGCCGATCGCGCTATAGGCGAGAAGGCGTTTTAGATTCGCCTGCCCGATCGCCGCCACCGCCCCTAGAATCATAGAGCCGATGGCGAGGATTGTCAGAATATCTTCTCCGCCGGCATGGGGGGGCAGCGCCTCCAGCGTGAAGCGCGCGATCAGCGCCAGCGCCGCCACTTTCGGCGCGGAGGCGAGAAAGAGAGCCACAGGCGTCGGCGCTCCTTCATAGACATCGGGCGTCCACATATGGAAAGGCACGGCGGAGATTTTGAACGCCAGCCCCGACAGCGCGAAAACGCAGCCGATCGTCAGTCCGGCGGAGGGCGGCGCGGCGGCGATCTCCGCGAAGCCGATCCCCCCGCCAAAGCCATAGATCATGGAGCAGCCGTAAAGCAGAATCCCGGACGAGAGCGCGCCGAGAATAAAATATTTTAAACCCGCCTCGCTGGATTTGACAGAATCCCTATGCCACGCGGCAAGGACATAAAGGGCGAGGCTTTGCGTTTCTATCCCGATATAAAGCGCGATGAGATCGTTTGCCGAGATCATCAGAAGGATTCCGACCGCGCTTAACAGAATCAGAATCGGATATTCAAAACGCCCGACCCGCTGCGTTTCCGAAAAGGCGCGCCCGATCAGAAGCGCCGCCGCGACTCCAATCAGCGCGAGCGCCTTCATCGTGATCGCGAAAGAATCTATGACGAAACTGCCGCCGAAAATCTCAGCCCGCTCTGTCGGAAGCGTCAAAGCGGACAGGAGAGCGAGGAGCGTCAGCGCGATGGCGAGATTGGCAATCCGCCGCCCGCTCTCTTCTCTTTGGAAAACGCCCAGCATCAAGAGCGCCATCGCGCCTAGAGCGAGAAGAAGTTCGGGCAGGAAAAGCGCCAGCTGCTCCGTCAAGGAAAGCTCTGTCATCGCTCGCTCTCTTGAAATTCGCGCGGAGATGGGAGCGCGGCTTGCGCCTCGCTTTTCGCTTTCGCCGTTTTCATGCGCTCGGCGATTCGGGCGATGGCGGGGTCTGTCATCGTGAAGATCGGTTTCGGATAAATCCCGAAGAGCAGAGTCGCCGCGATCAGAGGCGCGAAGACGAAACTCTCGCGCCATGAGAGATCGGGCATTTGGGCGGCGTCTTCGGAGGCGGGGTCTTCATAGAAAATGCGCCGATAGAGGCGAAGGCTGTAGGCAACGCTCAAAATCACGCCCAGCGCCGCCAGCGCCGCCACCGTCATGGAAACGCTAAAAACGCCGACCACGCTCAGAAACTCGCCGATGAAGCCGCTCGTCCCGGGCAGCCCGACATTGGCGAGCGTGAAGATCATAAAGACGAGCGCGAAGAGAGGCATGATGCGCGCCGCCCCTCCGAAGGCGGAAATGTCGCGGCTGTGCATTCTGTCATAGAGGACGCCGACCGACAGGAACAGCGCCGCCGACACGAAGCCATGCGACAGCATCTGAAATATGCCGCCCTGCAGCCCCTCCATCGTCATGGAAAACATGCCGATCGTGACATAGCCCATATGGGCGATGGAGGCGTAGGCGATCAGTTTCTTGATGTCTTCTTGGACGAGCGCAATTAAAGAGGCGTAGAGAATCGCGATCACCGAAAGCGCGAAGATCAAGGGCGCGAACTCCACCGAGGCGCTCGGAAAAATCGGAAGCGAGAAGCGGAGGAATCCGTATCCGCCCATTTTCAGAAGGATTCCCGCCAAAATGACCGATCCCGCCGTCGGCGCTTGGACATGGGCGTCAGGCAGCCAACTATGGACAGGCCACATCGGCAGTTTCACGGCGAAGGAGGCGAGGAAGGCGAGCCAGAGCCATCTTTGCAGATCGGGCGGCAGATCGCTTTCCAAAAGGGCGGGAATGGAGGTCGTCCCGGCGCTCCAATAGATGGCGAGGATCGCCAGCAGCATCAAGAGCGATCCCAAGAGCGTGTAAAGGAAGAATTTGAAACTCGCATAGAGTCTTTCCGCCCCGCCCCATATGCCGATAATCAGAAACATCGGAATAAGCCCGCCCTCAAAGAAAATGTAGAAGAGGACGAGATCCAGCGCGCAGAAAACGCCGAGCATCAGCGTTTCCATGACGAGGAACGCCGCCATGAAACTTTGAACCCGCTTCGTGATGGACGACCAGCTCGCCAAAATGCAAAGCGGCGTCAGCAGGGTCGTCAGCAGGATCAGCGGGAGCGATATGCCGTCAATGCCCAGCCTGTAGGCGATGACGCCGGAAAGCCACTGCCGATGCTCCATAAATTGAAACGCTTCGCCTCGCGGATCAAAATTCAGCGCGATGATGAGAGCCAGCAGAAACGCCGCCGAAGAGGTCCAAAGCGCGAGCGCTCTGGCGTTCCGATCCACGATTTCCGCTTTCCCCTGAATGGAGAAGATCAGCGCCGCCCCGGCGAGCGGCAGGAAGATCAGAAGCGAGAGAATGGGCCAGCCTTCGGTCATAGCGCGCTAGGCTCTGAGAAGAATCCAGCTCATCAGCGCCACAAGCCCGACAATCATCAGAAAGGCGTAATGGTAGAGATATCCGCTTTGGAGTTTGACCGCGCCCCGCGTCATTTGGAGGACGCGCCGCGCCATGCCGTCCGGCCCGATGCCGTCTATCAGCCCTTCGCCGCGCTGCTGAAAGATTCGCCCGATCCCATAAGCGCCTCGCGCGAAGAGGCGATCATAGATTTCGTCAAAATACCATTTATGCAGGAGGAAGCGATAGAGAAGCACATGCTGTCGCGCGAGCCGATTCGCGCTGCCCGGACGCCTCCACAGATAGAGCGCCGCCGCGAAGCCCAAAACCATCGCCGCGAGAGGCGTGAGTTTAATAAGAAGCGGGACGTCATGGATCGCCTCAACCATTTTGTTGTCGGCGCGGAGGGCGAAAGCGCCCCCCCAAAAATGCTCCGCGCCATCGCCAAGAAAGGCCGGAGCGAAAACCCCGCCGGCGAAAATCGCGCCCAGCGCCAAAAGCCCCAAAGGAATCAGCATGACGGGAGGACTTTCATGCGCGTTCCTCAAGATTTCGGCGTCCCCGCGATAGTCCCCATGGAACGTCATAAAGATCAGACGCCATGAATAAAACGCCGTCCCGATCGCCGCCGCGATCAGCAGCGCGAAAATCAACGGCGCCGTCCCAACGGACGAGACCGCCGCCGCTTCTATAATCGCGTCTTTGGAGAAATAGCCCGCCGTCAGAGGAAAGCCTGTCAGAGAAAGCGATCCGATCAGCATCGCCGTCCAAGTGAGCGGGAGGGTCTTGAAAAGCCCTCCCATGCGGCGCATATCCTGCTCGTCATGGAGCGCGTGGATGACAGACCCCGCGCCTAGAAAGAGAAGCGCCTTGAAAAAAGCGTGGGTGAAGAGATGAAAAAGCGCCGCTTGATACAAGCCCAAGCCGAGCGCCGCGAACATATAGCCCAACTGCGAGCAGGTTGACCACGCGATGACGCGCTTGATGTCGTTTTGGACGAGCGCCGCGCTCGCCGCGAAAAAAGCTGTCGCCCCTCCGACAAGGGCTGTCGCCAGCGCCGCCTGCGGCGCGTATTCGTAAAGCGGCGCGGCGCGCGCGATCAGAAAAACGCCCGCCGTCACCATTGTCGCCGCGTGAATGAGCGCCGAGACCGGCGTCGGCCCTTCCATCGCGTCAGGCAGCCATGTATGGAGCAGAAACTGCGCCGACTTCCCCATCGCCCCGACAAGCAGAAGACATCCGATCAGATTGAGCGCGCCGACTTCCATGCCTCCCGGGAGCGCGATGGTCTGATCCCCCATTCGCGGGACGGCTTGGAAGACGGCGTCATAATCCAGCGTTCCGAAAATCATGACGATCGCCGCCATGCCGAGCAGAAGCCCGGCGTCCCCGACCCGATTGACGACAAAAGCTTTAATCGCCGCGTCATTCGGCGCGGATCGCTGATGCCAAAAGCCGATCAGAAGATAGGAGGCAAGCCCGACTCCCTCCCATCCGACAAAGAGCTGCAGGAAATTCGGCGCGGCGACCAGCAGCAGCATCATAAAAGTGAAAAGGCTCAAATAGGCGAAGAAGCGCGGGCGAGACGGATCCTCATGCATATAGCCGATGGAGTAAATATGGACGACCGCCGAAACGAAAGAGACCGTGAAGAACATCAGACCCGTCAGCGCGTCCAGTTGGATTCCCCAAGAGACGGAGAAGCCTTCCATCGCGATCCATGTCATGAGATGAATATCCGCCGTCTCTCCGCCGAAATTCGTCCGCATGAAGAGCATCACGGAGAGGATCGCGGCGAGGGCGACCGAAGCGGAGGCGGCAATCTCCGCCGCGCGCGCCCCGAAAAGACGCGCCGCGGGCATCGCCGCCGCCGCCCCGGCCAGAGGCAGAAAAAGCGCGAGAATCGCGATGGTGGAGGTCAAAACCTTGCGCCCTTCGTCATGGACTTTCTCTCAGCCTTTCATGACGCTGATGTCGTCCACGGCGATGGAGCCTCGGTTTCGGAAATAGACGACGAGGATCGCCAAGCCTATCGCGGCTTCCGCCGCCGCGACCGTCAGGACGAACATCGCGAAGACCTGCCCGACAACGTCCCCCCCCCGCGCCGAGAAGCCGACAAGATTGATATTCGCCGAGAGGAGAATCAGCTCAATGGACATCAGCAGAATGAGGACGTTTTTCCGATTGAGGAAGAGTCCGAGAATTCCAATCGTGAAGAGCATCGCGGACAGGATCAGAATATGCGCCATCGGGACGGGCATCGCGTCAAAGCCCCTCGCCGGACTGAACTTTGCGAATTTCCACCGAGTCCTCGCGCTTGCGCGAGACCTGCCGCGCCGCCTCTTGACGGCGTATGCCCTCGCGCGGTCTGAGCGTCAAGACGATCGCGCCGACCATCGCGATCAGCAAAATGATTCCCGCCATTTGGAAGAAATGCGCGTAGCGCGTATAGAGGACTTCGCCCAGCCTCTCAATGTTCGGCTGAAGGATTTCGGGCGGCGGCGGCGCGGGCGCGAGCGCGACTGTCGGGAGCGCCGCCAACAGAATAAGCTCGCTCGCCAAAACGACTCCGAGCGCCAATCCGATCGGCAGATAGTTCCAAAAGCCCTCGCGCAAAGCGACAAAATCTATATCCAGCATCATCACGACAAAAAGAAACAGCACAGCCACCGCGCCGATATAAACGATCAGCAGAATCATCGCGAGAAACTCCGCCCCCATCAAAATAAAGAGACACGCCGCGTTGAAAAACGCCATGATCAGAAACAGGACGGAATGGACGGGATTCCTCGCCAAAATGACTCCGCTCGCCATGGCCAGAAGCGCTGCCGAGAAAAGATAAAAGGCGATCTGCGTCAGGAGAGGGGCGAGCATCGGCTTGCTATCGGTAGGGCGCTTCTTTTTTGAGATTGTCGGCGAGCGCCTCTTCCCAGCGATCGCCATTGGCGAGCAGTTTCTCTTTATCGTAGATCAGTTCTTCGCGGCTTTCGGCGGCGTAGGCGAGATTCGGTCCTTCCACAATCGCGTCCACAGGGCAGGCTTCTTGGCAGAGACCGCAATAGATGCATTTCAGCATGTCTATGTCGTATCGCGTGGCGCGGCGCGTTCCGTCCGCTTGGGCGGGGCCAGCCTCTATCGTGATCGCCTGCGCCGGGCAGACCGCCTCGCAGAGTTTGCAGGCGATGCAGCGCTCTTCGCCGTTGGGGTAGCGGCGAAGCGCATGCTCTCCGCGAAAGCGGGACGAAAGCGCGCCTCGCTCAAAGGGATAATCCAAAGTCGCCTTCTTTCTGAAAAAATAGCGCATCCCCAACAGGAAGCCCCTGATGAAATCCAAAAGCAGAAACGCCCGCAATTTCTCAAAGATTGTTCCAATCCATGAAGCCATCATGCCCCTCCTCGTAAGATGATGAGAGCGCTCGCCGTCAGCGCCACCATCAGCAGCGAGAGCGGCAGGAAGACTTTCCAACCCAGACGCATTAACTGATCATAGCGGTAGCGCGGGACGATCGCTTTTACCATAGCGAAGAGGAAGAAGATAAAGAGCGTCTTCAAGAAAAACCAGAAAAATCCGGGCAGCCAATTGAAAGGCGCGATGTCCAAAGGCGGCAGCCATCCGCCGAGAAAGAGAGTCGTCGCCATCGCGCACATCAGGATCGCCGCGGCGAGCTCCCCGATCATAAAGAGCAGATAGGGCGTGGAGGAATATTCCACCATGAAGCCGGCGACCAATTCCGACTCGGCTTCAGGGAGATCAAAAGGCGGGCGGTTCGTCTCGGCGAGCGCCGAGATGAAGAAGAGGACAAAGGCAGGGAAGAGCGGAAAGATAAACCACATATCCTTCTGCGCCATGACGATCGCCGAGAGATTGAGCGAGCCCGCCGCCAGCAGCACGCATACGATGATGAAGCCGATGGAGACTTCGTAAGAGACCATCTGCGCGGCGGATCGCAGCGCCCCCAAAAAGGCGTATTTGGAATTGGACGCCCATCCGCCCATGATGATCCCATAGACGCCCAAAGACGTCAGCGCGAAGAGATAGAGGATTCCCAGATTGATGTCGGCGAGCGCCCAGCCCTCGGCGAGCGGCACGACAGCCCACGCGCCCAGCGAAAGCGTGAAAGTGATCAGAGGCGCCAAGAGAAACACGACCTTATTCGCGCCGTCAGGAATGATCGGCTCTTTGAAGAGGAATTTCAGAAAATCCGCGACAGACTGCAAAAGTCCGAACGGGCCGACGACATTCGGACCTCTCCGCATCTGCACGGCAGCCCAAACTTTGCGATCCATATAAAGCGCGAAGGCGAGGAAGATCAGCAGACCGACAAGAATCGCCGCCCCATGCGCGACAATCCATAGAAAGGGGATTCCAACCTCTGTCAGGAAAGCGGTCATTCGGCGGCAGCCCTTCTTTCTTCCTGTCTCATGCGGCTGCATGCCGCCATTGTCCGCGAGGCTCGCGCGACAGCGTTGGTCAGGTAGAAATCTTGGACGGCATAGAGGAAAGGCGCGTCTGTCAAGCGGGGCGGGGTTTTAGGGTTTTTCTCTTTGGCGATCTTCTTTTTGGCGGGAAGAACGGGGGCGGCGGGGGCGGGGGTTTCGTCTATTTTGGCGAGGCAGGGCGCGTCCTTCCGCATGGCGCGGCGGAGTTGGACGGGATCGTCATAGGAGAGCGGCATGTCCAAACGCTCGGCGAGGGCGTGAATGACGCGCCAATCCTCCCGCGCCTCTCCGGGCGGAAAGACGACCAGCCGACCTTCTTGCGCGCGCCCTTCGGTATTGACCCAGAGGGCGTTTTTCTCCGACCATGCCGCGCCGGGCAGAATGAGATCGGCATGGCGCGCGCCCCTGTCGCCATGCGAACCCTGATAAATGACGAAACTTTTGGCGAGAGCGTCCATATCCAGCGCGTCCGCATGGAGGAGATAGACCAGATCCATCGCGCCATTCTTGGAGGCGGCTAGGATTCCCGATGCGTCCAGCCCGCCATCCTCGGGGAGGAATCCCAAATCCAAAGCGCCGACCTTCCCCGCCCCGATATGGAGGACATTGAATCCGTTCCAATCCTTGCCGAACATGCCGGTCTTTTTGGCGAGGTCTCTGGCGGCGGCGAAGATCGCCGCGCCGTCTGGTCGGGCGAGCGCGCCGATGCCCAAAATCAGCATCGGACGCTTCGCGGCTTTGAGTTGTCGCGCGAAGGGGCTTTTGCCATTGACGAGATCGGCGAGCGCGGCGGGCGTTTCGCCGAGCCATGCCGCGTCATAGGTGAGGTCGGTTTTTTGCCCTAATGCGCCGATCGGGAAGCCGCCCTTCAGCCACCGCCGACGAATCCGCGCATTGATGATCGGCGCTTCCAAACGCGGATGGCTTCCGATCAAAAGAAGCGCGTCCGCTTCGTCTATGCCGGCGATGGTCGTGTTGAAGAGATATGTCCATCGGGCATTTTTCAGATCGTCAGGCGGAAGCGCCGCCCCCCCCGCGCCCCCCGCCGCCTCCTCCAGACGGCAGTCCAAATGGGGAGAGGCGAGCGCCGTCATCAAGTCTTTGAGCGCCTTGACCGATTCGGCGCAGGCGAGGTCTCCGGCGAGCGCGGCGATTTTCTTCGGATCGGATTTTTTTACGCGATCGGCGGCTATCCGCAGCGCCTCGTCCCACGAGACAGGGCGCAGGCGATTCTGATCATCGCGCGCATAGGGGCGATCCAAGCGCTGATTCTTCAGCGCGTCATAGGCGAAGCGCGTTTTATCGGAAATCCATTCTTCATTGATCTCCTCATTCAAGCGAGGAAGGACGCGCATGACTTCGCGCCCTCGCGCGTCCGCGCGGATGTTGGAGCCGACCGCGTCCATGACGTCCACAGTCTCCACCGATCGCATTTCCCAAGATCGCGCCGTGAAGGCGTAAGGCTTGGAGGTCAGCGCGCCGACAGGGCAGAGATCAATGATATTGCCGGAGAGTTCGGAAGTGATCGTCTGTTCCAAATAGGGCATGATTTCCATATCTTCGCCGCGCCCCAGAGCGCCGATTTCCGCCGCGCCGGCGACCTCGCTGGCGAAGCGGACGCAGCGCGTGCAATGAATGCAGCGCGTCATAATCGTTTTGACGAGAGGGCCCATATCCTTGTCTTGGACGGCGCGTTTATTTTCGGAGAAGCGGCTGCGATCCAATCCATACGCCATCGCCTGATCCTGCAGATCGCACTCGCCGCCCTGATCGCAGATCGGACAATCCAGCGGATGGTTGGCGAGCAGGAACTCCATGACGCCTTGTCGGGCGCGGCGGACTTTCTCGCTGTCTGTCCGCACGATCATGCCGTCCAGCGCCGGAACGGCGCAGCTGGCGGTCAGTTTCGGCTGCTTCTCCACCTCCACCAGACACATGCGGCAATTGCCGGCGACCGACAGACGCTCATGGTAGCAGAAGCGCGGGATTTCCACGCCCGCCGCCTCGCACGCTTGGATAAGCGCCGTCCCGGGCGGCACGTCCAGTTTCTTTCCATTGATCGTCAGAGCGGGCATGATTATTCGGCGGCGGCGCGGGGGCGGTCGCGGTCGCCGGCGCGGGCGGAAAATTCGCGGATGCGCTCTTCCATCAGCGGACGAAAATGCCGTATCAGCCCTTGAACAGGCCATGCGGCGGCGTCTCCGAGACCGCAGATCGTATGGCCTTCAATCCTGCGCGAGACATCCAGAAGCGCGTCTATTTCGGCGCTTTCGGCGTTTCCTTGCGTCATTCGGGTGAGGATTCGCCACATCCAGCCCGCGCCTTCGCGGCATGGCGTGCATTGTCCGCAGCTTTCATGGCGGTAGAAATGCGCGATGCCGGCGATCGCCGCGATAATATCCACGCTTCTGTCCATGACGATCACCGCGCCTGTGCCGAGCGCGGAATCCGCATCTTTGAGAGAGTCAAAATCCATGCGGACAGTGTCGCAGATTCTCTTCGGGATCAACGGCACGGAGGATCCGCCGGGGATGACGGCGAGCAGATTCTCCCATCCGCCGCGCACGCCGCCCGCATAGGTTTCTATCAGATCGCGGAGCGGGATTCCCATCTCCTCCTCCACGACGCATGGCTTTTCCACATGACCCGAAATGCAGAAGATTTTCGTGCCTGTATTATTTTGGCGTCCGAGTCCGCCGAACCACGCGCCGCCGCGCCGAAGAATTTCGGGCACGACCGCGATCGTCTCAACATTATTGACCGTGGTCGGCGCGCCATAGAGTCCCATCAGAGCGGGGAAGGGCGGTTTTAGGCGCGGCATGCCCTTCTTGCCTTCCAGACTCTCTAGGAGGGCGGTCTCCTCGCCGCAAATATAAGCGCCGGCGCCGTGATGGATATGAACCTCCAAATCCCATCCTGACGAGGCGGCGTTTCTGCCCAAGAGTTTCGCGGCGTAAGCTTCGTCTATCGCCTTTTGGAGAATCTCGCGCTCCGCGATGAACTCGCCGCGAATATAGATGTAGCAGCAATGCGCGCCGCAGGCGCGGGCGGCGTAGAGGCAGCCTTCCAGCAATTTATGCGGCTCGCGGCGCATGATGTCTCTGTCCTTGCAGGTGCCGGGCTCGGATTCGTCAGCATTGACGACCAGATAATGCGGCGCGTCTCCTTCTTTTTTCGGCATGAAAGACCATTTCAGCCCCGCCGGAAAGCCCGCGCCGCCGCGTCCGCGAAGCCCTGAAAGTTTGACTGTCTGGGTGATCCAGTCTCCGCCTTTCTTGACAATCTTGGCGGCGTTCTTCCAATCGCCCCGCGCCCGCGCCGCCTTCAGAGACGCCGCGCCTTCGCCCGAAAGATTGGCGAAAATGCGATCTTTATCGGCGAGCATCGGGCTTTCCCTTTCGCGCGAGGGCGTCTATCAGTTTTTCCAGCGCTTCGGGGGTCAGAGTCTCGTGATAGACCTCGCCGATTTGCGCGACCGGCGCGCCGACGCAAGCGCCCAGACATTCCACCTCCTGCCAGCTGAAAAGACCGTCTGTGGAAACCGCGCCTTCCTCGCCGATCCGCGCGCGGCAGATCTCTCTGAGCGCCTCCGCGCCGCGAAGCCAGCAGGAGATCGTGCGGCACAGCTGAAGATGATGACGCCCGACAGGCGACAGTTGAAACATCGTATAGAAACTCGCCACTTCTAAGGCGCGCATCGGCGGCATGTTGAGAATCTCGGCGACATGGCGAATCGCCGGCTCCGGAAGCCATCCGCCATGCTGTTCTTGCGCCCGCCAAAGAAGCGGGAGAATCGCGCTCGCCTCGCGCCCTTTCGGATATTTGGCGATTTGCGTTTTCGCCCAAGCGGCGTTGTCCTTCGTGAAGGCGAAATGATCGGGCTGCTCGTGATGGGGCAGTCGGGCGGTCATCGGTCAATCTCGCCGAAGACGATGTCCAGCGATCCCAAAATGGCGGAGAGATCGGCGAGCATATGCCCCTCGCTCATCGCCGAGATCGCTTGGAGATGGGGAAAGGAGGGCGCGCGAATCTTGCAGCGATAGGGCATGTTGCCGCCGTCCGAGACCAAATAGACGCCGAACTCGCCCTTCGGCGCTTCCACCGCCGCATAGACCTCGCCGGCCGGGACGTGATAGCCCTCGGTGAAGAGCTTAAAATGATGGATCAGCGCCTCCATAGATCGCTTCATCTCATCGCGGCGCGGCGGCGTGATTTTGTGATCCGGCGTTTGGACGTCGCCTTCGGGCATTCCGCGCAGCGTCTGCTCCATCAGATGGAGCGATTGGCGGCACTCTTCCACCCGCGCCAAATAGCGATCATAGCAGTCGCCATTCTTGCCGATTGGGATGTCAAAATCCAATTCGGGATAGCATTCATAAGGCTGACTCTTTCTGAGATCCCAAGCGATGCCGGATCCCCGAAGCATGACGCCGGAAAAGCCCCACGCCTGCGCCTCCTTCGCCGAGACTGTTCCGATATCCACATTGCGCTGCTTAAAAATGCGGTTCTCGGTCAGGAGCTCTTCTAGATGATCCATCATGTCGCGGCATGGCTGGCAGAAGGCGATCATGTCGCGGATGAGATCGGGCGGCAGATCGCGGGAGACGCCTCCGGGGCGGATGTAAGCGGCGTGCATCCGCGATCCGCTCGCGCGCTCATAGAATCCCATCAGTTTCTCGCGCTCTTCAAAACCCCAGAGCGGCGGCGTCAGCGCGCCGACATCCAGCGCTTGAGTCGTGATGTTCAACAGATGACTCAAGAGGCGTCCGACCTCGCTGAAGAGAACGCGGATATATTGGGCGCGGCGGGGAATCTCCATCTCCAGCAGCGCTTCCGCCGCCAGCGCGAAGGCGTGTTCCTGATTGATCGGCGCGACATAATCCAGCCTGTCAAAATAGGGGACGGCTTGCAGATAGGTCTTATGCTCAATCAGTTTCTCCGTTCCGCGATGAAGGAGTCCGATATGCGGATCCACATGACGGACGACTTCCCCGTCCAATTTCAAAATCAGACGCAGCACGCCATGCGCCGCCGGATGCTGCGGTCCGAAATTGATCTGAAAGTCGCGCCTTTCGCCTTCGGCGTCTGACGCTTCGGGCGCGGCGGGCGCGAGTTTTTCGCTCTTGGTCATTTTGGCTTCTCCCGCTCGGCGTCTGAGTCTGTGGCGGGGCGCGCCGGGCTGTCCATGCCTTCCCATGGGCTTGTGAAGTCAAAGCGCCGATATTCCTGCGCGAGCCGCACAGGCTCATAGACGACCTTTTTCTGCGCGTCATCGTATCGGACTTCCGTGAAGCCCGTCAGGGGGAAATCCTTGCGGAGGGGATGTCCTTCAAAGCCGTAATCGGTGAGGATGCGGCGCATATCGGGATTGTCGGAGAAGCGGACGCCGTAGAGGTCAAAGACTTCGCGCTCATACCATGCGGCGGCGGGATAGACGGCGATCGCGGAGGGGGCTTCCTCCTTTTCGGCGATTGGCGTCTTTAGACGAAATCGCGCATTCTGCGTCATGCTGAGAAGGTGATAGACGAGATCAAAACGCTTCTCGCGCTCGGGATAATCCACGCCGCAGAGGTCTATCAGGATCGTGAAGGCGCAGGACGGGTCATCGCGGAGGAATTTGAGAATGGCGGGGATGTTTTCTCTTTTCGCTTCGGCGGTCAGGGTTGGGGATGCCGGCGTGTCGGGGGCGATTTCTAGGCGCGTGAAGTTTTTCTTCATGCGGGCGAGGATATGGCTCCGCAGATCCTCGTAGAGTTGGAGGCTTTCGGCGCGCATGGGGTTTTATCTTTCTATTGTTCCTGTGCGGCGGATTTTCTTTTGGAGTTGGAGGATTCCGTAGAGGAGGGCTTCGGCGGTGGGCGGGCAGCCCGGCACGTAGATATCCACCGGCACGATTCTGTCGCATCCGCGGACGACCGAATAGGAGTAGTGGTAATATCCGCCGCCATTGGCGCAGGAGCCCATAGAGATGACGTATCGGGGTTCGGGCATTTGGTCATAGACTCGGCGGAGGGCGGGCGCCATTTTGTTGGTGAGGGTTCCGGCGACAATCATGACATCGGATTGTCTGGGCGAGGCTCTGGGGGCTGCGCCGAATCGTTCCATATCGTATCTGGGCATGGAGGCTTGCATCATTTCCACGGCGCAGCAGGCGAGTCCGAAGGTCATCCACATGAGGGATCCTGTTCTTGCCCAAGCGATGAGGTCGTCTGCGGCGGCGACGAGGAAGCCTTGCTCGGTGAGCGCTTGCAGCGGATCATCCGCTTGGAGCGGATCGGCTGCGCGGAGGGGATTCTTTATTGGCGCGGGCGCGGTTTTCATTGCCATTCTAGTGCGCCTTTTTTCCATTCATAGATGAAGCCGATGGTGAGGATGGCGAGGAAGATCATCATAGAGGCGAAGCCGAAGAATCCGATTGTGTGGAAGGCGGCTGCCCAAGGGAAGAGGAAGGCGACTTCCAGGTCAAAGATGATGAAGAGGATCGCGACGAGGTAGAATTGGACGTTGAAGGGGATTCTTGCGTCATCAAAGGGTTCGAATCCGCATTCATAGGGTTTGAGTTTATTTTCGTCTGGTTTTTTGGGCGCGATGATGAAGGGGATGATGAGGAGCGCGGAGCCGATGATTCCTGCGAGTGTGAGGAAGGTAAGGATAGCGAGATATTGTGAGAGGAAGTTGGTCATGGGGGTTTGTGTTTTGGGGGTTTGGGATGGCGGGAGTATAGAGCTGTTGGTTTTGAGCGCAAGAGACAAGTGATGCGTGGGCGTTTCAAAAGAAGGGGGGTTTGGGGGGCTAGCCCCCCAAGAAAAACCAAGCGGCGCGGAGCGCCGCTACAGGTCGGCGGGCGTGGCGAAACGAAGCGAGCGTTAGAGAGCGAGAAAGCCCGCCGATCCCCCTGCTCGCAGGAGCTCTTGTAAGCAGGGGCTGGGGTTTTCTCGTTTTCTCTTTTTCGGAGAGATTGCGGGCGGAGAGAAGAAGCGCTACAATCACGCAACCACGAGGAAATGAATCATGAGCCTTGTTGACGTCTACGACGCCCTCAAAGAAGCGAAGGTTAGCGACCAGAAAGCCGCTGCCGCCGTGAAAGCCATAGAAGCTGTCCGCGAGGAAGCACGGTTGCGGCGCATAGAGGAACGAATCGGAGAAGTCCGAGTTGACATGGAAAAGGGCTTCGGAGAAGTCCGCGCTGAGATCGGAGAACTCCGCGCCGACATGGAAAAAGGCTTCGGAGAACTCCGCGCCGAAATGAGAAGCGAAATACTTCTCTTGAAATGGATGTGCGGAGGGATCCTAGGTCTTATGGCGATGGCTTTCATCCGAATAATGTTTGGATAAAGTCTCACTGCCGCAAGCCCCGCGAGGTTTTTTCCGCTTTCTCTTTTTCGGAGAAATCGCGGCATGTCGCGCTATAATGCGATTCGCCTCCAAATCGCTCGCGGAAATACCTCCAACCATGTCAAAAAATCCAGAACTTCTCACATTAGAAGAAGCGAGCCTCTTCGCCTCCAAACTGCTCGGCAGAGAAGTGACGCAGTCCAATATCGGCTATCTCGTCCAATATGGCAGAGTGCGAAAAAGCGGCGTCAATGGCGGCACAGCCGTCCATGCGAGAGAGCTGGAAAACTATTATCGGAATCAGATACGCCCCCAAGAAAAACGCTGGAAAGAAAAACTCGGAGACGATCTCAACTGGCATCTCTCTTTCACCGAATATCGGGAAGCCGAAAGGACGAAACATGTCCATCGGCTGCATCCCTATAAGGGCAAATTCATCCCGCAACTCGTGGAGTATTTCCTAGACAGCCGCACGGACTCTTTCAAGAAAGAGGCTTGCTTCAGAGAGGGCGATATCGTTCTAGATCCCTTCTGCGGCAGCGGGACGGCTTTGGCGCAAGCCAATGAGCTCGGCATGCACGCGGTCGGCGTGGATGTCTCGGCGTTCAACGCCCTGATCAGCAATGTGAAAATCGGGAAATATGATGTGAATCGGATTGAATCGGTCTTTCTCCGCCTGACCGAATCTTTACGAGAATTCCGAAAAGACCGCGAATATCTTCAGTTTGACGCGGAACTGACGGATCGCTTGAAAGCGTTTAATCAGAAATTTTTTCCGTCTCCCGATTATCGCCGCGCCGTCAATCAGGGGAAAATCCCGGAACGTCTTTATGCGGCGGAGAAGCTGAAAGGGTTTCTGCCCGTTTTTGACGCGCTTGTTCGGCGATATGGCGTTGAGGTCGCGCCGCGCGGCGGGCGCTCTTTCTTGGATCAATGGTATGCGCCGTCTGTCAGACGGGAGATGGATTTTCTGTTTAAGGAGATGAAAGAGATTCGCCATGCCGAAGTGAAGAAACTCGCGGCGGTTGTTTTAAGTCGGGCGATTCGCTCATGCCGCGCCACGACTCATGCCGATCTCGGAACGCTGAAAGAGCCTGTCGCGCGTCCCTATTATTGCAAGAAGCATGGGAAGGTCTGCAAGCCGATTTTGTCTGTTTTTGGGTGGTGGCGGCGCTATTGCGAAGACACGTGCCAGCGTCTCCGCGAGTTTGACGCTTTGAGGACAGAGACGCGTCAGCGCTGTTTGGTCGGCGACAGCCGGACGATAGACATCCCTGCCGCTCTGAAGAGAAAAGACAGAGCGCTTGCTGATTTGGTTGCCTCTAGGAAGATCAAGGGCATTTTTTCCAGTCCGCCCTATGTTGGCTTGATAGATTATCACGAGCAGCATGCCTATTCTTACGATCTCTTTGGTTTTTCTAGGCGGGACGGTTTGGAGATAGGTCCGCTTTCTCGGGGGCAGGGGCTTGAGGCTCGGCTTTCTTATGCGCGTGAGATTGCTCGGGTTTTGGTGAATTGTCGGCGATTTTTGGTTGAGGATTTTGACATATTTTTGGTTGCCAATGACAAATATGGTTTATATCCGCGCATTGCTGATGATTCTGATATGCGGATTGTTCGTCAATATCGGCGTCCTGTTTTGAATCGGGTTGAGAAGGATCGCATGGTGGCTTATTCGGAGTCCATTTTTCATCTTAAGGCGAATGTTTGCGCTGTTGCATAGAAGCTGAAGGTGAAGGGGGGTTTGGGGGGCTAGCCCCCCTTGAGAAGGGGGGGGTCGGGGGAACCCCCCGAAAGCGCGTGGGTGGGTGGGAAAAGAGCTTTTGCGCAGTGAGCGTAGCGAACAAGCAAAAGCGACCCACCCACGCGCCCCTGCTAACCACATAACTAAGTCACGATAAGCATGGAAAGTAAGTTTAATCCATGTGAAAGCCCAAACCTTTGAGAATTACGCAACTAACCTTCTTGTCCAATGATTTTGTAGCTCCAGTCACCCCTTGTTGTGAGCCGAAAGGACTAAAGTCCGCAGCCTCACGTACAGCATCATGGTATAACTTTGTATATTCCATAATCTTAAGAAGAGCTTCAGTTACTTGGGCATCTGAAACTCTCATGCCGTGCATAAGCTTGTCTCTAACCTGTTGCGCCAACTTTATTTTCTCAGCCGCATTTTTTGGGAAATCCTTTGAGAAAACAGTTTCATAGGAATCTTGAAATTTCTCGCGTGTCATATGAGTCGAGTCCATGGCTTGCTTAGCCATATAGGCATCCACAGCATAAGTTTTTCCCTCCGCCTGCACCCCATAAGTCTTTCTAAGGCCTATATAGAGAGACGTAGTGTGCGCCCATTCCACTCTATAAAACATATAGGTAAGAGCTAAACGCAGATCTTCAATCTTCTCAATTATTTCCGGAAACTGCCAGAAGTGATCTCGAACCTCACTCGGCAATTTTTCATACCGTTCTCGAAGAAGATCTTGAGCACTTTTGCGCGGCATAAATCTCTAATCCCTCGCATTTCCCTCCGATTAGCTTGTCATTCATTCTTATCGCGTTTATGACAACACCGTCAAGCCTAACCACATAACTATAAGAGCAGGAGCTCTAACAACGCGAAGGCACTCTAGTTTGACCCTCTCCCAAATGTCATGTTAGCACTTAAGAGAGATTTCAACCAATGCTAGACATAAGGAGGAAAGAACATCATGCCAATCCCACCTCAAGACAATTTAGCCGCTGCCTTGCTTAGCCTAATTGGAGATGAGAAAGAGCATCGTATCCGTGATCTTTTTGACCCTTTAGCAAGGCATTTTGATCTCACAGAAGACGATTTGCGAGAAACCATTAAATCCGGGGAGTCAAGATTTAAGAAGTCTACCCAGTGGGCAGCCTTCGCCCTACGCCAAGCAATGTTTGCAGAGGCAGCGGGGCGAGGCTCTGTCAAAATCACTGACATGGGCAAGAAAATTCTTCAGGAAAACCATAAGGGGCTTGATTTAAAAATCAGGCAGAATTTGATATACAGTGAAAATCGTGACAGCGCGGATAAATCCGAAGAGACTCTCTCACTAGAGAATAGGAAAGAAAATGCCTTGCCCGACGATAGAGTTGAAGAGGCGCTTGCAGAAATAAATGATGCCTTAAAACAGGACATCATATCTGCTGTGCGTTCTTTGGGGACTACTCCTCAAGAAAAAGGAGCAGCCTTTGAGAGGTTAGTCTTAAATCTTCTTGAAAAAATGGGTTATGGCTCTCCTCACCACCTTGGCCGCTCGCACGATGGCGGCGTGGATGGCGTTATGTATCGGGACGCCTTTGGACTTGATCGCATCTATATGCAAGCCAAATGTTTTGATGAGACACGGGTCGGAAAAACACCGATAGAAAGTTTTATTGCTGCCCTTGATCGAAAGAATGAAAGCAAGGGTATTTTTATCACATCTTCCAATTTTGAGAATCCAGCAAGAAAAACAGCTGAGAACGCTAACAAGCGGATTATTCTAATAGATGGCGATAAGCTGGCTGAGCTGATGATAAAGCATGACATAGGCGTCAGAAAGAAAAGCTGCATCATTATCAAAGAGATTGATGAGCAGTGGTTTGAGGATATCTAAAAATCTCCTGCCACTCAATGGCTCTCACAATGCAGGGGGGTCGGCGGGCTTCTCGCGGGCTTGCGCTGTCGCGCTACGCCCGCTTCGTTGCGCCACGCCCGCCGACCTGTAGGCTGCCTCACGGCAGCCTTGTTTTTCGCGGGGGGCTAGCCCCCCACACCCCCCTTCACACAAAGAGCCTCACGCCTCCTCAATGCGGAAAATCAAACCATCAGGGCCGCGAATGTAAAACCATCCCCCCCCACTCAAACCAGACAAAATCTCAACCCCACGATGCTCCAAAATCGCGCGAGCCTCCTCTATGTCATTCTCTATCGTAAAACCCAAAATCACCCCAGAAAACCACACGCTCTCCGAAGCCCACAACTCTAAACAAACATCAGGAAACGACCCGCCGCCAGATACCACAAAACGCCGACCACCATCAGAGCCATAAGACCCCAATAAACCTCCAGACCGCATAACACCACTCCGCGAAACCATCCCATCCGCACGAAACCCTAAACGATCCGAATAAAACTCACGCATCTCCGATATGTCCATCTCATCAGACGCCGAAAGCAAAACCGAGCGAATCCCCGTGATCCGAATCTGCTTCTTCTTGCGCATCGGACGCGGCAGAACCTCGCGCGGCGGCTCAAAAATCTGCATCAGAAATCCGTTCGGCTCGCGGAAGTAAGATCGCTTGCCAACACGCTTCTCCTGCACATCGTCCATGAAGGGAATGTCGCGCGCCTCATAAGCCTTGCGAGCCTCAGCCAGATCGGCGACCTGAAAGCCGAAAATGTGCCGCCGCCGCAATTCAGGCGAAAGAGTCGCCCGAGACGACGCCAAAACCAACTCCTGTCCGGACGGCAGAAGGAAACTGGAAAAGCCGCCGCCGCGATTCCAAAAATCCATGTCCAAATTAATGACGAAAAACCGCTCCGCATAGGGCTGAACCCCAACAGGAATCACAAAACGCGACGCCCCTTGGATGCGGGTCTGCGGACTGAGTTCGGGAAGCGCGCCGTCATCTTGGCGATCGGCGATGCCGAGCGCGATCAGAATGGCGGCGAGAAGCGCGAAGCGCAGCATGGTTTAGCGGCGAGGGATTTCGGCGCCGAGCATGCGTTTGAGCGTATAGTCTTTATCGGCGAAGTGATGCTTGAGCGCCGCGCCGGCGTGGAGGACGATGAGAGCAAGGAAGGCGAAAGCTCCGATTTGGTGGGTGTAGAGGGCTGTCCAGGCGAGCGGCGGATATTTCCCGACTGGCCCGATTTCCAGGAGTCCGAAGAGCGGCAGGGTTGAGCCGAAACTGAGCGACATGATCATGCCGGAGATTGGCATCAGCAGCGAGAGTGTGAGCAGGCTGATATGGGTATATTTGGCGAGGCGGACTTCCCAATCTTTGTGGGGCGCGGCGGGTTTGAGGAGTCCGTTTTTCCCACGCCACGCGATTCGCGCGAGGATCAGGAAGAAGAGGAGGAGTCCTGAGGATTTATGGAGGAAGTAGAGGGTATCCTTGAGGGGGCTTTTTGGGAGTTCGTGCATATAGACTCCGACAGCGAGCATCGCGAGGATGCTGACGCCGATGATCCAATGGAGCGCGATAGTTAGGGGCGCGAGTTTGTGGTGGGTGTCTGTTTTCATGTTGGGGATTTTGTCGGATTTTTTTTGAGTTTTCAAGCTTTTGTGAGGGGGCTTTCTTAAAGAACCTGCGAAAGGCTACGACTCGAGATCGTCCAAAGATTCGCGTGTTTCGCCCGTTTCCGGATTCCAATAAACCTTATACCATTCGTCTCCGACCTCTTTAATATGCTCTGCTGGCATACGTTGTTTTACTGGTGAATATGTAATCCGTTCTGGCAAATTTTTGTATAGATACTCCAATCGCACATCGCCTCCTTGGTCAATGAGCTCATAGTCAGTGATTTCAATATCTCTGAAAATACCCTTATATTCGTAAGCGACAACGCTTCCTTTCTTGTATACAAGAAGCCATCCTTTAGGCAGGCTAGCATCTTGAACAGAGATGCTAGAGCCATCCTCTTTTTGAAGTTGTTCAAACCATCTCTGCAAGTTGGAAACGATATCATTAGAAAGAAGGTCACTTTTCTCGAGTCTACTGAGAAGATCATCGAATCGCCGATAAGCAGGTTCTGTCAGTCGTAAACTCCCATGTGTAGAATCAAAAAGCACGACTGCATCGGTAATAAAATTACGCCGACCATTTTCCTGGATAAGCGCGATGTTTGTAGCTACAGCATAAACATCTTGGGGGGAGATGCTGTATTCCCTTAACATGAGCTCGTGGAAAGCGGACGCGACCTCACCTTTGACGCCTTCTTGTCTAAACCACTCCTCGGCGATCCGCATGACAACGCCAGTTGTACGAAAGTCTCGTGTTTTAGGAGTCATGCTCGGTTTTTCTACCCGCAAATCTCTATAGAATTTCCGCTCGCCGATCTCGCGGAAACCTTCCACTCTTTCATTGATTTGCAAATGGCATTCCGCAAGAAAACCATTTTTACCCATGAGACACTGCCCATTGACAAGGCCATCCCGAGAAAGACTCAGGTTAACGAAAGTGCGTATCATGGGTTTGGGGTACATGGGAGATTCCGTGCGGGCAACCCGAATCTCCCTTTCAAAGGAAGTGTTTCTCCATTCAAGAACACGCCATCCTTGCCCTTTATGCAAGTAAATCGCCCAAGGGAATGCTTCCCGTATCGCTTGTTGTAGACTGAGCTGAGCGACAGAAATACGACTGCCGCCGGGTGCACTGCGCCCGTGAACAACCTTAAAGCTTTCTTCGGGACTGTTTCGCAGGGGAAAGTTAAGGTGAGGTGAATCACCTCCTATTCTGTTGATTGAGTCGAACTCTCTGGGTCGTGCGGATGGACTGCCTGGATAGGAAAAATCAAAAACATCTTCAAAACCATCGGGCCACGACACGAATCGCGGCACCCGTTTTTTGTCCCTTCCCCTAAGCATGTCCAACTCATCTGATAGACAAAGCGCATGGGCAAATTGCATGAATCTGTTAAAAATATACAGATAGGACGGTTCCACAGACTCCTCATAGTAATCCCCCAGCGTTGTACCAAAACGGCTGAAAACATCAGGCTCAGCAAGGATTCCGAAACTCCCTGGTTGTTGTCTGCCAACGCGACCCAATCTTTGCCGAAACGACTTTCGAGAAATTGGAAGGTGGACATTGAGTCCGACGTTCAAATGCCCAATATCAATGCCGAGTTCAAGTGCTGAAGTGGATATAACGCCTTGCAGACTCCCATTGCGCAGAGCATTTTCTATTTCGGCGCGATCGTAGGGTTCGTAGCCGCTCCTGTAAGGCTTTACGCTGTCGCGGTCGACTTTCACGGAAAGGCGCTCCGCGCCCTGACGTGAGTCGATGAATGTTATGAAACTGCCGTCGTCGGACTCGTCAACCAGCTCACTCAAAAGCTGACTCAAATTTTGAGTTAGATTCAAAGGAATCGTCGTTTCTTCTATGTCGGCGTCGTTTTTTAAGCAGATATGGAAGATTGATCGGGGACAGGTTGGCGATCCATCTTCTTCTTCCCCAATCGTGATAAACTCTAGTCCGGTGAGAGCCTGAAGGTGCTTGTCGGGGGCACGGATTGTCGCGCTAGCAGCTATAACCTGCGGTAGCGAGCGTTTAGACTCAGATTTGGCGAGAGCGCAAGCAACGCATAAACGGCGGAATAGATAAGCAAAGTTGCTCCCAAATATGCCTTCCAGAACGTGCGCCTCGTCAATCACGATAAGCGACACTCGCGCGAGAAAGTTCCGATGTGCCGGATTTGAGACTTCACGGAGCAGCCAAGCTTGGCAAATATCGGGGGTCATCAGCGCAATGCGCGCGCTTTTCAGTTTGTCGGTTCGTTCTTGTGGTGGTTTAATGGAGCCATCAATCTTTTGGATTGCGCCGCTTCCCATGCCTGCCAATTTGGCTATCCTACGCCAAGATTTCAGCTGATCCCCCGCTAACGCTCTTTGCGGATAGAAAATGATGGCAACAGCTTCATCATCATTATCCATCATGCGGAAAGCGGCGGATTGGAAAATGAGCGATTTGCCAGATGCTGTTCCTGTCGCAATGACAATGTTCTTTCCTTGCGCCGCCGCTTCCATCGCTTTTGCCTGATGCAGCCACAGCTTTCCTTGGAGCTGGCTGTCGTTCATTAGCCAGCGCCCAACAGCGCCACCATGATAAGAATCAGGTATGGGGGCAGTGCGCTCTTCTCGGGGCGGGATATCCAACCTATCCACGCAGGAAAGCTCATCGGAATCTATCAGACGATTAAAGACTTCTAGGATATCTGCCATAGCAACTTTTCCTCCCTGCAACTATTTTACGACTCCATGAGGTGGCGGGAGTGACGGGACTCGAACCCGCGACCTCCGGCGTGACAGGCCGGCGCTCTAAACCGACTGAGCTACACCCCCCATCTCTGCCTTTGTCCTATTCTGATAATGCGCCGCGCCGCGCCGCCCGTCAATGAGGAAGTTGAATCAGCTATAGTAGGCATCAACTCATGCAAGAAAAGGGGGGGGTGCGGGGGGTGCGACACCCCCCGCAAAAAACAAGGCGGGCATAGCCCGCCTATTGTCTCTTGCGAGCAGGGGAGGTCGGCGGGCTTCTCGCAGGCTCGCGCTACGCGCTTCGCCTGCTTCGTTGCGCCACGCCCGCCGACCCTAGCGGGCTTCGCCCGCTCGGTTTTTCTTGGGGGGCTAGCCCCCCAAACCCCCCTCAACAGGAGCATGTCATGCCCCTCTTAACTTGCTAACACCCAACGCCCGCGCTATAGAATCCCCACTATGCCCAAATGGTCTCCAAATAGCTGGCGAAACAAACCTATCCGCCAAGTCCCACAATACCCCAACAAATCCACGCTCCAAAACGTGGAAAAACAACTCGCTAACTTCCCCCCACTCGTCTTCGCAGGCGAAGCCAGAACCCTCCTCAATAACCTCGCCCAAGTCGCCAAAGGCAAAGCCTTCCTGCTCCAAGGCGGAGACTGCTCCGAAAGCTTCGCAGAACACTCCGCAGACAATATCCGCGATACCTTCCGAGTCCTCCTCCAAATGGCAGTCGTCCTCACCTTCGCAAGCCGACTCCCAGTCGTCAAAATCGGACGCATCGCAGGGCAATTCGCTAAACCCCGATCCGAACCCACCGAAACCAAAAATACCAAAACTCTCCCCTCTTACCGAGGCGACATCATCAACGATATCGCCTTTGACGAAACCGCCCGAATCCCCGATCCCGATCGCCAAATCAAAGCCTATCGGCAGTCGGCTTCCACGCTGAACCTGCTGCGAGCCTTCGCGCAGGGCGGATACGCCGATCTCCATTTCGTCCATAGATGGAATCTCGGCTTCGTCGGCGAGAGCGCCGAGGGGCATCGCTACAGCCAGCTCGCCGACAGAATCACAGAGGCTCTGGACTTCATGCAAGCCTGCGGCGTCTCCTCCGAGACCGCCCCGCAGCTTCGCGCCGTGGAGTTCTACACGAGCCACGAGGCTCTGCTCTTGGGCTATGAGCAGGCGCTGACCCGCACCGATTCCATGCTCGGCGGATATTACGGCACCTCCGCCCATATGCTCTGGATCGGCGACAGGACGCGGCAGATAGACGGCGCGCATGTGGAGTTTTGTCGCGGCATTGAGAATCCGTTGGGCTTGAAGTGCGGGCCTACGCTTTCTTCTGACGAGTTGTTGCGCTTGATAGACATTTTGAATCCGAAGAATGTTCCTGGTCGTTTGACTCTGATATGTCGTTTTGGTTCGGAGCGTGTTGGGGATCATTTGCCTGGGCTCATTCGCGCTGTGATGCGCGAGGGTCGCGCGGTGGTATGGTCGTGTGATCCGATGCATGGCAACACGATTAAGGCGTCCAATGGATATAAGACTCGTGAGGTTGGGAGCGTGATTTTGGAGGCGCGGCGGTTTATGGACATTCATCGCGCGGAGGGGAGTTATGCCGGCGGCGTTCATTTAGAGATGACGGGTCAGAATGTGACGGAGTGTTTGGGGGGTGGGCAAGCGATATCGGAGGCGGATTTGTCTAGTCGGTATCATACGCATTGTGATCCGCGGTTGAATGCGACTCAGGCTTTAGAGTTGGCGTTTTTGTTGGCTGAGGAGATTGCTCGCGGACGTTCTAGCGAGACAGCTCGCGCCGCCCTTTAGTGCGCTCCCGTTGAGGGGGGTGTGGGGGGCTAGCCCCCCACGAAAAACAAGGTTGCCGTAAGGCAACCTACGAGTCGGCGGGCGTGGCGAAACGAAGCGGGCGAAGCCCGAAGGGCAAGCCCGCGAGAAAGCCCGCCGACCCCCTGCAATTAAAATATAAAGGGCGCGTCAGCGCCCTTGAATTCAAAAATCGCGTATGTCATAATACGACTTGGTCGGTTCGCCGAATCTCTATCCATGGGTGAAGGTGAACTAACCAATCGGGCGACGATGCCGGCACTGATAATTCAGGTGGAAAGAACCCGGAGATTCGAATCCGGGAGTATCGTAGGTTCAAATCCTACCAGTTGCACGTGCATTGTCGTCTTGATTGCACCTGCAAGATTAAAGAAAACCTGCATATAAGTCAAGGAATTTATAAAAGCAAAAGTTTCTCCCGCACTGTAAACTGCAGAAATTTACGTAGGTACGAACCTCTTATGAGTCTGGTAAAAAATTTACCAGCCTTAACTTGAAGCGGGGTTCTTGTAGAGCAAATAAGGAGTCGCCCAAAGGTTTCCCTCTATTTCTATAAGTCTTTACCTCTATTTTTTAACTTCTATCATGAACTCCTGTGGGCAGGAGGCGGCCGGCTTTTTCACCGCAATGATCGGAGATAGTGTTGCCGCAATGATCGGAGAAATTTCATGCGCTCCCGCTTTGGCATTTCTCGGATCAGCATCACTATGCCACACTCATAATAGGCTATGAGAAGAGTCGGATCCAGCTCCATCGCCTTGTGATAATCGGCAATCGCGAAATCAAGGTTGCCTTTGTGGTAATAAACCTTGCCTCGATTGTAATGGGCTCTAGCGAGATTCGGGTCAAGATTCGAGTTCAGTTCTCTAGCTTTATTGTAATTCTCGATCGCGAGGTCATATTCGCCCTTTAGCAAGTAAAGACTGCCCCGATTGTAATAGGCATCGGCATAGTTCGGATTTAGCTCTATCGCCTTGTTATAATCGACGAGTGCGAGATCACATTTGTCCCTTCCGAAGTAAAGATTGCCCCGATTGTAATAAGCTACGGCAAGATTCGGGTTTAGCTCTAACGCCTTATTATAATCCTCAATAGCAATTTCTATATCATTACATCTCTGATAAGCATCACCACGATTAACATAGATTTCAGCAAAGTTCGGTTTCAGCTTTATCGCTTTCGTGAAGAAAGCGATAGCTTCCTCCAAGCGTCTTGCTTGCAGACGCTTTAAGCCTTCCTCAAAATGTTCTTTGGCACTTGGCATAGAGCGAAAGTCCTCCCGGTTTGTTTCAAGAGAAATATAGAACCCACTCGGATAATCCTCAGCTCATGCGAGCTGGGGAGGTCGGCGGGCTACGCCACGAGTGGCTTCTCGCGGGCTTGCCTTCGGCTTCGCCTTCTCTATCGGATGACCTCGCGGGGCTTGCGGTAGTGAGACTTATCCAAACATTATTCGGATGAAAGCCATCGCCATAAGACCTAGGATCCCTCCGCACATCCATCTCAAGAGAAGTATTTCGCTTTTCATTTCGGCGCGGATCTCTCTGATCTCAGCGCGGACTTCTCCGAAGCTTTTTTCCGTGTCGGCGCGGAGCTCTTTGATCTCAGCGCGGACTTCTCCTATCTCAGCGCGGACTTCTCCTATCTCGACTTTTAGCTCTCCGATGCGCTCTTCTATGCGCCGCAGCCGTGATTCTTCACGGACAGCTTCTATGGCTTCTACGGCGGCAGTGGCTTTGGCGTCATCCACATTCGCGGCTTTGAGGGCATCATAGACGGCAACAAGGCTCATGGTTCATCTCCTCGTGGTTGCGTGATTGTAGCGCTTCTCCTCTCCGCCCGCAATCTCTCCGAAAAAGAGAAAACAGGAAAACGGGAAAACCCCAACCGCCCATGCTCGCAAGAGCTCACGCGATGCAGGGAAGTCGGCGGGCTTTCTCGCTCGCTAACGCTCGCTTCGTTGCGCCACGCCCGCCGACTATTCGGGGGGATTCCCCCCGATCCCCCCTTTTTCTTGGGGGGCTAGCCCCCCAAACCCCCCTTCACCTTCAGCTTCTATGCATTAGTTCCCCTGCGGCAAAAACAAGCGCCTATCCATGAAAAAGATGCCTGTCGCGGCAGCGACCCCCCCAAACCCCCCTCAACAAGAGCGCGGCAGAACTCCCTAAAGCTTCACCAACATCTTGCCAAAATTCGCCCCCGTAAATAAATTCATGAACGCGCGCGGAGCATTCTCTATCCCCTCCAATACCGTCTTCCGAGACTTAACCTTCCCATCACGAATCCAGCCGCCCATATCCCGCATGAAATCCGGCAGCATGTCCGAATGCTGCAACACAATGAAACCCTGCATCTTCAAACTCCGCCCAACCGCCAAAATCAAATTGCTCGGGCCAGGCTCAGGCGCGCGATTGTTATACTGCGAAATCATCCCGCATAACGCAATCCGACCCATCGGACGCATATGATACAACGCCGCCTCCAAATGCGCGCCGCCAACATTCTCAAAATAAACATCTATCCCCTTCGGAAACGCCTCGCCAACAGCCGCGTTCAAATCACCAACCGCCTTATAGTCAATCACCCTGTCCGCGCCAGCCTCATCCCGAAGCCACGCGCACTTCTCCGAACCGCCAGCGCTCCCAACAACATAACAGCCCTTCGCCTTCGCAATCTGACACACAACAGAACCCACAGCCCCCGCCGCCGCCGATACAAACACATTCTCGCCATCTTTCAACTCGCCAACCCGAAGCAATCCAGCATAAGCGGTCAAACCCGGCATTCCAAGCGTCCCCAAAAAATCTTCCAACGGCGCGATATTCCCATCCACCGCCTGCAGACCCGCGCCATCCGAGACGAAATGCTCGCGCCAGCCCATCATGCTGTTCACATGAGACCCCTCAGGAAAAGACGAATTCCGCGACTCCACAACCTCGCCAACCGCGCCGCCCTCCAAAGCCTTGCCAATCTCAAAAGGCGGAATATAACTCTCAACCTCCATCATGCGCCCGCGCATATACGGATCCACCGACATCCACAGATTCCGAACCAGAATCTGTCCATCGCCAATAGGGCCGACATCCGCCATCCCCATTTCAAAATCCGACTGTTTCGGCATGCCGTCAGGACGCGCCGCCAACCGAATTTCCTTGCTCTTCACTGCTCCAGCCATGATAACCCTCCCTAAATTTTCACGATCCGCTTGCCGATATTCTCGCCATGCAGCAGACCAATCAACGCTTGAGGCGTCTTTTCAATCCCCTCCACAATGTCTTCGGGGACGGCAAGTTTCTTCTCCGCGATCCAAGAGGCTACGCGCCCGTCCGCTTCGGCGAGCCGCGCCGCATAGTCCATGACGATGAAGCCGCGCATCTCCAAACGCTTGACGACAAGGAGACCCGGAATGCCTCTCGGCCCCGGCGTCGGCCCCGGCGCGGCGTCATATTGCGAGACCGCGCCGCAGCAGACGACCCTGCCCCTCTCATTCATCAGAAAAAGCGCCGCCTCCAAGACTTCGCCGCCGACATTGTCAAAATAAAGATCAATGCCATTCGGACAAGCCTCTTGAAGGGCGGCGAAGAATCTCTTGTCTCTGTGGGAGACGGCGGCGTCCAGTTTGAGAGTCTCTGTGAGATAGGCGCATTTTTTGTCAGACCCCGCAATCCCGACAACCGTCGCGCCCGCCATTCTCGCCATCTGCGCCGCCAAAGAGCCGACCGCCCCCGCCGCCGCCGACACAAGAACGACATCGCCGGGCTTCGGGCGACCAATATCCATCATGCCGAAATAGGCGGTGCGCCCAGTGATTCCATAGGCGCTCAAGAGATGCGTCAGAGGCTTCATCGCTTTTCGGCGCATCAGCGATCGGGCGGGGACGACAGCGTAATCCTGCCAGCCCATATCGCCCTCCACGAGCGCGCCTTCAGGCAGAGACGGATCGCGGCTCTCTATGACCTCGCCCAGCAGCAGACCCGGCATGACAACCCCCGCATCCACTTCGCTCCGATAGGTGCGCCCCTGCATCCATGCGCGCATCGCGGCGTCTAAAGAAATATAAAGACCCTTGACGAGAACCTCGCCCACTTTCGGCTCGGGGACATCCTCCTCGCGCAGCTCAAAATGCTCCGCGCCGATCTTCTCGGCGGGCTTCTCTTTCAGATAAATCCGCTTGCGCTTCGCCACGTTCCGCGACATAGGATCCTCGCCCTCCCGCTATTCCGCTCCGCTTCTCTCGGGATTCAAGCAGGGTCGCCCTTTCGGCGCAAGAGGATTTTTGGCGCCGTCAGCAAAAGCCACGCCCCATAGAGCAGCAGCGCCGCGAGAATGCCCGGCATCGCCTCATAAATCGCGTCCTGCAAACCGAGTTCGCGCCATGCCAGCATCGCCGCCAAGCCCGTCAGCATCATCAAGAGAACGATAAAGCGCGGAGGACGTCCGCCGAAAACATAGACCAACAGAACAGGCGTGAAAGCGCTCGCCAAACCCGCCCACGAAAGCAGAACGATCGTAAAAACATTGTCCCGCGCCGCGAGAGCGATCCAAAGCGCCGCCGCCGCCATGAAAAGAATGCTGATCCTGTCGCGGCGAATGTCCAGCCTCCGCCCAGAAGGCAGAAGATCGCGCGAGATGGCCGCGGAGCAGCTCAGAAGCTGCGAGTCGGCGGTGGACATCGTCGCCGCGAAGAGCCCGGCGAGCATCAAGCCGGCGAAAATCTCAGGCAGGAGCGCGATGCTCAAATTGGGGAGGGCGAGCTCGGGATCAAAAGAATCGCTTTCCGGAAGAAGAACCCGCGCCGCCAATCCGCAGGCGATCGCGAAAGCCGCGAAGAGAATGTTCCAACTATAATAATAGAGCCGTATGCGGGGCATCTCGGCGGCGGAGCGCATGGACATGAACCGCGCCATGATATGAGGCTGTCCCGACACGCCCAAACCTCCAAAAGCGAAGCCCGCCACAAAAAGCAGCGGCGAGAGAAAAACCCCAAGACCAATCCCCGTATCATAGGGCAGAATCTCCATATAGTCCGGCGAGACCTCATAAAGCATGGAAAGAAACGCCGCCGCGCCCCCCATATGATCAATCGCCGAGAAAAGAAGAAAGCCCATAGAGCCGATCATGATCACGGATTGCGCCGTGTCCGTCCAAATGGAGGCGCGCAAGCCTCCCGCCCAGCAATAGAGCGAGATGATGCAGGCGCCGAGGACGGCGCCGGCGCTCTCATGCCATCCGAACAGAACTTCCAGCGCTTTGCCCCCCGCTTTGAACTGCGCGGCGGCATAGACGCCCAAAAAGACCACGGTCAGCAAACTCGCCAAGATTCGGATTTCTCGCCGCTCCTCGCCGTGCCAATGGCTGAGGAGCGCCGCGTAGGAGAAAACGCGCCGCCGCTCCGAAACTTCGCGGACGCGCCGATAAATGCGCAGCGAAGCCAAATAATCGCCGAAAATGAAGCCCCATTGCAGCCACATCCATTTCAAGCCCCCGGCATAAACCGCGCCGATCATGCCGATGAACATGAAGCCGCTATTGTTCGTGGCTGCCGCCGAGAGGCTCGTCAAGAGAGGCGGGATGGATCGCCCGGCGAGGAGATAGTCTTCCATCGTCCCTTTGGCGCGGGACGCCGACCACATCCCAACAGCTAGGAAAAAGAGCAGAAACCCGACAAAACTCACAATAGCCATCAATGAGACTCCTCGCGCGGCGGTATCTTTCTATAGAGGCGGGAGCGGGGTTTTGTCCAGCTTGGTCGCGCCGCCGCCGGAGATGCTATAGTCGCGCCATGACGAAACCGCGCGCGCTCAATATCGCCATCGGGCAGCTGAACCCGACAGTCGGCGACATCCACGGCAACATCCAAAAGACCTTGCGCGCTCATAAAGTCGCCGCGCAAGGGAAAGCCGATCTTCTCCTTTTGAGCGAGTTGTTTCTGTCGGGCTATCCGCCCGAAGACCTCGTGCTGCGCCCCGCCTTCATGGAGGCGGTGGAGAGCGGGCTCGCGGAACTCGCCGAGGCGACCCGCGCCATGCCCGCCATTCTGATCGGCGCGCCGCTCAAAGGCAAGAAAGCGCTCTACAACGCCGCCTTCCTTCTCAAAGACGGGGACATCGCCGCCGCGCAGAAAAAAACGCGCCTCCCCAATTATGACGTCTTTGACGAAAAACGAATCTTCGCGCCCGCCAACAAATCCGTCCCGATGACGCTGAAGGAGGTCTCCATCGGCGTTCTGATTTGCGAGGATATGTGGAAGAAAAATCCGGCGAAAATGCTCAAGAAGCAAGGCGCGGATCTCTTTCTCGTGCTGAACGGCTCGCCCTTTGACGCCGAGAAGCAAAAGACTCGCCTCCTCTACGCCCGCGACAGAGCCAGAGAAACGCGCCTCCCTCTCCTCTATGTGAATCAGTGCGGCGGACAAGATGAGCTCGTCTTTGACGGCGCGAGTTTCGCGCTTCACGGGAACGGCAAAGTCGCCGCCAAACTCGCCGCTTTTGAGGAAGCCATCGCCTTCATCTCATGGACGGAAGAGGAGGGTTTCGCGGCGAAAGACGCGCCTTTCGTCTCATGGGCGGAGGGGGAGGAGGCGAACTATCTCGCCATTATGATGGGCTTGCGCGATTATGTGGAAAAGAACGGCTTCCCGGGGGTCGTGATGGGCTTGTCGGGCGGGATAGACAGCGCGCTCGCCGCCGCGCTCGCCGTGGACGCGCTCGGACCAAAACGCGCGCG
Source organism: uncultured Alphaproteobacteria bacterium (assembly GCA_958296285.1). GTDB lineage: Bacteria > Pseudomonadota > Alphaproteobacteria > JAPOUT01. Next base: position 1,038,712 of record OY282459.1, read on the forward strand.
CTGCGTCATGCTGCCCTCCGCCTATTCTTCCGAAGCCAGCCTGCGAGACGCCGCCGATTGCGCCAAACGGTTGGGCGTTCAGACTTCCACGCTCGCCATCGCCGATGCCGTCAAGGCGCTTCAGGATTCGCTTCCCGAATCGGAGAAAAGCGTCGTGGAGGAGAATCTTCAAGCGCGGGCGCGGGGCGTTCTCTTGATGGCGCTCTCCAACATGTCCGGCGAGATGGTTCTGACGACAGGCAACAAGTCCGAAATGTCGGTCGGATACGCCACGCTCTATGGCGACATGAATGGCGGCTTCAATCCTCTCAAAGACATCTACAAAATGCAGGTCTATGATCTCGCGCGCTTCCGAAACGCCAAGAAGCCGAGAGGCGCGATGGGGCCGGACGGCGCGGTCATTCCGGAGGCGATCCTGACGAAAGCCCCGAGCGCCGAGCTAAAACCCGATCAGCGCGATGACGATACGCTTCCGGTCTATCCCATTTTGGACGATATTCTCAAGCGCCTCATTGATGATGAAGAGGATAAGAGCGCGATCATAGAGGCGGGGCATGACGCGCAGACAGTCGCGCGCGTCATGGATCTTGCGCGGCGCGCCGAATATAAGAGGCGGCAGGCGCCGCCGGGCGTGAAGATTGGCCCGCGATCTTTCGGACGCGGGCGGCGCTATCCGATCACCAACGGCTTCCGCGACTAGTTATTTTTGAGATGGGCGGAAAAGATGAAATCCGCGTTCGCTTCGCGCCTTCGCCGACAGGCTATTTGCATATCGGCAATGCGCGGACGGCTCTGTTGAATTTTCTTTTCGCGCGGCAGGGAGGCGGGCGCTTTTTCCTCCGCATTGACGACACCGACAAAGCCCGCTCCGGCGAGGATTATGTCCGCGCGATCAAAGAGGATTTGCGCTGGCTCGGAATCGTCGCTGATGAGACGGCGCGGCAGTCTGAGCGCATGGCGCTTTATGATCGCGCCGCCGAGACTCTCAAAGAGCGCGGATTTCTTTATCCCTGCTATGAGACGGAGGAGGAGTTGGCGCTCAAGCGGCGCGCGCTGATTGCCGCGAAGAAGCCTCCGATTTACGATCGCGCCGCGCTCAAACTTTCAAGCGCCGAGCGCGCCGCGAGCGAGAGGGCGGGCAGGGCGTCTTATTGGCGGTTTCGTCTTTCTGGCGAAGTTCGTTTTGTGAAGGATTTGATCGCCGGGGAGATTCGCGTGGATTTGGCGAGTCAATCGGATCCGGTTCTCATTCGGCGGGACGGGCGGTTTCTTTATCATTTGCCGTCTGTTGTGGATGACATGGATATGGGGATCAGCCATGTCATTCGCGGCGAGGATCATCTGACGAACAGCGCGGCGCATTGCGAGATTGCCGAGGCGTTGGGGGGCGCGCCTCCGTTTTTCGGGCATCATGGTTTGATCGCGGACAGTTCGGGGCGCAGTTTTTCCAAGCGGATGGGCGATGCGAGTTTGCGATCTTTGCGCGAAGAGGGCGTGGAGGCTGAGGCGCTTCGGCGGTTTTTGTCGGGCTTTGGGGGTGATGGGGGTGATGGGGGGTTGTTTCGGTTGGGGTCTGTTTCGGGCGGGGTTTTGCGTTTTGATCGGCGGCGGTTGGCGGCGCTGTCGGAGTCTGTTGTGCGGGGGATGTCGTATGAGGCGGCGCGGCCTCGTCTTGCGGCGCTGGGCGTGGGTGGGGGCGCGGCATTTTGGGATGTGGTCTCGGGCAATTTGGCGAGCATGGCGGATGCGGTGTTGTGGTGGCGGGTTGTGAGTGGCGAGGTTGAGTTGGTTGTTTCTGATGGGGATTTAGATTTTGTGGCGGTTGCGGCGCGTCTTTTGCCGTCTCCGCCGTGGGGCGAGGGGGTATGGGGTGATTGGACGGCGCGGGTGGGTATGGAGACGGGTCGGCGGGGTCGGGGTTTATTTTTGCCGTTGCGGTTGGCGTTGACGGGTTTGGCGGAGGGTCCGGACATGGCGCGTTTGGTTTTGTTGATGGGGCATGATCGGGTTCGGTTGTGTTTGGAGCGGGCTTGCTCGCGCTAAAAGAAGGGGGGTTTGGGGGGGCGGCGAGCCGCCGCGGGCATTTTTTGCATGGATAGGCATTTTGGGTTTGCCCCAGGGGGAACTATTGCATAGAAGCTGAAAGTGAAGGGGGGTTTGGGGGGCTTGCCCCCCAAGAGAAGGGGGGATCGGGGGGAATCCCCCCGAAAACGCGTGGGTGGGGTGGGGGAAAAAGCTTTTATGAGCGAGCGAAGCGAAGCGAATAAAAGCGACCCCACCCACGCGCCCCCTGCTCGCAAGAGGTCTTTTAGCAGGGGGGTCGGCGGGCTTTCTCGCTCGCTAACGCTCGCTTCGTTTCGCCACGCCCGCCGACTTTCGGGGGTTTCCCCCGAACCCCCTTTTTTCAAGGGGGGCAAGCCCCCCTTGACCCCCCTTTCTTAAGGCAGACTAATCCACCAAAATACGCTATCATCCCCAACCATGCAAAAAGAACGCCTCTACATCTTCGACACAACCCTCCGCGACGGCCAACAAGCCCACGGCGTGGACTTCAGCGTCCAAGAAAAAAATACCATCGCCAAAATGCTCGACAACCTCGGAATAGACTACATAGAAGGCGGATACCCAGGCGCAAACCCCACCGATACCGCCTTCTTCCATAAACCCCCAAAACTCAAAACAGCCCGCCTCACCGCCTTCGGAATGACAAAACGACCAGGACGATCCGCCGAAAACGACCCCGACCTCTCCGAAATCCTCAACACATCCGCGCCCGCCATCTGCCTCGTCGCCAAAAGCTGGGACTTCCACGTCCATACAGCCCTCGCCATCAGCCTCAAAGAAAATCTGGACAATATCGCAGAATCTATCCAAACCACCGCCGCCAAACGCAAAGAACCCATGATGGACGCCGAACACTTCTTTGACGGATACAAAACCAACCCCCAATACGCCATGCAATGCCTCCACGCCGCATTGGACGCAGGCGCGAAATGGATCATCCTCTGCGACACCAACGGCGGAACCCAACCCCACGAAATCTCCGAAATCGTCTCCAAAGTCTGCGAAAAAATCCCCGGACAACAAATCGGAATCCACGCCCATAACGACACCGAACAAGCCGTCGCCAACTCCCTCGCCGCCATCCGCGCGGGCGCTAGACAAATCCAAGGCACAATCAACGGACTCGGAGAACGATGCGGAAACGCGAACCTCGTCAGCATCCTCCCAACCCTCCTCTTTAAGAAAAGCTTCCATGAACGCTTCCAAACCGCCATCACCGCCGCCAAACTGAAAGACCTCACCCTGTTCTCCCGAACCTTTGACGACCTCCTCAACCGAAGACCGAACCCCTACGCGCCCTATGTCGGACAATCCGCCTTCGCCCATAAAGGCGGAATCCACGTCTCCGCCGTCCTCAAAGACCCCCGAACCTACGAACATCTGCCGCCCGAAAAAATCGGCAACCGCCGCGAAATCCTCGTCTCACGACAGGCAGGCAAGTCCAACATCCTAGACAGCCTCGCCGCCGCAGGCATCAAAGCCGAGCCAAAAGATCCCCGCCTCGCCAAACTGCTCGCCCATATCAAAGAGCGCGAGCATCTGGGATACGCCTATGATGACGCCAACGCATCCTTCCGAATCCTCGCCGAAAGCGCCTTCGGACGAATCCCAAACTATTTCACAATCCCCTCCTACCGCGTCATCGTGGAGCGCCGAAACAACGCCCAAGGCAAACGCATCACCGTCGCCGAAGCTGTCGTCAAAACCCATATCGCAGGCGAGGAATATATCGGCTACGGCGAAGGAAACGGACCCGTCAACGCTCTGGATCACGCCCTGCGAGAATCTCTGCGCCTCTATAAGCGCCCAATCTCCGATCTGCGCCTCCTGGATTATAAAGTCCGAATCCTCACCTCAGGAACCGAAGCCGTCACGCGAGTCGTCATAGAAAGCGCCGGCGGCAGCGGAGCAAGCTGGCGCACCGTCGGAATCTCGCCCAATATCGTGGAAGCCTCCTTCCAAGCGCTCCGCGACAGCGTGCTGTTCAAATTCCTCGCCGAGAAGGTCGCGCCCCGCGGTGAAAAACCCGGAAAAACCGAAAAGACGCCAAAAACCCTAAAAAAGCAAAAAAAACGCCCTCATCAGCCGTAAAAAGACAGAATTTCGCAAGAGGCTCTTTACCTTTTCGCAAGAGTTTGGTCTTATTAACCTTAAGGCAGGAGAGGAGGAGAGCCTCTACGGGGCGAGCCTCTCTTGGCTTCTCTTGGGCGCTTTCGCATCATGGCGAGGGAGAAAATTATGTATCGCATCTTGCTTATCGGTCTGGGGATCGCGCTCGCCGCCATCGCCGGAATCTATATCTATATCCAAAGCGGAGACTCGTCTGAGCGCATCGCCCAAAAAACGAAACCCGCTCCGCCGCGCCAATCTTGGCAAGCTTCGCCGCCCTCGCCCTCTTCGCAAAGCCCGCAATCCTCGCCCGCCGCGCCAAGCGCCGTCATCCACCCCACGATAGACCATGTCCGCATCGCCAAAGACGGCATGGCCGTCATTTCGGGATACGCGCAGCCCGCTTCCGACAATGACCTTCTTAACCGCGACAAAACGCTCGGCAGCGCCAAAGCCAACGCGCAGGGCGCTTGGACAATCCTGATAGAAAAACCGCTCAAGCCCGGCGAACTCTCTTTGCGGATTCGCTCGCGCTTGACGAATGGCGAAATCCTCTTCTCGCGGCAGAGTCTGGCGATTGTCGTGCCGGCGCGCGAATCCCAAAGCGAGGCGCTCGCGCTCGTCAGCGAGCCCGGCAAGGCGAGCCGAGTCGTCCAAAGCCCGGATCAGGGCATCGCCACCGAAATGGGCGAGCTCCTCGTGGAAAATATAGATTATGACGATAAAGGGCGCGTCATCGTCTCGGGGCGCGCCGACAAAAACACCGTGATCCGAGCCTATATGGACAATCGCTATATCGGCGAAATCGGCGTGGACGCCAAAACCGAAAGCTGGGAACTGGTCTCCGAAGACGCCATCGCCCCCGGAATCTACACGATGCGCGTGGATCAGGTGGATGACACAGGCACTGTCCTCGCCCGCCTCGCTCTGCCCTTCAAGTTCGCCTCCCAAGAAGAGATCGCCAAACTGCGCGACAATCCGGGCAATGTCATGATACAGCCAGGCCACAATCTTTGGACTATCGCGCGCAATCTCTATGGCAAAGGCGTTCTTTATACGGTCATTTATCTGAACAATAAGGATCGGATTCTTGATCCCGATCTGATCTTCCCGGGGCAGGTTTTCACAACGCCCGATCTTTGAGAGAGGGCAGTCGTCTCGTGTCTCCCGCTGATTTTCTATCGCCGATCCACAGGGAAGGCTATCCGTTTCTAGCGATTTTCCTCGCCGTGACGGCGATCGCCTTTATGCTCTGGGAGCCTCTTGGCTGGCTCGGAACTGTGCTGACGGCTTGGTGCGCCTATTTCTTCCGCGATCCGCCGCGCGTGACGCCGGAGCGGCAAGGCTGCATCGTCAGCCCGGCTGACGGAATCATCCTCGCCTGCGACAAAGCTGCGCCGCCTCCCGAAATCAATATGGGCGGCGCGCCGCATCACCGCGTCAGCATCTTTATGAGCGCCTTGGACTGCCATATCAATCGCGCCCCTGTCGCCGGCACAGTGGAAAATCACGTCTATCGCCCCGGACTTTTCTTCAACGCCTCCCTTGACAAAGCGAGCCAGCATAATGAGCGCTGCTCGCTCCATATCCGAACCGATGACGGCAGCGACATCGCTGTCGTGCAAATCGCCGGACTGCTCGCGCGCCGAATCGTCAATTGGGGCGGCGAAGGACGCCATCTCAAAATCGGCGAGCGCTTCGGAATGATCCGCTTCGGCAGCCGCGTGGAACTTTATCTGCCTCTCTCCATGACGGTGCTGGCGCTGCGCGGGCAGACCGTCATCGCCGGCGAGACTGTCCTCGCCCACGCCGCGCAAGCCGCCGAAAAACGCAGCCGCCCAAGCCCGAAACCATCGCCGTCCAACGCCGGCAAGAGGAGCCAGAAAGATGAAATTGCGGGGATCTAAACTCCATTTGGTCTCTTCGGGAGGCGGGATGCGCGGACGGATCGGCACATTTCCGCTTCGCCGTCTGGTTCCGCTCTCGGTGACTCTTTTCGCGCTTTGTCTTGGTCTGACGGCGATTCGTCTGGCGATAGAAGGGCGGTTTGACTTGGCGGTCGGCGCGATCATTTTGGCGTGCGTCATGGATTTCTTGGACGGGCTTTTGGCGCGTCTTCTGAAAAGCGCCTCCAAATTCGGCGCGGAGCTGGATTCTCTCGCCGACTGCCTCAATTTCGGAATCGCGCCCCCGATGCTCCTCTATCTCTGGACGATGGACGGTCTCGGCAATTTCGGATGGATCTGCGCTCTCTTCTACGCGATTTGCTGCGCTCTGCGGCTCGCCCGCTTCAACACCGATTTGGACGAGAAAGGGAAATCGGCGGCGGCGCAGGCTTGGGAAAGCGCCTATTTCATAGGCGTCCCGGCGCCGTCCGGCGCCGGGCTGGTTTTGATCCCCTTTTATCTTCATTTTTTGGGCGTGATTCCGGGGATGGTCGCCGCGCCGGCGTCCGCCATTCTCTGCATCGCGGTCGGGCTTTTGATGGTCAGCCGAATTCCGACCTTCTCGCTCAAGACCACGACCCGAATCCGTCCCGATTTGGTTCTGCCGCTGCTCCTGATGATCGCCTTTCTAGGCGCGGTGATCGCCAATTATCCGTGGATGTCTTTCACGGCGATGGCGCTGCTCTATATCGCCGTCATTCCGATCTCCGCCGCCTCCTATGGACGCGCCCGCGCCGCCGCCGCCAGCATGGAAGAAAGCCGCCAGACCCCCGCGCCCGCCGCGCCGCCCTCGTCGCCCCCCGCCCCCGAGCAGAAAAGCGCAGGCGGCGGCTCTGACAGAAGCAAGAGCGCCTAACTTAAAACTGTTCCAGCCTATTCGGCAGGCTGAGGCTCGGCAGGACGCCGCTCTTTCAAAGACCCAACAGACCCAAAATGACGGCCGATAAACTCGCGCGCCACTTGCGGCGCGGCGAGCATCACGGGAATCAGAATCAGCGTGATCATCGTGGCGAAGGCGAGACCCGAAATGATCGCTGTCGCCATCTGATACCACCATGCCGCCATCACGCCGCCCAGAGCAATCTCGCGCGTGAAAAGATTGATGTTCAACTGAGTCGCCATCGGCAGAAGACCGCAAATGGTCGTGATGGTCGTCAGCAGAATCGGGCGGAAGCGCTGTCCGGCGGTGCGCAGAATCGCCTCAAATTTGTCCGAGAACTCCAAAGAGAGCCGGTGATAAGTGTCTATCAGAACAATGCTGTTATTCACGACAATGCCGGCGAGCGCGATGATCCCCGTCCCGGTCATCAGAATGCTGAAAGCCTGCCCGGTGATCAGCATCCCCAGCATCACGCCAAAGACCGAAAGAATCACGGTGGAGAGAGTCAAAAAGGCATGGTAGAAACTGTTGAACTGCGTCACCAAGATGATGAACATCAGGAAAAGCGCGCCGACCATCGCGTTTCGCAGAAAAGCGCCCGATTCCTCCTGCTCCTCATTCGCGCCGCGAAAGCGCCAAAAAATGCCGGCGCGCGGGAAATCCTGCTTTTCCATCCACGCTCTGATCTCTTTCATTTTGTCGTCCGCCAGAATCTTCTTGCCGGTCTTCGGATTGATGTCGGTGCGCATCAGGATTCGCATTCTCGGAAGGGCATCCACGCGCTCCAGCGTATCCACGCGCGCCGCCGGAACGCGCGTGACGAAATTGCTCACCGGCAGAGGTCCCTGCGGGGTCGGAATCCGAAGGGCGTCCAGCTGATCCAAGACGCGCCCGTCCTGCGGGAAGCGGAGGCGGATATCCACCTCCTCCTCGGCGTCGTCGGGGCTGTAGGTTCCCATCAGCACGCCTGTCGTCACGAGCTGCACGACTGTCCCGACTGTCACGACATCCACATTGTAATAGCCGACCCGCTCGCGATCTATTTCCAGCGCCCACTCCACGCCGGGCAGAGGCAGCGTATCCTCAACATCTATGATTCCGGGAACTGTGTCCAAATGGGCGCGGATCGTCTTGGTGGCTTTGGTCAGGGCGGCGCGGCTTGTTCCGCGCAGTTCTATTTGGATGTCTTTGCCTGTCGGCGGCCCGCTCGCTTCTTTGGCGATCTCGGTGTGGATGCCCGGAATCAGCGCCGCACGGCGTCTGATTTCGTTGAGAATGACATCGCTCGCGCGGCGCGTCTCATAGGGCGCGAGCTCAAAGAAAATGGAGGCGATCTGATCGGCGGGCGGCTGGCTCCTGCCTCTGCCGCTGCCGCGCGTGGCGGGCGGCCCTATTCTGTTGACGACATTAATCACGCCATCGGTGGAAAGCACGATGCGCTCCACCTCATCCACCAGATCGCGCATATCCTCCAGCGACAGATTGCCCCGCGCCCGCACAGTGACTGTCGCGCGATCCACTTCGCCATCCACCGAGAAGAGGACGCCATTGTTGAAATTGGAATAGAAGAAAAAGATGCTGACGAGAATCGTGAGCATCCCCGCCAAAACGAGGAGAGGGCGGCGCAGCAATTTGTCCAAAAAGCGGACATAGCGTCCGGTGATTCCGCTTAACGCGCGGATGTCGCCGCCCGTCCCGGCGAGGCTGCTGAGCTGATCGCGCTCGCGCTTATCGGCGACCGTCTTGCCCATCCGCGCGCCGATTGTCGGCAGGAAGAAGAGCGCCACGATGAAAGAGGCCGACAGCACCAAAATCACCATCATCGGCAGATAGCTCATAAAGCGTCCCGAGACGCCGGGCCAGAGGAGGAGCGGCAGAAACGCCGCCAGAGTCGTGGCGGTGGAAGAGGCGATCGGCCAAAACATGCGCTTCGCCGCGAGCGCGTAAGCCTCGCCCTTCGGAAACCCCTCCGCCATTTTGCGATCGGCATATTCCACGATCACGATCGCGGCATCCACCAGAAGCCCCACGCAAAAGACCATGCCGAACATCACCATCATATTGATCGTCATGCCCATCAGCGAGAGGATCAGGAAGGCGATCATGAAAGAACTCGGAATCGCGAAGCCGACCAAACTCCCAGAGCGCAAGCCTAGCGCGCCGACCACGACAATCATCACCAAGACGACCGCCGCCAAAATGGAACTCTGAAGCCAATCCAGCGCGCGGAAAATCCAAACCGACTCGTCCAGCGAGTAATCGATATGAATGGAGGAGGGCTTGTCTTTGGTCGCCTCATCCACCAAATGGCGTATCGTGCCGGTCATCTCTATGATGTTCGCGCCTAGACGCTTCCGCGCCTGCAGAATCACGGCGGGGCGTCCGTTGAAGCGCGCCAAAGTGGAGGCGCGCTTATAGGTGCGGCGGATTTCGGCGATGTCGCGCAGACGCACCGTGCCTTCCTCGGTCGTGGCGATCGTCAGATCCAACAGATCGTCCCGCGTCTCAATCAAGCCCGGCACTTTGACGGCGAAGCGTCCGCGATCCGATTCCAGCGCGCCTGCCGGCACGAGCTGGTTGTTTCGCCCGACAATCCCCAAGACCTGCCCCATATCCAAATCATGGGTTTCCAACTGAGTCGGATTGATGACGACCTCCAACAGATCTTCGCGCTTGCCGTCCACATCCACCTCCAAGACGGAGGGGATGGCTTCTATGAGATTTTTCAGCCTGTCGGCATAGCCGTAGAGGGTGCGGCTCGGCACGTCTCCGGAAATCACGACAAAGATCGCCGGGAAGGTCGCCGTGTTGAACTCCGTGACGACAGGCTCTTCGGCGTCTTCCGGCAGTTCGGCGCGGGCGATATCGGCTTTGTTCCGCACATCGGAGAGGACTTTGTCCTTGTCAAAACTCACGTCAAATTCCAGCGCGATGCCCGCGTGGTTCTGCGCGGCGACGCTGGTGATTTCCTTCAAGCCCTCCAAACTTCTGAGTTCGCGCTCCATCGGACGCACGAGCAGCCGCTCCGAATCTTCAGGCGAGATGCCGGGATAGGGAATGGAGACATAAACGAAGGGAATCGGAATGTCGGGATCGGATTCGCGCGGCAGCGAAAGATAAGAGACGACCCCCGCCCCAACCATGACGAGCATTAATGTCAGAGTCGTCCTAAAGCGCGCGATGACGTTGTCAATGAGAGCGTTCATGATTCGGCGCCCAAAGCGTCGCTGGCGGATTGTCTTTCTGTCGCCGGGGTTGTCGCGGCGGGGGCGAGGGGCGGGGGCGCGTCAGGAGTGGGGGGCGTGGGCGTGGCGACAGGAGCGGCAGTCTCGGCGGGGATGGCGGGAGCGGGAGGCGCGGGCGCGGCGACAGGCGCGGGCGGCGCGGGGGCGGCAACAGCAGGCGCGGGGGCGGCAGGGGCGGCGACAGCAGGAGCGGGCGCGGCGACAGGAGCAGGGGGCGCGGGCGCGGCGGATGGCTCGGGTTCGGCGGGAGCGGCAGGGATAGCGGGCGCGGCAGGAGTGGCGACAGGAGCGGCAGCCGATGCGGCGGGCGGTTCAGGCTCGGCGGCGAGATCGGATTTCAAGAGTTCCTCCTCGGCGAGTCCGACCTGCACGCCATCGCCGACATATTCCTGCCCGACCGTGATCAGCCGCGCCTTTCGCGGCAGTCCGGCGATCCAAACGGCTTCGCCTTCGCCCGAAATGATCTCCACTTTTTGGAAATGGGCGATATTGTCTTTGTCCAAAGTGCGGACGCCGATCTCGCCGTCATCGCTCAAGCCCAAAATGGCGGGCGGAATCTTATGGACAGGCACGCGCTCGCTCGGAATATGAATCTCGGCGGTCATGCCCTCGCGCGCCTTGTCCGGGATGCTCTCCGCTTCCATCTCTATGCGGAAGGTTCGGGTTCGGCTGTCGGCGACGCTGGAAATATAGCGGAGTCTGCCTTCTATGCGGCGTCCATCCTTGAGGATCGCGTAGGCGGGCATGTTCAGCTGAAGGCGATGGAGATCGCGCTCCGAGACCTGTCCCGCCGTCACGAAGGGCGACAAATCTATGACGGTGGCGCAGGGCGCGCCCGGATTCATATAGTCGCCTTTCTCCACATGGAGATTTTCCAAAAAGCCGTCAAAAGGCGCGACAATGGCGATGTTCTCCAGATCCATTTGGCTTTTCTTCAGACGCGCCTCGGCATTGTGATAGGCGGCGCGCGCCTGAGCGAGCTGAGTCGGCGCGCGATGCCCCTGCGCCGCCAATTTCTCCGCCGCCTTCAACTCCAAACGGCGGAGCGCCATCATCGCTTCCGATTCCTCGCGCGATTCCATCCGCGCATCCACCGACAGCAGACACAGAGACGTCCCCTGCGAGACCTCCACGCCTTTTTCCAAAGGCACCGCCGCGACTGTGCCGACAGTCTCGGCGCGGACGGTCACTTTCCGATCCGCCTCGGTGCGCCCGCGAATGACAATCTCGCGCTGCCGCATCACCGCCACGCTCTCGCGGAAGCGCACGGCGGGAAGATTGGATTTCGCCGAAAAACCGTCCGCCATGACAGAGGCGGAATCGTCCGCTTTGAAGATTCCGGAGAGCATCCATATCCCGGTCAGCAGCGCCACCGAAACCGCCGTCAGATAGGAACCCCGAACAGGCAAAAACTTTCGCGCGGCGGCGAGGGATTCGCGGAATCGCTTAATGTCTTGGATTTTCATGTCCGCAGCCCGCCGCAAAAAAAACGCATGACGCGATTTTCCCTTCATGCCCCCTTATGCTCCCTCACGCCATCATTTCGCAAGAAAGCGATTTTGTCTAGCTGTAATTCTTCAGCCGCGCGGGCGCTAGAAATCTTGGCGGCGGCGCGTCAGCCAGTCCGTCATCAGCCGATTGAGCTCGTCAGGACGCTCCTGCTGCGTCCAATGTCCGCAATCGGCGATGATATGTTTCTCCAAATCGGGGACATATTTTTCCATGCCCTCCGCCATTTCGGGCGTCAGCACGATATCGTCCGCCGCCGAGATCATCAGGGACGGAGCGCGCGCCTTATCTTCAATATGCGCGCTTCTTTCCCAGTTCCGCGTGAAATTCCGATACCAATTGATTCCGCCCTCATAGCCTGTGGCTTCATAGGCTTCACGATAGACCGCCTGCTCTTCCGGGGTCAGAAGGGATTCGCCGCCCCATGTCGCCTCGTCCGCTCGGAAGCGCTTCATGAAGGCGAGATTCTTCGCCTCGGCCGGGAGTTTGTCATATTCGGCGCGCGAGATCGGAGTCCGATACCAAAAGCGGACGGAGCGCGCGACATCCTCCTCTAGGATTTTTTCCGCCTCGCCATATTTTTGGAAAAAGACGATATACATCTCGTCCCCATAGGCTTCGCGCATCGCGGCGATCGGCTCGCGGGTCAGTCTCGGAATGAAGGGCGTATTGACGCCGATGATGCCCGCCACTCTGTCCGGATGGCGCAGAGGCATCTGCCAAGCGACAATCCCGCCCCAATCATGTCCGCAGAAGACGGCTTTGGGGAGTTCCAGCGCGTCCAACAGATTGACGAGATCGGCGGTCAGATTCTCCATATCGTAAAGAGGCACGGCGGCTTCGCCTGACGGCGCGTTTTTGGGCGCGCCCGTTTTGCCGAAGCCTCTTTGGTCGGGCGCGATCGCCCGAAAGCCCGCCTTCGCCAAAGCCGGCAGCTGACGCCGCCAAGAATAGGCGATCTCTGGAAAGCCATGACACAGAATGACGGGAAAGCCTTCGCCCTCCTCATAGACGGCGATGCGAAGCGCATCGGTCTCCACATAATGGGGTTTGGGAAAACTCATCGGCGTCTAGAAGATCCCGCTGATCGCCGAGACGAGATTCTCTTTCAACGGCGGGAGCGCTTCTTCCATTGTCAGGTTGACGCGATGGGCGGAGGAGAGGATTCGCGTCCGATAGCGTTTGCGGTCGCTCTTTCTGCGTCCTCTCTCAATCTCTCCGCCGCCCTCGCCCTGCCGCACGACACGGCGCGAGCGCACCGAGACGGTCTCGCCTTTCGCGGCAGGCTCCGAAATCTGCAGATCGGTGATGACCGAGAAACGCGCATCCTCCACCGACCAATCCACGAGCGCCGCGCCGATCGCGACAGCCGTTCCGATTATGAGACTCGTTTCGTCGCTGGCGTCAAGCGCGTCCGCGAGCGTGCCGGCGAGGATTCCCGTCACAATCGGCGAGCCGAAGCCCTCCTCAAAGACCGCCTCCGCCGCATTCTGCGAGGTCTCTCCGACAAAGCGCACATTGCATTGAAGCCAATAATAAGCCTCTTCGGGATTGTCGGTGATGCGATAGCCCTTCGCGGCGATGCCGCTCTTCACCTGACGCTCAATGTTAAAACCCCTCTGCGCCGAACTGTTCTTGACCGAAACATAGACGATCCGCTTCTCAGGCGCGACCGGGTCTAGGAAGACGGTCTCGGACAATCGCGTTTCCAGCTCCAAATCGCTGCCGGTGATCGCCAGATAAATCGCCGCGCAGCCTCCGAGCAGAGACAAGGACAAAAACGCGAAAGAGCAGCGCGCGAAACGCGACAGAGACGACATGGCTTTCTCCAATGGCGAGATTATTCTACGCTTCTGATATTCTAGAGCGAAAGGCGAGGCGCTTCAAGCCCGTCCATCTAGACGAGAGCCGAACTTCGTGATAGATAGCGGGGAAATCCCTCAACAGAAGGTTTCTATGCCCAAGATCACATTCATCTCGCATGAGGGCGAGAAGCGTCAGGTGGAAGCCGAGAACGGAATCTCCGTCATGGAGAACGCCGTCAAGAACAACATCCCCGGAATAGACGCCGATTGCGGCGGCGCGTGCGCCTGCGCCACATGCCATGTCTATGTGGATGAGGCGTGGCGCGAGAAAGTCGGGAAGCGCGCCGAGATGGAGGAAGACATGCTGGACTTCGCCTTTGACGTCCGCGAGAACAGTCGTCTCTCGTGCCAGATTGAAGTCCGAGACGAGTTGGACGGTCTCATTGTCAGAACCCCCGAAAAACAATTCTAACGGCGCAGGCGCGGCGGATGTCATCCGCACAGACGCCGTCATTATCGGCGCGGGACCTGTCGGGCTGTTCGCCGTCTTTGAGCTCGGGCTTTTGGATGTCCGCGCCCATCTGATTGACATTTTGGACAAGCCCGGCGGTCAATGCGCCGAACTTTATCCTGAAAAGCCGATCTACGACATTCCCGGCATTCCCGTCATTAGCGGGCAGGCTCTGACCGACCGTCTGATGAAGCAGATCGCGCCTTTCGGCGCGGAGTTTCATTATGGCGAGATCGTGACCGCGCTGGAGAATATCCGCGATGGCTTATGGCGTGTTGAGACTTCGGAGGGCAAGATTTTTGAAGCGCCTGTTGTCGTCATCGCGGCGGGGGGCGGGAGTTTTCAGCCCAAAAAGCCTCCGATTCCGAGGATAGAAGATTATGAAGGGACGTCCGTTTTTTACGCGGTCAGGAAGATGGAGGCTTTTCGCGGCAGGCATGTTCTTGTTTGCGGGGGCGGCGATTCGGCGTTGGATTGGACGCTCAGTCTCGCGCCTGTCGCGGCGTCTTTATCGCTGATGCACAGGCGCGATTCGTTTCGCGCGGCGCCGGCGTCTGTCGGCAAGATGCGCGCGCTTGTGAAGGCGGGGGCGATAAAATTTTATCAGGGTCAGCCTGTCGCGCTTCATGGCGGGGGCGGGCTGTTGGAGAGCGTGGAGGCGAAGGGATCGGACGGGAATTTTCGCGTGGCGTGCGATATTTTGCTTCCGTTTTTTGGTTTGACGATGAAGTTGGGTCCTGTCGCGGATTGGGGGATTAATTTGCGTGAGAATTTGATTCCCGTGGATACGGAGAAGTTTGAGACTGATCGCGCCGGTCTTTTCGCGATTGGCGACATCAACACTTATCCTGGGAAGTTGAAGTTGATTTTGAGCGGCTTTCATGAGGCGGCGTTGATGGCGCAGAGGGCTTTTCGGTATGTTCATCCTGACAAGAAGTTGGTCTTTCAATATACGACTTCCAGTTCTAGTTTGCAGAAGAAGCTGGGCGTGTCGTTGAAAGGCACGAGAGGCGAGGGCATTTAGGGAGGTTTCTATGGGTTTTTATGACAGATGGATTTTGCCGTCCATTGTGGATTTGGGTTGCGGGACGAAGCCTGTTTCCAAGCAGAGGGCGAAGATTGTGCCGTTGGCGGAGGGGCGCGTTTTAGAGATTGGGTTTGGGTCTGGGCGGAATTTGCCTTTTTACGATGCGGCGAAGGTTGAGCGCGTTTGGGGATTGGATCCGTCTGAGGGGATGCGGCGGATTGCGGCGCGGAGGCTTGTGGCGGCGGGGTTGGAGGTTGAGATGCTGCCGATGCCGGGCGAGGAGATTCCGTTGGATCGGGCGAGCGCCGACACGATTTTGATGACGTATAGTTTATGCACGATTCCGGATCCGTTGCGGGCTTTGGCTGAGATGGCGCGGGTTTTGAGGGTTGGGGGGCGGTTATTATTTTGCGAGCATGGGGTTGCGCCGGATGAGGGGGTTCGGAGGTGGCAGGGTCGGATTGCGCCGTTATGGGGGGCGTTGTTTGGGGGTTGTCGTTTGGATCGGGATATTCCTGGGCTTTTGGGCGCGGGGGGTTGGGGTATAGAGAAGATGGAGACGATGTATTTGCCTGGGACGCCTCGGATTGCGGCGTATAATTATTGGGGTTCGTCGCTGCCGCGACAGGCATCTTTTTCATAGATAGGAGTTTGTTTTTGCCGCAGGGGAACTAACGCATAGAAGCTGAAGGTTAAGGGGGGTCAAGGGGGGCTTGCCCCCCTTGAGAAAGGGGGGGGTCGGGGGGAATCCCCCCGAAAGCGCGTGGGTGGGTGGGAAAAAAGCATTTGCGAGTGAAGCAACGCGAAACGAGCAAATGCGACCCACCCACGCGCCCCCTGCCCGCAAGAGCTCTTGAATAGCGGGCTTGCGCCCGCTTGGTTTTTCAAGGGGGGCAAGCCCCCCTTGACCCCCCTTAACCTTCAGCTTCTATGCGTTAGTTCCCCTGCGGCAAAAACAAACTCCTATCCATGAAAATAATGCCCGCGGCGGCTCGCCGCCCCCCCTTGACCCCCCTCTTTGAGAGATTCTAAACAGGCGTCTCCACACGAACACTCGGCGGCGCAGGCGGCGCGCCCCTCCGAGCCCCAACAGACCGCGATATCAACGGCTGCAAATCATCACCCCGATTAAGAGTCAAAACATAATCATAATCTATCTTATCCCCCAACCGAACCAACTCACCCCCATCTGCCGGAACAACAAAAGAAAAACGATGCTCCACAATAGACTGCCTGTTGTCTAAAGCCATATGCCCAACGCCATCCAACGACAGCGAACCCCGCACAGGCGCGCGACTCACAAGACTCACCCGCATCGCCCCTTTAGCATCACGCGAAACGCTAAAACGATGCCGACCATTCTCCCGCGTCAAAAGACCAACATTCGTCATCCCCGCGCCCAACGGCAAACGAATGTTCCCCTCTCCCGTCTCCAACAAAATATCCCGAGACGCCGCCGCGGACGACATCAAATTCCTCCCCACAGAAGACGTCAAAAGAGAAGCAAGCCGCGCCGCCTGCTTCGCATTCCCATCACACTGCTCCAACAAAACCGATTTATGCAAAGCAAGATCGTCATCCCTATCCAACCTCATATCGCCGCGCCTCCCAAAAGACACCGAACATTCCCCATTCCGAACCCCCGTGGAAAAAGCCGAGGGAATCGTCTCCTGATCCCTCAAGCGAATCGGATCATCTTTCTTCGTCAAGAACTCGCCATGCGCCTCCATCAAGGCAGGATCAGAAATCTTCCCGCCGCCCGCCGCCCGCCGCGCCGAAGACAAAGCCGCGACGCCCTCCATCACCGCCAAATTGCGGCGGCGAATCTTCTCCTCCGAGCCAATATAGCCCTCCGCCTTCTGCTGAACGTCATAACCCCGCGCGGTCAGTTCGGTCAGAGCGAACTCGTTCAATTTGTTCAATTTCCGCCCCATATCCGCCATCTGCCGCTGGACAAGAGCCGTCTCCTGAGGCGTCTTGCCGGCAAGATTCGGCAGACGCTGATCGCGCCCGGCGAAAGACAGCGCCCCGCGCAAATTCTCCAACTGTCCGCCCTCAATCTTGCGATGCAGCCTGTAAAGCTGCATGTCGCTCATCTTGCCGGTGATCTCCTTCAGCGCGCCCTCCACATGCTCGCCGTGAGATGACGAATCGTCTCGGCTGCCATGCGCGTCAGCGATATTTTGGAGCGCCGGCAGAATCCGCTTCGCATTCGCGCCGCGCCGCATGATCAGACCAACAAGAATGTTCGCGTCTCTATTCTCGGTCGGAGAGGCGGACTTATGCTCCCCATAAGGCGTGCGCGTGATGCCTCGGCTGAAGAGCGAGCGGAAGGCGTAAGAAATGGCAAGCCATCGGGTTGAGCGCCGCCGCGGCGTCTCCGCGGACGAAACCGCCGCTCTTCTCCGCGCCTTAGAAGTTCGCGTCCCAGATGCTTTAGACGTCCGCGAGGGCATATCCACGCGACCGATATTCTCGCTCATCGCCTTGAGCGCTTGATTTTGGGGAGCTTTTGCCGTTTCTCCAATACGCGACATGCGCCGTCTCCTAAACCCCTCCCATTTCGGCTTTCTACATGGTTTCTCTCGCAGCGCCTCTTCTCTTTTTTTCTCTTTTGCGTGAGACGGCGCGACTCTTCCCCCGATGCCGAATCCGTGATAGAGTCGCGCCGCGCTTGACCGAAAGATGGAGGGAAAATGGATATCGCCGCGCTTCTCTTGGCGTCTGCCTTTTTTATCGGGATTCATTTGGGGATCGCCGGGACGTCCCTGCGCGATCGCTGCGTGAATCTGCTTGGCGAGCGCGTCTATCAGGGGCTTTTTTTCGCCGCCTCGCTTGTCGGGATTTCCGCGCTCTGCATCGCCTATGGCGCGGTCTCCGAGAGCGGAGGCTTTTGGTGGCAGCCTCCGCAATGGCTTCGCGCTGTCGCGCCGATTCTCGGACTCATCGCGCTTTTCTTCGGCGTGCTCGGCTTGCTGACGCCGAGTCCGACCACCGTCGGCATGGAATCCACGCTGAAGAAGCCTGACGCCGTTCAAGGCATTTTGCGCATCACGCGGCATCCTTTTCTATGCGGAGTCGCGCTTTGGGCGGCGTTCCATATGCTTGTCGCGCCGACAACCCCCGCCCTTATCCTTTTCGGGACGCTGCTGATCGTGGCGCTCGCCGGTCCCGCCTCCATAGATCGGAAGCGCCTCAAAACGCATGGCGGGGACTATCGCGCTTTCGCCGACAAAACCTCCATCACGCCCTTTCTCGCGGTCGTCCTGCGGCGGAACAGTCTTCAGATCAAAGAGATTCCTTGGTGGCAGTGGCTTGCTTTGATCGTGGTTTTTGTGGCTGTTCTCGTGCTTCATCCTATTCTGTTCGGCGTATCCGCCGCGCCGCCGCTCTAGAGGAATCTTATGCAATCCGTCAAAGATATGGTCGTGATGATCACCGGCGCCAGTTCCGGCTTCGGCGCGGAGACCGCGAAACTGCTGGGCGCGAAAGGCGCGAAACTCGTCTTGGGCGCGCGGCGCGAAGATCGCCTCAAGGCGCTCTGCGATGAGATCGGCGAGAACGCCGTCTATAGCGTCTGCGACATCACGAAGAAAGAAGACGCGCTCGCGCTCGCCGGCAGGGGGCTCGACTCCTTCGGCAAAATCAACGCGCTCGTCAATAATGCCGGAATCGCGCCGAATGCGGCTCTTTCCAAAGGCACGGTGGAAGATTGGGATCAGATGATTGACGTCAATATCAAAGGCGTTCTTTACGCGATCCATGCCGTTCTCCATCACATGATGGAGCGCGGCTCCGGGACGATCGTCAATATATCTTCGGTGGCGGCGCTGCGCGTTCTTCCGAGCGCGGCTGTCTATTCGGCGACCAAATCCGCCATCCGCGCCATTTCTGACGGTCTGCGGATGGAGACCGGCGGAAAGATCCGCGTCAGCTGCGTCTATCCCGGCGCTTTCGCGACCGAGATTCTGGATACGATCACCGATCCGGATGTCGCGGCGTGGTTGAAAAAAACGGGCTTTAACAAAATCGCCGGCGATCCGAGACAAGTCGCCGAGGCGATCGTCAGCGTGTTGGAGCAGAATCCCGAACTTTCGCTGAGCGATGTCGTGATTCGTCCGACAGCGCAGGCTTTTTAACAAAAGGGGAAAATCTATGCAATCGGTCAAAGATATGGTCGTGGTGATCACGGGCGCCAGTTCCGGCTTCGGCGCGGAGACGGCGAAACTGTTGGGCGAGAAAGGCGCGAAACTCGTCTTGGGCGCGCGGCGCGAGGATCGCCTCAAGGCGCTCTGCGATAGGATTGGCGAGAACGCCGTCTATAGCGTCTGCGACATCAGCAAAAAAGACGATGCTCTCGCGCTCGCCCAAAAAGGCTTGGACTCTTTCGGCAAAATAGACGCGCTCGTCAATAATGCCGGAATCATGCCGCTCTCCTTCCTCGCCAAAGGCATGGTGGAAGATTGGGATCGCATGATTGACGTCAATATCAAGGGCGTCCTTTACGCGATCCATGCCGTTCTCAACCACATGCTGGAGCGCGGCTCCGGGACGATCATCAATATCTCCTCCATCGCCGGCTTGCGAACCAATCCCAGCACCGCCGTCTATTCGGGAACGAAATACGCCGTCCGCGCCATCTCCGACGGTCTGCGGATGGAAACGGGCGGAAAGATTCGCGTCAGCTGCATCTATCCCGGCGCTTTCACGACAGAACTCGCCGCGAGCATCAGGGACGAGTCCGTGATTGAAGTCTTTCGCGCGCGCGGCTTTGACAAAATCGCAGGAGACGCAAAACGGGTCGCCGAAGCGATCGTCAGCGTGTTGGAGCAGAATCCCGAACTTTCGCTGAGCGACATCGTCATTCGCCCGACAGCCCAAGCGATGTGAGCGCCTTCTCGCCGAGCTAGCGCGCGGGCATATAGAGTTTGCCTTCGCCGCGGCGGCGCATTTCTTCCACGCGCGCTTTTTCGTCATAATCGGCGTAAAACTGCCCATAGTGGCGGCGGAACTCCATAATGTCGCCCTCGCGCGCCGCCAAGAACGGACGCGGACAATAGGCTTTGTTCTCCCAAATCGGAATGTCCTGCTCAACCTGACGGCAAATCTCCCGAATGATCGCCTCCGCGATGCCTCCGGAGCGCTTTTTCCCATTTCGCAGAGGCTTGAAAAAGACGAAGCGCAAATGAGTCGTCTCGGCGTCTATCGGCGTGGAGAGACCCAGCATCATCATCGGATGAATGCCGGTGAACCATTGCACCGATTCCCCCGCGCCATAAGAGATCGTCTCAATGCCGCCCTCTTGAGTGTCGCGCGGAGTCGCCATGTCAAATTTGAGGATATTTCTGCGCTTATGACCGTCATAGACAATCTCCCAATCCGGAAAACTCGCGATCCCATGAACATAGATGAAGTGCATCGCATCCACCGAATTCTCCGCCATTTCCTGAATATGCGCCTTGACCTCCCACGAGAAGCTCCGCACTTCGCTTTTTGACCAATCCTGCATATCGTCATGCGCTTCCACCTGCCATGACGGCGCGGCGTCTTTCGGGTGATACCAAGCGTAGATCGCGCCGTTCCGCTCGTGGAGAGGGTAGTGGCGGAGGCGCGTCTTTTGAACGCGCGGCGGAATTGTGTCGGCATAGGGGACTTTGGCGCAAGAGCCGTCTCCGTTCCACTCCCAGCCGTGAAAGGGGCAGGCGATGGAGTCGCCCTTGACCTTTCCGCCATGCCCTAGATGCGCGCCCAAATGCGGACAGAACGCGTCCAACAGATGCGCTTCGCCCTCTTCGCCGCGGAAAAGGACGAGATCGCGATCAAAATAACGCAGAGGCTTCACCTCGCCGCGCCCGATCTCTTCGTCAAAGGCGACGGCATACCAGCCGAAAGGCATCGGCATTGGATAGCGAGACATGTCTCTTCTCCTTTCCTCCCCCTTGTCCTTTTGCCCCCTTGACGGCTACAATTTCAGAACGCGCTTGGCGTTCTGATGCAGGAATTTCGGCCAGACATCCTCGCGGAGACGAATCTCGCGCAAATCCCGAAAAATCCGCTCCAGCGTCAAGCCCACCGGGAAATAGCCCGCATAGAGTATCTTATCCGAACCTCGGCTGTTCGCATAGTCCATAATCGCTTTGGGGTAGCGCTTCGGCGCGAAGGCGCTCGTGGAGTAGTAGAGGTTCGGATATTTTAGCATCAATTTGACGGCGAGCGCCTCCCAAGGCTCGCCGCCATGGCGCATGACGAATCTGAGTTCGGGGAAGAACCAGCAAACCTCGTCAATCAGCTCCACCTTCTGCGGCGCGGCAGGCACGCGCGGGCCAGGCACGCCAACGCAGCAGAAAAAGGCGATGTCCAAATCCACGCACGCCGCGTAGATCGGATACCATTTTTTGTCGTTGATCGGCGCGGGCGGCGACAAGCCGGCGGGGAAGGCGCAGACCGCCTTAATGTCATAATCCTTTTTCAGACCTCGTATTTTGCGAACCTCCTCCATGCCTTCATTCGGATTGGCGTTGTAGTCAAAGAAGAAGCGATCGGGATTGCGCCGATTGGCGACCTTCGCCATTTCATCGCCGTCCACAAAGGTGATCATGGCGCGGGCGACATTGTATTTGTCCATCTCGCGCAAGAGCGCGTCCAGATAATCCTCTGTGGAGGGTTTTTGGGGCAGATTTTGGAAAACGGGAAGATGCTTGTAGATATATTCCGCCGGAAAACTGAATTGCTCGCGGCTTTCTTTATCCATCAGCAGCGGTTTGAGAAAATCATAGGCTCCGCCGCCTGTCGTTTTGGAGGGCAGCCCCATAAAAAGATCAATGACCTCCATGCCTTCGGGAAGCCCGATGAGGCGCGGCGGTTTTTCGCGAACATGTTCCGACATGAAAACTTATTAGGGGGTCTCCTTCCCTAAATGAATCTTGTATTTTTCTCCCTGCTCAATCAAGACCTTAATGTATTTTTCGTGCCTGCGCATTTTGAACAAAACGCCCTGGTTGCCTGGTCGCCAACACCAATAATCTATCATGTTTAATCCTGTGATAAACATGATGTGTTGGAGCTGACCATGGTAATAGCGTGGAATTTCTCCAGAGAGAGCTAAATCGTAAGCCCTCTCACCACATTTGATTTCAACGATTGTCTTTCCATCATTGGATATTCCATCCAAACTTGCCCTTGCCCATGAATACTTTCTATGTTGCAGGCACGCAGATTTTACTTGGATCCCCTTCTTACTGCAATACGCATCCCTCGCCGCCGCTTCCAACATTTTTCCTTGGCGCATGGCTTCACTTTCATAGTCTCCGCCTTTCCCCGCTTTTTCATCAAGTAGCGCATCTATAGATTTCCACGGGTTTTGTTTCATGAGGACGGGAGCATCGGATGCGCCAAAGCCTCCTAGCCTCCACCGCTTCCACTCGAGCGTGCCTTGCTCCAATCTGATTTCTCTGTATAGACTTTCCTCGGCTTCCCCTCCTCTTCTTTTTCTTTCTATGATGCTACCCGAAACGGTCGCGGCGCCCATGGCGGTCTTAACTTGACCGCTCACGGAATAGCCGTTGGCTTTGATTTCCATCGTCGCGTCAATCTCGCGCCCCATGAGTGGGACTTTCATGCTGCCCGTGAAATTCTCGCCATCCACTTTGACGTCCGTCAGCGTGACTTCGCCCTGCGCGCCTTTCATGGTGGCAGATCCGTCATCCTTAATGGTGAGAGTGAATTCCTGAGTCCCTATCGGAGACTTCACCTCCAGCTCCCAAGCGCCGACAATGCTCATATTCGCCCCTTTTCTGTTGAAATTTGTCCTATTAGAGAGCGCTTTAGCGCGATGGCCAAGCGTTTATCTAGGCGCTCTTGTTTTCCTCTCCGTTTTTCGCCGATGGTAGAAAAATTGGCGAGAGGAGCAAGGGAAGCATCATGAAGATGGCGCGGAGGGCAAGCGCTTGTCTGCGCCGAGTAGTTTCTGATCGCGGTGGTGATTCCGACAGTGATGGAAGAGCGGGAGAAGGACGACATCCCCGTCCCAAAAACTCATTCAGACTCGTGGCAGACCGCCTCTATATTGTTGCCGTCCGGGTCTAGAATGAACGCGCCGTAATAATGCGGATGATAAATCTCGCGCAAGCCCGGCGCGCCATTATCCTTGCCGCCCGCCTTGAGCGCCGCGTCATAGAAGGCGTCCACTTCGGCGCGGTTTGCCGCGCGAAACGCCACATGAGACGGCAATTTCGTCCCATCGCCGCCGTCAATCCAAAATTGCGGCGCGTCTTTGCCGAAGCCGCAAGCGCCGTCAAACTCCATCATCAGCTTAATGCCCAATGGCGCGAGCGCCGCCTCGTAAAACGCCTTGCTTTTCCGCAGATCTGAAACCGATCCGCCAATATGATCCAAAATCATCGCTCCCGAGCCTCCTGTTATTTTGCGCCACTATGCTATTATAGACCCGGCGCGCGAAATATGAAAAGATTCGCGTTGGGAGGATTTTGCCATGCGCCGAGGGAAGAGAAAGATTGTCCGCGCATCCGCTCTTTTGACGCTGAGCGTCTTGGCGCTCTGCGTCTCGGCGCTCTGCGTCTCGGCGCTGAGCGTCTTGGCGATGAGCGTCTCGGCGCGGGCGGCGGAAGAAATCCCTGTCCCCTGTTTGGATCGCTTTCTCTCTCTGACCAGACAGGAGGTCAAGGAGGTCGCGCTCGCCGACTGCGCCGATTCGGGCGGCGAAATCACGCGGAGCGGCGGCGCGGTGATTTGGAAGCGTCCGCGCGGCGCGTCAGGCGAGGATTCGGGCTTTTTGCGCGCCGAGAAAATCGGCGAGATCGCCGATGGCGCGGAAGCCTATCTTCTCTTTGACAATAGCGGCGGATCGGGCGTCTTCACCTTTCTCATCGCCGCGCGCCGCGAGGAGGCGCTCTTGCGAAAAATCTTGGATGTGCCCGGCGGCGATCGCTGTTCAGGAGGTCTCCGCAAAGCGAGCGTTGAGAAGGAGCGCATCCTGATAGAGCGCCGCATGACCCCCTACATGATCGCCAAGCATCTGACCGCCTTCTCCGACAGCCCGGACGCCAAAGGCGCAGACGGCTTCACATTCTTCGGCAGAGACGATTGGCCCTATTGCGCCATCTGCTGCGTCGCCCGCCGCGAAGAGAGCTACAGCGCTTCCGGCGATTTGGAAGAAGGGGGCGATTTTTTGATCAGTCAAAAAGATCTCTACGATCAATCTCTTCGGAACGATGCCGCCGCCTGCCTGCTGCGCGCGCTGGACGCGCCTCAGGGACAGGCGTGGATTCGCCTCCGCCCCGAAGACATGCCCGCTCTCGCCGCCAAACTCGGCGAGGGCTGCTGACCGCCAATAACACCATCACGATGAAGAGAGGAGACCATCATGTTTCAGCGCCTTATGATAGAGAAATTTCTCAAAACGTTGGAGAAGACCGCTTATGGCTCGCTGCGAGTCGTCACGCCTGACGGCAAGGTTCGCGATTTTTCGGGCGATCGCCCGGGCGCGGCGGCGAATTGCGTGATCCATGATTGGCGCGCCGTCCGCGCTCTCGCCTCCCGCGCCGATATTGGCTTCGTGGAGGCTTATTGCGAGGGATTTTGGACAACCGATGATCTTCCGGCGCTGATGCTCTTCGGTCTGCAAAATGAGGAGCCGTTGGAGCGCTATATCTATCAGGGTTTTTTGGCGCGGCTTTCGTCTCGCCTGTCCTACGCCCTCCGCGAGAACACGCGGCGGGGCAGCAAAGAGAACATCCACGCCCATTACGATTTGGGGAATGATTTCTATCGCCTTTGGCTGGATCCGAGCATGACCTATTCCAGCGCCCTCTTCCGCGAGCCAAACGAAACGTTAGAGGAAGCGCAGCGAAACAAATATGATCGCATTTTGGATCGCTGCGGCTCTTCGTCCGGGCGCGTGATGGAGATAGGCTGCGGCTGGGGAGGGTTCGCCGAGCGCGCGCTCAATCGGGGCGATTATGATTTCACCGGCATCACCATTTCCGAAGAGCAGCTCGCTTACGCGCGGCGGCGTCTTGGCGATCGCGCGAAGATTCTCAAAAAGGATTATCGCGATCAGGACGGGCGCTATGATCATGTCGTCTCCATTGAGATGTTTGAGGCGGTCGGCGAGAAATTCTGGCCCCTCTATTTTCAGAAGACCAAATCGCTTCTGCGAGAAGGAGGCAGCGCCGTCATCCAGACGATCACGATAGCGGAGGAGTATTTTGACTTCTATCGCAAGAGCGGCGACATTCTCCGAACCTTCATTTTCCCGGGCGGAATGCTGGCGACTCTCTCGCGCTTCAAGGAGGAGGCGGAGCGCGCCGGGCTTCGCATCACCGATCGGCATAGTTTCGGCGACAGTTACGTCCGCACGCTCACCCAATGGCTGGAGAATTTTGAAGCCAAACTCCCGCAAATCCGCGAGATGGGCTTTGACGCCAGATTCATTCGCATTTGGCGTTCTTATCTCGCCGGCTGCATTGCCTCCTTCACGATGGGGCGGATGAATGTGTCGCAGTTGGAGCTGCGTCATGGGTGAGGCGCGTTTGAATCTGTCTTGACGCGCCCTGCCCCGCGGCGGGGCAGGGCGGGGGAGACGGGGCGTTATGTCTTCTGACGCATCCATCACGTCACGGGAGCGCGCCGAAGCCTCGCGCTTGTTTCGCGCCGAAATTCTGCCGCGTCTTCAGGACTATGAGGCGGAGCGCAGGCGCGCGCTTCGTTTGGCATCCGTTCTTTTTGTTCTTTCGTGCGTTCTTTATGTCGGCGGGATTTATTTCGGCATCGCCCATGAGCCGCCGAACAATATGCAGTTTCAGCCTTGGACTTTTCTTTATGGGATTGGGAGTCCTCTCCTTTTTTATTTTCTTGTCCGCGCTCCGAGCGAGAGATTCAAAGGAGGTTTCACGGCGTTTCTTTTTAAAACTCTGGGCAAAATCCGAGGACCTCTCGCCTATGATCCCAAGCCCGAATCTCCGAAACTTGACCCCAAACTCTTCTGCGATATGGATCTTGTGGAGGGCGAGCTTTTCAGCTCCGTCAAGAATGAGATTTCCGGCGCGCGCGGCGGCGCGTCCTTCGCCTGGGGGCGGGCGACTTTCTCGGAATATTACGCCGGAGGACGGCAGACGATCTATTACGAAGCCATGCTGATGCAAATCCAAACAGGGAAGGCTCTGCGCGGGACGATTCAGATCCGGCCTTATGTCGGCAGGATTGACGATTTTTTCACGCGTAAATTTCAAGGCATGACGCGGCTGGAGATCAATAATGCGTCTTTTGCCGAGCGCTATACGGTCTATGCCGATGACGCTCAAGAAGCCTCGGCGGTGATGACGCCGACTCTTGTTTATAATCTGATGCTGCTCGCCGATTTTTTAGGCGAGCGGAAAGTGGATAAGCGTTATCGGTTCAAATTGTTTGATTCTTCCACGCTTGCCTTTGGTTTTTCGGGCGAGCATTTTCTGCTGGCGATTCATCTCTCGGCATGGAGCGGCGATCGTTTTCTGAAGCAGCCCGGCATCACGCGCCCTCTCGCCAAGACGGAGGAGATGCTGGTGGATCTTCTTTTTCAGATTGGGATCATTCACAAGATTGCCGATATTCTGCGCATCGGCGAGGCGCGAGGATCGTCATAGAATAAACGGCTATTTCGCCGCAAGCCTATTCGCCGCCATCCGCGCGTCAGGCAGAAGACGAAGAATGCGCCAAGCCGTCTTCGCATAGCGATAGAGCGGAGCATGGCCCGGAATGTTCAAACGACTGCGCCAAAGCCAAAATGGCATATAACGATTGGCGCGGAGCAGATTCTCTAAACTGCTGACCATGCAACTCGGCAGATGGCGCTTTTGCTCAGGATGAGGGATCACCGACCACATCGCGTTGCGCTCGGCATCGCTTAAGCGCATAGCCTCCAAATGGGCGATCACCGCGGCGCTGAAAACCTGCTGGCATATCATCACCGATTGCAGCACAATGCGATCGGCGGAGAAGATCGGCTTCGCCTCGCGCCGCGCCAGACCGTTGGACGCGCAATCCACATAAAGCGTGTCCGATCCGATAGAAAGAGAGCCGCCGTCAAGATGCGCCTCATTTTTGGTCAGGCGCTTCACTCTGCCCATGCGAATAATCCGCTTCACCTTTCGCAGATCGCGCAATTCGGCTTGATCCACCGTGGCGCAGCGCCACTTGCTCGGCATCACGCCCTTATCAAGGCGAAAGAGACTGCCGGCTTTTTCCAACTGCAAGAAAATGTCATCAATCGTCTCCGCCGCGATGATCGCGCGCAAATGACGCACAAATTCCATCCCAACGATAGGCGGCTGAATCATGCCGCGATTCCATAGCCACATATCGTTTGGCATAATCCATGTGATTCTTTCGGCCTCCAGCCCCTCGCTCAACAGAAAAAGAATGGCGTCTATCGCGGTCTTGCCGGCGCCGATCACGACATAATTCTGCCGCGCCGCTTCAATGCGCGAAAGCGCGTTTGGCGGCACGACAACAGCATCCTCATCAATTTCATAGCGCGGCGGATGCGTCGCCGGCACCTCTACGTTCATATAGGTGGCGTCCACAATTTTACGCCGCGCATCAATTTTAACAACATGATCGCGATCCCAAATGGAAGCCACGCGGCCATCGCTCTGATATTCGCTCATGGAAAGAAAATGCGCTCTGCCGCTTGCGAGAAATTTCTTCATCACGCGCTCATAATAAAAGACAATCTCGGCGCGCGAAGAGAGATCCGATCCTCCTTGCCCCAGCCGCGCGGAGTTGACGCCGTAAGCCGCCGCAGGCTGATGGAGGGCGACAAAAGGATAGGCGTCGTTCCAATGTCCGCCTGCTTTGGCGCGGCGATCCACGAGGACGAGCCGCGCCTCCGGACATTCCGAGAAAATCACATCCGCGAAAGCCATGCCCATCGCGCCCGCGCCGACGATCAAATAATCGGTTTCCATATGACGAGCGCGCGTCATGATTTTTGCGCCGCGCTTAGGCTATTTTGCCCCGCGCCCGAAAATATGCGCCGCCAGCATGATGACCGCCGCTATCGTGATAAAGGCGAAGAAAAAGGCCGGCAGCAATCCGATGATTCCCGCCACATTCGTTTCTCCGAGCGGATTGTCGCCAAAGGTCAAAGCTCGGCTTGGCGCGAGCAGCGCTCCCCAATAGAAGATCGTGTTGGCATAGCCCGCGCCGACAATCATCCAAAAGAGATGACGCGCGAGACGTTCCGGGATCCGCGCCGCATGGATGACCAACGCGAAAATGATCACCATCAACCCGTTCATCAAGCCTCCCGCATGGACGCGCGCCCACGCCGCGCTGTCGCTGGGCAGGTCAATAGGGAAGATATAGCCCGGAAATATCTCAAAGCCGCCGATCAGAATTATTCCCAATCCAAGACCGCCAAGCAATCCGAAGAGCATCACGATGGCGCCATGGCCGATCATCCGTTTCTGCCTCTTATCCATTGTCCCGCCTCCTTATCCATGTCCCGTGATAAATACGATGTCTCTATTATAGCACAAACATTATTATAGCACAAACATTGAGAGAATGGTTGCGAGGAGCGTGCTAGAGTTTGGGCATGGGCGGCACGGATCACGAGACGCCGAAAAGCTGGGACGCGATCGTTGTCGGCGCCGGCTTTGCGGGACTGGCGGCGGCTGAAACGCTGAGCGCGGCCGGGCGATCCGTTCTTCTCCTAGAAGCCAGAGAGCGGGTCGGCGGGCGAGTCAAGCCCGCCACAATCGCCGGACGCGCGATTGATCTCGGAGGCATGTGGATGGGGCCGACCCAAACGCGGCTCAAGAAGCGCGCCGAAAATTTCCAACTCCAAGCCTATCCGCAATACATCCGAGGCAAGACCATCACGCATCTTCTCGGCAGAACCGCGAAAGCCGAAGGCGACATAGAATATGCGCTCTTCAATATCGCCGAGCGGCTTGATCTTGCAAGAGTCGCGCGCAAGATAGAGCGCCTCGCCAAAACCCTTCCTCTGGACGCGCCGTGGCAAGCGCGAGACGCTCACGCTCTGGATGCGATCACTCTTGAAAGCTGGCTCCAAAAAAACGCCTATGCCGAAAAGACGCGCGCCTTGATGCGCGAAATCACGAAAAGTCTCTTTTGCGCTGATACAAGCCAGCTGTCTATGCTCTTCTTTCTCTTTTATACAAAGTCGGGCGGCGGGCTGGACGTCATGACCTCGATGGGGCCGGGAGGCGCGCAGAATTTCCTCTTTGACGGCGGCGTTCATCAGCTCGCCATTAAGATGAGCGAAGCGATGGACGCGAAACTTCTGCTGAACGCGCCGGTGACCGCGATCCGATATGAAGAGACGGGCGTTTATGTTGAAGCGCGCTCGTCTGAATGGCGCGCCAAACAGGTCATTCTTGCTGTTCCTCCGCCTCTTGCGGCGAAGATTCGCTTCTCTCCGGCGCTTCCCTCCATCAAGGCCGGCCTTTTTCGGCGGCAGGTGATGGGATCGGTCATCAAGTTCTGGGTCGCCTATCCGGAGCCGTTTTGGCGCGAGGACGGTCTTGACGGCATGATTTTTAGCGACAGCGAGCCTGCCTCCGCGATCTTTGACGCCTCTCCGCCTGATGGCGCGCTCGGACTGCTTTCGGGCTTCTTCGACTCCTCGCCGGCGACCAATCTCTGGTCGCCCAAAGGTCAGGACGGGCGTCGCCAAGCCATGATCAAGACACTGACTCGCTTTTTTGGCGACAAAGCGCAAGAGCCTCTGGACTATCTTGACAATGACTGGACGCGCGAGCTCTGGTCGGAAGGCGGCTATAGCGCCTATATGCCGCCCGGCGTTCTGTCGCATTACGGCGCTGCGCTGCGCGAGCCTGTCGGGCCGATCCACTGGGCAGGCACCGAGACCGCCACCGAATGGACAGGCTATATTGACGGCGCTCTTCAATCGGGCGATCGCGCGGCCGAAGAGATTCTCGCGCTCTGACAGGCGCCGTTCGGCTCAGCCGCTTTGATCCCATTGCGAAGGAAGAAGAAACGGCTTCACCTTCGCGAGAAAATCCTCGCGCGAAAAGCCCATGAGCGACATGATCAAGGCCGCATCTTTGCCCGTTGGATTGCTGATCGGCGTCTCTTCGAGCGCGCATTTGTAAATCTGATCGGCAACTTCCTGCGGATCCGCTGTCTCTCCGCCCTCGCTCTGCACGGCGGCCATAAAGTGTTCGCGGAATTTGCGCACGACCTCATCCAACTCCTCTCCGCCGCCAAACATAAGATCGTCGTTCACATTGGATGAGAAATCGGTCCGCAAATAGGCGCCAGGCGCGACAGTCTTGACCCGAATGTTGAAAGGCTTCATTTCCCAAGCGAGCGCTTCTGAAAGACCTTCTACGGCAAATTTGGTCGCGCAATAGCATGTCTCCAACGGCAATCCAATGATCCCCGCCATCGAGGTGACGTTAATCAGACAACCCGATCCTTGTGCGCGCATCACTGGAATCGCCGCGCGGCAGACCCGCATCACGCCGAACACATTCGACTCGAATAGCCCCCGGATCATTTCGTCTGTTGAAACTTCGAGCAGGGCGTGCGCTCCGCGCCCCGCATTGTTGATGACAACGTCAAGGCTCCCGAAACGATCTGTTGTCTCCCGAATGGATGACTTGATGCTGTCTGCATCGGTCACATCCAGACGCGCGACGAGCACATTGTCTAATGACGCGATCTGTGGTTCCTTCTTCGGGTCGCGCATGGTCGCGGCCACATTCCAGCCATGCCGTTGGAAAGTGCGTGCGGTCAGGAGCCCGATGCCGGTTGAACAGCCGGTGATCAGAACGGTTTTTCCACTCATTTTCCTTTCCTCCATTTGCCTTTGCCGCGACATATAGTTGAACTCGGATTTCTATTCAAGGAGCTGCTAGGAGTTTTTGGGAGAAATTTTCTTTTACTCCCTCACTTTCTCTACGAAACCTCCCACAGATTAAATTTGGGCAATCTGTCATCACGATCATTGAGAATCCAAGGGTTGTAGCGCATGTGGCTTTTTCTACTAAAAGCGCTTGAATGAACCCAATGATGCTCGCCATCAAATCCAGGGATCGCCATCCTTAAGAAATTGTATCTGCCCAAAACCACATCATGATGCGGGCCAGGATATTTTTCATAATGCATCAGCCCGCATGCGTTGATTGTCGGGTTGAACGGATCATGCTTTAACCTCTTTCGGGTCAATGCGTCCAGCCTGTCCATCATCCATTTCAGCGTAATGTCCGCCAATTCGTGATCTTGATACCCTCCGCCAATATCGCTATGGACTCCAGCGAACCAAACTTGACACATTCGCTGTTTTTGATGCTCCGCGCTCGTCCAAAGAACGGGATCAAAAAGCTTGCGTCTTTCGTCAATGGAAAGGGCTTGACAAGCATTTTCCACGAGCGCGCTGAGAGACAGATCATGAAATTCGTGATAATTGTTGTCGCCTCCCAAAGATCTCAACAAGCCATTCCACCCTCCTTTGACAGAATTTGAGGGCGGCGTTTCAAATTTGCCCTGATTCAATAAGGATTTCCACAATCTTTTGGCGGGATTCAGCATCGCCACCGTATCCCAAACGCCGAGAAACGTTATTTTCGCTCTTCGGTCGCTTTCGCGACCGATTGGGTCGTTCTTGAGAAAATCGTCCGCTTGTCTTTGGCGCTTTTTCGCATTTGTCGTTCTATAGATTCCATAGATTCTCTTGATCTGTTTGGGCAGATCGTCATGCGCCGGAAGGATTCCGAAAAGATGGATCAAGCCCGAAAGGCTTCTGACAGTCGCCGCGCCCCGACTGAATCCGAATAGAAAGATTTGATCGCCCTTTTCATATTCACGGCAGATGAATTCGCAGCAGTCTTTGATATTTTCTGAAATTCCCGCCCCGAAAGCGAGCCCAGCGAGATTGGCGACTTTATTGATCGGTCCTTTAAAACCGTCTCTTGTCCCAACGCCCGGATCATAAAACGAGACCTGCGATTTGGAGGTCTGAGCGGATTTCATTTTCGCCTCAATGTTTCTGAATTCGTCCCCCTGCTTTTTAACTTTGACGCCATGCGTCATTTTATAGAGTTGGAAGACATTAGAAGGCGTTTCGCCTTCTTTGAAGCCATCCTGCCCTGTGCCATCGGAGAAAATGATAATGTTTTTAGGCAATTTTTCCTCTCTTCATGGTTCATTCTCGTTTTTGGCGGCGATCTGTCAAGATCGCGGTCGCGCATGACATTGGTTATAGCTATAAAAGCCCGCTTGACAAAATTCTGCCTATGCGATTTTGTGAGGGCGGCATGACCTATCTTTTAACCTTTTTGGCATTAGTCCCGATTTGGCAGTCGGGAGGCTTTGACAGATGAGCAAACCCGTCTTTCTGGCTCTTGGCGCAGGCGCTGGCATTGGAGGCAGCGTTGGCAGGAAATTCGCGAAGGAAGGCTATCACTCTGTGTTGGTTCGGCGGAGCGATGGGGAAGGGCTCAACAAGCTGGTTGACGAAATTGAAAAAGATGGCGGCCAAGCAACCGGACGCCTGCTCAATGCGGTCGCGGAAAATGCCATAGAAGATTTGGTCGCTGACATTGAGAAAAATATCGGCCCGATTGAAACCGCGCTCTTCAACCTCGGCGCGCAGATTGGCAACAGGTCATTGGAGAATACGGCGCTCAAAACCTTTGCGCTTGGCTGGCAAATGGCGACATTCGCGTTGTTCCGTTTGGCGAAAGCGGTCATTCCGTTGATGGAAAAGCGAGGCGGCGGCGCGATTTTGGTCACTTCGGCGACCGCGGCAGTCAGAGGCAATGCCGGACAGCATTCCCATGCGGCGGCGATGGGCGGTCGGCGCATGCTTTGTCAGACTCTGAATGCGGAATATGCTTGCAAGGGCATCCATGTCGCGCATATTTTGGTTGATGGCGCTGTGGATGCTCCCGATACGCTCGGAAAAATGCTCGGGGAAGAATTGTTTCAAAAACTGCGCGAGGAAAAAGGCATGCAAAATGACGGACTTTTGCTGCC
Source organism: uncultured Alphaproteobacteria bacterium (assembly GCA_958296285.1). Classification (GTDB taxonomy): domain Bacteria; phylum Pseudomonadota; class Alphaproteobacteria; order JAPOUT01. The sequence goes on from OY282459.1 coordinate 1,071,835, forward strand.
AGAGAAAATGGCGGAAACCTATTATCATATTTCACGGCAGCATCGCTCGGCTTGGACGCATGAGCTTGATTTGCGATGCTTTTCGGATTTGGCGTGGTGGAATCATGACAACCCATTCTAAATCGCCAGCCTTATAGAAAGGAGGCAGATATGGCATTAACAATCACGCCAACGGGGGCGATGTGCGGCGCTCGCGTCTCGGGCATTGATTTGACGCAGGAGCTTTCGGCGGATTTGGTCGCTGAGCTGCGCGCCCATTGGCTAAAACATAAAGTTCTGTCGTTTCCCGAGCAAAAGTTAAGCGATGATGATCTAGAGCGCTTCACGCTTTATTTCGGCGAGTTTGGCGAGGATCCCTTTTTCGCTCCGATTGACGGGCGCGAGCATATCGCTGCCGTTCAGCGCAAGGCTGATGAGACAACGCCGCTTTTCGCTGAATTCTTCCATTCCGACTGGAGTTTTTTGGAAATCCCGCCGGCGGGCACATGTCTTTACGGCATCACGATTCCGCCGCAAGGGGGCAACACGCTTTTTGCCGATCAAGTGGCAGCCTATGAGCGTCTGCCCGATGCTCTGCGCGACAAAGCTGATAGGCTGACAGCCATTCATTCGGCTGAGTTAGCCTACGCGCCCGATGGAGCCTATGGGGAAGGGGATCAGAAAAGCGGACGCAGCATGAGAATCCTGCCTAGTGAGAAAGCGCGTGAAAAGCGCGAGCATCCCTTTGTTCGCGTCCATTCTGAAACAGGCAAGAGGGCTCTGTTCTCGTCGGCGGCTTATATTCAATCTTTTGTTGGTCTTGACGAAGAGGAGAATAAGAGACTTCTTTTTGAGTTTTACGGCTATCAAAGCGCGGCGGAGTTGGTTTATTCGCATAGATGGTCAAAGGAGATGTTGGTGATGTGGGACAACCGCTCTGTTTTGCATGCGGCGACGGGCGGCTATGATGGCTATGATCGCTTGCTGCATCGCACGACCATTGGCGATACGCGGTTTTAGAATTGCCGTGGTTTCCCTACCAAAAAGAGCGTGCTAGACTAGATGGGGGTGTTGAGTTCGAAGTCCTCTTGCCGTGGTTTCCCTACCAAAAAGAGCGTGCTAGACTAGAGGCAGGGCAAAACACTGACGCGCAACGAAGATTCATCAGAATCCTCATAGCAAAACCAGCTGTCGCCCTGCCTCTTTCTCACTCCGAGATACCTTCCCAATCATCGTCCGCATCCGCGAATATTGCCGATCCGTCACCTGCAACGCCCGAATGTTGCCCCTCCGCGGAAGACGTCTCGTCAAATGCGACAAATGCTTGTCCACTCCATCCTGACCACGACAAATACGCGCATAAACAGACCACTGCAACATGAAATAACCATCATCCAACAGAAACTTCCGAAAACCCGTCGCCACCTTGCGATCCTGCTTGGAACCCACAGGCAGATCAAAAAAGACAAAAAGCCACATATAACGTATCTCCTCATAGCGCACGAAAACGCGCCCCCTCGCTATCCCATCTTTGGCAGCGCGAGACGCCGGGCGTCCGATTGCGAAAAAGCCTGAACAAGCGACATCGCCGTCCGCTCCATCGCCGTGAAGACCGGCATCGTCTCCTCCTCCAAAGAGGCGTCTAGCGACAAGACGCCGATCATCTTTTGTCTATCCTGCAGAGAGAGCGGATCGTCTTGGGCGGCGTCCTCGGCGTGCTGGCAGGCGAGCCAATCCGCCATCGGACGATAAGGCTCTAAGAGATCATCGGCGAGGTTGAAGGCGTTTTGGAGGCTTCGGTGATGGATTCCGAGAGACGGCAGCAATCCTGACGCCGTGAGCGCTCGCGCGAGGGCTGAGCGCAAGATCGCATATCCATAATTCAGGAGTCCGTTGCGGCGATCGTTATCGTCATGTCTGTGGAAGTTTGGGAAGAGGGCGCGCCAATAGGCTCTCGCGGCGCGGGCTTCTATGTTGTTTGGGTCGCCGGGCTTTGCATAACTAGTCGTCATCTGGGTCAGCGACCGAGGCAGGATTGACAATAGTTGACAGCCTCATTATGGACATCACGACGGTGGCGGAGCCTTGCGCCGCTAGTCGACGAATTTCGTCTATATGCTCCGCCATCTTCTCTTTGGCTTGGTTGTTTTCCATGCGAAAATAGGCATCTTCTAGTCCCATCATCAGAGTCTGCATACCTATTCGATATCGCTCGGTGGCAACTTTCTTATCAATTTCTTCACGTGCAAGGATACAGCTTTGAAAGTGGGCGTTATCGTAGTTTATACGATACACCTTGCCTTCGTCGCCAAGATCTCCAATCTCGCCACCATCTTGTTCTGTGAAACCAGCCGGCCACCTATCGGTTTCCTCTTTGCCGATTGAGCGGCCATCTTTGGTAAGCCATTTATATGGTGGCCATCCTCTGCCTTCAGTTGTTTCCTCACTATCAGCATCAGTTGGGTTGATTTGCGTAGTCTTACGCTTTGGGCGTTTTCTCTGTTTTCTAGGCGATCGCTCTGCGACTACCCACAACTTTAATTGGGCAGTAACGGGTTTTGCCATTGCGTCATCCTTTAACTTGAGGATAAGGTCGATTTCTTCCCCAATACTGACCTGGTCGTGTGAAGCCATGAACGTCAAAGTAAGCAGGCCATCATGTAGCTCGTGCTTGTGAGAGAACCTTTCCCCCAATCCTTCAAAATACAGAGTTCCTTGGTTTTCGGGCCGGATGAACCAATCATTCACAGCGTCTGTTTTAAAGAGAACCCGCCGCCGCCCGTCAACTGCAATCTCAGCGCCCTCCCTCCTTATTCTTTGGGAAAGGAGGTTCAGAAATGTAGGGCTGTACTGCCCCTCCCAAATTCCCTCTTCACTACCAGGAACCTGCTCTCCAGGGAGTTTCACCACAGAGCCACCGGGCAACAATTGGGCGATGCTTGGATCATTTTTAGCCCACTCCTGAAGCAATGTTTCTTGTCTCTCTTTGGTCGCACTTTCTATCTCTTCCCGCGCAATTTTTTGTTGCAGGTTTTTGAGAAACTGAGACCCCGCTATCACGTCGGTGATGGCATCCTTATAAAGCTGCCCGATCCTCGTTTCTCTGATTGCCTCCCTATCGCCTTTCCAGACGTCATTGTGCCCCGACTCATGCAAATCGCTGGCATCCACGATCACAACAATCCGATCCTTGAGCCCTGGAAGCTTGCAGCTCCGCGATAAGTAGGCACGATTCTGCTTAAACTGCACCTGACCATTGACAGCATGGAAAACCCTCGCATTGCTACTATTGAGCCAACTAGGAATTTTTCGCCCTAGAACTATCGCCCACACGGATATTCTGCCTAGCTCTTGGCGAGTAACTATTCCTATACCCTTCTTCGTTCCGGGCTCATCGGCTTCATCTCCGCTATCACTCTCTGATTTCTCCTCTCCTTTGCGGAGCAGGAGAAACTCCATGCCATTAAACCCGCGCTCGTCAATACCGAGTGCCCTGCGACCTGTCCTGCTCGGGCTAACCCGATAATCCATCAGGCGGAAAGGCAGAATCGTTGATACAAGATTCTCGTTGAGGGATTCCCTGATGCCTCTAAAACTGACATTTCCTCCCATTTGGTAGTCATACAGTTTCACAATGGTTCCTGTAACGAGGTTAACCTTGTCGTCTTCCTCTCCATTCTGCATGCGCATTGGACGCACTGCCGATTCTGAAAAAGCAAGTATATCGTTATTCGGAAAGAAATATTCGGCTATGGGTGTACCGAGGCCCGGACGCCGACGCACAAGAGTCCACCCCCACTCTCCGCCCTCGTCATGTCGGCGCGAAAGGATGAGTTTGTACCAGCGATCTCCGCAGTAACTCAACACACCGGATGAACCCATATTGTATTTGCCCTGCACGAAAGGGATGTCGGACTTGTTCCCCGTGCTAAGCGAAAGGAACGTGTCCTCAAAATCGCAGGGGTTTTGCCCCTCGCCATTGTCGGCGAAAGTAAAGCACAAAGGATCTTCTCGGATAGTTCTGCCCTTTCCACCTGTCACGCCTATAACCAGGTTCTTTTCAGAAAAATCCTTAAGGTGGGTTTGGCTGTCCGCCTCAGCCAAAATACCGGTCCTTACCCCGGGAAGTCGCACAAGGACACGGACAGCTTCTATTACCGATCTCGGCGCTTCCGAGCCCCTAGGGTCTATACCCTTTTTGTGGGCGTACTTCATCAGCACGGCATCTACCATATTTGTGCATAGTTCCGTAAGAGCCTTGCCTCCCGTGGAAGCTTGGTTTGTGACGACATTGAAATTGGTTTCCCGACGATCTATCGGACGCCAATTGTTGCCATCCGACAGTTCCGACACGGACGAGACAACTTCATCCACTTCGCCCTCGGACTCGGCTCTTAATATTCTCAGGCAGACTTTTTTGCTATCCATGCTTCCCTCCAAAGCGTGAGCAGATGCCGCGCCATGTAAGCGGACAGTTTCGGCGGCACGGCGTTGCCTATCATCCTAGCAATTGACTCCTTGCTTTTGCCATAGAACTCGTAATCATCGCGGAACGACTGCAGAACAGCGCCTTCACGAAGAGACAAACCGCGAACCTGCCCCATATCATAATGTCCAAATCTGCCATTGGAAACACTATGAAACCGCGTGGTTATCGTTGGCGATGGTCGGTCAGGGCGGATGCGAGTATAAACATCCCTAAATCCGCGCTTGCCCTCTTTGTCAAGAAGACGGCGATGACAAGCTAGCGACAAGTCCCCAAAAGGACTATTGGATAAAACAAAATTCGGCTCGCCTGGTTTAACAGATTTTAGGCGCTGAGAGCTTATCTCAGCCAGATGGCGGCATATGTGATTAGGGATTTTGTCGTAGGATTCGCCAGCTTTGAGTCTAGGCAGATAGCCTATCGCTTCTCGCACGGCAAGCTGCGATGGCGCGTCTGGATCACAAAGCGGAATCGGCAAACTGGAAGATGGTTTCGCATCGGAAGCCTTTTTAATCCCCATCAAAACAGAACGCTTTCTGTATTGGGGTATCCCAAATTTAGAAGCGCAAACCACATCATCTCCTACTATGTAGCCGAGTCGGCTCAACTCGTCCCGAAACTTATCCCAAACGCCCCGATGTTGACTGCGCCTGATGCTGGCTACATTCTCAGAGATAACAAGATCAGGCTTGAATTTCCTGATGAACCCAAGAGTATGCGACAATAAATCTAAATCGCGTTTCCGACATTCAGATCGTCCATCGGTCATATTCCGTTGAATATAACTTGTGAACGATTGGCACGGGGCGCATATGGCAAAAAGAAGCGGCGCGTCAGGAGCTATCTGTCGAGAGCGCGGAATCAACTCGTTTAGTTCTTTCCAAACCTGCCCCCTCTGTCCTTGCGGATAGTCAGGACTGCGCGGGAACATATCCAGCGCTAGGAATGGGGGGGCAGCGCGATCTAGCGTTGTGTTTTGATTGTTTCTTTGGTAGGTCGCGCGGCAACTTTCATCCTTGTCTATTCCGGCAATGACATAGCCCCCCGCGTCTAGAAGTCCGCGGGTTGTGCCGCCAGCTCCGCAATAGAAGTCGACAGCGAGAAAGTTAGGCTTGTCAGTCGGTTTCAAAAAGCTCTCTTGCCTCTCAACCCATGATGGCGTATAAGCTGAAAATAGCACGTTCTCTTTTGTAGGGAAACCATTCAAAAAGACGGGAGGCAGGGATGTACAGAATCTTCTCGCATGGGTTTATCTTCGGCGCCTTTGTCGGACTCTTCATAGACGCCTATCTCGCCTACAATATGGGCGGATGGACTTGGCAATGGTGGAACTTCGCCATCTCCCCCTTCATCTTCTGCATCTGGGGACTGATCTTTGTCGCCGCCTACACGATCTGGAAAAAATTCGCCAAAAACTAAAACCCTCGCCTAACCCGCGCCCTCGCCCTCGCCGCTAAACCCCCAATCTCTAAGCGCGAGCCAACTCATGCATCGCCTTGTCTAATCCATCCAACGTCAACGGATACATCCGATCGCCGAAAATCTGACCAATCATCTGAACAGACGGCATATGTCCCCAATGACGCTCAGGAACAGGATTCAACCACGCGCAGCCAGGATAAATATCCAAAACGCGCTGCAGCCATAAGGCGCCAGCCTCGTCGTTCCAATGCTCCACGCTCCCGCCGGGATGCGTGATCTCATACGGACTCATGGAGGCGTCGCCAACGAAAATCACCTTATAGTCAGACGGATAGGAATGCAGAACCTCCCAAGTCGGAATCGTCTCGCTATGGCGGCGGCGATTGTTGCGCCAGACCTCCTCATAAACGCAGTTGTGGAAGTAGAAATATTCCAGCGTCTTGAACTCGGCGCGCGAGGCGGAGAACAATTCGGCGCAGAGTTTGACATGACTGTCCATAGAGCCGCCAATGTCCAGAAAGAGCAGGACTTTGACCATGTTGCGCCGTTCCGCGATGAGTTTGATGTCCAGATAGCCCTGCTTGGCGGTGGATTGTATTGTGTTCGGCAGGTCTAGGATTTCGGGCGCGCCTTCGCGGGCGAAGCGTCTGAGGCGTCTGAGGGCGATTTTGATGTTGCGCGTTCCGATTTCCATCTGGTCGTCCAGATTGCGATATTCGCGGCGCTCCCAGACTTTGAGCGCCTTGCCTTGTCCTTTTTTCTTTTTTCCGATTTGGATGCCTTCGGGATTGTATCCGTCTGTTCCGTAGGGGGAAGTTCCTGCGGTTCCGATCATTTTGTTTCCGCCTTCGTGTCGTTTTTTTTGTTCTGCGAGGCGCTGTTTGAGGGTTTCCATGAGTTTGTCCCAACCGCCCATGGCTTCTATGTCTTTTTTTTCTTGTTCGGAGAGGAATTTTTCGGCGAGGGCTTTGAGCCAGTCTTCGGGGATTTGGGCGTTATCCAGTCCTGAGAGAGTATCCAGTCCTTTGAAGACGTGGGAGAAGACTCGGTCAAATTTGTCTAAGTTTCGCTCGTCTTTGACGAGGGCGGCTCGTGAGAGGTAATAGAATTGCTCTACGCGGCGTTCGGGGATTCTAGCCTGCATGGCTTCTAGGAGCGTCAGATACTCCCGCATAGAGACGGGGATTCCGCTTCGCTTGAGTTCGTGGAAGAAATGGGCGAACATGCTCTCTCTCCTTCTTGATAGGATATGTATAAGACGATTTATTGCAAGTCAGCAACAGTTTTCGGATTGTACTGTTTGAAGGTCTCTTGATTGACACGCAGAAACGTCCATTGTTGCTTCGTCTTTTTTGTCGCTTTTTCGCACCATTCGCTCGCGGCTTTATCCTTGTTTTTGGTTTCTTCTCCAACTCTGCCCTTGGTCTCAACGATCCAGCAAGTCTCCTCGGCTCCTTTTTTCTGCACAAGCACCCAGTCCGGATAATAGTAGCCTATTGCATGATTGGGCTTAAGATAGGGTATGCGGAATTTGGTTCCGGATGAGTCGTCCGGCCCAACGCTTGCCAAGGATGCGAATCGCGCGCAATCATTCGCGCGATCTAGAAATTTCGCGAAACGCTTTTCAAAGTCGTTGCAGGTAGCAACATAGTTGAAAATGGTTTTCTGCGCCTGAAAAAGAGGCAGATTCTGGCGCCAATGAAAGGGTCTTGTTTCGGAAAGTTTGAAAAACCTCTCAAAGACGATGCTCGTCTTTTTGCGGCTCACCTTTCTGATTTCCTCTGCGAGATAGTCTGAGATTTTTTCTTGCAGAGGGGTTTTAGAAAGAGCAGCGCGCAGATTTTTATCGTTTCTCTCCACTTGTCGCTTAAAGCATCTCTGCAGGATGTATGTTTCCACGATAGGCGAGATGAGGGCAAATTGACTGGGGCATTGCGCTTTTCTGGCGACCTTTTCGGTGATTTCTGAAAGGAGTTCCTCAAAGGATGGAGGCTCGGTTTTTATGTCCAGAGACTCCTCATGCACTTTTGCCTCAACAGGAGAAGCATAGATGCTGAGTTTCCATTTTCCCATATCCTCGCTGAGCTCAGCGCAGGGTTTGAGAGCAAGAGGGTTAAAGTTTTCAAGTTGCTTGATGTCGTATTGGAAACCGTCACTGGAAAAGGGGAGCGTGATGTCAAATTTGGCGCGCTCCTGAATAGGTCGGATGAGAACAGGTTGAAGCGGCGGCTCATCGTCAAGCGGAAGGACGACGCCTTCGGTTTCCAGCTGATCACGCAAAGTCTCAATGAGTTTGTATGTTCCCAAGACCTCTAGGGTTTGGGTTTTGTCAGGGCTGACATTGTCCATGAGTCGCACGCCGCGCCCGATGACCTGTTCGGGCAGGATTTTGGCTTTGGCGGTGAAGGGCCTCAGCCCTAATACGACAGAGACGTTCTTCACGTCCCAGCCCTCGCGGAGCATCAAAACAGAGACGATGACTTTGATGCGATTGTCGGCGTCATCTATACTTTGAACGATTTCTCTGAGTTTCTCCAAATCTCTATCCTGCACATCGTTTTTCGATTTGTCGCTGTGAATAATGACGACCTCCTCTTCATTGAAGCGGAAAGTTGGGTTTTTAGTAAGTTCATTGCCGATGGCGTCAGCGATGGCGTTGTTGTCTGCCATGACGAAGAGGACAGGCTTGACGCCAATCTGTTTAAAGTTTTTCTGATGCTCGCGAAAGCGGTTGACGGCTTGATCGATGAAAAGCCCGTATTTTTCTACGGCGTTGTCTTTGGTGATTTTCCCCTCATAGTCGGAGACTGGCTGCCCTTCGCCGTCTTGGATGATGGCGGGGAGCGGCACTTTGATGATGCGATCCTCTACGGCTTGGGCGAGCGGATAATCGCATATTGTCCAAGGGAAAGGGTTGCCGGCGCTGTCTCTGGGGGTGGCGGAGAAGTCCAGCCAGAGCGCCATATTGAGCGCTTGGCGGAGTTTGTGCAGACTTTCGTTCCATAGGAGTTTCTCATCATGGAGATGATGCGCCTCATCGTTGATGACGATGAGGTCGCGCAGTTCCCCGATCTCATCAAGACGGCTCGGCTCATTGGAAGGCTCGGCTTCCACGAGCGCGGCAAGAGGATTTTTAGGATCGGCATCCTTCTCTCTTTCGTAGAGCTGCTGAATGTTGGCGAGGATGATGTTGCAGCTGCCGTGAGGGGCTTCCCAATTGTCGCGGGTGATGATTTTCGGATACCAAGATTCCACGGCTCTATGGCTCTTCCACTCGGGTGGGATGAGAGGGAGATTTTTAAAAATCTCGCCGTTCCCGAAATCTTTCAGAAGCCGCCGATAGACGATGACATTCGGCGCGAGAATGAGAAAGTTCGTGGAAAGGGGCGCATTAGGGTCTTTGAGTTTTCGGAAATAAGCCCAGACGATCGCCATCGCCATGACCCAAGTTTTGCCGGTGCCTGTCGCCATGCGGAAGGCGTAGCGGCGCAGATTTTCAGGCGGGATGGGAAGATCGGCTATGTTTTTCCGGTCGGAGAGAAGCAGCTGCGCCTGACGCTCGTCATCCATCGTGTTCTGAAAGCCGTTGAGGAGAGGGCCTGCATAATTTTCAGGAATGTCCTTGTCTTTGACCGATCGGGCGAATTGTTTCAAGAGCGGCTGGCTGTCGGGCTTCTTGAAAACTTCTACCAAATAGACGAGCGTTTCAATCGCCTCGCGCTGGCAGAAATGATAGCGCAGATGATCCTCGCCATAGAGCGTTCTTTGGATATGATCCTCGTCAAACCAATAGCGGAAGAGTCGCTTGGTAACGGGGGAAGAGCGAGGATAGCCTTTCTTGCGCCAAGCGCGGACTTCGCGGCGGAGTTTCTCTATCAGAAGAAGGCTGCTTGGTCGGCGTCCCTCGGCGATTCTCCATCCGCGCTCCTGCGTGAGGTCTTTGACAAGATGGCTGACAGGCTCTTCATGCGCTTTGCGGTTGGGGATTTCGGGCAGCCCCCTCTGATATGGCGTGAAGGGTTTGGGCATCAGCGTATCTTAGCATGAAGGAGTTTGGACGTGTCGTTGCCGAAAATATCAATGACCTTGACGAGAATGCGATAGTCGCCGGCTGTCTCATAGCGATGAACGCCGCTTTCCATCGTCAAAGAGCGATCTTTGCGCGTGCGGTAAGCTGTCCATCCATTGACGAAACTGTCGTCCTGAAAATTCCAATCCACCGCCCAATAGTCAATCCAGTCCTGCCAAGAGCGGATGCTCTCGCGCAGCTCTTGCGGAATTCGGTTGAGATCGGGGATGACGAAATTTTCCAGCGTGATTTGCGCTTTATCCTTTTCAGGCTTGCGAAGCGCCGCCGTCAGATAGGCGAGTTCGTGAAACCGCACATCATGCTTGTCCAAAACCTCAATCTCCATCACTTCGCGGGGAATCCGCAAGAGTCTCAGTTTAACGCCCTGCGCCTTGGCGTCTTGGATGATGGGGTCGTCCATGCCCATTTCAAACTCCCATCCTAAAATATCCAGCCTCTCAAAGCCATGCTCGCCGCATTCACGGAGCGCCCCCTGCGCCTGATGGATCGTGATGGGGGCGTCCACCGCGCCGACATGAACCGCCGCCTGGTCTTTTCTGCCATGCAGCATCTCGCCGACTTGAAAAACCTCAGCGCCATAGGCTTTGAGGATGAAGACGAGATAATCCATCAATTGGCGATTGTCCGGGTCTTTCCCGCCGCCATTGAAGCGGACGCCCCGCCAATGCTGGCGCTCATATTTGCCGAGGTTAAGAAGCTCAAAAGGCTTGCAATCTTGGATTCCCATCAGACGCTTGCGCGTCGTATGGATCGCGAAGCGCCCGAGATCGGCGCCGATCCATCTGCGCCCGAGTTTTTCGGCGACAGCGCAGCTCGTGCCTGATCCGCAGAAGAAATCGGCGACCAAATCGCCTTCATTGCTGGACGCTTTAATAACGCGCTCTAGCAACTTCTCTGGCTTTTGCGTGGGGTATCCTAAATATTCATGTGGAGTCACGCCCATACCGACAATGTCGTCCCATATATTATCAGCTACAGTCTTTTCCAGAACTCTGTCGCCGATGATTTCCCTATAATACTTAATTCCTATCTTTCCTTTTGTGGTTGAAACCTTGTTGTTTTCCAACACCAACCTGCCTCCGCTGGTTACATAAATTCTCCCTTGTTTGTGCAAATTGATAATGCTCTTATCTGAGTATGTTCCCCTGTCAGAAGTTCTGAAATATCCTCCATCATCCTTCATATATTTCGCATCTGCTTCTTTAAAAGAAAGATAATTTTCTTTTTCTATGGCATTCCATGTTGCATGGTCGTCCTTTCTATAAAGAAGAAGGTAGTCTGAGCTAAAAGGCATATATTTCGCATAAACCTTCATGCCTCTTGCCACTTGCCGCCGCCATGTCACGCAGTTGCAAAAATTGTCTTGTCCAAACACATCGTCTAGGGCAAGTCGGATATGGCTACTTAATCTCCAATCGCAATGGACGTAGATGCTGCCCTTGTCAGAAAGGAGGTCTCTCATCAAAACAAGACGCTCATAGATCATCGTCAGGTAAATATTAAGGTCTTTGCCGTTTTTGCCCCACGTATCTTCATAGGCTTTCTTCTCAATCATGGACGGCTTTTTGGTCAGTTCCACGCCATTTTCGCCGATCTGATTTTTTACCGTGAAATCCGCGCCTGTCGCGAAAGGCGGGTCTATGTAAATCAGATCAATCCTGCCGCGAAACTTTTCCAGCAGCGACCCCATGACGAGCAGATTGTCGCCCCAAATGAGCTTATTCTTCCAGCCTTCCGCGAAACTCTCCCCTTCCTGCGCATCATAATAGGCGAAGATGTCGCCCGTTTTCCGCTCCGCCGCCTCGCGCGTCGCCCGAGTCTCCCGCACCGTTTCTATCGTCTGAAACGGCAGACTCACAGGGACGACACGCCGCCGCTTCCCCTGCTCGTCATATTTTCCGGGCCAGACCAGCTCGGGCTTTCTCACCTCTATTTTCGTCATTGTTCCCCCGATAAGAGAGAATCACATTATACCACATACGCCCTCTCTCCCGCGCAACCGCCTCTTGACACATGTATATACATTGTATATACATCTTGCTCCAGAAACCAGGGAGCGACAGATGAACAAAAATTATAAGGGGACAGGAATATGCCTGACTACGAAGCGACCGAATCTCGCTTTGACGCCTTCAGCTGGGACGAAGACAAGCGCGCTCTTAATCTCCGCAAACACCGCATTGACTTCGCCGATGTTGATTCAGGGTTGTTTAGACGACACATCCGAATGGCCTCTCCGCGCGGCGCGGAAATGCGCTACAAAGCCGTTGGACGCCTAGAGGGCAGGGAGATCGCAATTGTCTACACTGAAAGAGAAGAAGGGCGCGTCTGTCGCATCATCTCGGCACGACCCGCGCACGAAGAAGAAAAAGCCGCGTATCGTCAGATACACTCCTGACGAGCTGGACGCCCTTGAAGGCAAAACCGATTGGGAATATATCGACAATATGACCGAGGAAGAGATTGAAGCCAACGCCCGATCCGATCCCGACAATCCCCCCATCACCGATTTCTCAGGCTTCAAATGGCATCCCCATCCGCCGAAGGCGAAGACGATCAGCATCCGACTGGACGCCGATCTCTACCTCTTTTATCGCAGCTGGGGGCGCGGATACCAAACCCGCATCAAAGAGGTCTTGCGCGAATATATGGAAAGTTTTGACAAGCCCCGCCGGCGTCACGCCTCGCGGCGAGCCAAAAACGCCAAGCGCTCAAACAACTGAACATCCTGCTCATTCTTCAATAACGCCCCATGCAACGGAGGAATCAACTTCCGAGGATCCCGCTCGCGCAACGTCTTCGCGTCTATGTCCTCCGCGAGCAGAAGCTTTAACCAGTCCAGCAACTCCGACGTGGAGGGCTTCTTCTTCAAACCAGGAACATCCCGAACCTCATAAAAAACCCGCAACGCCTCCGAAACCAAACGACCCTTCAAGTCAGGAAAATGAACCTTGATGATCTCCGTCATCACATCCTCATCGGGAAAGGCAATGTAATGAAAGAAACACCGCCGCAAAAACGCGTCAGGCAACTCCTTCTCATTGTTGGACGTGATCATCACGATCGGACGATGCCGCGCCCGAATCGTCTCGTCCGTCTCATAGACGTAGAACTCCATCCGATCCAACTCCTGCAAAAGATCGTTCGGGAACTCAATGTCGGCTTTGTCAATCTCGTCAATCAGAAGGACGGGGCGCAGATCCTGCGTGAAGGCTTCCCACAACTTCCCCTGCTTGATGTAATGGCGGACATCTTTGACGCGCTCATCGCCGAGCTGCGAATCGCGAAGCCGCGTGATCGCGTCATATTCGTATAGACCCTGCTGCGCCTTGGTCGTGGATTTGATGTGCCAGCTGATCAGAGGCACGTCCAGCGCTTTGGACGCCTCTTCGGCGAGGACAGTCTTGCCCGTCCCCGGCTCGCCTTTGATCAGAAGCGGTCGCTCCAGCGTGATCGCGGCATTCACCGCGAGACGCAGATCTTCGGTCGTGATATAGTCTTTTGTGCCTTCAAAGCGCATCGCTGTCTGCCCCCTCTGTGTCGGAATGGGGGGAGAGTAGGGGGATTATCATGGAGCGTCAATCGCTGGCGGAGTTTTTAGAGCAGAGCGCGCGCGCCGTTGTTTTCACTGGCGCCGGGGTCAGCACCGAGTCTGGGATTCCTGATTTTCGCAGCCCCGGCGGCATTTGGACGCGGATGAAGCCGATCATGTTTCAGGATTATATGGCGTCTGAGGATATTCGCGCCGAGGCTTGGCGGCGCAAATTCGCTATGGAGCGCGAGTTTTCCGCCGCCAAGCCCAATGACGGTCATAAGGCGATCGCCGCGATGGTTTCGCGCGGTGAGGTCAGTCATGTCATCACGCAGAACATTGACAATTTGCATCAGGATTCGGGGGTTCCTGCGGAGAAGGTGATTGAGTTGCATGGCAATGCGACTTATGCGCTCTGTTTGGATTGCGGGCGGCGTTATGATTTGGGGGCGATCAGGGAGAGTTTCGCGCAATCGGGGAAGCCTCCTTATTGCGTGGCGTGCGATGGGATTGTGAAGACGGGGACGGTATCTTTTGGTCAGCCGATGCCTGAGGGTGAGATGCGTCGGGCGGAGGAGGCGGTATTGGGGTGTGATTTATTTTTGGCGGTGGGGTCGTCGTTGCAGGTTTATCCTGCGGCGGGGTTTCCGTTGATGGCGAAGCGGCAGGGGGCGTGTTTGGTGATTGTGAATCGTGAGGAGACGGATATGGATTGCGTTGCGGATTTGGTGATTCATGACGAGATAGGCGAGACGTTGCGTCCTTTTTTGTAGAAGCGCCCCGTGAAGGGGGGTGTGGGGGGCGAAGCCCCCCGCGAAAAGGGGGTTCGGGGGAAACCCCCGAAAAGGTCGGCGGGCGTGGGCTTCCCGAAGCAGGCGAGCGGAGCATAGCGGAGCGAGCCTGCGAGAAGCCCGCCGACCCCCCTGCTCGCAGGACTGTCTCAACTGTGCTATTATCTTTTGTCCGCAACTATTCTGCATTTAACGCAACTGGAGGAGAAAATGGGACAATACGGGGAAGCAGCTGTAAAAGCCGCGACTTTGGTGCAAAACAAAGGAGTGCACCCTTCTGAAGCATGGAAAGAGGCTATCAGTGAAATTTCTCCTAGTCTACTTTCTCAAAAAAAGGGCTGTCCCAAAAACGCTTTCCTTGGTCTTTGCGAGGAAGGGGAGATTAAGGGAATTCCTAGCGGTTGCTATACGCAATCCGAAGAAAACAAAGCTTATACCCTTAATGCACTCTCGCAGTTGCGGAAGTGTCCGGACTTGTGCGCCAATCCGAATTTGCTCTGGGATAGAGTGAAGAGTGGAGAAGACTTAAGCCACAATGGGCAGATGGATGTTGTTATCTCGCTATTTGAGGGCGGTTTCACTAAATAGCTAGGCGCATAGGCGGGCGCAAGCCCGCCGACTTTCGGGGGGATTCCCCCCGATCCCCCCTTCTTCGCGGGGGGCTTCGCCCCCCACACCCCCCTTCACGGGAGACTATCAACTAGGAAGCGAGTTTGAGAAGAATCGCGCCCACCATTGTCAAAGTCAGAATCGACAAGGTGATAGAAACACCTACCATCCATGCGAGAAGGTTGATCCTCCCCTGCATGTTCACAAGCTCGGCGCGAACTTCTCCGAACTGCCTATCCATATCAGCGCGGAGTTCCACAACCCGATCTTCTGTGTTTCGAATCTGCTCTTCTATGCGCCGAAGGCGCTGCTCATCACGATTCGTTTCCAGCGCCTCTATCGCGGCAGTGGCTTTGTGATCGCTGACCTTCGCCTCTTTCAAAGCGTCATAGACTGCGACAAGACTCATGGCTTATCTCCTCATGCTCGCGCCACTATAGCAACTCAACTATAAGCGAACAACAGCGCCAACGACAACAAAATCGCCGTCCATAAAGCCATGGAACCCGCCGCCCGACTCGGCCCCATCAATCCCCCAGGACCATAAAACCTCGCCAAAACACTATAAACCACCCCCCAAACCCCCAAAACATAACCCCAAACCTTATCACCCAAAACCAAAACACTCCCCCCAATCCTCTCAAAAGCCCGCCGCAAAACACGCCGATAAACCCAATCCCAATCCAAATTCACCCCCCGAACCTCCGGCGGATACAGCCCGCTCAACATCAAAAACCCAAACGCCAACGCCGAAAAAATCAACAACTCCAACTGACCAATCACATGCGCCGCGTCATAAGCCGTATAATCGCCCATCGGAAAAGGAAGCATCGCGTAAAGCGCCTGCGGATAAACCCCAATCGCCACGCATAAAAACGCCGCAATCCCCATCGCCAAAAGCATATGCATCGGCGCCTCCCTCACGCGCCTCCCCGAATCATGCGCGAAAAAAGTGAAATACGGAATCTTAATCCCCGAATGATGAAAAACCCCGGCAGACGCGAACAACAGCAAAAACCATACAACCCAATAACCCCCGCCTAAACTCTCCGACAGAATCGGACTCTTGGAAATGAACCCCGAAAATAACGGAAACGCCGAAATGGACGCCGCCGCAATAACGCAAAAAATCATCGTCAAAGGCATAGAGCGATAAAGCCCGCCAAGCTCAGTCGCCTTCGCTGTCCCAACGCGATACATCACCGCGCCCACGCTCATAAACAGCAGCGACTTGTAAATGATATGACAAAACGCATGCGCGACCGCGCCGTTTATCGCCAACGGCGTCCCAATCCCAATCCCGACAACCATGAAACCCAGCTGATTGTTCAGGCTATACGACAAAACGCGCCGCAAATCATTCTCAATGACGGCATAGAAAATCGGAAAAATCGTCATAATGACGCCGATATAGATCAGCGCCTCTGTCGCCGGAAAACCCCTAGCGAGCGCGTAAATGGCGAGTTTTGTCGTGAAGCAGGAAAGAAAAACCGTGCCGGTGATCGTCCCCGCCGGATAGGCGTCCTGTATCCAATTATGGAGAAGAGGGAAGCCCGCCTTGATCCCAAAGGCAAGAAAGATAAGCCAAGCCGATGGGCTTTGGAGCGTCATCGCGTCAAAGGCGAGACTCCCCGTCTCGCGAAAGAAAAACAGCGCGCCGCCCAACAGCAGCAGTCCCGAAGCCATCTGCCATATGAGATAGCGCAATCCCGTATGCCACGCGCCTTCGCCGCGCCGCGCCCAGATCAAGCCGACCGACCCTAATGACACAAGCTCCCAAAAGACGAAAAGCGTCAAGAGATCGCCCGCCGTCAGCGCCGACAAAGCCGCCCCGGCATAAATAAAAGCGCTCACATGCTGAAAACTATCCCGCAGATGCCAAGCGTAAAGCGCCGACAAAAATGTCGCGATCAGAAAAATCAGGCAGAAGATTCGCGCGAGACCGTCCATGCGGAACGGCGTGATCGCATATCCGCCGAAGGACGCCGCGAGAGATCCGTCAGGGATAAGCCATAGCAGCCCCATGCCAAAGAGAGGCAGAGCGAGCATGAAACTCGTCCGCGCCGCGCCCTTCGGAATAAAGGGGATCAAACACGCGCCCCCCAAGAGAAGCCAGCCCGGCGCGATCAGAGGAATCATGGCTGGCGCTCCTCTTCGGAATCTGTCGCGCGCGGGGCGTAATAATCCTCGCGCCGCCTGACGATATGGCGCATCGCCTTCGCCCCAAGAACGAGCGCCACGCACATGACGAATCCATAAAGCCCATGCCAAACGGGGATATTCTTATAAACCCCCGCGATCCATAGGAGAGCGTCCAGCGCCAAAAGCGCGCCGCCCAAAGCCGCCAAAGCGCGAAAGACTCGGCGCGGATTCTTCTCAAGGAAGGCGAGTTTCTGAACAAGCCGCCGCATCATCTAGGCTCTCTTGCGAGGGGCGCGAGGAAGTCGCCGAGCGGCTCTATCAGGAAGACCATAGCGAAGCAAGCGAGCGCTGTCAGGCACGGCGGCAGGAGGCACAAAAAAGGGGCTTCCCGCATGGCGACTCTTTTCTCCGCGCCCGACAGAAAGGCGCGCGCCGGGATTGTCAGCAGATAGAGCAGGTTGAGGAGCGAACTCAACAGAAGAGTCGCGAGCGCCGCCCATGCGCCCCAAGACTGACCGCTTGACAGAGCCGCTTCGCCCAAGCGCCATTTGCTCCACATGCCGATAAAGGGCGGCAGGCCTATGATGCTCAACGCGCCCAGCGTGAAGGCGGAGAAGGTCAGAGGCATGGCGCGTCCCAAGCCTGCCATGTCGGGGATTTCGTCCTTATGCGAGGCGGTGTGGATCGCCCCGGCGCACATGAAGAGCGAGACTTTCGCCAGCGCGTGGCTCGCCATATGAAGAGCGCCGGCGACCATCGCCGCCGGCGTGGCGAGCGCCATGGCGAGAATCACGTAAGCGAGCTGACTCACGGTGGAATAGGCGAGACGCGCTTTGAGGTTCGTCTTCGTCAGAGCGATCAGAGACGCCGCCAAGATAGAGAAGCAGGCGAGCCAAATCAGCCATTCGGACGCGCCTTTTTCGCTTAAAAACGCCGCGCCGAAAATATAAATCCCGACTTTGAGAACGGCGAAGACTCCGGCTTTAACAACCGCGACCGCGTGAAGAAGAGCGCTCACCGGGGTCGGCGCGACCATCGCTTCGGGCAGCCAGCGATGGAGCGGCATCAGCGCCGCCTTGCCGATGCCATAGACATAGAGCGCCAACAGAAGCGCCGCCTCCATGCCGCCCATGCTGCCGGGCAGGATTCCGCCTTCAACGAAATCCAGCGTGCCGGCGCGCCGCCACGTCCAGATGATCGCAGGCAGCAGAAAGAGAAAGGACGTGCCGAGCAGATAGGCGAGATAATATCGTCCGCCGCGCTTCGCCTCTTTGGTCTCGCGGTGGGAGACGAGCGGATAGGTGGAGAGCGTCAGGATTTCATAGAAGATGAAGAGCGTCAGAAGATTGGCGGCGAAGGCGACCCCGATGGCGCTCCCGATCGCGATGGAGAAACAGGCGAAGAAGCGCGGCTGCTTCTTTTCGTTGTTGGCGCGCATATAGCCTATCGCGTAAAGCCCCGTGATGACCCAAAGCGCCGAGGCGAGCGCCGCGAAGAGAAGTCCGAGCGGTTCCAAATGCCATGCCACGTCAAGATTGGGGAGAAGGGCGAAGAGCGTCCATGCATGGGTTTTTCCGTCTTCATAGAGAAAGAGGAGGGCGATGACGCAAGCCGCCGTGCCTATGGAGACGGCGATCATCATAATGTCGCGCGGATTGGGCAGCCGCCCGAGCAAGAGGATCGCCGCCGCCCCCAAAAAAGGCAAAGCGAGGGCGAGAAGCGAAAGCGTCTGCATGAGATTTCCGCTCATTTCATTGACCCGCCGCTTCCAAACTGTCGGCGATGATCTCCGCCGCCCCGACAGGCAGCCGCGTATCCACGCCGAAATAGACGCTCAACAGCGCCGCGATCCATAAGGGCAGCAGCATGGAGAAGGGCGCTTCACGCCGAGGCGCCTCGGCGCGGGGCGCTCCACGCCGTCTCCCTGTCGGCGCTTTCAAGTAAGCCGCCTCTATGACGCGCCACACATAAAGGACTGCCATCAGCGAGACCGCCGCGATCACGAGCGCGATGAGCCAAAAGCCTTGAGCGAGCGCCGCGTCCATCAAAAGCCATTTGCCGATAAAGCCGCCTGTCAGAGGCGCGCCGATCAAACTCAAAGCGGCGATCGTGAAAGCGGCCATTGTCCAAGGCATGTCCCGCGCGATCCCATGCAGATCGGAGAGTTTCATGCTCGCCTGTTGATAAGCGATGCAGCCGAGCGCCATGAAGATCGCCGATTTGGCGAGCGCGTGATTGAAGAGATAGACGAAGGAGGCTTCCAACCCTTCACGGCTTTCCAATCCGATTCCGAGCATCATATAGCCAAGCTGCGCGATGCTGGAATAGGCGAAGATTCGCTTCGCGTGCCGCGCGAAGATCGCCGAAAAGGATCCGATGATCATGCCGATCATGGCGGTCGGCAGAATGACGGCGTTCAAAGTCTCGCCGCCTATCGCGAAGTCCAATCCGAAGACGGAGAAGAGGAAGCGGACGAGCGCGTAAATCGCCACCTTCGCCGCCGCCGCCGACAGAAAGACCGTCGCCGCCGAGGGCGCGAAGGCATAGGCGTTGGGCAGCCAGACATGAAGCGGAAAGAGCGCGATTTTTAGAGCCAAACCGACAATGATGAAAGCCTCCGCCGCGTAAAGGGAGCGCGAGCCAACGGGCAGCGCGTGAAGGCGATCGGCGAGATCGGTCATATTGAGCGTCCCTGTCGCGGCGTAGAGGAAGAAGACGCCGATGACGAAAAAGGTCGCGCCGATCGTTCCCATGATCAGATAATTGTAGGCGGCGGAAAGGGCGCGGCGATCTCGGTCGCCGCCCAGAGCGATCAGCGCGTAGGCGGCGAGGGACGAGATTTCCAAAAAGACGAACATATTAAAGGCGTCATTTGTCGCGGCGACCCCCAAAAGTCCGCTCGCGCAGAGAAGATAGCAGACGTAAAACGCCGACTGCCTCGCCGCAGGAAGTTCGCGCGCCACGCTCCGCCGCGCGAAGAGAAGCCCCAAAAGCGAAGCCCCCGCCACGATCAGCAGCATCAAGGCGCTCATCATGTCTATCCGATATTCTATGCCGAGGGGCGGCGGGAAGCCTCCAAAGTGGTAGGAGAGAACGCGCCCGTCAAAAGTTTTCTCCAACAGAAACGCCGCGCAGAGAAAAGAGAGCAGCGAGACGAGGAGCGCTGTCGCCCAAACGCCATTCGCCGCCCGCGAGAAAAGAAAGCAGAGCGGCGCGGTCAGAAGCGGCAGCAAAATGACAAGCGCCGGCGCGTGAAGCGCGAGAGTTTCGCTCATTCGCGATCCTCGTCCCGCGTGTCATCGGCGATGTCGGCTTGGGCGATCTCGTCTTCCTCAATCGTGCCATAGGCTTCGTGGATTCGCAGGACGATCGCCAAGCCCAGCCCCATTGTCGCCACGCCGACCACGATCGCCGTCAGAATGAGAACATGCGGCAGAGGGTTGGAATAGATCGCCCCGGCCTCGCCCGTCAGGATCGGCGCCGTTCCGCCGCCGACTTTCCCCGCCGAGATGTAAAAGAGAAAGACCGCGTTCTGAAAAAGATTAAGCCCGAGAATCTTCTTAATCAGATGCGCGCGGCTCATGACGATATAAAGACCGATCATCATCAGGAAAGTCGCGATGATGGCGTTATAGTCTTCGGTCAGGATTTGGAGGGCGTTGTCCATCGGCTTGTCTCACCAATCCTCCTGTCCGATGTCCTGCCGATGTTCGGAGAAGGCGCGGAAGATGGCGACAATTGTCGCCGCGACCGTGATGCCGACTCCGAGCTCCACGAGAAAGACTCCGACATGCCGTCCCGCCTGGGCGCTCTGGGCGAGAGGCGCGTAGTCCAAAAAGACGCCGCCGAGCGTCATGCCGGCCGCGCCGGTCAGCCCGTAGAGAAGAACGCCCGCCGCCATCGCGCGCCGCAGATGCTCCATCGCTATGAGGTTTCTCGCCGCTCCGGCCCCAAAGATGAGCGCGTGCAGAATCAGAGACGCCGCGAAAACAACCCCCGCCTGAAAGCCTCCGCCCGGACTGTAATCGGCATGAAACTGAACGTAAAGCGCGAAGAGCAGAATCGCCGGCGCCAAGAGAACAGCCACAGCGCGAAGAACGAGATGACGCGGCGTCATGGTTTTCGCCTCCTCGCTCCCGCCGTTCCCGCCCCGCCGAGCAGCGCCAAGATGGCGACCCCCGCCGTGAAGATCACATAGACTTCGCCGAGCGTGTCAAATCCGCGATAGCTGGCGAGGATCGCTGTCACGACATTCGGGAAGCCGAACTCCTCTTGGGTTCGCGCGAGATAATCGGGGGCGACATGGAGGTGGATTGGCGCGGCGGGCGAGGCATGGGGCGGCAGATCCTGCGCCCCGTAAAGAATGAACGCGCCGGTGAGAAGGCTGACGAGAATCGGCATCAGACGGCGCGGCGCGGCGATTTTTTCCGAACCCATCGCGCGAGTCATCGCGGCGAGGAAGAGAATGAGCGTCAGACTCGCGCCGATCGCCGCCTCGGTGAAGGCGACATCCGGCGCGTCCAACAGAAGAAAGAGAGTCGCCATCGTCATGCTGAACGCGCCGGCATAAATCGCCGCGCTGAAGAGATCGCGGCGGAGCGCTATCCCAAGCGCCAGAAGGACGAGCATCGTCAGAAGCGCGACATTGACGATCGGATGCAGGAGAGCGCTCATTCTTTCTTCTTTCTCTTGGCGCTGTCGGCGAGGAAGGGTTTCGCGCCCGCCGCCCGCGCCGCGCGCGCCAGCGCGTGGGTCGCCGTCGGGCCGGTGATGAGGAGGATCAGAAGGATCAAACCCAGTTTGACGACAGCGAGCCATTCCGCGCCGATCATCATGGCGAGAAGCAGAAGCGCCGCCCCCAGACTGTCGGCGAGTCCGGCGGCGTGGAGGCGGGAATAGATGTCCGGCAGCCGAATGACGCCCAACGCCCCGACAAGGACGAAAAAAGCGCCGAAAAGAAAAAGCGTCCAGCGCGCGATTTCCATCAAGAGAGCGGTCATCGTTTCGCGCTTTCGCTCTCGGCGCGGGCGCGGAAGAATTTTAAGACGGCGATTGTCCCGATGAACGTCAAGAGCGCGTAGAGAAGAGCGATGTCCAGAAAGTCCGGACGCCCGCCGGCGAAGCCCAGCGCCGCCAACAGAAGCACCGATTGCGTCCCGAAGACATTCGCCGCCAAGACGCGATCCTGAAGACTCGGGCCCAAAAAGAGTCGCAGCAGCGCCAGCAGCATCGCCGACAGGAGACAGAAGACCATCAAAGGAAAAACAAGACTCGTCATGGCTCGCCTCTCTCCAAAGCGGCGATCCGATCGCCCATATTGGCGAGCGATTCGCGCGAGCCGGTCTCATCGCAAAGGGCATGGACGAGGAAGCGCCCCTCTTTGGTCTCCACGGTGACTGTGCCCGGCGTCAGCGTGATGCAATTGGCGAAGAAGGCGCGGGCGGCATCGCTCTTTTGCCGCGCCGGGGTTGAGATGAGTTTCGGCGCGATCGGCAGAGAGGGCGTCAGAATGATTCGCGCGACTTTAAAGTTGGCGAGGATAAGTTCTCGCGCGAACCATAGGAGATAAGCGGGGAGCCTATGGAAAGCGCGGAAGCGTCCGCGCGGGCGGGCGTCTGATCGGGTTCTCCGCCAGAGCCATGCCGAGGCGGCGGCGCTCAATGCGCCGAGCGTCAGAAAGAGGGATGTGAAATGTCCCGACAGCGCGATCCAAAGCGCCATCGCCAATCCCATCGCGGCGAAAAATTGCGGCATGACCATCTCCCTCATCGTCCTTTTGCGCCGCTTTGGAAATTAATTCAAGACGTCTTCCGATGAAAGAGAGGATTTAAGGTGGGTTTGATTCTCTTCACGGTCGCTATAAAAGACTGGATAAATCATCACATTCATTCCATTCTACGCATCCCGCAGCGCCGCATCATGGAAAAAGCCTCCGAAATCCCCGACAATCCTCCGCCGGATTTCTCGCTCGGACGCAGCCATGGTCCCTATTCCAGCAGAAACGGGCCGTTCTACCACAGCAGAGAGAAGGCGGTCTTCAAACAGGGTTTTCGCGTGCAGGCGCGGCATTGCAACGGCATGGGGCGGGCGCATGGCGGCATGATCATGACGCTCGCCGACAGCGTGATGGGCAGCCGCGCCTATTTCGCGTCAGGGCAGGTGAGCGTGACTGTCCAGCTGGGCGCGCGCTTTCTAGACTCGGCGCGCGAGGGCGCGTGGGTGGAAGCCCATGCCACAGAGCGCCATCTGACGCGCAATTTGGTCTTTTGCGACGCCGCCCTTTATGAAAGGCAAAATGAAGGCGGAAAAGGCGAGAAAATCCTCGCTCAGACGGCGGGAGTCTTCCATAGAATGCGCGGCGCGGCGGAGAGGCTGCGAAAGCGCGCCTATCCAAGCGCCGAGCCAGCCGACTCCTTCCCCGATCCGCCGCGAATCTCGCCGCCAAAAGGTTTCAGGCTTCGCGCCGTCAAGAGTCCCTTCCTTGAGGCGAACGGCCCGTTCTTTGAGAAACATGACGCCGAATCAGACAAAGACAGCGCCTATCATGTGCGAATGCCCGTTTTGAGGCGGCATTGCAATCGGATGGGCGTGGCGCATGGCGGCATGATGATGACGCTCGCCGACAGCGTTCTGATCGGCGCGGCGGCGCGGCGCTTCGGGCGACCCATTCTGACTGTGCAGATGGAAGCGCGCCTTCTGTCGGCGGCGCGGCTCGGCGACATGTTGGAGGCGCGGGCATGGAACGAGCGAAGCGGGGGACGACTCGCCTTTTGTAATTTGGAGATCAAGCGCGGAGATCGTCTTGTCTTGCTGGGATCGGGAGTCTTCCGCCTCCCGCCGCGATGACGCGATGATCAATTGGACGCGCCGGCCTCCCCGCGCCCGCGCGATGGCGAATCCTTGCGGAACTCAAACATGCGCCGCAAAAATCCGGGCACCAGCGCCGATACGGGATTGACCCGCACGACAGGCTTCTCGGCAGGGCCATCTATGGCATAGGTCACGCCCAAAACGCCTTCGCCCTTGCGTCCGGTGATGATCGGACCCAAAATCGGAACATTCTCCAAAGCCGCGTTGATGACATAGGCGGGCGTGAGCGTCCCGCGCATCGCCACGCGCTTGCTCCGTCTGTCGTAAGACCCGTAAAGCGAAAGCCCGAGCAGAGGGCCTGCCGCCCAGCCATCGCGCAGCTCTATGCGATCGGCCTCCATCTTGAAAGGCAGTTGAAGGCGCTGGAAGGCGACGCCCTGATCCCGCGCCGCATTCAACTGCTCGCCCGAAGCCTGTTCAGACGGATTGTCAAGAGAGGACTGCTTCATAATGTCCCGCAGAACCTCCGCGCCGACAACGCTGAAATTGCGTATGTTGATCTCGCCGCGAATGACGTCTTCGGCGGGGTTTTTCCGCGCGATCTCCGCCTCTATTTTTAGACGCCCGCCATGGACGCCCGAATAAAGATCCAGCCCGCGCAGCACCAAGCCGGCATTTTCAGACGCCACGAGCAAAAGACGCTTCTTGCCTTTCCTGCCCAAGCGAACTTGAAAATCGCCCTTTTGGAGCTTGCCGTCCAAACGGAGCGTCTCAATCTTGCCATCGGCGCGGGCGAGCGAAAAACGCGCATCTTGAAGCGCGATGCCGTGATGCGCCTCCAGCGAGCCAATCTCGCCGGACACGAAGACTGTCTCGGAATCTTGATTTTCGCGATTTTCGCGATTTTCGCTTTCTTCCCGCCCGCCGCCACCATCGCCGCCATCGCCGCCGCGCTGGGCGTTCTCCCGCCCGCCGCCGAGGATTCTGTCCAGCGCGTGCCGCGCGTCAAAGCGCGCGCCTTTGACCTCCACGCGGAGGGTGCCGTCCTCGGCGCGATGCATCTGAATTTCCGCCTCCGCCGAAGCCGCGTCCGGATCGCTCGGATCGGGGGTGATGCGGATGGAATCAAAACCCCCCTCCTTCAGACGCAAAGCGCGATCAAGAAACAAAAAACCCGAAACGCCCGCGCTCGCCGAAGCGAAGCGAATCTTTTCCAATTTCAAAATCTCTCCATCGGAGAAAAGCCTCGCCGCGAAATCCGCCTTCTCGCCCGAAGGCTTGCGCCATCCCAAATAGGACTGCGACAGAAAAGCGTTGGTCATATCCGCCATGACCGAACCCTCGGCGATCTGTGAAATGCGATCGCGCTTCAGACGCAAACGAAACGGCGCCGAGCCTTCAATCCGCACCGGAAGAGCGAAGCCCAGAGCCGCCAAACGGCGGCTGTCCAATTTGGTTTCCAGATCAATCTCCTGCACCGAAGAGATGAGATGCCCTTTATGGTAGGAGAATTTCTCCTCCCATCTCCCCTGAATCCCAACCCCTTGAAGCGCGATGGAGCCTTTTGCCAAAAGGCCGGAATTGGTCAAATGGATGACGATGTCGCCGTCATGGAGAGCGAGAGGGCGCGAGGCGCTGGCAGATTCATCGGCGCGCGCGAAAATCGGCTCTAGGGAGAAATTCTCCAACCGCAGCTGCGCGTCCAATTGGGTGTCGCGCATCCAGCTTTTCGCGCCCCTTTTCCAAGTGAGATCGGCGCGGAACGCGCCATGCCCAATCGCGTTGGCGGACGAAACCCCCTGCGCCGACAAAAGATGCGAGGGAAGATTGTCAAACCATTGAAGAAGAACATTCGCGCCGCCATGTCCGGCGACTTTAATCGTTGTTGTGTCTTCGGCGCGATCGTAGGAGGCGGAGGTGATGAGAATTTTTCCATCCGCGCCGGGCGCTTCGCTGGAGGCGTCGGCGATGCGGCAGGAGAGATTCCTGTTCTCAAAGACGCATTCGCCGTCCGCATCGGTGACCAGCGCGGCGCTTCGGCTGTAGCGGAAGGCGGTGTCCCGAAAAATGACCTTGCCGCGACTCGTGAAATCCGACTGCTGCGAGACCGAAAGACCGGCCCTCGGCGGCGCGCGGAAGAAAAACTCCCCTTCCGTCAGATGACCATCGCGGACATTCGCCACAAACCATTGATGCGCTTTGCGATTCGCGGCGGCGGGGAAAAAGCGCGGAAGATAGGCGAGCGGGATATTGACGAAACGCGCCTGCAGATCGGTCCCCGGTGTTTGGATGCCCTGCATCAAACGCCCCCGCAGCTCCACTGTCCCGCCCTCCACTTCCAGCGCGAAGGTTTTGATCTCCATCGCGCGGTCGGAGACGTGCAGGGCGATTTCTAGCTCCGCCTTCTTCGCAGGGACAGATTCGGGAGACGCGCCGGGAATGTAAAAACTCAAATTTTCCGCCCGCAAAGAAAGATCAAAACGCGAAATGTCTCCATTCTCCTCCGTATAGATCGCTTTGCCGGCGATTCGGGTCTGCGCGCCGGCGGCTTCGTATCTGAAATCTTTGAGGTAAAGCGCGCGCTCCTCCATATTGAGCGCGATTTCCATCTCGGCATCGGAGATGATGTGCCGCGCCGGCGAGATCGCCGGAAAAGCGACAGCGCCGCCGCCCTCGCCGCGAAAACGCGCCTCCGCCGCGCGAATGGCGCCATCGGCGCTAATCTGAGCGGACAATTCGCCGCTGAACTCGCTCTCCAAATGGACGAAATTGTCCAATTCCGGAAAAAGACGCGCCAAGCGCGCGATCGGCAAATGCGAAACCTCTAGAGCGATGCGGTATCCGTCTTTTTCGGCGAGAGGCTCGGTGCGGAGGAGCATTTCCCAATTGTCCGAAGGCTTGATCGGCGCCAGATGCCCTTCCAAAGACCCGTTCTTGCGGACGAGAAGAAGCGAGAAACGGGCGATGCGGCGCGTCTTGCCATCGGGCGCGGCGGCGTCCAGCGAGAGATTTTCCACGCGGAAGGCGCGCAGAGCCTCAAAGGGCGGCCGTGCGCTGCCCATAAAAAGAAGCGCTTCCCGAAGCAATCGCGCCTGCGATTCGGGCATCGTTTCGCCCTGCGTCTCTTCCGGCAGCAGCATGTCTATTTGCAGAGCGCCCTGCGGGGAGCGCGTGAGGAGGATGGAGGCGTCATGGAGGCTGATTTCGGTCGGCGCGAGACGCCCGCCGAAAAGCCCGACAGTTTGGAAATTCGCGCTCAATCGCGCGACCCGCGTCTCCACCTCCTGACCCGCCGCGCCCTCCCGATAGAAGCGAAGATCGCGGAAAAGAACCCGAACATTCTCCGCCCGCGTCCCCCAGAGAAGCGCCGCGTCTCCGATAGAGACGCGCCACGATGTCTTGGCGATCGGCGCGCCGTTGAGGCTCGCCCCGGCGGCGCGGATGATCTGCGGCAGGAACGGTTTCAGCGATATTCCCTCCTTGCTCAAAAGAGGAATCGTCAGAATCACCACCGGCAGCGCCACGATCAGAGGCGCGCTGAACAGCAGGAACGCGAAACGCGAAACGCGAAACAGAAAAAGATGAAAACCCTTCATGGCGTCAGAGTCGCAAGTGAAAGAAGAGGCGAAGGATCGCCCATAATTTTCCCATATTCATGGGATAGGGAGGCAGTCTAGCATAAAGCGTCATGGAATATCAGCAAGCCGCGCCTCAAAGGAAAGAGAATCGAAAGCCGATGCCGCTCGCCGGCGCGTGAAAATCTCGTGAAAATGTGATGATCGCGCGTGAATTATTTCGCGGAAAGGCTTGCTAAATCTTTGGCATAGCGTCTATATTGGGCGCGAAATCCCATCACGGCGGCGCGCGCTCTCGCCACCGCGGCTCTCTTTTGCCAAAAGGGCAGGAGGGAGAGACAGGGAGAGATCAAGGGGATCCGATGGTGGAGAAATCTAAACGCATCCCGCGAATCATACGCTATCTCTACGCGGAACGGCAATTTTATATGCGCCATCAGGGACAGGTGCATTTCGTGTCTGTCTCGCCGCTCGCGCAATTGGGTTTGTTTCTGGCGGCTGTCGCCTTCATCCTGTGGACAATCTACAGTTCCACGCTCGTTTTTTTCCAGCAGAGCAGTTTCAACAGCCTCCACGGTCGCTTCGCCGAGATGCAAAGCCGATATGAAGAGCGCCTCGCCGAAATGCAAGCCGCCCATGAAAGACTCAGCGTCAAACTGATCCTCGCCCAAGATCACTTTGACAAAGTCACCGAAGATCTCCAAGAGCGCCACGAGCATCTCGCCGCCATTATGAGCATGCGCGACAAAATGGGAACCGAACTGGATAAGCGCCGCGAAGAACTCCGAAAAGCCCGCGAAGCCGCAAGAATCCGAAAGGGCAAAAAGAAAAGAATCAAAGCGCAAAAAACCTCCCGATGGGGCAGACGAATCTTCCCGAAACCGGAAGGCGCGAGCGCCCATACGCTCTCCTCGCGCCCGATAGACAGCACCGCCGTGCTGATGATGCCGGAAAGCGGGGACAGAAAATCATGGTTTGATTTGGAGCAGAGACTTCAGGATTTGCGCCATGTCCTTTCGGATACGGGGCGCGAGACGACCGATTCCGTTCTGCCCAGACTCTATTCCATCGGCTTGATTCAAACCGCCATTTTGGATCATTTGGAAGAAGCCGTGTTTCAGAAAATCTCGGCCTATGAGGAAGCGCTTCAAGTCGGCGCGGTGATGGACGCCGATCTGATGCTCGCCCGCTTCGCGAGCAAGGCTGAGGAGGAGGGCGCGAAAGGCGGACCTTACAGACCGCTTTCGTCAAACGCTGCGGGGCTGCCCGCCGCGAATATCACGCTCCGCAAGCCCAGAGCGAATATGCTGGAAGCGCCGCTCGCCAATCGGATTCACAGCCTCGTCAATACGCTGGACAGACTCGCCGCGCTGGACGATCTCTTCTTCAACCTCCCTTTAAGCCCCCCGATAGACGATTATCACATCACGAGCGGGTTTGGTCCGCGGGTGGATCCTTTCTCCAAGCGCTGGGGCGAGCATGACGGCATTGATTTGGTCGGAGGGTCGGAAGAGCGCGTCCGCTCGGTTCTGCCGGGGGTCGTGACCGCCGCCGGCAAGCAGCTCGCCTATGGCAAAATGGTGGAAATTGACCACGGACGCGGCATTATCACCCGCTATGGACATTTGAAGAAAATTCTCGTAAAGGTTGGCAGCAAAGTCGCCTTTCGCCAGAGTCTTGGCATTGTCGGCAATACGGGACGCAGCACCGGGGAGCATCTGCATTATGAAATTCGCATTGACGGCAGAGCGCAGGATCCGTCAAAATTTCTGGAGGCCGGGAAATATGTTTTCAAAAATAGGGACTAGCGTGCTTCCCAAAATCGTGCTGGATGCGAAAAATACGGCGTCTAGAAACGGCGCGATGCCCGATATTCCATGTTTGATCAGCCGAGGCTCCAAAGTGAAGGGGCGACTCATCTCCCCCAGCGAAATCCAGCTGGACGGCACGGTGGAAGGCGATGTTCATAGCAATCGCGTCATCATCAGCGAGTCGGGCTTCGTGGAGGGGCGCGTCTATGCCACCGAGATTACGATGAAGGGCAAATTGGTCGGCAATATCTATACGAAGCGGATTCATCTCACCGCCAAAAGCCATGTGGAAGGCGATGTCCATTATGAGGAACTCAGCATAGAGACCGGCGCTTTCATTGACGGCGGATGCCGCAACGAGCCTTTCAAGGATAAAGTCATGCTCAAGACGCCTCAGGCAAGCGCCGAGAAGAAAGAGGCGAAAAACGCCGCCGCCGCCGCCCCGACAGACGCCGAAGAGGCAGGAGCGGGAGACGCCGGCGCGACCGCGCCTTTCCCGCAAAGAACGCCCGCCGCCGTCAAATCCAGAGCGCAGAACGCGACCGAAGAAAGACGCCCTGAAAGCGCCCGCGCCCGCGCTTAATCCTTATCCTTCCTCTCGGCGCGCCGCGCGAGCTGAGAAATCAGAAAAAGATCCAAATCGCCGTCCAGCACCTCGCTTGGCTGACGGCTTTCGGTGTCGGTGCGGAGATCCTTGACCAGCTGATAGGGCTGAAGAATATAGGATCGTATTTGCTGTCCCCATCCGATATTGGTTTTTTCGCCGCGCAGCTCTTGCTTGCGCTCTTCGCGGCGGCGGAGTTCGGCTTCATAAAGACGCGCGCGGAGCATCGTCCATGCGGTCTTGCGATTCTTATGCTGCGAGCGCTCGCTCTGACACTGAACGACAATGCCGCTCGGAAGATGAGTCAAACGCACGGCGCTGTCGGTCGTGTTGACATGCTGCCCGCCTGCGCCGCGCGCGCGATAGGTGTCTATGCGCACCTCTTTCTCGTCAATGGCGATCTCTATGGAGTCGTCCGCTTCGGGATAGACGCCGACCTTGCTGAAACTCGTATGACGCCTCTTGCCGGCGTCAAAAGGAGAAATCCGCACAAGGCGATGCACGCCGGTTTCATATTTTAGCCAGCCATAGGCTTGCGCGCCGTTGATTTCCATTGTCGCCGATTTGATTCCCGCCTCCTCGCCGTCGCTTCGCGCGACAAGTTCGGTTTTATAGCCTCTGCCTTGCGCCCAGCGCTGATACATGCGGAGCAGCATTTCCGCCCAATCCTGACTCTCCGTGCCGCCGGCGCCGGCATGGACTTCCAAATAGCAGCTGTTGGCGTCTGCTTCGCCGTCAAAGAGGGTTTCCCATTTTCGGCGCTCTATCGCCTTGTGGAGAGCGGCGAGGTGATGGAGCGTCTCGCTTTCCAGAGCGGAATCCTCTTCTTGACGCGCCAAGGCGAGAAGATCGCGCGTCTCGGCGAGTTCTTTGCGGAAATTTTCGTAATTGTCCAGAGTCTCGCGCAATCGGCTTTGCTCGCGCATCAATTGGCGGGCTTGGTCGGGCTTCTGCCAGAGAGAGGGATCGCGCGCGCGCGCTTGGAGATCGGCGAGACGATCTTTCACATTCTCGCGGTCAAAGACGCCCCCTCAGCAGCGACAGCGACTGCTCAATCTCTTCCATCAGGCTTTGAGAATCTTGCGGCATTAATAAAGCCCGCCCGTTCCCGGAACGTAAGACTCGTCTTTGTCTTTTTCGGAAGCGGGGAGGAGAGACTGCGCCGGTTCTTCTTCGCCCTCTTGCGGGGCGATCGTCTCGGCGAGTTTTTCGGAATTGGGATCGGGCTGCGTTCCTGTCTTAAAAGCTTCCAAGATCGTTCTCTCTTTCTCGGAGGCAGGGAGGAATCCGGTCTTCGCGTTGATACGGACAAGACTGACCCCAGGCGGAACGGCGAAAGGCTGCGGAGGACGATCTCCGATCGCCTCTTTCATAAAGAGCGCGAAAATGGGGGCGGCGACTCGTCCGCCGGTTTCCTTGTTTCCGAGCGTCTCCGGCGCGTCAAAGCCGACAAAAACGCCAACGACAAGATTCGGCGAAAAGCCCACGAACCACGCATCATGCTCTTCATCGGTCGTGCCTGTCTTTCCGGCGATCGGGCGTCCTTTGAGACGCGCCGTGCGTCCGGTGCCGCGCGACACGACTCCTTCCATCAGTGAGATCAGTTGATAGGCCGTCTGCGGGCTGATGATCTGATCCCGCGTTTCCAAAAATTCCGGCTCTTTCTGCTCCTCCCATTGCGGCGCGGCGCATTTCCAGCATTGGCGGCGATCCCGCTTGAAGACGGCGCGTCCGCGTCTGTCCTGAATGCGCTCTATCAGGAACGGCTTGACGCGCCTGCCCCCATTCGGGAACGCGGCATAGGCGGCGGTCAGATCAAGCAGCGTGGTCTCTTCAATCCCCAGCGCGATGCCGAGCTCGGCGCGAACCCCCTTGGCGAGACCGAAGCGCTTCGCGTAATCCACGATCCGCTCCACGCCCAGAGCGTTGGCGAGATGCAGAGTCATCAGATTCCGCGATTTCTCCAAACCCGTCCGCAGCGTGGAGAGTCCGTGAAAGGATTTGCCGTAATTTTCAGGCTTCCACAACAGCCCCGAAGCCTCGCGCTCGGTCACGAAGGGCGCGTCCAAAATGCGACTCGCCGGCGTAAAACCGCTCTCCAGCGCGACCGCGTAGATAAAGGGCTTGAAGGCGGAGCCGGGCTGACGGCGGGCTTGAGTCGCGCGGTTGAACTCGCTGATCGCGTAGCTGAAGCCGCCGGTCAGAGCGAGGACGCGCCCGTCATGCGGATCCAGCGCCACCAGAGCGCCATTGGCGCGCGGAACTTGTCGCAGAGCATAGGAGGGAAGGAGAGGGGGGGCGTCCGCGTTTCGCGCATAGACGCTCAGATCGCTCGCCGCCCGCGCCAGAGACTCGGCGAGCGGCGAGAAGGATCGCGGCGGAAGATATTCGTAAGAATCCTCCCGCGCCGCGTAAAGAACCTCCCCCGCCGAAAGAGGAGGATCGGGGCGCGTGATGATCAGATCAATCTCGCCCTCTATGCTGGATTGTCGCTCCCACGCGATTCTTTGGAGCGGAACGAAGCCTTTCCGGCTTGAGAGCGGGATCGTCTCTGTGGCGGCGGGGCTGTCGGCGCGGATGATTCCCATTTCGGCGAAATCGGGCGTCGTCTCCATAAGGACGGGAGGCGTCCAGCCTCTTAAGATCGGCTTTTTCAGCTCGGCGATGGGCTTCTGCCAGTCTTTCGGCAGGGGCGGGCGATCGTGGAGCGGCGGGGGCAGAGAAGGCTGGTCGTGCAGAGGACGCTCGGCGAGCGGCGCGGGGTCTTCGGAAGGTTCCGGCGGCTTCGGCTCATAGAAGCCTTGACGCTCCGCGTAAATAATATCCCCGACAGACAGGACATCGGCAGGGCGCGAGATTTTCGCGCCGCGCTTGCCGTCTTCCAAATGCTCGCGCGCCCATTTGAGCTCCTCAAGCGGAATGACCCCGGTCTCCAATTTGAAAAACTCCGCGTCTTTGCCTGTGATCTGTCGCGAGGGCTTGATGCCAATCTCGGCGTAATCGGGCGTGATGTTCGTGACGACCGCCAGAGTCCATGGCTCCAAGCCCGGCAGAGGCGTCATGTTCTGAAGCGCGATCGGCCAGAAAAGACCCGCCTCCAAACGCCCGACAGGCCCGCGCCAGCCATGCCGTCTGTCATAGGCGATCAGACCTTCGCGCAAAGATTTCTCGGCGAGGGATTGGAAGCGCGGCGAGAGAGTGGTGCGGACAGACAAGCCGCCG
The DNA here is from genome assembly GCA_958296285.1 of uncultured Alphaproteobacteria bacterium. Lineage (GTDB taxonomy): Bacteria > Pseudomonadota > Alphaproteobacteria > JAPOUT01. The sequence continues at coordinate 1,104,908 of OY282459.1, forward strand.
CCATAGATCGCCTTGCCGCCATAGAGTTTCGTGATTCGGCGGCGCGCTTCTTCCACGAAATAGGGTCCTGTCTCTTGGAGGGTTCTGTTCTGCGGCAGCGTTTTGGGGAGGGGCTGCGCGCGCGCTTCTCGCTCTTCCTCTTCGGAGATATATCCGTTGACCCGCATCCTTTTGAGAACCCAGTCGCGCCGCGCCCGCGCCCTCTCACGATGCCGAAGGGGATGGTAATTGTTCGGCCCCTTAGGCAGCGCCGCCAAATAGGCGATTTCGGGAAGGGTCAGTTCCGAGAGACTCTTGCCGAAATAGGCGAGCGAAGCCGACGCCACGCCATAGCTTCCAAGCCCCATGAAGATTTGATTGAGATAGAGTTCCAAGATTCGCGTCTTGGAGAGCGCCTTCTCCAAACGGAGCGCCAGCAGCGCCTCTTTGATTTTGCGTTTTAGGCGCAGCTCCTGCGTGAGCAAAAAATTCCGCGCCACCTGCTGCGTGATCGTAGAGCCGCCGAGCGGACGCTGTCCGCGCAAGGCTCGCCCGACATTCGCCACCGCCGAGCGCATGATGCTCCCGACATTCAGACCGCCATGCTCAAAAAACTTCCGATCCTCCGCCGACAAAAAGGCGTCAGTCAGACGCGGCGGAATCCCTTCATAAGGCACGAAGAGACGCCTCTCCCACGCATATTCCGCCAGAAGGAGTCCATCCTCCGAATAAAAGCGCGACATGACTTTCGGCTCGTAATTGGCGAGGTGATCGTAGCCCGGAATCTCCGTGCTGATCCGCCAAAGCACGACAATGGCGATCGCCGAAACGCCCATAATCAGCGCCGCGACAGACATCGCGATATAGGTGAAGAGTCTGACCATGATGGATAAGCCCGTTTATTTTAAGAAGCCCCGTCAATTAGTCTAGCGCAATTCTTAATGCGAGCGCAATTCCGACCCTCTCAGCGAAAATTGACCGAGAGACGCCGCTCCTCAAAAAACCTGTCCAGCGCCCGCGCGATCGCGCGGGCGAGTTTGTCGCGGAAGGTTTTTCTAGCGAGGCGCTTGCGATCTTCGGGGTTGCTCAAAAAACCCAGCTCTATCAGAACGGACGGAATGTCGGGCGCCGACAAAACGTGAAAATTCGCGAAGCGATGCGGCGAATCCAGCAGCGGGGTCAGTCCGCCCAGCTGAGGGAGAAGCGCGCGCGCGAAAAAATGCGAAATCTTTTGCGATTCGCGTCCGGCGAGATCAAGAATGATGGCGCGCGCTTCCGGCAGCGTCTCTTGACGGTTGATGCCGAGAATCGGAAAACCGGCGTTCTCGCGCCGCGCGAGCGCCTCGGCATGGGCGTCCGAAGCCTCTTTGGAGGCGGAATAGACGGCGAAGCCTCCGACCTCGCGGCGCAGACTCGAATCCGCATGGATGGAAATGAAAAGATCCGCCTGATGCGACCGCGCGAACAAAACACGCTCCCGCAGCGACAAAAAGCGATCGCTCTCCCGCGTCAGCAAAATCCGATAAGAGCCGCGCGAGGAAAGCGCCCTTTTGAGGGCAAGCGCGAATTCCAAACTGATATCCTTCTCGCGCATCGCCGAGGAAATCGCGCCCGGATCCGCGCCCCCATGCCCGGGATCCAAAACAATCACCGGATCCCGCGCTTCGGCGCCGGACGCGGCAGCGAGCGCGCCGAGAAAAACCATCAAAAACAGGAAGCGGAAAAAAACCATAAAAAACCTTTCGCCTACTTTCGCTTACTTTCGCTTAGTTTCGCTTTAAGGGCGCAAGATGATGTTAGAGCGCGAAAGGTTTAAGAAAACGTTAATTTCGCGCCAATCTCGCGCGGCGAAGACAAATCCCGCTCCGCTCCGCCTTTCTCTTTCCTTGCAATCTCGGCGACAACGCGCTAGAAAGAGTGTCGCATGGCATCCCATGCGGAGAAGCGAAAGAGACCCGATCGGCGAGAACCCTATGCGCGAGACGAACACCAACGCGATTCTTGCCCAAAGGCAGAGACGATCGGACGCCTTCCCCACGCCCCTCCCAGCCGCCATGCTTTTCACCCAACCCCGCAGTTTTTCTCGCGCGGCGCTCTCGCCCATCATGATCGCCATGATGGCCGCGCCGACAGGAGAAGCACAAGAATCACAAGATTCGCGGACGAAAATCTTTCGCCGCGAGTCTTTTGGAGACAAGACGAATGACCAAAAAAATGCTCATAGACGCCCTCCACCCCGAAGAAATTCGGCTCGCGGTCCTCGATCGCCAGAGAGTGGAAGTCTTTGAATCCGAGACAGCGCAGCAGATTCAAAACAACATCTATCTCGCCAAGATCACGCGCGTGGAGCCGTCTCTCCAGGCGGCGTTTGTGGAATATGGCGGCAACAGGCAGGGCTTCCTGACCTTCAACGACATCCATCCCGATTACTTCCAGATTCCGCAGGCGGATCGCGAGGCGCTGATCGCCGAAAACGCTCCCGCCCGCAAGGACGACAGCGAAGGCGGCGATATCAGCCATATGGATGTGGAAGACGGAATGTTCTACCCCCTCCTCAATGGCGGGGAGGAGGCGGAGCCATACAAAACGCCGCCCCGCGAAGAGCCAAGACAGCCCGACAGCCGCGCCCGAGCCAAAGCGCTCAGGCACAATTATAAAATTCAGGACGTCATCAAACCGCACAGCAAGCCGATTCTCATCCAAGTCCTCAAGGAAGAGCGCGGCAGCAAAGGCGCGGCGCTGACAACCTATATCTCCCTCGCCGGACGATATTGCGTCTTGATGCCGACGATGGAAGGCGCGGGCGGAATCTCCCGCAAAGTGCCGATGGGCGCGCGCGCTCATCTGCGCGAGATTCTCGGCAAGCTCCAAGTTCCGGAAAAAATGAGCCTCATCGTCCGAACCGCCGGCATGAAGCGGACCTATCAGGAGATCGCCCGCGATTTTGACTATCTGCTGCGCCTCTGGGAGAATATCCGCGAGCGCACGCTGGAATCCACCGCCCCGGCGCTCATCTATGAGGAGGGCAATCTCGTCCATCGCAGCCTCCGCGACATGTATGATCAGAGCATCGGCGAAATATGGATTGAGGGACGCCAAGCCTTCCAAGAGGCGGAACGATTCATGAAACTCCTCATGCCCGGACACAGCGCCGCTCTGCGCGAGCATACCGATCCCGTGCCGCTGCTCCATAAGCACGGCGCGGAAAAGCAGATCGCCTCGCTGCTCTCGCCCAAAGTGAATCTGAAGTCCGGAGGCTATCTGGTCATCAACCAGACCGAGGCGCTTGTCGCGATAGACGTCAATTCGGGACGCGCCACCGCCGAAAGAAATCTGGAAGACACCGCCCTCAAAACCAACATGGAAGCCGCCGAAGAAGCCGCCCGCCAACTGCAAATGCGCGATCTGGGAGGACTCATCGTCGTGGATTTCATTGATATGGAAGTCTCGCGGAACGTAAGAGAGGTGGAGCGCGCCTTGCGCGATCATCTCCGCAAAGACAGAGCGCGAATCCAAATGGGACGCATCAGCGATTTCGGTCTTTTGGAAATGTCGCGGCAGCGTCTGCGGCCCGGCCTTTCCGAAGGGCGCACCGAGCCTTGTCCCCATTGCGAGGGATCGGGGCGGACGCTCTCGCCGCATCAGGCGGGCTTGCGCGCCATGCGCGCCATTGAAGCCGAAGCTGTCCGCGTCAAGCGGGGCGGCAATAGGGGAACGAAAGGCGCGCCCCCTTCAAACCTGCTGGTCAAGCTGGATCAAATGAGCGCGATGACCATTCTCAATGTCAAGCGCGATTGGCTCAGGGAAGCCGAGCGGCGTCATGGTCTTCACATTCAGATCGCGATTGGCGACAGCGTCTCCGATTCCGCCGAGATTCTGCCCGCCCCCGCCCAAGGCAGAGCGCCGCGGAGACGCGCCGCCGATGAAGTCGTCCGCATAGAGACCGCCTACGCCCAAATGGAAAACACTCATGACGAGAGTCAAGGTGCGGCAGTTCCTCCCTATTCCGAGAGTCAAGAGAAGGATGAGGGCTTGGAGCAGGGCTCCTCGCAGCGCCAGCCGCGCCGAAGACGGCGCGGCGGACGCGGTCGGCATGGGCGCGGACGGTTCCCCGCCGCCTCTTCCTCCTCCGGCGCCGACAGAGGACAAAGCCCCGCCCAAGACCAAGAGGAAATGGAAGAGCAGCCATGGTGGAAAAAATGGGTGTGAAGAGCCGCCCGAAAAAAGCCATAAACGCGATCGTTCTGATTCTCTTCGCGCTTGTCTCTTTCGGCGCGCCCTTTGGCGCGCTTCTTGGCGAGGCGCGGGCGGCGGGGCGGCAGATCCTCTTTGACGCCGAAATGGAGACTGTCCTCCGCGCCTATGCCAATCCTCTGCTTCGCGCCGCCGGGCTGAAGGAAGATTCGGTCACGATTATCGTCGTCGCCAATGATCAGATCAACGCGCTGGCTTCGCCGGGGCTTATCCAGCTGCATAGCGGACTCGTCCTTCGCACCCAGACGCCGATGGAACTGCAGGGCGTGCTGGCGCATGAGATCGCCCATATCGCCGGAGGGCATACGACTCGCCTTGTGGAGACGGTGGAGCGCTCGGCGCTTATCTCGCTCGCCTCCATTCTTTTGGGGATTGGCGCGATTGTCGCCGGCGTTCCGGAACTGGGCGCAGTATTTTTGGGCGGCGGCTCGGCGAGTTTGGTCTATCAGCAGCTGGGCGCGAGTCGTCTTTTTGAGGCGAGCGCCGATCAAGCCGCGCTCAATTATATGGCGAGCGCCGGACTTTCGGGGCAGGGGCTTTTGGATTTCTTCGCGCGCGAGTTTCAGCCGCGCGAGCTCTTTCTGCGCGAATCTTTCGGCGCCTCGCCCAGCCCCTATCTGCTGACGCATCCGCTGACCTCCGCGCGTCTTGAGGCTTTGGAAAAGCGCGTGGCGCTGGAGAAGCGTCCGCGGCGGCGATCCGCTCCCGATCTGATGGACGCCCACAAGATGATGAAGGCGAAACTCTTCGCCTTTCTCAAAACGCCGAGCGAAACGCTCACCGTGTACCCGCTCGGATCCCGCGACAAAGCCGCCCGATACGCCCACGCCCTCACCTTCTCCAAACAGCACAAACTCAAAGAGGCTCTGCGCGTCATCAACGGCTTGATCGCCGAAGATCGCGACAACCCCTATTTCCACGAAATGAAAGCCTATATCCTCACCCAAGCCGGAAAAGTCCAAGACGCCATCGCCCCCTATAAGAAAGCGGCGGAACTCGCCAGCAACAATCCGATCCTCAATCTGGAGATAGGCAGAACCCTTCTGGATTCGGAGGATCAATCCCTCGTGCGCCATGCCATACCCTATCTGAAGCGCGCCGTGCAGGACAGAAAACTCACGGGCGCAGGCTATCGCGCCATCGCCCGCGCCCACGATATTCTCGGCGATCGCGGCATGGCGGAACTCGCCACCGCCGAATCTTATGTCAGCGCGCGCATCTATCCTTTGGCTTTCCAACATGCGCGGCGCGCTCTCGCCATATTGGACGGCTCGGAGAAGGTGAGCAGGCTGCGCGCGCAGGATATTATCGTTTTGGCGCGCGCCGAATTGGAGCGCCAGCCGCCTCAGCCGGTGCGGTGAGAGACCCATGCGCGCCCTTTCGCTCTTGACCGCCCTGACCGCCCTGATCGCCCACCCTTTCGCGGCGGCGCGCGCCGCCGAAGCGGAGGCTTTTGACGCCCAAGAAAAACAAGCGATTGAAGCGATCGTGCAGGATTATCTGCAGGAAAATCCCGAAAGAGTCGTCCGCATTTTGGAGAAGGCGCGGGATTTCTACCATGCCCGCGCCGGGCGCGCGCAGCTGGAAGCGGAAGGCCGCGCCTCCTTTTTGGCGGGGAATCCGCAGGGCGATCTGACAGTCGCCGTCTTTTTTGACTATCGCTGTCCCTACTGCCGCGAAGCCTATCCCGATCTGATGGCGGCGACCCGCGAAGACGGCGCGCTGCGTCTGATCCTGAAGGAGTTTCCGGTCTTCGGCGAAGTGTCAGAACTGGCGGCGCGCGCCGCCGCCGCCGCCGCGCGGCAGGGCAAATATCTCCAAATGCATGACGCGATGATGCGCGCCGCGCCGCCTCTGACAAAAGACAAAATCTTCGCCCTCGCCAAAAATCTCGCCCTGGACATGACCCGCCTTCGCAAAGACATAGCGAGCCCCGACACGACCCGCGCCATTGAAGAGAATCTGGAAATAGGACGCAAATGGCAAGTGCGCGGAACCCCGACCATCTTCATAGACGGACGGCGCTTTCAAGGCGTTCCGAAGAAAGACCAGCTGCTGACGCTTTTCCGACAGGCTCGCGCGGAGCGCGAAAATCGCGGCAAGGCGGAGACGCGGCAGACGCCTATCCGCCGATAAGACCGTCATCGGGCGAACTGGGATCGGCGGCGGATTTTCGCGCCATGCGTCCCGCCAAATAAGCGATCCGCCCCGCTTTGACGGCATGGCTCATCGCTTTCGCCATGGCGATCGGATCGCGGGCGGCGGCGATGGCGGTGTTCAGAAGAACGCCGTCGCAGCCGAGCTCCATCGCGATGGCGGCGTCAGACGCTGTCCCGACCCCGGCATCCACAATCACAGGCGCGCGCGCGTTCCGAACAATATGCCGAATCGCCAAAGGGTTCCGAATCCCCAAGCCCGAGCCGATCGGCGCGGCAAGAGGCATGATCGCCGCGCAGCCCATCTCTTCCAAGCGCCGCGCCAAAACGGGATCGTCCGAGCAATAGACCATGACGTCAAATTTGTCCTCTATCAGCATCGCCGCCGCTTTGAGCGTTTCGGGCATGTCGGGATAGAGCGTCTCGGAATCGCCGATCATCTCCAATTTGACGAGATTCCAGCCCCCCGCCTCCCGCGCGAGACGCAGAGTGCGGAGCGCCTCTTCGGCGGTCGCGCAGCCCGCGCTGTTCGGAAGATAGGTGAAGCGCTTCGGATCAATATGATCGGCGAGCATCGGACTGGCGGGATCCGAGATATTGACCCGCCGCAGCGCCACAGTGATGATCTCCGCTCCGGACGCTTCCAAAGCCTTCGCGTTTTCGGCGTGGCTCTTATATTTGCCGGTGCCGATGATCAGGCGCGAGGCGTAAGTCTTTCCGGCGATGCGGAGGGGATCGTCTTTCGGCATCGCCTTTTAGCCTCCGCCGACAAAGCGCACGATTTCTATTCTGTCGCCTTCGCGGATCGGAGTCGCGGCGTAAGCCGAGCGCGGAACGATCGCGCGATTGCGCTCCACCGCCACCTTCCCCGCCGAGACCCCCAGAGACTCCAACAGAGCCTGAACGGACAGACCGTCCCCGATCCGACTTTTTTCTCCATTGAGCGTGATGTCCATGATTGGTCTCTCGCGTCCCGCCTTAAGAAACTGTTTTTATCTTCGCGGCTTTCGGGGTTATAACATTTTCTTTGCCCTTCGGCGCGTCTGATGCGCGGCGCGTCCGAGACGCGGCGCGTCCGCAGCGCGTTTCAACCTCTCTTGATAAGGCCTCTTGAGATGAAAACAAAGCCCCGCATAGATGTGCTGAACGGTCCGAATCTGAACCTGCTCGGGCGAAGGGAGACCGATATTTACGGCTTATGCGCCCTCTCCGATATTGAAGCGCTATGCCGCGACAAAGGACAAGCGCTGGGCTTTGAGATTCTCTTCCGCCAAAGCAACCATGAGGGCGAAATGGTGGAGGCGATCCATGAGGCTTCCGACAAAGCGTCAGGGCTGGTGCTGAACGCGGCGGGCTACAGCCATAGTTCGGTCGCGATTCTGGACGCTGTCCGCGCCGCCGAGATTCCCGTTATTGAAGTGCATATTTCCAATATCTATGGGCGGGAATCTTTTCGGCGGCGCTCCATGCTGTCGCCTGCCGTCTCCGGGATCGTCTGCGGCTTGGGCGCTCATGGCTACGCCCTCGCGCTGGACGCCCTCGCCGAAAAGCTGAAAGCGCGATCATGACCGACAAAGACAAGAAAAAGGCGAAAAAAGAGCGAGCGCCTCGCGCCGCCGCCGCCGCCCCTGCCGCCATTGCCCGCTCCGCCGAAGGTTATAAAAATCTCGTGCGCGATCTCGCGGAACTGTTGGACGAAACAGGATTGAGCGAGATTGAGATTGAGCATCAAGGCTTGCGCGCGCGAGTCTCGCGGGCGGTCTCCATCGCCGCCGTGGAGCGGAAAGGCGTCGCCTCCGCCTCCCAAACGCCCGCCGCCGCCGCGACAAGTTCCGCCGCCGATCAGGAGATCGGAGACGCCGTGACGGCGCCGATGGTCGGCACTGTCTATTTGTCGCCGGAGCCGGGCGCGAAGCCCTTCGTGGAGGCGGGAATGCGCGTCAAAAAAGGACAGACCCTTCTCATTATTGAGGCGATGAAAACGATGAACCATATCCCTGCGCCGCGCGAAGGCGTGGTGGAGAAAATCCTCGTCTCGGACGGAGCGCCGGTGGAATTTGGCGAGCCGCTCCTAGCCTTGTCCTGACGGGCGGAGGCGCGCGGATGTTTGAGAAAATTCTGATCGCCAACCGCGGAGAAATCGCGCTTCGGATTCATCGCGCCTGCAAAGAAATGGGAATCGCGACCGTCGCCGTCCACTCCACCGCCGATGAGGAGGCGATGCATGTGCGCCTCGCCGATGAGAGCGTCTGCATTGGGCCTCCGCCCGCCAAAGAGAGCTATCTAAACATCCCGGCGATCTTGGCGGCGTGCGAGATCACCGGCGCGGACGCCGTTCATCCGGGCTATGGCTTCCTGTCCGAAAACGCCCATTTCGCCGAAATCCTCGGACATCACGGCATTCGCTTCATCGGGCCTTCGCCGGAGCATATTCGGCTGATGGGCGACAAGATTGCCGCCAAACAGATCGCGCGGAAACTGAACTTGCCCCTCGTCCCCGGATCGGAGGGCGCTGTGAAAGATGTCGCCGAGGCGCTGGATTTCGCCAAGCGCGTGAATTATCCGGTTCTCGTCAAGGCGGCGGCTGGCGGCGGCGGTCGCGGCATGAAGGTCGTCCGCCGCGCGCCGGAGATGGCGGGCGCGATGTCCGCCGCCGCCGCCGAAGCCAAAGCCGCCTTCGGAGACGGAACCCTCTATTTGGAAAAATATCTGAACAAGCCAAGACATATTGAAGTGCAGCTGCTGGGCGATCCGCAAGGGCGCGCGATCCATCTGGGCGAGCGCGATTGCTCTTTGCAGCGGCGGCATCAGAAAATCCTAGAGGAAGCGCCATCCCCCGCCCTCAACGAAAAAGACCGAGAGCGCATCGGACGTCTCGCCGCCCGCGCCGCCACCAAACTGGGCTATATCGGCGCAGGCACGATGGAATTTCTCTACACCGAAGAAGGCTTCTTCTTCATTGAAATGAACACCCGCCTTCAAGTGGAGCATCCGGTGACCGAGATGATCACAGGCGTCAATATGGTGCGCGAGCAGATCATGATCGCCGCCGGCGCCTCTTCGGGCATCAAGCAGAGAGACATCCGCCAGCGCGGACACGCCGTGGAATGCCGAATCAATGCCGAGAACGCTCGCACCTTCCTCCCCAGCCCCGGAGAAGTGCGGGCCTTTCATCCGCCCGGCGGCTTCGGCGTCCGCGTGGATTCCTCCGTCTATGAGGGCTATCGCATCCCGGCCTTTTACGACAGCATGATCGGAAAACTCATCATTCACGGGCAGAACCGCACCGAATGTCTGATGCGTCTCCGATGGGCGCTGAAGGAATTCGTCATTGAAGGCGTGGATACGACCATTCCCCTCTTCCAAGAATTGCTGGAGGAAGCCGACATCATCAACGGCAATTACGATATTCACTGGCTGGAATCTTGGATCGCCAAAAGACAAGACAACCCGCAAAACGGAGACGCCGCCTGATGCGAATGCGCCGACTCGCATCCTATATTTTGGAATCTTTGAGCGTCGGGCGCTTCCCGATGGCCGAGAGCGCGATGACCGATCATCTTTATTTTTTGGATCCGCATGAGCGCGCGGTGTTTTTGCCCTCCGCCTTTCATGTGCCGTCCCGTCTGCGGCGGCGGATAAGACAGGCGCCGTTTCGCGTCTGGCGCGACAGGGATTTCGCCAGAACGATAGAATCTTGCGCCGCCCCCGCCGCAGGACGCCAAGCCACATGGATCAACCGTCCGATCCGCGAGGCTTATTTGGAACTGCATCGGCAGGGCTTCGCCCATTCGGTGGAATGCTGGCGCGGAGACGATCTGCAAGGCGGACTCTATGGCGTGGCGCTGGGCGGGGTCTTTTTCGGCGAGAGCATGTTCTCTCACGAGCGGGACGCCAGCAAAATCGCGCTCGTCTATCTCGCCGCGCGACTCGCCGCCGGCGGCTTCTCTCTGCTGGACGCGCAATTCCCAACCGACCATCTGATGCAATTCGGCTTGCGAATCCTCACGCGAGAGGAATTTCGCAGACGTCTCGTCCAAGCCGCCGCCGAAAAAGCCGATTTCTACGCTTTGGACGAAAATGCCGTCCCAGAAAGAGTCCTGCAGGCGATCGGCCAAACATCGTAAATCGGATGCTCCAGCGCGTTAGCCGAAGGGCTGGAGGCGAACATCCAGCCCGAAAAAACGCGGAACGGATCCTCCTCTCCCAACGGGTAAAAGAAAATCTCCGCGAAGACCACCGTCTCAGGACGCTCCTCAGGCGCGCTGGCGCGGCAATAGTGAAGCTGAATCTCCAAATTCTCAAAACGCCGCGTCTCGCCGACAGGCACCGCGCGCTCTTCCACCCGTCCGGTGATTTTGTCCAAAATGCGGAAGGCGGCTTCGTGAGTCGGGAGAGGCTTCTCCGGCTCCTCCTCCGCGAGAGCCTCCGCGCCGCCAAGCAACAGCGCGAAGCAGAAAAGCGCCGACAGAATCATCTCACCGCGAGCCGCCCAAACTGAAGATGAACTGTCCGATCAGTTTCATCAGATCTATAGATCCGCTCGTGATGGAAATCTCGCCGCTTTCTTCCAGCGTTCCCTCTTCGCCGCCCGGCTCCAAAGAGATATATTGCTGTCCCAAAATGCCGCTGGAGGTGATGCTGGCGCTGGTGTCTTCGGGCAGAGGGATGTCTCTGTCCAGCTCCATGATGACAATCGCGCCGAAACGCTCTTTCTCCAACTCCATGCGGGTGACCGATCCGACTTTGATTCCGGAAACGCGGACATCCGCGCCGATCGCAAGACCGTCCACGCGATCAAAATGCGCGACCACCTCATAGCCGCCGCCGATCCCCTTCGGCCCGGCGACCTGATAGGCGTATAAGACAAAGGCGAAGGTGATCGCCAAAACAACGGCGCCGATAAGCGTTTCCATGATATTGCTGCGCATGATGGGTCTCCTATTTTATTTTGGCGCCGGAGGCGCGGGGCGCGGGGGGCGCGGGGGGCGTCCATGGCTCATAGTCGCCTGTGGCAGGCGGACGCGCCGCGCTCCGATGAAGACTGCCGCGCGGACGCCATGCGTCTCTTGTGCCTGTCATATTCGGCAGATGCGGCTTCTGCCAAGCCCGCCGCGAAAGCGAGGAGGGCGGCTTTTCCGCCATATGATGCAGCCATGCGTGCCATTCGGGCGGAGTTTTGGAAGCATCCACGATGCCCCGATAGACGACCCACCGTTTGGATGCGTCTTTTTTGTCGCGATAATAGAGATTCTCCGCCTCGTCCCGCCCGACCAAAACGCCGCGCCGCCACGTGAAAAAGCGCAGCGACAGAGTCTGTCCGTGCCACCAAGTGAAAAACTGCCGAAGGAAATCGCCCATAGGATCGCCCGTCTGATTCTCCGATGATCTCGCGCCACTATAGCATAATCGCGCGATTGAGAGGCTATCCCTTTTTATCGGGCGGCGGCTGAACGCGAATATGAAGATCGCGGAGGTGGCGGCTCGGCGCTTCTGACGGCGCGCCCATCAAGAGATCTTCGGCGCGCTGATTCATCGGGAACATTGTGATGTCGCGGAGATTGTCCGCGCCTGTCAGAAGCATGACGATTCTGTCCAATCCGGGCGCGATGCCTCCATGCGGCGGCGCGCCGAAGCGCAGCGCTTTTGTCAGAGCGGGGAAGCGCGTCTTGACGGTTTCGCGGCTGTGGCCGGCGATTTCAAAAGCCTTGAAGAGCGTTTCAATCTCGTGATTCCGAATAGCCCCTGACGACAATTCCACGCCGTTGCAGACGATGTCATATTGGTGTCCGACAATCTCCAGAGGTTTTTTGGTTTTCAGCGCTTCCATTCCGCCTTTCGGCATGGAGAAGGGGTTGTGGGAGAAATCTATTTTTTTCTCTTCCTCGTTCCATTCGTAGATTGGCATGTCGGTGATCCAGCAAAAGGCGAAATGGTTTTGCTTGATGAGGTTTAAGCGCCGCGCGATTTGCTGTCGCGCCGCGCCTGCGAGGAGGTTCGCGTCTTTTTCGGCGGCGCAGGCGAAGAAGAGGGCGTCGCCGTTTGTGATTCCGGCTTTTTGCGCCATCGCTTTTTGTCGCGCTTCGGGGATGAATTTGGCGATCGGCCCCTGTCCTTCGCCTTTTCCGTCAAAGACGATATAGCCCAAGCCGGGGGCGCGCATCTCTGTTCTTGCCCATTCATTGAGGCTGTCAAAGAAGGATCGCGGCTCTTTGGCGGCTTGGGGCGCGGGGATCGCGCGGACGGTTCCGCCTTTCTCCAAGATATTTTTGAAGGCGCGGAAGGAGACGTCTGTCGCGCCGAATTCCTCGCTGACATCGGCGATGGCGATGGGGTTTCGGAGATCGGGCTTGTCGGAGCCGTAGAGTTTCATGGCTGTCGCGTAGGGGATTCGCGGGAAGGGCGTGGGCGAGACGGTTCGCTTGCCGGCGAATTCTTCAAAGAGGCCTTGCATGATTGGTTCTATGGCGGAGAAGACGTCTTCTTCGGTGGCGAAAGCCATTTCTATATCCAGTTGGTAGAATTCGCCGGGGCTTCGGTCGGCGCGGGCGTCTTCGTCTCGGAAGCAGGGGGCGATTTGGAAATATCGGTCAAAGCCGCTGATGATGGCGAGTTGTTTAAAGATTTGCGGCGCTTGGGGGAGGGCGTAGAAGCGTCCGGGGTGGAGGCGGCTTGGCACGAGGAAGTCGCGCGCGCCTTCGGGGCTGGAGGCGGTGAGGATTGGGGTTTGGAGTTCTAGGAAGTTGGCTTTTTCCATGCGGTTTCGGAGGGAGGTGATGATTTTGGATCGCGTGAGGATTCGGTTGTGCATGGAGGGGCGGCGCAGGTCTAGGAAGCGGTAGGTGAGGCGGATATCTTCGGGGTAGTCGGGTTCGGCGAAGACGGGGAGGGGCAGTTCTTCGGCGGCGGAGAGGATTGTGATGGTTTGGATTTGGAGTTCTATTTTGCCTGTTGGGATTTGGGGGTTGATGGTGTCTTTGTCGCGTTCTACGACTGTGCCGTTTATTTGGATGACGGATTCGGGTTTGAGGCTGTTGGCTGTGGCGAAGGCGGGCGTATTGGGGTGGGCGACGCATTGGGTGATGCCGTAATGGTCTCGGAGGTCAATAAAGATGAGTCCGCCATGGTCTCGGATTCGGTGGATCCATCCTGAGAGGCGGGCTGGTTTATTTTTGTGGCGCGTGTTGAGTTGTGCGCAGTTGTGGGTTCGGTAGGGGTTCATGGGGGGTTTATAGCAGAAGTTGGGCGTTTTTTTTGATCTCTCGTGAAGGGGGGTTTGGGGGGCTAGCCCCCCAAAAAAAACCAAGCGGGCGAAGCCCGCTATGGGCGGCGGGCGTGGCGAAACGAAGCGAGCGCTAGCGAGCGAGAAAGCCCGCCGACCCCCCCTGCTTACAAGAGCTCTTCTAGCAGGGGGCGCGTGGGTGGGGTCGCATTTGCTCGCTCGCTACTCTCGCTTCGCAAATGCTTTTTCCCCACCCCACCCACGCGCTTTCGGGGGGGATTCCCCCCCGATCCCCCTCTTTTTTTGGGGGGCAAGCCCCCCAAACCCCCCTTCACGGGAGCGCCCTAAAGCTCTACAAACTCATCATGACAACCATCACCGAAACAACCCAACTCGCCAACTTCTGCGACCAAATCGCAAAAGCCCCCTTCATCGCCATAGATACCGAATTTATCCGCGATACAAGCTACTACCCCAAACTCTGCCTCATCCAAATCAGCGACGGCAAAAATACAGCCGCCATAGACCCCCTCGCCCAAACCCTCACCCTCAACCCCCTCTACACAATCCTCAATAACCCCACTATCACCAAAGTCTTCCACTCCGCCCGACAAGACCTGGAAATCTTCCACAACCTCACCAAAACCCTCCCCAAACCCCTCTTTGATACCCAAATCGCCGCAATGGCCTGCGGCTTCGGCGACACGGCATCCTACCAAATGCTCGCGAAAAAAATCCTGGACATAGAACTAGACAAAAGCCAGCGCTTCTCCGATTGGCAGCGCCGACCCCTCACCCACGAGCAAATCCAATACGCCCTCTCCGACGTCATCCACCTCGCCGAAATCTACCCCAAACTCAAAAACCAAATCGCCGAAAAAAACCGAGACGAGTGGATCACAGAACCCATGCAAGCCCTCCTCAACCCCGAACTCTACGAAATGTCGCCCGAAACCGCATGGAAACGCCTGCGCTTCACAGTCTCAGGAAAAAAACGAATGGGAATCCTCGCCGCCGCCGCCGCATGGCGCGAGCGCGAAGCGCAGCGCGTCAACGTCCCGCGCGGACGAATCCTCCGAGACGACATCCTCCGCGAAGTCGCCCTCCGAGACCCAAAAGACGAAGCCGCGCTGGAAAATATCCGCGGCGTCTCCAAAGGCTTCGCGCGAAGCCGCGCCGCCATGCGCCTCCTGAACGCCATCGCCACAGCCACCGATATGAAACCCGAAAAAGATCCGCGCAAAATCTCCGCGCCCCCAGAAATCCTAGACATGCTCCGACTCCTCCTCCGATTGCAATGCGCGAAACACGCCGTCGCCCCAAAACTCGTCGCCTCCAACGGAACGCTGGAGCAAATCGCCGCAGGCATCACAGAAAATATCTCCGCCCTCCAAGGCTGGCGGCGAGAAATCTTCGGCGAAGAAGCCCTCGCCATGATGCGCGGCGAAATCTGCCTCGCCGTCCAAGACAAAACCATCCGCGTCATGGAAAACAAAAGGCGCTAATCCAAAGCCCCAAGATCGGCAATCACGCGCCGCGCCAGCGACAAACTCACAGGACGCATCTCCGCCTCCGCCATCCGATCCAGCATCAGCGCCGCTTGACGAATGCGAGCAGGCGCGCGCTCAAGACGCCGCAGCAAATACGACACCACATGATCAGGAACGGCGCGATGCCGATCCATGAAAATCTTAATGAGAATCGCGCGCAGCAATCTTTCCCCAGGCCACCCAATGGCAACCGCCGGAAGCGCCCGAATCCGCGACCGCAGATCAGGAAGACGAACCGGCCAGCGCCCCGGCGCCAAAATAGACGCCATCAACAAAGGCGCGCCTTGAGAAAGCGCCGCGTTCAAACCATGCAGAAAAACCTCCTCGCCTTGAGACGCCACGCTCTCGGCATCGTCTATCGCGGCGGGCTTGCCATCGCGGAGCGCCTCTAACGGCGGCAGCGCGGACGCCCCCGCTTTCCGTCTCCATATTTCCAAAAGATGCGTCTTGCCCGATCCGGCAGGCCCCCAAATCACAAGCGCCGGACGCCGCCAGTCAGGCCAGCGATCTATCAAGCCGAGCGCGTCCTCATTGCTGGAATCGGCGAGGAAATCCTCGCGCGTCATGGACGGCTCGCCGACCAACCCCAAAACGCCTTGCGATAGCGGTTCATTTGGCATGTCAGATCTTTTTTCCCGCCCGCGCCCGCGTCTCCTGAAGATAAACGCCGCTCCGCATATAAAAGGCGACAGCGCGGCGAATGGCGATGCCGATCGTGGCGGCGGCAGGGATCGCCAGAATCATGCCGGTCAGACCCCAGAGCGAGCCGAAAGCCGACAGCGCCAGCAAAATCCAAAGCGGATGCAAACCAACCCGATTCCCGACAAGCCACGGCGTCAAAGCGTAGGATTCCAAAGTCTGTCCGGTGAGGCAGATGGCGAGCGCCGCCACGCCCCAAAGATAGGACGGCCAAAATTGAACGAGCGCCATGGAAACCGCCAAAATAGACCCAATCGCCGCGCCGGCATAGGGAATGAAACTGATCAATCCGCTGAAAATCCCGACAAGCAGTCCGAAATCCAATCCGAGAAATGTGAAGGCGGTCGCGTAGAAAAAACCCAGAATCAGGCAGATGGATATCTGCCCCCGAAGAAAAGCCGAGACCGAAGAATCCGCCTCCGTCAGAAAATCTTCTATGAAGGGCGCGGTTTTTCTCGGCAGGAGTTTTCGGAGTTTTTGCAAAATGCCGTTCCAATCGCGGAGGAGGTAGATTGTCGTGATGGGCGTGAGGACGAGAAAAGAGAGCGCCTTCATAAGAATCGCCCCGCCGCCCAGCAAAATGCTCACAATCGCCGCCGCCCAATTCTCTGCCGATTCGCCGATCTCCATAAGCGCCGAGAGGTTGGATGTCGTGATGACATCGCTCTTTGGCACGTTCTGCGCGATCCAATTGCGAATATCTTCCAGCCAGAACGGCGCTTCCTGCGCCAAAGCTTCGCTTTGACTGACGAGCGGCGGAAGAATCAGAAGGAAGATGCCGCCGACCACAATGAAGGCGAGAACGGTCAGCAGAAACGCCGCGAGCGCGCGAGGGATTTTAAGACGCTCCAGCGCATCGGCGGCGGGATTCAAAATATAGGCGAGCGCCACGCCCGCCAAAAAGGGCGCGAGAATCGCGTGCAGCAGATAAAGAAGCGCCGCGAGAGCGAGAAAAAAACCAGTCCAGAAAATCGCGCGCGAAGTTCCGCTCATGGCGCGGCGCTCTTTTTGCGCGCGCCGGGGCGGGAGCGGGACGCGCTCGGAGTCGCGCCGATCCGCAGAAACCATTGAAAAATGTAAAGCCCGCCGGAAAAGAGCGTCATAAAGGCGACCGCGTAAAGTCCCGCCTGCGCGAAGCCCTCCTCCAAGCGAAAGAAAAAGGCGCGCTCCGCCAAAATCGCCGCGAGGAAGACCATCTGAACGCAGGTCGTCAATTTCCCAATGATGAGAGGCATGACCCATGTCCGCCCATAGAGAATCCATGTCAGCATGATGCCGCCGACAATCAGAATGTCGCGGCTTATGACCAAAATGACGAGCCAAATCGGAAGATCGCCCGCCGCGCCCAGCGTTCCATAGACGCCGACAATCAGGATTTTGTCGGCGGCGGGATCCAGATAGGCGCCGAGCCGCGTGGAAACGCTGCCGCCATATTTCGCCAGAAAGCCGTCCAGCGAATCCGACAGCGCCGCCGCGACAAAAAGCCAAAATGCCCATTCCTCCCAGCCTAAACTGATAAAGGCGATGATCACCGGAGTCGCCAAAAGACGCCCCAAACTGATCAGATTCGGAACAGTCAGAGTCGCGTCGCTGACATGGGCGGCGATGTCCTTCTGCCCTTCGCCTGCCAAGCGCATCAGCCATGTCCGCGCGTCCCGCGCTCGCCGCGCTCGCGTCATTTTTCCAGCGTCATTGTCCATGGATCCGCGTCAGGATTCTCCTGCTCTTTCTCGCCGCCATCTTCTTCGGAATCTTCGCTTTTCTCATCGCCAACGACAAGGCGAATCTCTTTCTGCGCCAAAGCGAGGGCGAAAGTCTCAGGCGCGCCGCGGAAGCGAATGTCAATCAGAGCGCTCCGCCGTCCGATCAGGCGCACCACGTGGTTTTCCAAAAGCGGCACGGTTTTCAGCCGCGTCAGAATTCTCTGCCATTCTTCCATAGATTCATATTGGGCTTGAAGGCGGCGCGTTCTAGGCGCGTCATGGGCGATCAGAGCGCGGCGCTTCCATCCGTCTGACGTGATGCGGAGCGCTGTCTGAACGGCGCGCGCCAAGAGATCGGGCGTTCCCTCATCATCGGCGAGGAAAAAGGACACGCGCTCGCCCGGATTCCCGTCAGGACGCAGATAAAGAAGCGCGACCCGCAGCGCGCGGCTGTCTTCCTGCGCGATCGCCTGGGCGATCAGAATATGCCGCGCCTCGTAATTCTCGGCGAAGGGCAGAAGGATGGACGCGTCCGCGCGGCGAACCGATTCCGGCGAAACGGCGCGGATGTCGCTCACATCGCCGACGGGCAGCAGGAACGGCACCGGGATATTGTCCAAATCCTGAGCCGCGAAAGCGCTGCGCCAGAGATTGCTCTCCTCCCACAAGAAGATGGAGTCTTTCGTCTGATAGAGGGGCAGCAGCAGGGCGGGACGCGCTTGGATTTCGCTGTAGGGGATTTCCGCGCCGCGCAGAATCTCGCGGACGCGCTTCGGATCAAAATGGATGGAGAGCTCCGCCTTATATTGCCGCTGACTCGTTCTGACGCGGGAAGGCTCCAGCTGGAGCGCCAATTTCCGCGCCCGCCGCCCCGAGATTTTCGGAAGACGCTGCCAGTCTTCCGGGAGCGTCAGGCGGCGCAGCAGACGCGCCAGAGCTTTTTTATATCCTTGAAGGATGGCGTTTTGGCGGGCTTTGGTCGCCGAGCTCGCGGTCGCGCTGACGGCGACATTCTTCACCGCATAGACGTCTCCCGCCTGCGCCGGCGGCGCGGCGAAAATCAAAAACCCTGCCAGCAGGGCGGCGGCGCGAAGAAAAATCATGGAGTTTTCGTTCCGGTTGTTCTGTTTTGACGCGACATCGTCCGCAAGATAACATGAAGCGGCAGCCGACAGGAGATGCGATGCGAGATTCCGCTGTTAAGAAGGGCGCGTCTGACGCCTACCGCCGATCCGGCGTGGATATTGACGCCGGCAGCGCTTTCGCGCGCGCCATCGCGCCTCTGGCGCGGCGAACCGCCCGAAGAGGCGCTTCCGCCGAAATCGGCGGATTCGGCGGGGTCTTTGATCTCGCCAAGACGCGCTTTGACGATCCTCTGCTGATCGCCGCCAGCGATGGCGCGGGCACGAAAATCCTCTTGGCGCGAACGGATTGGGCATGGCGAGTCGTGGGCATGGATTTGGTCGCCATGTGCGTCAACGATCTGATCGCGCAGGGCGCGGAGCCGCTTTTCTTCTTGGATTATATCGCGAGCGGCGCGCTCAATATGGCGAGAGACACCGCCATTGTGGAGGGAATCGCTGAAGCCTGCCGCGAAGCGCGATGCGCCCTCATCGGCGGCGAGACCGCCGAAATGCCCGGACTTTATCAGAACAATCTTTACGATTTGGCGGGCTTCGCTGTCGGCGCCGTGGAGCGCGGGCGTCTGCTGCCGTCTCGTTCCGCGAAGGCGGGAGACGCGATTCTCGGCTTGGCGTCCAATGGCGTTCATGCGAATGGATTCTCGCTCCTGCGGCGCATTATGGACGAGAAGGGCATTCATGCCGATTCCGACTTCCCCGATCAAAGCGGACGCTCTTTCGCCGAAACCCTCTTAACGCCGACCAGACTCTATGTCCGCCCGATCCTAAAACTTCTGCGAAAGGAGAATCATGGGGTTCGCGGACTCGCCCATATCACTGGCGGAGGCTTGATAGACAATCTCCCCCGCGCCCTCGCCCAAAAAGGCTTGACGGCGAAAATCCGCGCCGATGCGCTCCCAATGGGCGAACCTTTCGGATGGCTCAAAGAGGCGGGAAATCTCTCGGACGCAGAGATGCTGCGGACATTCAATTGCGGAGTCGGCATGGCGCTGATCGCCGCCGCCGACCAAGCCGACTCCATCGCCGAAACGCTGGAAGAGGAAGGCGAGCGCGTGATCCCGCTCGGACGGCTTCAGAAAGAGAAAGCGCGCGGCAAAAAGATAGAAATCATCGGCAAACTGACGCTCGCCGCCAATCGCTAAAAAGGAATCTCGTCATCGGGATTGTTTAAGTCGGACTGCGCGCCGCCGCCGCCCCCGCCGCCGCCATAAGACTGTCCCGCCGCGGAGCCTCCCGCCGCATGCTCGGCGCTCTCGCGCCTGTAAGGACGTCCGCCATTGCCGCCGCCGCGCGAATCCAACGCGAGGAGCGTCCCGTTGAAATTCTGCAGAACGACCTCCGTAGAATAGCGATCCTGTCCCGATTGATCCTGCCATTTGCGCGTTTGCAACTGCCCCTCCAAATAGACTTTGGAGCCTTTATGCAGATATTTCTCCACAAAGCCGCAAATCATCTCATTGAAGACGACGACGCGATGCCATTCGGTGCGCTCGCGCTGCTCGCCGGACGTTTTGTCGCGCCAGCGCTCAGATGTCGCCACGCGCAGATTGCATACGGGCTTGCCGTTCTGCATATGGCGAACCTCGGGATCCGCCCCCAGATTGCCGACCAGAATCACCTTATTGACGCTGTTTGCCATCTCTGCCTCCCCTTTTTCCCTCCGAATCCAAGACGCTTAACCTTTCTAAAATGAAAGCGTCTCAAGCCTTATAGAATGAACCGACAGCGCCCGAAGCGCAAGAGGGAAAATCGCCCATTCTAATCTTTCCTCTCCTTCATGCGACCGTCGCCGATCCGCGCGATCCGATCCATCTCGCGCGCGAGGGTCTCATTATGGGTGGCGACGAGGACAGCCGCGCCATGCGCCCGCGCCTCCCGAATGAGATCGGAAAAAACAAGACGCGCTGTCTGCGGATCCAAATTGCCGGTCGGCTCATCGGCGAGCAGAAGACTCGGACGATTGACGAGCGCCCGCGCCACCGCGACACGCTGCTGCTCTCCGCCGGAAAGCTGCGGAGGCTTGTGATCAAGACGCGCGCCCATCTCCAAACGCCGCAAAGTCTCTTCCGCCGCGTTCCGCGCCGCCCGCGCTTCCATGCCGCCGATCATCGCCGCCAGCGCGGCGTTCTCCAGAGCGCTGAATTCGGGAAGCAAATGGTGAAACTGAAAGACGAAGCCAATATGCGCGCGTCTGATGAAACTCGCCTCGCCGTCTCTCATGCGGCTTCTCTCGCGCCCCATCACGACAACCTCGCCGCCGCTCGGCTTCTCCAAAAGACCCGCCATATGCAGAAGCGAAGACTTGCCGGAGCCGGAGGGGCCGAGAAGCCCGACCGCCTCGCCGGCATGAAGCGTCAGACTGACGCCGTCAAAGACCCGCAGATCGCGTCCGCCTTGCCGGTAGGAGCGGGATGCCTCTATCAGCCGCAGAGGCGGAGCGCTGTTCTGATCCGCCATCGCTCTACTCGTAGCGGAGCGCCGCGGCAGGCTCTAAAGAGGCGGCGCGGAACGCGGGATAGACCGTCGCTGTGAAGGACAAAAGCAAAGAGACGAAAATGACCAAAACCGTCTCATAAACATCCAGCTCGGCGGGCAGACGGCTCAGGAAATAAATTTCGGGCGGAAAAAGATTCGCTCCAAGAAGCGCCGAAACCCCCTGCCGAATCGTCTCTATATTCAGCGCGAAGAGAAGCCCCAGACACAGGCCGGCGAAAGTCCCGACAACGCCAATGGATGAGCCGGTCATCAGAAAAATCCGCATGACCGCGCCGCGAGTCGCCCCCATCGCGCGGAGCATCGCGATCTCGCCGCGCTTGTCCTTGACCAGCATGATCATGCTGGAAATCACATTGAGCGAGGCGACCAAAATGATCAGCGTCAGAATGATGAACATGACATTGCGCTCAACGTCCAAGGCGTTCGCCAAAGTCGCGTGAATCTGAGTCCAATCGCGGACGCGCAGAGTCTCGTCCAACTCCGCCGCCAGAGTCTCTCGGAAAAGCCGCGCCTCTTCGGGCTTTTTGAGCGTGATCTCAATCGCGTGGGCGCGGCGCTCGCTGTTCAGAAAATTCTGCGCCTCCCCAAGAGGCAGAAAGACAAGACCGGCGTCAATCTCGGACATGCCGACATGGAAAATCGCCATGACAGGATAAATCCGCGCGCGGGGCGTGACTCCGAAAGGCGTATTCGCGCCGCGCGGCGTCAGGAGCGTCAGCGTGTCGCCGCGCTTGATTCCGAGTCTGCGCGCCAGTCTTTTCCCCAGCACGACAGCGTTGATCTCGCCGAAGCGCTCTAGAGACCCGTAGAGATTCTCTTGAAGGACGGCGAGAGAGCGCAAATCCGCGGCGTTGACGCCTCGCAAATAGGCGCCGACCGAGCGCTTCGGCCCGGAAACGAGAACCTGTCCCTCCACGATCGGAATCACCCGCTCCACCCCCGCCATAGACGAGATCCGCGCCGTCAGAGTTTGATAATCCTCTATGCCGTCCCCGCCGACAGGCTGCACCAGCGCATGACCATTCACGCCGACAAGCCTGCCCAGCAACTCCTCGCGGAAGCCGTTCATCACGGCGAGAACGATGATCAGAGTCGCCACGCCCAGCATGATCCCAATGAAAGACAAAATCGCGATGACCGAAATGAAACCCTCGCCCTGTCTCAAACGCAAATAGCGCCTCGCGACCATCCATTCAAAAGGCGCGAAAGTTCGGGCGTTTCGGGTTCTGTTCTGATCTTGGCTCATGGTCGCGCCCTGTCGGCTTCGCAGAGAGCGCGGAGCGCGTCTTCGGCGGAGAGGACGCGGCGCTCGCCTGTGGCGCGATCTTTGATTTCGGCGCGAGAGTCTTTCGCGTCTCGGGGGCCGACGATCAGCTGAGTCGGCGTTCCGATCAGATCCATCGTGGAGAATTTCGCGCCGGCGCGCTCATCGCTGTCGTCATAGAGGACATCTACGTCTTTTTCGCGCATCTCGGCATAGAGCTGGTCGCAGAGGGCGGCGCATTTTTTGTCTTGGGCGTTCAGATTGAGAAGCCCGACCGCGAAAGGCGCGACAGGCTTCGGCCAGACAATGCCATGCTCGTCATGGGACGCCTCAATGATCGCCCCCGGCAGACGCGACACGCCTATGCCATAGGAGCCGCTTTGGAAAAAACGCTCTTTGCCGTCTCTGTCGGTGAAGGAGGCGCGGAGCGCTTTGGCGTATTTGTCGCCGAAGAAGAAAATATGACCGATCTCCACGCCCCGCGCCGCGAGGCGATTCTCTTGCGCGACTTCATCGTCAAAGCGCTTCGGATCGTGGCGCGCGCTCTCCGCCGCGTAAAAACTCGTCCAGCGCGAGACCTCTTCGGAGAGATCGCTCTTATAGCCGCCGACCGCCGACGCTTTGAGCGACAAGATTCGGCGATCGCAAAAAATTTCGGATTCGCCGCTCTTCGCCAAAATCACGAACTCATGACTCAGATCGCCGCCGATCGGACCCGTCTCGGCGGCGATCGGAATCGGTTTTAGACCCATCCGCGCGAAACTCCGCAGATAGCAGACGAACATTTTCTCGTAAGAGCGCTTCGCGGCGGCTTCATCGGCGTCAAAGGAATATCCGTCCTGCATCAGAAACTCGCGCCCGCGCATGACCCCGAAGCGCGGACGAATCTCGTCTCGGAACTTCCATTGAATATGAAAGAGAATCTTGCCGGCGTCTCGGTAAGAGCGCAGCGCGCTCGCCGCGATTTCGGTCGCCATTTCTTCATTGGTCGGCCCGTAGAGGAGTTCGCGGTTTTGTCTGTCGGCGATTCGGAGCATTTCTTCTCCATAACCGTCATAGCGACCTGAACGTTTCCACAATTCAGCGGGCTGGAGAGTCGGCATCAGCATTTCTATCGCGCCGGCTTTCTCCTGCTCATCGCGCAGGATCGCCTCTATCTTCTTGAGAACCCGCAAGCCGAGAGGCAGCCAGCTGTAAATCCCCGCCGCCGCCTGCCGTATGAAGCCCCCGCGCAGCATCAAGCGGTGCGAGACTGTGTCCGCTTCGGCGGGCGATTCTTTCAGAATCGGAAGAAAATATTCGGAGAGGCGCATTGTCCTGTCTGTCCTTGCGGTGTGAGCGAAGTTAGACCATTTTGACTCTCGCGTTAAGAGGCGGAGCGGGCGCGGCGATGATTTAACGAAGATTAGACTTGCCAAAAGTGAGATTCTGTTCTAGTCTCCCGCATCATCACGACGCATGAGCGAGAGACTGACAATCATGAGCATAAGCGCATCCAAATTTCATGCTCTTCATGCCCTGTCGGCGCGCGCCGCCGATGCTCTCGCCTCGCCTCCGAATCACCTTCTCTCCTTGACGCTCCTTAGGCGCCCCTGATCGCTCCGCTCTTTTCGCGAAGAGCAGGCTTTCAGGGGATTATCCAAGCGCCGAAAACTCGGCTCTTCGTGAAACCACGCGCCTTTCTAGGAGAGAACCCATGCCGAAAAAGATGATGCCCAAAAAAGAATCGGACAATCGCGTCCTTGTTTTTGACACAACGCTGCGGGACGGCGAGCAGTCGCCCGGCGCTTCTATGACGCTCGGCGAGAAGCGCCGAATCGCCGAAACTCTGGACGAGATGGGCGTAGACGTCATTGAGGCGGGCTTCCCGATCGCGTCTGACGGCGATTTTGAGGCGGTGCGCGAGATCGCGAATCTTGTCAAAGGGGCGCGGGTCTGCGGTTTGGCGCGCGCCGGCGAAGCCGACATTCGCCGCGCCCATGAAGCGCTGCGTCATGCGAAACGTCCTAGGATTCATACATTCATCTCCACCAGTCCTGTTCATCGGAAGCATAAGCTTCAAATGGAGGCGGAGGAGGTGTTGGACGCCGTGAAGCGGAGCGTCTCGTTGGCGCGGAGTTTGACCGAGGATGTGGAGTGGTCGCCCGAAGACGCCACCCGCACCGAGCATGATTTTCTCTGCCGCTGCATTGAGGCGGCGATAGAGGCGGGCGCTTCCACGATCAACATTCCGGACACTGTCGGCTATTCGGTGCCGGACGAGATTTTTGATCTTTTCCGCATGGTTCGGGAGCGCGTTCCGAATTCGGACAAGGCGGTTTTTTCCATTCATTGTCATAATGATTTGGGCTTGGCGGTGGCGAATTCGCTCGCGGCGATACGCGGCGGCGCGCGGCAGGTGGAATGCACGATCAATGGGCTTGGCGAGCGCGCCGGAAACGCCGCGTTGGAAGAGATCGTCATGGCGCTCAATGTCAGGAGCGATCGCATGCCTTACGAGACCGGCGTGGAGACGACTCAGATTGCCAAGGCGTCCAAATTGGTTTCGGCGATCACGGCGTTTCCGGTGCAATATAACAAGGCGATTGTCGGCAGGAACGCGTTCTCTCATGAGTCGGGGATTCATCAGGACGGCATGATTAAGAATGTTCAGACTTATGAGATCATGAGTCCTGAGACTGTGGGGGTGAAGTCGTCTTCTTTGGTGATGGGGAAATTGTCGGGACGGAATGCCTTTCGGAAGAAGCTTGCCGAGCTGGGTTATTCTCTTGGGGACAATGCGCTGTCGGTGGCGTTCAAGCGGTTTAAGGCGCTGGCGGACAAGAAGCGTCATATTTATGACGAGGACATCATCGCGCTTGTGGATGATTCTTTCGCGCGGGGCGATCGGACGATTCGTTTTGTGTCGTTGGAGGTTCAGACGGGATCGGAGGGTCCGAACAGGGCGCGGCTGGCGTTGGAGGTATCGGGCGAGGAGCGGGTTGCGTCTGTTGAGGGGAATGGCGCGGTGGATGCGGTTTTTCGGGCGATACGGGAGATTGTTCCGCATCGGGCGCGGTTGGGTTTGTATCAGGTTCATGCGGTGACTGGGGGGACGGATGCTCAGGCGGAGGTGAGTGTTCGGTTGGAGGCGGATGGGCGCTCGGCTTATGGTCGCGGGGCTCATACGGACACGTTGGTGGCTTCGGCGCGGGGATATATTAGCGCGTTGAACAAATTGTTGGGGCAGGAATCTGACACGTTGCCTGCTGTGGGGGGCAGGGGCATTTGACTTGCTCCTGTGAAGGGGGGGTCGCTGCCGCGACAGGCATCTTTTTCATGGATAGGCGCTTGTTTTTGCCGCAGGGGAACTAACGCATAGAAGCTGAAGGTGAAGGGGGGTCAAGGGGGGCTTGCCCCCCTTGAAAAAAGGGGGGATCGGGGGGATTCCCCCCGAAAGGTCGGCGGGCGTGGCGCAACGAAGCAAACGCAGCCGAGCGTAGCGAGGCAAGTTTGCGAGAAGCCCGCCGACCCCCCTGCTCGCATGAGATCATAGGCGGGCTGCGCCACGAGTGGCTGCGCCCGCCTTGTTTTTTTGGGGGGACTCGTCCCCCCAACCCCCCCTTAACTTTAATCTTCTATCGGTCTATAAGCTCAAGGCAAAATCCAAGGGAGGAGTCCCATGCCCACAGGCAAAAGTTTTGACGACCGCGGGCGCAGTTTTGAAAAACGCTTCGTCATGGATGAAGAAGCCCGATTCAAAGCCGAAGCGCGGCGCAATAAGCTTCTCGGCTTATGGGCGGCGGAAAAAATGGGACTGTCTGACGCGGAAGCCGAAGATTACGCGAAAGCGGTCATAGTCGCGGATATGGAAGAGCCGGGCGAAGAAGATGTCTTTCGGAAGTTGCGAGCCGATTTTGACGCGAAATCCATAGAATGTTCTGACGAAGAGATAAGAGGCGAGATGTCTCGGTTGATGGAAGAAGCCGCGCGGCAAATCTCAGAGGAAACCGCTTAACTCCCGTGAAGGGGGGTTTGGGGGGACGAGTCCCCCCAAAAAACCAAGCGGGCGAAGCCCGCTACGGTCGGCGGGCGTGGCGAAACGAAGCCGAGCGTAGCCACTTGTGGCGTAGCGAGGCGAGAAAGCCCGCCGACCTCCCTGCTCGCATGAGCTCTTGCGAGCGGGGGGCGCGTGGGTGGCGGTCGCATTTGCTCCGCTCGCTTTGCTCGCTTCGCAAATGCTTTCTTCGCCGCCACCACCCACGCGCATAGGCGGGCTTACGCCCGCCTTGTTTTTCAAGGGGGGCTAGCCCCCCTTGACCCCCCTTTACGGGAGCCTAAAACACGGGCGAAAATCTCATCCACATGACCCAAATATCCCCCAACATCAAACAACCGATCCAAATCCTCCCCCGATAAAAAATCCGCCACAACAGAATCCTCCCCCAATAAAACCCGAAAATCTCCGCCCCCCTCTAAAGCCTCCAACGCGCAAGACTGAACCCGCCCATACGCCTCCTCACGAGACAGCCCCGCCCTCACCAACGAAACCAATACCCCATGCGAATAAATCAAACCCCCAGAACTCTCCAAATTCGCAAGCATCCTGTCAGGATAAATCCGCATCCCCTCCACAATCCCCCTTAAACGATGCAGCGCGAAATCCAACGCGATAGTCGCATCAGGCGCGACAACCCGCTCCACGCTGGAATGCGATATGTCCCGCTCATGCCACAACGCGACATTCTCCAACGCAGGCGAAACATATCCGCGAATCAGCCGCGCCAAGCCGGTCAGATTCTCGCTCAAAATCGGATTGCGCTTGTGCGGCATCGCCGACGACCCCTTCTGACCCTCCTCAAACGGCTCCGAGACCTCCAAAATCTCGCTCCGCTGCAAATGCCGAACCTCCACCGCCAAACGCTCCACAGACGCCGCGATCACCCCCAAAACCGCGAAAAACATCGCATGACGATCGCGCGGAACAATCTGACTGGAAATAGGCTCTACGGCGAGACCCATCTTCTCAGCCACATAAGCCTCCACTTCAGGCGGAACGCTCGCGAACGTCCCAACAGGACCAGACAGCGCGCAGACCGAAACCTCCCGCCGCGCCATAATAAGACGATCCCGCGCCCGCCTGAATTCAGCGAAAGCCTGCAAAAGTTTGAGACCAAAACTTGTCGGCTCGGCATGAATGCCATGCGAGCGCCCAACGCAAAGCGTCCTCTTATGCTCAAGCGCCCGCGCCTTCAGCGCCGACAAAAGCGCGTCCAAATCGGCAAGCAAAATGTCCGCCGCCCGCCGCAACTGAAGATTGAACCCGGTGTCCAAAATGTCCGAAGAGGTCAAACCCTGATGAACAAACCGCGCCTCCTCGCCGATCGTCTCAGCCAGATTCGTCAGAAAAGCGAGGACGTCATGGCGCGTCTCCTTCTCAATCTCGGCGATTCGCGCCTCGTCAAAACGGGCGCGCGCGGCGAAAGCCTTCGCCGCCGATTTCGGCGCCAAGCCCCGCGAAATCATCGCGTCCAAAACATGACGCTCAATCTCAAGCCACAGACGAAACCGCGCGGAATCCGTCCAAAGCGCCGACATCTCTTCTCTCGCATATCGGGGGATCATCGCTTCTCTCGCATCTCCTCAATGACGTCCAGCGCCCGCAGACTCACATATCGCCCCCGCGCGATGACAAGATGATCATGCAGACGAATATCCACAGTGCGAAGACTCCGCGCGACCTTCTCGGTCAGATCAATGTCGCTGCGCGAAGGAGTCGGATCTCCGCTCGGATGGTTATGGACAAGAATCACCGATTTGCTCTCCAAACGCAGCGCCCATTTTACAATCTCACGAGGATAAACGCTCGCCCGATCCACAGTCCCGGTTTGGACGAGTTTATCCTCAATGAGCCTGTTCTTCTGATCCAAAAAGAGAACGCGGAAATTCTCCACCGATTCATAGCCCATCGCGACATTGCAATAGTCTATCAGACGATCCCAAGAGGCGAGAAGCGGACGATCTTTCGTCCTGCTCTTGGCGAAAGCCGACAGCGCCGCGCGAATGAGCGCGATCTCCTCCACGGCGCGATCGCCGATGCCCTCCACTTCGGCGAGACTGTGCGGCTCGGCGGCGATGACCTCGGCGAGCGATCCGAAACGCTTCAAGAGCGTTTTCGCAAGCGGCTTGACGTCTCCGCGCGGGAAGGCGCGAAAAAGAATAATCTCCAAAATCTCATATTCCGACAGCGCCGCCACGCCCCCCTCCCGCAAACGCGTCCGCAATCGCCGCCGATGTCCTTTGAGAAACTCTTCGCCGCCGCTCATGAAGCGCCATAGGGCGGACGATGCCGTCCGCATCGTGAGAGCGTGAAAATCTCGCAGCCCTCGGCGGTGACGCCAATCGTATGCTCAAACTGCGCCGAGAGAGATTTGTCGCGCGTGACCGCCGTCCAGCCGTCTGAGAGAATCTTGACGCCCGCCTTGCCCAAATTGACCATCGGCTCCACAGTGAAAAACATGCCCTCGCGCAAGATTTCCCCGTCTCCTTTTCTGCCGTAATGGAAGATCGCCGGCTCGTCATGGAAGATGCGCCCGATGCCGTGACCGCAAAAATCGCGGACGACCGACATTCTCCGCTCGGCGACATAAGACTCAATCGCGCTGCCGATCGCGCCCAGCCGCGCTCCAACCCGCGCCGCTTTGATGCCCCGCATCATCGCTTCATAAGTCGTCTCTATCAGAAGTTCGGCGCGGCGGGCGATCTTGCCGATCGGAACCATGCGGCTCGTATCGCCGTGCCATCCGTCTTTAATCAGGGTGACGTCTATGTTCACGATGTCGCCCCGGCGCAAGACTCGGTCGCCCGGAATGCCATGACAGACGACATGATTGAGAGAAGTGCAGCAGCTTTTCGGAAAGCCCCGATAATGAAGAGGGGCCGGAATCGCGCCGTGATCCATCGCGAAAGCGAAGAGGAGGGAGTCCAATCTGTCGGTCGTGATTCCCTCGCGCGCTTCGCGGACGAGCATGTCCAGCGCCTCGGCCGCCAGAGAGCCGGCGCGGCGCATGCCTTCAAACCCTTCCTCGCCGTGAAGGGCGATCTTTCCCAAAGGGGTCGGCACGAAATCTATGACGCCGTCTGTCGCGGCGGAGGCGGTCGGTTTTTCGTCCATTTGGTCGGTCTCCGTTTTTCGGATTATAATCCACATATCGGAAATCAGGGAGCGATCGTGGCGAGGGAAACAAAAAAAGCAAAAAAAGCAAAAAAAGCGAAGAGCGTCTTGGCGGCGGTCATCGTGATCGGAGACGAGATTCTCTCAGGCAGGACGCAGGACGCGAATCTCGCCGCCATCGCGGAGTTTCTTGCCGATAGGGGCATAGAAATCGCCGAAGCCAGAATCGTCCGCGACAGGCAGGAGGAGATCGTCCAAGCCGTCAATGATCTCAGAGCGCGATACGCCTATCTCTTCACGACAGGAGGGATAGGACCGACCCATGACGACATCACTGCCGCTTCTGTGGCTGCCGCCTTTGGTCTCCCCTTCAAGCGCCACGCCGAAGCCGCGCGGCTGATGGCGGAGCATCACGCCCGCATCGGACGCGAACTCAACGAGACCCGTCTCCGCATGGCGGACATGCCGGAAGGCGCGGAGATTATCGCCAATGAGGTGTCCGGCGCGCCGGGGTTTCGCGTGGAGAATGTGTTTGTTTTGGCCGGCGTGCCTCTGATTTGTCGGGCGCAGCTGGAGAGCGCCGCGCCCCTTCTGAAAGGCGGCGCGAGACTCCACAGTCTGACCCTCCACGCCAAATCCTTGGCGGAGAGCGAGATCGCTCCTGAATTGGGAGCGGTGCAGGAGAGTTTCCCGGAAGTGCGAATCGGAAGCTATCCTTATTTCCGCGCGGACGGGATCGGGGTTCGGATCGTCTTGCGGGCGCATGATTCGGACGATCTCGGGCGGGCGGCGGATTGCGTCCGCGATCTGGTCGCCGCGCTGGGCCGCGAGGCGCGCGAGGAGGCGTAAGACGAAAATACGAAAATACGAAAATGCTCCCCTGCCGCCATCAAGCCTCTTGCGTCCTGACGCGAATCCTGCTAGCGTCCGACAATAAGGGGAGAAGACCCTCAAACCCTCATGCAATCGGGGAGACCATCCATGACCACTCCACGCATAACCTTTACGGCTTTCGTCCTTTTGGGCTTAGCTTTCGCGCCCAGCGCCCTTCATGCTCTGGACTCCTCTTTTGAGGCGATGTCCAAATCGGGCAGCCACGAATTCTATGTCGTCTGCACCGGGAAAGCCGACTATGTGCGCTCCGCCTCAGGCAGCAACGCCGAAGACGCGCAGGGGAAACTCGCGCGGCAGGCAGGAAATCGCTGCTGGCCCGTTTGGCGCGGTCTCAAGGAAAGCTAAAATCTTCTCTAGAGCGGCGAAGAGACTCCCATCGGCGCTGCCGATGGGCGGCTTTGTCCTATGAGCAGCTCCAAGGCGGACGTGGCGGAATTGGCAGACGCAGCGGACTTAAAATCCGTTTTGGGGAATCCCCGAGTGCGGGTTCGAGTCCCGCCGTCCGCACCATGAGACAATGAAAAGCGAGACATCGCGCGCGGCGCGGCTCTTGAGCGTCTGCCGTCAGCGCTTCTCTTGATAGATCGCGCTCGCGGGGCGGGCGCTTGCGGCAGAGAGCGCCTTATCGTGAAGATAGCGCGTCCCGCAATAGGGACAGGTGATCGCCTCCGCCGCGCCCATCTCTAGATAAATATGCGGGTGATCCAAGGGCGGCGACGCCCCAACGCATTTGAACGCCTTCGCCCCAACGCGAATCTCCGAAACGCCGGCGTCATTCGTCAAATGAGGAATAGCATCCATCCCTCCTGCATAAAGATTTTGACGCCCGGCGTCAAAGAGCGAGAGCATCGGGATTTTGTGCTACAATCGGCGCGGACAGGAGGGAAGCATGGCTCAAAGAATATCCGGTTCTATCAGACAGGACGCCGCCGCGCCGCAGCGCGGCGCTCTGCCATTTCCGACAATCCTCGCCTATGCGAGTCCGGCGCTTCCGATCTCGGCGATGGGTCTGCCGCTTGTCGTTCATCTCCCGACTTTTTACATTGATTTGGGACTTTCCATCGCCGGGGTGAGTTTCGTTTTTCTGATCGCGCGCTTTTGGGACATCATCACCGATCCGCTGATGGGTTTCTTCGCCGACAAATTCCATACGCGCTGGGGACGCCGCCGAATTTGGATCGCGATCGCCACGCCCATTCTTCTCGTTTCCACCTTTTTTGTTTTTCTGCCTCAAGGGAGCGTTTCGGCTAGTTATCTGCTGTTTTGGCTGGTCGTTCTCTATGTGGGCTGGACGATGCTGACCATCTCGCATCTTTCTTGGGGCGCGGAACTCTCGCCGGACTATAATGCGCGCTCCACGATTCAAGCCGTCCGCGAAGCTTTTCTCGTGGTCGGCATGATGCTCGTCCTCGCGCTCCCGATTCTGATTGATCAGTTCATAGCCCCCGGAAATATACGCACGGGGGTTGGCTCTATGGGCGTGTTCATTTTGGTTTTTCTGCCGATCACGGTTTTTATCGCGCTCTCGCGCGCGCCTGAGCGCAAGATCGCCGACTATAAGCCGGTGCCATGGACGCAGATTCTCTCCATTCTCAAAGGGAACGCGTCTCTGCAGCGCCTTCTCGGGACGGATATTGCGGTTGGGTGTTCGGTTGGGGTTGTGGCGACTCTCTTTTTCTTTTTGAGCGAGGACGTTCTCAAACTGACGCGTCCGCAGGCGAATGTTCTTCTTCTGTGTTATTTTCTTTCTGGGGTTATTTTCGTGCGGTTTTTCGTTTATCTGTCGCATCTTCCGCAATTTGGCAAGCATAAGACTTTGGCGCTTTCTTCGGGGATCACGGTTGTGACGATTCCGTGCCTTTTCTTTATTCCCGAGGGCTCTTTTTGGATCGCGGCGCTTTGCTGGGTGATTCTGGGAACGAATATGGCGGTGCTTCCTTTCCTGATTCGCTCTATGACTGCCGATCTCGCCGATCAAGACGCGGTCATCACTGGCGCGTCTCACCGCACCGGGCTTTTTTTCGCGCTCCTGACGATGACGAATAAAATCGGACACACTTTGGGGCTTTGGGTTTCTCTGCTGATTGTGAGTCAGATTGGTTTCATCCGCCGCGGTGAGAATTCTGCGGAAGTGTTGGATCTGCTGCGTCATATTTATATTTGGTTTCCTTTTGCGTTGAACATCGTGATTTTCCTGCTGATGTGGAGTTATCCTTTGGACAAGAAGCGTCAGGAGGACAATCGCCGCATTTTGGAGAAGCGGTTTGCTGGCGAGCATCTCGGGATTTAGTTTTTTGGCGTGATATATTTGCTGATAGGGGCGCATAGCTCAGTTGGTAGAGCAGCTGACTCTTAATCAGCGGGTCCGGGGTTCGAGTCCCCGTGCGCCCTCGCGTGTGGGTGATGAGGCAGTGCGAATGCTCCCGTGAAGGGGGGTCAAGGGGGGCTAGCCCCCCTTGAAAAAAGGGGGTTCGGGGGAAACCCCCGAATAGTCGGCGGGCGTGGCGAAACGAAGCCGAGCGTAGCGAGGCGAGAAAGCCCGCCGATCCCCCTGCTTACAAGAGCTCATGCGAGCAGGGGGCGCGTGGGTGGGTCGCATTTGCTCGCTCGCTACGCTCCCTCGCAAATGCTCTTTCCCCACCCACCCACGCGCTTTCGGGGGGATTCCCCCCGATCCCCCCTTCTTCGCGGGGGGCTTCGCCCCCCACACCCCCCTGTCTTTTGGAGATTCAAAGACGCTTGTGCGAACCATCGCACAAAGGACGATTCTTTGTCGTCTTGCAAGCGCAAAACCAAACATCGCCATCCTTCTCCGCCTCCCATTTCAAAGGCGCAAGACCCGTCTCTTTATGCGAACCATCACAGAAAGGCTGGCGCGCGGAACGTCCGCAACTGCACCAAAAATAAACCCTCCCCGCCTCAACCGAAACCTTGCAAGGAACCTTTTGCGGCATCAAAACCTTATCCTCAGCCATTCTCCCTCCTCCCATCTCTTGATTGTCCCTAATCTCGCCATTTGATAGAACAGCCCATAGACGGAATCTGCTCCTTCGGACCCCGCCCCGTCCTCGCCACTTCCGCCATCGCCTCATAAAGATCACGGCGAGAATCGGCAGGCGCGGGAGCCATGCGCGAGGCGTCCAAACGCCCCCGATATTGAAGCTCGTCCTCGGCGTTGAATCCAAAGAAATCCGGCGTGCATGCCGCGCCATAAGCCCGCGCGACATGCTGCGTCTCATCAGTCAGATAAGGAAAGACAAAGCCGTGCTTGTCGGCGAAGCGCTTCATATTGTCGGGGCTGTCTTCGGGATAGGCATGCCAATCGTTGGGCATGATCGCCGCCGAATGAATCCCAAGCGCGCGGAGGTCTCTCGCGTCTCGCGCGATCCTCTCCGCGACCGCCTGAACGTAGGGGCAGTGATTGCAGATGAACATGATCAGCGTTCCTTTCTGACCGCGTATGTCGGCGAGGGCGACATTTTCGCCGTTCATATCGGGGAGCGTGAAGTTCGGGGCTTTCCATCCGAAGTCGCATAGGGGCGTTTCCATCAGAGCCATTCGGGTTCTCCTATTGGAAGAGGGTTTCGGCGCCTGTTTCGGCGAGAATCTGATCGGCGAGATTTTTGTCGTCTCCTGTCAGGGAGGCGTAATCTTCGCGCAGCCATTTTAGGCATTTTCCCTGATAGGGGAAAGCGTTCTGAACCCATTCGCGCCCGGCGATTTCGCAGCGGACGGTTCGCGCCCCTTTCTGAAGCGCGGCGGCGTTGGCGAGCAGGAACGGCGCGTAATAGGTTCCGACAAGCGAGAGGAGCGGTTTGAGACGCGGGGCGGCGTCTTCCGGCGCGAGCCAATCGCTGTCGGAGACGTCCAGACCGCTGAGATCGCTCATATTGTCGCTCCATGCGAGGACGCGCGGCGTTTTCTCAAAGGCGAGGCGCGAGGAGGTTGGATCAAAGAGGGTGAGTTGCGAGAGCTGCCCGTAGATGCCGAAGTCGGCTGTGCCGGGGCGCTCGCCCATGATGAAGGGGCGTTGTTGGAGGAGTTTGTCTAGGATGGCGAGGGTTTTTTCGTAGGATTCTTCAATGACGGGGGCGGTGGTTTTGTTGCAGCCGACGATTTCCAGACGGCTGATTTGGCGTTTGGCGATCATGTCGCGGACGGGTTGGATGTCGGAGTCTTTTTCGGCGATCATGCTCCATTGGGGCAGGATTGTTTTGGCTTTTTCAATATCGGGTTGGAAAGACCAGCGATAATAGAACATGGCTTTGGTCATCCATTCGTCTCCGTAGTCTTCTAGGAGGGCGTCTAGGAAGCGGAGCGCGGGGCGGGGTGGGATTATGGATCGTGGCGCGTAGATTTTTTCCAGTTCGCGGATGATGGGGGTTGAGTCTATGAGGGCGTTTGTGGTGTTGGGGAGGATGATGATTGGGATAAGGTCCACGGGGGTTGGGGGGATATTGAGGGGTTTTCCCCATTGGCGGATTTTCCATGCGTATGGGATGTGGCGGTATCGGAGGATGCTGAGCATTTTCATGCTGTAAGGGGATCCGTGGGATCCGATGATGGTGAGTTTGGGGGTCATGGGCTTTCCGTTTTTGGTTTGGGGTTAGATTGTAGCAAAAAATAAGGGGGTTTGTGTTTTGGCGTTTTGACGCGCTCCTGTGAAGGGGGGTGTGGGGGGCGAAGCCCCCCGCGAAGAAGGGGGGATCGGGGGGGAATCCCCCCCGAAAACGCGTGGGTGGGTGGGAAAAGAGCATTTGCGAGCGAAGCAAGCCACTCGTGGCGTAGCGAGCGAGCAAATGCGACCCACCCACGCGCCCCCTGCTCGCAGGAGCTCTTGTAGGCGGGGGGGGTCGGCGGGCTTTCTCGCCTCGCTACGCTCGGCTTCGTTTCGCCACGCCCGCCGACTTTTCGGGGGGGATTCCCCCCCGATCCCCCTCTTTTTTTGGGGGGCTAGCCCCCCAAACCCCCCTCTTTTGTCGCCCTCAATATTGCGCCAAACCCCAAATCAAACTATCATCACAAACCCAAACCCCACGGAGAAAACCATGACCCAATACCGAATCATCGGCGTAGAACTCTCCCCATACTCCGTCAAAGTCCGATCCTACTTCCGATACAAAAATATCCCCCACCAATGGATCGTCCGATCCCCCGCAAACGAACAAGAATTCCAAGCCAACGCCAAACTCCCGCTCGTCCCGCTCGTCATCCCCTCCGACAGCGAGCCTATGCAAGACTCAACCCCCATCATAGAAAAAATGGAAGCCCAATACCCCAAACCCTCCATCACGCCCCCAACCCCCTCATTAGCCTTCATCTCCGCCCTGCTAGAAGAATACGCCGACGAGTGGGGCAACAAACATATGTTCCACTACCGATGGACCTACAAACCCGACCAACAATCCGCCGCCACGCGAATCGCCGAACTCCAAGCGCCCGACGGCCCAGAAGACGCCCAAAACCAAATCAAATCCTTCCTCCTAGAAAGAATGCCGCCGCGCCTCTCCTTCGTCGGATCCAGCGACAAAACAAAAGACCAAATAGAAAACTCCTTCCACAGACTCTGCCAGCTGCTGGAAACCCACCTCGCAACACGACCCTATTGCTTCGGACAACGACCCGCCCTCGCCGATTTCGGACTCTGGGGACAAATCTACAACGCCTATACAGACCCAACCCCAAGCGAAATCCTCAAAGATCGCTTCCCCAATATCATCCAATGGATAAAGCGAATGCTCTCGCCCAAAGCAGAAGGCGATTGGGAAGAATGGAACGACCTCGCGCCAACCATCAAACCCATCTTGGAAAAAGAAGTCGCAGGACTCTTCCTCCCATGGTCAGACGCCAATGCGAAAGCGCTCGCCGCGGACGAAAAAACCTTCGCCGTCTCGCTGGAAGGCAAAAACTTCCAACAAAATACGCAAAAATATCACGCCCGATCGCTAAAAGCCCTGCGCGAGCGCTATCAATCGCTGCCCCCAACGCCCGAACTCAACGACATCCTCCAAGAAACCCAATGCCTCGCTTGGATCAAAATATGAAAGACAAAACCCTATGAGCCTAAAATGGCGAATCAGCCGAAGAGCGAGAAGCCTCTTTATGCGCGCCTTCGCAAGCGAAACGCGGCGCTCTCTCCAACGCGCCCGCGTGGAACGAAAAAGACAGCGCGCCAAAGACCCCCACCGAATTCATTATTTCCACGAAGCCGCCGATCCCTACAGCCATCTGACAGCGCAGGCGCTCGCCCCCCTCTTAGAGCGCTTTGACATAGAACTGACGCCGCATCTTGTCGGTGCGCCGCCGGCGATCGCGATCCCCGAACCGGACATGCACCGAAACTATTCCCGCCAAGACGCCGCCCAAATCGCCCCCTTCTACAAAATGACGCTCAATGATCACGGAAAGAATCCCGATGTCAAAGCGACCAGAATGGCGGAGCGACTCCTCGCCAATCGCTCTGACGCCGACTTCGTCCAACTCGCGCCGCGAATCGGCGAAGCCCTGTGGCGAAACGATCGCGCCGCGATGGAGAAAATCGCCGCCCAGCACGGGCTAGCCTCCGAAGACGCCGCCGCCCAAGCCATCGCCAAAGGCGACAGTCTCCGCGCCAAATGGCGGCATTATCTAGGCGCGATGTTCTATTACGGCGGCGAATGGTATTGGGGCATAGACCGCCTGCCCTATCTGGAAGAGCGTCTCAAGGGTCTTGGCGCCAGAAAAAAAGCCGCGCCCGAAAGCCCCGCCGCCCCCCGCGCGCGAAACGCTCCTGACGCCATGCCCGGCGCGCCCATCGCCAAACTGGAATTCTTCCTCTCCCTCCGAAGCCCCTACAGCTATCTCTCTGTCGCCCATATATTAGAACTCCCAAAACGATACCCGATAGAAATCGCCGCGCGACCCGTCCTGCCGATGGTCATGCGCGGCATGAAAGTCCATCCCGCCAAAGGACTCTACATCTTCTCCGACTGCAAGCGCGAAGCCGAAAGGCTCGGAATCCCTTTCGGCAAAATCCTAGACCCTGTCGGCAAGCCTGTCTTCCGAGGCTATTCGCTCTTCCCATGGGCGAATGAAAAAGGCAGGGGCGGAGAATATCTGGCGTCCCATCTGAAGGCCTCCTTCGCCGAAGGCATAGACGCCTATTCGCTCCGAGGGCTGCGATATATCGTGGAGCGCGCCGGTCTGTCATGGGACGAGGCGAAGCCCCTGATAGACAATCAAGACTGGCAAAAAGAGCTGGAGCAGAACCGTCAAACCATGTTTCAAGCGGGCTGCTGGGGCGTTCCGTCTTTCCGTCTGACGGGTTCGGATGACGCGCCGCCCTTCGCCATTTGGGGACGCGACCGCCTCTGGCTCATAGAAGAGGAAATCGCCAAACGCGCCGCGCGGCATTCTCCGCGACAAGATTAATGCGCGCCGCCAAAAAAGCCGCCGCGCGCCATGCTTTGGAATTCGTCAAAAAAGGCATGACGCTCGGACTCGGCTCCGGCTCCACGGCGGAAATCTTCATCGCTCTGCTGGGACGAAAAATCCAAGACGGTCTTGCCGTCAAGGGCGGCGTCCCGACTTCCGAGCGCGCGGCGGAAGCGGCGCGGCGCGCCGGCGTTCCTCTCCTCTCTTTGAGCGAATGCGCGAGCGTAGATCTGATCGTGGATGGCGCGGACGAGATTGATCCCGATCTCAATCTCGTCAAAGGGCGCGGCGGCGCGCTGCTGTTGGAGAAGATCGTCGCCTTTGAGGCGAAGCGCATGATCGTCATCGCC
The DNA here is from genome assembly GCA_958296285.1 of uncultured Alphaproteobacteria bacterium. Classification (GTDB taxonomy): domain Bacteria; phylum Pseudomonadota; class Alphaproteobacteria; order JAPOUT01. Next base: position 1,143,183 of record OY282459.1, read on the forward strand.
GATCAGACGAAGCCTGTCGCCGCCCTTCAAGGAAGCCCCCTCCCGATAGAAGTGCCGCCTTTCTTCACAGACAAGCCGCCGCAGCAGATTGCCGATTGCCTCGCCCGACACGCCAAAAAAAAACCTGTCCTCGCCCTTCGCAAAAACGACAAGGGCGAAACGCGCGCGACCGATGCCGGAAACCTTATCTATGACTGCCATATGGGAGGATTGGACGCGCCGAAAATCCTCGCCGAGCAACTTGATCGCCTCCCCGCCATCGTGGAACACGGTTTGTTCATCGGTCTTGCGGACGCCGTCATTATCGGCGAAAAAGACGGAACGACACGAATCCTCAAAAACTGAAGGCGAAGTCCGTCCATGAGCGAAAAAAGCGAAAACCATGATTACGATCTTTTCGTCATCGGCGCGGGATCGGGAGGCGTCCGCGCCGCGCGGATGGCCTCCGAATATGGCGCGCGGGTCGGGATCGCCGAGGAATATCGCATCGGCGGCACTTGCGTCATCCGAGGATGCGTCCCGAAAAAACTCCTCGTCTATGCCAGTCATTTCTCGGAGGAATTTGAGGACGCCGCCGCTTTCGGATGGAGCGCGCCAAAAACCTCCTTTTCTTGGGCGGCTCTGATCGCCAATAAGGACAAGGAAATCGCGCGCCTCAGCGACATCTACGTCAAGAATCTCAAACGCGCCGGCGTGGAAATCCATCAAGCCCGCGCCGTCTTGGACGATCCGCGCCGAATCCGTCTCAAGGAGAAGGGCGGAGGCGAAAAGACCGTCCGCGCCCAGCATATTCTGATCGCCACAGGCGCGACCCCCTTCCTCCCCAAAGACGTGCCGGGCGTGGAATATGCGATCACCTCCAATGAGGCTTTTCATCTTGAGGAACTGCCGAAGAGAATCGTCATTGTCGGCGGCGGCTATATCGCCGTGGAGTTCGCCGGGATTTTCAACGGGCTGGGCGCGGAGACGATCCTTCTCTATCGCGGCGAGGAAATCCTGCGCGGCTTTGACGACAGTCTGCGCGAGGCGCTTCATCAGGAAATGGCGAAAAAGGGCGTGGATATCCGCGTCCAGTCCGACATCGCCCGCATAGACAAAGCCAACGGCGCTTATCGTCTGGCGCTTAAAGACAACTCCGTTTTAGAGACCGATCTTGTCATGTATGCCACAGGGCGCGTCCCCAATACGCGCGAGATGGGTCTGGAAGAGGCGGGGGTGAAATTGGGGAAGGGCGGCGCTGTCGTCGTGGATGAATATTCGCGGAGCGCCATGTCTCATATTTTCGCGGTCGGAGACGCGACAAACCGCGTCAACCTGACGCCTGTCGCGATACGCGAAGGCGCGGCTTTCGCCGAGACGGTTTTTAATGGCAGGAAGCGGGCGGTGGATCATAGTCTCGTGCCGAGCGCCGTCTTTAGCCAGCCGCAGATCGGGACGGTCGGCTTAACCGAAGAGAAGGCGCGCGCCCTTCACGATGAAGTGGATGTTTATGAAACGCGCTTCCGCGCCCTCAAACACGCGCTCGGGACGCGAGACGAGCAAATCTTAATGAAAATGATCGCCGATCCGAAAAGCGGCAAAGTCTTGGGGGTTCATATTCTTGGCTCGGAGGCGGGCGAGATGATTCAACTCGCCGGCGTGGCGCTCCAAATGGGCGCGACAAAATCAGACTTTGACGCGACGATCGCCGTCCATCCGACCTCCGCCGAAGAACTCGTAACTCTCAAACGGTAAGAGTCTAACGCTCCCGCGTGGCGGCGCGAACCGCCGCCTCAATCGCCGCGACAGGCATGGAAACGGAATCCTCTGTCTTCGCGGCGGGGGCGGCGGAAAGCCCCCCTTTGCCCCCCGATTCCAAAGACACGATATAATCCGCCGGACTTTTATTCTCCTTCAAACTGTCCAGCATTCTCTCGGCGTAGGAATCGCTGTCTCGGATTCTTTCCATGCGGGCGTCTATCTGCTCCTGCCGAACAAAAACCTGCTCTAGAGCCGAAGCGCGGATGGAAGCCCGTATCATCACGCCGATGAACCACGCCAAAACCAAACCCGCAGCCAACGCCATCAGCAAATGAGGACTGTAAGAAAGAAATCTCTCCAAACTCATCGGTCTCGTCTGCAGCGCCAGAACCATGAAGGCGAGATAATAAATCAGTCCGAAGATCGCCGCGAAGCCCAGCCCCGCCAGCAGCCCAGACAGATTCTTCCATCCCGCATAGCGCGACTGCCAGCGCCGCAGATTCCTCTTCTCTTCCTCCATCATTTCGCGATGCTCTTCCGGCAGGATATCCATAGCGTCCCCTCCGTGATTTCCGTGATTGTGGCGCGCTTTTGAGGCGCTGGACATGGCGCGATTGTGAATCGTTCCGGCGAGATCGGGTTTGAGCTCAACGGCTTTGTTGAAATCCTCCGAAGCGCGGCGGCTGTCGCCCTTGCGCTGATAGGCGAAGCCGCGTCCGCGATAGGCTTCGGCGAAGTTGGCGTTCAGCGCGATGCCCTTCGTGAAAGAGGCGACAGATTCGTCCAAGCGGCCGGCTTCCAGATGCTCAAAGCCTTCTATGAAATATTCTCCAGCCGTGGGCATGGGCGCTTATCCTGCGTCATGTGGGAGCGGGATTATAGGGGCGAGGGGCGCGGCTTTCAAGAGATCGTGAAAGGAGAGGGCGGAAGAGCCCGCCGCCGCCCACGCGAAGCGCGTGGGCGGTGACGGGATCGAACCGCCGACCTTCCCGGTGTAAACGGGACGCTCTCCCAGCTGAGCTAACCGCCCTCAAACAGCCAAAGCGCCTAAGGCGCCGGACAGAATCAGCGATTCACCGCGTCTTTCAAAGCCTTGCCAGCCTTGAACTTCGCCTGTTTGGAAGCCGGAACCTGTATCGTGGCTCCGGTCTGAGGGTTGCGCGCCTGTCGCGCCGCGCGTTTGGAAACGGAAAAAGTCCCAAAGCCGATAAGGCGAACCTCTCCGCCTTTCTTCAGTTCGCCGGTGATGCAATCCAAGATGCAATCCACCGCGCGACCGGAGTCCGCTTTGGAGAATCCGCATTTGTCCGCCAAGCCATCAATGAGTTCGTTCTTGTTCACGCTGCTGCTCCTTCCTTTTTGAAAATGGACGGGAGGATTCCCGCCGAATCACTAGGATTCTAGGGCTTTGGCGAAACAGAATACAAGACCCATTAGAGTCAAGAATCTAGAGTCAAGACTCTAGAGCCAAGACTCTAGAGCCGAGACTCTAGAGCCAAGATTCTAATGCGCCACAGGACGCCGCGAAGATGGCGATAAAGGCTTCTTGTCTTTGGAGGGCAAAGGCGCGTCTTTCTCGTCCCACGGAATCGGAGTCGGCTCGCGCGTCAGCCCATGGACGAGCATCTCGCTCGCCGAGGCGATCGGCACAATCTCCAACTTGTTCTTGATCTTGTCCGGAATTTCCGACAAATCGCGGACATTCTCGTCCGGGATCAGAACCTTCTTGACGCCCGCCCTCAGCGCGGCGAGCAGTTTCTCCTTCAAGCCGCCGATCGGCAAGACCCGTCCGCGCAAAGTGATCTCGCCGGTCATCGCCACGTCTCGGCGCACCGGAATATCGGTCATCAGAGAGACAATCGCCGCGACAATCGCGATTCCGGCGGACGGCCCGTCCTTCGGGGTCGCCGCCTCAGGCACATGGACGTGGATGTCCTTCTTCTCAAAAAGAGACGGCTTGATGCCGAACTCCGGCGCGCGCGCGTGAACATAAGCCTTCGCCGCCGAGATGGATTCTTTCATGACATCGCGGAGATTGCCGGTGATCGTCATCCGCCCTTTGCCGGACGCCATGACGCCTTCAATCGTCAGAAGCTCGCCGCCGAATTGCGTCCATGCCATGCCGTTGGCGACTCCGATCCGATTCTCTTTGTCAATCTCCTCATGGCGGTATTTCGGAACGCCGGCGTAGGATTCCAAATTCTTCCGTGAGATGCGGACGGCGGTCTTGCGCCCCATCACCAGATCGCGCACGGTCTTGCGCGCCAATTTCTGAATCTCGCGCTCCAAATTGCGAACCCCCGCCTCGCGCGTATAGACGCGGATGAGATCGGCGAGCGCGCTGTCGCCCAAAGACCACTCGTCCTTTTTGAGACCATGCGCCTCCACCGCCTTCGGAATCAGATGCCGCGTGGCGATCTCCATCTTCTCGTCCTCGGTGTAGCCGGGGATGCGGAGCGTCTCCATTCTGTCCAGAAGGGCAGGCGGGATGTTCATCGTGTTGGCGGTCGTGATGAACATGACGTTGGAGAGATCGTAATCCACCTCCAAATAATGATCGTTGAAGGTGGCGTTCTGCTCGGGATCCAGAACTTCTAGCAGCGCCGCGGACGGATCGCCGCGGAAATCCACGCCCATCTTATCCACCTCGTCCAGCAGGAAGAGCGGATTCGTATATTTGACCTTCTTCATGGACTGAATGACCCGCCCCGGCATGGAGCCGATATAGGTTCGGCGATGGCCTCGGATTTCGGCTTCATCGCGGACGCCGCCCAGCGACATCCGCAGGAAAGGACGTCCTGTCGCGCGCGCCACGCTCCGCCCCAAAGAGGTCTTGCCGACTCCGGGGGGGCCGACCAAACACAAAATCGGCCCCTTCAGACGCGAAACGCGCTGCTGCACGGCAAGATATTCAATGATGCGCTCCTTGACCTTTTCCAATCCGTAATGATCGGCGTCCAGAACCTTCTGCGCTTCGGCGAGATCGGTCTTGGCGCGCGCCTTCTTGCCCCATGGAATGGAGAGAATCCAGTCCAAATAATTCCGCACGACCGTCGCTTCCGCCGACATCGGACCCATCTGCCGAAGCCTTTTGATCTCCGCCTTCGCTTTCTCTCTCGCTTCTTTGGAGAGTTTCGTTTTCTGAATCCTCTCTTCCAGCATGGAGAGATCGTCGCGTCCGTCATCGCTCTCGCCGAGCTCTTTTTGGATCGCCTTCATCTGCTCGTTGAGATAATATTCGCGCTGCGTCTTCTCCACTTGTCTTTTGACGCGGCCTCGGATTTTGCGCTCCATCTGAAGGACGCTGATCTCGCTCTCCATCGTGGCATAGACTCTCTCCAGACGCTCGGCGACATCCAGCGTTTCAAGCAATTTCTGCTTCTCCCCCAGCTCCATGGAGACATGACTCGCCACGCCATCGGCGAGACGGGCGGGGCTTTCCACCTGTCCCAGCGAGATCATGAATTCCGGCATAGAACCTTTCTTCAATTTCGCGTAGGTCTCAAAGCGATTCTGAACCGATCGCGCGAGACCGAGAATGCGCTCCTTATTCTTCTCCTTCTCTTGGAGGATTCGCACGCTGCCCTCAAAATAGCCGCCGGCGTCATGGAGCAGATCCAGAGAGCCGCGCGCGATGCCTTCCACCAGCACTTTCATCGTGCCGTCCGGCAATTTTAACAGCTGTAGAATGGAGGCGACGGCGCCGACTTTGTAAATGTCGTTTTCGTCCGGCGCGTCTTTTTGCGGATTTTTCTGCGCGACCAAAAAGAGGCAGTTCTTATGGCGACTCGCTTCTTCCAGAGCCTGCACCGAGCGCGGGCGTCCGACAAAAAGCGGCGCGATCATGGACGGAAAAACGACCAAATCGCGCAAAGGCAGAACAGGGAATGTTCCCGATTGTCCGGGAGAGGGCAGGGAGGGTTGTGATTTCGTGTCTTCCATCGTCCTGCCTTTGTCTCTGGTCTGTCGCGCCTCGCCGCCGCCATTGCTGCCGCCGGCGCAGGAATCACGAAAGACTATAGCGCAATCCGCGCCAGAGCGCGAGGCTTATCTCTCAAAGAGAGGCTTGTTTTCCGCAACTATCTAGATGGGCTGTCGGAGACCGATTTCAAGCCTTCATCCTTATCCTTGCCGCGGCGGGTCTCGGCGCGATCGGCGTAGATATAGAGGGGCTGCGCGTTCTTCTCCACAACGTCCGCGCCGACCACGATCTCCTCCAAGTTTTTCTTATCGGGAAGTTCAAACATCGTGTCCAGCAGGATGTCCTCCATGATGGAGCGCAAGCCGCGCGCGCCGGTTTTTCTATGGATCGCCTTTTTCGCGATCGCGTCCAGCGCCTCGTCACGGAAGACGAGGCGGACATTCTCCATGTCAAAGAGTTTGCAGAACTGCTTCGTCAGAGCGTTGCGAGGCTCTTTGAGAATGCGGATGAGAGTCTCCTCGTCCAAATCCTCCAAAGTCGTGACAATCGGAACGCGCCCGACAAATTCCGGAATGAGTCCGAAGCGGAGCAGATCTTCCGGCTCCACCTCTTTGATGATCTTGCTGATCTGTCTGTCGTCCGGGGCGTGGATTTCCGCGCCGAAGCCGATCGCGTGGGCGCGGCGGCGGCGCATGATGATCTTCTCCAGCCCCGAAAAAGCCCCGCCGCAGACAAAGAGAATGTTGGTCGTATCCACCTGCAGAAACTCCTGCTGCGGATGCTTCCGCCCGCCTTGCGGCGGGACGCTCGCCACTGTGCCTTCCATGATTTTGAGAAGCGCCTGCTGCACGCCTTCTCCTGAAACATCGCGCGTGATGGAGGGGTTGTCGGTCTTGCGGCTGATCTTATCCACCTCGTCAATATAGACGATGCCGCGCTGCGCCTTCTCCACGTTATAGTCGGCGGATTGGAGGAGTTTTAAGATGATGTTCTCCACATCTTCGCCGACATAGCCCGCTTCGGTGAGCGCGGTGGCGTCCGCCATGGCGAAGGGGACGTCTAGGATTCGGGCGAGCGTTTGGGCGAGGAGCGTTTTGCCGCAGCCCGTCGGCCCTATCAGCAGGACGTTGGATTTGGCGACTTCGGCGTCTTGCGCCGAGACGTTCTTGCCGTGATCGGAGAGGCGCTTATAGTGGTTATGCACGGCGACCGACAAGACGCGCTTCGCTCGCTCCTGTCCGATGACGTAATCGTCCAGCACGATTTTGATTTCGGAGGGAGTCGGGAGTCCTGCGTCTTTTTTGGAGACGGCGTTTTTGCTTTCCTCGCGAATGATGTCCATGCAGAGTTCCACGCACTCATCGCAGATAAAGACTTGGGGTCCGGCGATCAGTTTTCGCACTTCATGCTGGCTCTTTCCGCAGAAGGAGCAGTAGAGGGTTTCTTTTCTGTCGGCTCCGCTGACTCGGCTCATGGTTCAATTCCCTTTCTTGTCTTTCTGCGCTTCGGCAGAGTGGGCGGCGGCGGGTCGGGGTCTCATTTCCACGACTTCATCAATGAGTCCGAAGGCTTTCGCTTCTTCGGGGGTCATAAAGGTATCACGATCCATGACGGTTTCTATCGTGGCGAGGTTTTGTCCTGTGTGGCGGGCGTAGATTTCGTTGAGGCGCGCGCGCGTGTTGAGGAAGTTTCGCGCGTGGCGCTCAATATCGGCGGTCGGCCCTTGGACGCCGCCATGCGGCTGATGCACCATGATCTGCGCGTGCGGCAGAGCGCGGCGCGCGCCGCTCTCGCCGGCGGCGAGCAGCAGCGATCCCATGGACGCCGCCTGCCCGATGCACAGAGTCGCCACAGGCGGACGGATATAGCGCATCGTATCGTAGATCGCCATGCCTGACGTCACCGCCCCGCCCGGCGAGTTAATATAGACCGAGATTTCTTTGTCAGGATTTTCCGATTCCAAATAGAGCATCTGCGCGCTGATCACCGCCGCCGCGCTGTCCTCTATCACCCCTGTGATGAAGACGATCCGATCTTTAAGGAGGCGCGAATAGATATCGTAGGCGCGCTCGCCTCTATTGCTTTGCTCCACGACCATCGGGATCAGATTGCTCATAATGCTCGGCTCTCTCCGTTTGCTCCGCGCCTCTGCGGAGGCTTGGGGGTTGGCGCGGCTGTCGCGCGATGCGATTCGCTGAACTTTGCCCTCTTTTTCTTAAGAAAAGATTATCGCGCGATTTCGCCCGTCTGTGAATAGCGCATCATTTCGTCACGCGACATAGATTTTTCGGAAATTTCCGCTTTGCCGACGATCCAATCTATCACCTTTTCTTCAAAGAGCGGCGCGTGGAGCGCGGCGCGGGCGCGGGGGTCTTTTTCGTAGAAGGCGGCGATGTCTTTTTCGCGTCCTGGGAATTGGCGCGCGCGCTCGGCGATGGCTTGTTTGATGTCGGCGGCGCTGATTTCCAGTTTTTCCCGCGCGCCGATCTCTGCCAAGACCAGCCCCACGCGCACGCGCGCTTCGGCGAGGCGAATCAGCTGTTGTTGGGCGGCGGTTTCGTTTATGGCGGGCTGCTCGGATTTTTGGGCTTCGCGCGCCGCGAGGAATTGCTGCCAGAGGGGCGAGAATTCTCGGGCGACGAGCGTTGGCGGCGGCGCGAAGCGGCATTGTTTTTCTAGGTGATCTAGAATCTGACGTTTTAGCGCCGCGCGGGCGAGGATCGCGTCGCTTTTGGCGATTTCCTCGCGCGCCGCTTCGCGGAGTTTGGCGAGCGAGGAATATCCCATTCGTTTGGCGAAATTCTCGTCGGCTTGCGTTTCCATTGGCGGGTGGACGGATTTCAGTCGCACGTTAAAGACGGCTTCGCGGCTTTTGAGATTTTCTTCGGGGTGGTCGTCTGGGAAGCGGGCTTTGATGGAGTCTTTGAAGCCGGCGCTTCTGCCGGTGAAGATTTTTTCAAAGCCTGGGAGGGCGCTGCCGCGTCCGAGAATGATTTTCGCGTCTTTTCCGCTTCCGTCTTTGAAAGGTTTGTCGTCCATGGTTCCGTCAAAGTCAAAGATGACGAGGTCGCCTTCGCTGGCGGTTTTGTCGGTTCCTTCTTTTGGGAAGAGGGGGTGATTTTTGAGGAGGTTGGCGATCATGGCGTTCACGTCTTTATCGTCAATGGCTGTGGTGGGTTTGACGAGGGCGAGTTTATTGAGGTTAGGCGGGGTGATTTCGGGGGCGGGTTCTATTCGGATTGTCATTTTGAGGGGGCTTCCGCCTTGGACGATATTTTCGGTTTGGGTTTGGAGCGTGGCGTGGGGCGCGAGGGCGGGGCGGAGGTTATTTTCTTGGACGATGCGCTGCGCGATTTCGGAGGCGAGTTTTTCTATGACTTCGGCGGCGATTCGTTCTCCGAATCGTTGTCGGATGATTTGGTCGGAGGCTTTTCCTTTTCGGAAGCCTGGGAGTCGGATATCGGGTTTTGTTTTATTGATTTGGGATTGCATTTGGGCGTCCATTTCGGCGGCGGGGATTTCCACGGAGTAGAGTCGGACGTCTGCGCCGCCGATTTTTTCTTTATCGGCGGGGATTTCTTGGATTGAGGCGGCGGGTTTTTTTGTCATGGGGTTGGGTTTGGGTTTTGGCGGTTGGGGGGTTTGGTGCGGACGGAGGGATTTGAACCCCCACGCCTTTCGGCACAAGCGTCTAAGGCTTGCGTGTCTGCCAGTTCCACCACGTCCGCGTGGTTTTGTTGTGGGGATTATAGGGGTCGGGGGCGTTGTGTGAAACTCCAAAAGAGGGGGGTCAAGGGGGGCTTGCCCCCCTTGAGAAAGGGGGGATCGGGGGGAATCCCCCCCGAAAAGTCGGCGGGCGTGGCTTTCCCGAAGCCGAGCGTAGCGAGGCGAGAAAGCCCGCCGACCCCCCTGCTCGCAGGAATCATGCTAAAGTCTCTTCGGTCGCGCGAAAACGGCGCGGCTGGGGACCTAGAGAATCCCTAAGGAGTGAGCGCTCGGATTTGGTCCGGGTGGCTCCGCTCATGTCCAGATTCGCATCCGCTGAATTAAAAGGCGGAGCGGCTGTTCCTTACGGTTCTTCTAGCTCCCGGCCCACCGAGCTTTCGGTGGGTCGCTCACCATGAACCGAGGGAGAGAGCTATGACCAGAACAACGACAGGAAAACTCAACGAAGAGACGCTAGAAAAAATCCAAACGGAGACGACCAAACTCCGCAGACGCATCGGACGAAATGTCCTGCAGGCGCGGCGAAAAAAACGCATGGCGCTCAAAGAACTCGCTGAGATCGCCGAAATCACGCCCGAAGAGCTGACCGAGATAGAAATCGGGCAAGAGGTCATAAAACTCCGCCGTCTCGTCTGCCTTGCTTATCTGCTGGACACAGAGCCTATTGATCTTCTGAAGTAAGAGCTCTTGGAGGGGGGTCGGCGGGCTTTCTCGCAGGCTCGCTCCGCTATGCTCCGCTCGCCTGCTTCGTTTCGCCACGCCCGCCGACCTTTTCGGGGGGATTCCCCCCGATCCCCCCTTTTTTCAAGGGGGGCAAGCCCCCCTTGACCCCCCTCAACGGGAGTCCCGCAAATCTCTCAAAACCCCCGGAATCCCCAAAACCAAATCCTCAGCCACCATCCCAATACCCCCATCCAATAACCCATGCAAATAAACCCCGCACAGCCCCGATCCAAAACACCCCACCCCCTGAGCCATCAAACCCCCAACCATCCCCGCCAAAACATCGCCCGATCCCGCAGTCGCCAAATACGCGCCCCCCGTCATATTAACAACCGCATCCCCCTCCACAGAAACAACCACCGTGTCCAACCCCTTCAAAACAACACATCCCCCCAATAACGCCGCCGCCATCCGCGCCCGCTCCAACTTCCCGCCCCGAACCTCAGGAAAAAGCCGCGAAAACTCCCCCTCATGCGGAGTCACAACCACCCCGCCACGCCCCGCCGCCGCCTTCTCCCTAACCGCCCGAAAAAGAACCTCCGCTCCACCAGCAAAAGACGTCAGCGCATCCGCATCCAAAAGAACAGACGCCCCCGACCCAAGCGCCGCCAAAACATAATCGCGCGTCTCAACCCCAACAGACGCCGCCGGACCCAACACAACAACATTCCTCCGACTATCCCCCTTAAGCATCTCGGCAAGCGCCACAGAATCGGCGCATCTCTCAAGCATCACAGACGTCAGATGATTCGCATGAACGGCAAGCGCCTCCTCCTTCCCAAAAAGCGAAACCAATCCCGCGCCCATCCGAAGCGCCGCCATCGCCGCCAAGCGCGATGCGCCGGTGTGAAGCGCATCCCCCGACAAAACAAGCGCATGACCCCGCTTATGCTTATGCGCGTCCGCCTCAGGAAAAGGAAAATCCGAAAACCAAAGATCAGGATCATTCAAATGCGTCTTCGGCTTGATCTCATCCAGCGCGGCGTCAGGGATTCCAATATCAGCGATCTCCAACGCGCCGCGCATGACGCGTCCGGGCATCAGCCAATGCCCCGCTTTGGCGCGAAAAAACGTCACCGTCCGCGCGGCGCGAAACGCCTCGCCCATGATTTCGCCCGTGTCCGCGCTGACGCCGCTCGGAATGTCCAAAGAGACGACAGGAATGTCCGCCCCCCCCAAACGCCGCGCCAAAGACGCCGCCGCGCCCTCCATGCTCCGCGTCAAGCCCGTCCCAAAAAGCGCATCCACGATAAGATCGGCGCGGATTTCCTCTCCGTCATCTTTGAGAGAAGACAGCGCCGCCTCCGATTCTCTCGCGGCTCTCGCGGCGTCGCCCTTCGGCTCTCCGCCGAGACGAAAGATTCGGACGCCGCGCCCCGCCTCCATCAGAATCTTGGCGACAACATAGCCGTCTCCGCCATTGTTCCCAGGCCCGCAAAGGACATGAACCCGCCGCGCATGAGGATAATGCCGCAAAAGGCTCTCCGCCGCCCGCGCCCCCGCCGCCCGCATCAGAGAGAAGCCCGATATGCCGCGTCTCTCGGCGATTTTGTCGGCGCGCGCCGACTCCTCCGCCGACAGAAGGGCGAGCCTGCCTCTCGCGCCGTCTTTGTCTTTTTTGTCTTTGTCGGTATCGGACATCATCGGACATCGGCTTGGCGCTCGGCGATCGGCGCGCGCGCCCCCTCTATCTCTTCGCCCGCTTGATGAAGCGCGAGCCTCTCGCCCTCCGTGTCAAAGACCCAGAGCGAGCAGTGATTCGGAAGGCGCGAGATGAGACGGTCGTCATGATGGGCGCGTCCGAGCGCCGCGTTGATCGCGACAAAATGCGTGAAGATCGCGCAATCCTCTTTCGCCGAGAGAAGCGTCTGAACGAGATCATTCCGCCAAGCGTTGAAATCCACGCTGCCGATGAGTTCGGGATCGGCGAGGAAATCCTGCCATCGCATGGCGAGAACCTTTCTGAGCCACGCGGCGCGCGCGCCGCGCTCTTGCGCCACAGGGGACGGGATTTCGGTCATTTCCGGCACGATTCGCAGATGAGTCCGCCAGCGTTTCGCCGTGAAGCCCGCCGTCTCCCGACAGCGCCGCATCGGACTAGACCAGACAGCCATAGGCCCTAATGGCGCGATCTTCTCGGCGACAGCGCGGGCTTGCTCTTCGCCTGTCGGATCAAGAGGGGGATCGGGATCTTCGTCCCAGCTTTTGGTCGGCTTTCCGTGCCGAATCAGATAAAGCCGCGCCATGCCCCCTCGCTTCTATGCCGTGAATCCGCGGGGTCAGTCAGGAAGGAAAAGATTCCGACCGTCCCGATCAGGATCGGGCATGACGCGCCCCTGCCGCCAAAAAGCGTCTTTCTCCATCATGTCGCGGAGCGTTTCGGTCTTGGCGGGGAGATTGGCGATGAAGCGCGCGCCGCTTTCCTCAAGACGCCCGATGACGATGCCCGTTTCCGGCCCTTTTCGTCCATGCGCGACTGTCCATGTTTCGGCTTTGCCGCGCCCTTCGGGGCGCGGGGCGACAGAGACGCGCCCGTCTTTCCGCGCGTCATTTTTATAGGAGGCGGGGTCTTCGCGCGCCCATGCTCCTTGAGGCGCTTCGGCGCTGTAGAGACCGATCGCATGTTTCGTGACGTAATAGCCATTGGCGGTGCATAAGCCTTTCGCTTTCGGATTTTGGCGAAGTTTCTGCATCATTGTCGCGATTCCGTGCATGGCGTAATTGTTTCCCGCGCCGCCGAAATAGGGGAGACCGCCTGTGACTGTCAGAGGTCTGGGATCGTCTTCCGCCAAGCCGAGCGCCTGCTGCGCGATTTGAATCGCGGACGGAAAGCAGGAATAGATGTCAAAATAATCCACCTCCTCCATAGACCATCGCGCCATCTCCAGCGCCTTCCGCGTCATCAGACGCATCGCCGGCGAGGCGGCGAGATTCTCGCGCTCGGAGAAATGCCAGACATCCCAAGCATCGGCGCAGCCGCGCAGGAAAATCCATTTCTCGCGCGGAATGCCGAGCGCCCGCGCCTTCTCAACAGACATCATAATGAGCGCGGCGCTCTGATCCACCTGAATGACGGCGTTCATATATTTCGTATAGGGGAAGCCGACAAAACGATTGTCCGGCGAAGGAGTCGCGATCTCCTCGGCGCTGCGGGCTTGAGGAAACCATGCTTGCGGATGATTCTCGGCGATCTTTGAGAATGGCGACATCAGCCGTCCGATTTTCTCCATATGGGGCTTGACGGCGCGGCGCGCCTCTTGGCGCAGCGCGTTCTCAAAGAGCGCGTAGGCGGTCGCGGCGGGGAAAAGCCCATGCGCTTTCTCCATATCGCTCGCGCCGTCTCGGCCGTCTTCCAAATCTGTCAGCCTGTCTTTGCCGCTTTCGTCAGAATCGTTCCACTCCAGCGTCTCGCCGCTCTTCAGCGCTTTGACGATCGCGCGGAGGCATTCCGCGCCGGCGAGAAGGACGGCATCGCATTCGCCTCGCGCGATCCATTCTGCCGTCAGATTGACCATCATTTGCGGACTGTTCCCGCCTGTCGGCCCGTAGCAGAGCCGCTTCGGCGAGACGCCCAAAAGACGCGAGAGGAGGCCCGGCGGATTCTCGTAATTTCCGATTGGCAGAGGCGGCATTCCGGGCGCGTCTCGGATAAAGCGCATGACGGCGACAGCGTCTATATCGCGCCAGAGCGCCGCCGCGCCCGTGTCGCCGGCGGCGATTTGAGAGGCGTCCGCCATCATCGCCATCGGCGAGCGCGGCGGCGCTTCCGACGGGCGGCGGACAGCCTGCCCGCAGCCGACAAGGACGGGCATTCTCCCGTCAATCTCTCTCGGTTCGCGCGTCATTGGACGTCAGCAGGATAAAAAAAACGCGAGCCCCGAGCAAGAAATCTCTTGCAAGAGACGGGCAGAGCCTCTATTTTGCGAAATCCATTCCATCCGGGCGCTGCGGGCGATCCGCGACAGGGGGAGACGGATAGACGTCATAAGACGTCTGGGGCAGAAGATGTCTAGGGCAGAATCGTGAAAAAGATAGAGGCGATCATCAAGCCGTTCAAACTGGATGAGGTGAAGGAAGCGCTCCACCAAGCAGGCGTGCAGGGTTTGACCGTCACCGAAACCAAAGGCTATGGCAGACAGAAAGGCCATACGGAAATCTATCGCGGCGCGGAATATGTCGTGGATTTCCTCCCGAAACTGAAAGTGGAAGCCATCGTCGCAGATTCTATCGCCGGCAAAGTCGTGGAAGCGGTCAAGAAAGCCGCCCACACAGGACGAATCGGAGACGGAAAGATTTTCGTAACCTCCGTGGAAGAGGTCATACGAGTTCGCACAGGCGAAACAGGGGAGTCGGCGATTTAACGCAAGACGCGTCTTCGCGCGCGAGCGCTCTGGAAAAACAGCCCGCCCCGCATCGCCGCGAGGCGCGAGCGCAACCCGCCACAGGGGAGGAGAACCATCATGCCCAGCAAGACCGATATTGATAAAATCGTCAAAATGGCGAAGGACAAAGACGCGCAATATGTGGATTTGCGCTTCACCGATCCGCGCGGCAAATGGCAGCACGTCACCTTTGACGGATCGCTGATCGCGCCGGCTCTCTTCTCGGAAGGGCAGATGTTTGACGGCTCCTCCATCGCCGGCTGGAAGGCGATCAACGAATCGGACATGAAACTCCTGCCCGATCCCCAACTCGCCCATCTGGATCCCTTCTGCGCGCAGACGACTCTCGTTCTCTTTTGCGATGTCGTGGAGCCTTCGTCAGGGCAGGATTATCTGCGCGATCCGCGCACGACCGCGAAACGCGCCGAAGCCTATCTTCAGCAAACGCAGATCGGCGATAAAGCCTATTTCGGCCCGGAAGCCGAATTCTTCGTCTTTGACGATGTCCGCTTTGACGCCGAACCCTATCGGATGGGCTTCGCGCTGGACTCCGCCGAACTCCCGGACAATAGCGGCACCGAATATGAGACCGGCAATATGGGGCATAGGCCTCGCGTGAAAGGCGGATATTTCCCAGTCGGCCCGGTGGACAGCGCGCAGGATTTGCGATCCGAAATGCTCTCCATGCTGACCGAAATGGGCGTCCAAGTGGAGAAGCATCACCATGAGGTCGGCGCGGCGCAGCACGAACTCGGAATCCGCTTTGACACGCTCGTCCGAATCGCCGACAAAATGCAGATTTACAAATATGTCGTCCATAATGTCGCCCATTCCTTCGGCAAGACCGCCACCTTCATGCCGAAGCCCGTCTTGGGCGACAATGGGACAGGCATGCATACGCATCAATCCGTCTGGAAAGGCAGGACGCCGCTCTTCGCCGGAAACAAATATGCCGACTTGTCAGAGACCTGTCTGTTTTATATCGGCGGAATCATCAAGCACGCCCGCGCGATCAACGCCTTCGCCAACCCAACGACAAACTCCTATAAGCGCTTGGTGCCGGGCTTTGAGGCGCCGGTGCTGCTCGCCTATTCGGCGCGGAATCGCTCTGCCTCGTGCCGCATCCCCCACGCCCCGGACGCGGCGGGCAAGCGCGTGGAAGTGCGCTTCCCCGATCCTTCCGCCAATCCCTATCTCGCCTTCTCGGCGATGCTGATGGCAGGGCTGGACGGCATTGAGAACCGAATAGACCCAGGCGATCCGATTGACAAAGACCTCTACGATCTGCCGCCGGAAGAAGTCGCCGACATAGACAAAGTCTCCTCGTCTCTGCAGGAGTCCTGCGAGGCTCTGGATAGGGACAGGGCGTTTCTGAAAAAGGGCGATGTTTTTAGCGACGATCTGATAGACGGCTATCTGGCGCTGCGCTGGGAAGAGATTGAGCGTTTCAACCAGACTCCGCATCCTGTGGAGTTTGACATGTATTACAGCGTCTGATCGGGATCATCGGAATGTGATGCGGCGTGTCGCTCTTGTGAAGAGCGGCTGGGGGCTTGTCATGCTATCTCTGCTCTATCCATTGGAAGGAGCGCGCTTGATTCATGGATCCGACCAACAGAACCCCTCCTCTTGGCTCTTCGGCGGCGTCTCGTCTTTCGGCGTCTGAAAAGACGGCGGTCTCTGTCGGCGGCGCGGCTTTGCGGGGACGCAGAATCGCGCTCGGCGAAGCGCCGCCGCGATCGCGCTTGGGATATCTCTCGCCGAGCGACTCGGGAGCGGTCGGCGGCAGATCTCTGAGAAAACGGCTCGCGCAGAGCCTCAAGCAGACCTTGGATCGCCGAAGAGACGCGCTCTATCAGAACACGGCGCGTCCGCGCGCGCCGACACGGCAGAGGGCTGGCTCCGCCCCCGCCGGCGCCCATCCGATGGCGAACCGACCCCTCCCAGCGCCCCCCAGAGAGAAAGGCGGAAAAGCGTTTTATGAAAATACGAACCCGCCGCCGCGCGATCGTTCGGGAGACGAAATTTACGAAGACGCGGCTTCCGTCCGCAGACCTCGCGCCGATTCGCTTTACGAAAATACAAGACGCCCTTCCGTTCCGTCTCGGCGGCGCGCGGCGTCCTCGCCCTTTTATGGAAATATAAGCGGCGGCGGCGGGGTCGCGCGGCGAGGCTCTTCGGGCGAAGAGATTTACGAAGACTCGGCTTCCGTCCGCAGACCCCGCCGCAGCGAGCCTCATCCCAGTCAGCCCGCCGAGGAGGATTACACGCCGATGAACCCTCTGCCGACAACAGAGAGCCAGAGCGATGAGCCTGTTTATCAGGAGGTGGAGCCTGTTTATCAAGAGGTTCAAGACCCCGTTTATGAGACGGTGCAGGACGGCGTTGCCAACCCGCATTATGAGCGCGCGCCCGGACAAGCGGACGAGCCGCATGATGAGCCGCATTATGAATCTGTGGATGAGGCTCGCGCCAATAATCCTTCCGCGCCTTCTCCCGTCTCTTCGGATGAGGATGGGGAGGAGGTCGTCAATATTCATTATGAGTCGGATTCGGAAGAGGCGCAGGAATCGGACTATGAGCCCGGACCTTTAGGCACGGCGCGGGATGAGGAGACCGACTAAAGTTCCGACCTTCATGCGAGATTTTTCCGCTTCAGATCGGGATGATCTTCGGACTAGCTGAGCACGGTGTGCAGAAAAGTGGCTAAGACAATATTCGCCGCTTTCAGAGCGTCATAAACTGCGACAAGACTCATCATTCATCTCTTGACGCGACTATACGCCTTGCGTCCTCGCGCCGCAATCGCTTATTATTTTGGCGACTGCATTCATATAGAGAAGCCCTCGTCGGGCCTCTCGCCGAATACAACACCCGCTCCAAACGGGCGGTGTTGATCTCCCCGGGTTGATCACCCGCTCGGCGGGGAATAGGCGAGCAGCCATATCTCTATGTGGATGTAGTCAGGCCCCGGCGCCATCGGCGCCAGGGTCTGACCACTCATCATCCACGCGTGAGGACATGGCATCGTGAATCAGAGTGAAGCCTCAAAGGCTTGCATCAAAGCAGAATTATGCGTCTTTATAGCGGCGCGGCGCGAGCGGCGCAGGAGCGGAGTCTTACGGCAGCCTCTTAACAGCGGACTCTCGCTATGACCGAATCCCGAAACCCTCCGCCGAAAAACACAAAAACCCGCGGCGAAAGACCAGCCATCTCCCCCGATCTTTCCCGCATGGTGGAAGGAATCCTGCATGGCATGAATCTCGGCAAAGAATTGCTGGGCGCGGAGCATGTCCAGCGTCATTCCCATCTGATGGCGATCTTGATCCTCCTTCGCAACGAAGCCGACAATAAAGCCACCGAATCTAAAGAGGTCATCGCGGAATTAGGACAGTCGGCAGGCGCGGCGCGCTCCGCCCTCGCGCGTCTTCAAGAAAGGAACCTCATAGAGGTTAGCCGAAGAGTCGGGCGCTCGCCTCTCTTCCGCCCGACCTCCCGCCTCATCACGCGCGTGGAGCGATGGATAGATGAGACATCCAACCACCTCGCCTAGAGGAAGTGATTTACCCGCGCGGCGGTTTTTTTTATCCTCGCGCCATGGGGGCTGAGAAAAACCATCATCGCGCCATTCTCTTTGATTTGGACGGAACGCTCATAGATACCGCGCCGGACTTGGCGCGCGCCCTCCGCCAGACATTGAGGAAAAATCAACTCCCCCCCGCCGACAAAGACGAAGAGATTCGGCAGTTTATCGGCGGCGGCGCGAGAAAACTGATCTCGCGGGCGATCCAAAAAATGCGCATTCCCCAAACAGACGCTCTGATGAACAGGCTGGAGAAAGATTTCTTGGAGCATTACGCCGACAATATCGCGCGAGAGAGCAAGCCGTTCCCCGAAGTTCGGGAGACGCTCGCGCGTCTGAGCGAGAAGGGTTTCGCGCTCGGCGTCTGCACGAATAAGCGCGAGGATTTGGCGCGCGCGCTTTTGTCGTCTTTAGAGATGGAAGATTGTTTCGGCGTCATTATTGGCGGCGGCGGGCGTTTCGCGCCGAAGCCCGCGCCCGATGGGCTGCGCGGCGCTCTTGCCCTTCTGAAGGCGGAGGCGCGCGCGAGCGTCATGGTCGGCGACAGCGCGCTGGACGTGGAGGCGGCGCGCGCCGCAGGGCTGTCGGTCATTGTCGCCACATTCGGATATTCGCTCCAGCCGCCCGAATCCCTTGCGGCTGACGCGCTTATGACGCATTATTCCGAACTCAACAATCTCATTGAGCGTCTCGCGCTTGACGGAGGCTCAAAGAGTCGGAGGGCGGTTAGCTCAGATGGGAGAGCGCAGCGTTCACACCGCTGAGGTCGCTGGTTCAAGCCCAGCACCGCCCACCATCATCGGCGCCCGACAGGGAAGGGAAGACATGAAAAGAGACATGAAGAGCGCGGCGGCGGCGATGGCTCTTTTGGGAGCTTGTGTTTTTGCTTGGGGCAGCGCGTTGGCGGCGGGGTCGTCTTGGCGGGTCGTTCTTGACGAGGGCGGGGCTTTCGCCGCCGCGATTGTGGATCAAAGCCGCGCCTCGGCGCATACGGTTCCGGGCGTGGCGCTTCTATGCGATCCGAAAGAGAGCGGCGATAAGAGGAAGTTGCAGATTTATTTCGCCCAATGGCCGCAATTGTCTCGGCCTGGCTATGTGTCTTTTCGGGTGACGGTCAACAAGAAGCCCATCACGCCGAAAGAGCGTCTTTATCTTCGCGCGATGCATGCCGGGAATCCCTTTTACTCTTTCGTCGGAGAGAAGGCGGCGGAGATTTTGGAGGTTCTTCTCGCGGCGGACGGCTCTCCGATTCGCCTGTCGGACGGGCATAGTTTCTTTGAGATTCCGAAGACAGACGCGGCGACCGCTCGCCAATTGCGCGATCGTCTCGCGCGCTGTCGTTAAATAAAGGCTTACGCCGGAGGCTTACGCCGAAAGCTTACGCTTTCGCCGAAGGTCTCGCCGACAGACGCTCATGCCACCTCTTCAAATGCGGCGGATTTTCGGGCAGAGGCACGCGCGCCGCGTGAATCGCGAAATCCATCGCGACAAGCCCGGTAATGTCGGCGATGGAAAAGCCCGATGAAGCGATAAAATCGCGCCCTTCCATCTGCTGATTGAGCCAGCCGATCATTTTTCCCGTTCTGTCTTTGCTGAGTTCGCCCCACTCTTTGATCTGACTCTCCAGCCCCGCCATAGCGGGGTGCATATGTCTGAAGGAGAACGCCGCAGGCATGAAAAGCAGCAGTTCCAAACGCCGCCGCCACATCTCAATCTCGGCGATGCTCTTGGCGTCTGTGCCGAAGAGAGGGGGATCAGGCTGCAGAGTCTCGAAATAGCGGCAGATGGCGACCGATTCCGTCATGCAGGTTCCGTCCTCCATTTCTAGGACAGGCACTTGGGCGAGCGGACTTTTCTTTCGGTATTCGGAGGTCTTATGCTCGCCCTTCATAATGGAGACCTCCTCCTTCGGGACGCTGATTCCCTTCTCGGCGAGGTAGATATTGACGAGGCGCGGATTCGGCGCGCCTTGTGTCGTATAGAGTTTCATCGCGCTATAGTCGCCCATTTCTTCGCCTCCTTGTTGAATGCCCGCGCCTAGTATATAATGCCCGCCGAGCGAAGGCAAAGAGTCTCGCGGAGACAAAGTCTCGCGGAGGCAAAAGGAAGGGGAGGGGATCATGGCGATAGATTTTTCGGGCAAAGCGGCGATAGTCACGGGCGCGGGCGGCGGATTGGGTCGGGCGCATGCGTTGGAGTTGGCGCGGCGCGGCGCGAAGCTTGTCGTCAATGATCTTGGCGGATCGGTGGATGGCGCGGGAGGCTCTTCGGCGGCGGCGGAGAAGGTTGTCGCCGAGATCAAAGAGATGGGCGGCGAAGCGATCGCCAATGGCTCAAGCGTGACTGACGACAAGGGCGTATCCAAGATGGTCAAGGACGCGATGGACGCTTTTGGTCGCGTGGATATTCTTATTAACAATGCGGGGGTTTTGCGGGACAAGAGTTTCGCGAAGATAGAGATGTCGGACTTTTCTTTTGTCGTGGATGTTCATTTGATGGGGACGGTGAAGCCGACCAAGGCGGTCTGGCCGATTATGAAAGAGAGCGGCTATGGTCGGATTTTGGTGACGACTTCATCTACGGGGCTGTATGGGAATTTTGGTCAGACGAATTATGGCGCGGCGAAGTTGGGTGTTGTGGGCTTGATGCACACGCTTCGTTTGGAGGGGGCGAAGGACGATATTCGGGTGAATGCGCTCGCGCCTGTCGCCTATACGCGGATGACGTCTGGTTTGATGCCTGCGGAGGCGGAGGGTTTTTTACAGCCTGAGAAGATTTCGCCGGGGGTGATGCATTTGGTAAGCGAAGATGCTCCGTCGGGGGTGATTTTGTCTGCGGGGGCGGGGGTATTCGCGGTGGCGCGGTTGTTGGAGAGCGAGGGGGTTTATTTGGGAGAGGAGCCGAGCGCGGAGTCGGTTGCCGAGCATTGGGGCAAGATTTCGGACATGTCGGGCGCGAAACCTTATGAGATGGGCGGCGCGCAATCGCAGAAGGTTATTGGGATGGCGATGGAGGGTCGCAAGAAGTCGTAAGTTCGCGCCTTCGGACTTATCCCCGCTTGCCCCTATCTGCTAGAATCTTCGCTCACAGGAAGCGGGGATATGATTCGCAGCGACTTCCAAAATATTCCTATTGACAACTCCTGGGCGTTTCACGGCGCGGGCAGGAAGGACACGAATTACGCGACTCATGGCTATCATTCTTATCCCGCGAAATTTATCCCGCATATCGCGCGTAGGTTGATTCTTGATCACACAGAGGAAGGGGAGACAGTCCTAGACCCTTTCGCGGGCTGCGGGACGACTCTCGTAGAAGCCAAGATTAATGGGAGAGCGTCTATTGGGATTGATGTCAATCCTGTCGCGGCGCTCATCACGAAGGCGAAATGCGCGCCTCTTTCTGTTTCGGCGCTTCGGCAAACATACGCCGATCTCGCCGAATCTTGCGAGAATTATAGCGAGAATGGGCATGTGGAGACGCCCGACCATGACCGCATTGATTATTGGTTTCGTGAAGAGGAAAAGCGAAAACTCGCCTTTCTGTTGGATAAGATTCGGGCGCTGTCTCGGAAGGATAAGCGTCTGTTTTTCCTCTGCGCCTTTTCCAACATTCTTAAAAGCTGCTCCATATGGGCGCAGAGAAGCAACAAGCCCATTAGGGATTTTGACAAAATCCCCGCCGATCCTTTCCGAGCTTTTCATAAGCAGGTGAAAAAAATGCTTCGCGGCGTGGAAGAGTTTCGCGGGGTTCTTCCGCGACAGGGGGACGAGAATATTCCGTCTAAAATAATTTGCGGAGACGCTCGCTCCTGCGAGAAGGTCGCCGATGAATCCGCGCATCTTGTCGTGACGTCTCCGCCTTATGTGACGTCTTACGAATATGCCGATCTTCATCAGCTTTCTTCGCTGTGGCTTGGATATTCGGAAGATCTGCGAGAGTTCAGGAGAGATTTTGTCGGCACAGCGAGCGCGTCCACAACTCTCAACCTTGCCGAAGACGACCCCGCGAGCGCCATCGCGCGGGCGCTTTACGAGAAAGATAAGAAAATGGCGAGGAGCGTGGCGGCGTATTTTTCGGACATGAAATGCATTTTTATGCAGATGCGGCGGGCGCTCAAGCGCGGCGGAAAATTATGCGTTGTCATTGGCAACACGAAACTTAAAGGCGTTGAGATTCGGAACGCCGAGATTTTTTGCTCTTATTTGGAGACGATAGGAATGCCGATTGTGCATGTCATCAAGCGTGAGATTCCGTCCAAGAATCTCCCATCGGTGCGCGATCCAAAGACGGGGCGTTTCACGAGCGCCAAAGCGCAGGGCAAGGTGATGGCGTATCCCTTTGAGTATATTCTGATAGCAGAGAAGGTCTAATGCAAACGCGTCTTCCTTCATGCATGCTGAAGAGCAAGTCGGCGGATCTGTATCAGGAATGTCTGCGGACAGTTCCTGATGACGCGAATTCCATGGTTTTAGCGAAAATAATTTTGCCTTTTGTGGAGGGGGTAAAAAAAATAGGCGTCCAAAAGAGCAATCCTGTAAAAGGTCATATGTTTGAGATGTTGGTGGCGGAAATGCTTATAATACATGAAATCTTGCCTTTCTACACTCAGGCAGCCATGCTGAATATTCCGATGTCCAAATTTGACATTCTTTGCTATCACCCGAAAGCGCCTGTTGTTTTCTCGGTGAAATTCTCTCTCGCGGAAAGATGGCGGGAAACCGCGTTTGAAGGCGACTCTCTGAAGAGCGTTTATCGCAATGCTAGATGCTATCTCGTCACCGCTATAGAGGGTGAGAGGAAAAACGATGATGGAGTGAGGTCGGGCGAAGTCCGAAAAAGGCAGAAAGATATAGCGGAGGAAAAAATCTTGGGAATAGACGCAATTCTCGTGGCAGGCTCGCAAGAGATGTATGACTGCCTCAACTCTCTTGCCAAAGAGACGTTTTGCGAGGCAGAGCCAGTTGATCCGATTGAAAAATATCGCAGGCTCGTCAAATGAATCTCATAAGCGCTCCACTTTCTAGGCGTGGCGCTTATTTGTTTAACGGGAACTTTCCGTTGTAAGGAGACTCGCCTCGCATGCGGCGAGCGTGCCTCTCGGCGGAAGCGGCAAAATAGATCGCGGCAAGCATTAAATCATGCCAGTCCTTTTCACTGAAAGACTTCTCATAAGCCTTTTTCGCCGCAAGCACCCACTCCCAATGCGATTGGTAGTTTAGCCGCGTGACCTTTATATCAGGCAGGTCGGAGTCCATGTTTTTCCCCTAGATTGTCGTCGTAGGGAATCTTCCGGACAGGATTCTCTATGCTCTGTCAAGCAGGTTTTTAGCTCACATGGTCGTAATAGGTGATCTCGGGCGGCGAGGACATGTCTAAGACCGATCCCAGCGCAGGCTGCGCCGACCGAAAATACTCGCTCTTCCCATGCACATCCAACGCTTCCTGATCCGCATAACACTCCATCACAACATAAACATTCGCCGATTCCTTAGACCGATACAAATCATAATATAAACACCCATCCTCCTTCTCACGAACCTGCGCCTGCAAATCCGAGAAAATCCGCTCAAACTCCGACTCCTTGCCAGACTGAACCGTCAATCTCGCCACAACACCTACGCTCATACGCCCCTCCCTCGTGAGAAAAAGTTGAAACCCCGCGACTCACGCCGCATCGGCATAACGCCGAAGATGATAATCCATATTGCCGAACAGCGCGTCAATCACCGTCAGACGCTTCAAGTAATGCCCGATGCTCAACTCGTCCGAAAGCCCCATCCCGCCGTGAAGCTGAACCGCCTGCTGTCCGACAAAACGCCCGGACTTCCCAATCTGAGCCTTCGCCGCAGACGCCGCCTTGTCGCGCTCGGCGCGAGGCGCGTTGAGCGTCAGAGTCACCATATAGCTCATGGACACCGACTCCTGACAATGAATGAACATATCCACCATCCGATGCTGCAGAACTTGAAACTTCCCAATCGGCTGTCCGAACTGCTTGCGCGTCTTGGCGAACTCCATTGTCGCGGCATGGAGCGCAAGCATGCAGCCCGCCGCCTCTGAGGAAAGCGCCGCGATCGCCTCGGCGCGCAGCGTCTCTAAAATATCCGCCGTTTGAGAAGGATCGCCTAACAGAGATTCGGCGGGCAGCGTCAGCGTGTCAAAGACGATCTCAGCGCCGCGCGAGCTGTCCACGGCGGGATAGTCGGCGATCTCCAAGCCCTTCGCGCTCTTATCGGCGACAAAAAACGCCAGACCATCGCGCGCGCGGGAGTCTCCTGAAAGCCTCGCCGTGAAGATGATTTTATCAGCCAAGCCTCCGCCGGGGACAGCCGCCTTATGCCCTTGAATTTTATATTCTTTGCCGTCTTTTTTCGCGGTCGTTTGGACGTCAAAGAGATCAAAACGCGACTGTCTTTCTGTCCAAGCGAGGGCATAGCGCTCTTCGCCTCGCGCGAGGGGTGGTATCAGCGCCTCTTTCTGCGCTTCGCTCGCGGCGTGGCGCAGGACGCTTCCCGCCAAAATCACCGAGGGAACATAAGGCTCGGTCACCAGATGGCGTCCCATTTCTTCCATGACGATCATCGTTTCCACATGGGCGCTGTCCAATCCCTGATGCTTCTCGCCGAAGGGGAGGGCGAGGATTCCGAGTTCGGCGAATTGCTTCCAGACCTCTTCGCGGAAGCCCTCGCTTGTTTGGACGGCTTTTCGGCGCGTTTCAAAATCATAAGCATCGCGCAGATAGTTTTGGAGCGCGTTTTTGAGAAGCGTCTGCTCTTCGGAGAAGGAGAAGTCCATGATCCGCTTGTCTCGCTTGGCGCGGTTAGAGTCCGAGCACCATCTTGGCGATGATGTTGCGCTGGATTTCGTTCGTTCCGCCATAGATGGAGGTTTTGCGGACGTTAAAATAGGTGTCCGCGACTCCGGGGACGTAATCCGGCATATTGGGGACATTCGCGCCTTCGGACATATGCGGCGCGAGGGCGTATTGTCCGATGGCTTCCAGCGTGAGTTCGGTGATGCGCTGTTGGATTTCCGTGCCTCGTATTTTGAGGATAGAGGATTCCGGTCCTGGTCCCTGTCCGCTGGATTCGGCGGCGAGGGTTCTGAGTTCGGTATATTCCAGCGCGGTCAGACCGATTTCGGTTTCGGCGATTTTGCGGGAGAAACTTTCGTCTTCCATGAGGGGTTTTCCGTCCGCCGTTTCGGCGCGGGCGATGTCTTTGAGGCGCGCGATATTTTTCTTGGATCGCGCGACTCCTGCGATGCCTGAACGTTCATGGGCGAGGAGGAATTTGGCGTAAGTCCATCCCATATTTTCTTCGCCGACTCGGTTTTCCATTGGCACGCGGACATCTTCTAGGAAGACTTCATTGACTTCGTGGGCGCCGTCTATAGTGATGATCGGTCGGACGGTCACGCCCGGCGCTTTCATATCCATGAGGAGGAAGGAGATTCCTTGCTGAGGTTTTGGGGCGTCGGGATTTGTTCGGACGAGGCAGAAGATCCAATCGGCGAATTGGGCGAGGGTTGTCCAGATTTTGTGTCCATTGACGATATAGTGGTCTCCGTCTTGGACGGCTTTGGTTCGGAGCGAGGCGAGGTCGGAGCCTGATCCCGGTTCGGAGTATCCTTGACACCACCAATGTTCGCCGTTGAGGATTCGTGGCAGGAAGAAGTCTTTTTGTTTATCGGAGCCGAAACTGTAGATGACTGGCCCGACCATGCTGACGCCGAAGGGGAGGATAGGGAGGGTTTCGGCTCGGGCGGTTTCTTCGCCCCAGATATATCGTTGGGTGATATTCCAGCCTGTTCCGCCATATTCTTTGGGCCAGCTTGGGGCAGCCCATCCTTTTTTGTGGAGGATTTTGTGCCATGCGAGATAGTCCTCTTTGGCGAGGGATCGCATATCCTTGCCTTTGAGGTTTTGGGGGTATTCGGATTTAATGAAGTTTCGGACTGTGTCGCGGAAGGCGATGTCGTCTTTAGAGAAAGCGAGGTCCATGGTGGGTCTCCCTGTGGCGTGTGGGGGGATAGTAGGATTAATTGGATGGTTTCGCAAATAGGAGTTTCCCAAAAAGGGGGTTGGAGAGACGATGTTGGCGTATTGACTGCAGAAAAATCCGCTGTCATTATCACGCGCTATCATTGTCAAATGAAAGGAGAGCGATCATGTCCGAATTGGTCTATCCGAATTGCTACAGAAGGCTTTTTGAGGGAGAGGTTTTTGGAGAAGCGATCATGCTCCCATTGGTTCAGGCGGCGAAAACAGATCATCATAGATATTGTTTTCTTTCCATATTGCAGCTGGAAACGGAAACGAAGTCGCGTCTGCGCCCGCTATTGGTGAAGAATAAACTTGATTTGTCGGAAACGGCGGATCTCTCCATGATTCCGGAATATGTGGAGATGTATAAATCCATGCCGTGGCCCGAATATGCGAAGATGAGCGCCGCTCTGCTGGAACAGACAGTCTCGGAGTTTAAAGCGATCGCCGAGTCCGGACCAGACGAAGATGCGGACATGCTCAATTATATGGTTGAGCATGAAGCCTCCATCTGCAAATTTTTCGCGATGGAGGCGCGGGGCGAGACCGATAGCTCCATAGATGATGTCGTCAGCCAGCTCAAATTCCCAATTCCCCTGCCGGCGCAGACATCGTAGCCGCTTCTGTTTATCTCAGAGCTCTTCTAGCAGGGGGGTCGGCGGGCGTGGCGAAACGAAGCCGAGCGTAGCGAGGCGAGAAAGCCCGCCGACCCCCCTCCAAGAGCTCTTCTAGCAGGGGGCGCGTGGGTGGCGGTCGCTTTTGCTCGCTGCGCTTGCGCTTGCTCGCAAAAGCTTTCTTCGCCGCCACCACCCACGCGCATAGGCGGGCTTGCGCCCGCCTTGTTTTTTCAAGGGGGGCAAGCCCCCCTTGACCCCCCTCAACGGGAGCGCCAAAACGCCCCCTGCCCAATCACAAGAACCGCAGGCGGAACAATCCGCTCCCTCTCTACATCATCCGCCAAAGAACCCAAAACCGTCCGCAAAACACGCTGATCAGCCAACGTCCCATTCTCAACAACAACCGCAACCTCATCAGACCCCCGACCCTCCGCCAACAGCCTCTCCTGTATCGCCCGAACCCGACCAACCGCCATGTAAAACACCAAAACAGGAGACCCCCGCGCAATCCCCCCCCAATCCAACTTCGGACAATCCTCATCCGCCACATGACCGGTAATGAAACTCACCGCATGATTCACATCCCGATGAGTCGGCGGAACGCCCGCATACTCTAACGCCCCTAACGCCGCCGTCACCCCAGGAATCACCCGAAACGATACGCCCGCCTCAGCCAACGCCGCCGCCTCCTCGCCCCCGCGACCAAACATGCACGGATCACCCCCCTTCAACCGAAGAACCCGCCGACCCGCGCGCGCATGAGAAATCATCCGCTCCACAATCTCGCTCTGAGAGCAGCCGCCTCTGCCGCCGCGCTTGCCGGTGTGAAGAATCTCGGCGTCCTCGCGGGCAAGCGCCAAGACGCCCTCGCCAACCAGCGCGTCATGCATCACGACATCCGCCTGCCGAAGCCCCGACAAGGCATGAAGCGTCAGAAGCCCGGGATCCCCAGGCCCCGCGCCCGCCAGCCAAATCTCTCCGCGCCCCAAAAGGAGTCGCGCATCACGAGGCAGTATCTCTTCTGACGCATTCATGCGCATCACTATATCATGCTAGACATGCCGCCATGGGCGAGAGACTTCCACAGATCGCGCCTTCGGGCTTCCGCGAATATGACGCCCGATGGCGATATCCCGAAGAGATCAGCCTCGCCGGACTGAAGCGTCTGGGCTTGGCGTTCGGACATTTCGCGCGAGAGACGCGCGGAGCCAAGAAGCCCGCCATTGTCTGCGGGCGAGATTATCGCTCTTACAGCGAGGAGGTGCAGAGCGCTTTCGTGTCGGGCTTGGTTGAGGCGGGGTGTTTGGTTCGGGACATAGGCTTGGCGCTTTCGCCGACAGCCTATTTCGCGCACAGCGATCTTAAAGCCGATGGCGTCGCGATGATCACGGCGAGCCACAATCCGAATGGCTGGACGGGCGTCAAGATGGGCTTGCGCGCCCCTCTGACGCTGATGCCTGACGAGATCGCGCGCGTCAAGGATTTGACATTCTCGGAAAGTCTCGCGCCTGCCGAAGAGGCGGGATCGGTCGCGCCGCATGAAGAGATGCGCCGGCGTTATATTGAGAGTTTCGGGTCTCATGGCGTTTTGCCGAAGCCGTTGCGGATTGTTTTGGATTGCGGGAATGGGACGGCGGGATTTTTCGCGCCTGAGATTTTTCGGCGCTTGGGGGCGGAGATTGTGGAGCTCAACTGCGATCCCGATTTTTCTTTTCCGCATTACAATCCGAATCCTGAGGATATGGCGATGATGCGCTCTTTGGGCGGGGCGGTTCGGGATGCGGGCGCTGATTTGGGCTTGGCGTTTGACGGCGATGGCGACAGATGCGGTTTCACCGATGAGAGGGGCGAGATTATTTCTGCGGACAAAGCGGGGTTATTGATCGCGCGGGACATGGCGCGGAGGGGCGAGGGGAAGCGGTTTATCGCGGATGTGAAATCCACAGGGCTTTATGGGTCTGTTTTGGGGGGTTTGGGCGCGGAGGTTGAGTATTGGAAGACGGGACATTCTTATATGAAGCGGCGTTTATGGGAGACGGGTTCTGCGGCGGCGTTTGAGAAGAGCGGGCATTTCTTTTTTGGGGGTTCTATGGGTGGTGGTTATGATGACGGGATTTTATCGGGGGTTGTGATGGCGACTCTTTTGTGTCGGAGCGGGTTGGTGATGAGCGCGTTGGCTTTGGATTTGCCTCGGACGTGGATTTCGCCGACTTTATCGCCTTTTTGTGGTGATGGTGAGAAGTATCGGATTGTGGAGGGGGTTTTGGCTTTTTATCGGGGGAGGGGAGAGGTTTGTGGGCGGCGGGTTGTGGGATTGGTTGATGTGAATGGGGTTCGGGTGATTTTGGAAGATGGGAGTTGGTTATTGGTGAGGGCGTCTTCCAATGTTCCGGGGTTGGTTGTTGTGGTGGAGAGTTTTATATCGGAGTTAGACATGGAGGCGTTGATTGAGGAAGTTAGGGGTGTTTTGGGGGGTTATAAGGAAGTTGGGGAGTTTTGATTTGCTCCTGTTGAGGGGGGTGTGGGGGGGTCGCTGCCGCGACAGGCATCTTTTTCATAGACAGGCATTTTGGATTTGCCGCAGGGGAACTAACGCATAGAAGCTGGAGGTGAAGGGGGTTTGGGGGGCTAAGCCCCCCAAGAAAAACCGAGCGGCGCAGAGCGCCGCTATGGTCGGCGGGCGTTCTTGAAAGATTGCGGAGAAGAGAGAGACATGCTACACAGACTTTCTCGCAAGGAGAAAAGCCATGAGTCTTGTGGCGGTTTATGATGCGCTGAAAGAGGCGAAGGTCAGCGATGACAAAGCTGCCGCTGCGGTGGAGGCTTTGGAGTCGAGTCAGGAGCGCTATGGGGAGCTTCGCGCCGACATAGTTCGGATGCAGGGTGAGACCAATGAGCGCATTGCGGATTTGCGCGGCGAGATGGACAGGCGTTTTGCCGAGATGGATGCCAAGATGGACAGGCGTTTTGCCGAGATGGACGCCAAGATGGAGAAGCGTCTTGCGGAGATGGATGCCAAGATGGATAAGCGGTTTGCGGAGATGGATGCCGAGATGGACAGGCGTTTTGCGGCGATGGATGTCAGGATAGGAAAGATAGAAGCGGATATAGTTTTGTTGAAATGGATGTTTGGGTTCATTTTGGCGAGTTTGGTTGGGATTCTGCTAGACGGGATTTTTGGCTGATTGAGCGCAAGCCTGATGGGGCGCGACGAAAGCCCGCCGACCCCACCCTGCTCGCAGGACTATTTTACTGGCTACACCCTCCCTTAGCGGGTGGATTGTTGCCACGTTTGCCACCAGATGGGTTGTCGTTCTTGCTTGGTGCATTGGGTGGCGTATTGTTTTTACCCATGATTGTCTCCTTTTTTAGAGGTTTATGTTTTTATGCTCCCATTCTACAAACACATTAGATGGCTGTCAACCTATGCTTGATTGGTTCAACCTACGCGATAGTTTTGCTTGTTTGAGCAAGGGATCTCAGCGGCTTTTTGCAGGTTCGCCTCGCTACGCCACGAGTGGCTACGCTCGGTTTCGGGAAAGCCACGCCCGCCGACCCCACTGCTAGAAGAGCTCTTGCGAGCGGATGGCACGGAACTTAACGGCAACGGAGGCTTCTTTTATACCCTGCTAATAAGTGCCGCCCGCTTGCTGGATAATTGAGGCAACCTCGTCATTTTCTCCATCGAGTGCCGCACGTAAGGGGGTCTCGAGGTTTTTATTGTGAGCATTAACGTCAGCACCTTTCGCAATCAGTTGTGAGGCAATCTCAATATACCCATACCTTGCCGCTATATACAGGGGAGTCTCGCCCTCTTTGTTTCGGGCATTGGTATCAGCTCCATGTTCAAGCAAGAGAGATGCCGCCCTATTGTTTTCATTACTGGTTGCTATATGCAGGGCAGTTCTTCTATTTTCACCCCCTTGAGCATTGATCTCCACCCCATGTTCAAGCAGGAGAGACATTACATTTACATAATCTTGCCAATGTTCGATTCCTGATTGCCATCCTGTCCACATTTCCCATTGCATCGTCCAATGTAGAGGAGTATATCCGTCTTTATCAAAAGAATTAGCGTTAGCGCCTTTTTCAATCAGCAAAGACACAACCTTATCAGATCCAGCCTGCGCCGCAAAATGCAGGGGGGTTGCCCCCCATTTATTGCGAGTATAGACATCAGCTCCATATTTAAGCAGAAGGAGGACAACCCTATCGTCTTTTTTCTTCCACGTCCAGCGACGTACAGCATAAGGTAAAGGAGTGTTGCCATCATTGTCGCGTGCATTGGTATTAGCTCCCATTTCAAGGAGAAGAGTTATAATCTTTTCATGTTCGTTCCAGTCGACTCTCTTCTGTTGCAACTCATGCAGCTCATCTATCGACATCTCAGGCAGGACGTCTAGGGGCGTCAATAGAGCCGCTGACCCCTCCTGTTGCCAGGCATGTATCGCTAAGTGCAGGGGTGTATTGCCTTTATTATCATAAACATTGACATTGGCACCCCGGAAAACAAGCCAAGAGACGACATCGTAGTTGACATCACGCACAGCATCATGCAGAGGAGTGCGTCTGCCAAAGAACTTCGCTATAAAGGACACAAAATTTTCCTCCAAGGGACACCATCTTGGAATTGGATGCATAAAAAGACAAGGAAACAAACGGTAAGTCCGTGAAAGATAAGGAATGGCGTGGCACACCTAACGCTATGCATGAAAGGGCTGGAGACTTTCTTCGCGCTAGTTAACTGCTGATTTGCTTCGCAAGAGCTCTTCTAGCAGGGGGCGCGTGGGTGGGTCGCATTTTCTCGCTTCGCGTTGCTTCGCTCGTAAATGCTCTTTTCCCACCCACCCACGCGCTTTCGGGGGTTTCCCCCGAACCCCCTTTTTTTCAAGGGGGGCTAGCCCCCCTTGACCCCCCGTCAGGGAGCTCCCCTGTCTTTTGGAGTTTCACAAAAACGCCCGCGCCAAAAATCTCAACGAAATCGCCAAAACAAACAGCGCGAAAATCCTCCGCAACAACCTCTGCGGCAAACTATGCGCAACCCGAGCCCCCAACGGCGCGAACATCACCGTCCACGGCGCGCATATCAGCAAAGCCAAATAATTCACATACCCAAAAGAATAAGCCGGCAATCTCTCAACCCCCAACCCCGAAACCATCAAAACCAAACTCCCAGGAAACGCAATCAACGGCCCAAAACCCGCCGCCGTCCCAATCGCCCGATGAATCGGCTGCCCGCACAAAACCAACGCAGGAACCCCAAACGACCCCCCGCCAATCCCCATCAAAGATGACCCGAAACCCACCGCAGACGCCAACCCCATGCGCCTCAACCCACGCGGCATCTCATCGCTCGGCGGCGCCGCAAGAGGCTCAGGGCCCAAAAACAACAACACAACCAAAGGCAAAAGCCCAAACCCAAAAATCGCCGACAACGTAATCTCCGATACATAACCCGCCAACGCGCCGCCAAACGCCGCGCCAAACATCAAAAACGCCGCCCAACCAAAAATAATCCCCCGATCCGCCGCCCCACGACGATCATGCGCCAAAAATGACGACAAAGTCGTGATCACAACAACCGCCAAAGACGTCCCAATCGCCAAATGCAACGCGACATCCTCATGCCCGCCCGCCGCGAACACATAATAAAAAGGCGGAATCAAAACAATCCCGCCCCCAATCCCCAAAAGACCAGACGCGAAACCCGCCGCGCACGCCGCAGGAACGAAAAGAATCAGCCAAAAAAAAATCTCATCCCCCATCGCTCCCCCAATCACGCGAAAGACATCCGCATCAACTCTCGGCGAAAGGCGCGAGCCCCCGCCTCGCCATGAAACAAGCCCGCCGCCATCCGCGTGATCAAAGACGGCGAATGACCATCGCGGAAAGCGCCCCTCGCATAATCACGGAAAAGACCGAAAATATCCGCCCTGCTCTTCGGCGCGTCAGACACGACACCGAAAAAACGCGCATCCGCCTCCGACAGCATATAAGGATTGCGACAGACAGCGCGTCCGATCATCACGCCGTCCAGCGTCTCAAGATGCGCCTCGGCTTGCGCGAGTTCCGCAATGCCGCCATTGAGAAGAATCGTCAAATCGGGATTCGCCCTCTTCATCTCGCCGACCAATCCATAATCCAACGGCGGAACGGATCGGTTCGCCTTCGCGCTGACGCCCCCCAACAGCGCCTTCCGCGCATGAACAATAAAGAGAGAGCAGCCCGCGCGCGCCATAATCTCTATGAAGCGCGGGAATGTTTCGCGCGGCGCGTCATCATCCACGCCGAGGCGGCATTTGACGCTGACAGCCACGCCGACCGCCTCGGCGATCGCTTCAAAAGCGCGGGCGGCTCGGGACGGGTTTCTCATCAGCGCCGCGCCGAAGCCGCCCTCCTCGGCGACGCGGCAGGACGGACAGCCCATATTGAGATTGATTTCGTCATAGCCCCAATCCTCGGCGATGCGGGCGGCTTCGGCGAGCATGACCGGATCGCTTCCGCCAAGTTGAAGCGCCAACGGCTTCTCGCGCGGATCAAAAGCGAGAAGCCTCTCCCGATTCCCATGCAGAACAGCCTCCGCCGCGATCATCTCGCTATAAAGCATGACGCGCTTCGTCAGCAAACGCAGAAAGAAGCGTCCATGCCGATGCGTCCAGCCCATCATCGGCGCGACCGCGAGGCGTCTTGTCATCTGTCTTGTCAAATCTGTCGTCATGGCACATCATCCGCCGAGCAATCCCGCTCTTCCATCAGACCTTATAGCGCCGATGACCGACTATCGCTCCGATTTTTTGCGGCTTCTCGCGGCGCGCGGGCAGATTCATCAATGCACGGACGCCGCCGCGCTGGACGCTCTGACCGCCCGCGAGACAATCATCGGCTATATCGGCTTTGACTGCACGGCGGCGAGTCTTCATGTCGGCAATCTGATGACGCTGATGATGCTCCGCCGCTTGGCGTCTTGCGGACATAAGCCGCTCGTCATTTTGGGCGGCGGGACGACTCAGATCGGCGATCCGTCCGGCAAAGACGAGACCCGCAAACTGACCGAGAAAAAAGAGATCGCCGAAAATGCTCGCCGCATCAAGAAGATCGTCAAGGTTTTTCTGAAGGGCGATGTCGTCATTTTGGACAATGCGGCGTGGCTGAAGGGGCTGAACTATATTCGGTTTCTGCGCGATGTGGGTCGGCATTTTTCGGTCAATAAGATGCTGACGATGGATTCCGTCCGTCTGCGGTTGGAGCGCGAGCAGAATCTGAGTTTTTTGGAGTTCAATTATATGATTCTGCAGGCTTATGATTTTCTGCATCTCTATCGGGAATATGGCTGTCGGCTGCAGATGGGGGGGTCGGATCAATGGGGCAACATTGTTAATGGCGTGGAGCTGGCGCGCCGCGTGGAGGGCGCGGAGCTTTTCGGGCTGACCGCGCCGCTTCTGACGAGCTCCTCTGGCGCGAAGATGGGGAAGACGGCGGCGGGCGCGGTTTGGCTGGATGCGGCGATGCTCTCGCCCTATGACTATTGGCAATATTGGCGGAATGTGGATGACGCGGATGTCGGGCGGTTCTTGCGTATTTTCACCGATCTGTCTTTAGACGAGATCGCGCGATTGGAGGCTCTTGAAGGCGAGGAGATTAATGAGGCGAAGAAGATTTTGGCGGGCGAGGCTTGTCGGATGGCGCATGGGTCTCGCGCCGCGGAAGAAGCCGAGAAGGGCGCCGAAGCCGCCTTTGAGGGCAGAGAGAGTCATGACAAGATGCCTTCGGTTTTGATGGCGAAGAAGGAGATGGGATTGCTGGAATTGCTGGTTCTTGCTGATCTTGCCGCGTCCAACAGCGAGGCGCGGCGTTATGTGAGGGCGGGCGCGGTGAAGCTGGAGGATCGTCTTGTCCGAGACGAGACGCTGCGCTTAAAGCGCGATGATTTTGGGGATAGGGGTTATGTGAAATTGTCGGTTGGCAAGAAGCGGCATTCTCTTGTGAGGTTTGGCGGATAGGTTTGACTTTTCACGGGGCGGGCGGGGGCGTTATAATAGGCGGCGGCTTTGGGTTTGAGAGATGGCGCATGAGGGGGGTTATGGGCGAGAAGGATAGGCAGAAAGTGAAGACGCTGACGCGCGCCGATTTGGCGGAGGCTGTTTATCGGCGCGTTGGTTTATCTCGGGGCGAGTCGGGGCGGTTGGTGGATGATTTTTTGGGTCGTGTTGTGGGGGGCATATTGGATCGGGGTTATGTGAAATTGTCGTCTTTTGGGGTTTTTGAGGTTCGGCGGCGCGCGCCTCGGGTTGGACGGAATATGAAGACGGGTGAGCCTGTTCCGATTGGGGAGAGGCGGGCGTTATTTTTTCGTCCTAGTCGGAAGTTGAGGGAGCGGGTGGATAAGGGAGAGGGGGCTGGTTGAGTCTCCCGTGAAGGGGGGTCAAGGGGGGCTAGCCCCCCTTGAGAAAGGGGGGGGTCGGGGGGAATCCCCCCGAAAGGTCGGCGGGCGTGGCGAAACGAAGCGGGCGAAGCCGAAGGCAAGCCCGCGAGAAAGCCCGCCGACCCCCCTGCTTACAAGAGCTCTTGCGGGCAGGGGGCGGTTGGGGGGTGGGTCGCTTTTGCTTGTTCGCTACGCCACGAGTGGCTACGCTCACTGCGCAAAAGCTTTTTTCCCACCCCACCCCCCAACCGATAGGCTGCCTTCGGCAGCCTTGGTTTTTCTTGGGGGGCTAGCCCCCCAAACCCCCCTCAACGGGAGCAAGCCAAAACGCCCCAGCCCCCTCAAAAGGCTTGCGCTCCAAACCCCCAAACCCCATATTGACCCACGCCCGCGCGGAGCGTAGCGCAGCCTGGTAGCGCACTTGTCTGGGGGACAAGGGGTCGTGGGTTCAAATCCCGCCGCTCCGACGCCGCGCCAAAACCCAAACCTCCACAAAAGAAAAAAAGGAAAAACCATGTCCGCTATCATCGCCATCACAATCTTCCTCGCCGCCCTCGCTATCCTCAACTACATCCACGAAGGACGCATAGACTAATCCGCGCCCCCGCCACCAACTTGCCCCAAACCGCCAACAACCTCCCCAACGCCATCCAACTCTGGATCGCAACCCTCTGCGCCCTCATAATCGCTATGATCCTGCTCGGCGGATTCGTCCGCCTCACCCACGCCGGACTCGCCATCACCAACTGGAAACCCATCATCGGAATCCTCCCCCCCGCAACCGAAACCCAATGGCAGGAAAGCCTCCAGCTCTACCAAAAAACCGCCCACTATAAAGAACAGCATCAAGGAATAAGCCTCGCCCAATTCAAAAATCTCTATTGGCGAGAATGGACGCATCGCGCGCTCGGACGAATCCTCG
Source organism: uncultured Alphaproteobacteria bacterium (assembly GCA_958296285.1). Classification (GTDB taxonomy): domain Bacteria; phylum Pseudomonadota; class Alphaproteobacteria; order JAPOUT01. The sequence continues at coordinate 1,179,264 of OY282459.1, forward strand.
GACTGACCTTCCTTATCCCGCTCTGCTTCCTCTGGATCACAAAAACCATCCCCCCCAAACGCCTCCGACAACTGACGGCAATCTTCCTCCTCGTCGCCCTGCAAGGATGGCTCGGATGGAAAATGGTGCAAAGCGGTCTCGCCGATCAGCCCGATGTCAGCCAATATAGACTGTCCGCCCATCTGGGCTTGGCGTTCATCATCTATGGCTGCCTCTTCCGCCTCCTTCTTATCGCTCGGAGACCCCCCGCGCCAAACCTCTCAGAAAAGCGGCGCGTTTTCTCGGCGCGGGCGGCGTTCCTGATCGGACTCCTCTTCCTCCAAATCTTGCTCGGCGGGCTGACCGCAGGTCTGGACGCCGGACTCATCCACAACAGCTGGCCGCTGATGAACGGACGATTCTTCCCCGAAAACGCCCTGACAAACAAAATCCTATGGCGAAACGCCACAGAAAACCCCGCCGCCGTCCAATTCCTTCATCGCTTGAACGCTTACTGCCTTGTCGCCCTCCTCGCGATTCATCTCGCCTCTCTGCGCGGAGATCGGACGCTCTTCCGCTCGGCTTTGACGCTGATGATTCTGCTTATCATCCAAGCCGCGCTCGGCATCGCGCTGCTGCTGCTCGTCATGCCGATCCCTCTGGCTTTGGCGCATCAATTCGGAGGCGTGATCCTGTGGAGCGCGGCGCTCTGGCATCACCAGCTCTGCCGCCAAGACGCCCCCGCGCCCCGCGCCTCTTGACAGACAAGCCGCGCCGCCCTAAAAGCTTGACGATACTCCCCCCGAAACCTCAACCGACAGCGCGAATGCAAAGCTACTCCGCCAAAGCCGCCGAGCTTGAAAAGACATGGATCCTGCTGGACGCCGAAGGCGTTGTCGTCGGACGCCTCGCGGCTTTTGTCGCGACCCGTCTGCGCGGGAAGCATAAGCCGCGATACACGCCGCATATGGATTGCGGAGACGGCGTCATCATCACCAATGCCCGCAAAGCCGTCTTCACCGGCAAGAAGGCGAAAGACAAAATCTACCACCGACACACAGGCTATCCCGGAGGCATCCGCGAGACGACCCCGGAAAAAATCCTCAAAAGCGGACAGCCTCAGCGCGTTCTTCTCCAAGCGGTGCGCCGCATGATGCCGGACGGGCCTCTCGCCAGAGAGCAAATGCGATCCCTCCGAATCTATCCGGACGCCGATCACCCCCACGCCGCCCAGGCGCCGGAAATCGTGGATTTCCGCGCCGCCAATCCGAAAAACGCGCGCCAGCCTGCGTGAAGGATAAAAGAGCGAAATGAGCCAAGCCGCCGAAGAGAAAAAAGCCCCGAAAGAGGCGCAGCCCGCCCGCATCTACGCCACAGGCAAGCGAAAAGACGCCTGCGCGCGCGTTTGGCTCTCTCCGGGGACGGGAAAACTCACCATCAACAAAAAACCCTTTGAAGACTATTTCGCCCGCGACCTCTTGCGGATGATCGTGCGCCAGCCCTTTGAAGCCGCCGCGCGCGAAGGGCAATATGACGCCTTCTGCACTGTCCGCGGCGGAGGGCTTTCGGGACAAGCGGGCGCGCTCAAACATGGAATCGCCAAAGCCCTCGTGCTTCAAGATCCGCAGACCCGCGCGCCTCTGAAGGCGAAAGGCTTCTTGACGCGCGATTCTCGGGTCGTGGAGCGCAAGAAATACGGACGCCGCAAAGCGCGCCGCCGATTCCAATTCTCCAAGCGCTGATGGCTGTCTCTTTTTTCACGAAGGCGGGCGGAGCGTCTCTGATCTTGACGGCGCTGTTTCTGCTGACCGCGACAGGCTGCACCTTTGATCGGGATGTCTGGTATGGCGATGGCGATCTGGCTTCGCTTGAGGAAAAATCGGCGGCTTATCCCGATCTCGCGGCGATTTCTTTTCGCTCGCGCCGCGTGATGACAAAAAAGGCGCGCCGCGCTCTTGCCGAATCGCTGGACAAGGACAGTCGCTCCGCTTCACGCCGAAAGAAATAAACCTTTGGCAATAAAAGGTTTATTCCGAGAACCCCGTCTCGGCGGCGGACGGGTTTTCGGCGGATCGTTAAAATTTCGCCGCGAGAAATATTATGAAAAATATTTTGAGAATTTCCTTTTACATTCCGCGAATCTGTCGTATACAGAAACAAATCTGCGGGGGGGCATATGCCAAACCGCCAGGCAACGATCTTTATCGGATCAAACATCAAAAGAGGGAGTTTGTCATGACAACTCATAAAAGTTCGGCCCGGCGGTCTTGGCCGCTTGCGCTGGTTCTTGCTTTTTCGCTTGCGGGCTGCGAGAGCCTCAGTGAATGCTGGGACATGATGATGGGTGATGGCGCATCTTTGCATACGCCTCAAGACATCCATGTCAGCATGACTGTCCGCGAGGAGTAAGCCAGACGAATCAGTCTGATTTGCTTTCAAAGGCTGACAGAAGCGCTTGTGGAGGTACCTTCGCAAGCGCTTCTTTTCTTTAGAGCGGCGCGGGGGCAGCGGCAGGAGCGGGCAAAGACCTCAGGAGATATTTCTTGGAAGAAACCAAGCGCGAAAACCAAAAAAACCTCTTCTATCGGATAGAGCGGCTGCCTCCTTACGTCTTTGAGGAGGTGAATCGCCTCAAAGCCGAAGCGCGCGCCAAAGGCGAAGACATTATTGATTTCGGCATGGGGAATCCCGACATGCCGACCCCGGAACCCATCGTCAAAAAACTGATTGAGACGGTCGGCAAGCCCAGAACGAATCGCTATTCGGCATCGCGCGGCATCATCGGACTGCGCCGCGCGCAAGCCGCCTATTATAAGCGCCGCTTCGGAGTGGCGCTCAATCCCGACAGCGAGATTGTCGTGACTCTCGGCTCTAAAGAGGGGTTCATCAATATGGCGCAGGCGATAACCTCGCCTGGGAGCGTTGTTTTGGTGCCGGATCCGTCTTATCCGATTCACAGTTTCGGCTTTATTTTGGCGGGGGCTTCGGTGCGGCGGTTTCCTTTGGGCGCGGGGGAGGATTTTCAGGACGCCTTCCTCCGAGACATAGATCGCGCCGCCGCGAATATCTCGCCGCCGCCCTTGGCGCTCGTCTGCAATTTCCCGTGCAACCCGACCGCGCAGACCGCCGATGCGGGTTTTTACAAAGAGCTTGTCGCGCTCGCCAAGAAGCGCGGATTTTTTATTTTGTCGGATTTGGCTTACGCCGAGATTTACTTTAATCCGAATGCGCCGCCGCCCTCCATCTTGGAAGTGGCGGGGGCGAAGGATGTCTCTGTGGAATTCACCTCCATGAGCAAAACTTACGCGATGCCCGGCTGGCGCATTGGTTTCGCGGTCGGCAATGAGAGGCTGATTCACGCGCTGGCGCGGGTCAAATCCTATGTGGATTACGGCGCGTTCACGCCGATTCAAGTCGCCTCCGCCGAAGCGCTGAACGGGCCGCAGGACTGCGTGGAAGAGATTCGCGGCGTCTACAAAGCGAGACGCGACATTCTCACCGACAGTTTCGCCCGCGCCGGCTGGAGGATTCCGCCGCCCTCGGCGACGATGTTCGCCTGGGCGCCTCTGCCCGAAAATTTCCGCGCTATGGGATCGCTTGCCTTCTCGCGGATGATTCTGAAGGAGGCGGGGATCGCCGTCTCGCCGGGCGCGGGCTTCGGGGATGGTGGAGACGGTTTTGTCCGCGTCAGTCTTGTGGAGAATCCGCAGCGCATTCGGCAGGCGGCGCGATCTTTCCGCAATCTGATGAAGGCGCGTGGCGCGAAGGGCGCGGCGCGCGAGGGGCGCGGGGCGCGGTCGGATCAGACAGACAAAGCCTCCGCCCATTGACTCGTCCCTTTTCCATAGTTCTCGCGGGGCTGGGGACGGTCGGGGGCGCGTTTGTCAAGCGTCTCGCCTCTCGGGAGGACAGCGCGCCGGCTTTAAAACTTGTCGCCGTCTCCGCGAGGGACAGAAAGAAGCGCCGCGCCCTGCCTCTAGAGGGGGTCGCATGGGCGGAGGACGCCGAAACATTGCTTCGCCATGAGGCGGACGCTGTCGTGGAGCTGATCGGCGGGGCGGAGGGCGCGGCGCGGAATCTGGTTGAAGCGGCTCTCGCCAAAGGAACCCCGGTGATCACGGCGAATAAGGCGCTCTTGGCGCGGCATGGCGCGGCGCTCGCCGCTCTCGCCGAGAAGAATGACGCGCCTCTTCTTTATGAGGCGGCGATCGCGGCGGCTCTGCCGGCGGTGCGGGTTTCGCGCGACAGTCTGTCCGCCGAGCCTGTGGCGCGGGTCTTCGGGATTCTCAACGGCACATGCAACCATATCCTCACGGCGATGGCGGGCGGACGCCCATTTGACGAGGCTCTGAAAGACGCGCAGCGTCAAGGCTATGCCGAGGCGGATCCGTCTTTGGATATTGACGGACATGACGCGGCGCAGAAATTGACGCTGTTGTCGGCGCTCTGTTTCGGGGTCGCGCCGAGCGAGGCGGCGGTGGAGACGGAGGGCATCCGCGATCTGATACAGATGGACATGCGTCTCGCCGAGGGCTTTGGCTATGCGATCCGCCTTGTCGCGGACGCTTCGGCGGCAGGAGGGGGGCGGGGGATTCGGCAATGCGTCCGTCCGCGTCTTCTGCCTCTCGGACATCGCCTCGCCAAAGCGGAGGGGGCGATCAACGCGCTGATCATTTCGGGACGCCATATTGGCGATCTTCTGTTGGAAGGGGAGGGCGCGGGAGCCTCGCCGACCGCCGCCGCCGTGCTTTCTGACGCCGCCGCTTTGGCGCGAGGCGATGCGCGGCTTCCCGTTTTCTCTCGCCCTGCCGAGACGCTGCGCGAGGCGTCCGCCGCCTCTTCGGAGAAGGAGGCGTTTCAGGAGGCGTTTTACGTTCGGGTTTTCGCGCGAGACGAGCCCGGCAGCGCGGCGAAGATCACGCGGATTTTCGCCGAGGAAGGCGTCTCGCTCGCGCGAATCACGCAGACCGATGAAATCCGCGACAAAAAGACATCAGGCGGCGTGGCGCGGCTGCCCGTGGCGGTGATCACCCACGCGGCGGAGCGCGCCGCGATAGAAAGAATCCGCGCCCGGTTGAAGGAAGCGTCTCCGATCGCAATTTCGGTGGAGACGGAATCCGCCGAATCGGTATAAGCTCCGCCTATGAAAGCGAGCCGCGACAGCGAAACCATTGCCGAAAACGCCTCGGCGCTCTCGCCTCTTTTGGAGACGGGGCTTCTCCGCGCGACAGAGGCGGCGGCGATCGCGGCGTCCGATTTTATCGGTCGGGGCGATGAGCGCGCCGCCGACATGGCGGCGGTGGAGGCGATGCGGACGGTTCTCTCGGCGATGGCGATGCGCGGGCGAGTCGTCATTGGCGAGGGCGAGCGGGACGCCGCCCCGATGCTCTATATCGGCGAAGAGCTCGGCAGCGGAGATGGCATGGCGGTGGATATCGCCGTGGATCCTCTGGAAGGCACGACCCTCACCGCCAAAGCGATGAGCAACGCGCTGACAGTCGCCGCGCTTGGCGCGTCCGGCGCGCTCCTCCACGCGCCGGACGTCTATATGGAGAAGATCGTCATTGGCAGGAATGACGGCGAGGACTATCCGCCCAATCTGATCTCGCTTGACGCGGAGATTGGCGACACTATCGGCGCTCTCGCCAAAGCCAAGGGCGTCAAGCCGAAAAAGATCACCGCATGCGCGCTGGACAGACCCCGCCATGACGCGCTCATCCGCGATCTCAGAAAAGCCGGGGCGGCTCTCCATCTGATCACCGATGGCGACATCGCCGCCGCGATTCACGCCGCCGCTCCGTCATCACCGATAGATATTTATGTCGGCATAGGGGGCGCGCCTGAGGGAGTCTTGGCGGCGGCGGCGCTCGCCTGTCTTGGGGGGCAGATGCAGGGGCGTCTCGTCTTTTCGGGGGACGAGCAGAGGAGACGCGCCGAAACGATGGGAATCACGGATGCCAGCCGAATCTACAATCTTTCGGACATGGTGCGCGGCGGCGTTCTCTTCGCGGCGAGCGGCGTGACGTCAGGCTCGCTCTTGGACGGGGTCGCGCGGGGGCAGGATGGGAGTTTTTCGGTGAATTCGCTTCTTTTATCCTCGGCGTCCGGGGAGGCGCGGAGAATTCACGCGCATTATCCTCCGAAAGAAGGGGCGGGAAAGCGGAAGCGCCGATGACCGAGACAAACGGCAATCTTTTGGGCGTGAGTCGATCCCTCAAAGGTCGGCGATGGCAGGCCTCTGACGTGGATGAGACGGCGCGTCAGGCGCTCCGACAGACTCATGGCGTCTCGGACATTCTGTCGCGGATTTTGGCGGCGCGAGGCGTCCGCGCCGAGGATTGCGGCGCTTTCCTCAAACCCGCCCTCCGCGACGCTCTCCCCGATCCCTCCCGCCTCGCCGGCATGGATCAAGCCGCCGAGATTCTCCGCCAAGCGATTGAGACGCGACAGCCTGTCGCGATTTTCGGCGATTATGACGCGGACGGCATCACCTCCTCGGCGATGCTGACAAATTATCTGCGTCTGTTGGGTGTGCCGACAGAGGTTCATCTTCCCGATCGGATGAAAGAGGGCTATGGCGTCAATCTGTCGGCGCTGCGCGCGCTGAGAGAGAAGGGTTTCTGTCTCGTCATCACGGTGGATTGCGGCGTCTCGGATGGAGAAATTCTGGCGCGGGCGGCAGAAGAAGGCTCGCGCATTGTCGTTTTGGATCATCATCCGGCGGAAGCGCCGCCTGACGGAATCGCCGCGCTCGTCAATCCGAACTGCCCGCCTGACGAGAGCGGCTTGGGTTATTTGTCGGCGGCGGGTCTTGTTTTTCTTTTTTTGGCGGCGGTGAATCGTCTGCTGCGCGCGAGCATGACGCCTCCGGATCTGGTTCAATTTCTTGATTTGGCGGCTCTTGGGACGGTCTGCGATGTTTCCCCTCTTGTCGGCTTGAACAGAGCGCTTGTCGTTCGGGGCTTGGCGGCGCTTTCGCGAGGACGGCATCGGGGCTTGGCGGCGCTGATTCGCGCGGCGGGCGGAATCAGAACGCTGGACGCGCAGACTTTCAGTTTTCTTCTTGGTCCTCGCATTAATGCGGCGGGGCGGATGGGGCATGCGTCTCTGGCGCTGGCGCTGCTGATGAGCGAGACCGACGCCGAAGCTGACGCCCGCGCCGCCGAGTTGGAGACTCTCAACAAGCAGAGACGCGCCTTAGAGCAGGCGATGACCGAGCAGGCGGCGGCGAGAGTGAATGCGCGTTATGACGGTCGCAATAAAACGCCGCCTTTTTTGCTTGTCGCGTCTGACGATTGGCATGTCGGGGTTTTGGGGATTGTCGCGGCGCGTCTGCGCGATCGCTATGGCCGTCCTTCGGCGGTTGTCGCGATCGGCGCGGACGGGATCGGCGTGGGATCGGCGCGCGCGCCTGACGGCGTTCATCTTGGGCGTCTGATAGCGCGGGCGCGGGAGAAGGGTCTCTTGATTCGGGGCGGCGGACATGCGGCGGCGGCGGGCTTCACGGTGGAGGCGTCTCGGATTGAGGCGCTTGAGGCGTTTCTTCAAGAGGAAGCCTCCGCGCATGGCGAGACGGACGAAGCGCCGCCTTTGATCGTGGATGCGATCCTCCGCGCTGAAGGGGCGACCCGCGATCTTTTTGATCAGATTCAGAAAGCCGGGCCATTCGGGAAAGGGAACCCTGAACCATGCCTCGCGCTCGCCGATATGCGGCTAGCCTATTGGGAGAAGAAGGCGGGAGGACATTTGCGCTGTCGGTTTGAATCCTCTTCCGGCGCATCTTTTTCCGCGATAGCCTTTCGGGCGGCGGATGGCGCGATGGCGAAGGCTTTCGCGAAAAATCGTCAGGAATTGTTTCATCTCGCCGGCTCGCTGCGCCCCGGATGGCATGGCGGCATGGAACTGACGCTGGAAGACGCGGCGCTTTCGCGCGATTGCGTCTCGGCGCGCGCCGCCTAGTATCTTGAGTCTTGAGTCTTGCGGCGGCGCTTGAGAATGGTGTAGTTCCTTCCCATCGGCGCGTTTGACGGCGCCGGCGAAAGGGAAGCCGATGACCGATATATTCCGCGATGTGGATGAAGCGGTGCGCCGTGAGCGCTATCTTTATCTTTGGCGGCGCTATGGGCCGTTGTCGCTGGGCGTTCTGGGCTGCGCGGTCTTTCTGTTCGGAGCGCTGTTCTTTTGGGTTCAGAGCGCGAGAGAGTCGCGCCGCGACGCTTCTCTCGCCTTTGACAAAGCGCTTGGCTTAAAGAGCGCCGCGCCGCAGCTCCAAGCCCTCGCCGATCTGCGCGGGCAAGACGATCTCTATGGCGAACTCGCCCTTTTTCATCGGGCGGCGATCCTCGCCAGAGCGGAGAGAAGGCGCGAAGCCCTCGCTCTCTATGAGGCGCTGGAAAAGGCGGAGGGCGTCTCCCAGACGCTCCGCGATTTGGCGGGCATCCATGCCGCCTCGCTGATGGTCGGAATAGAAGATTTCGCCGAGATTGAGCGCCGCCTCGCCCCAAGCCTTCAAGATGGCGCGCCTTTCATCTTCTCGGCGAAGGAAACGCTGGCGCTCGCCGCCATCGCCGCCGGAAAGGAGGAGCGCGCCTATCAGATCTATAAGGAGATATCAGAATCGGACGCCGCGCCGCCTTCCATGATAGAGCGCGCCAAGATTATGCTCTCCTCGTCTCTGAAGAGACCCGCCCCTGCCTCGCTTGTCCCCCCGAAGCCATAAAGATGACCGCCTTCACGACAGAAAAACCATGGAAGAGACGATTCGTCCTCGTCCTCGCCGCCGGTCTCGCCATGACGCTCGCCTCATGCGGCGGCGCGGACGCGCCGCTCAAAGGGGCGCGCCTGTCGGTGGTCGTCTCGGAGCCCGAGCCGCCTCGCCTCTCGGCGCGGGCGGGAAGCATCGCGATTGCCAAGCCGCGCGCGAATTCCTCATGGGGGCAGGCCGGCGCGACCGCCAGCCACAATCCCGGACATTTGGCGCTCGGACGGAATCCGCAAATCCTCTTCCGCAAAAGATTCGCCGGGCTGGACAGCGGCCCGCTGATCGCGCAGCCCATCGTCTCGGGCAGACGTCTCTTCCTGCAGGACGGCTTCGCCAGAATCCACGCCCTCCACGCCCAAAGCGGAAAGACCCTATGGAGGCGAGACCTCGCCAAACGCGGCGCGCCGGCTTTTGGCGGAGGCATGTCGCTGCTCGGAAAGCGCCTTTTTGTCGCGACAGGGCTTGGCGTCTTGGCGGCGCTCAGCCCGGAGACCGGCGAGATTCTCTGGAAGACAGAGCCATCCACGCCAATCCGCGCCGCGCCGCTCGCCCATCGGCGAATCGTCTTGGCGCTCGGACACGACAACAAAATCAACGCCCATACGATAGAAGACGGACGGCTCATCTGGTTCCATCAGGGAACGCTGAACCCGGCGACCATCCTCACAGGCGCGACAGGCGCGCTGGAAGGGCGCACAGTTGTCGTCCCGTACAGTTCGGGCGAAATCTTCGCGCTCCGCCTTGAGAACGGCGCGGTCTCATGGCAGACCAACGTCACTTTGGGCAGCCTCGCCGCCTCCTTCCCGACATCCATCACGTCTCTCGCCACGCCGGTGATTGATCGCGGAAGGATCATCGCCGTCAGCAACGCCGGCAAGACCCTCGCGCTGGATATTCGCACCGGAGAGAAAATTTGGTCGCAGAATGTCGCCGGGCTGGAAATGCCGTGGGTCGCCGGCAATGTCATTTTCCTCGCCGCCGAAGATCGGCGAGTCTATTGCCTCCAAGCCGAGACCGGCGAATTGCTCTGGAGCGCCCCTCTGCCGGAGACTCCTCCGCCGGCGCCCCCGACGATCTGGCGCGGACCGATTCTCGCCGGAGGTCTGCTCTATCTCTCTTCCTCCACAGGGCGGCTTGTCGCGATGAATCCGAGCAATGGCGCGATCGTCCGAGACTTGAAACTCTCAAACGCTTTCCACACAGCGCCTATTGTCGCGGATCGCACGCTTTATCTGATCGCCGGAAATGCCGAGATCATCGCGCTCCGCTAAAAAAGAAACGCCTTATGTCTTGGACGATCGCGATCGCGGGGAGGCCGAATGTCGGGAAATCCACGCTCTTCAACCGTCTTACGGGCAGACGCGCCGCGCTCGTCGCCTCTGAGCCGGGACTGACCCGCGACATCCGCGAAGGAGAATGCCGCATCGGCGGACATCTATGCCGTCTTCTGGACGGCGCAGGGCTGGAGGAAGCGCCGCCGAAAGATCTGACCGCGCGAATGACCGAAAAAACATGCGCTTCCATCATTGACGCCGATCTCTGTCTTTTTCTGGTGGATGGTCGCGCCGGTCTGACCGGCGCCGATACGCATTGGGCGTCTTTTTTGCGCCGCCGCGGCAAGCCCGTCCTTCTCGCCGTCAACAAATGCGAGGGTCGCGCCGCCGAGGCGGGCTGGGCGGAGGCGCAAAGATTGGGCTTTGACGATGCTGTCGCCATTTCCGCCGAGCATGGTTTGGGCATTGGCGATCTTCTCGCCATTTTGGAGGCGCGTTTGCCGTCAGCGCAGGCGCAGGCGGAAGTGAAAATCTCGTCCGAGACGGAAGGGGGCGAGGATTCTCCATTGCGGGTCGCCATTGTCGGACGTCCGAACACAGGAAAATCCACCCTCGCCAATAAGATTCTGGGCGAGGAGCGAATGCTGACAGGTCCGGAACAGGGCTTGACCCGAGACGCGATAGAAATGCGCTGGATTCGCGCGGACGGTTCTTTTCTTCTCGTGGATACGGCGGGGCTTCGCAAGAAAGCCCGCGTGAGCGGGATGAGCGAGAGTCTCGCCGTTTCGGCGACTCTTCGGGCGGCGCGCCTCGCCGACATCGTCCTGCTGACGATGGACGCGACCCAGCTCTTTGAGAGGCAGGATTTGCGAATAGCCCAGACGATCGCGCGCGCCGGAAAAATGCCGATTTTTCTGATCAACAAAGCCGATCTCGCGCCGCGCTTGTCGCTTCGCGCGATGCGCGCCCGCGCCGACCATCTTCTGCCGCAATTGAAAGGCGCGGAGATCGTCATCTGCTCGGCGCTCAAGGAGGAGGGGCTGGACGCCATTCCCGAAGCCTGTCTTAAAGCGAAGCGCCTATGGGAGACGAAAATCACGACAGGGCGTCTCAATCGGTGGCTTGAATCCTCGCTTCGCGCGAAGCCTCCGCCTCTCGCCAAAGGACGCGCCGTCAGGCTCAAATATATGACGCAGACGGGGAACTGTCCGCCCTCCTTCACGATTTTCACGAATCGCCGACAAGCTCTGCCCGAATCCTACAGACGCTATCTGACAAACTCTCTGCGCGAGAAGTTTGGTCTTTGGGGCGCGCCTCTGCGCCTCCGCATTGAGGCGGGCAGGAACCCTTATGTCTGATCGCCCTTCTGCCGTTTGAACGAGACGATCTCGCCATGACGGGCGTTTTTCTCGTCCAGCAGCGACAGGAGGGGCTTAATGACCTCTTCGGGCTTCGGGATCAGGGAGAGGTCTTCGCCGGGATAGATGGCGCGGCGCGTCACGGTCGCCGCGGCGACAGGATCGTAGAGATTGATCCGCAATTTGCTCTCGGCTTCCGCCATTTCCCGCGCCCAGATGAGAATGAGAGTTTTGAGCGCCGCTTTGCTGCTGGCATAGGCGCTCCAATAGGGTTTTTTTTGCCGCGCCTCATCGCATGTCAAGAAGACGGCGCGCCCCGCCGGCGATTGTCTCAGAAGCGGCTCTAAAGAGCGAATGAGTCGCCAATTCGCCGTCAGATTGACGGCGAGAATCTCGTCCCACAAAGCGGGCTGGATATGCGAGACCGGGGAGAGCGCCCCCAGCGCGGACGCGCTGCCGACCAAAATATCCAGCCTCCCCCAGCGCTCAAAAATCGCCGCGCCCAGACGATCCAAGCCGGCGCCGTCTGTCAGATCCAGCGGCGTCAGGGTCGCGCTTCCGCCTTCTCGGCGGATGGCGTCATCGGCGGCGCGGAGGGCGGCGGTTTGTTTCGCCAGAAGAATCACATGCGCCCCGCCTTTGGCGAGCGCCAAAGCTGTCGCGCGTCCCAAGCCGCGAGACGCGCCGGTGATCAGCGCGATTTTGCCTGAGAAAAGACCCGCCATGAATCAGGCATGCTCTCCCAAAAAAGACAGCTGCCTTCCATCCGCGCCCTCCTGAAGATCCGTCAGATTTGTCGGATAGTCGCCTGTGAAGCAGTGATCGGTATATTGCGGATGGCTGTCGTCTCGCCCTTTCGGATGCCCCATCGCGCGATAGAGTCCGCCGATGGAAAGAAAGGCAAGAGACGCCACGCCCAAAAACTCTCGCAAGCCTTCATTGTCGTAGCGATTGGCGATGAGTTCGTCCTTGTCGGGCGTGTCAATGCCGTAGAAATCCGGATGCAGAATGGGCGGGGACGCGACCCGCATATGCACCTCCTTCGCGCCGGCGCCATAGATCATGCTGACGATCTTCTTGCCTGTCGTGCCGCGGACGATGCTGTCGTCTATCAGCGCGACTCTTTTGCCCCGCACGATCTCGCCGATCGGATTGTGCTTCAGACGCACCCCGAGCTGCCGAATCTGCTGGGTCGGCTCAATGAAGGTGCGTCCGACATAATGATTCCGCGTGATGCCCAATTCCAGCGGCAAGCCCGATTCCTTCGCATAGCCGAGCGCCGCCGGGACGCCGGAATCGGGAACGGGCATCGCCATGTCGGCTTCGGCAGGAGATTCCTGCGCCAATTCCCGACCCATCTGCCGCCGATATTCATAAACATTGCGTCCGCTGAGAACGCTGTCGGGGCGGGCGAAATAGACATATTCAAAAATGCAGGGTCTCTCGCGCGCCAAAGGGAAGGGGGTCAGACTCCGCGAATCTCTGCCATCGGCGATGATGATCTCGCCGGGCGCGATGTCCCGAACATAATCGGCGTCTATGATGTCCAGCGCGCAGGTCTCGGAGGCGAGGACGAGCGCCTCGCCCAGACGCCCCAAGACCAGAGGGCGTATGCCCAAGGGATCGCGCGCGCCAATCAAGAGTCCATTCGCCAAAAAGACCAGAGCGTAAGCGCCTTCAATGCGCGTCAGCGCATCCACCAGCCGATCCACCGGATCGGCAATCCGCGACTGCGCCGCCATATGCAGAATAATCTCCGTGTCGCAGGTGGATTGGAAAATGCAGCCGTCTTTGACAAGCCGCCGCCGCATCGTCAGCGCGTTGGTCAGATGGCCGTTATGGGCGCACGCCAAGCCGCCGCCGCGAATATCGGCGAAGAGCGGCTGAACGTTGCGGAGGATCGTCTTGCCGAAAGTGGCGTAGCGGACATGCCCAATCGCCGCCTCCCCGGCAAGACGCTGGATTGTCGCGCTTTGCGAAAAATGATCGCCGACCAGCCCCAAACGCCGCTCCGTGTGAAAACGCCGTCCGTCAAAACTGGCGATCCCCGCCGCTTCCTGCCCTCTATGCTGAAGCGCGTGAAGACCTAGAACCGTCAGCGCCGCCGCGTCCTGATGTCCGGCGATGCCGAAAACCCCGCACGCCTCGCGCAGGCGATCCTCAAGGAGAGATTTTGCCATCGCGCATCTCCTCCGGCGAATGAGAAAAAATCTGCGTCAGTGTTTCCTTCATCGCATTTTCAATCACCGGCGCGGAGAGCGCAATCGTCTTCTCCAGAGCCGGACGCAGACGCGATGTCGCGACAACCTCCATCTGCCCTCCGAGCGGCACGAAAATTTGGAAAAGGAAATATAAAAAGGCGCAGAGCGCGAAGCCTCGCAGCACGCCGAAAAGAAAGCCCATCGCGTGATCGGCGAAGCCCAGACCCATCTTCTCCATGCCCCGCGCCAGATAGACATTCAGAAAGGAAAAAACGAACAGAACGCCGATGAAAATCCCAATGGAGGACAGAGTCGCCGCGAACCAAGGCGGCGCGTGATAATTCCATTCCTCGCGCAGATAGGAGACCAGCTGGAGCGACACAGTGGGCGCGAAGCGGAAAACGCAAACCGCCGCCGTCGCCCAGGAGGCGAGCGACACCAACTCTCGCGTAAAACCTCGCGCCAGCGCGAAAAACCCCGAAAGCAAAAGCGCGCTCAAGATTATAAGATCCAGAAGATTTGCGCCGTAAAGACCCACGATGCTCCTTTCTCCGCGTTAAAGAACCAGAAGGCGCGTTTTCGCGTCTATTGAGCGGCGGCGCGCTCGGCTCTTCCATGCACGAATTGATCCACATAGGCGTTGCCGCTCTTGTCCAAATCGGCGCCGCGTCCCGACCAGACGATGCGACCGTTCTGAATCATGGCGGCTCTGTCGCCGATCGTTTTGGCGCACGCCATGTCGTGCGTGATGGAGAGCGCGCTGACGCCAAGACGCTTCACAGTCCCGATGATCAGACGGCTGATGACGGCGGCTGTGATGGGGTCTAATCCTGTCGTTGGCTCGTCAAAGAGGAGGACGTCCGGAGACGGCGCGATGGCGCGCGCCAGCGCGGCGCGCTTCTGCATTCCGCCGGAGAGTTCCGGAGGCCAGAGATCGGCGGTGGAGGCGTCCAGCCCGACATCCTTGAGCGTGGCGATCGCTTTTTCGCGCGCGGCGGGGCGCTTCATGCCTTTCGCATGCACCAGACCAAAGGCGACATTCTCCCATATGCGGAGGCTGTCAAAGAGCGCGCCGTGCTGAAAGAGCATCCCGAAGGAAGCCCGCGCTTCCAAAGCGGCGCGGCCGCGCCTATGGGTGACGTCTTTGCCGTTGATCAGAATCTGCCCGACATCCGGGGTCATCAAGCCCAGCACGCATTTGATCATCACGGACTTGCCCGATCCCGATCCGCCCAAAACAACGAGCGATTCGCCGGCGTGAAGTTTGATATCCATGCCGCGCAGAACGTGATTCTCGCCGAAAGACTTATAAAGCTCGCGCGCCTCAATTTTCGGAGGCGGGGCGGCTGGGGTTTTTTCGTCAGGATGTGCCATGTCAGTTCGCGAAGAGAATGGAGGTCATCACATAGTTGCTCGCGAGAATCAAAATGGACGAAATGACGACCGCGTTGGTCGCGGCGCGTCCGACTCCCTGCGCGCCGCCCTTGCTCGTGAAACCCTGAAAACAGCCGATGATCGCGATGATGAAGCCGAAAACCGCCGCCTTGATAAGACCGGAGGTGATGGAATCCAATGTCAGATAATCGGCGGTCGCGCGCAAATAGGTTCCCGCCGAGAAGCCGAGCGCTTCCGTCCCGACCAAAAAGCCTCCCATAATGCCCAGAGCGTCCGAGACCAAAACCAGAAGCGGCATCGTCAGAGTCGCGGCGAGGAGGCGCGGGACGATCAGATATTTGAAAGGGTCTGTCGTCAGAGTTTTGAGCGCGTCAATCTGCTCGGTGACCCGCATGGAGCCGAGCTCCGCCGCGATCGCCGCGCTTGCCCGTCCTGAAACCATCAAGCCTGTCAGGACGGGGCCGAGCTCGCGCGTCATGCCGAGCGCCACAATTGTCGCGATGACGGTCTCGGAATTGAACGAATCGCTCCCGCTGTGAATCTGAAGCGCGAAGACCGCGCCGGTGAAAAAAGACGTCAGCGCCACGACAGGCAGAGAAAAATAGCCAATCCGAACCGTCTGATCCCAAAATAAACCCCAGAAAAAAGGAGGGCGCGCGATATGCGAAATCGCCTGAACCGTGAAAAGCGCGAAACGACCCGCGCCTTCCATCGCTTGCAGGACAGTCTGTCCGATCGGCAGAAGAAAGTTGAAACCCATGATCAATCCGCCCGCGCATGCTCCAAAGACAATGACGATATGTAGCGCTTCGCGGCGCGTTTTCCAAGAGCGTCCGCGCGCAATCCTGTCAAAATCGCATGGGGAATTGTCGCGGAAAACCGCGCCCAATCGTTGATGGTTCGCGTCTCGCCCAGCAATTCCACCGCTGTCCCGCGCCGCGCCGCTTTTTCGGGCAGAGCGGAGAGGTCTATCGTGATCATATCCATGGAGATTCGCCCTAAAATAGGCGCGTCCCGCCCTTCTATGCGCGCCGTCAGCGTCTCGCCTCGCGGCGCGGCGGGGTTCCGCCAGAGAGATCGCGCCAAGCCATCGGCGTAGCCGACAGGCGCGACGCCGATCCGCATCGCCGAAGAGGCTTTATAATCCGCGCCATAGCCAATGGTCTCGCCTTCCGAGACGCGGCGAATCTGAGTCAAAGAACTCTCAAAACGCAGAACCGAGCGAAAAGGCGATTCGGCATTGTCCCGCAAGAAAGGATCGCCGCCATAAAGACCGACGCCCGGGCGCGTCAGCGCGTGAAGCCCCGCGCCTCTTATAAGCGCCGCCGTGTTCGCCATGCTCGCCGGGACGTCCGCCATTCCCAGACTCTCGCGCATATCGTCAAAGCGTTTTTCCTGCGCCGCTGTCATCGGATGATCGGGGAGATCGGCGCAGGCGAAATGGCTCATCAGGAGGGCGGGGCGGGGTTCCGCCAGATCGGGATGATTCGCCAAATAGCGGAGCGCGTCTTTATCCAGCCCCAGCCTGTTCATGCCGCTGTCCATATGCCATGCCGCCGGGAGCGCCGCCGCGCTCTTCCGACATAAACGCCGCCATTCCCGAATCTCTTCCACCGAGCCAAGACAGGGCAGAAGAGAGGCTTCGCGACACGCCTCCGCCGCGCCTGACGGCAAGCCGTCCAAAAGATAAATTCGCGCCGAAGGCAGAGTCTCTCTCAGCGCCAGCGCTTCGCCGAGAGTCGCCACGAAGAAATCGCGGCAGCCGGCGGCGTGGAGGGTCGGCGCGATCTCGGCGCAGCCCAGCCCGTAAGCGTCCGCCTTGACGACCGCCGCCGCCCGCGCGCCGCCCGAAAGATCGCCGCAAATGCGATAATTCTCCGCGATCGCGTCAAGATTCACCGTGAGAAGCGCGCTGTGCTTCTCCATGACATGCCTCTAATCGCCTGTCTGATCGGGGAGTCTGTCGCCGGGCGCGTGATCGTAGAAGGAGGTCGTCTCCGCCTCAAAACGCATCTTGACGCTCCCTATCGGACCATGGCGCTGTTTGCTGATGATAATCTCGGCGAGACCGGCGACATCTTCCATCCTGTCCAGCCATGCCAGGCGCTTTTTCTCGTCATCCTTCGGCTCCTTGTTCTGAAGATAATATTCCTCCCGATAGATGAAAAGGACGACATCGGCGTCCTGCTCAATGGCGCCCGATTCGCGGAGATCGGAAAGCTGCGGACGCTTATCTTCGCGGAGTTCCACGGCGCGCGACAATTGCGACAGCGCCACGACAGGAATATCCAGCTCTTTGGCGAGGGCTTTCAAGCCCTGGGTGATCTCGCCCAGTTCTTGGACGCGCCTGTCGGCGTGGCGGCGTCCGTCAGGCGACATCAGCTGAATGTAATCCGCGACAACCAAATCCAGACCGCTCTGCCGCTTCATCCGCCGCGCCCGCGCCAAAAGCGCCGACAGCGAAAGCGCGCCGGTCTCGTCAATATAGAGCGGCATCGGGGTCAAATCCTGACAGGCGCTCGCGAGTTTTTGGAGCTCCTCTTCTCCGATCTTGCCCTGCCTGATCTTGTTGCTGGGCAGTTTCGCGCTATGCGCCAAGAGACGCATCGCCAGCTGCTCCGCCGACATTTCCAGCGAGAAAAATCCGACAATCGCCCCTTCCTCGCTTTCCATCTTGCCGTCCTCGCGGGGCTTGCCCTTCCACGCGGCGGCGGCGTTGGCGGCGATGGTGAGGGCGAGACCGGTCTTGCCCATGGAAGGACGCCCGGCGATGATGATCAGATCCGATTTCTGAAGACCGCCCAATTTGTCATCCAAATCTATCAGCCCGGTGGAAAGACCCGAGACGCCGCGATCCGACTCCATCGCTTGGCGCGCCATGTCCATGGCGCTCGCCAACCCCTGACGGATTTCTTGAAGCCCGCCTTCATAGCGTCCGCGCTCGGCGGCTTCGTAGAGGGCTTTCTCGGCGTCCTCAATCTGTCTCTCCGGCGGATCGTCCATCCGCACGACTCTGGCGCGGCTGTGAATCTCCTGCCCCACGCGCAAAAGCTCGCGCCGAACCGCGAGAGCGTGAATGGCGCGCGCGTAGGATTCCACATTGATCAGAGACCCCGCGCCCGCCGCGAGCCGCGCCAAATAGGATACGCCTCCTTTCGCTTCCAAATCGGGATCGCTCTCAAAGAAAGGGCGGAGCGTTACGGGGGTCGCGGGATGCCCGTCTTCCGTCAGTTTCAAAATGTCGCCATAGATTCTGCCATGCAGCGGATCGTAAAAATGACGCGGCTCTAAAAAAGCGCTCACGCGATCCGACAACTCATTGTTCATAAAAAGCGCGCCGAGCAGCGATTGCTCCGCCTCAAAATTATGCGGAATCACGGCAATCTCATTCTGCGGAAGCGCGGCAATTTCAGACATATCGTCCCTCCCCGATAGAGCGAAGGGGGATATTACACGAAGAGGCAAGCCTGTCTTTTCGCAATCCACAAAGAAAAAGACTTGCCCAGCGCTTGCCCACAGAATTTTTCTGCCCAGAATTTCTCTGTCCGAATTTCTCTGATCAGAATTCTTGTTAAGACGCGTCCTCCGCCTTGGGTTCCTCTTCGGATTCTTCTTGGGATTCCTCTTCGCCGCTCTCTTCAGACAGCTCTTCCAGAGGGGCTTCGTCCTCCGTCCGCGTGACCTCCACGTCCAGCGCGATCTCAACATCGGCATGAAGCCGAACCGAAACCTTATGAAGCCCGAGCGTCTTAATGGGCTTGTCCAACAGAATCTGACTCCGCTCCACCGCGAAGCCCGCCTCCGAACATAGACGCGCCATGTCCCGCGCCGTCACCGAGCCGTAAATCTGATCGCTCTCTCCCGCCTGCCGAACCGCTCTTATGCGCTGTCCCGACATTTTCTCCGCCAAGCGCGAAGCTTCGGCGCGTTTCGCCTCATTCTCTTTCTCCAGCGTCTCGCGCGCCTGTTGGAAGCGTTTTAGATTCTCCTTTGTCGCGCGGAGCGCCTTGCCCATCGGAATCAGACAATTGCGCGCATAGCCCTTCTTGACGCGGACGACATCGCCAATCGCGCCCAATTTCGGGATTCGCTCCAGCAGCACGACCTCCATGACAAGCCCCGTCCCGATCAGCGCGTCACATAGGGCATCAGCGCCAAAAAGCGCGCGCGCTTGATCGCCAGCGCCAACTGCCTCTGCTTCTTCGGAGAAACCACCGTGATCCGACTCGGCATGATCTTCCCATGCTCCGATACATAACGCTGCAAAAGACGCGCATCCTTATAGTCAATCTTCGGCGCCTGATCCCCAGAGAGCGGACAGGAACGCCGACGCATCAAACTCTGCCGAACAGGAATCTGCTGCAGACGAATCACATTCGTTTGGATTTTGCCCTTCTTACTCATCTTCGGGGCGAGCCTCTTCGGCGCGAGCGTCTTCGGGGCGAGCCTCTTTGGCGGCGTCCTCTGGGGCGGGATCCTCTTTGGGGCGAGCGTCTTTAGGAGAACCCTCTTTGTCGGGAAGAGGCTCGCCCCGAACAGGCGCGGCGGCGGCGGGGTCTTCCTTTTGCTCCGCCGCGTCAGACGGCTCTCGCGCCTCCGGGGCGAGCCTCTTCGGGGCGAGCCCCTCTCGCGTCTTCGGGGCGAGCCCCTCTCGCGTCTCTTGGATCTCGCCCGCGGGGGTGGTTTCGCCGCCTTCCTCCCCCGAGATTTCCTTGCGCTCTTCGGCGAGCAATTGCTCCATCGGCTTGGACGGATTCGGATCCAGAGCCGAAACGCGCACCGTCAGAAAGCGCAGAATATCCTCATGCAGACGCATCCGCTTCTCCAGCTCTTTGATGGCTTGATGCGGCGCTTCCATGTCCAAAAAGGCGTAATGCGCCTTCCGCATCCGCGATATGCGATAAGCCATCGCGCGAAGACCCCAATATTCGGTCTTGCCGATCTTGCCGCCATGAGACGCGACAAGTTCGCTGAACTCGCGGGTAAGGCTTTCCACGCGAGGCGGCAGAATGTCCTGCCGCGCGATGAAGACATTTTCGTAAAAAGGCATGGGGCGCTCCGATGTGTCCGCCCCGCAATATACAGAAAGACGCGCCGCGCGCAAGCCCCAAGCCGCTTGACGAAGACGCCGTCTTCGGCTTCCATGACAGTTCTTCACGGGGGCGGGGGAAGCCAAGCATGACGCGAACCGCATATCTCTTTCCGGGACAGGGAAGCCAAACTGTCGGCATGGGCAGGAGCCTCGCCGAAAATTTCGCCGCGAGCCGCGCCGTCTTTGACGAAGTGGATGACGCGCTCGGCGAGAAACTCTCCGAACTCATTTGGGAAGGTCCGGAGGAGCGGCTGCGCCTGACGAAAAACGCTCAGCCGGCTTTGATGGCGGTCAGCCTCGCCGCGATCCGAGCGCTCAAAGAGAAGGGGCGCGATCCGGCAGAGGAGGCGGAATTCATGGCAGGACATTCTTTAGGCGAATATTCGGCGCTCGCCGCCGCCGAGAGCCTCGCTCTCGCCGATGCGGCGCGTCTGCTGCGTCTGCGCGGGGAAGCGATGCAGAGCGCCGTCCCGGCAGGGAAGGGCGCGATGGCGGCCATTTTGGGCTTGGATTGGAACGCCGTCCGCGAAATCGCCGCCGCCGCCGAAAAAACCACAAACGCCGTCTGCGAAGCCGCCAACGACAACGCGCCCGGACAAATCGTCCTGAGCGGCGAGAGCGCCGCGATCCAAAACGCCATAGAGCGCGCCAAAGAGAAGGGGGCGAAGCGCGCCATTCCTCTCAATGTCAGCGCGCCTTTCCATTGCCGTCTGATGACGCCGGCCGCTGACGCCATGAAAGACGCGATCGGCGGCGTCAAAATGTCGCCGCCTCGCGTTCCGATCGTCTCCAATGTTCTCGCCAAGGAGACGCGCTCGGTGGAAGAGATGCGAGACCTCCTCCTGCGACAGATTTCCGCGCCGGTGCGATGGCGCGAGAGCGTCGCCTTTATGGCGGCGCGCGGCGTCAGCCGCTTCGTGGAAGTCGGCGCGGGGCGCGTTCTCTCCGCCCTCGCGCGGCGCATCGTCAAAGACGCCGAAATCCACGCCATCGGGGACGCCGAAGAATTGGAGAAGTTCTGTGTTTAGCCTCAACGATCAATGCGCGCTGATCACCGGCGCTTCGGGCGGCATAGGCGGCGCGATCGCCGAGACGCTCCATCGGGCAGGCGCGACGGTCGCCCTTTCAGGACGCCAAACTGCCCGCTTGGAAGAATGCGCCAAAACCATATCCCCGAAAGGGGAGCGCGTCCATATTCTGCCCTCGCCGCTCGGAAATCCCGAACAGGTCAAAGCCCTCGCCGAAACCGCCGAAACCGCGATGGGGCGTCTGGATATTCTCGTCAATAATGCCGGCATCACGCGCGATTCTCTCGCGCTTCGCATGAAGGACGAGGATTGGAACGAAGTCTTGCAGGTCAATCTGACCGCCGCCTTCCTGCTGACGCGCGCGGCGCTTCGCGGCATGATCCGCCGAAAAGAGGGGCGCGTCATCAATATCTCTTCGGTCGCCGGAGTTCTCGGCAATGCCGGGCAGGCCAATTACGCCGCCGCGAAAGCTGGCATGATCGGCATGACCAAAGCGCTCGCGCGCGAAGTCGCGAATCGCGGAATCACGATCAACTGCGTCGCGCCGGGCTTCGTGGAGACCGCCATGACCGAAAAACTTGACGATGCGCAGCGCGAAGCCCTCGCCCTGACGATCCCGATGCGCCAATTCGGAACGCCGAAGGATATCGCCGCCGCCGTTCTCTATCTCGCTTCTTCCGAAGCCCGATACCTCACCGGGCAGACGCTTCATGTCAATGGCGGCATGGCGATGCCGTAATCCGATTCCCGAAATCGGGGGCTAGCATCAATCACGCGCTTGTGCTAGGAAAAGCGCAGGCTCAACAAAAGGGGACACGCCGATGAACAGAGACAAAATACTTGAGAGCATCAAAAAGATTGTCGTGGAGCATCTCGGAGACGAGATCGCCGACAAGGTCAAGCCGGAGGCGAACTTTATTGAAGATCTGGGCGCCGACAGTCTGGACACCGTGGAACTCGTCATGGCGTTTGAGGAAGAATTTGACATTGAAATTCCCGAAGATGACGCCGAAAACATCAGAACGATTGATGATGCCGCATCCTATGTTGAGAAGAAGGCATCCTGACTCGCCGCGGCGCGGGCGGGAGGCTTCGGCGCGGCAGAAGGCTTGAGAGAGGCGCTCGTGCATGAAAGCCAAACTTTCTCATGAGCGCGAGGGGCGCGGGGGAGCGCGGGGGCGTCTTCTTCTTATCGCGGCGTTTGGAGGATTCGCGCTCTTTGTCGCCTGCGGCGCGGCGCTTTATTATGTCTTGAACGCGAAGGGCGCGCGACACGCGCCCGCCATTCTCAACATCTCTTATGGAAGCAGCGCCCGCAGCGTTGGACGGCAGTTGGAGGCGCGGGACGTCATCGCTTCGTCTCATCTTGTCCGCTTCGCCCTAGTTTGGAGCCGCCTCTTCCACCGCGAGAGTCTGACTCTCAAAGCCGGCGAATATCGCATCGCGCCTGAGGCCAGCGTCATGGAGATTCTCCGCCAAATGCATGACGGACGAGTCCTCCTTCACAAAATCACCTTCCCCGAAGGCTGGAGCAGTTTCCAAATCGCCGAAATGATCCGACAATCGCCGCTCCTTGAAGGCGAACTCCCGGAGACGCCGCCCGAAGGCTCGCTCCTTCCGGAAACATGGCTGCTTCCGCGAGGCGCTTCGCGCCGAGAACTCGCGCGGCATCTTCGGCAGAGGCAGGACGAAGCGCTGGACGCTCTTTGGAAGAAGCGCGGGCCGCTTCTTCCTTTTTCCACGCCGCGCGAGGCCGTCATTCTCGCTTCCATCGTGGAGAAGGAGACCGGCCTCCCGCAGGAGCGGGGACGAGTCGCCGCCGTTTTCATCAACAGGCTCACGAGGGGCATGAAACTGGAAGCCGACAGCACCGTCATTTACGGAATCACGAAGGGGAGGCGAAAATTGGATCGCCCTCTTTGGACGAAAGATCTGCGAAGAAAAAACCCCTACAACACCTATCTCATCAAAGGCTTGCCGCCGACCCCGATCGCCAATCCCGGAGCGGATGCGCTCGCCGCCGCGTTAAACCCTCCTTTTTCCGAAGAACTCTATTTTGTCGCCGATGGAACGGGCGGACATCGCTTCGCGAAAACATTGGAGGAGCATCAAAAAAACGTGCGCGCCTGGCGGCGATGGCAGAAAGAAGCGGCGCGAAAAAACTCGCTCCTTGGCGCGCGCCGCGCCGCCGAGACAAAAGACTAGACGCCGCGTCTGATGGCGAACCTTTCCAGAAAAGGCTTGATGTTCATTCTCTCCTCGCCATCGGGCGCCGGCAAAACGACTCTGACGCGCCAACTTTTGGAGCGCGAGCCTGAACTTTCCATGTCCGTCTCCGTGACGACAAGACCGCCGCGCCAAGCCGAAATTGACGGCGAAGACTATATTTTCATCAGAAAGCAGGATTTTTTGGAGATGCGCGAGCGAGACGATCTTTTGGAAAATGCCGAGGTCTTCGGACATTTCTACGGCACGCCGAAAAAGCCGGTGGAGGAGGCGCTCCGCCAAGGCCGAGACGTTCTCTTTGACATTGACTGGCAGGGAACGCAGCAGCTGGAGCAGAAAAGATCGGGCGATGTCGTCAAGGTTTTCCTGCTCCCGCCCTCGGCGGAAGAGCTGAGAGAGCGAATCACGCGGCGCGGACAGGATCAGCCCAAAACGCTCTCGCAAAGAATGCTTGGCGCGCCAGACGAAATAAGCCATTATCCCGAATATGATTACATTGTCGTCAATCGCGACATAGAGGAGAGTTTGGGAAATCTGCGCGCGATCCTTCGCGCCGAAAGAATGAGGCGGAAACGTCAAGAGGGGTTGGACAGTTTCGCCTCCGCGCTTCAGGAATGTTTGCGCGCCCAAGCGAAGGAAGATTGAAGCGAGGGAAGGTCAAAATGAGCATAAGCAGCGAAACGATTTACAGCGCCCCCTTGTCAGGAGGAGAGGCGACAAGCCCAGCCGTCATGGATAACGGACTTCTGGTGCCGAAGACGCCTGTCAATTTGGTTTTCTCCGGGAGCCGAGGGCGGATTGTCTATCGCCTGCTCGTCAATCTCGTCCTGACGATCCTCACGCTCGGTCTTTACGGATTCTGGGCGAAGACCAATATCCGCGCCTTTTACGTTAACAACACCGCTCTTGCCGACACGGCTTTCGCCTTTCAAGGACGCGGATCGCAACTTTTAGGCGGCTCCATCATTGTCGGCGTTCTTCTCTCTGTGATTCTGTCGGTCATCTATCTTTGGGAGACGCTAAAACCCGAAGACGCCGTTCTTCTGCAAATCTTGACTGTGGTCGGCTTTCTTTTTCTGATCCCGTTGAGCCGCGCGATGCGCTGGCGATATTTGCTGGGCAGAACCGAATGGCGCGCCATACGCTTTCATTTTCCAAGACAAGGCGATTCCATGATTTTCAGCGGCATCGGCTATGCTCTGGGCGTCACGGCGCTGCGCCTGCTTTCCATTCTGACGATGGGCTTGACGCTCCCCTATCTTCACCATTTCCGCTACTCCTATCTTATCAACAGGAGCGGGTTCGGCAATCTGCCGGCGCGGTTCATCGGAAAGAGATCGCAGCTGATGCGCCTATGGATGCTTCCGTGGCTGAGCGGGATGATGTGCCTCGCCGCCGCGGCGATTGTCGGCGCTTTGATTCTCTTCGCTTTTCCGAAAGGGCGTCTTGATTTCGTCCCCGCTTTTCTGGCGGATTACCAGCAGGCGACCGTGGCTCTTTTGGCGACAATCCCGCCTTTGGCGATTGTCGGGCTTTTCGCCGTCTCGGCGCTCATCACTTACGCGCTCTACACTTCCTACAAGATTCGGATGCTGGAACATTTCGTCAATAAGAGTTTCTTTGAGGAAAGTTTCTTCACCTGCAAGATTCCTGTCGGCGATCTTTTGGGGATTATTTTCACCTACCACATTCTCCTCTGGGGGAGTTTCGCGCTCTTCGTGGTTTTCTTCTTCACGACAGGCGATGCGGCGACGGCGATTGCCGGCGAGTTCAGCGCTCTCTTTTGGCTGGGGGGCGCGGTGTCTCTGGTGATCTTTCTGCGCTACCTCGTCTATCACACCCATTTCCTGATCCCGGCGCTGGAATGTCTGACGGCGGCGATCAAAGTCCGAAACGCCGACAAGCTGGAAGAGGCGATGCAGTCGCGGCAGAAAGGCGGTGCGCTGGGCGAAGGGCTGGCGGAGGCGCTCGGGGTATGAGGGATGACGCCCTTTGACGCCGCGCCTCTCTCCACCTTCTTTGACGGCGCTCGCGCCCGCGCTTATCAAGTCAATGTTTGGGTGGAGGGCGCGCATCTTCATATTTCCAACCCCGCCGGACATTTCTCGCAATTGTCCTGGCCTCTTAAATCTCTTGCCCGTCTGCGCGAATATGAGCAGGACACCGATCCCGGCGCATGGCACATCGCGCCGACAGGATCGGAGGCGCGTCTCATTGTCCGCAGCCCCGATCTGCAAAAGCAAATCGCCGGCGCGGCAGGGGGTCGCTTTATCGCATCGCGCTGGCGCAGGCTTCAATCTCTGCTCTTCCGCTATGTTCTGCCCGCCGCCGCTCTTTTGGTCGCCTTTTATTTCGGCGTGGAAATTCTCGCGCGCTGGGCTGTTCCTTTCGTGCCGCACTCCTTTGAGCGCGCGCTGGGCGAGTCCATCCGCGAGAATCTTGGCTCCATCATTCAGGACGCGAAAATCTGCGACCGCCGCGAAGGCGGAATCGTTTTAGAGAAAATCGCCTCCGATTTCGCCAAGAAAGCGGATCTCCCTTTCCCGCTTACGATAGAGGTCGTTCAGAACGATCGGGAGAACGCCTTCGCGATTCCGGGCGGCTATGTCGTCATTTTTGACGGACTTCTGAAGAAAGCCGACAAGCCCGAACTAATCGCCGGCGTGCTGGCGCATGAGATCGGACATGTGGCGCATCGTCATGGGATGCAGGGTCTTTTGCAATCCACGCTGGTCTGGGGCGTGATCGCCGTCATTATCGGCGACATGACCAGCATCGCGCCCATCTTCGTGGCGGCGATCGTCAACAGCGCCTATAGCCGCAAGATGGAAAGCGAAGCCGATCTCTACGCTCTGCGTCTTATGGAAAGCCTCCGCCTGAACCCCGAGCCTTTCGCCGCATGGTTTGAGAAAATGGCGGAGAAAGAGGAGGGCGGCATGCTGACCTATTTTTCCACCCATCCCGCTCCAGCCGAGCGGGCGCGGCTCATGCGCGGCGCGGCGGGCGGAAAGTCAGAATCATGGCTGCGTCAAGAAGAATGGAGCGCGCTTCGATCCATTTGTCAAAAGACGTCATCCGAAAAGCGATGACGTCAAAGCGGGCGGTTTTGGGCTAATCGGCAAAAATCCTCCACGGCGAGACTTTCGGGTCTGGCATCGGGATCAATGTCGGCGGCGGCGATCCAAGAGGCGGCGTCCTCGCGCAAAGATTTAAGACCGCTCCGCAATTTCTTTCGGCGCTGCGAAAATGCCGCCGCCGTGATTTTTTCCAAAGCCGCGATCTCCTCGCCGGACATGGTTTCGGCGCGAGGCTCAAGACGCAGCAGGCGCGCGTCTATTTTGGGGCGCGGCGTGAAAGCCTCCTTCGGCACGGCGAAGAGCGGCTGCGTCTCGGCGAGCGCCTGGCACAAAATGGAAAGACGTCCGTAATCTTTGCCGCCGTGAGACGCGCAAACCCTGTCGGCGACTTCGCGCTGCAGCAGAACGGTGATGCTCGCCGGACGCGCCGATCCCGTCAGCCATCGCGCCAAAAGGGGCGAGGCGATGTTAAATGGCAGATTGGCGGCGATGCGCGGCGTCAAACCTCGCCGCCGCTCCGCCTCCAGCCACCGCGTCAAGGGAAAAGAGAGCGCGTCCGCCATGACAGGCTTAAAACCGTCCCATTCGCCGATCAACTCGGCAAGGGCCGGCAGAAAGCGCAAATCCTTCTCAAGAGCGACCACCCGCGCCGCGCCTTCCTCCAACAGCGCGCGCGTCAATCCGCCCGGCCCGGGGCCGATCTCCAAAATCGCCGCGCCGTCAAGAGGTCCCGCCGCCCGCGCGATCCGCCGCGAGAGATTCATGTCCAGAATGAAATTCTGCCCCAGAGCGCGCCGCGCTCTGGCTCCGCTCTTTCTGAGAGAGGCGGATGGAGAGTTTTCCCAACTCATCGGCGCGCTCCCCGTCCGCCGCGCCCCTCGCGCTCCCCGCGTCTGGCGGCAATGCGATGCGCCATCTTCAGCGCCGCCGCCAAACTGGAAGGATCCGCCTTGCCTTCGCCGGCGATGTCAAAAGCCGTGCCGTGATCGGGCGAAGTCCGCACGATCGGCAGACCGAGCGAGATATTGACGCCCTCTTCGCGCCCCAGCATCTTGAGAGGAATAAGCGCCTGATCGTGATACATGCAGAGCGCGGCGTCATAGCGCCGCCGCATATCCTTATGGAAGAGCGCGTCCGCCGGATGAGGCCCGCTCGCCTTCACGCCCCTCGCGCGGAGATTCTCTATGGCGGGCGCGATGATCTCAATCTCTTCGCGTCCCAGACGCCCTTCCTCGCCGGCATGGGGGTTCAGCGCCGCGACCGCCAGACGAGGCTCGGCAATGCCAAAATCTTCTCTCAGCGCCGCCGCGACAGTCTCGCCCGTATCAGAGACGCGCGCGACGGTGAGATATTTCGGCGCGTCCCGAAGAGGCAGATGGGTGGAAACAAGCGCGACACGCAAGCCCGGCGCGGCTAGCATCATCACGGCGCGGCGCTTCGTCCGCGCGGACAGATATTCGGTCTGCCCGCGATAGCGGAAGCCGGCGCGGCGCAGCATCGCCTTGCTGACAGGATTGGTGACGAGCGCGGAGGCTTCGCCCCGCAGCGTCAAATCGCAGGCTCGCTCAAGCGACAGAAACGCCGCCCGCGCCCCTTCAAGAGACGGCGCGCCAAAATCTGTCCGACAGGAGACTCCCAAATCCAAAATGGGCAGAGCCTTCCGAAAAAAAACGCCGACTTCCGCCGGCGAAGAAAGAATCGCGATCGGCGTTTCTCCAGCCTTCCGCGCTATGTCCTTCATGACGCCTCCCGCTCCGACCAGGAAAAAAGGCGGAAGACCCAAACTCTCCCGCGCGCGCCACGCTTTTAGAGCGATCTCAGGCCCAATCCCCGCCGGATCGCCCAAACTGACGGCAAGAGGCAAATCAGCGAATTTCAACATGGGCGTCACGGCGAATCTCCTGCAGACGCTGCCGCGCCATGACGGAGGCGCGCATGTTCAGAAGCCGCGCCTCCACCGATTCGCGCGTGATGTCGGTGCCTGTATCCTTGACGCGCTGGCAGAGAATGAGAACGCGGATTCCGTCTTCCACAGCGGAGACGCTGACCATGTCGCCGGGCTTCGCCTTGCGGACATTCTCGCGCAATTGTTCGGCGAGATCGGCTTCGGAGACCTCGCCCATATCGGCGGCGCGACCGTTGCGGGCTTCGGCGAAGGGCTTCGCGGCGGGGCATCCTGGGAAATCGCCGGCGTATCTTTTCCGCCAGACGGCGCGGGGCTTGTCGCCGCCGCCGGGGAGGCGCAGCGATATCAGACGCACCCGTTTTCGCAAGGGCGAGCCTTCGCCGGCATCGTAGCGATCGCGCATCAGAAACATGTAATAGCCCTTGTCGGTGCGAATCGTTTTGGAGACGGCGCGGGGCGGGAGATCGGCGAGCGCCTCGCGGATCGGCGGCTCTAGAATCCTTTCCGGAACCCAGCCAATGTCGCCGCCCAAAGCCGCCGACGGCGCCTCGCTGATCTGAGACGCCACCAACTCAAAAGACGATTCCGCGCGAATACGCTCTTGAATCTGAGCGGCGAGAAGACGCGCCTCCTCCTCTTCTGAAACATTGTCGTAGCCCAGAAAAATTTCGGAGAGGAGATAGAGCGTGTGTTTTTTATCATCCAGCGCCTTTTGATAGGCGTCATCCACCTGCCGCGCGCTCAGCAAAAGACGCGGCGCGACGCTCTTGCTGACGACTTTCTGCCAAATCAGATCGGCGCGGAGATGGTTGTGAAGAGTCGCCAGCGTCACCCCGTTATTCTCAAGAAGCGCGCGGAAGCGATCCATCCCCAAACCATTCCGCAGAACCAGCTGCCGAAGCGCCGCATCCACTTCCTCCTGCGGAACCTGAAGCGCCAAGCGCTTCGCCTCTTGAATCTGAAGCAGATCCTCAATCAGATGGGTCAGACTCCTCTCCTGAATCTTTTCCTTGTTCTGCGGCGTCAGCGGAATGTTGGAGGTCGCGATCAGAAGACGGCTATATTGATCCAAATCATAGCTGGAGATCGGCTCGTCATTGACGATGGCGGCGATCTTTTGAATTTCGCGCGCCGCCGATTCGCCGTGCCATAGCGGCAGGGCGAGAAGCATCGCGGCGGCGAGACCGCTATGAAGCGCGCTTATTCTGAAGAGACGGCGCATTTCTGACCCTTCTTTGTCTTGTTCGGCGGCATGATCGTCCCCTGCGAATTCCTTGCGGTTTATATAAACAGGATTGCCCATCGCGTCTAGCGTCAGCGCGCGAGGCTTCGCCTGCCGCCGCCCAAGCCTTTCAGCGATACGCGAAAACTGAGGCTTCTCTCAGGACGCAAATCCCGATCCTCCGTTCTGTCGCTCTTATAGAGCAGATCCATCTGGAAGCACGGATCTTGATAGCGTATGCCGAGACTATAGCCAATGCTCCGATTGTTCTCCAGATCGCGGCGCAGCGTCCCATAGACGCGCCAATTGTCAAAAAGACGCGCCACGCTCCCGGCGTGGATTTCGGAGCGAGGGCTTTCCAAATCCGCGCCGAAGGAGGCGTCCAGCGCTCTGTAGCCGAGAAACACGGAAAGCCATTCATAGGAAAAATTCAAATCCACCTCATTGCGGCGCAGTTCAAAACTTCTGTGGTTGAAGCGAAATTTATAGGCGAAGGCGAAACGGTCGCTTTGGATCAGCGCCACGCGCCCGACAACATCCGAAATATCCTGCTCCAGACCCGCCGCCGTCTGCGCCAAAGACGAATCCCGCGTCCGATAGCTCTGCCCGATCAGCAAGGAAAGACCCCAATCTTCCGTCTTGATGTCATAAAGCAGACCGGCGTTGAGGCGAAGCGAATCTTCCCAGCGATCAAAACCGGGAAAGCGATTCCGGCTGAAAAGATTCGTGTCGTCAAATTCAGGCGTGGGGCTGTCCTCATTCGGGATCGCTTTGTCGCCGAAGGAGTCGGAGTAGATGAATTGGAGTCTTGGTTCCAGCGTCTGCCGCAGCCCGCCTTCATCGCGCAGAAGGGGCAGACGCCACATGACCCCGGCGAGCGGCAGAAAGCGAGTCTGAAAGCGATCCTCTCTGGGACCGCCGCTGAAACTGTAGAGATCGCCGCGCATCTCGGCGAAAAACTCCAACACGCTGCCAAGCGGCGCGAAGCCGAAGCGCTCCCAGCTCATCCCTGCCGAGAAACGCTGAGAATCAATGCCGTTCCTTCGCGTCAGGGCGCGGAAACTCGCCGTCAGAGACCAGTCGCCGCCGAAGAAATCTCGCTGCGGCTGGTAGAGATATTCCATCAGCGGACCGGCGAAGGGCGTGCGCTCGGTGCCGGTGAGATCGGCGGGGCGCTGTTCAGGCACGAGCCTTTCAAAACGATACCCGCTCAAGAGAAAGCGATGGCGCGGCGCTGTCCATTCCACGAAAAGACGCGAGGTGAGTTCGGTGCTGTCGTCCAGATTGTAGCTTTTCAGATAGGTGTCGTCGGAGGTGAAGCGCAGATCAAACCCCCACCGCGCCTGCTGCCCTATATTGAAGCGCCCCTTTCCGAAAAAATGTCCGCGGAAGGCGCGCTCGCCTTCTCTCGGCCAAATCGCGCTGCCCCGGAGATCCACAAAGCCGCTCTTCAGCCGATGCCGATAGAGGAGATCAAACAAGACGCCTCTATCCGCGAAATAGGTTGGCTCAAAGGTCAGATTGGCCGAAGGCGTGATGCTCCAAAAGAAAGGCTGCTTATAGTAAAAGCCGAGCGTGCTGGAATTGCCGAGACTCGCCAGAAGGAATCCCGTCTTGCGCTCCACGTCCGGGCTGGGATGCCAAAAGACCGGCAGGTAGAGAACGGGAACGCCGAAAAATTCCAAAAAGGCGTTCCAATAGACGACAGTCTGGCTTTGCTCATAATGGATGACCTCGCTCGCGGTAATCTGCCAGAGGGGCGTGTCGCGCCCCCGTTTCGGACAGATCGGACAGGGGCTGTAGACGGCGGAGGTCAGGCGGCTCCTGTCGCCGGCGAGGCGGTCGGCGTAAGCCGCGGCGACGCGCGAGAGGTCTTTCCAGAGAATCGCCGGCGCTTCCAAAAAAGATTTCTCAAAGCCGTCCTCAAAAACGGCGTAATTGGCGGAAAGGACAGTCCCGCTGCCGTCATGCAGACGGACATCGCCCCAGACTTCCAAACGCGATTGCGTTTCGTCATAGCGGATTCGGTCGGCGGTGAGGGTGTATTTGCCGCGCGCCGCCTCCGCCGCGCCGACCGCTTCCATGACGCGGCTTTGGCTGTCATAGCGAATCTCTCGCGCTTGGATCAGATAGTCGCCGGACAGAAAAAAATCATAGGCGCCGCGATCTTTCTCCTCTCCATGCGCCGCCGAGACAGACGCCGCCAACGGCAGAAGCCATAAAAAAAACGCCCACAGACGCCAGCGCCGATCTCGCTTATATGCCGGCGCGCGAGGATTCATCCTTCTTCCCGAAGGAGAAGGAAGCCAAGCCCGAAGCCCCAGCCGACAAAAACAGGCGTCCAAACCGACACAAGCACCGGAATCTCGCCAGACTGTCCAAGCGCATGACTCGTCTCAATCAGAAAGTAAATCAGAATGCTCATGGCGAGACCAAAAAACGCCGTCAGCGCGAAACCCCGACCCCGATGCGCCGTGAAAAGACCGAAAACCGAACCCAAAAGAACCATCGCAGGCAGCAAAAAAGGCAGCGAAAGAAGACTATGAAAATAAACGCTGTGCGTCTCCACCGAAAGACCGGTGGATTCCGCCAAATCTATGAAGCGCTTCAGCGCCAAAAGCGACATGGTCTTGGGGCGCGCGAAACTCTCGCGCACATGGTTCGGCGAGAGAGTCGTCGGATAGGAATCCGACTCGGCGAAAGACGCCGTCTCGCCCTTCGCCGAGCGCCGCCACGCATCACGCAGATTCCAGCGCCCCTCTTCCAGAAGAGCCTTGGCGGCGTCTATGCGTCCGACATAATTCTCTTCGCCGTCATAGAGAAAGATCGCCACATCGCTGAGCGCGTCTCCTTGCGGGTTGGCGCGGGCAGCGTGGAGAATCGCCTGTCCGCCGCCGCCCTCCTGATTCTGCGCGAGCCAAAGTCCGGTGTCCGAGACGGAAAATCGTCCGCCGGCGCGCTTCGCGATATGAGTCGCCTCCATCTCCTCAAAACGCGCCGTCAGAATGCTGGAGACAGGATTGTAAATCACGACATCCAAAAGACCGATCACGCCCCCCAAAAGAAGAGACGGCAGCAGAAACAGCCATAACGGAATCCCGCTCGTCTGAATCGCGATCACTTCACGATTCTTGGAGAAGGAGAAGGCCCAGCTCATCCCCCCGATGAAACAGGCGAAGGGAATGAAAATCTCGGCAAGCCCGGAACTGCTGAAAAACGCCATTTCCAAAACGCGTCCGAAGCCGACATCCTCTTTGGAACTGGTGCGGCGCAGAAGCTCGGTCAGGCTCAGCAGGAAGGTCATAAAAAAAAGCGCCCCGAAAACGCAGCCCGTATGGATTAGGAATTTCCGCGCCAAATAGCGCGAAAGCGTCCATGGGGGAAGAAGCGGGCGCATCGCCATTAGCCCGCGCCGGGGCGGAAAGACCCCGCCGAGAAACTTTTTAGACGGAAAGGATTCAGAATCATATAGAGGCGACTCAGAAGATAAATCACGATAGGCGTCAGATAAAGAAGAGGAATATAAAGGCTGTTCTTCTTCGCCTGCTGGACGAAAATCACGCCCAAAACCTGAATCGCCGCCATGACGAAGGAAAGAATCACGATGCGTCCGGCAATGTCATGACGGCTGCCGCGCGCCGGCGCGATCGCGTCCAGGGCGAGGAGCGTGAAGATCAGGCAGTGCAGGACGAGAACCAAATATCTATGCCCTGTCGCCAAGCGCAAGACCCGATCCTTCTCGCCAATCCCGTCAGGCGGAAAGAAAAGATCGCCGGGATAAAGTTCCCGCGCCTTGCGACTCACCCAATCCACCGGCCCCATCAGCGCCGAGAGATCGTAGGAATATTTGTCAAAAGAGAGAATCGTCAATCCGTTCTCGCGCGCGCGATCATTCTGTTGGATGATCCCGTTGAACATGACCAGACGCGCGCCGGTCTGGCTTCGCAGAAGCGCCCCCGTCTCGGCGATATAGGTCAGCGGACGATCGCGATCGCGCGAATCCTGAAACAGAATGCCGTGAATCTGTCCGTCCAAATCGTATTTCCGAATGAATGCCGTGATCCCGTAAGCCGGATTGGTGAAAGCGCCGGCGCGCAGCATCGTGGAGGCGATGTCCGCCCGAACCTGATACAATTTCACGCGGCGCAAACGCTCGCTCCATGGACGCGGATAAAAAGCCACCAGCAAAGTCACGATCGCCACGAATAAGCCGAAAATCATCGCAGGACGCATCAGATTGCGGCGGCTGAAGCCCAGCGCGAACATCGCCGTGATCTCATTCTGCGAATCCAAATTGTAGAGCGCGTAAAGGAGCGCGATGAAAAGCGACAGCGGCAAAGCCATCGGCAGCGCCGCGATCAGCCAATAGGACAGAATCTCCAAATAGGTCGCGAAACTCTGCCCATTGATCACGATGATGTTCAAGACCTGAATCGCCGTCGGAAGCGTCAGCAGAATCGTCAGCGTGCAAGCCGTGATCGCGAAAGGCAGAAAAATCTGCGTCAGGATATAGCGCGTCAGACGCCGCATTTCAGGAAAGCGCATGGCGGCAAGACGCGCGGCTGAGAAAACCGAATAAACCATCGCGCGGAAAATTTCTCCAAACGAAACGACATCTTATTCTATACATCGGCGCGGGGATTGCCAAAAGCCGCGCGAAGCTCTATCTCAAACGCCAAACGCCGAATCAGGAGCAGCTATGCGAATCGCCTTTGACGCGAAAACGTGGGAATCGGGAAAAGCGGCAGAGACCGCCGCGCTTCCGGTCTGGGAAAAAAACCAACTGACGCCGACAGGGCGCGCGCTGGATAAAAAAACGAAAGGCGCTATCACAAGAGCCATGAAAGCGGCGGGCTTCACCGGCGCGCGAGGCTCTTTCGCCGACATTCTCGTCCCCGAAGGGCTGGGAATAGGACGTCTGATCTGCGCCGGTCTCGGAAAGAAAAAAGATTTCACAAGCCGCCGCGCCGAAAAAATGGGCGGCGCGATCGTCAGACGCCTCGCCCCGTCTTCGCCGAAAAAACTCGTCATCCTCCTCAAAGAGCTGGAGACGGGGAAAGAGAGCGCCGCTTCCGCCGCGGCGCATCTGGCTTTAGGCGCGAGGCTCGGCAGCTACCGTTTTGACGCCTACCGGACGAAGCTGAAACCGAAAGAAAAAGGAAAAGTCGGAGAGATCGTCATTATGTCTGACGATCCAGCCGGCGCGAAGCGCCTCTTCGCCGATATGGAGCGAATCGCCGAAGGAGTCGCTTTGGCGCGCGATTTGGTCAATGAGCCGCCCAACATCCTCTATCCCGAAGCTTTCGCCAAGCGCGCGCAGGAACTCGCCAAAAAGGGAGTCGCCGTCAAAACGCTCAACGAAGCGCAGATGAAAAAACTCAATATGAACGCCCTCCTCGGAGTCGGACAGGGAAGCGTCCGCGAAAGCCGTCTCGTCTCCATGCATTGGAAGGGCGGCGGCGAGAAAGACCCCGCCATCGCCATTGTCGGAAAGGGCGTCTGTTTTGACACGGGCGGAATCTCCATCAAGCCCGCCGGCGGCATGGGCGATATGAAAGGCGATATGGGCGGCGCGGCGTGCGTGGTCGGTCTCATCCACGCTCTCGCGGCGCGGAAGGCGCGCCTCAATGTGATCGGCGTGATCGGACTGGTGGAGAATATGCCGGGCGGAAACGCGCAGCGCCCGGGCGACATCGTCCGATCCATGTCCGGCAAGACGATTGAAATCCTCAACACAGACGCCGAAGGACGTCTCGTCCTCGCCGATGCTCTCGCCTACGCCCAAAAGACTTTTAAGCCCGATATTCTGATAGACCTCGCCACGCTGACGGGCGCGATTCTGGTCGCGCTCGGGCAGGATCGCGCCGGACTCTTCTCCAATGACGACAAACTCGCCGCCCAGCTCCATCAAGCCGGCGAGGAAAGCGGCGAGAAAGTTTGGCGGCTGCCTCTGGGGCGCGCCTACGACAAAATGATCGATTCCAAAGTCGCCGATGTCAAAAATATCGGCGGCGGACGCTATGCCGGCTCCATCACCGCCGCGCAGTTCCTGCAGCGCTTCGTGGGGAAGGGCATGCGCTGGGCGCATTTGGATATCGCCGGAACCGCTTTCGCTTCGCCGCAATCGCCGATCAATCCGAGTTGGGGAAGCGGCTTCGGCGTGCGTCTTCTGCATCGCTTTCTCCAAACGCGCTTTGAGAAAAACGCCGCGCCTGACGGCAAGAGAACATCATGACTCGCGCCGCTTTCTACAATCTTCAAACCGATTCCGTTGAGCGCGTCCTGCCTCTGCTTTTGGAAAAGAGTCTGAAGGAGGGCATGAAGGTTCTGCTCCGCGCCCCTTCCGAAGAGCGTCTGCGCGATTGGGACGCGCTCCTCTGGACCTATCGTCAGGAGAGTTTCATTCCCCACGGCGCGGCGGAGGACGGCAATGCCGAAAGGCAGCCCGTCTGTTTGACGACCGAGCCGGAAAATCCAAATGGCGCGGCGCTGCTGGCGCTCGCCGGCGGCGCCGAGCCTTTTGATGTCAGCGACTTCGCCCGCGCCATTTATCTCTATGACGGCGGAGACGAAGAATCCTGCCGTCTCGCCGAGCGCCATCAGGCGATCTTTAGAGACGCCGGCGCGGAGATTGTCGTCTGGCGGCAGACGCCTGACGGATGGCGCGAGGAGACCGCCCCATGAAAGAGCGAACCCTTTCCATCGTCAAGCCTGAAGCCGTGCGGAAAGGTCTGACCGAGCCCATTGGCGAGAGGCTCAAGGCGGCGGGGCTGGAAATTGTCGCGCGGAAAAAAATGACGCTCACCGAAGCGCAGGCGCGCCGTTTCTACGACATCCATCGCGAGCAGCCTTTCTTTGAGAGCCTTGTCCTTTATATGGCGTCCGGAGAAATTGTCGCGCAGATTTTGGAAGGCGAGAACGCCGTCAAGCGAAACCGCGAAGCGATGGGCGCGACCGATCCCGCCAAAGCGTCGGCCGGAACAATCCGCGCCGATTACGGAGAATCGGTGGAAGCCAACGCCGTCCATGGATCCGACAGCGCCGAGACCGCGCGACAAGAAATCGCCTTTTTCTTCGGCGCGGACAAGCCTTGAAACTCGCCTCTCTCCCGCGTAAAAGTTGAAAGCGAAATGACAGAATCCCCAACCCCCATCGCCAACGGATCGGGCGGCGCGAGCGGCATCAGACCGATCGCGATAGAAGAGGAGATGAAGCGCTCCTATTTGGATTACGCGATGAGCGTGATCGTCTCGCGGGCGCTCCCGGACGTCCGAGACGGCTTAAAGCCTGTGCAGCGCCGAATCCTCTACGCCATGCTGGAGAGCGGCTATCTGTGGAATCGTCCTTATCGCAAGGCGGCGCGCATTGTCGGCGAGGTGATGGGGAAATACCACCCGCATGGCGATCAGTCCATCTATGACGCGCTGGCGCGTCTGACGCAGGATTTCTCGCTGCGGCTGCCTCTTTTGGACGGGCAGGGCAATTTCGGCTCTATGGACGGCGATCCTCCCGCCGCCATGCGCTACACCGAAACCCGTCTGACGCGCATCGCCGAAGAAGCCCTCCTCGCCGATATTGACCGCGATACTGTGGATTTCCAAACCAATTACGATTCCAGCGAATCCGAACCCGCCGTCCTGCCGGCGCTTCTGCCCAATCTGCTGATCAATGGGGCGGGAGGCATCGCGGTCGGCATGGCGACAAATATCCCGCCGCACAACCCCTCTGAGATTTTGGAAGCCTGTCTTGCTTTGCTGGAAGATCCCGAGATCAGCGCCGCGCAACTGCGAAAGATCGTCCCGGGGCCAG
Source organism: uncultured Alphaproteobacteria bacterium (assembly GCA_958296285.1). GTDB lineage: Bacteria > Pseudomonadota > Alphaproteobacteria > JAPOUT01. Next base: position 1,216,592 of record OY282459.1, read on the forward strand.
ACTTCCCGACAGGCGGCATCATCATGGGAGACGAGGGAATCCGCGAAGCCTACGCCACAGGGCGCGGAGGGATTCTCGTCCGCGCCAAATTGGAAGTCCAAACGCCGAAGCGCGGCGGAGACGTCATCGTGCTGCGCGAACTCCCTTACCAAGTCAATAAAGCCGCGATGATTGAAAAAATCGCCGAACTCGTCCGATCGCGCCGCGTGGAAGGCATCGCGGCGCTCCGAGACGAATCCGATAGAGACGGCGTGCGAGTCGTCATAGAACTCAGGCGAGACGCCGAGACCGGAATCATCTTGAACCAACTTTATAAGCACACGCCCATGCAGAGCAGTTTCGGCGTCAATATGGTCGCGCTTTCGGGCGGACGCCCGGAGATTTTTGATCTCAAGACATTGATCCAAGAGTTCCTTTCCTTCCGCGAAGAGATTATCCGCCGCCGCACGCTCTTTCTGCTGGGCGAGGCGAGGCGGCGCGCGCATTTGCTGGCGGGGCTCTCCATCGCCGTCGTCCATATAGACAAGATTGTCGCGCTGATCCGCGCCGCCGAGGACGCCAAAGCCGCGCGAGACGCTCTGATGAAGCCCGAATGGGAGGCGCGTCAGGTCAAGCCGCTTTTGGAACTGATCGCCGATCCGCGCCACAGCGTTTCGGCGGAGGGGCGCTATCGGCTGTCGGAGGCGCAGGCGCGGGGCATTTTGGATCTCCGCCTCCAGAGACTCACCGCGCTCGGCCGCGAAGAAATAGAGAAGGAACTCGCCAAACTCAAAAAAGACATAGAGAGCAGCCTCGCCATTCTCCAAAAGCGCGAGAATCTGCTGCGCGTCATCAAGGAGGAACTGCAGGCGCTGCGCGAGCGTCTGACAAGCCCGCGCCGCACGCAGATCGCCGCCCGCGCCGAGCAGATTGACGATGAAGATCTGATCCAAAGCGAAGATATGGTCGTGATGGTCACCCATAGCGGCTATATCAAGCGCGTGCCGCTCTCGCGCTACAGGACGCAGGAGCGCGGCGGAAAAGGGCGCGCCGCGATAAAAATGCGAGACGAGGATTTCGTGACGACTCTCTTCACCGCCAGCACCCATGATTTGGTGCTGTTTTTCTCTTCGGCGGGGAAAGTCTATCAGATGAAAATTTGGAACCTCCCCCTCGGACAGCCCCATACGAAAGGAAAGGCGCTCGTCAATCTTCTGTCGCTCGGCAAGCATGAGATCACCTCCTCCATCATGCCGATGCCGTCCGATGAGACGCAGTGGGAGAAAAAACAACTGATGTTCGCGACCAAAGGCGGACATGTCCGCCGCAACAAATTGGGCGATTTCGTCCGCGTCACCCGCGCCGGAAAAATCGCGATGAAACTGACCGCCGGCGACAAAATCATCGGAGTCGCCATTTGCGAGGAAGGGCGGGACGACATCCTGCTGACGAGCCGCAAAGGCATGTGCGTGCGCTTTCCTGTCGGGGATGTTCGTCTTTTCGCCGGGCGCGGATCGCTGGGCGTGCGCGGCATGAGCCTCGCCCGAGACGACGCCGTCATCAGCATGAGCGTGCTGCGTCATGCGATCGTTTCTCCCGAAGAGCGGGACGCCTATAAACGCCGCGAGGACAGCGAAGGCGAGCCGCCCGCCCTCGCCTTGACCGAAGAGCGCCGAACGGAAATGGCCGAATCCGAGCAATTCATCTTGGGCGTCAGTTCGCGCGGCTTCGGCAAGAGAACCTCGTCCCATGATTATCGCGTGACGAAGCGCGGCGGAAAGGGCATTGTCGCCATGATCGCCAATGAGCGCAATGGCGATATCGCCGCCGCTTTCCCGGTTCATCGCAAAGATCAGATCATGCTCGTCACGAGCCGAGGGCAGACGATACGCCTCAATGTTGAGGGGAAAGAGAGGCCGATCCCGATCACGAGCCGCGCCACGCAAGGCGTCAACCTTTTCAAACTTAAGGACGAAGATCAGGGCGATGTCGTTTCGGTCGCCCATATCCGCGAGATGGAGGAGGAGGCATGAGCGCGATTTGGCTCTATGCAGGGAGTTTTGACCCCCTCACGCTCGGCCATATGGAGATCATCCGCCGCGCCCTCGCTTTGACCGACAAACTCATTGTCGCGACAGGGCAGCACGCCTCCAAAACCGCGCTTCTCTCGCCGCGAGAGCGCAAAGAGCTGATAGAGAAATCCGTCTCCGATCTGCCTGAAGCCAAAGACCGCGTGGAAGTCAGCCTCTTTGACGGACTTGTCGTGGATCACGCCCGAAAATGCGGCGCGAAGGCGATCCTCCGAAGCCTCCGAAACACCACCGATCACAATTACGAGGAAGGCATGGCGCAGATGAATAAGGTTCTAAACCCCGAACTGGAGACCGTCTTTTTGATGGCGTCCCCGCGCCATGCCGGCATATCCTCAACGCTCGTGCGGCAGATTTTCTCCATGGGGCGGGATGTCAAACCCTTCGTGCCGAAGCCTGTCGCCGAGCATCTTCAGGCGAAGCGCAGCTAGGCGGAGACGAATCATGCGAAAAACCCCAAAAATCCAAAAAACCACAAAAGCCAAAAGCCCGATCATGGCAAGCCTGATGGCGATCCTCATGCCATGCTGGGCGGCGGCGCAGGAGGGCAATGTGGAAAACAGAATCCATATGGAGCTGGAAACAGGACTCGTCATCATAGAGCTGAACGACAAAAGCGCGCCGCTTCACGCGCAGCGCATTCGGCGGCTGGCGCGGGAGGGCTTTTATGACGGCGTCATATTCCACCGCGTCATAGACGGCTTCATGGCGCAGACAGGCGATCCGACAGGCACCGGCAGAGGCGGATCCTCTTACAAAGATCTGAAGGCGGAGTTCTCCAGCATTCCGTTTCGGCGCGGCACGGTCGGCATGGCGCGCGCCAACGATCCGGACAGCGCGAACAGCCAGTTCTTCATCTGCTTTCAGGACGCGCTCTTTCTGAACGGACAATACACAGTGATCGGGCAGGTCATCGCCGGCATGGATCGCGTGGACGCCATCGCCAGAGGCGAGCCGCCCGCCAATCCTGATAAAATCTTGCGCCTCTATGTCGCTTCCGCCGCCGACAGCCAATCGCCTGAAAGCCCGCCAGCTGACGCGCCGCCGCCCGCCGCCCCAACGGAAGAGACTCCATGATGGATATGGCGAGCGAAGCGCCTCCTGCCGCCTCGCCTCTTTCCCCCGATCTCTTTGATTTTGACGTCCCCGAAGATCGCATCGCGCTTCGCCCGGCGCGCCCCCGATCCTCGGCGCGCTTGCTTGTCGCGCCGTCCGAGGGCGCTTTCCAAGATCGGCGCGTAAAGGATCTGCCGGCGCTCCTTCCGCCCGGAATCGCCGTGCTGAACGATACGCGCGTCATCGCGGCGCGGCTTCGCGGAAAGAAATCCACAGGCGGCGCGGTGGAAGCGCTGCTCCTCAAGCGGCTCGGCCCCGATTTTTGGCGCGTCATGCTCCGCCCTCAGAGGCGAATCAAACGGGGCGACAGGATTCTCTTCGCGGACGGGCTGGAAGCGATCCTCTCCGAAGATGCGAGCGCGGCGGGCGCGGCGCTTCGCTTCTCTCTGAAAGGCGCGGCGCTTCATCGCTGGATCGCGCGGCATGGCGAGACGCCTCTGCCGCCCTATATCCAAAAACGCCGCCCCGCCGACAAGCGCGACAAGGAGGATTACCAAACCCTCCACGCCAAGACCGAAGGCGCGGTCGCCGCGCCGACCGCCGGGCTTCATATCACGCCGCAGCTTCTGTCCGCGCTCAAAAAAAAAGGCGTGGAGACGGCGTTCCTGACGCTCCACACCGGCGCGGCGAGTTTCGCGCCTGTGCGGGAGAAGAATGTCCGCGCGCATAAAATGGGGGCGGAGGAGGGCGTCCTTTCCGCCCAGACGGCGCGGCGCGTCAATGCGGCGCGGGCGCGGGGCGGGATCGTCCTCGCTGTCGGCACGACAGCGCTCCGCCTCTTGGAAAGCGCCGCGGACGATCAAGGCGCGCTCAGACCTTTTCAAGGAGAGACGGCGCTTTTTATTCTGCCGGGCTATCGGTTCAAGATCGTGGATGCGCTTTTGACGAATTTCCATCAGCCGCGCTCCACGCTTTTCATGCTGGTCGCGGCTTTCGGCGGTCTGCGGCGCATGGGCGAGGCTTACGCCCACGCGCTCAAAAACTCCTATCGCTTTCACTCCTATGGCGACGCCTGCCTCATCTTGCGCGATGGCGGCGTTTGAATTCCAGCTGGAGGCGCAGGACGGCAAGGCGCGCGCCGCGCGGATGACAACGCCGCATGGCATTGTCCAAACGCCGCTCTTCATGCCTGTCGGGACGGTCGGCGCGGTCAAGGCGATCATGCCGGAGCAGCTTGCCGCGAGCGGCGTCAAGATTCTCCTCGCCAACGCCTATCATCTTCTTCTGCGCCCGGGCATAGAGCGCGTGCGGCGTCTCGGAGGCTTGCGCCGATTCATGAACTGGAAGGGCGCGATCCTCACCGATTCCGGCGGCTTTCAGATCATGTCGCTCTCCAAAATGGTTAAAATAGACGAGGACGGCGCGTCCTTCCGATCCCATATTGACGGAACGCTCCATCGGCTGACTCCGGAAAAATGCGCCGAAATCCAATGCGCCCTCGGATCCGACATCCAAATGCAGTTGGACGAATGCGTGGCGTGGCCGGCGCGCGAAAATCGCGCCGAAGAGGCGATGGCGCGATCTCTCCGATGGGCGGCGCGCGCGCGCGACGCCTTCATCAACAGCCCGCAGAGACGGGAAGGGCAGGCGCTTTTCGGAATCGCGCAGGGCGGCGTCTATCCTTCGCTCCGCCGCGCTTCGGCAGAGGCGCTTTGCGAGATGGGCTTTGACGGATACGCCATAGGCGGCTTGGCGGTCGGCGAAGGGCAGGAAATGATGCTCCAAACTCTCGCCGAAACGCTCCCCCATCTCCCCGAAAACGCCCCGCGCTATCTGATGGGAGTCGGAACGCCAAGCGATCTGTTGGAAGCCGTCCGACTCGGCGTGGATATGTTTGACTGCGTTCTGCCGGCGCGCGAGGCGCGTCATGGGCATGTTTATTTGGGGGCGGCGCGCGTCAATCTCCGAAACGCCGCCTTCGCCGAAGACGCCGCGCCGCTGGACGCCAAAAGCGACTGTCCCGCATCTTCCGGCTACAGCCGCGCCTATCTGCATCATCTTCTGAAAATCGGCGAGCCGCTTGCGGCAACCCTCCTCACATGGCATAATATGGATAATTTCCAGAAACTGATGCGCCGCGCGCGTCAGGCGATCATGGAAGGGCGCTACGAATCCTATTGTCAGAGGCTTCTCTCAGGCGAGACCCTTTTATGAATATAAGAATCTCTTCCGCGATCCGCGCCGCCCTCCCAGCCGCTTTGCTGTTCCTGACGCTGACAGGCTGCGCGCCTTACGCATGGAGGCAGAGCGCTCTGATCTCTTCCGCCAAGAAAGGCGCGGCTTCGGGCGATCTCGCCTCCGCCATACGCCTCGCCGTCATGTATGAGACCGGCGCGCTCGTCAGGAAAGATCCGAAGCGCGCCGCCCATTGGCATCTGCAAGCCGCCGAGGCGGGCGATCCCGAATCGCAGCGTGTCGTGGCGCTTCTCTATCGCGAGGGGCGGGGCTTGGAGAAGAGCGAGACCAGCGCCGCGCGATGGATGCTCGCCGCCGCCAGACAAGGCGATCTCCTCGCCCAAAGAGAGATGGGGCTTTTCTACAAAAAGGGCGAGGGCATTCGCAAAGACATGAAAAAGGCGCTCTTCTGGCTGCGAAAGGCGTCTGAGGGCGGCGAGGCGGAGGCGCAATACGCGCTCGGCGCGATCTATGACGAGGGGCTGGACGGATCGCGCGATCCTTCCCGCGCTTATATTTGGTTCGCCCTCGCCGCTCTGAACGGGAAGGGCGGCGCGCTTTGGCGCGACCATCTGCGCGCGCGCGATCGGATCGCCCGCGAACTCAGCCCGATAGAATTCGTCCGCGCCGCCCATAAGGTTCGGACGCTCTGGCGGAATCAGCGAGCGAGAAAGCGAAATAAGGAGGGCGCGTGAAATGAGACGATTCTTGATTGCCGCGGCGATGCTCGCGGGGCTTGCCGCTTGCGGCGAGATTTTTGACATTGCTCTGGATGAGGCGAAAAAGGGAGACGTGGAATCGCAGGCTGCTGTCGCCGGCATGTATTTCCATGGCTGGGGGGTGGAGAAAAACGAGACGCAAGCCTTCTTCTGGTATAAGAAAGCCGCGGATCAGGGTCATGTGGAGAGTTTGCATCTTGTCGGGCTTCTTTCGGCGAGGGGCGTCGGGACAAAGAAAGACGCAATTCGCGCCTATATCTATCTGACTCTCGCCGAGGAGCGGGGCTATCAAGACGACAGCCGCGTCTTGGAGGCGCTGATAGCCGAGATGTCGCCGCAGGACATCGCGGAAGCGAAAACCGCGCTCGCGCGCCTCAAGGCGAGCGCCCTATGACGCCGATGGACGCTCTGGAAAGCCAGAGCATCTATATTTTCCGCGAGGCTTTCGCGAAAGTGAAGAATCTGGCGATGCTCTGGTCGCTGGGCAAGGATTCCAACGTCATGATCCATTTGGCGCGGAAGGCGTTTTTCGGGACAGTGCCTTTTCCGGCGCTGCATGTGGATACAGGCAGGAAATTCCAAGAGATGTATGATTTTCGCGATCAATACGCCAAAGAGTGGCGGTTGAACTTCTTGCGCGAGACTTGTCCGCCTCTGGAAGAGATGGACGAAACTCTGCCGCCGGCGGCCAGATCGGCGGCGCGGAAAACGGCGGGGCTGCGTCTCGCCATTCAGAAGCACGGCTTTGAAGCGCTCTTCGCGGGCATCCGCCGCGATGAGGAAGCGACTCGCGCCAAAGAGCGCGTTTTTAGTCCGCGCGGTCTCGCCGGGCGCTGGGACTTTCGCGATCAGCCGCCGGAATTCTGGGATCAGTATAAGACCGAATTCCCGAAAGGGACGCATCTCCGAATTCATCCGATCCTGCATTGGACCGAGACCGACATATGGGAATATACGCTGCGCGAATCTATTCCGGTGATCCCGCTCTATTTCGCGCGAGACGGCAAAAGATATCGCTCGCTCGGCGATCACGACATCACATTCCCGATGGAAAGCGAAGCCGCCACAGTGGAAGAGATCATCGCCGAACTCCGAGACACCAAAACCGCCGAGCGCGCCGGACGCGCCATGGATCATGAAGAAGAAGGCGGTTTTGAACGGCTTCGCGCGGATGGCTATCTGTAAGCGCCCATGACAAAACGCCCGCCGAGCGCGCCGCGCCCTCCGCTCCCGATCGTCATTGTCGGACATGTGGATCACGGAAAATCCACCGTCATCGGAAGACTCCTCTTTGAGACGAACAGTCTTCCGGAAGGCAAGGCGGAATCTGTCCGCGCCACCTCTGAAAAGCGCGGAATGCCCTTTGAGTGGGCTTTCGTCCTAGACGCTCTCCAAGCCGAGCGCGATCAGGGAATCACGATTGACACGACCCAAATCCGCTTCCAAACGAAAGCCAGACGCTACATTCTGATAGACGCGCCGGGCCATGTGGAATTCTTGAAAAATATGATCACCGGCGCGGCGCAGGCCAAGGCGGCGCTTCTCGTCATGGACGCCGAAGAGGGCGCGCGCGACCAAACCCGACAGCACGCCTTCCTTCTCCATCTGATGGGATTGGAGACGATCGCCGTCATCATCAATAAGATGGATCGGGTCGGCTATCAGGAGCGGCGCTTTCAAGAACTGCGAGACAGCATCGGGCGGACGCTCCATGAGATGAATCTCAAAGTTTCGGGGGTCATTCCGGTCTCGGCGCGGGAGGGCGAGAATATCGCCGCGCCATCGGCTCATATGGCGTGGCATCGGGGCGAGACGCTGACGGCGCTGTTGGATTCTTTGCCTGACGCTCCATCGCAGAGCGAGAAGCCTCTGCGCTTTCCGATTCAGGACATCTACAAATTTGACGAGCGCCGCATCATCGCCGGGCGCATAGAGAGCGGGAGGCTGAAGGAGGGGGATCGTCTGCTGTTCTCGCCGTCCAATAAGAGCGCTGTCGTTTCCAGTTTGGAGAGCTGGCCGCCTCGTGAAGGGCGCGGATTCTCGGCGGAGGCGGGCGAGGCGGTTGGCGTCATGTTGGACAGGCAGCTTTTCTTGGAGCGCGGCGAGCTGGCGAGTCATCAGAGCGATCCGCCTTTTTTGAGCGATATCTTTCGCGCGCGGATTTTTTGGCTTGGCAGGCATCCGCTGACGCCTTCCGTTTCTTTGGTGATGAAGCGGGCGACTTCGGAGTTTTCTGTCGTTTTGCAGAGCGTGGAGCGCGTCATAGACGCGGCGTCGTTGGAGGAGGTTTCTGGCGAGAGGGTTTCGCGCAATCAGGTCGCGGACATTATTTTGCGCGCGCCGTCTTTGCAGGCGCTGGATTCTTTCGGCGAGAATGGTTTGATGGGGCGGTTTGTTTTGCTTGATGGTCGTGATATTGCCGGCGGCGGGGTTGTGTCGTTGGATGGTTATGCGGATCAGCGTCCTATTTTGGAGGCGCGGATGCGTGATGTCTCGCGCGTTTCGCACAAGGTTTCGCCGCGCGAGCGCGAGCTTCGCGCGCGTCATCGGGGCGGCGTTTTGTGGCTGACGGGCTTGTCGGGATCGGGGAAATCCACGCTTGCTTTCGCGTTGGAGAAGACGTTGTTTGATTTGGGTTATGGGGTTTATGTTTTGGACGGCGACAATATTCGTCATGGGTTGAGCGAGGATTTGGGATTTTCGGTTGAGGATCGTTCTGAGAACATTCGGCGCGTGGCTGAGGCGGCGTCTCTTTTCGCGGATGCGGGGTTTGTGGCGCTTGTGTCGTTCATTTCGCCGATGCGGTCGGACAGGGCTCGGGCGCGGGGGATCATTCCGAATTTTCATGAGGTTCATGTCAGCGCGGATTTAGAGACGTGCGAGGCTCGTGATCCGAAGGGGTTATATAAGCGGGCGCGTGGGGGTGAGATTGAGGATTTTACGGGGGTATCGGCGGATTATGAGGTTCCTGAGGGGGCGGAGTTGGTTTTGGATACGGGGGTTGAGGGGGTTGAGGATTCTTTGCGGCGGTTGGTGGAGTATGTTGAGGGGCGGTTTCGGTTGGTTCCGGAGGGCGTTTCGGATTACGAGATTTGATGGCTTGCTCCCGTTTTAGTGGCTTGCTCCCGTTGAGGGGGGTTTGGGGGGCTAGCCCCCCAAAAAAAGAGGGGGATCGGGGGGGAATCCCCCCCGAAAAGCGCGTGGGTGGGGTGGGGAAAAAGCATTTGCGAAGCGAGTGAAACGAGCAAGCAAATGCGACCCCACCCACGCGCCCCCTGCTAGAAGAGCTCTTGCGAGAAGACCTTCTTGCTTCGCGGCTTCGTCCGTGTCAGAATCAAATCACCTTCACAGGAGACCAAAAGATGTGGGCGACCATCACGCAGGCGATAGGATCGGGGGGAACGGCTCTCGCTTTGATAGCCATCGGCATTGTTTTGGCTAAAGTCTTTCAGCACGACAGAGACATTCACGCTCTGCAAGAGCAGGTGGCGACTCTCATCGCGCAGGTTCAGAAACTTGAGGTTTCCATTGCCAAACTGCAAGTTTCCATCGCCAATTTGAACGATCTCGTCAGACAGACTTTGCAATCGCCGCAGAGTTCGGGGACAGAAAAACCGCCTCTTGACAGATAAGAGCCTCTTGAAGAGCTCTTGCGAGCAGGGGGCGCGTGGGTGGGTCGCATTTGCTCGCTCGCTACTCTCGCTTCGCAAATGCTCTTTTCCCACCCACCCACGCGTTTTCGGGGGGATTCCCCCCGACCCCCCCTTTTCTCAAGGGGGGCAAGCCCCCCTTGACCCCCCTTCACGGGAGCCCCCAATTGCAACATAGAGATAAAAAAATTGACCCCCACCCCTTTGCCCTATCCTAATCCCTCGCCTAATCTCAAATCATGACACACATCACCATCATCATCCTCGCCGCAGGACAAGGCAAACGCATGGGAACCCAAACCCCCAAAGTCCTCAACCCCATCGCAGGACAATCCATGCTCGCCCACACCCTCAACGCCGCCAAACACACCCCCAACGCCAAATATATCCTCGTCTCCCCACCCAACCAAAAAACCATCACAGCCGAAGCCAAACGCGTCATCCCCCATATCGCCATCGCAACCCAAACAAACCCAAAAGGAACAGCCCACGCCGTCCAAATCGCGCTCCAATCAACCCCAACCCCCCAAAACAAAGGACATATCCTCATCCTCTATGGCGACACCCCCCTGATCCAACAATCCACAATCGCCAAAATGCTACAAACCCTCAACGAAAACGCCGACTGCGCCATCTGCGCCTTCCACGAACCCCACGCCCCAGGCTACGGAAAACTCCTAGAAAACGCGAAGGGCGAAACCATCGCCATCGCCGAAGATGACGGCAGCCCCATCCCATCGCATCTCCGCGACACAGGATGGAAAAACGCAGGCTTCCTCGCTATCCACGCCGAAAAATTAACCCCGCTCCTCCCTAAAATCACCAGCGACAACCCCCAAAAAGAACGATACCTCACCGATCTTGTCGCCCTCGCCGCCGCGCGAGGCTTCTCATGCCGCCGCGTGGAATGCGAAAAATCCGAATCTCTCGGCGCGAACAACCTCGCCGAACTCGCCCAGCTGGAAGCCGTCTATCAAAACCGCCTCCGCCAAAAAATGATGCGAAACGGCGTCCGCCTCACAGCCCCCGACACCGTCCATTTCTCCTTTGACACCCGCCTGGAAAAAGGCGTCTCGGTCGCGCCCTATGTCGTCTTCGGGCGAGGAGTCCGGGCAGGGCAGGGCGCGACCATCCACGCCTTCTCCCATATTGAAGGCGCGGAAATCGCCGAAGGCGCGGAAATCGGCCCCTTCGCGCGGATTCGTCCGGGCGCGTCCATCGGCAAAGAGGCGCGCATCGGCAATTTCGTGGAAGTCAAAAACAGCGCGCTCGCCAAAGGCGTCAAAGCGAGCCACCTCGCCTATATCGGAGACGCCGAAATCGGCGCGGAAGCGAATATCGGCGCAGGCGTCATCACATGCAACTATGACGGCGCGGAGAAACATAAGACCAAAATCGGCGACAGCGCCTTTGTCGGCTCCAACAGCGCTCTGATCGCGCCTGTCCGCATAGGGGCGGGCGCTTATGTCGGCTCCGGCAGCGTCATAGAAGAGGATGTCGCCCCCGATTCTCTCGCCCTCGCCCGCGCCAAACAGATCGTCAAAACAGGCTGGGCGGCGAAATGGCGCAAGCGCCGCGGCTCGGCTTAATTGATCGGGGGCATGGGGGCTGATGTGCGGCATTGTCGGCGCGATCGCGGATGGAGACGCGATCCCCTTCCTGATGAAGGGCTTGTCGCGTCTGGAATATCGCGGCTACGATTCGGCGGGTGTCGCCCTTCTGTCAGAAGGGACGATAGAGCGCCGCCGCGCCAAAGGCGATCTCTCGGCGCTCCGAGAATTGCTGCGGCGAAACCCTCCGCGCGGCGCGATCGGCATCGGACATACGCGCTGGGCGACGCACGGCGCGCCAAGCGAGAAAAACGCCCATCCCCATATTGTCGGCGAAACCGCGATCGTCCATAACGGCATCATTGAGAATGGCGGCGCGCTGAAAAACGCGCTCCGCGAAAAGGGCGCGATCTTCACGAGCCAAACCGACAGCGAAGTCATCGCGCATCTCTTCCACGCCTTTCTGGCGGACGGTCTCGCGGCGGAAGACGCTTTCGCCAAAACGCTGGAATCGTTGGAGGGGGCGTTCGCCATCGCGGCTCTGACATGCTCCGCGCCGAACTCGCTTTTCGCGGCGGCGCGGCGATCGCCTCTCGTCATTGGGCGGGGCGGGGCGGGGGTCTATGTCGCCTCGGACGCCCTCGCGCTCGCCGCCGAAGCGGAGAGCCTCATCCATTTGGAAGATGGCGAGCGCGCGCGGCTGACGCGCGAGGGTTTTTCAATCCTCAACGCTGAAGGGCGCGCGGTCAAGCGCGTCCCAAAGAAGATGGCGCTTCAATCGGAGGAAGCGTCAAAAGGCGGACGCCGCTTCTTCATGGAAAAAGAGATTTATGAAACCCCGGAAGCCGCCGCCCGCGCGCTCGCCGTTCCGATCGGCGAGGAGGACGGCTTTTCGGCGGCGCGGATGCGGGACGCGCGGCAGATTTTCTTTCTCGGCTGCGGATCAGCCTTTTACGCCGGCTTGGCGGCGAGCTGCTGGATGGAGAAACTGGCGGGCGTTTCGGCGCGGGCTGAGATCGCGTCCGAGTTTCGGCATAGAGGCGCGGCGCTCTCCAAGCGCGATCTTGCCGTCTTCGTCTCGCAGTCCGGCGAGACTGCCGACACGCTCTCGGCGCTCCGCCATTGCGAGAGGGAGGGCGTCCCGACTTTGGCGCTCGTGAATGTCGTGGAATCCACGATGGCGCGTCTCGCCGACTGGACTTTGAGCATCGGCGCGGGGCCGGAGATCGGAGTCGCCTCCACGAAAACCCTGATATGCCAAATGATCCTTTTGGCGCGTCTGGCGCTTTCTGTCGCCAAGCCTGCCGAAGCGAAGGAGGCGCGCGAGGATTTGTCGTCCCTCCCGCGCAAACTCCAAGAGGCGCTCGCTCTCAGCGAGGCTCTTCGCGCGATGGCGAAAGATTATCTCGCCCCTTCCGATTATGTTCTTTATTTGGGACGCGGCGCCGGCTACGCGGTCGCGCTGGAAGGGGCGCTCAAATGCAAGGAGATCGCTTATATTCCGTCAGACGGCGCGCCGGCCGGCGAGATGAAGCATGGGCCTATCGCTCTGATACAAGAGAAGACGCCTGTCGTGGTCGTCGCGCCTTATGATCGGCTCTTTCCGAAAATGCTTTCCAATATGGAGGAGATCGCGGCGCGGGGCGGATATTTATGCCTCTTGACGGACGCGGAAGGCGCGGCGGCGTCAAAAGATTTGACGCGCGCCTCTGTCGCCCTTCCCGCGGCGGGGGAGATTGGCGCGCCGATTCTTCACGCGCTCGCGGCGCAGATGCTCGCCTATCATTGCGCGGTGGCTCTAAAACATAATCCCGATCGCCCCCGCAATCTCGCCAAATCCGTGACTGTGGAATAGTCCCCTCGCTTGACGACAGACCTAAGCGCGAGATACAAGAGGGTCTGTAAATCTTTCACGGAGAGGGAGAGAGCGTCATGCGCCGCCGCAGATTTCTTAAAAACGCCGCCGCGACCGTCGCCGGCGTCTCATTTCTTCCGATGCTCGGCAGAAGCGCCGCCTTCGCGTTGAGCGATCCTTTCGTCAAAATGGACGCGACCGAGCAGGCGAGACGCGTCCGAGCAGGCGAGATTGATCCTGTGGAACTGCTGGAAGCCGCGATCAGACGAATAGAAGCGCTGAACCCGGCGCTTAACGCTGTCATTCATAAAATCTACGACAAAGCCCGCGAACTCGCGCGATCGGGCAGCCTTCCCGAAGGCGCGTTCCATGGCGTTCCCTATCTGATCAAGGATTTGGCGGAACTTGAAGGCGAGCCTCTGACGATGGGGTCTCGTCTTTTTGGCTTTGGCAATATCGCCGAATTTGATGTCGGGAGCGTCATGCGCGCGAAAGAGGCGGGTCTCGTCATTCTCGGCAAGACGAACACGCCGGAATTCGGTCTGACCAGCACGACAGAATCGGTGCTTCTCGGCGCGGCGCGGAATCCATGGAACCCCGAATATCATACAGGCGGATCGTCGGGGGGCGCGGCGGCGGCGGTCGCGTCCGGCATGACGCCGATCGCCCACGCTTCGGACGGCGGCGGCTCTATACGGATTCCGGCGTCCATTTGCGGGCTTGTCGGCTTAAAACCGAGCCGCGGACGCCTCCATGTCGCCGAGGGCGAAGAGTTTCTAGGCGACATTGTCGTCCGTCTCGGCGTCAGCCGATCGGTGCGCGACACGGCGCGCCTCCTAGACATTGGCGAGCGGAAGGGATTCCGCGCGCATCTGCCGCCTGTCGGCATGGTGGAAAGACCATCGCGCGCGCGGCTCAAAATCGCCCTCCACACCAAGACCTATGTCGGAACGGAACCCCATCCGGACGTCAAAGCCGCGATTGAGAAAACCGCCCAACTCTGCGCCCGATTGGGGCATGAAGTCACCGAGGCGCGTCCGCGCTACAATGGAGAGGAATTTCTGGAACACTTCATGGCGATCTGGACGACAACCCCTCTGGAACTCGCCGACAATGCATGGATCATCGGCTTGGCGCAGGGACGGCTGCTCTCGGCGGAAGGCGCGCTGGAACCATGGACGCTCGGCTTGGCGGAATGGCATCGGAAGCGCGAGGAGGCGAAGCCCGGAATCGTCAAGCGCGCGCTGGACTATTTGGACAAATTCACCCGCCTCTATGACGACTATTTTCAGCGCTTTGACGCAGAGCTGACTCCCGTCCTCCGACTGCCTCCGCGAAAACTCGGCGAGCAGGCGCCGACATTGGACTTTGAGACCGTCTATGATCGCGTGCTGGATTATGTCTCCTACACGCCGCAGCATAACGCCGCCGGAACGCCGGCGATCTCGCTTCCCCTCTTTATGAGTCCTGACGGCCTCCCGATCGGAAGCCAATTCGCCGCGCGGCGAGGGCGCGAGAAGACCCTCCTAGAACTCGCTTATGAGCTGGAGCAGGCGCGACCATGGGCAGAGCGCTGGCCGGACATCTCCGCCGTCAATCTCTGAAAGCGATAGTTTTAACGCTTGCCTTTCGCCGAAGATTTCATCAGAATTCCGCCCAACTCCAAGCGGGAGAGCAGGAGAGCAGGAGAGCAGGAAAGTATGAGAGACGCCGAACAGGAAGCGCGCGTGGAACTCGCGGCAACCTATCGCCTTGTCGCCCATTATGGATGGGACGACCTCATCTACACCCATATTTCGGCGCGCGTGCCGGACGAGGATGGGCGATTCCTCATCAATCCCTATGGCATGGGCTTTGACGAAATCACCGCCTCCAATCTCATCAAAATAGATGTGGAGGGGAACAAAATCTCCGAATCCGATTATGACGTCAATCCTGCCGGCTTCACGATCCACAGCGCCGTCCATATGCACGACACGGAGGCGCATTGCGTCATTCATACCCATTCCAATGACGGAGTCGCGGTCTCGGCGCAAGCCGAAGGGCTGCTGCCTCTGTCGCAGACGGCGATGATTATCCTCGGCGATCTCGCCTATCACGATTATGAGGGCATCGCGCTGGAACATGGCGAGCGCGAGCGTCTCGTCAAAGACCTCGGCGACAATCATTGCATGATCCTCCGCAACCACGGACTGCTGACGACAGGCGCCGATTGCGCTGACGCCTTTCTGCGTCTCTTCTTCATGGAGCGCGCCTGCACGATGCAAGTCAGAGGGCTGTCGGCGGGGCGCGAGCGCGTCAATATGCCGAATCAGGGGGTCGCCGAAAAAACCGCCAGCCAAGCGAACTTCCGCGAGAGCAGAGGCTTCGGACAGATGGCATGGCCCGCCCTGATGCGGAAATTGGACAAAATAGACCCTTCTTTCAGGAACTGACCCCGATGCCGAAACTCATCCACAGCAATGACGAATTGATGGCGGAGCATGATTACGCCCGTCCGCATCAGGAAGGCGGCTATCGTCTGCATGGCGGCTTTGACGAGGCGGGGCGCTATATTTCGCCGCGCACGCTGCGCCGCGCGCCGGCGCTTCAAGCATGGGAGGAGGCGCTGAAGGCGCGAGGCGGAACGCTTTTGGACGCTTCCAAAGCGCTTCTCGCGCGAGGAACCTATCCCAATCAGCATCAGCAGCTCTTCCTTCTTGGGAACGGGTTCGGGCAGAGTTTTTGGAACTCGCTGACGATCACCGGCGTCATTGAGGCGCGAGGGCAGGCGCTCGTGGAATATCCCGCGCCGAAGATGCAGAAGATCTTCCATGAGGATATTTCCGCCATGTGCGTTGGACATTTGGAGAAGGGTCTTCTCGCGGCGCATGGCATGGATGAAGGCGGCGATCCCGCCCGTCCCGAAATCGGCGCCCATGACGCCATGTGGTTCGCCGTCCGCGACATGATCTTCGGCGAAGACGCCTATCCCCGCCCCGAAGTCCCACAGAGCATCGGGCGTCCGAAAGAGGCGGCGTTCTTTCCCGATCTGCCCCCGCAATATGACGCTCTCTTGACGCTGCTGATGGACGTGCTGATGATTGAAGTCCGCGCGATCGCTTTCTTTGATTTCTGCGTGAATATCTTGCGCGCGCCCGAATCTTTTCGCGGCAAGAACGCGGAGAAAGAACGCGCGGCTGTTCTCGTGGATCGCATTCGTCAAGATGAGATGGTTCATATCGGCTATCTCAGAATCGCCATGTCGGAAATGCGGCATTTGACGTTTCGGACAGTGTCCGGCGGCTCTCTTGACGGCAAGAGCGTCATAGATCCCGTTTGGCGGGATATGGTTCTGTGGCATGGCGAGACGCAGTTTGATCTGTTGCGCGAGCGCGCCCGCGCCTCGTTTCAAGAAAGAATGCCGGCGGCGCTCCTCAAGCAGTTTGACGCGCTGGAAGACGAAACCCCTCGCGCCGCCTAATCCCTTTAATGACAGGAGGATAGACAATGAAATTCGGAATCTTTTATGAGCATCAGCTTCCGCGCCCTTGGAAAGAGGGCGAGGAGCTGCAACTGTTTCAGGACGCGCTGGATCAGGTGGAACTCGCCGACAAACTCGGCATTGATTACGCGTGGGAAGTGGAGCATCACTTTTTGGAGGAGTATTCGCATTCCTCCGCGCCCGAAGTTTTCCTCGCCGCCTGCTCGCAGAGGACAGAGCGGATTCGTTTGGGGCATGGGATCGTCCTGATGCCGCCGGGCTACAACCATCCGGCGCGAGTCGCCGAGCGCATCGCCACATTGGATTTGGTCTCCAAGGGCCGCGTGGAGTGGGGGACAGGCGAATCTTCCGCCATCTTGGAACTGGGCGGATACGGCGTCCCGGTGGAAGAGAAGCGCGATCAATGGCACGAGACTGTGGAGCAAGCCGCCAATATGCTCGCGATGGATCCTTATCCGGGCTTTGACGGGAAATATTTCTCCATGCCGTGCCGCAACATCGTTCCGAAGTCGGTGCAGAAGCCGCATCCGCCGATCTGGGTCGCCTGCTCCAACCGCGAGACGATCAAACTCGCCGCCAAACTCGGCATTGGCGCGCTGACCTTCGCCTTCATTGATCCGAAGGATGCGCGGCAGTGGGTCGGCGATTATTACCGCATTCTCAAAGAGGAATGCGTGCCGATTGGCCATGCGATCAATCCGAACATCTGCATGGTGAGCGGCTTCTCCATCCACGCGGACGCGCGGGAAGCCGTCCGCCGCGGCTTGGACGGCTTCCGCTTCTTCGGCTACGCGCTCGGGCATCATTATATTTTCGGCGAGCATAAGCCGGGGCGCACCGACATCTGGGCGAATTATGAGAAGACGCGCCAAGAAGGCGACATGGGCGAAGACGCCGGAATCGGCACGCCCGATGATCTCCGCCAGCATCTGCGCAAATTCTCGGGTTCCGGCGTGGATCAGGTCGCCTTCATTCAGCAGGGCGGACGCAACAAGCATCAGCATATTTGCGATGCGCTGGAACTTTTCGCCGAAGAGGTCATGCCGGAGTTCCATGAAGGCGAGGAGGAGCGCCAAGAGAAGAAGATAAAGGAACTCGCCCCTTATCTGGACGCCGCGATGGAGCGGAAGGATAAGATGCGTCCGCTTTCTGACGGTGAGATTCCGACTTTTGAGGCGCTTGGTCGTCAGATTGCCGAGCAGAAACTCACTCCCGAAGAAGAGAAAGCGCGCGATGAGTTTCTGAAAGCCTCGCATGTGCCGTTGGAGGATCCGACAAAAACGGCGGCGGAATGATGAAGAAGCCGATCGCGATTGTTTTGGGCGTTGGCGCGTCTGACGGTTTGGGCGCGGCGCTGGCGAGGCGCTTCGCTTCGGGCGGCATGGAGGTCGTCATTTCGGGTCGGACGGAGGAGAGGATCGCCAAAATCGCCGAGGAGATCGGCGCGTCAGGGGGGAAGGCGCATTTTCATGCCGCCGATACCACTGATGCGGGGTCGGTAAGGTCTCTTTTTGAGATGGCGAGCGGGAAGGGCGGCATTGGCGCGGTTCTTTACAATGTTGGGAACAATATGCCTCTTCCTTTCGCTGATTTGACGCAGGAGATGTTTGAGGATTTTTGGCGCGTTTGTTGTTTCGGCGGATTCATCACGGCGAAGGCGGCGCTTCCCTTTTTGGAGGATGGCGGGGGGAGTTTATTTTTCACTGGGGCTTCGGCTTCCATGCGGGGTCGCGCGATGTTCGCGCATTTTGGATCGGCGAAGGCGGCGCTCAGGACTTTGGCGCAGGCTTTGGCGAAGGAATATGGGCCGCGGGGCGTTCATGTTGGTCATGTTGTTGTGGATGGGGCGATTGACGGGTCTAGGGTTCGCGAGCATTTTGCCGAGTATTTGGAGGGGTTGGGCGAGGATGGGTCGTTGAAGCCTGATCATATTGCGGAGGCTTTTTGGATGATGCATAATCAGCATCGGAGCGTTTGGACGTTTGAGTTGGATGTTCGTCCGTTTAAGGAGAGTTGGTGAGTCTCCCGTTAAGGGGGGTTTGGGGGGCTTAGCCCCCCAAGAAAACCAAGCGGGCGTAGCCCGCTACAGGTCGGCGGGCGTGGCGCAACGAAGCAAGCGAGGCGAGCATAGCGAGACGAGCTTGCGAGAAGCCCGCCGACCCCCCTGCTAGAAGAGCTGATAGGCGGGCTTGCGCCCGCCTTGTTTTTCGTGGGGGGCATAATGCCCCCCACACCCCCCTTTTTTAAATCTTGACAAAACTCTTCGCCCAACCTAAAAGCAAAACCATGACTGAGAGAACAAAAAGATTCTTCATCATCGCGCTCGCGGGAATCTTCCTGACCGCCTGCGCGAAACAGCAAGCGGGAATCACCGTCTCGCAATATGCCTCTGGAACGCCTGCCTTTGAGGAATCGCAATTCTTCTTCCTGTCAGGCATTGGACAAACAAAACATATCAACGCCGCAGAGATATGCAAAGGAGTGAGCAAAGTCCAGCGCGTGGAGTCGCAGCGGACGGGATGGGATATTGTTATTAGCGTTCTGACAGTGGGTATTATCACGCCCTGGACAGCCCGAGTTTATTGCGCAGGGAGATGAAAATGACACGACTCGGCAAAATGATCCTTCCGTTCGCATGCATTCTTCTTCTTGCCTCATGCACGACACAGCGCTACGTCCTGCAGGAAAAGAAAATCGCGGATTTCGCTAATTATGAAAGCGGGCAAACTTTCTTTCTTCAGGGGATCGGACAGACACAGCACATTGATGCCGCGCAAGTGTGCGGCGGCAAAAATAAAGTCGCGGCGGTAGAATTCCATCAAAGCGTGTTGGACATCCTTTTGGCGGTTTTGACCAATGGGCTTTATACTCCTCGGACAGTCGGGGTTTATTGCGCCCGCTAGCCGATAATCGGCTCTAGCCGATAAGAGTCTCTATCTCCTTTAGACACTCCGCCAACAGCTTCGGATGCGAGAAAAACGGCGAATGCGCCGAAGGCAAATCATAACGCCTCTCACAGCCGGCGCGCTCAACCATCCGAATCTGATTGGAATAACGGATCGCCTTGTCTTCCTTGCAAGCGATGTAATAGCGCTTCAGCCGACCAAAACGCTCCTCGCTCAAAGACACTGCCTCCCGAAAAGGCGGCATCGCTTGCGGACGCAAATGCCGCTTGGCGAGAGCGATATCCTCGGCGGAGCAGTCTTCGTAGAAGCCGGGGACAAGAGCCTCGTCTTGGATTGTGAACTCTCCGCGAAGGTGATGAATCTTCAGGAAATCGGCAGGCTCGTCGGCAGGGATGAGGCTCATCAGGCTGTCGCCATTTTGAGGGAGAAACGCCGCCAAATAGATCAGCGCCCGAAAGCGATGCGGCGATCGCTCCGCCGCGGACGAAATCACAAGCCCTCCCATGGAATGTCCGACAGGCACGACATCGCCCTTTATGTTTTTGGCGAAATCGGCGACCGCGCGCCCATATTCTGCCATGCTGATTCGCCAGCCCCAGCGTTTTTGTGATTGTCCGAGTCCGGGCAGGTCTGGCGCCTGCCATTGCAGGCCGAGTTTTTTGAGTTCTGGCGTCAGACGCTGCCAGCACCATGCGCCGTGCCATGCGCCATGCACCAGCAAGAATGTTGGCGAGTTTGTCATGGTTCTCCCCCTGATGTTCCGCCTGTTTTTGATTTCCGGTGCCGGCGGAGGGATTTGAACCCCCGACCCCCTGATTACAAATCAGATGCTCTACCGACTGAGCTACACCGGCGCGAGAGCGGTTCTCTTCTTTGAACAACCTATACTCTATTGCGAGGGGCGGTCAAAGGCAGGAATGGCTTCGGGGCAGATATCAACCAATTTGACGCATTCTAATCTGAAAGTTGTTTTTCTGCGCTTCTTCTTTAAGAAGAGTCAATGTCTTTTCCTGAATGACGCTCAAACGCGCCAAAGGCTTTCCGACGGTCAACTTCAAAACCGCTTTGGCGTTTAATTTTTTCCCATCCGCTTCCACATCCTGCAGGTTTGTGTACAGAAGCATCTTGATAAGGGCGTCTTTGATATCATCAATTGACGGTAATGCGTTTCTCGCGTGCTTTGCCTCTATCAAATGAATATCGGTTCCTTTCAGTTCCACTTCATCTGCTGTGAAATAATAAAGGCCGCCAAGATAGTTCTTGATGGTTACGCTTGCCTTAGTTCCCGCAAGACGTTCTTTAGGCTGAACCGTAACAATTTCTCGCATTTGGGCATCTTTTGCCAATTGACGAGATAGATTCCTGAATTCCTCCGCACCCTTGCGCAATTTCGTGATCCTTCTCTCAAAAGTTTTGTGAGAATGCATCTCAACCCCGGTCTTCTTTGAAATGGTTTCATAATTTTCCAACGCTCTCTGAACATAAGAGCCGACCCTGTCAATTTCAGACAAATTCCAATGCAGCGCATCAGATTGATATGACAATATCTCCCTGATTCTCTTCTTTAGGTATCGCGCGTCAAATTGCTGATTTGTGATTTTGTCCGGATGGCGCGCGTTTCGCTCCGCGCTAGTGTAATAGCCAATGATCGCATATATGCCGATTAAGCTCATCAGTGAAATTGTGTCCCATTGCAAAAAATCTCTGTCTCCCCTTTTGCCTTCGTCTTTAACGATCGGAATGATCGTGATTCTCCTTCCGGAAAAGGAAAGAGTGTCATACACCCTCGCATAGGGATATGAGCGGGTGCGTTTTGGAGACACCCAGCGGCTTACGGCGATTTTATGATCTTTGCCCGCATTCAGATTAAAGACTGAGTTCTTGAGAGCCTCTTCCAAATCCTTGAACGCATAATCCCTCCGCTCCGCGCAAAGAAGCGGCTTATAGCTAAGCCCTTTGATTTGCGCGGAGATATTCATAATTGTCTGTCTGCCTCGTGATAATCTCAAATTGATCGTTTCTGTTGCTGAACAAATTGCCTTGTCCGCCGTGGAAGCCCAATTTTTCCTTAATGATGGGCAGGAGAGATTTTTTTATTTCAAAGCCGACGCTGTTTCTTTCCAGCTCGCGCGCCTTTTTCATGGTCGTGCCGCTGCCCGCGAAGGGATCCAGCACGGTTTCGCCCTTATAGGAGAAGAGTTTGATTGCCCGATAGGGCAGTTCTTCAGGGAAAGCGGCGATGTCCTTCTCAAGAGGCGAGCCGGGCATGACATTGTTCATTTCCCAAAGCGTCATATACCACTTCTTTTCTTGAAACTCTTTCGTATCCACTTTGGACGCTTCTCTCACAGATTGAGGAATAGAGCGGTAATTGAATTTCCCCTTCTGGAAGATGATGATGCTTTCAAGCAGGTTGTCGGGATAAAAATACATAGGATAAGGGTTCTGCAAAACGACTCCGCTACGACGGCTGATTCTCAGATAGCCGTCGGGTTTTTTCCAAATGATTCTATCCCTGTATCGGAAGCCTGCCTCTTGAAAGATTTTTGTCGCGTCCGCGACGATCGGAAATTTCTCGCCATCAATCAGCATGTCATCTATGTTCAGCACGACGATCCTGCCGCTCTGCAGGACGCGGTGCGTTTCTTGGGCGAAATGCCGCAATATGTTGAGATATTGCTCGTAGCTCTTGAACAAGCCCTTATAGTCAAAGGGCGCGTTGAAGTAGGGGGGCGAGGTCACCATCAGATGGACGCTTCCGCTAGAAAGTTCCGCCATGCTGGTACAGCTGCCGAGAATAAGTTTATGATTCGTTCCCATCTCTGCCGACCGTAGAGATTTTTAAAACTTTCGCAAGAAGAAACCGCATAGTTTGCTGTCGGGGATTGTGGGATTTGAACCCCCGACCCCCTGATTACAAATCAGATGCTCTACCGACTGAGCTACACCGGCGCGAGAGCGGTTTCATCCGGGCAGACGCTCATAACTTGCCACGCCTTCGGGGATTGTATGGAAGGTCTGTTTGTCTAGCGTGAAGATTGCCATATCCGGCATTCCGAAGATGCTGGGATCGTCCAGCGTTCCGACTTTGATGAAGACGAGCGGCATATTTGGCACACGCGAGACGATATGGGTTCCGCATGTTCCGCAGAATTCGCGGGTGCTGCCGTTTTCAAGGTCGGCTCGTTTGAAGTGTTTGGGTTCGCCTTTTGTGTATGCGAAGGAGTCTTCTGGGACGCCCATCAAGACGTTGGGTGATCCGCCTGAGATATATTGGCATTCGCGACAGTGGCATTGTCCTTTCATTGCGGGGTCTCCTGCTTTGTATTGGAGTTCGCCGCAATAGCATCGTCCTGTGGTTCCCATGATGTTTCCTTTTCTTATAGGGGTTTGATTGAGTGGGGTTATTATTCATGGGGGTTGCGTTTGATGTCAAGGCGGGCGGCGAGCCGCCGCGGGCATCTTTTGCATGGAGTGGAGTTTGTTTTTGCCGCAGGGGAACTAATGCATAGAAGCTAGAGGTGAAGGGGGGTTTGGGGGGCTAGCCCCCCAAGAAAAACCAAGCGGGCGTAAGCCCGCTATAGTCGGCGGGCGTGGCGCAACGAAGCAAGCGAGGCGAGCATAGCGAGACGAGCTTGCGAGAAAGCCCGCCGACCCCCCCTGCCGCTTGCATGAGTGGCGGGCTTCGCCCGCCTTGTTTTTTCGCGGGGGGTGTCGCACCCCCCGCACCCCCCTTATTTGTCAGAATTTGCGTTAGGTTGCCAGTTCCGCGACAATCTCTGACCTTCGGCAATCTGTTCCTGCGTCATGGACTGTTCCAGTAAGTTAAGACATACGAGGGCGGATTCATGCCCTCGCGCCGATGCCAAATTGCACCACTTGTAAGCCTTCACATAATCCTTCGGAACGCCCCATCCTAGATGATACATCAAGCCGAGAACACCCTGCGCCCATGCGTCGCCCTGATCGGCAGCCTTGCGGTACAAGCGCGCGGCTCTTTGATAATCCTTCGGAACGCCTTTGCCTTCGTAATACATTCTGCCGAGAAGAACTTGCGCCGATGCGTTGCCCTGATCCGCAGCTTTGTAATACCAGAGCAGAGCTTTCCGATAATCCTTCCCAACGCCCCAGCCATTGGCATACATCCAGCCGAGAAAGCCCTGCGCCGATGCCTCGCCCTTCTCGGCAAGAGGCAGGCATAAACGATAGGCGGTTTTATAGTCCTTGCGAACAGCTGCCGCCTCGCAGGAGTCGGCTGAAGCAGGAGGCGCGGCATGAAAAAACGCCAACGCGAAGAGACCCATAAAGAGCGCCGCCCGCTTATTCATCATCGCCCTCTTCCATTAACCCTAGCCTAGCCAAGATTATAGCACCTTTTCTCAGCAAGAACTCTTTAGGATTGCGCGAAAAGCCTAGAACATCTATTGTCATCAAGACCCTACCATCGCCTCTGGCGCAAAAGAGGAGCGAGACATGAAGAATCGCGGAGCGACCCTTAAGGATAAGCGGAAAGCAAGCCTCTTAATCCGATTCTTGAAAGAGTTTGATGCTCATCCTTTGGTGCTTTTTGATCTTGGAGGTGGGAGTTTTGGGCGCTTTGGCAGAGATCACGCTGACGCGGACGCTTTAACATCGGACATGGCAGCCATCGGACGCGATATGCATAAGGTTCTTGAGAGAATTGACCGAGGATAAAAATAAAGATCCTTCGGGCGAGAATATCGCGCCATCTTCTCGCAAGGAAGATGGCGTTCCTGCGGTTGTTCGTCAGAGCGCTCATTTTTCGGGCCCCATTCCGCCTCCTCAAATTCTAAAGCAGTATGGGGACGTCATGCCCGGCTTGCCTGAAAAGATTGTCGCGAGTTGGGAGGCGGAGCAGAGGCATCGTCGGGGCATGCAGAGCAAAGCGCAGATCATGGCGTTTATTTTGGTTTTGCTAGCTTTCGGGATCACTGTGTTGTTGATTTTTGAGAGGCAATATATTGCGGCGGGCGTATTTGGGAGTTTTTCCACGTTATTTGTTGTTCTCGGCGCGGGGTTGTTTAATTATTTCGTTCATCTGCTTCGGGGACGCAGAGCAGCCGACAATGAGGAATGAATTTTCGCTGTTCCTCTCTGCTCGCTTGAGCTCTTGCGAGCAGGGGGTCGGCGGGCTTCTCGCGGGCTTGCCTACGGCTTCGCCCGCTTCGTTGCGCCACGCCCGCCGACTATTCGGGGGGATTCCCCCCGATCCCCCCTTCTTCGCGGGGGGCTTCGCCCCCCACACCCCCCCTTGACCAAAAACATATTCCCTCCTAACTATATGCAAATCATTCTCACTCGCAAATAAAGCAACCCCATGCCCCGAACCCTCGCCTACGCCCTCTGCGCCGCGACAACAATCGCCCTCGCCTCGCACGCCCAGGCAGAGGAAGACTGCCTCGTCCCATACAAAGCCTTCCAAAAATATACCCCCAGCATCGCCCTCCAAACATGCCCCGATTGGACAGACGCCGACAACGGTTTCTGCCGACTCACCCTAGAAGATGGACGCGCGACAATGTATATCTTTGAGAAAGACAATGGCGAAGCCTGTCTGAAGCGCGCGCGATCATGGTCTGTGGAAGCCTTCTTCAAACGCTTCGCCGAAGGCTTCTAACGACAGAGCGACAGAAGGGGAGGGCAAAATGGCAAAAGAAACGGGAATCTCCGCCTTCGGAGCCTATATTCCGCGTCTGCGTCTGAAACGACAGGCGGCGGCCATGGCAAACGCATGGCTCGCGCCGGCGCTTATCGCCAAAGCCAAGGGCTTCCGAAGCATGGCGAACTGGGACGAAGACAGCCTCACCATGGCCGTGGAAGCATGCCGCGATCTCCTCGGACCCGACGACAATCGCGAGCACGTGGATTCGCTCGCCTTCGCCTCCACGACCATGCCCTTCGCCGACAGACAAAATAGCGCGATTGTCGCCGCCGCGCTGACGCTCAAAGAGGATATGCGCTCTTGGGACGCCAGCGCCTCCATGCGCGCCGGAACGAGCGCGCTCATCCAAGCCTTCGTCTCAGCGAGGGCGGGCGAGGGCAGCGCGCTTGTCGTGGCGTCTGACAAAAGACGCGCCCGCGCCGCCAGCGCGCAAGAGCTGGATTACGGCGACGGCGCCGCGGCGTTCTTGGTCGGGCAGGGCGAGGGAATCGCCAAATTTCTCGGATCCCACACGCTCACCGTGGATTTCGCCGATCACTTTCGCGGCGCGTCAGAAGAGTTTGATTATCACTGGGAGGAGCGATGGATACGCGATGAGGGTTTCGCCAAACTTGTCCCGCAGACAGTCGGCGCGCTTTTCAAGAAAACGGGCGCGAAGCCTTCGGACGTGAAGCATTTTATTCTGCCTTGTCCGTTTCCGAGGATTGTCGGGGGGCTGGCGAAAAGCTGCGGCGTTTCTCCTGACGCGGTTCGGGATTCTTTGGCGGAGGAGGTCGGCGCGACAGGCGCGGCGCATCCGTTTCTGATGCTGGCGCATGCGTTGGAGGAGGCGAAGCCGGGCGAGAAGATTCTGTTGGCGCAGTTCGCGTCTGGCTGTGATGCGCTTCTTTTTGAGGCGACAAAGGACATAAAGGCGAAAGTTTCGCATCGGCGGGGCGTATCGGGGCATTTGTCGGAGCGGCAGGAGGAGGAGAACTATATGAAGTTCTTGGTCTTCAATGGTCTCATTGAGTGGGAGAAGGGGATGCGCGCCGAGCAGGATCGCAAGACGGCTTTGACCACTTTATATCGGAACAGGGAGGCGATTTTGGGTTTGGTGGGCGGCAAATGTTCCAAGACGGGGACGATACAGTTTCCTCGCACGCGGATATCGGTCAATCCGAATGATCCTGCTGTGGATACGCAGGAGCCTTATAAGTTCGCGGAGCGGAGGGCGAAGATTTTGTCGTGGTCGGGGGATTATTTGTCGTTTGGGGTCAATCCGCCGAATCACTATGGGATGATGGTTTTTGACGAGGGCGGACGGATTATGATGGACATGACGGATGTTTCGCCGGGGGAGGTTGAGACGGGGATGTTGGTTCGGATGGTTTTTCGGGTGAAGGATGTTGATGAGAAGCGGGGTTTCACGCGGTATTTTTGGAAGGCTGTGCCTGTGCGGTAGTTAGGCTCGGCGTTTTGACGCGCTCCCGTTAAGGGGGGTTTGGGGGGCTAGCCCCCCAAAAAAAACCAAGCGGGCGAAGCCCGCTATAGTCGGCGGGCGTGGCGAAACGAAGCGGGCGCAGCGCGTAGCGCAAGCCCGCGAGAAAGCCCGCCGACCCCCCTGAACGCCAAGAGCTCTTGCGAGCGGGGAAATCTTGTTGAGGCTTCACCCGAACATGATTCGGATGAAAGCCATCGCCATAAGACCCAATATCCCTCCGCACATCCATTTTAGCAGGGTGATGTCGGCTCGGACTTCTCCGAGGCCTTTTTGCATCTCGGCTCGGAGTTCTCCGGAGTTTTTTTCCATTTCGGCTCGGATTTCTCCGAAGCCTTTTTCCATGTCGGCTCGGAGTTCTCCGATTTGCACTTCCATACGCCGCAACCGCGCTTCTTCGCGGACGTTTTCTATGGCTTCTACGGCGGCGGTGGCTTTGGCGTCATCCACATTCGCGGCTTTGAGCGCGTCATAGACTGCGACAAGGCTCATGGTTTTCTCCTTCGAATGGTATCTGTGTAGCAGTTTTCTGTCTCACCCGCAATTTCCTAACGAGAGAAAGAGAAAAAAGCGCCCCACGCGCCCCATGCCGCAAGAGCTCTTTTAGCAGGGGGGTCGGCGGGCTTTCTCGCGGGCTTGCGCTGTCGCGCTTCGCCCGCTTCGTTGCGCCACGCCCGCCGACTTTTCGGGGGGGATTCCCCCCCGATCCCCCTCTTTTTTTGGGGGGCTAGCCCCCCAAACCCCCCTCCACGGGAGCAAGCCAAAACTCCTATAATCATAAAACTATGAAAGAAAATATCCGCCCAGCCCTCCTCACCCTCTCCATCAGCGCATTCCTCTGCGCCGCGCCATCCGCCCGCGCCAACCCCTGCTCAGAGGCCTATGAAAGCGACAAACGCAAAGAAACAAAAAAAGCCTACAGCCTCTGCCTGCCCCTCGCCGTGGAAGGAGACGCCGAAGCCCAAAAAAACCTCGGATGGCTCCACGCCCACAGCAACCTCGTAACCCAAGATGACGACGTCGCCGTCTATTGGCTCCGCAAAGCCGCGAAGCAAGGCAATGCGACGGCAGAATATCTCCTCGGCGGAATGTATGAGGACGGCAGAGGAGTCCCGAAAAATAACGAGAAAGCCATGCGATGGTATCTCAAAGCCGCGAAACAAGGCCAGGCTCTCGCGGAAAATGAACTTGGCTGGATCTATCATAAAGGCACGATCGCCCCGCAAGATTACGCGAAAGCCCTGCGATGGTATCGCAAAGCCGCCAAGCGTGGCGATGAATGGGCGCAATTTCATCTGGGCAAGATGCTTGAAGAAGGCGAAGGCGTGGAGCAAGATTTCGCCGAAGCCGCGCGCCTCTATCGCCAAGCGGCGAAGCAGGGCTTGGCATGGGCGCAGTTTCATCTGGGCATGATGTATCAAAAAGGCAAGGGCGTTCCAAAAGACGCGGCGAAAGCCATCTTCTGGTATCACGAAGCCGGCAATAAAGGGTGGTCGGAGGCGATCCACGCCCTAGGCGCGATGCACGACAAAGGAGACGGCGTCAAACAGGACAAGGAGAAAGCCCTTGAATGGTATGGGATAGCCGCTCAGCGAGGCTACGCGGAGTCGCAATATGCGCTCGGCGTGATGCATCGGGACGGCGAGAGCGTGGAGCAAGATTTGGTGGAAGCGCATAAGTGGATCGGGCTCGCGTCTCCGCACATGAAAAAGGCTCTCAAGGAACTCCTCCTCCTGCAAAAGCAAATGACGCGCGCCCAAATCGCCGAAGCGCAAGCTCTCGCCCGCGAATGGCACAAAGGTCGGAATGGCAAAGGAAGCGAACCTCCATAAACAGATCGCCTCTTGCCACGATCGCAAAAAATGCTAGACTCCTCGCCACCCGAACCCTGCCAAAACAAAGAGGGAGAAACATCATGGCTACAGGAATCAAAGATAAAGTCGCCATTCTCGGAATGGGCTGCTCCAAATTCGGCGAAAGATGGGACTCAAACCCCGAAGACCTCATGGTGGAAGCCTATCTGGAAGCCATGAAAGACGCCGCCATTGAACCGTCGCAAATAGACGCCGCCTGGTTCTCTCACCACATTGACGAAGTCGGAGTCGGAAAAGGCGGAACGCCTCTCTCTAACGCGCTCCGCCTGCCCAATATCGCCGTCACCCGCGTGGAAAATTTCTGCGCGTCAGGATCGGAATCCTTCCGCGGCGCGGTCTATGCGGTCGCGGCAGGCGCGGCGGACATCGCGCTCGCGCTCGGCGTGGAAAAACTCAAAGACACAGGCTACGGAGGACTCCCGACAAGCAATATGGGAACCTACTCCCCGCAAGTCGCCCCAAACGGATCCGCCCCCGGAAGTTTCGCGCAACTCGCCTCAGCCTATCGCGCGAAACATAAAGTCTCCAAAGACGACCTCAAACGCGCCATCGCGCATGTCTCCGTCAAGAGCCACGCCAATGGCGCGAAAAATCCGAAAGCGCATCTTAGACGCGAAGTCTCAGAAGAGCAGGTCATGAACGCGCCGATGATCGCCGAGCCGCTCGGACTCTTTGACTGCTGCGGCGTTTCAGACGGCGCGGCGGCGGCGATTGTCACAACCCCGGAGATCGCAAAATCCATGGGGAAAGAGAACATCATCACCGTCAAGGCGCTCCAGCTCTCGCTCTCCAACGGGCTGGAAAGCCAGCACAATAGCTGGGACGGCTCTTATTTCCACACGGCGAGAATCGCCGCCAAGAAAGCCTATAACGAGGCAGGCATCACCAAGCCGCGCGAGGAAATCAGCATGATGGAAGTCCATGATTGCTTCTCCATCACGGAAATGGTCACGATGGAGGATCTTTTCATCTCGCCGGAAGGCGGCGCGGTCAAGGACGTCATGGATGGCTTTTACGATTCGGACGGCAAAGTGCCGTGCCAAATTGACGGCGGTCTGAAATGTTTTGGACACCCGATTGGCGCGAGCGGATTGCGCATGCTTTATGAGATGTATCTTCAGCTGCAGGGACGGGCTGGAGATCGTCAGTTGGAGAACCCGAAGATTGGTCTGACGCATAATTTGGGCGGCGCGCCATCGCAGAATGTTTGCTCGGTGGCGATTGTCGGCTCTTCTGATGTCTGACGCCGCTTTCGGCGCCGTTGAGGGAAACAGCCAGAGCGCCGCCTTTAAGGCGCAGGGGCGCATCGCGGCGCTCGTCCGCCAGAGGGCGGAGGCGAAGGCTTGGAGCGAAGCCGCCTCTGAGAAGGAGGGAATCGCCTTCACGCCCTTGTCGCCGGCGATTGGCGCGGAGGTGTCGGGCGTTCATCTCTCAGAGCCGTTGGACGAGGCTCGCAAGGCGGTTCTTTATGATGGTCTTTTGGAGCATAAGGTTCTTTTTTTCCGCGATCAGGACATCACGACCGATCAGCATATCGCCTTCGCTAGGCGTTTTGGGACTTTGGAGAAGCATCCTTTCGCGGCTGTGAAGGAGGGTTATCCTGAGGTCATTCCGATCACGCATGACGCGGAGAATCCGGGGCGCGAGAATGCGTGGCATAGTGATGTCACGTGGCGGAAGGAGCCGTCTTTGGGGTCTATTTTGCGTTTGTTGGAGGTGCCGGAGACTGGAGGCGACACGCTTTTCGCTGACATGTATGCGGCGTATGATGGTCTTTCTGACGAGGTGAAGGAGAAGATTGAGGGTCGCGTGGCGATTCATGATTTCGCGGTATTTCGGGAGCGTTTGAAGAAGCGGGGCGCGTCTGAGGCTGAGATTGAGGCGTTTAACAGGGAGTATCCGAGGGTGGAGCATCCGATTGTTCGGACGCATCCTGATACGGGTCGGCGGGGGTTGTATGTGAATGTTGCGTTCACGGAGGCGATTAGGGACATGGATGATTTGGAGGCTCAGCCTTTGTTGCGGCATTTATATGGGCAGGCGGCGATTCCGGAGTATCAGTGTCGGTTTCGGTGGCGGAGGAATTCGGTAGCGTTTTGGGACAATCGTTGCACGCAGCATTATGCGGCGGCGGATTATTGGCCTCGTCGGCGTGTTGCGGAGCGGGTGACGATTGAGGGGGATGCGCCTTACTGACATGCTCCTGTGAAGGGGGGGTTGGGGGGCTAGCCCCCCAAGAAAAGGGGGTTCGGGGGAAACCCCCGAAAAGTCGGCGGGCGTGGCGAAACGAAGTCCACAAGCCCGAAGGGCGCAGTGAAACGAAGCGGGCGAAGCCGAAGGCAAGCCCGCGAGAAAGCCCGCCGACCTTCCCTTATCCTATCTAAATAGGAGCGCTAACAAGGGGGACTTCTGCGATGAGATTTAACCTTGACTGGCTTTGGACCAGGCTTATTGCCCTTCCGCACAACGCGAGATACGGGCTTTTTGGGAGGGCATTTACTGCTTTTCTTTGCCATAATAATTGTCTCCTGTGAGGTTAGTTGTGGCGAGAGCGCCATGATCGTCTATATATGGGGTGGAACCCCCAGATTTTCAATGACTATTAAACAAAATAAACAAAAATTCTCATTGCCTCGTAGAGGCGAGCGCACAAGAAGACCACCGCCATCGCCCTGCATCGCGTGAATTCATGCTTTTCTGTCGATTTTTCGTATAATGGACGCTATGGGAAAGGATAAGAAAAACGCCGCGATAAAATGGAAGGCTTGCGCCGCCATCTTTTCTCTATGCGCGGGGATGTTATTTCATGCCGTGCCTCCTGCTTCAGCCGACTCTTGCAAGGCGGCAACTGTTCGTGGGGACTATGAAACCGCCTATCGTTTATGCCTGCCTCTTGCCGAGAACGGAGACGCATTGGCGCAGGGCCTTCTCGGCTGGATGTATGAGAATGGCGAGGGCGTTCGGAAGGATTATCAGAGGGCCGCGCGCTGGTATCGCAAAGCCGCCGATCAGGGAAACGCATCGGTACAGGTCAAACTCGGCTTGATGTATGACGAGGGCAAGGGCGTTCCGAAAGATTATCAGGAAGCCGCATACTGGTATCGCAAAGCCGCCGATCAGGGCGAGGCACGGGCACAATTCAATCTCGGCATTATGTATCTTAAAGGCGATGGCGTTCCGAAGGATTATCAGCAAGCCCTGCGCTGGTTTCGCAAAGCCGCCGATCAGGGCGAGGCACGGGCGCAGTACAATCTCGGCGTGATGTATGACTTCGGCAAAGGCGTTCCGAAGGATTATCAGGAAGCTTACAAGTGGTATAGTTTGGCGGGGGCAAAAGGGCATAAGAGCGCTCGTCATAATCTTAACCTGTTAGAGCGATCCATAACGGGGGGGCAGATTGCCGAAGGTCAGAGATTGGCGCGGAACTGGAAGCCTGGCGCAAGCTCCGATGCGGAAAAGTCTCCTGGCAAGAGGCCTCCCTCCGGCAACGGATCCGGATTTCTTGTCAGCGATAAAGGTCATATTCTCACGAATGAGCATGTCGTCTCCGATTGTCGTTCTTTTCGTGTTTCGCCCCCTGGCGATCCCGCCATTTTGCGCGGGCGCGATAAAGCCAACGATTTGGCGTTGTTGCAAGTGCCTCCGCATAAATCCATGCGCCCCGTTTCCTTTCAGGAGCGATCGGCGCAGCTCGGCAGCGATGTTCTCGCCGTGGGCTACCCTTTGCGCGGAAAGGCAGGACGCGGCTTGAATATCACAAAAGGCACAATAAGCGCTCTTTCGGATGGCGATGGCGACTCGCGCCTTCTCCAATTCACAGCCCCCGTTCAGCCCGGCAATAGCGGCGGGCCTTTGCTGGACGAGTCGGGACTAGTCGTTGGCGTCATTGTGAGCCGATTGGAGGAAACGGCGGGCGGGCGTCCTGTGCAGAATGTTAACTTCGCTATCCGCGCTAAAGTGGCGCGCGCATTTCTAGACAGCAACTCTGTCCTCTATGAAAGCGGAAAAGGCGGTTGGCTGTCGCCAAAAGCAGAGACGGTCGCCGAGAATGCCCGCGCCCATACCGTCATGGTGGAGTGCTATCAATAAGCCACTCGCTCGCATGAGCTCTTGCGATGCAGGGGGGTCGGCGGGCTTCTCGCCTCGCTACGCTCGGCTTCGTTGCGCCACGCCCGCCGACCTTTCGGGGGGATTCCCCCCGACCCCCCCTTTCTCAAGGGGGGCAAGCCCCCCTTGACCCCCCTATTTTTGGTGCTTCCCATAGCGAGGCTGATCCACAGCAACCTTATCCAAAACAGTCTCCCAAAGATGATCCTTAAGCGTCTCAAGAGAAATCTCGCCAGCCTCAATTTTCTTGCAAAGACGGCGATTCGCCTCCTCCAGCGACAGCCCATCCTCTAACCCCAAAAGGCGTTGAAGACGCGCCTTCTCCCTCTCCCGCGCCGCCTCGCCCGAAACAATCTCGCGCATGACAATCTCTAAAACATTGACGGCAACCAGCGCATGAAAACGACTCTGATCCTTAAGATCAGGTATCAATTTCTCTTTGATGAAATCACGCGCCGCTCTAAGAAGCGCTTCGGAAGAAGGCGGATCAAACATCGCCGCCGCCCCCGCGCGGCGCGAGCAGATTCAGAAGATTGATCTCCGTCTCCGAAACGCGCCTGCCAATCGCCGCCTGCTCCAAAGCGCCAGACTCGTTGAACGCCGCCATCATCGCGCAAATGACGCCCCATTTCAACGTTCCCAAAAGACGCCAAAAATCAAGACGCTTCCGATCCACCATCTCACCGCGCGCGCGCTCATAAGAAGCAATCAGAGAAGGCAGATCGCCAAAGCCTCCCACAATTTTCTCCATCACGCCAAAACGCCAAGACGCGCCGCAGAGCCAGCCCAAATCCTCCAACGGATCGCCGAAATGCGCGAGCTCCCAATCCAAAACAGCGCGAATCCCCTCCTCGCCGACAATGAAATTCCCATTGCGGAAATCTCCATGCACGAGACGCGGCGGCGTCTCTTCGGGCATATTCTCCTCAAGCCATCGGAAAGCGAGCGCCATGACAGGGCGCGGATGCCCGATCGCGTCATGAATCTCCCGATATTTGCGCGCCTCCTCGCGCGCGCCGGAGACAGGCAGAGGCGGCATATTTTCAGGCGTCAGCTGATGGATCTTGGCAAGAATCTCGGCGCATTGTCCTGTCATCTCGCGCCGCGCGCGCCGATATCGCGGATCGCGCAAGATTTTCCGCGCGATCGTCTCGCCTTCAATCCGCGCCATGATGAAGCCCGAACCCTGCTCCGAAGATTGAAGCCGATGACGCAATGTCGGAACGGGAATCGCGGTATCAGAGAGCGCTTCAAGAAGGACGGCTTCCTCGTCCAGCGAAAGAGACGCGCCGCTCCCGGCATGAGAGGCGCGGCGAAGGATCAAGCGCTCGCGCTTGCCGTTTTGGCAGGCGTCAAAAGCGACGGTCTCCTTGCTCGCGCCCCCGGAAAGACGGCGCAGATTCGCCACTGTCGCTCCCTTCATTTCCTCCTCCAGCAGGAGGCGGAGGGAATCGGAATCGCTGTCCTGCCCCATCTCTTTACAGAGCCTTTCCTCTGACGGCGTTTTTTGTCATATAGTTGTCGTCCCAACCCTCTATGCGATTCGCATGATCCGAGAAGCCTCCGCGATAATAGATAAAAGGTCTCCATGAGGAAAGATGCCGCGAAGGGCGCGCGCGCCCCCAAATCCGAAACTGTTCTGGTGAGCAATCCGCGACAGGCTCGCTTCATTGAGGGTTTTTTGCGCCGTCTGCGCCGCTATTTTCTTACGGGGCTTGTCGTGGCGGCGCCTCTCGGCATCACGCTCTATCTGACGGTCTGGTTCATAGACTTCGCCGACGGGACGGTGCGCGTTTTTCTGCCGCCCGAATATCATCCCGAAAATCTGCTGCCGGTGGAAATCCCTGGTTTGGGTTTGATGCTCGCTGTCGGCGGGCTGATTTTGCTGGGCGCGCTCGTCACGAATTTTGTCGGCAGAGCCTTTATGAATTATGGCGAGCAGCTTTTGGGAAGAATGCCGATCGTCCGAACCCTTTATGGCGGCCTCAAGCAGATTTTTGAGACGGCGCTCTCCGGCGACAACCACACTTTTCGGCAGGCGGCGCTGCTGGAATATCCGCGCAAGGGGATTCACGCGCTCGTTTTCGTGACGATGAACTCGCAGGGCGAAGTCGCGCGAAAATTGCGCGGCGGCAAGGAGGTGATCGGCGTTTTTCTGCCGACAACGCCCAATCCGACCTCCGGCTTCCTGCTCTTCGTTCCGGAAGAGGAACTCATTTTGCTGGATATGGATATTGAAGATGCCGCGAAAATGATCGTCTCGGCGGGGATTTTGGAGCCGCCAATCTCCAAGCCTCGTATTTTGGAAAAAAGGCTAGCCTGAACAGGCTAGCCTGAGCGGAGGGTTCGCGCGGCTTCGTCTCGTCCGAAAAGATAGAGCAGAAGACGCAGCGCTTCGCCGCGCTCGGATTTTAGTTGCGGATCCTCTTGGAGAATGCGAGCCGCCTCGTCATGCGCCCGCGCGAAGAGATCGCTTTGGGCGGCTGGGTCTCCGAGCAGAAAACTGACCGCGCCGCTCTGCTTCGTTCCGAGAATCTCGCCGCCGCCCCTGAGGCGCAAATCCTCTTCGGCGATGCGGAATCCGTCTTCGGTCTCGCGCATGATGTCCAAACGCGCCCGCGCCGTTTCGCCGAGCGGCGCGCGGTAAAGCAGAAGGCACGCCGAATCCTTCTCGCCCCGCCCGACCCGCCCCCGCATCTGATGCAGCTGCGCCAAGCCGAAGCGCTGCGCGTCCTCTATGACCATCACGGTCGCTTCCGCGACATCCACGCCGACCTCTATGACGCTTGTCGCGACAAGGAGCTGGATTTTTCCCTGCTGAAAAGCGGTGAGCGTTCGGTCTTTTTCGTCTCCCGCCATGCGTCCATGCACGAGACCCGCGCCGCAATCCAAGATCGCCGACAAATGCCGATGCCGATCGCTGGCGGCGGTGAGGGCAAGCGCCGCATCCGCGCCTTCCTCGCCCTCCTCCCCGACAAGAGGGCATATCCAATAGACGCGCCGCCCTTGGCTCGCGGCGCGGCGGACGGCTTCCACGACATCGTCCAAACGCTCTAGCGGAAGCGCCCGAGTCGCGACAGGACGCCGCCCCGGCGGCTTCTCGCGCAGCGCCGACATATCCATATCGCCATAATGGGCGAGCGCCAAGGTTCGCGGGATCGGGGTCGCCGTCATGACGAGCATATCCACGCTTTTGCGCCCTTTGCCGGAGAGCGTCAGCCTCTGATGGACGCCGAAGCGATGCTGCTCGTCAATGACGCAGAGACCCAAATCGCGGAACGCGACATGTTTTTGGAAAAGACTATGGGTGCCGGCGACAAGCCGCGCCATGCCGGTCTGAATGTCGGTCAGGACGCGGCGCTTCTCCGCCGCCGATTGTCGCGCCGTCAGGAGCGTGAGAGGCGCGCCGATCTTTTGGCAGAGCGGCAGAAGCGTCTTAAAATGCTGACGCGCGAGGATTTCGGTCGGCGCCATAATCGCCGCCTGCGCTCCGGCTTCCACGGCGTTGAGCATCGCCAAAAAGGCGACGATTGTCTTGCCGCTTCCGACATCCCCTTGCAGAAGACGAAGCATCCGCATTGGCTGTCCCATATCGCCGTCTATTTCGGCGATCGCCGCCTCTTGCGCTGATGTCAGCGCGAAGGGGAGGGCGCTCATCGCTTTCTCCCGAAGCGCCGCCGCTTTCGGGAAAATCCGCCCCGGCAGACGGCGCATCCATTGCCGCGTCAGGATAAGCGCGAGCTGGCTCGCCAAATACTCATCATAGGCGAGGCGCTCGCGCGCCGGCGAGGAGGGCGACAAATCCTCTTCATCTTGAGGCTCATGCGCTTTCAAGACGGCCTCTTTCCATGGCGGCCATTTCTTTTCGCTCATCCAATCCGCCGAGAGCCATTCGGGAAGATCGGGCAGGGATTTCAGCGCTCCCCGCGCGATCTTCGCATAGTGCCGAGAGGTGATCCCTGCCGTCACGCGATAGACGGGCTCAAAGGCGGGCATTTCGTCATATTCTTGGCGGGTTAGAATATAGTCGGGATGCGCCATTTGTCGGCGTTCTTGGTAGGCTTGAATTGTTCCTGATATGAAGCGCGTTTTGCCTGGCGGCAGGACGCGGCGCAGATAATCGGCATGGGCGCGGAAGAAGACGAGTTCCATTTCGCCGGTTTCGTCATGGCATGAGACGCGATAGGGTTGGCGTCCGAAGGGGCGGGGGGTTTTATGCGCGCCGACTTCCACTTCCAGCGTGGCGAGGGTGCCGGGCTCGGCGTCCGCGATTTTCACGCGCCGCGATCGGTTGATGAATCCTGTTGGCAGGCGCCAGCATAGTGAGATCAGGGTTTCGCCTGCCAGTTCGGCGATAATTTTTTTCGCGCGGGGGCCGATGCCGGGGAGGCTTTGGGTTGGGGTATAGAGTGGGAAGAGGATTTGGGGGCGCATGGTGTTATCATAGTGCATAGGAGCTTGAAGGTGCAGGGGGGTGTGGGGGGCTAGCCCCCCGCGAAAAGGGGGTTCGGGGGAAACCCCCGAAAAGCGCGTGGGTGGGGTGGGGAAAAAAGCATTTGCGAGCAAACGCAGTGCAGCGAGCAAATGCGACCCCACCCACGCGCCCCCTGCTCGCAAGAGTTTTTGCGATGCAGGGGGGTCGGCGGGCTTTCTCGCGCACTTGCGCTACGCGCTTCGTGCGCTTCGTTTCGCCACGCCCGCCGACTATTCGGGGGGATTCCCCCCGACCCCCCCTTTTTCGCGGGGGGTCTCCGACCCCCCACACCCCCCTCTTTTGGAGCTTCAATGGTAAAATGCACCATGGAACCTCTCCGAAAACGCCTCCGCTACAGAGCAGCCCGCCGCGGAACAAAAGAAATGGACCTGATCCTCAACAACTTCGCCAACAAAAACCTCGCCAACATGAACCCAACCCAACTCCGCGCCTTTGACGACCTCCTCGCAATCGCCGACCCAGATTTGGAAAACTATCTCAAAAAAAACCTCCTCCCCCCTTCCATAAAAACAGAGAACCACGCCCTCAAAACAATGCTCCAATCGCTCAAGAAAGATTATCTGTCAGGAGACTTCGCCAAAAATGTCTGACGCGCCGCTCTCATGGTCTGATCTGACAGGAGAAGCTTTTCCTAATCTGCCCAATGAAGGCGCTCTGAAAATCGGCGGCGCGGCGCAGCCTCTGGACGCGCTCTTTGTCGCCGAAGCGCTGAAAACCAACAGAATCACAAGCGCGCTCTGGATCGTCAGCGGCAACGCCAGACTCGCCGCGCTTGCCAAAACGCTGGACATCCTCGCCCCCAATCTCCAAAAAATCACGATCCCCGCCTGGGACTGCCTCCCCTATGATCGCGTCTCGCCCGATCCGACAAGCGCCGCCGAAATCGCCGCAGCCCTCGCCGAAATCGCGCAGGACGCCAAGACCGCTCCGCTTATCCTCGCCGCCGCCCCGATGGTCTCGCGGAAGATTCCGCCCAAAAACATCATGGCGGAAGGCTCTCTGACGATAAGAAAAGGCGAGAGGCAGGACAGAGCCTCCATCATCCGCTTTCTTGAGCGATGGGGTTTTAGGCGCGCGGCGTCTGTCGCGCAGCTCGGAGACTATGCCCTTCGCGGGAGCATCATAGACGTCTATCCGCCCCGCGCCGCGCCGACACGGATAGATTTCTTCGGCGATGAGGCGGAGACCCTCCGCCATTTTGACGTGGCAAGCCAGCGCACGCTCGCCGAAACGGAGAGAATCACAATCCGCGCCGCCAGCGAAGTCAGGCTGGACGAAGAAACCGCCAAAAACTTTCGGACAGCATGGCGCGAGATTTTCGGCGTCAAGGCGGCGCGCGAAACTTTTCCGACAGCGATCGGCGAGAGAATCCGCGAACCGGGCATGGAGCATAATCTCCCTCTTTTCTATCAAACCATGACGACGATCTTCTCCTATATCCCTCAAAATGCCGCGATTTTTCTAGATCCCGACAGCGAAGAGGCGGCAGAGCGGCATCGCGATCTCATCCGCTCCTGCCATGACGAGCGCGCGCGACTCGCCAAACACGCCGAAGAAGAGGAGGCATGGCGACCCCTTCCTCCCAAAAAACTCTGGCTGGACGAAAAACTATGGCGGCAGGCGCTTCAAGCGCGGCGCGGTCTGACGTTCAGCCCTTTCGCCGCGAGAGACGGAATCGCCGATTTGGGAGGGCGAGCCGTTCCGGATTTCTCCGCGCATCGCATAAAGAGGGAAGGGCTTCTTCAAGCGCTCCGCGAGCGCGCCCAAGAAATTTGGAAAACAGGCGGGATGGTTCTCCTCGCGGCGCGAGACGAGGCGGCATTGAATCGTCTTGAAAACACGCTGGAAAAAGAAGCCGCGCTCCCATCGGCGCGGACGGATTGGACGCGCCTCGCCTCTCTGCCTCCGAAAACTGTCGGTCTGATCGCGATCCCGCTAGAAACAGGCTTTCGCGTCAGGCGTCTGACGCTGCTGACGGAAGGCGATCTCTTCGGACATAAAAGACGCCGCCCTATCGCGATCTCGCGCGCGGACGCGAAAGACGTTCTCCGCCGCTTTCAATCGCTGATGCCCGGCGATCTGATCGTCCATCTGGAACATGGAGTCGGACGCTTCCACGGACTCCGCCGCCTCCGCGTCTCCGAAGACGAGCATGAATGTTTTGAACTCGTCTATCAGAATGACGACCGCCTGCTGCTGCCTGTGGAAAACGCCGAACTCCTCTCGCGCTATGGCGGAGACGGCGAAGCCCCGCTGGACAAACTCGGCGCGGCGGGATGGCAGGCGCGTCATGCGCGAGTGAAAAAGCGCGTCCGCGAGATGGCAGGGGAGCTTATTCGGTTGGCGGCGGAGCGCAGCGCCTCGCAGGCGGCGCGCTTGACCCCGCCCCAAGGACTCTATGACGAATTCCGCGCCCGCTTCCCCTATGACGAAACCCCCGATCAGGCGCGAGCCGAAGAAGAGATGATCGCCGATCTCTCGGCAGGAAAGCCGATGGATCGTCTGATTTGCGGGGATGTCGGCTTCGGCAAGACCGAGCTCGCGCTCCGCGCCGCCTTCATTGTGGCGATGGCGGGGCGGCAGAGCGCTATCATCACGCCAACGACCCTCCTCTGCCGACAGCATCTGGAGACGTTCCGCCTCCGTTTTGAAGGCTTGCCGATGAAAATCGGCCATGTGTCCCGACTCGTCTCGCGCAAGGAGATTGACGCCGCCCGCCGTCAATGCCGAGACGGAACGATGGACATCGTCATCGGA
Organism: uncultured Alphaproteobacteria bacterium; assembly: GCA_958296285.1. Lineage (GTDB taxonomy): Bacteria > Pseudomonadota > Alphaproteobacteria > JAPOUT01. The sequence continues at coordinate 1,256,512 of OY282459.1, forward strand.
ACCCATGCGCTTTTGTCGGAAGAGACGGCGTTCCGCGATCTGGGGCTTCTTGTCGTGGATGAAGAGCAGCATTTCGGGGTCGCCCATAAAGAGAGGCTGAAGGCGCTCAAGGAGAAGAAGGAGAATGTCCATGTGCTGACGCTGACGGCGACTCCGATCCCGCGCACGCTGCAGCTGGCGCTCTCCGGAGCGCGGGATATGTCCCTGATTGGGACGCCGCCGCGCGACCGCATCTCGGTGCAGAGTTTCGTCGGCCCCTTTGACGCGATGACGCTCCGCCGCGCCATGATCCGCGAGAAGGCGCGGGGAGGGCAGAGTTTTATTGTCGTCCCGCGCATATCCGATCTGCCTCGGATGGAGCGCTTTTTAGAAACCCATCTCGCCGACCTCAAGAGAATCGCGCTTCACGGACGCATGCCCCCTAAAGAGATGGAGCGCGGCATCGGCGCGTTCTATGACGGAAACGCCGATATTCTCCTCTCCACCCATATTGTGGAATCCGGGCTGGACATCCCCGCCGCCAACACGATCATCATTTATCGGTCGCATATGTTTGGCTTGGCGCAGCTGCATCAGCTGCGGGGGAGGGTCGGGCGATCCGATCGGCAAGCCTATGCCTATTTCACGCTGCCGGCAGGCGCTCTGACAGGCAATGCCGAGCGCAGATTGTCGGCGCTTCAGGCGGTCGATTCTTTGGGCGCGGGCTTCTCATTGGCGGCGCAGGATTTGGATCTGCGCGGCGCAGGGAATCTCCTCGGCGCCGAGCAGTCCGGACATATCCGCGAAGTCGGCTATGAACTCTATCAGCAGATGCTGGAAGACGCCGTCCGAAATCTTCGCCAAAATGGCGTTCGCCAAAATGGCGTGCGCCAAAATGGCGTTCGCCAAAATGGCGTCCGCAAAGAGGGCGAAAGCCCGAAAGACGCCGAAGCGCCGTTCTCCCCGACGATGAGGATTGGCGTCACGGCGCTCATTCCCGAAGATTACGCGCCGGATTTGGCGCTCCGCCTGCGTCTCTATCGCCGCCTCGCCGATATGACCCGCGATTCGGAGATAGAGGAATTCCGCGAGGAACTGCGAGACCGTTTCGGCGCGACTCCTCCGCCTTTGGAGAATCTGCTCAAACTCGCCTCTTTGAAGAATCTCTGCCGCCGCGCGAATATCGCTTCGGTGGAGGCGGGCGCGGGCGGCGGACGTTTCACGTTCCATCGCGGGCGGTTCGCCAATCCCGAAGGTCTGGCGCGCTTTCTGATGGAGGGGGCGGGCGCGTCTCTTTCGCCGGATCATGTCCTTTCCGTCCGAAGAGATTGGCGCGAGAATCGCATGGAGGCGCTGCAGGATTTCCTTGCGCGTCTTGTCAAGATTGCCGAAAATACAAATACAGCCAACAATGGAGCGACAAGAGAAAGCGATGCTAAAACCCCTCTCTGAAACGATCCGCCCCGAAAAAGGGGGATACAAACCCGCCTACGGCATAAAATATCCGAACAAGCCCGGCGGCTTTGATCTCTCCGACATGGTGCAGTTCAAACAGGGGCAGCCCTATGACTATTTCCATAAATTGAGAAAGGCGGCGCCGGTCTCATGGTGGGAACTGCCTGAAGGCGTGGAAATGGCGGGCTATTGGTCGCTGACGCGCTATGAGGACGTCAAAGCCTGCGACTCGGACGCCAAGCGCTTCTCGTCCCAAAAAGGCGGAATCCTGATGGGCTATATGGAAGACGAAAATTTCGTCTCCAATCTCCGCCCCGTCAAGAGATTGAGCGCGGCGAGTCTGAACAGCATGATCAATCTGGATCAGCCTTTTCATATTCCGCTGCGGATGGAGCATCGTCCTTTTTTCACGCCGGACTTCGTCAAAAAATTGCGGGGCAGCGTGGAAGCGGAGGTGGATCGCCTCTTGGACAAGATGGAGGCAATCGCCAAGACGCAAAACGGCTATGTGGATATGGTGCCGCATTTCTCGGAGCGGCTGCCTCTTTTCACCGTGTGCGAGATGCTCGGCGTGGATCAGAAAGATCGCCCGAAAATCGTCCGATGGATGCATTATTTGGAACTCGCCGGCTATATCCTCGCCGATCCTGAAAGTTCGGTCAGTCCGTTGTTTGTCGGGAAATTCCTATGGAACGTCAGGCAGATGTTCCGCTTCGGCGAGAAAATCCTGCAAGAGCGCCGCGACAATCCCCGTGACGATCTCCTAACGCTGATCGCCAACGCCAAACTGGACGGCAAGCCGATGGAGCAGAACTATCTGGACGGATCATGGCTTCTGATCGTCTTCGCCGGGAACGACACGACCCGAAACTCTCTCTCAGGCACGATGAAACTCCTGACGCAGTTCCCCGATCAAAAGCGAATGCTGACAGAAGACCCCGCGCTGATGCCAAAAATGACGCCTGAGGCGCTCCGCCTCGTCTCGCCTGTCATGTATATGCGCCGCACGGCTCTGGAAGACGCCGAATTCTCCGAACAAAAAATCGCCAAAGGCGAGAAAATCGTCATGTGGTATGGCGCGGCGAACCGCGATCCCGAAATCTTCGCCGATCCCGATCGGATGGACATCCATCGCAACAACGCCGCCGATCATCTCGCCTTTGGGACGGGACCGCATGTCTGTCTCGGGCAGAGGATCGCTATCATGCAGCTGGAAGCCGCCTATGCGAGGATTCTCGCGCGCTTCCCAAAGATCCGATGGACAGGGCGGGTCAATCATGCGCCGAGCAATTTCGTTCATGCGATCTCCAGCCTCACTGTCAAACTGCATTGAAGGAAAAGGAGAAACAATGGGACAGGGACCTCTCTCAGGCATAAAAATGCTGGAATTCGCCGGGATCGGCCCCGGCCCTTTCTGCGCGATGCTGCTCGCCGATATGGGCGCGGAGATCATTCGGATTGACAGAAAAACGGGCGAGCTCGGCGGATCGGCGGCGCGCGGACAGCATGACATCATGCGGCGCGGACGGCGATCTCTGGCGATCAATCTGAAAAAACCGGAGAGCGTGGAGACTTGTCTGCGTCTGATGGAAAAAGCGGACGCGATTATGGAAGGCTTTCGCCCCGGCGTCATGGAAAGACTCGGATTGGGGCCGGAGGTCGCCCTCAAGCGGAATCCATCGCTCGTCTATGGGCGCATGACGGGATGGGGGCAGACAGGCCCGCTCGCCCTCGCCGCCGGCCATGACATCAATTATATCGCGCTCACCGGCGTCCTCCACGCGATGGGCAGGGAAGGGGAGAAGCCCTATCCGCCGCTCAATCTGACAGGCGATTTCGGAGGCGGCGCGCTCTATTTGGCGATGGGCATTTGCGCCGCGCTGTTGGAGGCGAAGCGGTCGGGGAAGGGGCAGGTCGTGGATTGCGCCATGACGGACGGCTCGGCATCCCTAATGGCGATGTTCTTCGGCATGAAAGCGGCGGGCATCTGGGACGCCGAGACGCGCGGCGTCAATGTCTTGGACGGCGGCGCGCATTTTTACGACTCTTACGAAACCGCAGACGGCAAATGGATTTCCATCGGCTCTATAGAGCCGCAATTCTACGCGATCCTCCGCGAAAAGACCGGTCTCGCCGAAGATAAAAATTTTGATGCGCAAATGTCCCGCGAGGATTGGCGCGACATGCGCGGCAAACTGACCGCAATCTTCAAAACAAAAACGCGCGAGGAATGGAACGAAATCTTGGAGGGCAGCGACGCCTGTTTCGCCCCCGTTCTTTCCATGGAAGAGGCGGCGAATCATCCGCATAATAAGGCGCGCGAAACCTTCGTGGAGCTGGACGGCGTCATGCAGCCGAATGTCGCGCCGCGCTTCAGTCGGACGCCGAGCGCGATTCAGCATCCGCCTCCCTCGCAGGGCGCGGACGGCAGGACGATCCTCAAAGATTGGGGCTTCTCCAAGGACGAAATCACCGCGCTGGAGAAAACCGAATCCATCTAATCCTGTCGGCGCTTTTCGGTCTGACGGCGCTTGTCTATGCGAGCGTGGGCTTTGGCGGCGGATCCACCTATATCGCGCTTCTGGCGATCAGCGGCGCGGATTATCGGATGATTCCGATTGTCGCGCTCTCCTGCAACCTTTGCGTTGTCGCCGGAGGCGTCATGCGCTTCGCCGCCGCAGGGCATTTGGATATTTTGAAGATTCTGCCGCTTGTGATCGTCTCGGCGCCGATGGCGTGGGCCGGCGGCTCTCTCATTGTCTCGGAGGCGCTTTTTCTCGGTCTCTTGGGGTGGACGCTTCTCGCCGCGTCTCTTTTAACATGGCGGGGCGGGGCGCTTGATAGATCGCCGATTGTTAAAGGCGGCAAGACGGCTCTTCTTCTTGCGAGCGGCGGGGTTGGGTTTTTGTCGGGACTTGTCGGGATTGGCGGCGGGATTTTCCTCAGCCCTCTCCTTCATATCGCGCGGTGGGCGAAGCCGAAGGAGATTGCCGGAACGGCGGCGCTCTTTATTTTTGTCAATTCGGCGGCGGGGTTGATCGGACAGATCGGGAAAGGGTCTGGCGCGATTTATGGCGAGGCTCTGGGTTTCGCGCCTTTGCTGATCGCGGTGATTGTCGGCGGACAGATCGGCGCATTGTGGGGGGCGCGCCGCGCCGCGCAGGCGCGTCTCCGCAAGATCACGGCGGCGCTTGTTTTTCTCGTCTCTTTGCGCTTATTGTGGCGGTGGGGCGGACTCATCGGAATCTCGGCGTTATGAAGAGGCTGACAGACAATTTCGGTCGCCGCATTGATTATTTGCGTCTTTCGGTCACGGATCGCTGCAATTTGCGATGCGTGTATTGCATGCCGAAGAGGATGCGATTTCTTCCGAAGAGGGATGTTCTATCCATTGAGGAGTTGGAGGCGCTGGCTTCGGCTTTCATTCGGCGGGGCGTCAGGGCTGTGCGGATCACCGGCGGCGAGCCTTTGATGCGCGGCGGCGTGATGCGATTGTTTCGCGCTTTGTCCCGTCATTTGCGCCGAGGGGATTTGGACGAGATCGCTTTAACGACGAATGGGTCGCGTCTTGCGTCTTTTGCCGGCGCTTTGAGGGATTGCGGCGTGGAGCGCGTCAATGTTTCTTTGGACACGTTGAAGCCTGATATTTTTTCGGCGCTGACGCGGGGCGGGTTGCTTTCGGAGGTTTTATCGGGGCTTGAGGCTGCTGACAAAGCGGGGTTGAGGGTTAAGATTAATCTTGTTGTTCTTGGCGATGCGAATCTTGATGAGGTTCCGGAGGTTATTATGTGGGCGCATGGTCGGGGTTATGCGGTTTCGTTGATTGAGGTTATGCCGTTGGGGGATGTGGGCGAGGATCGTTTGGCGCAATATGTTCCGTTGGATTTTGTTCGGCGGCGTTTGTCTGAGCGATGGGTTTTGGAGGCGGAGGGTTATCGGAGTTTGGGGCCGTCGCGTTATGTTCGGGTGAGGGAGACGGGGGGGTTATTGGGTTTTATCACGCCGTTGACGGAGAATTTTTGCGCTTCGTGCAATCGGGTTCGGGTGAGTTGTGTTGGGGAGTTTTTTGGGTGTTTGGGTCGCGGGGTTTCTGTGGATTTGCGCGGGGCGTTGCGCGGGGGATTTTTGGATGAGGCGATAGACAGGGCGTTATTGGGGAAGATGTGGGGTCATGATTTTCGGATTGGTGGGGGAGTTGGGGTGCCTGTGGCGCGGCATATGTCGGTGACGGGGGGCTAGGCGGCTCCCGTTGAGGGGGGTTTGGGGGGCTAGCCCCCCAAGAAAAACCAAGCGGGCGAAGCCCGCTATAGTCGGCGGGCGTGGCGAAACGAAGCGAGCGTTAGCGAGCGAGAAAGCCCGCCGACCCCCCTGCTAGAAGAGCTCTTGTAAGCAGGGGCGGTTGGGGGGTGGGTCGCTTTTCCTCGTTTCGCTACGCTTCACTCGGAAAAGCTTTTTTCCCACCCCACCCCCCAACCTATAGGCTGCCTTACGGCAGCCTTGGTTTTTTTGGGGGGCAAGCCCCCCAAACCCCCCTCAACGGGAGCCCCCCTCAAGCCACCACAAATCCGCCGCCGTCCCATATAACGAACCCCTCTCAGGAAACCCAACCCAATCCCATGCCGCTAACCACTGATCCCCCGAATAAAACAACGGAATCACATAAAACCCCGACAACAAAACCCGATCCAACGCCCTCACCGCATCCCGAAAACCCCCACGATCCTCAGCCCCAACCAACGCCCCTATCAAAAAATCCACAGCCCCAGACCGAACCCCCGCATAATTCCTGCTCCCCTCAAACCCCGCCGCCTCACTCCCCCAATAAAAAGCCTGCTCATTCCCAGGCGACAACGATACCCCCCAACGATAAAAAATCATGTCAAAATCAAAATCCCTCATCCGACGCTCCCCCTGCGCCGAATCCACAAAACGAACCCGAGCCTCCACCCCCGCCAACCGCAACTGCCGCGCGAAAACTAAAGCCAACCGCTCCTCATGACGCCGAACACACAAAATCTCAAAACGAAAAACCTCGCCCCCAACATCCCGAAGAACGCCGCCCTCTAAAAACCACCCCGCCTCCCCAAAAAGCGCGAGCGCCGCCCTCCGACCCGCCCGATTGTGCCGACCCTCCGAAACAGGCGGACGATAACCGCCCTCCAAAATCTCCGGCGCAACCTCATCAGCAAAAGACGCAAGCAAAGCGCGCTCGCCAGCGCTCGCCCCCAACCCATGAGACGATAAATCCGAATTGGCGAAAAAACTCCCAATCCGCCGATACTTCCCATGAAAAAGATGCGCATTAATCCACTCAGCATCCAACAAAAGCGAAAGAGCCTCGCGGACGCGCCTGTCCGAAAAAATCCCCCGCCGCGTGTTGAAAACAAGACCCCACATGCCAGACGGCGACCCCGTCGGAATCTCCTTCAACAGAATGCGTCCGCGATCCCTCGCCGGCGCGTCATATTGAACAGCCCAGCGCGAAACATCTCGCTCCGCGCGCGCGTCAATCTCGCCCGCCTTAAAAGCCTCAAAAGCCGAACCCTCATCACGAAAATAACGATACAAAACCCGATCCGCATTAAATCGCCCGCGATTGACAGGCAAATCCTTCCCCCAATAATCCAAATCGCGCTGATAAAGAATCTTCTCGCCCGGCGCGATCTCGGCAACCCGATACGCCCCGCTCCCTAAAGGCGTTTTAAGAGAGGTCTCGTCAAACCTATGCTTCGTGAAATAAGCCCGCGACAAGATCGGCATCAAACCCATAATGAGCGGCATCTCCCTGTCGCTCCCCGCCTTGAAAACAAAACGGACGCCCCGCGCGCCAACCTTCTCCATCCGAGCGATCTTGCCATAATAAAAACGATGATTCGGACGACCCTTCTCCCGAAGCGTCCGCGCCGAAAACAAAACATCCTCCGCGCGGACAGGAGAGCCGTCAGAAAAACGCGCCTTCGGATGAAGCGTGAAAAGAACGGAGCTTCTGTCCGGCGGCGTCTCAATCGTCTCGGCAAGAAGACCATAAAGCGTGAAAGGCTCGTCCCATCCGCGCGCCATCAGACTCTCATAGACAAATTCGCGCAAGCCGGCGGCAGGCTTCCCCCGAATGATGAAAGGATTGACGCTGTCAAACGTCCCGCTGCGCGAAAGATGAAGCGTCCCGCCTTTCGGCGCGTCAGGACGAACATAGGGAAAATGAGAGAAGCCTCTCTGATAAAGCGGCGCGCCATGCATGGCGATCGCGTGAGAATCGGCGAGAGCGCCCCCGGCGTCCGCCGTCAGAAAAGCGCAGGCGAGCGCCAAAACAACGCCGCAAGGCGAAGGCGCGAGAGAATTAGTGCAAATAATTCTGCCTTATCCGATAAGCGCCCTTCTCCAACGCGCCGAAAAGCTCGCCCACCTTCGGATGACGGATAGGCTCGCCGCTCTCGTCCGGCAGAAGATTCTGCTCGGAAACATAGGCGATGTAATCGCTCTCGGCATTCTCGGCAAGAAGGTGGTAAAAGGGCTGATCCTTGTGAGGCCTAATCTCGGCAGGAATGGACTGCCACCACTCCTCCGTATTGTTGAAAACGGGATCTACGTCAAAAATCACGCCCCGAAACGGATAAATGCGGTGGCGGACGACCTGTCCGATTTTGAATTTCGCGCTGCGCGTCTCAGACATAATGCGCCCCCTTCCATAGCGGTTGGCATGACGGGAAAACTCACAGATTATCCCCTATTTAACCAATTTAGAAAAATTATGAAAATCAAACCTTGAAAAAATCAAGAAAAAAAGGTAATTCATTAGGAGAAAAGGGGCATGCAAACCACGAAGCACGTTGACTTCACCTTGTTCTAACGTAGGCTGAATGATGAGCGCAAATGCAGTCCATACATCGCGCCCGCTTTCCCGATGGATGAAGCTGATCTACGGCTCAGGCGCTATGGCGTTTGGCGTCAAGGATGCCGCTTTGGCTTATCTGCTGCTCCTCTATTACAACCAAGTCCTCGGGCTGGACGCGAAATTGGTCGGAATCGCGCTGCTGCTCTCTTTCCTGCTGGACGGCATCTCCGATCCCATAGTCGGCTATATTTCCGACAATATCCAAACCCGATGGGGCAGACGGCATCCCTTTATGTATGTCTCGGCGATTCCCGCCTTCATCTGCTTCTACTATCTGTGGAATCCGCCGGCGGGACTCTCGCAGACGGATCTCTTCGTCTATCTGCTGACCTTCACAATCCTGACGCGTCTCGTGATCACCTTCTACGAAACGCCGAGCTCGGCTCTGATCGCCGAAATCACCGATTCCTACCATCAGCGCACAAACCTTCTCACCTATCGCCTTGTCTTCGCATGGGTCGGCGGATTGCTGCTCTCGCTTCTCGCCTATGGCGCGCTGCTTGTCCCAACGCCCGAATATCCGGTCGGACAGCTCAATCCGGAAGGCTATCAAACGATGGGGCTCATCGGCAGCGCGGCAATTCTTTTCACGATCCTGATCTCCTCTCTCGGAACCCATCACTACATCCCCCGCCTCAAAACCCCCACCTCCATCACAAAAATCGGAAGCGGACGCGCCTTCCGCGAAGCCTTTGAGAGTTTGTCCAATCCGTCCTTCGTCTATCTTTTCGCTTACGCCATGTTTTCCGCCGTGGGTTTCGGAATCGTCACCGGGCTCAATATCTATATCAACACCTATTTTTGGGAACTCAGCGCGAAGCAGATCTTCCTGGCGAATCTCGCGCTTTTGCTCTCCGCCGCGATCGCCGCGATCATCACGACTCCCATGTCGCGCGTCATCGGCAAGAAAACAGCCGCGATAGGAACCTCTTTCCTATCCTTCCTGCTCATTCCGCTTCCGATCATTCTGCGGCTGTTGGACGTGCTGCCGCCCAATGGCGGCGAGCCGGTCTATGAAATTCTCGGCATCGGCGTCACGTCTATCATGATCTACGTCATGGGCTTCCAGATTGTGGATGTCGTCATGATCATCGCGTCCAACATTCTGCTCGCCTCCATGATCGCCGATATTGTGGAAGATAATCTCGTGCAGACCGGAAGACGCTCGGAGGGTTTGTTTTTCGCGTCCCGCACCTTCATTCTGAAATGCGTCACGGGTTTGGGCGGTTTGCTCTCGGCTTTCGTGATCGCGGCGGCAGGGTTTCCTGAAAACGCCAAGCCGGGGGAGGTGGAGCCGGAAGTCGTGCGGAATCTCGGAATTCTCTACGCGCCTCTCTTAGTCGGCCTCTTCGCGATCGCCATGTTTTTCCTCAGAGGATATGGGATTGACAAGGTCAAGCATGAAATGAATCTCAAAATCATAGGCGGAATGACGAACCGTCATAAGGGCGGCGTCATTTGGCTGACAGGCTTGTCCGGAGCCGGAAAATCCACTCTGGCGGCGGAGCTGGAAAGAAACCTCGCCGATTCGGGATATTCCGCCTATGTCGTGGATGGCGACAAAATCCCGATTGCCCAGAACCCCAAATCTGAATATTCCAGCGAAGATTACGCGCGCGAAGCCAAGCGCGTCCGTGAAATCGCCGCGCTCTTCGCCGAGTCCGGACTCGTCACGATCGCCGCTTCCATCTCGCCCGATCGCTTTGACAGAGTCCTCGCCAGAGACATATGCCCCAACTTCCACGAAGTCTATGTCAAGGCGAATATCACGGTGTGCGTGGCGCGCGACCCCAACAATTTGTATAAAAAGGCTCGCGCCGGAGAAATCCAAGACTGTCCAGGAATCTCCGCGACCTATGAGGAGCCGAAAGAAGCCGATCTTGTCGTGGACACCAATACGGATGACGTTGAGACATGCGCCGCGAAACTCGTCCAATATGTCAAATCGCATTTCCCTCTTATCCCTCAAGCCGCGCCGGCGTGATGGAGCGAATCGCCATGGCAAGATGGAAAAGATAGCCTCCTGAAAAGGGGAGCAGGGGATACAATGACAAGCGAGGAAGTCCAAACCACGCGTCCCGTCCCGCGATGGCTGAAGTTCTGCTATGGATTAGGATCCGTCGCCTATGGCGTGAAGGATAATGGTCTCTCTTTCTTTCTGCTGATTTATTACAACCAGATTCTCGGACTGCATGCGACTTTGGTCGGTTTGGCGCTGCTGATCTCGCTGCTGATAGACGGCGTGTCCGATCCGATCGTCGGCTATGTCTCTGACAGAATCAAGACGCGCTGGGGCAGACGACATCCTTTCATGTATTGCTCGGCTGTTCCGGCGCTGCTCTGCTATTTTTATCTTTGGAATCCGCCTTTGGGGCTTTCGCAGGCGGCGCTTTTCGCCTATCTGATCACGCTGACGGTGACAGTGCGCCTCGCCCTGACCTTCTACGAGACGCCAAGCACGGCTCTGGTCGCCGAAATCACCGATTCCTACCATCAGCGCACCAATCTGCTGAGTTTCCGCTTTTTCTTCGGTTGGTGGGGCGGATTGACGATGGCGCTGCTCTCTTACGGCGTTCTCTTGGCGCCGACCGAAGCCTATCCGGACGGACAGCTCAATCCGGAAGGCTATCAGGCGATGGGTCTTATTGGGGGCGGCATCATTGTCTCGGCGATTCTGATTTCGGCGCTCGGGACGCATCCCTATATCAAGCATCTGAAGAAGCCGCCGCCGCCTGTCGGAGGATTCGCCATCACGCGAATGTGGCGCGAGGTCAAGGAGAGTCTGTCCAACCCGTCCTTTCTCTATCTTTTCATCGCGGCGATCTTTTCGGCGATGGCGGCGGGAATCGTGACCGGCTTAAACATTTACATCAACACCTATTTTTGGGAGTTCTCGTCTCAGCAGATTTTTCTGACGGTCACCACCAATTTTCTCTCCGCCGCGATCGCGGTGTCCATCGCCACGCCTTTGTCGCGTCTTTTGGGGAAGAAACTGGCGGCGATTCTCTCTTCCCTTGTCGCCTTCACGCTTCTGCCTCTGCCCGTTCTGCTGCGCCTGATGGACGTCCTTCCCGCCAATGGGGGCGAGCCTCTTTACATGCTGCTCGGCATTCCTGTCACGCCGATCCTGAACGTCATTCTCATCACGAACATGATAGACGTCATTCTGATTATCGCCTCCAGCATTCTCTTGACGTCCATGATCGCGGATCTGGTGGAGGACAGCCAAATTGAAACGGGGCGGCGATCGGAGGGTTTGTTTTTCGCGGCGCGCACATTCATTCTGAAGGCGATGTCGGGCTTGGGGGGCATGATCTCCACGATCATCCTCGTCCTGTCCGGCTTTCCGAGAGACGCCAAGCCCGGCGAGGTCGCGCCCGAAATTTTATGGAATTTGGGGATTCTCTACGCGCCGCTGCTCCTCTGTCTCTACGCGATCGCCATCTTCTTCCTGACAGGCTACAGAATCAATCAGCAGAAGCACGAGAGCAATCTGCGAATTCTCTCGGCGAGAGCCAAAGCCTAGGGCTAGGGCGCGAGACCCATGGCGGATGGGGTGGGATTCGAACCCACGAGACGCGATAAACGTCTGCTGGTTTTCAAGACCAGTGCCTTCAACCGCTCGGCCACCCATCCCAGTCGGGACGACTTAAAATCTCATATTCCGTTTCGCGGCGCATGGCAAGCATGGCAAGAAAGGGCGCGAAAAATCGTGCTAATCTCCGCCTAGGTTGAGATTCGTTCGCGGAATGAGACATCAGGAGAGAAGGGAATGCGGCAGAGCCTCCCAAGGCGCAGCGTCTTTGTCGGTCTTTGCGAGGCGCTGCTTTTGGGGGTTTTCGCCGCTTGCGCCGCTCCGCAGGACGAGCCTTATTTGGAAGGGCAGGGCGGGAGTTTCAAAATCGGCGAGCCATACACCATCAACGGCAAAAGCTACAGACCAAAACGCCCCGCCGCCTCCTTCATCCAGACAGGAGTCGCCTCATGGTATGGCGAGGATTTCCACGGACGAAAAACCGCCAATGGCGAAATCTTTGACATGAATAAAGCCTCCGCCGCCCATCGCACTCTGCCGCTTCCGTCCTATGTGCAGGTTCGCAATCTTGAGAATGGGCGCGAATTGACAGTCCGCGTCAATGACAGGGGGCCTTTCACGAAAGATCGCGTCATAGATCTGTCGCGCCACGCGGCGGAGGTTTTGGGTTTTAAGGAGGAGGGGACAGCGAGAGTGGAGCTGCGCTTTATCCGTCTCGCCCGCCTGCAAGAGCATCAAACTCCGAAGATCTATGACAAACCTCCGCGAGGCGAGCCTCTCGGAGGCAAACCTCTCCGAGGCAAGCCTCGCAAAGAGACTCGCCCCGGAGAGGCTCGCCCCGCCCCGCCGACCGCGAAAACGCCCCCAGCCCCCGAAACCCCCTTCTATGTGCAGGCGGGAAGTTTCTCGTCTCGCCAAAGAGCCGAAGCCGTCGGCGAAACGCTGCTTGAGTTCGGAAAAGCGCAAATCATTCAGCGGAAAAGCGGAGACGAGACGCTTTATGCCGTCAGACTTGGCCCTTTCTTCGGACGCCTTGTGGCCGAAGCCATCCGCGCCAATCTGCGAGCCAAAGGCGTCTCGGACGCTTTCATCACCGAAAAAGGGTCTCGCCCCGCAAGGGCTCGCCCCTTAGAGTCTCGCCCCGCAGGGGCTCGCCCCGGAGAGTCTCGCCCCGCAAAAGACGAAACATCGTAAGAGAATTTGAGTCTATGCGATATGACATAGGCGGGCAGAATATGATATGAGATTGTCGGCAAGGGCAAAAAGGGCAAGGAGGACGCTCTGATGAAGGCGAATTTTTTTGGACGATCACGCCTCGCGGCGATGCTGTTCGCGGCTTTGCTGTTCGCGGCTCTGCCGGCGCGCGCCTTCTTGGAAATCGGAACGAAAGCCCCCTACGCTCTGCTGATGGAGGTGGAGACAGGCGCGATCCTCTTTGAGAAAAACGCCGACACGCTGATGGAACCCGCCAGCATGACGAAAATTGTCACGCTGACGCTCCTCTTTGAGGAAATCCGAAAGGGGCGCGTTTCGCTGGACGACAAAATCTATATCAGCCGCAACGCTTGGGAGAGGGGGGGTCCGCCGTCAGGCTCTTCCACGATGTTTTTGGAGCCTGAGTCGCTGGTGTCGGTGGGCGATCTGATTATGGGGGTCGCCGTGCAGTCCGGGAATGACGCCACGATCGCCATCGCCGAGCATCTCGCCGGCACCGAAGAGGATTTCGCCCGAGCCATGACGCGTCATGCGCGCGCGCTCAATCTCAAGCGCTCGCTCTTTCTCAACGCCTCGGGATGGCCGCAGTCGGGACACGAGACCACCGCGCGCGAAATCGCGCAATTGGCGCTCTATCAAATCCGCAATTACCCCAAACTCTACGCCTTCTACGGCAATAAGGAATTTGTCTGGAACGGAATCTCGCAGAGAAACAGGAACAATCTTCTGAGTCTCAATCTGGGCGTGGATGGCATAAAGACCGGACACAGCAAATCGGCGGGTTATGGGATTGTCGTCTCGGCGGAGCGGCAGGGGCGGCGTCTTCTTCTTGTCGTCAGCGGCTTGCCCTCTGAGCGCGCCCGAACCGCCGAGGCGAAACGACTCTTGGAATGGGGTTTTAAGGCTTTCCGACCCTATCGGCTGTTTGAGCCGGGCGATTCGGTGGAGCCTGCCGTCGTCTGGCATGGGAGGCGTCCGCGCGTTCCTCTGACCGTGGATGAGCCGCTCGCCGTCACGATCACCGACAAAATGCGGAGCGAAATGCGCGTCCGAATCTCTTATACGACTCCTCTCATCGCCCCTCTGGAGCGCGGGCAGAAAGTCGGAAAAATTGAAGTGCTGGACGGCGAGGGCAGAATTCTCGCCCAGACTCATTTGGTCACCGGACGAGAAGTCGTTCAGGAAGGGCTGTTCGGGCGCGCTTTCAACACGCTGGAGCATCTGCTCTTTGGCGGATGAGGCAGACGAGGCGAACAGAATGGCAGGCGCGGGTCTCTTCCTGACTTTTGAGGGCATTGAGGGCGCCGGCAAGACGACCCAAATCGCTCTCTTAAAACCCCGAATCGCCGCCATCGGGCGCGAGCTTCTCACGACAAGAGAGCCGGGCGGAACCCCGATTGGCGATCTCATCAGGAAGCATTGTTTTCAAGACGCGCAGGACGAACTCGCGCCCCTGACCGAAACCCTTCTTTTGGGGGCGGCGCGCGCCGAGCATATGCGCCGCGTCATTTTGCCGGCGCTGGCGCGAGGCGCATGCGTCTTATCCGATCGCTTCGCCGATTCCACGATCGCCTATCAGCATCACGCGCGGGGGCTCGCCAAGGAGACGGCGGAGCGCGTCAATCGCTGGGCGACTTATGACAGAATGCCGGACAAAAGTTTCATCTTCATCCTGCCGCCGAACAGAGTCGCCGAAAGGACGGCGAAAAGAGCGCGCGGCGGCGAAACCCCAAGCCGATACGATCTCCAATGCGCTGAATTTCATCAAAAAGTCCAAAATGGCTTTTTGGCGATCGCCCGCGAGAATCCAAAACGCTGCGTTCTGTTGGACGCCGCCCTCCCAAAAGAGATTCTCGCCGAAAAATTGTGGGATCATGCGCGTCCGCTCCTAAAGGGAGAAAGAGGATGAACGAGACGCAAGACTCGCCCCGTCTGCCCCATCCGCGCGAGCATCAGCGCTTTTTCGGCCATCAAGAGGCCGAGGCGGCGTTCCTTCAGACCCTCCATGCCGGGCGGATTCATCATGGCTGGATGATCACCGGCCCGAGAGGCGTTGGGAAGGCGACTCTCGCTTTTCGTCTCGCGCGGTTTCTTCTGAAATATCGCGGTCAGACCCCGCCTTCGCAATCTTTGACGATGGACGAGAAAGATCCGATTTTCAAACAGGTCGCCGCCCTGAGCCATCCCGATCTTCTCGTCATTGAGAGCGCCGCCGAAACGGCGCTCCCGATCATCAAATTGGAGGAGGCGCGGGAAATGCGCGGCTTCTTCGCCAAGACCGCCGCCTTTAGCGGATGGCGCGTCTGCGTCATAGACGCCGCGGACGACATGAACATCCACGCCGCCAACGCCCTCTTAAAAACGCTGGAAGAGCCGCCGCCCCGCGCGATTGTCCTGCTGATCGCCCACAGACCCCATCTCCTGCCGGCGACAATGCGATCGCGCTGTCGGGCGCTGGCGCTGAAACCTCTGCCGCCGGAGACTGTCCGCCGCATCGCCGCGCCCGCCCTCGCCGATGCCGACCCCGCCGCGACAGACCGCGCCTGTCGTTTCGCCGAAGGATCGCCGGGCTTGGCGATGGACTATCTCCTGATGGGCGGCGATGATCTTTATAGGATCGCCTCCGCCTTCCTCTCATCTCTCCCCGATCCCGACCCGCAGCGCCTCCATGAGATCGGCGCGCGTTTCACGAAGAAGGGCGGGAATCCTCGTCTCTGGAGCCTCTTTTTGGAAATCCTGACAGACGCGCTCCGCGAACCCATCGCCGATGGCGAGAAGAGGGACGACCGCCGCCGCTGGACAATGGAGGCGCGTCTGCGTCTTTATCAGAGAATCGCCGACTATCGCTCACAGATAGAGCGGCTTAATATGAACCCCGCCCAGGCGATTTTTAATCTGTGCCTTCTCTTTGAGAAGGAATCCCGAAAACCGTCTTAAAACCCATGCCGAAAAAACCCTTTTACATCACGACCGCGATCTCTTACCCCAATGGCCCGCCCCATATGGGGCATGCCTATGAGGCGATCGCGGCGGACGCCCTCGCGCGCTTCAAGCGTCTGGACGGCTTCCGCGTCTTCTTCTGCACAGGCACCGACGATCACGGACAAAAAATGTTCCGCGCCGCGAAAAAAGCGGGATGCTCGGCGCGGGAAATGGCGGACAGACTCACGCCGCGTTTCCAAGAGATGACCCGCGCGCTTGATATTTCGCAGGACGTCTTCATCCGCACCTCCGAGAAGAGGCATCACGAGGCGGTGCAGGCGATCTGGCGCGCGATGCAGGACGCAGGCGACATCTATCAAGGGACTTACGCAGGATGGTATGCCGTCCGCGAAGAGGAATTTTACACCGAAGCCGAACTCCATCAAGACGAGAAAGGGCGCAAAATCTCGCCATCAGGCGCGCCCGTGGAGTGGTTTGAGGAGGAGAGCTATTTCTTCCGCCTCTCCGCCTATCAGGATAAACTGCTAAACCATTACCGAAACAATCCCGACTTCATCGCGCCTGAGAGCCGCCGCAATGAGGTCATGCGCTTCGTGGAAGGAGGCTTGCGCGATCTTTCCGTCTCGCGGAGCTCTTTTGATTGGGGAGTCCCCGTCCCTGACGACAAAGCCCATATCATTTATGTTTGGCTGGACGCGCTGATGAACTATCTGACCGCCGCCGGCTATCCGCGTCAGACGCCCCATTGGCCCGCCCAGCTCCATCTGGTCGGCAAGGATATCATCCGCTTTCACACGGTCTATTGGCCGGCTTTTCTGATGTCGGCGGGGATTCCTCTGCCTGAAAGAGTCTTCGCGCATGGCATGGTTTTAACCGGCGAAGGCGAGAAAATGTCCAAATCTCTGGGGAATGTCGCCGATCCCTTCAGCCTCTGCGAGAATTACGGCGCGGATCCGATGCGCCATTTCTTCTTGAGCGAAGTCCCGTTTGGCGAGGACGGAATCTACAGCCATCAAGCGCTTATCAGGCGAATCAACAGCGATTTGGCGAATGATTTCGGGAATCTCGCCCAACGCGCCTTGAGTCTCGTCTGGCGGCGGGACGGGCGATGCGTCCCGGAAGTCGGCGCGATGGAGATGGAGAAAGGATTCAAAGACGCTCTCGCCCGTCTGGACGCCATCCTCCCCAGCCTCCGCGACTCTATGGACAAACAGCGCATTGACAGAGCGATCGCCGATATTTTCGTCTCCATCCGAGACGCGAACCGTCATTTCGCGCGGCTCGCGCCATGGCAGCTCGCCAAGACCGATCCCGAAAAAGAAGGCATGGTTCTTTACGCCGCGCTGGAGATGGTTCGGCAGATCGCGATTCTCCTGCAATTCGTCATGCCGTCCTCTTGCGAGAGAATCTTGGATCAGATCGGGGTCGCGCCCAATGCCCGCGACTTCTCCTTTTTGGGCGAAAAAGGACGTCTCCGCGCCGGTCAGCCCATTTCTGAGCCGCGTCCTGTCTTTCCGCGCATCCGCGAAAAGAGAGAAGGGGAGGGCGCATGAGTCTCATTGACACCCATTGCCATTTGGATTTTCCCGAACTTTATCGGGATTTGGACCAGATTCTCGCTCGCGCCGAAAAGGCGGGCGTCTCGCGGATGATCAGCATCTGCACGAAACTGGAAGATTTCCCCCGCATTCGGACGATTGCCGAAAGCCATGCGCCGGTCTTTTGCGCGGTCGGCGTTCATCCGCATGAAGCCTCGCGCTATCCCTCGCTGACGGCGCGGGAGCTGGTCGCCCTCGCCGACGGCGCGAAGACCATCGCCATTGGCGAGACCGGCCTGGACGACCATTACACGCATAGTCCGATGGAGGCGCAGGAAACGTCTTTTCGTCTGCATATTGAAGCCGCGCGCCAGACCGGTCTGCCGCTCATCGTCCATAGCCGCAGCGCCGATGACGCGACAATCCGCATTTTGGAAGAGGAATATCAGAAGGGCGCCTTCTCCGGACTTCTCCATTGTTTCAGCGCCGGAGAGGGTTTGGCGCGGGCGGCGCTTGAAATCGGCTTTTACGTCTCTTTTTCCGGAATTCTGACGTTCAAAAAGGCGGAGAATGTCAGGAAGGTCGCCGAGTTCTGTCCATCACAGAGGCTGCTCGTGGAGACGGACGCGCCTTTCTTGGCGCCCGAGCCGCATCGGGGCAAGCGCAATGAGCCTGCCTTTGTCTGTCATACGGCGGCGCGTCTCGCCGATCTCCGCGGGATCAGCCATGACGCTCTCGCCCAAATCACGACAGAAAACGCGCGCTGTCTTTTTTCCAAGATCGCGTGAGCCGATTGAGGTGGATTCCGTTCTTAAAGCGACAATTTTGGGCTGCGGCTCATCGGGGGGCGTTCCGCGGATAGGGGGCGTTTGGGGGGCGTGCGATCCGTCCGATTCTCGGAACAGACGGCGGCGCTGCTCGCTTCTTCTGGAGAAAATCACGCGCGGCGGCGCGACCAATGTTCTTGTGGATAGCGCCCCCGACATGCGCGAGCAGCTGCTGGAGGCGGGCATAGGCTCGCTGGACGGCGTTCTCTACACCCATTCTCACGCCGATCAGACTCACGGCATCAACGATCTTCGCATGGTGGCGATCAACATGCGGCGGCGCGTTCCCGTTTATATGGACGAGGCTTGCGCTGATGTTTTGACGCGGCGCTTTGATTATTGTTTTCGGGATTTGGGGCAGGGCTACCCGCCGACTCTGTCGCTGACTCTGATCGCGCCGGGCGAGATCGTGGAGATTGCCGGAGAAGGCGGCGTGATGCGCGCCGATGTTTTTTCGCAGGATCATGGAAGCGTTCAATCTTTGGGGTTTCGTTTTGGGGATTTGGCTTATTCCAGCGATGTCGTGGATTTGGACGATGACGCTTTCGCGGCGCTCAAGGGGGTTCGGACATGGATTGTGGATGCGCTGCGCTGGCTGCCGCATCCGACTCACGCTCATCTGGATAAGACTCTGACGTGGATAGAGCGCGTCCGCCCTGAACGGGCGATTCTGACGAATCTGGACATTGATCTGGATTACGCCGCGCTAAAAGCGGTTTTGCCTGACGGCGTGGAGCCTGCCCATGACGGCATGGTTTTAGAAACGCGGATGTGAGTTTGAGCGCATCATAGACTGCCAATCTCCGGAAAAGGGAGAGAAAGATTTCGCGCGGAAAACTTCTCATAATGTATATTATGCGCCTTTTTGCGCTCAATCAAATCGTCCGGTTCCGGATAAGGCCACGCGCGAAATCCATAAAGCCAGTCTCGGAGAGATTGCGGACGGAGAGCAGAAAGTGCTACAACAACACAGCCACGAGGAGATAAACCATGAGCCTTGTTGACGTCTACGACGCCCTCAAAGAAGCGAAGGTTAGCGACCAGAAAGCCGCTGCCGCCGTGAAAGCCATAGAAGCCGTCCGCGAGGAAGCACGGTTGCGGCGCATAGAGGAACGAATCGGAGAAGTCCGAGTCGACATGGAAAAGGGCTTCGGAGAAGTCCGCGCTGAGATCGGAGAACTCCGCGCCAACACGGAAAAAGGCTTCGGAGAAGTTCGCGCTGAGATCGGAGAACTCCGCGCCGAAATGAGAAGCGAGACACGCCTCTTGAAATGGATGTGCGGAGGGATCCTAGGCCTTATGGCGATGGCTTTCATCCGAATCATGTTCGGATAGAAGCTGACTGCTTTTGTCCCCGGTCCGAAAGGATAGCGTTCGGAAACTGAAATTTTAGCGCTTTTGGGTTAAGCCCCTATCCGCAATCCGACAAACTCCGCGAAATCAAACCCAAAGCATCCGATATGCCCAAACCCGTCCGAGCCGAAACCGCCGCCGAAGGAACGCCCCCGCAGCGCTCACGCGATCCCAAAACACGCCGCTCCCGAGACGGCAAAATATCTGTCTTGTTCAAAAACTCCACAATCCGAGGACAAGGCAAACCCGCCCCGCCCCCAATCACGCCCAGCGAACATAAGATCTCCTCAACATCACGCTTCTGAGCCTCCCTGTCCGCGTGAGAGATGTCACGAACATGCACAACCAAAGACGCCTCCCGAACCTCCTCCAATGTCGCCCGAAACGCCGTGATCAAATTCATCGGCAAATCCGATATGAAACCCACTGTGTCCGACAGCAAAACCACGCGACCATCCGATAAAGACAGCGCGCGAGTCGTCGGATCCAGCGTGTCAAAAAGACGCCCCAGCGCAGGAAGACCCGCCCCTGTCAGACGATTGAAAAGCGTGGATTTTCCAGCATTGGTGTAGCCGACAAGCGCGACTGTCGGATAAGCGCGCTTTGCGCGGGCAGCTCTGTGCAGCGCCCTCCGCCGCCGCACCGATTCAAGACGCCGCCGAAGAACCACCATCCGAGACGAAATCTGACGCCGATCCGCCTCGCCCTGCGTCTCGCCCGGACCGCCTAGAAAACCCGCGCCGCCGCGCTGCCGCTCCAAATGCGTCCAAGACCGAACAAGCCTGCTCCTCTGATACGCCAAATGCGCCAGCTCCGTCTGCAGCCGCGCTTCTTGCGTCCGCGCCCGCGCGCCGAAAATCTCAAGAATGAGCGCGGTTCTGTCCAAGACCTTGCTCTGCCATAATTTTTCCAGATTCCGCTGCTGCACAGGCGAAAGCGATCCATTAACGACAACCAAGCCCGATCCGCTCGCGCGCGCCATATCGCCGATCTTCTCCGCCTGCCCCTTGCCGAAAAAATGCCCCGCCCTCTTCTGCCGAACAGGAATAAGCGCCCGCGCCGAGACCCGAAGACCCAGCGCTTCCGCCAAACCGACCGCCTCTTCCATCTCCGCCGCGCCGCTCCGAACCCGCCGCGCCCCCCGCCCCCCGCCATCGGAAGCCAGAGGATGAACAATGCAGACCTTCTCTTCAAGAGCGCGCTCGTCAATCGCCACGACCATGCCCAATCATAGCATCAATCCCTCCAGAAACTGCGCGTTAAGAGGCTGAAAAAAAGAATCATCTCCACCCGACCGGCGACCATCGCCGCCATCAGCGCCACCAGGGCCGGAGAAGAAAAAACCCCATAAGACGCGAAATCGGGAAGCAGAAGCGCCGGAACAAGACCGGCATTCGCCAAAAGACAGATCGCGATCACCAGCGCCGCAATAAAATCCGTCCCCAGCGCCGTCAGAAAAACGCACAGAAAAAGCGCCGCGAAGACAGTGAGCGTAAAAATCGTCCAAACGCCGTTCATCATGGATATTGGAATTTCCGCCCCGGCGAAGCGCGCCGGAATCATCCCCCGAGGATGCGAGAGCCGAAACAATTCACGCCGACTGCGCTGAAAAAGCAAACTCACGCGAAGAACCTTCATGCCGCCCGCCGTGGAGACTGTCATGCCTCCAATGAGAACCGTCAGAAGGACGGGCATCAGGGGAAGCGGGGCGTCGGCGATTCGGTCTGCCCCAAGCCCGCTCGTGGAAATCAGCGCCGCCGAGAGCAGGAAGCCGTCCAAAAGAGCCGCATATCCATGACCATAAGCGAAGAAATATAATGCCCAGCCTAAAGCGGCGGCGATCAGAAGCGCCAAAAAAAGCCGCGTTTCGGGGTCTTTCGCCCAGACTATTCTCTTCCGCGCCAGCGCTTCGCCATGCTGCGTGAAGTTCATCGCGCCGAGAATGAGGAAAAGGGCCAGAGCAATCTGCGCCGCCGCGCCCAAATCCTGCGTCAGATGCGCGCCGCCTCCGGTGGAGATCGCCGCGAGAGCGAGGCAGAGCGCAGGAAGAGCGTCTGTCCCGCCCAGCAGAAGCAGCGCGAAGCACAGAACGATAAGAACGCAATAGGGAGGCGCGATGCGCCGCGCCGCTTGGAGAAAACGTCTGGCGAAGGCGGCGCGCTCTGTGGCGATCTGCGGCATCCGCCGAAGCCCCATCCCTCCGATCTCCAACGGCGCGAGAACGCTCAGCGCCATGACGATGGTGATATAGCCCCCCGCGCCGTGAAGAAGCGCCTGCCAAATCAGAATGGCGTCAGAGCGCGGCGCGGACGGCGAGGCGGCGATAAGAGACGCGCCTGTCGTCGTGAGCGCCGAGATCGCCTCAAACCACGCTTCCAGCGCCGAGAGATTCAGAGACAGGGCGAAAGGCGCCGCCGCGAAAAGCGCCGCGAGAGGCCAAAAAAGCGCGAAAATCAGACAAATGTCGCGTCTGGAAAGATCCGCCGGCGCGCCGCCGCGAATAAGAATCAACGCGCCAACGCAAAAAGCCGTCATCAGGGCGGCGATCAGGAAAGCCCAGCCCTCCCCCGCCGCGCCGCCAAGAAAGGCCAACAAAGACGGAATCAGCATCAAAGGCGCGAAGGGCAGAATGAGCCACCCCAAAAAAGAAAAAATGCGATCAAAATGCACGAAACGATCCGCCTAACGCCAAAGAAATCAAAAATATTCGGGGTCTACGGTGAACAATTTTTCTACGTCCGGCGCTTTGCCGGCAAGGGTGAAAAGAAGAACGCGATCTTCGGGCTTGATTTCCAACTCCTTCTTGGGGAGAAGGAAGTCGCCATTCCGCCAAATGGCGGTGACGGCCGCGCCTTTGGGAAGTTTTACGTCTTTGAGGGCTTTTTCGGCGAAGGCGGACGTCCGCAGCACTTTGCCCTCTATGACCTCCGCCGCGCCGTCATGGACGGCGTGGAGCTCCTCTATCCCGCCTGCGCGGATATGTCGGAGAATCGTGGAGATCGTGATCTCGCGCTGGCTCAGATAGGCGTCTATGTTGAGGGTGGGCATCAGAGCGGCATAGGCGGGGTTGTTGTAGGCGCAGATCGTGCGCGAGCAGCCTTCGCGCCGCGCGAGGACGGTGCTCATAATGTTGGTCTCGTCATCCCCGGTGAGCGCGATATAGACTTCCGCCTCGGCGATGCCGGCTTGACGCAAGAGAGCCGCGTCAATCGGGCTTCCGCGATAAATCATCCCCTCCTTGATGTTCTGGATGCTATCGGCGGCGCGGTTGGCTTTATCGCGGTCTTCCTCAATCATTTTGACGCGGATGCGCTTTTCTTTTTCCATCAGCGCGCCCATGACGTAGCGTCCGGCGTCGCCGGCGCCGGCGATGACGACATGCCGCGCCTCCGGCTCTTCCAAGCCGAAAATGCCGCGCGCGCGATCCAAATCGCGGCTGTCCACGAGAAAATAGGCTTCGTCTCCCGGCTCCAGAAGCGTCTCGTCATCGGCGAGCTGGAAGAGTCCGGCGCGGACGACCCCGCCGATCGCCAAGCGCAGACCGGAAAAAAGATCAGAAATCTGACGCACAGGCGCGCTGGCGACAGGACAATCTTCCTCAATGGAGACGCCGCCCAGCCGCAGCCTGCCTCTGACGAAATCCCTCGCGGCGAAAAGACCGGGCGCGCCCAAAAGACGCAGAATCGCCTCTCCCAATTCGCGCTCCGGCGAAATGGGCTGGTCTATCTCCAAATGCCCCTCGGCGAACAATTGCCGTCCCTGCTCGTCCATATAGTTTTGATCGCGCACGCGAGCGATCTTATGCGGCACCTTGAAAAGACGCCCGGCGATCTGGCAGACGATCATATTGACCTCGTCCGAAGGCGTGACGGCGATGATGATGTCGGCATCCTCCGCCCCAGCTTCGCGGAGAGTCGCCGGATGCGGACCATGGCCGGCGACTGTCCGAACGTCCTGCCCCTCGGAGAAGTCGCTCAGCAGTTCGGGCTCGCGATCCACGACGGTCACGTCGTGCTTCTCGCCCGCCAAATAGCGCGCGATCCCCTGCCCCACTATGCCTGCTCCGCAGACGATGACTTTCATAAGCGAATCTCTCCTTGAGATGCTATATTGGGCGCATGTTGCCTTTGGAAGCCATAAAATAACAAGCATAGCGCAGATCGTTCTTCTTGTCGCGGCGGCGGGAGAAGGCCGCCGCGCGCGACAGACTCTTTCCGACTCCAAAAAGACTCTTCCAAAATTGTATCGGCATATTTCTGGCGCGCCTGTCTTGCGGCGCGCGTTAAAATCTCTTGAGACGGGGATGCGGGTTTCCCCCTTCCCGATCGCGGCGCGTTTTATTTTGATTCATCGGGCGAATCGGAAAGATTATCGCGGCATAGTTTCTTCGCTTTCGCCCTCTTTCACGCCCATTGACGGCGGCGCGACACGGCAGGAATCTATCCGTCTCGGCCTTGAGGAGATCAAGCGGAGCATCGCGCCCAATGAAGGCGATTGGATTCTGATCCATGATGGCGCGCGTCCTTTCGCGTCAGAATCTCTTTTTCGGCGGCTTTTCCAAACTCTCGCGGCGGCGGGGGCGGCGGGGCGAGAGAGAATAGACGGCGTTGTTCCCGCCATTCCGGCGCGGGACGCTCTCAAATCGGCTTCTGATGGGAAGATTTCGCGAAGCGTTTCGCGCGATGGTCTTTTTCAAGCGCAGACGCCGCAATTGTTCCGTTTCGCGCCGCTTCTTGAGGCGCATCGCCGCGCGAGGCGCGAGAATCTCCGCGCCGATGACGATTCCGAAATCTTGGAGCGCGCCGGCGGCGAAGCGCTTCTTTCGGAGGGAGAGATTCGCAATGTAAAGATTACCTTCGCCTCCGATTTTGACGCTTTTTCGGCGGAAAGAGAGATTTTGTCGGGCTTGGGCGTGGATTCGCATCGCTTTCGCAAGGAGGGCGAGGGAGATCATGTGAAATTGGGAGGCGCGGCGATTCCGCATGATCGGGGTCTCGCAGGACATTCGGACGCCGATCCCGCGCTGCACGCTCTGACAGACGCCATTCTCGGCGCTCTCGCCGAAGGCGATATCGGGACGCATTTCCCCTCCACCGATCCGGCGTGGAAAGATATGGATTCCCGTCATTTTCTCTCCTTCGCGCTGGAAAAACTGACCGCGCGCGGCGGACGTCTCTTGAACGCCGATATCACGATCATCGCGCGGAGTCCCAAAATCGCGCCGCATCGGGAGAGCATCGCCCGCTCTCTGTCGCGCTCTTTAAAACTTCCGATTCAGAAAGTCAGCGTCAAAGCCACGACCACAGACGGCATGGGACTCATCGGGCGCAATGAAGGGATTGGCGCGCAGGCTGTCATTTCGGTCTGTCTTCCGAAAGACAGTCTCGCGCCCGGAGAATCATGAGTTTTCTCGCGCCTCTTCCAAAGAATCTTCGCATGGGGATGCCGTTCGTTCTGCTGGCGACATTTTTTGGCGCCGGTCGTCTGCCCTACGCGCCGGGGAGTTGGGCGAGTTTTTTCGCTCTTCTTCTGCTTTTTCCCGTTCAGTTTTTCTTTGGCTTGGCGGGCGTTCTTTCTTTCACGGTTTTATTTTTCGGGCTTGGGCTGTGGGCGTCTTCGCGTTATGCGGCGCATTCGCGCTATCACGATCCGAGGGCGGTCGTCATAGACGAGGCGGCGGGGCAGAGCCTTGTCCTTATCGCCGCCGAGCCTGTTTTTTGGGATTATCTCTGGGCGTTTCTGTTGTTTCGTCTTTTTGACATTGTGAAGCCTTGGCCGATCTCTTGGGCGGAAAGACGTCTGCCCGGCGCGCTCGCCATTATGGGCGACGATCTGGCGGCGGCGCTCTGCGCGATCGCGCTGATCCTGCTTTATCGCTATGGCGCGGCGCTTTAGCCTCTTCACCTCCGCGACAATTTCGTCTATAAGAGCGCCATGCAAACATCGCTTCTCATTCTGCATCTTTTGATCGCGCTGGCGATTATCGGTCTTGTCCTGCTGCAGCGCTCCGAAGGGGGCGCGCTGGGCATGGGCGGCGGAGGCGCGGGCTTTATGTCGGGGCGCGGCGCGGCGAACATCCTGACGCGCCTGACGACTATTCTCGGAATCGGCTTCTTCCTGACAAGCATCGCTTTGACCCTCCTCGCCCGATATGGCGAAGAGCGACCCCTTTTGGACGCTATCCCGGAAGAAAGGGCTGAGCCGATCCTCCCCATTCCCCCCGCCCCCGACCCCGCCGCCCCCGCGTCAAGACGCCCCGCCGAAACCGCGCCGAAATAGCCGAAATAATTGATGGAATCCCCTTCCCTCTTTCTGTAGTCTCTAACCCCGCGAATATCTTTTCATCGCGGAAGCGCCCATGCCCCGATATGTCTTTATCACTGGCGGCGTTGTCTCGTCTCTTGGCAAGGGGATAGCGACTTCGTCTCTAGGCGCGCTTTTGCAGGCGCGGGGCTATAAAGTCCGCCTGCGGAAATTAGACCCCTATCTCAATATAGACCCCGGCACGATGAACCCCTTTGAGCATGGCGAAGTCTTCGTGACCGATGACGGCGCGGAAACCGATCTGGATCTCGGACATTATGAGCGCTTCACAGGAGTCGCCGCGAAACAAAGCGACAATACGACCACAGGACGAATCTATGAAGAAATTCTTGCCCGTGAGCGCGAAGGAAAGTATCGGGGCGCGACTGTCCAAGTCATTCCGCATGTGACGAACGCCATACGCGATTTCATCACGGCGGAAATAGAGGATGTGGATTTCGTCCTTTGCGAGATCGGCGGCACAGTCGGCGATATTGAGAGCCTCCCCTTCTTAGAGGCGATTCGTCAAATGCGCCATGAAATGGGCTCGGAGAAAACATTGTTCATCCATCTGACGCTGATTCCGCATTTAGAGGCGGTCGGCGAGATGAAAACGAAGCCTACTCAACATTCAGTCGCGAATCTTCGGGCGATCGGCATTCAGCCTGACATCATCATTTGCCGCAGCGCGCGCCCTCTCCCGCCGGAGGAGCGCCGCAAAATCGCACTTTTTTGCAGCGTGGCTAAAGAGTCCGTCATTGAAGGGCAGGATGTCCCTTCTATTTACCAAGTGCCGCTCTTCTATCACAAGAACGGGCTGGACGATGCCGTTCTTGCGGCGCTCGGAATGCATGACGCGCCCAAGCCCGATCTCAAGAAATGGCGCAAGATCGGCAAACGATTGGAGAAGCCCGAAGGCGGCGTCAATATCGCCATTGTCGGCAAATATGTCGGAGTGCGCGACGCCTATAAATCTTTGGAGGAGGCGCTGATCCATGGAGGCATGTCGCAGAGAGTCGCCGTCAATCTCAAATGGCTGGAGGCCGAAAGGCTGGAGGAAAAAAACGGCATCCACCATCTAGAAGGCGTTCACGCTGTCCTCGTGCCGGGAGGTTTTGGGAAGCGCGGGACGGAGGGCATGATTAGCGCTGCCCATTTCGCCCGCACGCGCCGCATTCCGTATCTCGGAATCTGCTTCGGAATGCAGATGGCAGTCATAGAGATTGGGCGCAATCTCCTCTCAATGAAAAACGCGATCTCGACAGAGTTTGATAAAATGCCTAATAACGAGGAGCCTTTGATTGGTGAGTCGTCTGAATGGGAGCAGCCTGCCCTTCTTCCAGGGGTGGAAAAGCCACTTTCAAAAAGCCATGGCGCTCTAGTGGGCTTGGCAACGGGATGGGAAAAAGAGGGTGAGTTTATAACAAGAACTACGAAAAGTCTTCGCGGAGGCACAATGCGCTTGGGAGACCAAGAAACGATCTTGATAAAAAGAAGCTTGATAGCCCAAATCTACAACATAAACCGCATTTATGAACGACATCGCCACAGATACGAGGTCAATAAACGTTACATGCCTGCTTTTCACAAAGAAGGCGTTGTGATGTCTGGGCAGTCTCTTGATCGTCGTTTTCCCGAAGTCATAGAGATTCCCGATCACCCATGGTATATCGGCGTGCAATATCATCCTGAATTGAAATCGCGCCCTTTTGAACCCCATCCGCTGTTTAAGGCGTTTGTCGGGGCGGCGCTTGAGCAGAGTCGTCTGGTATAGTGGGCGCGTTATGAAGCCTCTGTCGGAAATCGCCGTTGCCGAGACCGTCAAGATCGGAAACGATCTGCCGCTCCGAATCATCGCAGGACCGTGCGCCTTGGAAAGCCGCGACCACGCGATGGAAATGGCGTCCGCCCTCAAAGAAATCGCCGAAAAAGTCGGCATCGGACTCATCTATAAAACCTCCTTTGACAAAGCGAACCGCACCAGCATGACAGGCAAGCGCGGAATCGGCTTGAAAGACGCCATCCCAATCTTCGCCGAAATCCGCGAGACATATCTGCCCGTCCTGACCGATGTCCATCTGCCGGAGCAATGCGCGCCTGTCGCCGAGGCGGTGGACGTCCTCCAAATCCCCGCTTTTCTCTGCCGACAGACCGATCTCCTTCTCGCCGCCGCGAAAACAGGCAAGCCGATCAATGTCAAAAAAGGACAGTTCCTCGCCCCATGGGATATGGAGCATGTCGCGCGTAAAATCCTCAGCGCCGGAAACGATCGGATCATGCTGACCGAGCGCGGCGTCTCTTTCGGATATAACAGGCTCGTCTGCGACATGCGCTCCCTTGTCATTTTGCGCGAGACGGGCTGCCCGGTCGTCTTTGACGCGACTCACTCTGTCCAAGAGCCGGGCGGAAAGGGAAGCGCTTCGGGCGGAGAGCGCCGCATGGCGCCTGTCTTGGCGCGCGCGGCGGTCGCGGTCGGCGTGGCGGCTGTTTTTATGGAGACGCATCAGGATCCGGACAACGCCCCATCGGACGGGCCGAATATGATCCGCCTCGCCGATATGGAAGCGCTCTTGCGACAGATCAAGGAATTTGACGCCATCGCCAAGAGGAAGTCGTGAAGATCGCCGAAATCAGAGTTTTGGAGATTTTGGACAGCCGAGGGCGTCCGGCGCTGGAGGTTGTCGCGCATTTGGAGGGGAATGGGCGGTCGGTCAGCGCGCGCGCGGCTGTGCCGTCCGGCGCTTCCACAGGACGGCATGAGGCGCTGGAACTCCGGGACGGCGACAAAAAGCGCTATCACGGCGGCGGACTCCTCAAAGCATGCGCATCAGTGGAGGGCGAGATCGCCGAGGCGCTCGCCAAAATCAATCCGCTTGATCAGCGCCGCATTGACGAGACGATGATCCAGCTGGACGGAACGCCAAATAAGAGTCGCTTGGGCGCGAACGCGATTCTCGGCGTCTCTCTCGCTTTGGCGAAGGCGGCGGCGAAAAGCGCCGAAAAGCCCCTTTTCTGTCATCTCGCCGGCGATGGCGTCTCCCTCCTATTGCCGCGCCCGATGATGAACGTCCTCAATGGCGGCGCTCATGCCGACAATGCTCTGGATATTCAAGAATTTATGATTGTCCCCGCCGGCGCGTCTTCATTTCGCGAGGCGTGCCGCATCGGGGCGGAAGTTTTTCACGCCCTCAAAGATCGCTTGAGAAAGGCGGGGCATAGCGTCAATGTCGGCGATGAGGGGGGCTTCGCGCCCGATCTCCGATCTTCGCGCGAGGCGCTGGATTTTTTGATGGAGGCGATAAGCGCGGCAGGCTATCGCGCGGGAAAACAGGTTTTTCTCGCTCTTGATGTCGCCGCGAGCGAGATTCTTACGCCCGAAACGCGCTATCATCTTAAAGGGGAAGACGCAATCTTAACTGCCGAAGAGATGACCGATACTCTCGCCAGCCTTGTCCAAGATTACCCGATCCTCTCCATTGAGGACGGACTCGCCGAAGATGATTGGGCGGGATGGCGGCATATGACCGCCGCTTTGGGCGAAAAAACGATGCTGGTCGGCGACGACCTCTTCGCGACAAATATGGCGCGCCTCAAGCGCGGCATAAAAGAACAATGCGCGACAGCGATTCTGATAAAACCCAATCAGATCGGAACCTTAACCGAGACTTTGGATGTCGTGTCTCATGCGCGAAATTGCGGCTTCGCTTGCGTGATCTCGCACCGATCGGGCGATACGGAGGATACGACCATCGCCGATCTGGCTGTCGCTCTCGGCACAGGCTGGATCAAGACCGGAGGACTCTCGCGCTCGGAGCGGACGGCGAAATATAATCGTCTGATGCGGATAGAGAAGATGCTCGGCAATGACGCCCGCTATGCCGGACTTGAGGGAATCCCAAGATGAGTCTCGCGGCAGAAAGAGAACCTCTGAGAAAGCCCGCATGGATTCGCGCGCCCATTCCTTCAGGCAAAATCTACCATCAGACGCGCGCGCTGATGCGGGAACTCAATCTGGCGACTGTCTGCGAGGAGGCGGCTTGCCCGAATATCGGGACATGCTGGAAAAGCGGACATGCGACAATCATGATTCTCGGAGAAATCTGCACCCGCGCCTGCGCCTTCTGCAATGTTCAGACCGGGAAGCCTCACGCGCCGGATCCGTTGGAGCCTCAGCGCGTGGCGGCGGCGCTGCGGCGTCTGCGTCTGCGGCATCTTGTTATCACGTCTGTGGATCGGGATGATCTCGCCGATGGAGGCGCGGCGCATTGGGCGAAGGTTATCGGCGCGGCGCGGGCGGAATCGCCATCCACGGTCATTGAGGCGCTGACCCCCGATTTTCGCAATAAGGGCGATGCGATAGAGCTCGTTCTGAAAACGCGTCCTGATGTTTTCAACCACAATTTGGAGACTGTGCCGCGTCTTTATGCGCGCATTCGTCCGGGGGCGCGATATTTTCATTCTCTGCGGCTTCTGCAGAGGGCGAAGGAGGCGAATCCGCGGCTTTTCACGAAGTCGGGGATCATGGTCGGTTTGGGCGAAGCCAAAGAGGAAGTCCTGCAACTGATGGACGATTTGCGCTCGGCGTCCGTGGATTTTCTGACGATCGGGCAGTATTTGCGTCCGACAAAAAATCACGCGCCTGTGGAGCGTTATGTTTCGCCTGACGAGTTCGCCTCTTACGCGACAATCGCTCGCGCGAAGGGCTTTTTGATGGTCTCGTCCAGCCCTCTGACGCGCTCTTCCTATCACGCGGCCGAGGATTTCGCGGCTCTGAAGAAGAGGCGCGATGCCCAAGATTGACGTCCGCCGCCGCGTTCCGCGTCCCGCCAAGAAGATTTTCGCGCTGGTCGCCGATATTGAATCCTACCCCGAATTTCTGCCGGGCTGCGCGCGGGCGAGGCTTTTTGATCGCAAGGAGAAGAATCCGCGCGCCGAGCTTGTTTTCGCGTCCAAACGGCTGATGCTGATTGGCTTGCCGGGCGAGATCGCTTTCACGAGCGCCGTCTCGCTGAACCCCGAAGCGCTGACGATAGAAGCGCGGCAGATAGAAGGACTCTTTGAGAGTCTCACCTGCATCTGGCGATTCAAGCGGATTTCCAAAACCTCCTGCGATGTGAATTGCGCGCTGCGCTTCGCCTTCCGCGAAACATGGCTGCATCTCGCCGTGACGCCTCTGTTGAAAATCGCGATCTGGCAGACCATCGCCGCTTTTGAGGCGCGCGCGCTGAAGGACTAACGGGCTTTATCCAAAATCTTATGCAGAAGCGCGAAACCGGCGATGACGGTTTCGGCGCGAACCTCGGCGCGTCCTTTGTTTGGAAAGCGGCAGAGTTCATTCAAGGTCAGGCTTTTCGCGGCGGCGGCGATATGCACCAAACCCGGCGGATGGGTCTCGCTTCCCCCGGGGCCTGCCACGCCTGTCACGGCAAGGGCGACATCCACCCCTGCCGCGCGCAGCGCGCCCTCCGCCATGGCGCGCGCGACTTCCTCGCTCACCGCGCCATGCTCTTGAAGCAGGTTTTTTGGGACGCTGAGAAATTTCATCTTCGCTCTGTTGGAATAGGTGGAGAAGCCGCAGTCAAAAACGCGGGAGGATCCGGGAATATCGGTCAGAGCCGCGCTGATAAGACCGCCCGTGCAGGATTCGGCTGTCGCGAGTCTCAGACCCGCCTCCTCCATGCGTTTGAGAATCTCGCGCGCTTGTCCTTCGGTTTCTCGCGGCAGAGCGATCATGGCAGAGGCTGGGAAGCCCGCGCGATCGCGATGAAAGACGCCGCGCGCAAACTCGCCCCTCCGACAAGCGCCCCTTCCACATGCGGCAGCGACAAAATCGCTTCGGCATTGTTCGGCGAAACCGATCCGCCATAGAGAAGGTGCGCCTCTCCATGCCCTTTCTTGCGCAGAGAATCCTTGATTTCCTCATGCATCGCCGAAATCTCCCGCCCATTGGGGGTGCGTCCTGTGCCGATCGCCCAAACAGGCTCATAGGCGACCGCCGCGCCATGACGATAAGCCCTGTCGGCAAGAGACAGCAACTGCCTTTGAACAACGGCGGAAGCCTCGCCCCTTTCGCGCTCTTTTTCTGTTTCGCCAACGCAGAAGATTGGCATAAGCCCTGCCCTCTCCGCCGCCAGAGCTTTTCTGCCAATGACGGCGTCATCTTCGCCCGCGGCGCGCCGCTCCGAATGTCCGACAATGACAGCCTTCGCGCCGAGATCGGCGAGCATCTCGGCGCTCACAGAACCGGTATAAGCCCCCGAAACTTCCGCATGACAATCCTGCCCCCCCAGAGTCAAGGGCGATTCGGCGATCTCGGCGAAGGAGGCGAGAAGAGTCGCCGGCGGGCATAGGAGAATGTCGCAAGAGATCTCCTCGCCATGCGCCCGCAAAAAGCGCATGATCTCCTCCAGCTCGGCGCGACTCTCGCGCAGCCCGTTCATCTTCCAATTTCCGGCGATGAGCTGTCGCATCAGCCAGCCTGCCCCGCTTGTCTGAACCCCTCAGAGAAGCCTATCATGCGGGCGGGACTATCGCATAGGGGTCTTGTCATGCTGGATCGCCTCAGACGCGCCACCGCCCATTGGATGGCGCGCATTCTGATCGGATTGTTGGCGCTGAGTTTCGCCTTTTGGGGAGTCGGCGATCTTGTCGCGCCGTCTCGTGATCCGGCAATCGCCGAGGTCGGGGACGCCGTCATTCCGCAGACTGTCTTCCAGCGCTCGCTAAACATCCTCCGCGAAAATCTGCGACAGCAGGGGCGCGCCCTCGCTTTTGACGAAATCCGCCAACTCGGACTGGATCGGCAGGTTCTGAACCTGCTGACTCGTCAAGAAGCGCTGTCGCTCGGGGCGGCGGCGCTGGGTCTGGACATTTCAGACAGGCGAATCGCCGAGGAAATCCGCGATGATCCCGCCTTCCAAGGACCTTTCGGCGGATTTGATCGGCAGACCTTCCGCGTGATTCTCGCCGAAGCGGGCTTGAGCGAGCAGCGATTCGCCGAAGAGCGCCGCAAAGTGCATCTGCGCCGCCAACTCGCCGCGACTGTCCTCGCCTCGCCCCCCGCCTCCGATATTCTCGCCCGCGCGCTCATCAAGCACAGTTTGGAAAAGAGGATTTTGGAATATGCCCTCCTCCCGATCTCTCTCGCGCCGAAGCCAAAGAGCCCAAATGACGAAACGCTCAAAAAATTCCTAACCCGCGAGCCTTCTCTCTTCATTCGCCCTGAGCGGCGCGACATTCTTTTGTTGGAGCTGAAGCCGGAGCATTTTTTCTCGTCTCTCGCCGTCTCCGAAGACGAAATCCGCGCCGATTACGACGAGCGGCGCATGAGTTTCCGAACCCCTGAAAAGCGCGAAGTAGAGCAAATCATCTTCGCCTCGCGCGATGAAGCCGATGCCGCCCATGCCCGCCTCAAGAAGGGCGTCTCTTTCGCCGCGATCGCCGGCGAGAAGGGTTTGTCGGAGGAAGATCGGAATCTGGGGCTTCTCTCTGAGCGGGAGTTTTTGTCGCCCTCTTTGGCGGAAGCGGCTTTCGCTCTCAAAAAGGGCGAAGTGAGCGCTGTCGTGGAGGGGCCTTTGGGGCCGGTTCTGCTGCGAGTTGCCAAAATCGCGCGAGGCGAGGAGCGAAGCCTCGCTTCCGTCCGCGATCGCGTCAGGAGAGACATTCTGCGCCGCAAATCCGCCGGCGAGATGGAGACCATGCGAAATATCGTGGAAGACGCGCTGGCAGGGGGCGCGTCTTTGCGCGAAGCGGCGTCTGATCATTCGCTGCCGATCTCGGAACTGAAGGGCGTCTCCGCCGATGGAACAAGCGCGAAAGGCGCGAAACTGCCCGAGAGGGAGGGGCTGCTTGCCGCCGCCTTCGCCGCCGCGGAACATGAAGAGAGCGCCGCGCGAGAAATGGAAGAGGGCGGATATTTTTGGCTGGAAGTGGAAAAAATCCATCCCTCGCGCATTCCGTCTTTTGACGAGATTAGGGACGAAGCGCGGAAAATCTGGCGGAAGGAAACGCGGCGTCTCGCTCTCATTCGGCTCGCGGCGGATCTTGCCGAGCGCGGAAATGGGGGCGAAGATTTGCGCGATCTTCTCAAGAAATATGACCGCGCGCCGTTGAAGACGCCCGAAATTGGTCGTTTTTTCCGAAGCGATGTTTTTTCGGCGGAGCTTGTGGAGGCGGCTTTCGCAAGACCCGAAGGTCGTTTTGTCGCCGGCTCTGCCGAGATCGGCGACAGCGTGGTTCTTGTTCGGACGGCGAAGATCGTCAAGCCCTCCCCTTCCCGCGAAGAGGAGAGCGCTTTTAGAGACGCGCTTGGCGCGCGCTTGGCGAATGAGTTTTTGGAGCAATATGTCGTTTTTCTTTTGGAGCGTTATGGCGTTGTCGTTCACGGCGATGTTTTGGAGAGCGCGGTTCTGTCTGGCGGCGGCGGCTTGCTCGCGCCATGAGCGCCCCTTTCCCTGACGCCTCCGCTTTCCGCGACATTCACAATGCAGGCAAGACGCAGATCGTTCGGCTGACGCTGCCTGCCGATTTGGAAACGCCTGTCGCCGCGATGATCAAATTGGCGGCGGGGAAGCGCGGCGCGTTCCTTTTTGAATCGGTGGAGGGCGGAGAGGCTCGCGGACGCTATTCCGTCATCGGCTTCGCGCCGGACGCCATTTGGCGATCTTACGGCGCGAGATGCGAGATCAATCGGCAGGCGGCGCGAGACCCTGACGCTTTTGAGATTTTGAAAGAGCCGCCTTTGGACGCGCTTCGCCGTTTCATCGCGGAGTCGCGTTTTGATCTGCCTGACGGTTTGCCGTCTTTGTCGGCGGGTTTGTTCGGCTATATGGGCTACGACATGGCGCGTCATGCCGAGCGTTTCGGGTCTCCGCCGCCTGACGCGATTGGCATTCCGGACAGCGTTTTCGCGCGTCCGTCTCGTCTTGTGGTTTTTGATTCGGTCAGCGACACGATGATTTGCATTGTTCGCTCGTCTCCGCGCCGGGGGCGCTCGGCTGACGAGGCTTATGACGAAGCCTGTCGCGCTTTGCGCGAGATGCGGACGGCTTTGCAGAGGCCTCTGATGCCGAAGGAGCGCGGCGAGGATAGCCAGAGCGATGAAGGCGATGAAAGCGGCGGGGGCGGCGCGTCTTCGTCTGTTTCCATGCCGGTGCCGCGGTCCAACATGCAGCGCGCGCTTTATTTGGAGAAGGTTCGGCGCGTTAAGGAGTATATTTTCGCTGGCGACATTTTTCAGGCTGTTTTGAGTCAGCGTTTTTCGGCGTCTTTTTCGCTTTCGCCCATGACGCTGTATCGGTCTTTGCGGCGGATAAATCCGTCTCCTTATCTTTATTATTTGGATTTTGGGGATTTTTCGGTTGTTGGCTCAAGTCCTGAGATTTTGGTTCGGCTGCGCGAGGGCGTGGTGACGATTCGTCCGATTGCCGGGACTCGTCCGCGCGGGGGGTCGGCGGCGGATGATCTTCGCATTGGCGAGGAGTTGTTGTCGGATCCGAAGGAGCGCGCCGAGCATTTGATGTTGTTGGATTTGGGTCGGAATGATGTTGGGAGGGTATCGGAGATTGGTTCTGTTCGCGTGACGGAGCGTTTCGCGCTGCAGCGGACGTCTCATCTCATTCACATTGTTTCCAATGTTGAGGGTGTTTTGCGGCGCGGTTTGGAGGCTTTGGACGCTTTGATGGCGGGTTTTCCTGCTGGGACGGTTTCGGGCGCGCCGAAGATTCGGGCGATGGAGATTATTGATGAGTTGGAGGATGAGAAGCGGAGTTTATATGCGGGGGCGGTGGGGTATTTTTCGGCGAATGGGGATATGGACAGTTGCATTGCCTTGCGGACGGCGTTGGTTAAGGATGGGGTGATGTATGTTCAGGCGGGGGGTGGGATTGTGGCGGATTCGGAGCCTGCTTATGAGTATCGGGAGTCTGTGAAGAAGGCGGAGGTTTTGTTTCGGGCTGCTGAGGCTGTTGGAGGCTCCCGTTGAGGGGGGTTTGGGGGGGCGGCGAGCCGCCGCGGGCATCTTTTTCATAGAGAGGCATTTTGGCTTTACCCCAGGGGAACTAATGCATAGAAGCTTGAGGTGAAGGGGGGGTTGGGGGGCTTGCCCCCCAAGAAAAACCAAGCGGGCGCAAGCCCGCTACGGGCGGCGGGCTTCTCGCGCACTTGCGCTACGCGCTGCGTGCGCTTCGTTGCGCCACGCCCGCCGACCTTTTCGGGGGGGATTCCCCCCGACCCCCCCTTTCTCAAGGGGGGCTAGCCCCCCTTGACCCCCCTCAAGAGGTGCTATAGTCGCCCCATGATCCTCCTCATAGACAACTACGACTCCTTCACATACAACCTCGTCCATTTCCTCGGCGAACTGGGCGCCAAAACCAACGTCCAACGAAACAACGCCACATCAGCATCAAAAGCCCTCGCCAAAAAACCCCAAGCCATCATCATCTCCCCAGGACCCAAAACCCCAAACGAAGCAGGAATATCCCTAAATCTCATAAAAACCGCCGCCAAACACAATATCCCAACCCTCGGCGTCTGCCTCGGACACCAAACCATCGGACAAGCCTTCGGCGCGAAAATCACCCGCGCCATCCCCACCCACGGCAAAATCAGCGCCATCAACCACAACAGCAAAGGAGTCTTCCAAAAACTCCCCTCACCCCTCCAAGCCACCCGATACCACTCCCTCATCATAGAAGAAAATACGCTGCCCCAATGCCTCGCCATCACCGCGAGAACATCAGACGGAACAATCATGGGAATCCAACATAAAACCCTCAACGCCCACGGAGTCCAATTCCACCCCGAAAGCATTGAAACCGAACACGGACACAAAATCCTCCAAAACTTCCTCAAACTCGCAGGAATAAAAGGAATAAAAAAATGAGCGAAAACCTCAAAAAAACCCTCGCGCTTATCGCGTCAGGCGAAAAACTCGCGCCCGCCCAAGCCGAAACCGCCTTCCAACATCTCATGTCCGGCGAAGCCAAAGACGCCGAAATCGGCGCGCTCCTCATGGGACTCCATATGCGCGGCGAAACAACAGACGAAATCGCCGCCGCCGCCAAAATCATGCGCGCCGCCGCCACGCCCGTCCAAGCCCCGAAAAACGCCATAGACCTCTGCGGAACAGGCGGCGATATGAAAGGAAGCCTCAATATCTCCACCGCCGCGTCTTTTATAGTCGCCGCCTGCGGCGTCCCGGTGGCGAAGCACGGAAACCGCGCGCTCTCGTCTCAGTCAGGCGCGGCGGACGTCCTTTTGGCGCTCGGCGCTGAAACCGCCCTCCCGCCCCAGACCATCGCCCAATGCATCAAGGAAACGGGCATCGGCTTCCTCTTCGCGCCCTCGCACCACCCCGCCGCGAGACATGTCGCGCCGGCGCGCGCGGCGCTCGGCATCAGGACAATCTTCAACCTCCTCGGACCTCTCTGCAATCCCGCCTTCGTCAAACGGCAACTGATCGGAGTCTTCGCGCCCGAATGGCTGACGCCCCTCGCCGAAGTGCTGCGCGATTTGGGAAGCGAGCGCGTTTGGATCGTTCATGGCTCGGACGGGATGGACGAAATCACCCTTTCCGGCGAAACCCGCGCCGCCGAACTCAAAAACGGCAAAGTCCGCCCCTTCACGATCACGCCCGAAGAAGCAGGACTTCCTCGCGCTCCATCGGAGAGTCTCAAAGGCGGGACGCCTCAACAGAACGCGGCGGCTCTGCGGAGACTGTTGGACAGCGAAAGCGAAAACGGGGCTTATAGAGACGCTGCCGTTCTGAACGCGGCGGCGGCGCTCGTCATCGCGGAGAAGGCAGGAGATTTGCGCGAAGGCGCGGCGCAAGCCTCCGAATCTCTTTCCAGCGGACGCGCCGCCGACACCTTTCACGCCTTTCGCAATTTCACGAAGAAGCCATGAGGCATATCCTCCAAACAATCCAAACCCGCAAGCGCGAGGAACTCGCCCGCGCGCGAAAAGACGCCCCCCCATCCGCGTTGGAAGCGCGGACAGGCGAAGCTCCCGCAATCCGTCTTTTCCGTGAATCTTTGGAAAAGAGGCGCGAGACAAGCCCCGCGATCATCGCCGAGATTAAAAAGGCGAGTCCTTCCAAGGGCGTCATCCGCGAGGATTTTGACCCCGCCGCTCTCGCGGAAAATTTGGAGAAAGGGGGCGCGGCGTGTTTGTCGGTGCTGACGGATAAGGATTTTTTTCAAGGCGCGGCGGAGCATCTTGGAGAGGCGAAAGAGGCGACCGCGCTCCCAATCTTGCGCAAAGATTTTCTGATAGACCCCTATCAGGCGCTAGAGAGCCGCGCTTGGGGCGCGGACGCCGTGTTGTTGATTATGGCTCTGCTGGAGCGCCAGCAAGCCGCCGAGATCGCCGCCGCCGCGAAGGAATGGGAGATGGACGTCCTCGCCGAAGCGCATGACGAGAAAGAGTTGGAAGAGGCGCTGCGCTTAGAACCCGACATGATCGGCATCAACAATCGGAATCTCAAAACTTTTGAAACCTCGCTGGATGTGTCTTTGCGTCTTGCGCGAGAGATTCCGCGAGACGCGCTCGCCATCGCCGAGAGCGGCATTGAGAGCCATGACGACATTTTGCGTCTTCAAGAGGCGGGGATCCATTGCTTCCTCATCGGCGAAACTTTGATGCGCGCCGATGATCCGGCGCGGAAGATTCGGGAGTTGTTAGGAGAAGAGGATGAAGAAGACAAGCCATCTTGACGAGCGCGGGCGGGTCTCTATGGCGGATGTCTCGGCGAAGAAGACGACCGAGCGCCGCGCCGAAGCCGAAGCCGTCATCATTATGCGCCCCGAAACGCTGCGCGCTCTTTTAGAAGGCGAAGGCAAGAAAGGCGACGCCTTCGCCGCCGCGAGAATCGGCGGCATCATGGCGGCGAAAAAAACCGCCGATCTCATTCCGCTCTGCCATCCCCTGCCGCTTGATCATATCGCTCTCCGCTTTGAGACAGACGAGAAAAAAGGACGAATCCGCATCGCCGCCGCCGTCAAAACGACAGCCCGAACAGGCGCGGAGATGGAAGCGCTGACCGCCGCCGCCATCGCCTCCCTGACGCTCTACGACATGGCGAAAAGCGAGGAGAAAGGGATACGGATAGAAAGTCTGCGTCTTCTTTCCAAAAGCGGCGGCAAATCCAAAGATTTTAACGCCGATGGATAATCTCATCTCTGTGGAAGAGGCTCTGCGCCTGATGGAGGCGGCGGCGCGTCCTCTGCCTAAAACATCCGCGCCATTAAGCGAGGCGGTCGGGCGCGTTTTGGCGAAAGAGATCAAGGCGCG
The DNA here is from genome assembly GCA_958296285.1 of uncultured Alphaproteobacteria bacterium. GTDB lineage: Bacteria > Pseudomonadota > Alphaproteobacteria > JAPOUT01. The sequence continues at coordinate 1,295,842 of OY282459.1, forward strand.
TCTGACGCATCCGCCCTTCGCCGTCTCGGCGATGGACGGCTTCGCGCTCCATGCCGAAGATGCGCGGACTATCCCGGCGCGTCTGAACCTCATCGGAGAGTCGGCGGCGGGGAAGCCTTATCAAGGCGAGGTCTCTCGCGGCGAAGCGGTAAAAATCCAAACAGGCGCGAGCATCCCCTCCCCTCTTGACGCCATCGCGCCCAAAGAGATAACGAAAACCGAAGGCGAGCATGTCAAGATTCTGAAACCTGTTCTGATCAAGCGGTTCATTCGAGAGGCGGGGCAGGATTTTTCTCGCCGGGAGGTTCTTCTTCCGAAAGGGCATCTGTTGGACGCGGCGGCGATCGGTCTGGCGGCGGCGGGCGGACATGACGCGCTTATCGTTCCGAGAAAGCCGCGCGTTTCGGTTTTGGCGTCAGGGAGCGAGCTTGTCGCGGCAGGCGTCTCGCCCAAGCGCGGGCAGATCGTCTCGTCCAACTCTTACGTTTTGACGGCGCTCTTGAATCAGATGAACGCGGAAGTTGAAGATTTAGGGATTGCGTCCGATTCTCTCGCCGATTTGGAAAGCGCGCTCGCCAAAAGCGCCGCGCCCGATCTTCTGATCACTATAGGGGGCGTTTCGGTCGGCGAGCATGACCTCATTCTGCCCGCTCTTCGCAAGCGGGGTTTTGAGACAATTCTGCATGGCGTGGCAATGCGTCCGGGAAAACCTTTTCTTTTCGGACGTTTGGGCAAGGCTTTTGTCATGGGTCTTCCCGGGAATCCTGTCTCGGCGCTTGTCTGCGCGCATCTTTTCATAAGACCTTTCCTGCGCGCGCTCGGCGGACATGACGCGCCCTATCAAGACAAAAGCGAATCCGCGATCCTTGACAAAAGCATCCCCGCCAATGGCGCGAGGCAGTCTTATCTGCGGGGACGTTTAAGAAAAGACGGAGACGCGCTTCACGTCCTCCCCTTCGCGCGACAAGACAGCGCGCTCCTTCGGGATATGGCTTATGCAGACGCGCTCATTTCGCGCCCTCCGTCAAGCCCGTCGGCCGAAGCGGGCGATGAAACTCGGATCTTGCGCCTCGCTTTCTAGAGCAGCCCCGCCTCCGTCAAAGCCGCGCGCAGCTCTTCGGGCATATCGTCCGACAAGCCCGCTCTTTCCAAATCGGGGGGCGCGTCTTTCGCTTCCAAATAGCGCCAGCCCTGAAAAGCGCGGCGCGGGAAGGGCTTCGTCAGAACGAGTTCCAAATCCAAATCCAAAAGACAGCGCTTCACGCCGTCTCGCCCCTTATGCGGACGAATATCCAGAATCCTCTGCCGCGCCGCGATGACGCCCCGAAAAACCCAATAAAGAGAGCCGTTCCGCGGCGAGCCGCTCGCCAAAATCTCTTCGCGCCGCTTCGGCGTCATGCGCGTGATGTGGAAGAGTTCGGGCGACTGCCCTCTCGCTTTTTGAGAGGCGATCTCGTCTCGCTGCCATCGCGCGAGTTCGGCGGGCGACCCCACGCCCACGCACAATTTGACCAAATGCAGCGTCATAAAGACCTCACAGCAGAAAATACGCCGCCAAGCCCAAAAAGGCGAAAAAGCCGACAACATCCGTGACTGTCGTCAAAAACACGCCGGACGAAATGGCGGGATCGGCGCCGATTTTCTCTAATGCCAGAGGGATCAGAATTCCAGCGAGCGCGGCGGTCAGCATATTGACAATCACGGCGGCGAAAAGAACCATCCCAAGCGCGAAATTCTTAAACCACGCGCCTCCAATCACCCCCAAAATCACGGCAAGCGATACGCCATTCAGAACTCCCACGCCGATCTCGCGCATGATGATCCTGCGCTGATTCGCCGCGACAAGCTCGCGAGTCGCCAGCGCGCGCACGGCGACGGTGAGAGTCTGAATGCCCGCCACGCCTCCCATGGACGCCACGATCGGCATCAGAACCGCCAGCGCCACCATTCCGGCGATCGCGTCCTCAAAAAGCGCGATGACGACAGACGCCAAAATCGCCGTCATCAGATTGACGAAGAGCCATAAAAAGCGTCTGCGCGCCGATTCCAGCACCGTGCCGGAGAGTCTGTCGCGTCCGACTCCGCCGAGCCTCTTGATGTCTTCGCTCGCTTCTTCGGTGATGACTTCCACGATGTCGTCCGCCGTGATCATGCCCATCAGCATGCCGTTCTGATCCACGACGGGCGCGCTGACCAGATTATATCGGCGGAAGGCTTCGGCGACATCTTCGCGGTCTTTATGGGCTTCTATCTTGAGAGGCTCGCCCTGCATCAGGCTGTTCAGAGACTCTTCGCGCTTGGCGCGGACGAGGCGGCTCGTCAAGACGCTTCCGATGAGTCTCCATGTCGGGCTGACGATATAGATTTCGTAGAAATCCTTCGGGAGTTCGGCGCTTTGGCGCAGATGGTCTATGACGCGTCCTACGCTCCAGAAGGCGGGGACGGCGACCAGATCGCGCTGCATGAGGCGTCCTGCGCTGTCTATCGGGTAATCCAGTCCGCGCTCAATATCGGAGCGCGCGCGGAGGGGAACGCGATCTAGGATATTTCTTCGGCGGGTTTCGTCCAGCCCTTCCACGAGGGCGAGCGCGTCATCGGAGGCGATTGTGGCGAGGGCGGGCGCGAGTTTTTCGGGGGCGAGGAGCGGGAGGATATCGGCGAGGACGCCTTCTTCCAGTTCCGAGAGGATTTCGGGCTTGAGTTCGTCATTGAGGAGGGTGATGAGTTTGTGTCGTTCTTCGGGTTTGAGGAGTTCTAGGATTTCGGCGGCGTCTGCGGCGTGGAGTTCGTGGATTTGGTTTTGGAGTTTCGCGCGATGTTCCGCGGTGATGGCTTCGCGCGTTTCTTGGAGGATATTTGGGACGGGCGTTTCGGTGGGTTCCGTGGTGTGGGGGGGATTAGACATACGCCGCGCCTTTTTTGCTTTTTTGTCTGTGGCGTATATTTAGCCTATGGGGGCTGATTTATAAAAGCCCCCGACTCTTTTGGATCGGGGGCGAGTTTGTGAGATTTTGTTCTAGGATGCTAATTTGAGAAGGATTGCGCCTGTCAGAGTGAAATTCGCTATCATGAAGGTGATGGTGACTCCGAACATCCATTTTAGCAGGCGCATGTCGGCTTGGACTTCTCCGAAGCGTTTTTCCATGTCTATTCTGAGTTCTCCGATCTGCGCGTTCATATCGGCGCGGAGTTCTCCGACCCGTTCTTCCACGTTCCGAAGCCGTTCTTCTATGTTCCGAAGCCGTTGCTCATCGCGGTTGGCTTCCAGCGCTTCTATAGCGGCGGTGGCTTTGTGATCGCTGACTTTCGCTTCTTTGAGGGCATCATAGACTGCGACGAGGCTCATGGTTTATCTCCTTATGGTTGTGTTTTTGTAGCATTTTTGGTTCTTCTGCCGCAATCTTTAGAAGAAAGAAAAGGGGGGTGTGGGGGGTCGGAGACCCCCCGCGAAAAAGGGGGGATCGGGGGGATTCCCCCCCGAAAAGCGCGTGGGTGGGGTGGGGAAAAGAGCATTTGCGAGCGAAGCGTAAGCGTAGCGAGCAAATGCGACCCCACCCACGCGCCCCCTGCTCGCAGGAGCTACTGATTCAGATCAAAGATCGCCAAGCCTGCGCCGAAACACTTCATCAAACTTTTCTAATCTCTCCTTGAACCAAGCATATTGCGCGCATCTGTGGTTCATATTTTCCCAATCAGCTTCCTCTTCCCAGCTTTGGGTAATAGATGGGAATCCCCATTGCAGTGGTGGAGGTGTGCCAATTTCCCTCTCAATGGCTTCTTTATCTGCATGCAGTTGGTTAAAACATTCCTTAGCGTAAAGCATGTCGGTGTCGGGGACAGGAAAACTTTTGCCATAGATAGAAAACCTAACAGCTACCTTGCGCGGCGGCGTCTTATAAAAACACGCCCATATGCGAAAGCCTGCTCTCCCCATAGAGAATCCTAGAGTGCTGCCAGACGACCGACAACGCCCGCGCCCAATATGTGAGTCAGACGCTCTGAGGCACTTAAGCAAACCTTGCCAATAGAGGCGGTGTTCTTCTTTAGACATTTGTCATTTCCGCAAAAATGGTGCGGTCGAGAAGACTCGAACTTCCACGGGGTTGCCCCCACAGCGCCCTCAACGCTGCGCGTCTACCTATTCCGCCACGACCGCATCCAAAACACAATTAGCAGAAATTAACCAACCCCTCAACCTCGCTAGAAATCTTGCGAACAGGGGGCGCGTGGGTGGGGTCGCATTTGCTCGCTCGCTACGCCACGAGTGGCTTCTCTTCGCTCGCAAATGCTTTTTTCCCCACCCCACCCACGCGCTTTCGGGGGGATTCCCCCGAACCCCCTTTCTCAAGGGGGGCTAGCCCCCCTTGACCCCCCTTCACCTCAAGCTTCTATGAATTAGTTCCCCCTGGGGCAAACCCAAAATGCCTCTCTATGAAAAAAATGCCCGCGGCGGCTCGCCGCCCCCCCTTAACGGGAGCCTCCATGAATCCCGCACTCCTCCTTCTCTAAACCACCCCATCTACCATCACGATACGAACCCCCCGAACCAACAGAAGCCGTGCAAGGAACACACCCTATAGACAAATACCCACGCTTCACCAACGGATGAACAACCAAACTATGCCGCTCAACATAAGAACCAAGAGCCTCCTGATCCCAATCCACAAGAGGATTAATGGAAAACCGCGCCACGCTCCCCGCCATCTCCCGAAACTCTATCGCCTCCAAAATCGCCCGACTCGCCGTCTGAAAACGCTTCCGACCCGTGATCACCGCCTCAAATCCCCCCAACGCCCGCCGCAACGGCAAAACCTTCCGAAAATGACAGCAAGCGTCAGGATCCTCGCTCCAAAGAGAACCATCCGAATCCAACCGCGCCCGATCCACAGGATCAGGACCAATGGAACGCAAATCCGTCAAACCCAGCCGATCCTGCAATAAATCACGATAGCGAAGAGTCTCCGGAAACAACTTCCCCGTATTCAGAAAAATCACGGGAACAGACGGATCAATCTCCGAAACCATATGCAGCAAAACCACCGACTCCGAACCAAAAGACGAAACCACCGCAATCCTGCCCGGAAAAACCTCCTTGATCATCGCCTCAAGAAGAGGCTTGCCGGACAGCGCATATTCACGCCGCAACATCTCAAGACGCGCCGCCGCCTCGGCAGGAACCTCCCCCGAAGCGCGAGGCATCGGAATCTCGGCGCGATTCTCTAAACCAGCCATTTTTGATCCTCCATCATCGCGCGGCTTTTCTCACGGACAGCGCTCGGCGCTAATCCCTGATCGCGCCACCGATCCCGCGCCGCCGACAGCGCCAACAAACGATCGCGCCATTCCGCCCCATAATGGCGAGAGAGATCATCACGAAGCATCCGCGCCGCCGAAGGCGATCTGCCTCCGGTGGAAACGGCGAAAAGCAAATCCCCTCGCCGCAAAATGGACGGAACATGAAAATCGCACAAAGCCGGAATGTCTTCTGTGTTGACAAGAGCGCCGACAGCGCGCGCGCGAGCCGCGAGCGGACGGGCTTCCTCTTCCGAAAATCCCGCGATGAACAGAATCGCGCCGCGCATCTCCTCATCTTTCGGAAGACGCCGCCGAATCGGAAAACTCATCAGAGCCTCACCGCGCGGCGCGTAGATTTCCGCCTCCATCTTTGCCGCTCCGATGAGCCGACAGCGTTTTAACAGCGGCTCGCCCTCGCCAATGAGGAGAATCTTTTTCCGATTCGGGTTAAGGACGATCGGCAGCATCATGCCTATAATATCGGACTTGCGCGGACGAAAAGCAAGCGCCCCCCTGCCTCCCCTGCCCTATAGACAATGCGATGATCCGTTGGCAAATCTCATCCGATCCCGTCTCTTATGGAGAATCTGTCGGCGCGATGGAAAGCCATGTCGGCGAAATGATCGCCGGGCGCGAGGGCGAGAAAATCTGGCTTCTTCAGCATCCGCCCCTCTACACGATCGGCGCGAGAACTCAATCTTCCGACATCCTCCATAAAAAATTCCCGATCCACAAAACGAGTCGCGGCGGTCTCGCCACCTATCACGGGCCTGGGCAGAGGGTCGTCTATCTGATGCTCAATCTCAAAGAAAGAGGCTTGAAAGCGCGCCCCTTCGTCCAAAAATTGGAGGACTGGCTGATCCTCGCCCTCGCCCGCCTCGGCGCGAAGGGAGAGCGCCGACATGACCGCATCGGAATATGGATCGCCGACAAAAGCCGCGAAGACAAAATCGCCGCCATCGGCATCCGCGTCAGACGCGGAATCAGTTTTCACGGCGTCAGCGTCAATGTGAATCCCGATCTCTCCCATTATGACGGCATCGTGCCTTGCGGAATAGCGCGGCATGGCGTCACGAGCCTCCACGCGCTCGGAATCCCCGCCTCCATGCGGGAGGTGGATCAAGCGCTCCAAGATTCCTTCGCGGACATCTTTTAGCCGAAGCGCAGAATCGGATCGTCCAGCGCGAGACTCTGTCCCTCCTCGCAGAAAATCTCTTTGACGACAGCGTCTTGCTCAGCGAAGAGGATGTTCTCCATCTTCATCGCCTCCACGACCGCGAGAGGCTGTCCCGCCTCCACGCGATCCCCCGCTTTGACATGAAGTTTCACGAGCTGCCCCGGCATCGGACAGAGAAGCCTGTCGGTCTTTTCCGAAGCCTCTCTCTTCGGCAGACGCGCTTCAAGCGCCGCCTGAAGCGGCGACATCACCCGAAAGACGAACCGCGCCCCGCCATAGGACAGAATCCAAGATTGATCGCTGCGGCGAATCTGCATCAGAATCGTTCTGCCGTCCAGCTGACCGTGGAAAAGCCGCGCCCCAAACCGCCAATCGCTCTGAATCTTTCGCGTCAACCGTCCCGCGCCGTAGACGCTCGCGCCGTACGCCAAGCCCCCTTCCCTCTCCGAGACGGCGAATTCCTCGCGCGTCTCGCCTTCCATGACGGCAAGATGTTTCGGCATTCTCGCCCGCAATGGCAGCGCCGCCTCCTGACGCGCGCGCTTGATGTTCTGCCATTCGGCGAAAAGCGCGACAGCGCGAGAATCTCTTCGCAAAACTTCCTCCTCCGTCTCGGCTTTAAAACCCTGCGGATATTCTTCTTCTATGAAAGATGTGGAGAGATCGCCCGCCGCGAAGCGCTTATGCGCGAAAATCGCCGACAGAAACAGACGATTATTCGGAAAGCCTTCCAACTCCAACCTCTCCAGCGCGGAGAGGATGGTTTTTCGCGCCGATTCCCTGTCCTCGCCCCAAGAGCAGAGTTTCATGATCATCGGATCGTAATAGACGCTGATCGCGTCTCCCTCTTCCACGCCGCTGTCTATGCGGACGGTCTGGCTCTCGTCAGGCGGACGGCAGCGCGAGAGCGTTCCGGTCTGAGGCAGAAAGCCGCGCTCAGGGTCTTCGGCGCAGAGCCGCGCCTCAAAAGCCCAGCCGGTGAAGCGGACGTCATTCTGCGTCAGACGCAGAGGCTCATCGGCGGCGATCCGAATCATCTCCTCCGCCAAATCCAATCCGGTGATGAGTTCGGATACGGGATGCTCCACTTGAAGCCGCGTATTCATCTCAAGGAAGTAAAAGACCTTATCCCGCCCGACCACGAACTCCACCGTCCCGGCGCTGTCATAGCCGACCGCCTTCGCCAACAGCAGCGCCTCTCTGCCCATCGCCTCGCGCATCGTCTTATTGAGCAGAGGGCTCGGCGCTTCCTCTATGATCTTTTGGTTGCGCCGCTGAATGGAACATTCGCGCTCGCCAAGATGAACGGCAGCGCCGCGCTTGTCGCAGAGAATCTGAATCTCAATATGGCGGGGGTTCTCAATATATTTCTCCACGAAGACGCGCCCGTCTCCAAAAGACGCCTCCGCCTCGCGCCTCGCGGAAGCGGCAGCCTCAACGAGATTGTCGCCTTGACGCGCGATTCTCATGCCCTTGCCGCCGCCGCCCGCCGCCGCCTTGATCATCACCGGATAGCCTATCGTTTCGGCGATGGCGCCGATCTCGTCCGCGCTTGTCAGAGCGTCTTGATGGCCCGGGATCGTGGAGACGCCCGCCTTTTTCGCAAGAATCTTGGATTCAATTTTGTCGCCCATTCGCGCGATGGCTTCGGCGTTCGGTCCGATGAAAGCGATGCCTTCCCTCTCGCAATCTCTTGCGAAATCGGCGTTTTCGGAAAGGAAGCCATAGCCCGGATGAAGCGCTTCCGCGCCTGTCTGACGCGCCGCCTCCAAGATTTTCTCCCCGCGCAAATAGGATTCCGCCGCCGCCGCGCCCCCGATGAAAACCGCTTCATCCGCCATCGCGACATGAAGCGCGCGGGAATCGGCGTCAGAATAAACGGCGACAGTCTTGACGCCCATCCGCCGCGCCGTCTTGATGACGCGGCAGGCGATCTCTCCTCGGTTGGCGATCAAAATCTTCTTAAACACCGCGCCCTCTCCTAGAGAGGGATATTGTCGTGCTTTTTCTTCGGGTTTGTCATCTGTTTCGCTTTCAGCATCGCCAAGCCGCGAATGACGCGGCGGCGCGTCTCTTTCGGGGCGATGATGTCGTCAATATAGCCCCGCTCCGCCGCGACAAAAGGGTTTAAGAATCGCGCCTCATAAGCCTCGGCGCGTTTGGCGATTTTGTCGGGATTGCCGATCTCGTCTCTGTGGAGAATCTCCGCCGCGCCCTTCGCCCCCATGACGGCGATCTCGGCGCTCGGCCAGGCATAGTTCAGATCGCCCCTGATATGTTTGGACGCCATGACGTCATAGGCTCCGCCATAGGCTTTGCGCGTGATGAAGGTGATTTTCGGCGCTGTCGCCTCGGCATAGGCGAAGAGGAGCTTCGCGCCGTGCTTGATGATGCCGCCTTCCTCCTGAGCCTGCCCGGGCAGAAAGCCCGGCACATCCACGAGGGTGAGAATCGGAATGTCAAAACAATCGCAGAAGCGGACGAACCGCGCGGCTTTGCGACTGGCGTCCGAATCCAAAACGCCGGCGAGAATGAGAGGCTGATTCGCCACAATGCCGACAGTCGCGCCGTCCATCCGCGCGAAGCCAATGACGATGTTTTTAGCGAAATCCCGCTGAATCTCAAAAAAATCCTCCTCATCCACAAGAGCGAGAATCGCGCGCTTGATGTCATAGGGCGTGTTCGGATTGGCGGGGACGAGTTTCTCCAGAGCCGGCGCGTCTCTATTCGGATCGTCATGGCTTTCGCGGCGGGGCGGCTTCTCGCGGTTGGAGGCGGGGAGGAAATCAAGAAGGCGGCGGATCTCTTGAAGCGCTTCGGCGTCATTGTCGTAAGCGCCGTCAGCGACGCCGGATTTCTTCATATGGACGCTCGCGCCTCCGAGCTGTTCGGCGGATATGTCCTCATTCATCACGGTCTTGACGACATTGGGGCCGGTCACGAACATCGTGGACGTCCCGCGCGCCATGAAAATAAAATCCGTCATGGCGGGGGAATAGACATCGCCGCCGGCGCAGGGGCCCATAATGACCGAAATCTGCGGAATCACTCCGGACGCCAAAACGTTCCGCAAGAAGACCTCGCCATAACCGCCAAGCGCCTCCACGCCCTCCTGAATGCGCGCGCCGCCGGCGTCAAAAAGCCCGACAATCGGCGCGCCGACCCGAAGCGCCATGTCCTGAACTTTCGTGATCTTCGCCGCGTGAGTCCGCGAGAGCGATCCGCCAAAGACCGTGAAATCCTTGGCGAAAAGATAGACGGGTCTGCCATTGACCGTTCCCCATCCGGTGATGACGCCGTCCCCTGGGATCGCCGTCCCTTCCATGTCAAACTCATGGCTTTGATGCTCCACGAACATGTCAAACTCCTCAAAACTTCCGTCATCCAAGAGGAGCGCGACTCTTTCGCGCGCCGAGAGTTTGCCCTTCGCGCGCTGCGCCTTGAGACGCTTCTCGCCGCCGCCTGCCAGCGCCGCCGCGCGGCGCTTTTTCAATTCATCCCGAATCGCCTTATCTTTCATCGCTTCGCCCTCGCTTGAATAAAGCGGCGCTGTTTTCCCACAAAGCGCCTTTGAGGTCAAAATCCAAAATCCGCCAGCTCTCTTCCATATGGGGCGGCAGAGGCGCGCGGGCGGTCAGAATCTTGCCCGAAGGCAGACGCAAAGACATCTCCCGCGCATGAAGATGAAGTCCGCGACCCAATCCTTTCGCGGCGCTCTCTTTTCCATATTTTTTGTCGCCGACAATCGGCGTTCCGATCTCTGAGAGATGGATGCGAAGCTGATGCTTTCGTCCCGTATGGGTCATCAGGGCGAGCCATGCGAAGCGCTGTCCGGCTTTCCGCGCTAAAACGTAGTCCGTCCGCGCGCGCTTTTCGTCTCCGCCTTCTTTTTCGGACGCGATCGGCGAGACAAGACGCCCGCGCGTCTCTTTGGGCGCGGAGATCGTCAAAGCCCAGTAAATTTTCCGAACCTCCCGCTTTCTAAAACGTTCGGCGAGATGCGCCGCCGCCGCCGCCCTCCGCGCGAGAATGAGAACGCCGCTCGCCTCCTTATCCAACCTATGGACGAGTTTCGGACGCTCCGCCGCGTCAAAGCGGAGGGCGTCCAGCAATCCGTCCAGATGGCGCGAGACGCGACTCCCTCCCTGCGCCGCCAATCCGGCAGGCTTGTTGATGACGATGACGTCGTGATCGCGGTGAAGAATCCGCGCCCTCAGATCGGCGCTCTCTCGGCGCGAGGGCGGCGGCAGCAGAGCGGATCGCCGCGCCGCGCCCTCCTTGAGACGTTTGGGCAGACGAAGACGCTCGCCCTTTCTCAAGCGCTGTCCGGCGCGCGCCTTCGCGTCTTCCACCCGTATCGCGCCCCGCCGCAGAAGATTCTCCAAACGCGAATGCGGCACGCTCGGCAGATGCCTCTTGAACCAGCGATCCAGCCTGATGCCGTCATCCTCGGCGGCGATTGTTTTTTCCAAGAGAGGGCTGTCGGTCATTCTGTCTTTCTTTTCTGCCGCAATTTGTCCCACCATGCGAGTCTCTTCTTGATTTCGCGCTCAAAGCCCAGATCGGTCGGCGCGTAGATTTTCTGCCGCGCGATTGTGTCGGGAAAATAATTCTGCCCGGCGAATCTGTCAGGCTGATCGTGATCGTAGCGGTAGTTTTCGCCATAGCCCAGAGTTTTCATCAGACGGGTCGGGGCGTTGAGCGCGTGTTTCGGCGGCGGGAGCGATCCGGATTCCTTCGCCAGCGCCTTCGCCTCTTTGGACGCCCGATAGACCGCGTTGGATTTCGGCGCGGACGCCAAATAAAGAACCGCCTGCGCCAGAGCGAGCTCGCCCTCCGGCGAGCCAAGCGCTTCATAGGCGCGGCGCGCGGCTTCGGCTTGATGGAGAGATTCGGGATCGGCGAGACCGATATCCTCCACCGCCATGCGTATCAGCCGCCGCGCGATGTAAAGAGGATCTTCGCCGCCGGCGAGCATTCTCTCCAGCCAATAGAGCGCGGCATCGGCATCGCTCCCGCGCACCGATTTATGCAGAACGCTGATCAAATTATAATGCTCCTCGCCCGCTCTGTCGTAAAGAGGGGCGCGTTTCTGCAAGACATCGCCCAAAGTTTCGGGGGTCAGAGGCGGCGCGTCTTTGTTTTTTTCGCTTCGCGCGAAAATCTCTTCCGCCATATTGAGAAGGAAGCGTCCGTCTCCGTCCGCCATGCCGATGAGCGCGCGGCGCGTCTCTTCGTCAAGCGGCAGGGTTTCGCCTGTGATCTCTTCGGCGCGTTTGAGAATCTCTTCCAGCGCTTCCGAATCCAGCCTGTTCAAGACAAAAACGCGGCAGCGCGAGAGCAGCGCCGCCCCAAGCGTGAAAGAGGGATTCTCTGTCGTCGCCCCCGCCAAGACAATCTCGCCGGTCTCCGCCCAAGGAAGGAAACTGTCCTGCTGCGTCCGCGTCAGGCGATGGATTTCGTCAATGAAGAGAAGGGTTTCTATGCCGTTTTGTCTTCTGGCGAGGGCTTCGTCATGGATTTTTCGGAACTCGGCGAGTCCGGCGGATGTCGCCGAAGCCTGCGCGAAAACATAGCCCGACAGCGAAGAGAGAATGCGGACGATTGTCGTCTTGCCCGATCCCGGAGGCCCCCACAAAATGAAGGAGACGAGTTTCTCTCGCGCCGCCATTCGCGCGATCGGCGCGTCCTCATTCAGGAGATGCGGCTGTCCGAAAATCTCGGAGAGGTTCCGCGGACGCAGCCGCTCGGCGAGCGGCGAAGCGCGCCTTGCATCCCGCTTCATCTGACCGCGACAACAACGCGCCGTCCGCCGCGCTCTAATACCAGACGGCGCGGCGGATTGGCGCTCTGAAATATCGCCGCCAGCGCCGCGACATCGGCGACAGCCGTCCCTCCCGCCTCGCGAATAATATCCCGCGCCGTGATGAGCCGCGCGGCGGGCGATCCCGTCTTGACGGAAAGAACGACCACGCCCGCCGCCCCATAATCCATATTCAACGCGCCGGCCAAGGCCGGAGACAAATTCGCCACTGTCACGCCGTTCAAAATATGCGCGCCGGACAATGCCCGCTCATCTTTAGGCACAGTCTCAGGCAGCGCCGCGACCCGAACCTCGGCGCGGCGCGCGCGCGCCTCCCGCGCATATTCTATTTCTACGACAGAATCCTCCCGCGAGGTCTCTATCCTATATTTGAGAGCGAAGAGATCGGGCGCGTCATGGAGGCCGAATTTCCGCACGACATCCCCGACTTGCAGTCCGGCGAGACTGGCGGGGCTGTCCGGATAGATTTTCGTGATCAGAACGCCGGACGGGCTTTCTAGCGCCATCGCCTCGGCAATATCCGCCGTGACGCTTTGGAAATCCGCGCCGATCCAAAGACGGCGAAGCGGCTCGCCCTTCTCGGCAGCCTCCACGACTCGGCGCACGAGATTCGCCGGGATCGCGAAGCCAATGCCGACCGATCCGCCCGTTTGCGAGTAAATCGCCGTGTTGATGCCCGCCAGCCTGCCGTCCAACGTCACCAGCGCGCCGCCCGAATTCCCAACATTGATCGCCGCGTCCGTCTGCAGAAAAAATCCGATATTGGATATGCCAGGACGCGCCCGCGCGGGCGCGGAAATAATCCCATTCGTCACCGTCTGTCCAAGACCAAAAGGATTCCCAATGGCGAGAACAATATCCCCGGTCTCCAGCGCGTCAGAATCGCCAAAAGGCAGAACCGACAAGCTCCTGCCCGCCGCCTTCGCGCCGTTCCCTTTCCCGCTCTGAAAATCAATTTTTAGAACCGCCAAATCGCTCCCCTCATCGGAAAGAATGAGATCCGCCCGAAACTCGCGGCGATCATTTAAAGCGACAGTCAGCGCCTCGCTGTCGCGGACGACATGGTAATTCGTCACGACAATGCCGTCCTCGCCCAAAACAACGCCCGATCCCAGCGCGCGCTCAATGCGATCGCGGGGAATGCCGAAACCGCGCGGAAGCCCGCGAAAAAAATGCTCAAAAAAAGGATTGCGCCAAAGCGGCGTCCTCCGCCTGACGACACGGCGCGCATAGACGGTCACGACAGACGGCGCCGATTTCTTGACCGTCTCCGCGAAAGAAAACGCCAAAGACTCAGAAGAAGGACGAGACGTCCGCGCGAGATGATTCTCCACAGCCCAAAACGCCGCGACTGCCGTCAAAAACGCGACGCCCAAAAGCCCCCCAAAGAAGAAAGGTTTCACCTTCAATCCGCGGACTCGTCTCTTTTAGGCGGCGGCGGTCCGGAATCTTGTCCGCGCGCCTTTTCGTCCCGCTCCACGAATTCCATAATGGCGCGCGGCGCGTCATCGCCTCGGCGGAAGCCCGCTTTAACAATCCGCGTATAGCCGCCGTCCCGCTCGGCATAGCGCGGCGCAAGCACCGCGAAAAGTTTCCGAACCCCCTTCTCCTCGCGCAGACGCGCCGCCGCGAGCCTCCGCCGCGACAATCCCCCGCGCTTCGCCAAACTCACCAACTTCTCCACAAAAGGACGCAAAGCCTTCGCTTTCGGCAGAGTCGTGACGATCTGCTCATGCTTGATCAGCGCCGCCGCCATATTGGCGAACATCGCGCGTCTATGGCTGGAGCGCCGCCCCAATTTCGCCACCGATTTCCTATGACGCATCGCGCGACCTCAACAAAATCCGTCAATATTGAGACTGGTAGCGTTTCGCCAGCATCTCAATATTCTCAGGCGGCCAATCCGGAACCTCCATCCCCAGACTCAAACCCATATTGGCGAGAACCTCTTTGATCTCGTTCAAGGATTTGCGTCCGAAATTAGGGGTGTTCAGCATCTCCATCTCGGTCTTTTGGACAAGTTCGCCGATATAGTAAATGTTGTCGTTCTTCAGACAATTCGCCGAGCGGACGGAAAGTTCCAGATCCTCCACTTTGCGAACGAGATTCGGATTGATGCCCGGCACAGGCTGCGGCTTCTCCTCCACGGCGACCTCTTCCTCCTCAAAGGAGACGAAAGCCTGCGCTTGATCCTGCAAAATCCGCGCCGCCAGAGAAACCGCCTCTTCAGGCTGAATCGCGCCATTGGTCTCAACGTCCATCGTCAATTTGTCGTAGTCCAAGACCTGTCCGGATCGGGTGTTCTCCACCTTATAGGAGACAGTGCGGACAGGGCTGAAAAGCGCATCCACCGGAATAAGACCAATCGGCGCGACCTCCATGCTGTCGGGACGCGCCGGGACATAGCCCTTGCCGGTCTCCACCGTGAACTCTATGCGAATGGAAGAGCCTTTCTCCACAGTGCAGAGAATCTGATCAGGGTTCAGAATCGTGACATGCGCGCCCGTCTCAATATCGTCTCCGGTGACGGCGCACGGCCCCTCTTTTTCCAGCGTCATGCGGACGGGACCTTCGCTCTCAATTTTGAGGGTTAAACTTTTCACGTTCAAGATAATCTCGGTGATGTCTTCGCGGACGCCGTCTATGGACGAGAATTCATGCAGCACGCCGTCTATCTTGACCGACGTGATCGCCGCGCCTCTGAGCGAGGAGAGCAAGATTCGCCGCATCGCGTTGCCGAGCGTATAGCCGAAGCCTCTCTCCAGAGGCTCAGCGACAACGCGCGCCGCGCGCGCCGGATCCGCGCCCGGCATGATTTCCAGCCTTGTCGGCTTTTTCAAAGCCTGCCAGTTCTTATTGAGCACTGCCCCACTCCTCTCCTGCGTTTAGCCGCGGCGCTTCTTGCGCGGACGGCATCCATTATGCGGGATCGGCGTTACGTCGCGAATGGCGGTGATCGTGAAGCCGACCGCCTGCAGCGCGCGGAGCGCCGATTCGCGTCCCGATCCCGGACCTTGGACATGAACTTCCAGCGTTTTCATGCCATGCTCCATCGCTTTTCTGCCTGCGTTCTGCGCGGCGAGCTGCGCGGCATAAGGCGTGGATTTGCGAGACCCCTTAAAGCCGTTCTGCCCCGCCGAAGACCACGCGATCGCGTTGCCCTGCAAATCAGCGATTGTGATCAGCGTGTTGTTGAAGGTGGCATTGACATGGGCGATGCCCGTCAGAATGTTCTTGCGATCTTTGCGCTTGATCCGAGTCGCGTCTTTGGCTTCTGTTTCGCTCATAGGGGCTAGGCCTTCTTCTTGCCGGCGATGGGTCTCGCCTTTCCTTTGCGGGTTCTGGCATTGGTGTGGGTGCGCTGTCCTCGGACCGGCAGCCCGCGCCGATGCCGCAAGCCGCGATAGGTTCCCAAATCCATCATCCGCTTGACATTCATGCCGACATCGCGCCGCAAATCGCCCTCCACGACATAATCGGCGTCTATGATCTCCCGAATGCGGATGACCTCGGCGTCTCCCAATTTGGCGACTTTCTCCTGTTGGGAGATTCCGGCTTTGTCGCAAATTTCTCGCGCCTTCACCGGCCCAATGCCGTAAATATAGGTCAGCGACGCCCAAATCTGCTTGTCCGAAGGGATATTAACGCCCGCTATGCGCGCCATAGGCCTGCAAGTCTCCGTTGGTGATGACTGTTCGGTGGGGGTTTCGCGGAGGAAGCGCGGGCATTATACGGACTGCGCCTCGTCCGTCAAGAGCGCGCGGCTTCGCAAAATGCTCTCTATCGCGGCGGAGACCTCGGCGATGCTCGCCATGCCGTCCAGTTTCTCCAAGAGTCCTTTCTTCTGATAATAGGAGACGAGCGGCCGCGTTTGCCTTTTATAGACTTCCAGGCGATGGCGGAAGACCTCCTCGGCGTCATCGGCGCGGACAGAGCCGCCGGCTTGACTCGCCCGCTCTGTGATCCTTTGGAAAAGCGCGTCCAAATCGCACTCAACCATGATGACGGCGTCAATCCGCCTTGTCGGATTCTTGCCTTTGAGGCGAGCCTCCAGCATCTCCGCCTGGCCGATCGTGCGGGGGAAGCCGTCCAAAATGACGCCCCCGGCGCAGTCGGGATCGTCCAAACGCTCGGCGATGAGATCGGTCACGACTTCATCGGGCAGAATGGCTCCGCGATTCATCAGCGCGCGCAGTTTCTCATCCAGCCTGTCGCCGGCGCTGCGGAGCATGTCGCCTGTCGCCAAATGCGCCAGACCATAACGCCGCGCGAAATGGGCGGCTTGCGTCCCTTTGCCGGCGCCGGGCGCGCCCAGAAAAACCAAATTCATCGCCGACCTCCGCGCAATCGGGATTTCTTGATCAGACCCTCATATTGATGCGCCAAGAGATGACTCTGCACTTGGGCGATCGTATCCATTGTGACGCTGACGACAATCAGAAGCGAGGTGCCTCCGAAATAAAACGGCACGCGATATTGCGAGATCAGAAACTCCGGCAGCAGGCAGACGATCGTGATATAGGCGGCGCCGACCGCCGTCAGGCGCGTCAGGACGTAATCTATATATTCGGCGGTGTTGCGCCCGGGGCGCACGCCGGGGATAAAACCCCCATATTTTCTGAGATTGTCCGCCGTCTCGGTCGGATTCAGCACGATGGAGGTGTAGAAGAAGCAGAAAAAGATGATGCCGACCGCATAAAGAGTCATATAGAGAGGCTGGCCGGGACCGACATAGGCGGTCAGCGTGTTGAGCCAGCCGGGACCCGCCCCCGCCGTAAAACCCGCCGCCGTGAACGGAAACAGCAGAATCGCCGAGGCGAAAATCGGCGGAATCACGCCCGCCGTGTTCAATTTCAGAGGAAGATGCGCCGCCTCTCCGCCGAAGATTCGGCGTCCGACCTGCCTCTTCGGATATTGAATCATCAGACGGCGCTGCGCCCGCTCCATATAGACGATGAAACCGATGACCGCCACGACCATCCCCAGCAGGAAAATCAGCAGAAGCGTGGAGAGCGCGCCCTGCCGTCCGAGCTCCAGCGTCCCGACCAGCGCCGACGGGAGCTCGGCGACAATCCCGGCGAAGATGATAAGAGAAATCCCGTTTCCGACCCCGCGCTGCGTGACTTGCTCGCCGATCCACATCAGGAAGATCGTGCCTCCGATCAGCGTGATCACAGTGGAGATGCGGAAAAAGAACCCCGGCGCGATGACCACGCCCAAATTCTCCAGCAAGATGGAGATGCCATAAGCCTGCATTCCGGCGATCAGCACCGTGCCGTAGCGCGTATATTGATTGATCTGCTTTCGTCCCTGCTCGCCCTCTTTCTTCAGCTGCTCCAAATGGGGCGAGGCTGCCGTCAAAAGCTGAACGATGATGGACGCCGTGATATAGGGAATCACATTGAGCGCGAAAATCGCCATGCGTCCGATCGCGCCGCCGGCGAACATGTTGAACATGCCGACAATCCCCGATTGATTCTGCTCAAAGACGCGGGCGAGCTCGCCGGGATCAATCCCAGGCACAGGAATATACGTCCCCAGACGATAAACGATCAGCGCGCCCAGCGTGAACCATATGCGCTTTTTTAACTCTGTCGCTTTGGCGAAGGAGGCGAAATTCAGATTCGCGGCGAGTTGCTCGGCGGCGGAAGCCATATCAGTCTTTCCCCTTCTCTTTTTTCTGCTGTTTCGGCGGCGGCGCTTTCGGCGCTTTCGCGGGCTGGACGGCTTTGGCGGCTTTCGGCGATGGCGTCTTGGACGCGAGCGTCTTCGGCGCGCGCGTCTTTGGCGCGATAAGATGAACTTTTCCGCCCGCCGCTTCCACCTTCTCCAGCGCTTTTTTGGAAGCGCCCGCCGCCTCAATCTTGACGGCGGCGGAGATTTCTCCCTTCGCCAAGAGCCTTATGCGCTCGCGCGGATGACGCGCCAGTCCCGCCTCTTTCAGATGCTCCGCCGTCAGTTTTTTAGAAATGTCCAGCCTTTTGGCGTCTATCGCGTCCTGAAGGCGTCCCAGATTGACAACCCGCCACAATTTGCGAAAGCGCTTATTGCCAAAACCTCTTTTCGGCAGGCGCATATGGAGAGGCGTCTGCCCGCCCTCAAACGCGCCGACCGCCGACCCCGCCCGCGACTTAAATCCCTTATGCCCGCGCCCCGATGTCTTGCCGCGACCGGATCCGATCCCGCGCCCTATGCGCCGCCGCGATTGTTTCGCGCCTTTGGGATCGCGCAATTGGTTGAGTTTCACTTGGCGTCCCCTTCCACGATTCTGACCATATGAGCGACTTTGCGAATCTGTCCGCGCATTTCGGGGCAGTCGGCGACCGCGCGGCGCTTTCCGATTCTGCCCAAGCCCAGCGCGCGGAGCGTTCTGCGCTGCGTTTGAGGACGCCGTATCGCGCTGGCATATTGCTCCACGACAAGATGCGTCTTTTTTTCAGGCGGCTTTGTCTTGCTCGCGGGTTTTTTCACGGGCTTTTTCGCGGCGGGCTTTTTCACGACCGCTTTTTTCTTCGCGGCGGGCGTTTTTTTCTTCTCGGCGCTCATTTCTTCGCCTCTTTTGTCTTTTTCGCGGCTTTAGCCTTCGCATCCTTTTTGGCGGAGGCTGTCGCTTTTTTCACGGATTTTTCCCTGCCCTTCTTCTCCGCCCCTTTTTTGGCGTCCTTCTTCTTGGCGTCTTTCTTTTTGGCGGAGGCGGGCGCGGCTTTCTTCCCCTGCGTCTTAGAGGCTTGCGTCTTAGAGGCGGGCGTCTCAGACTCAGGCGTCTGCTTTCCGCGCTTCATCCGAGGGCGTCCGACCAAAACATCGCTGACCTTCATGCCTCGCCGCGCCGCGACCATGCGCGGACTCGCCTGCTTCTTCAGAGCGTCAAAGACGGCGCGCACCATATTGTTCGGATTGGAACTCCCCAAAGATTTGGCGACAATGTCCTGCGCGCCAAGAGCGTCAAAGACGGCGCGCATCGGTCCGCCGGCGATGATGCCGGTGCCGGGAGGCGCGGCGCGCAGAAGCGCCCGACCCGCCCCCGACGACCCCAAAACGTCATGATGAAGCGTCCGACCTTCGCGCAGAGGCACGCGGATCATGGAGCGCTTGGCGACTTCGGTCGCTTTGCGAATCGCTTCCGGCACTTCCCGCGCCTTGCCTCGTCCGAAGCCGACCTTCCCCCTCTGATCGCCGGCGACCACGAGCGCCGCGAAGCCGAAGCGCCGTCCGCCTTTGACAACCTTCGCCACGCGATTGATATGAACGAGGCGATCTACGATCTCGCCTTCCGCCGCTTCCGTTCTCTTGCTCATGCCGATGCCCAGCCCCCTAGAATTGCAGTCCGCCTTCGCGCGCCGCTTCCGCGAGCGCCCTGACGCGACCATGATACAAACAGCCGCCGCGGTCAAAGACAACCTTCTCCACGCCGATTTTCTTCGCGCGCTGGGCGAGTCTGACGCCCGTTTGTCGGGCGGCTTCGGTCGGCGCGGCTTTCGCGCCGCCCCGCGCCTCCTTGTCCAGCGAGGAGGCCGCGGCGAGCGTATGCCCTTTCTCGTCGTCTATGATCTGCGCGTGAATATGCCGTATTGACCGAAAGACCGAAAGTCTGGGTCTGCCTCTCGCGGCTTTGCGCAATTTGATCCGCGTCCGCCGCGCGCGGCGCTCTGACGGAGACAGGACAGTCCTCATTTCTTCTTCCCCTCCTTGCGGATGATATATTCGCCGGCATAAGCGACTCCCTTGCCCTTATAGGGTTCGGGCTTGCGCCATGCTCGGATTTCGGCTGCCGTCTGCCCGACCTTCTGCTTGTCAATGCCGCTGACGAGAACCGCGCCGGCGCGAGGCACCGCCAACTCCACCCCGTCAGGCGCTTTATAAACGACATCATGGCTGAAGCCCAAAGCGAGTTTGAGATCCTTCCCCTGCATCTGCGCCCGAAAACCCACCCCCGAAATGACAAGCTCGCGCGAAAATCCCTCGCTGACCCCCTTGACCATATTCGCGATGCGCGATCGGTTCGTCCCCCAAAGGGCGCGGGTTTGACGATGAT
This sequence comes from uncultured Alphaproteobacteria bacterium, assembly GCA_958296285.1. GTDB lineage: Bacteria > Pseudomonadota > Alphaproteobacteria > JAPOUT01. Next base: position 1,316,173 of record OY282459.1, read on the forward strand.
CGTCTTTCGGGATGACGTGGAGGGCGCGATCCTTCTCTTCCAGACGGAGAGACGCGCCGATCGTCATGGAGAGCGCGCCTTTCGGGCCTTGGATGGCGATCTGTCCGTCTCCGATCTCGGCTTTGACGCCTTCGGGAAGCGCGATCGGCTGTTTTCCTGTCCTAGACATGACGCTGGCTCCTGTCTCCGCTAGAAGACGCGGCAGAGAATCTCGCCGCCGACATTATTCTTCCGCGCCGCGCCGTCCGACATCACTCCCTTCGGCGTGGAAAGAATGGAGATGCCGAGATTGGCGTGAAAAACCGGAATGTCTCGGACGGAAGAATAGACTCGGCGTCCGGGCTTGGAGATTCGCTCTATCCGCCTGATGACCGGCGCGCCTTCATGATATTTGAGCTCTATGTGAATCTCGGCTTTTCCGCCGTCAAAATCGGCGCGGCTGTAGCCCTCAATATAGCCCTCCTTGACGAGGACGTCCAGCACGCGGGCGCGGAGCGCGGACGCCGGCGTCTTGACGAAAGACAGTCCGCGCATTTGCGCGTTGCGGATGCGGGTGAGCATGTCGCCCAAAGGATCGGTCATTGTCATCGCGGCGTCCCCCTACCAGCTCGCTTTGATCATGCCCGGAATGAAGCCCTGAGACGCCAAAGCGCGGAGCTCTATTCGCGACATATCCACTTTGCGATAATATCCGCGCGGGCGTCCTGTCAGAGCGCATCGGTTGCGGATGCGGGTCGGCGAGGAATTGCGCGGCATTTTCGCCAAAACCAAAGACGCCTGAAAGCGCGCCGTCCCCGGCGTGGATCGGTCGTGAATGATTCTCTTCAGACGCGCGCGCTTCTCGGCATAGCGATCCGTCATGCGCTTGCGCTTCTTGTTTCGCTCAATCGCGCTTTTTTTCGCCATAGCGGTGTCCTCCTCTTCTTTCTTCTTTCTCAATGCGCCGCGAAGGGAAAGCGGAAGGCTTCCAACAGAGCCTGCGCTTCCTCGTCTTTCTTGGCGCTCGTGCAGACCGAGATGTCCATGCCCCAAATCTGATCGGCTTTGTCATAGTCAATCTCCGGAAAGACGATATGCTCGCCAATGCCGAAGGAATAATTGCCGTGTCCGTCAAAACTTTTGGGGCTGAGCCCCCGAAAGTCGCGGGCGCGAGGGAGCGCGATCGTGATCAGACGATCTATGAACTCATACATGCGATCGCGGCGCATCGTGACTTTCGCGCCGATCGGCTGTCCGGCGCGGAGTTTGAAACCCGCCTCCGACCGCCGCGCCCGCGTAATGACGGCGCGCTGTCCGGCGATCAGCGTCAGATCGTTCTGCGCGGCTTCCACTTTCTTGCGATCCTGCGTCCCCTGTCCAACGCCGATATTGACGACGACCTTCTCCAATTTCGGCGCGGCGAGAGGATTGCCTCCGCCAAAGCGCTTCGCCAAATCCGGACGGATCGTCTGATAATAGGCGATTTTTAGACGCGGCGGCGTTCTCTTTTCCGCCCCGTCCGCCGCGCCCGCTTTGTCCGCCTTTTTGGGCTTGGCGGTCTTGACGGTCTTGACCGCCTTTTTGACTGTCTTCTTGTCAGCCATTGGGGATCGCCTCGCCGGATTTTCTCGCGATTCGCGCCTTCGCGCCGTCTTCCATGATCTTAAACCCGACCTTTGTCGCTTTCTTCGTGGAAGGATCCATCAGCGCGATGTTGGAGATATGAATCCTAGACTCGCGCTCTTGAATGCCGCCCGGTCCCGTCTGCGATGGTCTTTGATGGCGCTTGACGATATGAACGCCCTGCACGAGCGCGCGATTCTCCCGCGCGAAGACGCCAATGACCTCGCCAATCTTGCCCTTGTCGCGCCCGGAAATGACGATCACGCGATCGCCTTTGCGGATTTTCATCTTCGGTCGCGTCATCACAGCACCTCCGGGGCGAGCGAGATGATTTTCATCAGACGGCGCGCGCGGAGCTCTCGCGTGACGGGCCCGAAAATGCGCGTGCCGATCGGCTCGCCCTGATTATTGACGAGAACGGCGGCGTTGCGATCAAAGCGTATCGCGGTGCCGTCAGGGCGGCGGATGCTCGCCGCCGTCCGCACGACAACGGCGCGCAGCAATTCGCCCTTCTTGACGCGCCCGCGCGGGATCGCGTCTTTGACCGTGATGACGACCGTGTCGCCGACAGAGGCGTAGCGCCTCTTAGAGCCGCCCAAAACCTTGATGCATTCCACGAGGCGCGCCCCGGAATTGTCGGCGACTGTCATTTCGGTCTGCATTTGGATCACTTGGCGGCGTCCTCCTGCTCGGGCGGCAGAGTTTTCCACCGCTTCAATTTGGACAAGGGGCGCGATTCCCGTATCCGAACCCTGTCGCCGATTCGGAAGCGGTTCTCTTCGTCATGGGCGTGATATTTCTTGCCGCGCCGCAGGATTTTCTTCAGAAGCGGATCTTTGAAGATTCGCACCACGCGGACGACCACAGTCTTGTCGCTCTTGTCGCCGACAACCACGCCGCTCAAGATTCGTTTGGGCATGGCTCAGCCTCCCTTCCCGACACGCTGACGGCGCTCGGTTTTCAAGCGGGCGATGTCGCGGCGGAGCGCGCGCAGCTGCGCCGTGTTCTTCAACTGCCCGGTCGCCTGCTCAAAGCGCAGATTCATCGCGTCCCGCGAGAAATTGCGGATGCGATCGCCAATCTGATCCAGCGAAAGATCTCGGACTTCCTGCGGCTTCATCATCGCTCTCCTTAGAGATTCTCGCTCTCGCGGCTGACATGGCGGCATGGGATCGGCAGTTTCGCCGCGCCCCGCCTCAGCGCCTCATAGGCGAGAGTTTCCGAGACGCCATCCACCTCAAACATGACGCGGCCGGGCTTCACCCGCGCCGCCCAATACTCCACCTGTCCCTTGCCCTTGCCCATGCGAACCTCTGTCGGCTTCGCCGAGACCGGGAGATCAGGGAAAATGCGAATCCAGACGCGCCCCGCCCGCTTCATATGCCGCGTGATCGCCCGCCGCGCCGCCTCAATCTGCCGAGACGTCACCCGCGCCGGGCGGGTCGCCTTGATCCCGTGCGATCCGAAATTCAGCCTCGTTCCGGTCTGCGCGCGCCCATGGATGCGCCCCTTATGCGCCTTGCGATATTTGGTCTTTTTCGGCTGCAGCATGATTACCCCTCCGTCGAAGCGATCCGCGAGGTGGATCGCATATGCTCATGGGGGGCGGTGTTGCGTCTGTCCTGCGCCATCGGATCATGCTCCATGATCTCGCCGTGGAAGACCCAAACCTTAATGCCGCAGACGCCATAGGTCGTGAAGGCTTCGGCGCGGGCGTAATCCACATCGGCGCGCAGAGTATGAAGAGGGACGCGCCCTTCCAAATACCATTCCGTCCGAGCGATCTCCGCGCCGCCGAGCCTCCCTGTGCAGCTGACGCGAATGCCTTGCGCGCCCATCCGCATCGCCAGCTGAACGGCGCGCTTCATCGTGCGGCGGAAGGCGGCGCGGCGCTCCAGCTGCTGCGCGATGCCCTCGGCGATCAGACAGGCATTGGTTTCAGGCTTGCGAACCTCAACGATGTTAATCTCCACGCGCAAGCCGATCATCTTCGTCAGCTCTTCCGCCATCTTGCCGATATCCGCGCCTTTCTTCCCAATGACCACGCCGGGACGCGCCGTGTGAATCAGAACCTTGCAGCGCCGATGCGGACGCTCTATCAGAATCCGCGAGATCGCCGCCTGCTGAAAACGCTTCTGAAGATGATCCCGAATCTTCAAATCCTGATGCAGCAGTTCCGAATAATTGCCGTCCGCGGCGAACCAGCGCGAATCCCAAGTGCGGTTGATTCCGAGACGCATGGAGATCGGATTGACTTTCTGTCCCATGGTCAGCCCCCCTCCGCTTTCGCTTCGGCTTCCGCTTCTCGCGCTCTTTCGCGCAAGATAATCGTGATCTGGCTGAACGGCTTCAAAATGCGCCCGACCCGTCCGCGCGCTCTAGGACGCCATCTCTTCATGACGAGGTTTTTCCCGACATGCGCCTCAGCGACAAAAAGCGCGTCTATGTCCAAATTGTGATTGTTCTCGGCATTGGCGATCGCCGAAGCCAAAACCTTGCGGACGTCTTTCGCGACCCCCTTGCGCGAGAAAGCGAGAAGGTTCATCGCCGCGCCGGCTTCCTTCCCGCGAATGCCCCGCGCGACCGCATTGAGTTTGATCGGACTCACCCTGATGGATCGCCCGACCGCTTGGGCTTCGGTATCGGGGAGGCGTCTTGGCTTGGCGGGCTTTCCCATCACTTGCGCCCTTTCTTGTCGGCGAGATGGCCGTGATAGGTTCGGGTCGGCGCGAATTCGCCGAATTTATGCCCGACCATGTCCTCCGTGATCAGCACCGGAATATGCTTCCGCCCATTGTGAATCCCGAAAGTGAGACCGACAAATTGCGGCAGGATCGTGGAGCGGCGGCTCCACATCTTGATGACGCTCTTGCGTCCGTCCTTATGGGCGGCTTCGGCTTTCTTCAGGAGATAGCCATCCACGAAGGGTCCTTTCCAAACGGATCGCGCCATGAGCTGAGCCTCCTATCGCGCCCGCCGTCTATGACGGCTTCGGATGATCAAACGGTTGGAGCGTTTTTTGGATCGCGTGCGGTGTCCTTTGGTCGGTCTGCCCCACGGCGTGACGGGATGGCGTCCGCCTGACGATCGCCCTTCGCCGCCGCCATGCGGGTGATCCACAGGGTTTTTGGCGACCCCCCGCACGATCGGACGGCGTCCGAGCCAGCGATTCCGTCCGGCTTTGGCAAGACGTCTGTTCACGTGATCCGGGTTGGAGACGGTTCCCACAGTCGCCATGCAGGCGGACGGCACAAGACGCTGCTCGCCGGAAGATAAGCGCAAAATCGCGTAATCATTCTCATAGCCCTGAAGCTGCGCCGAAGAGCCGGCGGCGCGGGCGATCTGTCCGCCTTTGCCGGGCTTCATCTCCACATTATGCACCTGCGCGCCGACAGGCATGTCGGCGAGTTTCATCGCGTTTCCGATCTTCATGCCGACATCCGATCCCGACAGCACGACATCCCCTGTCTTCAAGCCCTGCGGCGCGAGAATATAGGCGAGTTCGTCATCCTCATAGCGTATCAGCGCGATGAAGGCGCTGCGGTTGGGATCATATTCCAAGCGCTCCACAGTGGCGGAAATGCCTGTCTTGGCGCGGCGGAAATCCACGCGGCGATAGCGTCTTTTATGCCCGCCGCCCTTGCGCCGCGCCGTCAGACGCCCATGATTGTTGCGCCCCCCGCTCTTGGAAGCCCCCGCCGTCAGACGCTTCTCAGGACCCGATTTCCAAAGCCCCGAGCGCGCGACCAAGACCAATCCGCGCCGAGCCGGGCTTGTCGGCTTATGCCGTTTGAGCGCCATCGTCAAGCCCTCGCCCCGCCGGAGAGATCAATGCTGCTCCCCTCTTTGAGACGCACCATCGCCTTTTTGACCATCTTGCGCTGTCCTTCGCGTCCCTGAAAGCGCTTCACCTTGCCCTTCCGCCTTAACGTATTGACCGACACGACCTCCACTTTAAAGATTTCCTGCACGGCTTTTTTGATCTGCGGCTTGGTAGCGCGAACATCCGTCTCAAAGACGATCTGATTCGCCTCGCTCAGACGGGTCGCCTTCTCGCTGATGACAGGCTTCCTGATCAGATCGTGAAGATCGCGGCGGCGGGGCGTCTTGACGCGGGGCGTCTTGACGCGGGTCATGGCGCAGCCTTCCGAGAACTGTCGGCGAAGCGCGAGGGCAGCGCCTTCAGAGCCTCTTGCGTCAGGGCGAGCGTCTCATGGGCGAGAATGTCATAGACATTGAGCGCCGCCAAAGGCACGAAAGAGAAGCCCGGAATGTTCCTTGAGGCGAGGGAGAAATTCTTGTCCATCTCCGCCGACCCCTCCACGAGAAGCGCCTTGGCGATGCCGATCGTCTCCATTTGGGGTCGGAGCGCGGCGGTTTTGTGGGTCTTCGCGGACGCCTTCTCCACAATGACGATCGCGCCGGATTTCGCCTTCGCCGAGAGCGCGTGCTTGAGCGCGAGACGTCTGAATTTCTTCGGCAGATCATGACCGTGATCGCGGACGAGAGGCCCATGCGCCTTGCCGCCGCCGCGAAAGATATTGACGCGCCGCGAGCCATGACGCGCGCCGCCCGTCCCCTTCTGCCGATAAATCTTGCGCGTGGAGCCTCGGATTTCGCCGCGCCTCTTCGTCTTGCGCGATCCCGTCCGCCGCCGCGCCAGATGGTAGCGCGTCATTCTGTGGAGAATATCGGCGCGAGGCGTCAGACCGAACAGAGCCTCGTCCAGCTCCGCCTCGCCGACCTTTTTGTTCTCCAGCGTCAGAACGGGGAGTTTCATTTTTTCTCTCCCTGCTCTTTCGGCTCTTCGGACTCTTGCGTCTCTTGAGGCTCTTGAGCTTGTTGAGGCTCTTGAGTCTCTTGAGCCGCCTCTTTCTCCTGCTTCATGCCCACGAGACCGGCCGGCATCGGCGCCTCCTTCGGCAGAGGTTTTTTAACCGCATCGCGGAGAAAAACCCATCCGCCCTTGGAACCCGGCACCGCGCCCTTGACGACAACCCAGCCCTTCTCTTCATTGATGTCGCAGATTTCCAGATTTTGGACAGTCACGCGCGCCGCGCCCATATGTCCCGCCATCTTCTTGCCCTTAAAAACGCGCCCCGGATCTTGGCACTGCCCTGTAGAGCCTTGACTTCGGTGATTGACCGAAACGCCGTGGCTCGCGCGCAAGCCTGCGAAATTATGGCGCTTCATCACGCCGGCGAAGCCCTTGCCGATGCTCTGTCCGACGGCATCCACATGCTGCCCGACGACAAAATGCGCCGCCGAAAACTCCGCGCCTTCTTCCAGCATCGCCTCTTGATCCACGCGGAACTCGGCGACAATGCGAGGCGGCGTCATGCTCTTCGCCTCATAGACGCTGCGCTGCGGCTTGGCGACATTCTTGGGTTTGCGCCGCCCCGCGCCTAGAACGACAGCGCTGTAGCCGTCTTTTTCCGGCGCGCGCGCGCCGACAACGCGGCAGGAATCCATCTTTAAGACCGTCACCGGAATCTGCGCCCCGTCCCGATAAATTTGACTCATGCCGAGTTTCTTGACTATCACGCCCGATCGCATCTTGAACTCCTACAGTTTGATTTCCACATCCACGCCGGCGGCGAGGTCTATTTTCATCAGAGCGTCCACGGTTTGCGGGGTCGGATCCACAATGTCTATCAGGCGCTTATGGGTGCGTATTTCAAATTGCTCGCGGCTTTTCTTGTCAATATGAGGGGAGCGCAGCACCGTGAAGCGCTCAAAGCGAGTCGGCAGCGGAATCGGACCCAGCACGCGCGAGCCTGTCCGCTCGGCGGTATGGACAATCTCCTTCACCGAAATGTCCAGCACCCGATGATCAAAGGCTTTCAAGCGAATGCGTATGTTCTGCTGCCGCGCCTGCATAACTCCGCCCCTCAAGCGAGCGCCGCGACAGGCGCGCCGGTCTGCTTGCCAAGAATCTCTTCGGCGGCATTGCGCGGGACTGTCGCGTAATGGCCGAAATGCATGGAATATTGCGCGCGCCCCTGCGTCATGGAGCGGAGCGTATTGACATAGCCGAACATTGTCGCCAATGGAACTTCCGCCTGAATGATATGCGCGTTGCCTCTGGTCTCGGTCGCGACAACCGCGCCGCGCCGGCTGTTCAGATCGCCGATGACATCGCCCATATGCTCTTCCGGCGTCACGACTTCCACTTTCATAATCGGCTCAAGGAGGTTCAAGCCCGCCTGTTTCGCGCCGTCTCGGAACGCCTGACGCCCGGCGAGCTCAAAGGCCAGAACGCTGGAATCCACGTCATGGAACGCCCCGTCTATCAGCGAGACCTTAACGTCAATGATCGGAAAGCCCGCCAAAACCCCCGAATCCAAAACAGACGACACCCCCTTCTGCACGCCCGGAATATATTCCTTCGGAATGGAGCCGCCGCGAATCTTGTCTTCAAAGACGAAGCCTTCGCCCGGCTCAAGCGGCGACAAGAGCATCTTAACGCGGGCGAATTGTCCCGCGCCGCCAGTCTGCTTTTTGTGGGTGTGGTCAATCTCGGTTCCGCGCGCGAGCGTCTCGCGGTAAGCCACCTGCGGAGGTCCGACATTCGCCTCCACCTTGAACTCGCGCCGCATCCGATCCACGATGATTTCCAAATGAAGCTCGCCCATGCCTTTGATGATCGTCTGTCCAGATTCGGCATCGCTCGCCACGCGGAAAGACGGATCTTCCTGCGCGAGCCTGCCCAGCGCCACCCCCATCTTCTCCTGATCCGCCTTCGTCTTCGGCTCTACGGCGACCTCAATGACGGGATCGGGGAAGTCCATCCGCTCCAAAATGACAGGTTTTAAGGGATCGGCGAGCGTGTCGCCCGTTGTCGTGTGTTTTAGACCGGCGAGGGCGACAATATCGCCGGCATAGGCGGCTTTGACGTCCTCGCGGCTGTTGGCGTGCATTTGAAGCATCCGCCCGATCCGCTCGCGCCGATCTTTGACCGAGTTCAGAAGCGATCCCCCCGCCTCCACAACGCCGGAATAAACCCGCGCGAAGGTCAGCGATCCGACAAAAGGATCGTTCATAATCTTGAAAGCCAAGAGGGCGACAGGCTCGTCATCGCGGCTCTCGCGGACGGCGCGGGTTTCCTTGTCCATCTCCGTCCCCTCAATCGCCGTGACATCCACCGGCGAAGGCAGATAATCCACGACGGCGTCCAAAAGCGGCTGAACCCCCTTATTCTTGAAGGCAGAGCCGTTCAGGACAGGCACGAATTTTTGCGCGAGCGTTCCTTCGCGGACGCATCGGCGGAGCGCGTCAGCGTCAGGCTCATTCCCTTCCAGATAGGCTTCCATGACGGCATCGTCCATTTCCACGGCGGTTTCCAGCAATGTCTCGCGCCATTTGGCGGCTTCCTTTTTAAGAGAATCGCGTATGTCGGCGCTGTCATATTCCGCGCCCATCGTCTCGTCCTTCCAGACGATCTCGCGCATCTCCACGAGATCCACGACTCCCTCATAGCCGCCTTCCGAGCCTATCGGCAGTTGCAGGACGAGAGGACGCGCGCCGAGCCTCTCCTTGATCATCTCCACGCAGCGGAAGAAATCGCTCCCGACCCGATCCATCTTATTGACGAAGCAAATGCGCGGGACTTGATATTTGTCCGCCTGCCGCCAAACAGTCTCGGATTGCGGCTCCACGCCGGCGACCGCGTCAAAGACCGCGACCGCGCCGTCCAAGACCCGAAGCGATCGCTCAACCTCAATCGTGAAATCCACATGGCCCGGCGTGTCAATGATGTTGATGCGCTTGTCTTTCCAAAAACATGTCGTGGCGGCGGAGGTGATCGTGATTCCGCGCTCCTGCTCCTGCTCCATCCAGTCCATTTGGGCTGCGCCGTCATGGACTTCGCCGATCTTATGGCTGATGCCGGTGTAGAAGAGGACGCGCTCGGTGGTCGTGGTTTTGCCGGCGTCAATATGCGCCATGATTCCGATATTGCGGTATCGTTCTAATGGGGTCGCGCGCGGCATGATGGTCTCCGTATCGTCCTTACCAGCGATAATGGGAGAAGGCGCGATTGGCTTCCGCCATGCGGTGGGCGTCCTCGCGCTTCCTGACCGCGCCGCCTCGGTTGTTGGAGGCGTCTAGGAACTCGCTGCGGAGCCGCGCCGACATGGACTGTTCAGATCGCGCGCGCGCGGCGTGAATAAGCCATGAGATGGCGAGGGCGCGTCCGCGCTCCGGGCGGACTTCCACCGGGATTTGGTATGTCGCGCCGCCGACTCGGCGCGAGCGCACTTCCGCCGACGGCGTCACATTTTTAAGAGCCGTGTCAAAAAGTTCCAGAGGCTCCGCGCCGGCCTTTTCGGCGGCTTCGGCGAGGGCGTCATAGAAAATCTTGGCGGAAACGGATTTCCTGCCCTCGCGCATCATGCAATTCATAAATTTGCTGACGACAACGCTCCCATATTTCGGGTCGGGGATCATTTCGCGCTTATGGGTTCTGCGGCGGCGGGACATGGCGAGGTTCTCTTTTCTTTATTTCGGACGCTTCGCGCCATATTTGGATCGGCGCTGCTTGCGATCTTTGATTCCGTGCGTGTCCAATGATCCTCGCACGATATGGTATCGGACGCCGGGGAGGTCTCGGACGCGCCCGCCTCGCACCAAAACGACAGCATGTTCTTGGAGATTATGTCCTTCGCCCGGAATATAGGCGGTCACCTCGCGCCCATTGGTCAGACGGACGCGCGCGACTTTTCGGAGCGCCGAGTTCGGTTTTTTCGGCGTGGTCGTATAGACGCGCGTGCAGACGCCGCGCTTCTGCGGACAAGACATCAGCGCCGGCGCCTTATTGTGTCTCACGACTCTGCGGCGCGGATGGCGTATCAGCTGGTTGATCGTCGGCACGCGAGACCCCTTTCCATGCAAAGCAAGACTGTCCGACACGCGCGACACGCCTGCCTTTGGGACAGGCATTGTCAAGCGGAAGGAACAGCGCCTCAATTGTTCTTTTCGCCAACGCGCCGCCGGCGTTTGGACTTCTCCACCGCCCCGGCAACGCGAAGGTGGTCAAAAAATAGCCGCGAAGCCCTCTTCGGTCAAGCCCCAAAGGGAGTTTTCATACCCAGCCGCGAGACATGCAGGCCGGGCAGTGGCATGAATCTGTTGGAATCTTGTAATGGACCAAGCCGTGCATCACACCCTTATTTTTATCAAAGCGTCCGGCAATGTGATCAAAATAGCGAGCGTCCTTTTGCTCATAGCGCCTCCAAACCGCCCAAGCCAAGAGATCCGCAATTTGAATCAGGCGCGAAGCGGCGGAATCGACAAATAAAGGGACTTCGGCAAGATTATGAAGTTTGCCCCATTGTGTGCCTTGCTGACGAAACCGCTGCGCGAGTCCTTGCAGAGTATTCTCATAATGGGATTTATCCATGACGATCAGCCCACGATGAATATCCTGATTTTTTGACGCTGACCGAAAGAGGAACATGTTGAAGCGGTTGCAGATTTCTTCAAAGGCGTATTCAACAGAGTCGCCAGTCGTTCGCGCTCCCTTATCCACGATGACAGCAAAAGCCTTCACGCTCCAATGCGCGCTGTTAAGCAAATTCAACCCTTGCTCAATAGTATCAAGACGCTTCTGCCGCGCCATGCCTTTCCATGGCGCTCTCTTTCCTGTCGCCATCAAACTGGCATGAAGCTCAACATCGCCAGGGGCGCCAATCCCTAGAGACTCAACGAAATTGTCTGCTTCAGAAATGAGGTGATAGATTTGCCGCTCAAAAACCGCAACTCCGGCAAGAACAAAATGGCGCTCATTCGGGTTCCTAACGGAACCAGAACCGTCCAAATAAAGCAAATACATGAAAGACAGCCTCCAAAAAGGCAAATGCAGCCAGGTGGAGCATTAACTCGCTCCAGCAGACCGTGACAGCCACAGCCTTCCCGACCACAAAAGGAAATTTGGCGCGGCTAACGCCGAAAGTCAAGAACAAAAGCCGAAAGCAACGACAACATTAAACGGGATTGCCCTCTTTGACGACAAGATTCTCGTCAGCCTCAGGCGGCGGCAGAACAGGCTGCTCGGAAGAAGGATCCGGGCGAATCGTCTGCCGCGCCTCCAACTCCTTTCGCGCCTCTTCATCACGGCGCTCCGCCTCGCGGCGCAGCTGCTGAAGCATCCTGCCCGTCCCCGCCGGAATAAGCCGTCCGACAATGACATTCTCCTTCAGCCCCGTCAGCGAATCCACGCGCCCCTTGGCGGCGGCGTCCGTCAGAATCCGAGTCGTCTCCTGAAAAGACGCCGCCGATATGAAAGACCGCGTCTGCAAAGACGCCTTCGTAATCCCAAGCAGAACAGGCTTGCCCTTGGCGGGCTTCTTCCCCTCCTCCTCCAGCGCGCGATTCGCGTCTTCAAAATCCAGCCTGTCCTCTTGGTCGCCGACAAGAAAATGCGAATCGCCAACCTCCGTGATCTCAACCTTCTGCAGCATCTGCCGAATGATCACCTCTATATGCTTGTCGCTGATCCGAACCCCTTGAAGCCGATAGACTTCCTGAATGCCGTCTATCAGATAATGGGCGAGAGTCTCCACGCCGAAAATATCCAGAATGTCATGCGGCGCGGAATGTCCGTCCAGCAGGAGTTCGCCCTTCTCCACTTCGTCTCCGTCCCGCACCAAGAGATGCTGCCCTTTCGGAATGAGATACTTTACCGGCTCGCCGTCAGAGCCTTCCGGCGGATCAATGCGGATGCTTCGCTTGCTCTTATAGTCGCTGGCGAAGACGACTCTGCCGCTAATATCGGCGATGATCGCGCAATCGCGGGGTCGTCTCGCCTCAAACAATTCGGCGACTCGGGGAAGTCCGCCGGTGATGTCGCGGGTTCTGGCGCTCTCCACCGAGATTCGCGCCATGACGTCGCCGGCGCGAATCGTCATGCCGGGCTCGCAGGAGAGAATCGCGTCCACCGACAGAAGATAACGCGCCTCGCCGCCATTCTTGAGGCGCGAGATTTCGCCGTCCTTGCCCTTGATGACGAGCGCCGGACGCAGTTCGGCGCTGCCCTGATGAAGATGCCAGTCCAAAACAACCCTCTGCACGATGCCTGTCGTCTCATCGGCGACCTCCTTCATGGAGATGCCGTCTCGCAAATCCTCATAGCCCACCACGCCGTCCAGATCGGCGATGATGGGCTTGGTGTAGGGATCCCATTCGGCAAGACGCTCGCCGGCTTTGACCTTCGCCTTGTCGGAGACTTTCAGAATCGCGCCCTGGGTCAATTTGTGAGACATCCGCTCCACGCCTTTGCCGTCCAGCAGACGGAGCAGAGTCTGCCGCCCCATCGCGACCATGTCGCCGGCGGAATTCTTGACGATTTCGCCCTTCTCAATCAGAATCTTGCCGGCGCAGATCGATTCCACAAAAGACGCGTCCACAAGCTGCGCCGCCCCGCCAATATGGAACGTCCGCATCGTCAGCTGCGTCCCCGGCTCGCCAATGGACTGCGCCGCGATGATCCCGATCGCTTCGCCGACATTGATCAGAGTCCCGCGCGCCAAATCGCGCCCATAGCACAGGCCGCAAACGCCCTCGCGCGTCTGGCACGTCAGAGCCGATCGGACCCGCGCCTGCGACAAATCCGCCTTGCCAATCGCTTCGGCTGTCGCCTCTTCAATCAGCTGGTTCGCCGGGGCGAGAATCTCGCCGCTTTCAGGATCTTTGATGTCCTCAATCGGGACGCGCCCCAAAAGGCGCAGCGACAGCGGCGTCAAGATTTGCCCGCCCTCCTCCACAGAGCGCAGAACAATGCCCTCCTTCGCGCCGCAATCCTCCTCCACGATCACGCAGTCCTGCGCGACATCCACCAGACGCCGCGTCAAATAGCCCGAATTGGCGGTCTTGATCGCCGTGTCCGCCAAGCCCTTTCGCGCGCCGTGGGTGGAGTTGAAATATTCCAAGACCGTCAGACCTTCCTTAAAATTGGAAATGATCGGCGTCTCAATGATCTCGCCGGACGGACGCGCCATCAGACCGCGCATCCCGGCAAGCTGCTTCATCTGCGCCGGCGATCCCCGCGCGCCCGAATGCGCCATCATATGGAGCGAATTGTTCGGAGTCTGCCGCCCCGTCTTTTTGTCAAAGGCGGGGCTGGAAATGCCGCTGCTCATCACATCGGCGACCCGATCCGTGCATTTAGACCAAGCGTCCACGACCTTATTATATTTCTCGCCCCGCGTGATCAAGCCTTCGGCATATTGCTTCTCATATTCGGCGGTGAGGCGGCGCGTTTCTTCCACGAGAGCGTTCTTCTCCGGCGGCACCAGCATGTCGTCCTTGCCCAGCGAAATGCCCGCCTTGCAAGCCTCGCCGAAGCCCATCTCCATAATGCGATCGCAGAAAATCACCGTCTCCTTCTGCCCGCAATGGCGATAGACGGCATCCACCATCTCGGAGATCTCGCCCTTCGTCAGAAGGCGATTGATCAGATCGTATGACAAATTGGGATGCTCCGGCAGAAGCTCGCCCAATCTCATGCGTCCCGGGGTCGTCTCCACGATCTCTTCGCCGCGGCGGGCGCGTATTTTGGCGTGGAGAGTCACGACCCCCGCTTCCAAAGCATGCTCTATTTCGGGGACGCTTCCGAAGATCATGCCTTCGCCCGGCTCTTTCTCGCGCATCATGGAGAGATAATAGAGTCCCAGAACAATGTCCTTGCTGGGAACGATGATCGGCGTGCCGTCGGCGGGGTGGAGAATGTTGTTCGTGGACATCATAAGCACGCGCGCCTCTATCTGCGCTTCCAAAGAGAGCGGAACATGGACGGCCATCTGATCGCCGTCAAAATCGGCGTTGAAGGCGGCGCAGACCAACGGGTGCAGCTGAATGGCTTTCCCCTCCACAAGGACAGGCTCAAAGGCTTGAATGCCCAGCCTGTGAAGAGTCGGCGCGCGATTCAGAAGAACAGGATGCTCGCGGATGACGGCGTCCAGCATATCCCAAACTTGCGGATCGCCGATCTCTATCAGTTTTCGCGCATGTTTCAGAGTCGTGCAGATGCCATAGGCGATCAAGCGCGAATAGACGAAAGGCTTGAAAAGTTCCAAAGCCATGCGCTTCGGCAGTCCGCATTGATGGAGTTTTAACTCCGGCCCCACCACGATCACCGAGCGCCCCGAATAATCCACGCGCTTGCCCAGCAGATTCTGCCGAAAACGTCCCTGCTTGCCCTTCAGCATGTCGGACAGGGATTTTAATGCCCTCTTGCCGATTCCGGTGATGGCGCGGGCGCGGCGTCCATTGTCAAAGAGGGCGTCCACCGCCTCCTGAAGCATCCGCTTCTCATTGCGGATGATGATGTCCGGCGCGCGGAGCTCGGAAAGACGTTTTAAGCGATTGTTCCGATTGATGACGCGCCGATAGAGATCGTTCAAATCGGAGGTGGCGAAACGTCCGCCGTCCAGCGGCACGAGAGGGCGCAGATCGGGCGGCAGCACCGGCAGAACCGTCAGAATCATCCATTCCGGACGATTGCC
Organism: uncultured Alphaproteobacteria bacterium; assembly: GCA_958296285.1. Taxonomy (GTDB): domain Bacteria; phylum Pseudomonadota; class Alphaproteobacteria; order JAPOUT01. Next base: position 1,331,277 of record OY282459.1, read on the forward strand.
CGAATCGATGAACGCCTCCGTCAATTTGCGGCGCTTGATGAGTTTTTTCAATTTCGCCTCAGAGCGGGTTTTCTCCATCTCGGCGCATATTTTCTCGCGGAGCTCCTTCAGATCCAACTCGGCGAGAATGGCGCGCACGGCTTCCGCGCCCATGCCGGCGGTGAAAGCGTCTTCGCCGAAATCTTCCTTTCTCGCCTGATATTCCTCCTCTCTGAGAGTCTCGCCGATTTTGAGCTCCGTCATGCCCGGCTCCACGACGATATATTTCTCAAAATAGAGAACCTGCTCCAGCTCTTTGAGAGACATTTCCAGCATCAGCGCGATGCGGCTCGGCAGCGATTTCAAGAACCAGATATGCGCCACAGGCGCGGCGAGATCAATATGCCCCATCCGCTCGCGGCGCGTCTTGGAAAGAGTCACCTCCACGCCGCATTTCTCGCAGACCACCCCCTTATGCTTCATGCGCTTATATTTCCCGCACAGACACTCATAATCTTTGGTCGGGCCAAAAATGCGCGCGCAGAACAATCCCTCGCGCTCCGGCTTAAAAGTGCGATAATTGATCGTCTCAGGCTTTCTGATCTCGCCATGAGACCAAGCATGAATGCGCTCAGGACTCGCGATCCCGATCTTGATCGCGTCAAAGCCCTGCCCGGCGCCCGCCGGATTCAACAGATTGACAATGTTCTGATTCATTCCTGAACCTCCGGAAGTGCGGGCGCGACAGGCTGCGCGCGAGGAGATTCCACATTTAAGCCGAGAGCGCGCATTTCCATCATCAGGACGTTAAAACTCTCAGGGATTCCTGCCGAGAAGGTGTCGCCGCCCTGCACGATTTGCTCATAGGCTTTGGTGCGTCCGGCGACATCGTCCGATTTGATCGTCAGCATTTCTTGGAGCGTATAGCAGGCGCCATAGGCTTCCAGCGCCCAGACTTCCATCTCGCCGAAGCGCTGTCCTCCGAACTGCGCCTTCCCGCCCAAAGGCTGCTGCGTCACCAAACTGTAGGGGCCAACGGAGCGCGCGTGAATCTTCTCATCCACCAGATGATGCAGTTTGAGCATATAGATATAGCCGACTGTCACATCGCGCGCGAAAGGATCGCCGGTGCGCCCGTCATAAAGCGTGACTTGTCCCGAAGGATCCAGTTCGGCATTTTTCAGAAGTTCCGCGATCTCCTTCTCCTGAACCCCCTCAAAGACAGGACCCGCCACAGGAACGCCTTCGGAAAGAATATCGCCGATCGCGGCGGCGTTATCGTCCGAAAGGGAGGAGATTTTCTGATCCTGATAGAGATCGGCGATTTTCTCTTTCAGATCTTTGCTGTCGTTGGAATCCCGATAGGCTTGCAAGGCGCGTCCGATCTGCTGTCCCATGCCGGCGCAGGCCCAGCCCAGATGCGTTTCCAAAATCTGTCCGACATTCATCCGAGACGGCACGCCCAGCGGATTGAGAACAATATCCACAGGCGTTCCGTCTTCCAGATGCGGCATGTCCTCTATCGGGAGAATCTTGCTGACCACGCCCTTATTGCCGTGCCGCCCCGCCATTTTGTCGCCCTGCTGAATCTTGCGCTTGACGGCGACAAACACCTTGACGACCTTCATCACGCCGGGCGGCAGATCGTCTCCCTGCTGAAGTTTTCCGGACTTGGCGTTAAAAATATCTTCCAGACGCTTGCGCCCTTCGTCAAAACTGGCGCGGAGCGTTTCCACCTCGCGCATCGCCGGATCGCTCTTGAGGGATATGTCCCACCATTGATGGCGGGGCGTCTCGTCCAGCATGGCATCGGTGATCCGCGCCGGGCGCTTGTTGATGACGGCTTGCTTGTTCAGAAGGAGCTCGTGAAGACGCTGATAGACATTGCGGCTCAAAACGGCGAGTTCGTCATCGCGGTCGCGGGCGAGGCGATCCACGCCGTGGCGCTCCACCGAAAGGGCGCGCTCGTCCTTCTCCACGCCGTGGCGGTTGAAAATGCGAACCTCCACGACCGTCCCTGACGCGCCCGGCGGCAGACGCAAAGAGGTATCCCGCACCTCGGACGCCTTCTCGCCAAAAATGGATCGCAGCAGCCTTTCTTCCGGGGTCATCGGCATTTCGCTTTTCGGGGTCGTCTTGCCGATCAGAATGTCGCCGGCCTGCACCTGCGCGCCGATATAGGCGATTCCGACTTCGTCCAAATGGCGCAGCGCTTCTTCGCCGGCATTGGGGACATCGCGGGTGATCTCTTCAGGCCCGAGTTTCGTGTCGCGGCACGCCGCCTCAAACTCCTCTATATGAATGGAGGTGAAGGTGTCGTCTATGACGAGGCGCTCGGAAATCAGGATGGAATCCTCAAAATTGTAGCCGTGCCACGGCATGAACGCCGCCAAGACATTCCGACCCAGAGCAAGCTCGCCATGATCAATCGCCTGTCCATCGGCGATGATCTCGCCTTTCTCCACGCGCTGCCCTCTATGGACGAGGGTTATTTGGTTGATGCAGGTGCTTTGGTTGGATCGCTGGAATTTGCGAAGATTGTAAATATCCACGCCCGGATCGGACGGATCCAGACTCTCGGTCGCCCGAATGAAAATGCGCTTCGCATCCACCTGATCCACAACGCCCGACCGCCGCGCCACGACCGCCGCGCCAGAATCGCGCGCGACAACCGATTCCATGCCCGTCCCGACAAGCGGCGCCTGCGATTTCAACAGCGGAACCGCCTGCCTCTGCATATTGGAGCCCATCAGCGCGCGGTTGGCGTCATCATTTTCCAAAAACGGAATCAGCGCCGCCGCGATGGAAACGATCTGTCTCGGCGAAACATCTATCAGATCCACTTTCTCCGGCGACACGGTCTCAAAGCCGCCATTGAAGCGGCAATTGATCGATTCCTCGGTGATGCGCTTTTTGTCGTCCAGCGCGATGCTCGCCTGGGCGATATGGTAGCGATTCTCCTCAATCGCCGAGAGATAGACGATCTCCTCCGTGACCCGCGCGTTCTTGACCCGACAATAGGCGCTCTCAATCAGACCATATTGGTTGATCCGCGCATAGGTCGCGAGCGAATTGATCAGACCGATATTCGGCCCCTCCGGCGTCTCCACAGGGCAGATGCGTCCGTAATGAGTCGGATGGACGTCCCGCACCTGAAAGCCGGCGCGCTCCCGCGTCAGACCGCCGGGGCCGAGCGCCGAGATGCGTCTTTTATGCGTGACTTCCGAGAGCGGATTGGTCTGATCCATAAATTGCGACAATTGCGAAGAGCCGAAAAACTCCTTGACCATCGCCGTGACAGTCTTGGCGTTGATCAGATCCTGCGGCATGATGTTGTCAATCTCCACCTGATTCATGCGCTCGCGGACAGCGCGCTGCATCCGCGCCAAGCCCATCCGATATTGGTTTTCCATCAGCTCGCCGACTGAGCGGACGCGTCTGTTGCCCAGATTGTCAATATCGTCCACCTCGCCTTTGCCGTCTCGCAGATCTATCAGGGTTCGCATGACGGCGAGAATGTCGTCTTTCCTGAGGGTTCCCATATCGTCCGGCGCGTCCAGATTGAGGCGGATGTTCATCTTGACGCGCCCCGCCGCCGAAAGATCGTAGCGCTCTTTGTTGAAGAAGAGATCTTGGAACATTTTTTTCGCGGCTTCGGCGGTCGGCGTGTCGCCCGGACGCATGACGCGATAGACTTCCTGCAGCGCTTCTTCCTGATTCTCGCATTTGTCGGCTTCCAAAGTCGCGCGGATATAGGCTTTCCCCAAAGATTCCACATCCAGCACGTCAAAATTCTTGACGCCGCTCTCTTGGAATTTTTGAGACAATTCGGCGTCTATCTCCGCGCCGGCGGCGGCGAGAATCTCGCCCGTGTCGGAATGGACGACAGCGGACGCCAAATAGCGATCCCGCATGGACTCCCACAGCGCGAAGAGACCCTTCTTGCCTTTCTCAGACAAAAGACGGCTGATCCGCCCGGTGATCTTCTCGCCGGCCTCCACAAGGCGCGTCCCTTCGGAATCATGGAGATCATGCGGCACGCGAAGCCCTCGCAGAGAATCCGGAGACGCCATCATGCGCCAGCCATTCGCCGCGCGCTTATAAGACAGAGTCCCATGAAAAGCGCGCAAAATCTCCTCCTTCTCCATGCCCAGAGCGTAGAGCAGAACGGTCGCCGGAATCTTGCGCCGCCGATCCATCCGCGCATGCAGAACGTCCTTCGCGTCAAATTCAAAATCCATCCAAGAGCCGCGATACGGAATGATCCGCGCCGCGAAAAGAAATTTTCCCGAAGAATGAGTCTTGCCCTTGTCGTGATCAAAAAAGACGCCCGGACTCCGATGCATCTGCGAAACGACAACCCGCTCCGCCCCATTAACGACAAAAGTGCCATTGTCGGTCATCAGCGGCAGATCGCCCATATAGACCGACTGCTCTTTGGAATTCTTCATCGTCTTCGCGCCCGTTTTCTCGTCAATGTCAAAGACGATGAGCCTGAGCGTCAATTTGATCGCGGCTTCATAGGTCATGCCGCGATGGCGGCACTCTTCCACGTCATATTTCGGATCGTCAAACTGGTAGTCCAAGAAATGCAGCTCGGCGTTCCCCTGATAATTCTCTATCGGGAAAGCGCCGCCGAGCGCCGCTTGCAAGCCGATCTCCTCGCGCTTGCCCTTCTTGGGCTTCGCCAGCTGCAGAAAACCGGCGTAAGACGATTTTTGCACCTCAATGAGATTCGGCATATGCCCGGCGCGCCGACTGTCGCCGAAGAATTTGCGAAGCCTCATGCGCTGAGGCGCGGAAAGATGAGTCATGTCAGAAGAATCCCAAAAAGCGTGATCATTTCAGCTCCACGCCGGCGCCGGCGGCTTCCAGCTTTTTCTTGATCTCTTCGGCTTCGCCTTTAGGCACGTCGCTCTTGACGTCTTTCGGCGCGCCCTCCACCAAATCCTTCGCCTCCTTCAAGCCTAGACCGGTGATGGCGCGAACCTCCTTGATGACGTTGATCTTCTTGTCGCCGACAGAGACGAGGTGAACGGTGAAACTGTCCTTCTCCTCCGCCGCCGAGCCTTCCGCGCCCGCCGCCGCCGCGACAGGCGCGGCGACCGCCGCCGCCGAAACGCCCCATTGCTCTTCCAGCATCTTGGCGAGTTCCGCCGCCTGCAGCACTGTCAGTTTGGACAGATCTTTGGCGATTTTTTCCAGATCAGGCATGGTGATTCTCCTTTAGGGTTATTCCGATTTTCCTGCCGAAGCGGCGTAAGCCCCGAAAAGACGGGCGAGATGCGATGCAGGCGCGTTCATCTGCGCCGCCAACTTCGCGGCAGGCGCCTGCAGAATGCCGACAATCTTGGCGCGGAGCGCGTCCAAAGACGGCAGTTTGGCGAGCGCCTCAATCGCTTCCGGCGCGAGCGCCGCGCCATCCATGACGCCGCCCAAAATCCTCATGCTCTCATGCTCTTCCGCGAAAGAGATCAGCGCCTTCGGAAGAGCGGTCGCATCGCTTCCCCACGCGATGGCGGTCGGGCCTTTGAAAAGCGGCGAGAGACTGTCCTCGCAAGGCAGACCTTTTAGCGCCCGAAGCGCGAAACTGTTCTTCGTCACGCGAAAGAAACTCCCGCTCTCCGACAAATCCGCGCGCAGCTCGGTCAGCGCCGCCACATCCAGCCCGGAATAATGGGCGACGATCACCGTCTCCGCCTCCGCGAAGACTCCATGAAGAGAGCGCACGCGCTCTTCCTTATCTTGTCGCTGGAGACTCAAACTCGCGCCTCCCGCGTCAGAACGGTCGCGGCGCGCGGATCCACTTTGATGCCGGGACCCATTGTCGCCGAGAGCGCGATCCGCTTGACATAATTGCCTTTCGCGCCGGAAGGCTTCGCCTTCATCAGCGCCTGCAGAAAGGCTTTCGCATTGGCGAGGAGCTCTTTCTCTCCGAAACTCGCCTTGCCGATCCCAGCATGGACAAGCCCCGCCTTCTCCACGCGAAACTCCACCGCGCCCTGCTTGATGCGGCGGACAGTCTGTCCGACATCCGCCGTGACCGTGCCTGTTTTCGGATTCGGCATCAAGCCGCGCGGGCCGAGAATCTTCCCCAAACGCCCGACCAAAGGCATCATGTCCGGCGAGGCGACACAGCGATCAAAATCCACCGCGCCTTTGGAAATTTTCTCCGCCAGCTCTTCCGCGCCGATTATGTCGGCGCCGGCCTTTTTCGCCTCCTCCGCCTTGTCGCCGCGCGCGAAAACCGCGACCCGAACTTTGCGCCCCGAGCCATGCGGCAGATCGCAAACGCCGCGCACCATCTGATCGGCATGTTTGGGATCCACGCCCAAATTGACCGCCATCTCCACAGTCTCGTCAAATTTCGCCTTCGGATGCGCTTTGAGACGCGCGATCGCCTCTTCCATAGAGAGCAGCGCGTCATCCATGGCTTCGCGGGCTTTTTTCATGCGTTTGCCTTCCTTCGCCATTATTGCCGCACCTCCAGCCCCATGGATCGCGCCGTGCCGGCGATGATCTTCACGGCGGCGTCTTCATCGGAAGCGCTGAGGTCTTTCATTTTCTCGCGGGCGATCTCGCGGCATTGCGCGACCGTGACTTCGCCCGCCGTCTCGCGCCCCGGAGTCTTGCCGCCCTTCTCCAACTGCGCCGCGCGCTTCAGATACCAAGAAGCGGGGGGCGTCTTGACGGCGAATTTGTAAGATTTGTCGGCATAGATCGTGATGAGAGTCGGCAGAGGAGCGTTTTTCTCCATCGCCTTCGTGGCATCGTTGAACTTGGCGCAGAACTCGGCGATGTTGAGACCTCTCTGACCGAGCGCAGGGCCGACAGGCGGCGCGGGATTCGCCTGCCCCGCCGGAAGCTGCAATTTCAGATAGCCCTCAATCTTTTTAGAGGTCTTTTTCGCCCGCCGTTCCGCCATGATCAGCCCTTCTCCACTTGATTGTATCCGAGCTCCACCGGCGTGGATCTGCCGAAAATGGAGACCGAAACTTTTAACCGCGAGCGCTCCACATCCACATCCTCCACAACGCCGTTGAAGGAGGCGAACGGCCCGTCCGAAACGCGAACCTGCTCGCCGATGGAGAAAATGACCGAAGGGCGGGGTCTGTCCACGCCCTGCCGCATCTGCCCCAAGATTCTATCCACCTCGCCCTGCGACAGAGGCTGCGGGGAATCGGCGTCCCCCAAAAAGCCCGTCACGCGAGGCAGATTGCGTATGAAATGCTGCGTCTCTCCGTTCATCTCCATTTTTAGAAGCAGATAGCCAGGGAACAATTTGCGCTTGACCTCTTTATTTTGCCCGCGCCGCATCTCCAGCACTTCCTCCACAGGCACGAGCATTTCGTCAAAATACTCCGCCAAGCCTTGAGGAACCATGCGCTCCTTTATGGTGTCGCAGACGCGCTGCTCAAAATTGGATTGCGTATGCACGATATACCACGCCTTCTTCTCGTCTTGATCTTCGCCGTCAGGCTTGTTGCCCGCAGGTTCGCCCGAGGGCTCGCCGCCGGCAGGCTTGCCGCCGGCAGGTTCGCCCGAGAGCTCGCCAGAGGGTTCGCCGCCGGCAGGTTCGCCGCCAGCAGGCTCGCCCGAGGGCTCGCCGCCGGCAGGCTCGCCCGAGAGCTCGCCGCCTGCGGCTTCGCTCGGCAGTTCTTTCTCAACCTTATCGCTGTCGGTCATGCTCTCTCTTCCCTTCAAGCGAAAACCCGCAGGATATAGCCCACCGCCGAAGACAGAATCTGATCCGCCAAGAAAAAAAACACCGCCGCCAAAAAAACCATGATGAAAACCATCACCGTCGTGACAACCGTCTCGCTCCGCGTGGGCCAAGTGACGCGCGCGGCTTCGGAGCGCACCTCGCGCAGAAAAATGAGCGGATTGCTCTTTTTCTTCGGCTCTTGAGGCGGCGGCGCGAGAGCCTCGCGCTCATCATGCCTCATAGAGGCGAGCCTCTTTTTCGCGGTTGATGCCATAGATTCCATTTCAATCGGACAATCCCAAGCGCGTTGGGCAGGGGCAGGAGTGGAGGGACTCGAACCCCCAACCCCCGGTTTTGGAGACCGGCGCTCTAACCAGTTGAGCTACACTCCTTCAGGCAAGCACCTTGGATACCACGCCCGCGCCGATCGTCTTGCCGCCTTCGCGGATGGCGAAGCGGAGCTTCTCGTTCATCGCGATGGGCGCGATGAGTTCCACTTCCATTTGGGCGTTGTCGCCGGGCATGATCATCTCCGTGCCTTTCGGGAGGGTGATCGTGCCTGTGACGTCGGTCGTGCGGAAGTAGAACTGCGGACGATAATTGCTGAAGAACGGCTTATGCCGTCCGCCCTCCTCCTTATTGAGGATATAGGCTTCGGCTTTGAACTTGGTGTGCGGCGTGACTGTCCCCGGCGCCGAGAGAACTTGTCCGCGCTCCACGGCTTCGCGCTCCACGCCCCGCAGCAGCACGCCGACATTGTCTCCCGCCTCGCCCTGATCCAGAAGTTTGCGGAACATTTCCACGCCTGTGCAGGTCGTCTTGCTCGTATCTTTAAGCCCGACAATCTCAATTTCCTCGCCGACCTTGACCACGCCCTGCTCAATGCGCCCCGTCACGACCGTCCCGCGCCCCGATATGGAGAAGACGTCTTCTATCGGCATCAGGAAGGGCTGATTTTTCGGGCGATCAGGCTGAGGAATCGTGGAATCCACGGCTTCCATCAATTTGAAGATGGAGTCTTTGGCGTTTTCGCCATCCTTGCCTTCCAGCGCTTGGAGCGCCGAGCCTTTGATGATCGGGATGTCGTCCCCCGGGAACTCGTAATTGGAGAGAAGCTCGCGCACTTCCACTTCCACCAGTTCCAGCAATTCGGGATCGTCCACCTGATCCACTTTGTTCAGATAGACGACAAGGGCAGGCACGCCGACCTGTCGCGCGAGGAGGATATGCTCGCGCGTCTGCGGCATCGGCCCGTCGGCGGCGGAGACCACGAGAATCCCGCCATCCATTTGCGCCGCGCCTGTGATCATGTTTTTGACATAGTCGGCATGTCCCGGGCAATCCACATGGGCATAGTGGCGTTTTTCGGTTTCGTACTCCACATGGGCGGTGGAGATGGTGATTCCGCGCTCTTTTTCTTCCGGCGCGTTGTCTATCTCCTCATAGGCGGAGAATTCCGCGCCGCCTTTCTCAGACAGCACTTTGGTGATCGCGGCGGTGAGGGTTGTTTTGCCGTGATCCACATGGCCTATCGTTCCGATGTTGCAGTGCGGTTTATTGCGCTGGAATTTTTCTTTCGCCATGATGTCTCCTCGTGGTTGGCGTTTGACGTGGTTCCTTCACGGAGCGGGTGAAGGGAATCGAACCCTCGTCTTCAGCTTGGAAGGCTGCGGCTCTACCATTGAGCTACACCCGCCGTGTGAAAGCGCGCTTCCTCCTTGTTTTCCGCGTTTCTTCGCGCCATGGCTTGGGCGTCCTGTGTGGTGGAGGGGGTTGGATTCGAACCAACGTAGGCATAGCCAACGGGTTTACAGCCCGTCCCCTTTAACCGCTCGGGCACCCCTCCTTTCACGCGACCGCGACAGACAAGCCTTCCGCGCGAAACGAGAGCGCCACGGATGTAAGGCAAAGTTTCTCCCGCATTTGGACTGAGTGATGCCAATGATGTGCAAAGAACCGCTCTCCGCCGCGGGTCATTCCGGGCAGATGGCGAAAAATAGAACGATTCGGCTATGTCTTGCAAGAGTTTTTTTAACGCTCGCGGGGATTAAATTTCAAAATGCTCCTGCAACGCCAAAACGAATGAAACGATCCGAAGAGCCTCTGATATGCCCCGCTTCCCTATGCCAGCCCGCCGAAATCTTCATAGAAACCCCATCCGACAACGGCTTGACATAAAGCGCCTCCAAGTGAATCGCCCGCCCGGAAGGTTTTAAAGACCCCTCTGCCCTCTGATCAATGAGAGACCCGTCTCGGCGGCGGGAAACGGCGTAATCCAAGGCGAAGCCGCCCTTCTCCACCCGCAAAGGCTGACGCGCGCGCAGGGCGATCCAATCTTCCTGCGAGAAAACGCCGCGCTTGCCCAAGCCCGCCGTGAAAGCGCTCATCACGATCGGGCCTTTTAACGACAAAAGCGAAACGCCGTCAATCTTCGGCGACATGAAGCCCGCCTCGGCGCTGATAAAGAGATGCCAGCCGCGCGCGAGCGCCTTCTCATGCGAGACGCCAAAAAACCAATTTTCTCGCGCGCCGTCCGCATGGAACGCGCCATCGCTCCAGCCCCCCAAAAGCCGATCTTCCTCGCGCAAAAGTCCGGCATGAAGATTCCAGCCCTCCCAAGCGAAATGCGCCAGCAAAGCGTATGAGGCTTTTTCTTCGCGGCTCGCGTCCCGCGCGTGATCCTGCCAGAGAGGCTTGCCTGAAAAAAGACCAAGATTCATAGAATAATCGCCGCCCTCCCAAGACAGCCCCGCGCCCACGCCATCGGCGATCAAAGAAAAATGCGCCGGAGACCTCTCGCGCCAAAGAGGCGACCGCGTCTCCGCCGCCATCAGAGCGGCGGGATGCTGAATGCCGAAAACCCGCGCCCCCAAAAGACGATAAGGCTCAACGCGGCGCTTCGCGCCGAGCGGTCTCAGAAAATCCCCCATCGCGTCAGGCGCGGCAAGGCTGAAATAACGACCAAGAGACGAATAAAAGGGCGCGCTCAACGCGTCAAACCGCGCGATGATCCTGCCCCGCAAAGCGCGGGCGAGACTGTCGCCGAGAGCCGGCGGCGCGACAAAGAAACTCTCCGCCGACAAAAAGGACGCTCTTGAGCCGCCCGCCCCCGCCGCCCCGCTCATGGAAGTCGCGCCGACAGGACGAGTCGCGGCGTCTATGTCTAAAAGCCCATGCCCGTAAATGTCGCTGTCGGCATAGATGCCGGAACTGTCCGCCGTCTGCAGCAGACGCCATGCCAATTCCGGCGCGCCCATCGTGTCGCCGAAGGCTTCCATCAGGATCGCCAAAGCGCCCGCCACATGCGGCGCGGCGAAAGAGGTGCCTTGCACAAGAACATCCGCGCGATCCGTGCCTTTCGCCGACACGCCTTCTCCGAAAGCGGCGAGACACCACTCCTTCGCATGACCGCATTTGTGATAGTTCGGAATAAGAGCCCCTGCCGTGTAGCGGGTTCTCGCTTCATTCAGAACCCTCCGCAGGGCGACAACGGCGAGGATCAGAGGCCTGTTCCTGTCCGCGCCGAGAAGATCGGGGAAATAGAAGGGCGTGTCGGAGAAGAGTCGGGGATGATCTTCATCCCAGCCGGGCCCTATAATCATCCCTTCAGGGTTTCGAATATCCTCTGCGATATTCCCTGCGGAATAGACATAGACCGTCCTGTCCTCTTCGGGCGTATCATTTTGGCGGAAGACCTCATAATAGTTGATGCTCGGGTTATTGATTCTTGCCTTTATCCTCGCTATCTCGCTTTCGGTGGCGGTCTCATAGTCGGCGATCACAATTTGCGTGATACCGTCAAAGAAGAGGATAGACTGGCTGACATTGACGATCTTCACATGATTTTGGAAATAGGCGAGACCGCTGGTGCTGGCCGTTGTTCCTGAATGGAGGAGAATCTTGGCGTTGAAAGCGATTCCATGAAAATCGGTGAGGCTGCCGCCGGCATCCCCCCTCTTCGCCGCGACAACGCCGCTCACGTGATTCCCATGCAGCAAAGTGATGCCGCTGTTCATGCCCACCAAGATTTCGCAATCTGTCGCGCTCGCGACCGTGCCGGCGGCAGGGCAATTCCTCACGCGGATCAGATCGGTATAAAGACCATCGCTCGCCTGCGCATCGGTCAGAAGCGTCCGCCCTGCAGGAAGGCGGAATTGTTGGGCTGTGATCGTCGTTTCCATGGTGACGGGATCGGTGTTCGTTTCGCCTATCGCGCAATTGGTCGTTGTCGGCGTGGTGACGTCGGCGGGATTGAGCGCCGCGCCGGTGCAATTGTCCGCCGGCAGATAATATCTGTCCACGCCCAACACTCCCCTGTCATGGGCGACGGTGAGCCTGCCGGCATAAGCGTTCACGAGAGAGGCGTCCCAGAGATGTCCCTCCAGCACGCCGACCGTCTGCCCCGCGCCGGTGAAGCCTCGCGCATAGGCTTCGGCGGCGCCGGACGCCTCAAAGCCGGGCTGCGTGCGATATTCCTGCGTCCTCCAAAAAACCGCCGAGCGAGAGAGCGTAGGCACGGTGATGCTCCAAACCTTCTGCGTGGCGTGTTTTGTCAGCGTGAAGCCGCCTAGAGTCGTGAGATCGCCCACGGTGAAGGTTCCCGTCCCGGTGAAAAGATTGATGACCGTCCCTGAGGCGGTGCTGGAGGGAAGGCTTACGCGGAGATTCCCCTTCAACGTCACATTCGCCGCGCCGAAATCAAGAAGCGCGGTCGCGCCTGACGGAAGGACGCGAATCTGAAAGGTCAGTTCGCCGCCGTCATTTTGCAAAAAAGTCTCCAAACCCTGAATCGCGAGCCTGCTGCCCATGATCCGAAGGTTCAGATCGCCGCTGTTGGTGAAACTGTCGCCCGTGCCGCCGCCGAAATTGGCATTGGCGGTCAGAGTCATGCGGGCGTCCGCCATATTGGTGACCGTGTCGCTGCCCGCGCCGAGGTCAAAGCCGCCGATGAAAGCGCCGTGATTGTTAAAAACATCCGCCGCGCCGCTCGCCGTGATGCTGGAGGAGCCGGCGTCCAAAATGCCGCGATTCGTGATTGTCCCCTTCCGATTGCCTGTGATCAAGACAGGATAGTCTCGCCTCTCGCCCGCTGGAATCTCTATCGTGTAATCGCCGAGCGTGAAGAAGTAAGCGCTGCCGCGCGGGTTCTTCATCAGCGTCCCGCCCCGCACAGTGAGATTCGCCTGATCAATGCCGAATGAGGTTGAAGCGAAAAACAGCCGCAGCACAGGCGCTGTCCCGGTGAAGTCGCCCGTGAGAACATCCAGCTCGCCGCCTGCGAAATTGAAAAACGCGCCTTGGAAATCCACGAACTCATATCTTGTCGGCAGAGTGTCAATATCAATATCCCGCAGATCAAAAATCAACTTGCCGCCGGCATTCTGCATGAAAAGTCCCAAATTTGACACAACAATGCTCCTCATGCGGAGAGCCACGCTGCTCGGCTTGAAAATGAGCCTTCCTGTATTGTTGATACTGTCAAAATCGTCTGCGCCGAACGCAAGACCGCCCGAGACCGTCATGACTCCGCCAGCCTCGTTCAGCAGATTGTCGTTTCCTGGGCCGAACTCCACGACCGATGAGATTGACATAATGCCGCCGGACTTGTTCTCAAGCCTGTCGTCCCCGGTGTCAAAATCCACGCCGGAGGAGATCGTCATCATTCCGCCGTCTTCGTTCCGCGCGAGATCGTTCCCGCCAGCCAACTCAAAAATGCCGCTAAAAGTTCCGTGATTGATCAAATGATCCTCCGAATTTCCAGAGCTCGTCAGATCGCCGGTGAGCGTCCCGCGCACCGTGATCCGCGCGCGCCGAGGAGAAGGGACGGTGATGTCAAGAGCGCTGGTCTCGCCTAACGGAATCGTCTTAGTGAAATCCGGCGTGAAGAGAAGCAGATTGCTGCCTGTCGACAATACGCCGTTTTCTGCCGTCAGACTGTCCGCGCTGATCGTCCCTGTGCTTCGTAAAAGAGTGATTGTCGTCAGCGTGTCGGGAATCGTCCCCGTTTTGACCTCCAGCGTTCCGGCGAGCGTCAGCGCCGCGCTTCCGAAATCCACATAGGCGTCGTCGGCGGGCGGCGTGGAAAGGTCTCTTTCCGTCAGATCAAGAATCAGCGCGCCGCCCGCCCTTTGCGTGAAGGTTTCCAAACCCGAAACGGCAAGAGCCGGATCGCCGCTAAAAATCTTAAAAGTCACAGTTCCGTCATTCCTAAAACTGTCGCTCCCTGATCCGAAAGTGATGCCCCCATCAAAACTCATCATGCCGCCCGCCCTGTTCCGCAGATTGTCGCTGCCGCCTCCCAAATTGAACTCTTGATCCCATGTTCCGTAATTATCCACCGTGTCATCGGCGCTCCCGGCGGTGATCCCGCCATTGAGCGTGCCGCGAATCGTGATTGTCGTCTTGCGATTGCCGGAGACACTGATACTCGCGCTGCGGGTCGTGCCGACAGGAATCTCTATCTCCAAGTCCGGCGCGAAGGTTCTTATCGTGGAGTCCGTGCCGTGCTCCTCCAGCCGACCGCCTTGAACCGTCAGACTGTCTGTCGTGATCGTCCCGGAACTTTGGAAAAGATTAATCGCCCCCAGCGTTTCGGGAACCGTCCCCAGATTGACTTGGAGCGTCCCGGCGAGCGTGATCGTGGAATCTCCGAAATCCACGACGATGCCGTTTGGATTCGCCGCGAGATCCACCGAGCTCAAATCAAAAATCAGAGTGCCGCCGCCATTTTGCGCCAAAATCTCCATATTGCTGAGCGCGAAATTGCTGTCCAGAAAAAAGGTCAGAGTTCCGTTGTTGGTGAGATTGTCGGTGCCGCCTCCCAAATCGGAAGCGCCGGCGAGACTCACCGCGCCATTGTTCGTCAATCTGTCGCTGCCGTCGCCTAGATTGATATTGCCGCTCATGCTGCCGCCCGCTTGAATCGTGATCATGTCGGCTTCCTCCGATCCGATGACGCCGCCATTAAGCCGTCCCGCCACCTGAATTCGTCCGGCGCGTCCGTGAGGCACCCGCACCGCTTCGGTTCTGGTTGTCGCGGCGGCGACGGTGAGATCGTAATTCGGATCCAGCGTCAAACTGAAAACTCCGCCGGAGACCGAAAAATCATAGTCCCCGATAATGGAAAGGCCTGTCGTCCTGATCGCGCCCGAACTGCGGAAGAGATTGACGATCCTCCTCATGCGCGTCCAAGACGCCCAATCCACCTGCAGCGTCCCTTCAAGGGTGAGCGCCGCGCTTCCGAAATCCACGACCGCGCCCGAGGGGAGGCTCGTCAGATCAATGTCAAAGACGAGCCTGCCCGTTGAGGTCTGCCGAAAAACCTCCAAGCCGCTTATCCCGAAATTTTCCTCCGAGATTCGCAGGGTCAGAGTTCCGCTGTTCGTCAGAGCGTCTGACGATCCGCCGCCAAAGTCGGAACTCCCGACCAAAGTCGTTCTGCCGTTATTCGTGAATCTGTCATTCCCGTCTCCGAAAGAGAGAGTGCCGACCATTTCTCCGTTTCTGACCACTGTCGCGCGATCCGCCTCGCCCGCCCCCATAATGTTGGCGGCGAGCGTTCCGAGAACCTCTATTGTGCCCTCCTGTCCTTGAGGCACGGTGATGGGGAGCGTCCGAGAATCCCCCGCCGCCACCGTGAACGAAAAGGAAGGGGCAGGCGGGGGCGTCACCGGCGGAGAGGGGGGCGAAGGCTGAGACGGCGAAGGCGTCCCGCCGCCTCCATCACCGCCGCCGCTCGTATCGCCTCCGCCGCCGCCCCCGCTGCACGCCCCTAAGACGCAGACCAGAGCCAAAATGCCCCAATGCCTTAACATAGATCATCCTCATTCATAGCCCCCAACGCGCATATAGCAGAATCGCGCGCGCTCTGCTAGAGTGCCGCCATGAAAATAGCCTTCGCCGCCGCGCCCGACAAAGCCGCCGAAGACGCCCTCGCGCAATTGAAAAAACGCTATGGCGGCGCATCCGTCAAGGACGCCGATCTGATCGTCGCTTTGGGCGGCGATGGCTTTATGCTCAAGACGCTCCATGCCACGATCGGAAAAAATATCCCGATCTATGGCATGAATCTGGGAACGACAGGCTTTCTGATGAACGCCTACAGACAGGAAAATCTCACGGAAAGGCTGGAAAAAGCGCGCGAGACTGTCCTGCATCCCCTGAAAATGAAGGCGAGAACGCGGGACGGAAATTTTAGCGAGGCGCTCGCTCTGAACGAAGTTTCACTTTTTCGGCAAAGCCCGCAAACGGCGCAATTCCGCATTTTCGTAGATGGACAGGCGCGGATGGATTCTCTATCCAGCGATGGCGTTCTGGTGGCGACTCCGGCGGGCAGCACCGCCTATAATCTTTCGGCGCAGGGTCCGATCGTGCCTATCGGCGCGCGCCTCCTCGCTCTGACGCCGATCAGCGCCTTCCGCCCCAGACGATGGCGCGGCGCGCTTCTCCCCTCTTCGTCCCATGTCCGAATCCAGACCGTCAATCCCGAAAAACGCCCGGTCAGCGCTGTCGCCGATCACGCCGAAACGAAAGATGTCGGCGAAGTGGATATCCATGAAGAGACGAGCCTCTCGGCGCTGCTCCTCTTTGACGACTCCCACTCTTTGGAAGAGCGGATCATCTCCGAGCAATTCCGCCCCTGACGATCCCCTCCGCCGCAGGATCAAAAATCTCCTCATGGACGGGATAGCCCGCCTCTTTCGGAATGCGGAGAACGCTCTTCTCTCCGCGGCGCTCTATGATCGGCTCTACGGCGACAATCTGACGCCTGCCGATCATCGCCATCGCCTCTTTCAGCGAGGCGCAGGGCGCGAGCAGAGCCAGATTCATCTTGGTCGGGAAGATGATCTGCCGCTTGCCCGCCGCGCCGTCTCGCAGAGCGTCTTGCGGACGAATCCATAGAGAATCCACCGATTCGCGTCCGTCATGGAGTCCGACCTGCCCCTCCGGCGCGGCGGCGGCGAAGAACCATGTGTCAAAGCGCTTCGGCATGCCGGCAGGCGTGATCCATCGGGCGTAAATCCGGAGCGCCCCGCATTGAAGACGCAAGCCCTCGCGCCGAAGCCAAGAGGCGAGAGACAGCGCGCCTTTCTCAATATCTTCCCTGTCCTTTCCCAGCGCCGCGGCTTCGTCTCCCGAAAGAGGCGATCCGTTTTTTTGGGCGAGCAAAATGCCGGACTCCTCAAAAGCCTCGCGCAGAGCCGTCACGCGGACGCCCTTCGCATCCCCCTCATCCGAAGAGCCGTCGCAAAATGCGCGCGTCTCTTCCGAGCCGTCCTGATCCTCCACCCGACCGCCGGGGAACACCAGCGCGCTGGAGGCGAAGTCTATCCGATGGTGTCTTTGCACCATGAAAACCTCCAGCCCCGCCGCGCCGTCCCGCAGCAGAAGGACTGTCGCGGCAGGGCGGATCGGAACGGATTCGCGCTGCGTCATAAAACGCCTCCTCTTGAAAACTCCTCCTCTCGGCGAGATTAGCCTTTCGGCGCGCATGACGCCACTCTTTCCTCTTTCTCTTTCTCTTTCGGCGAGGGAAAGCCTGCTATAGTCTCGCCATGAAGCCCTTCGCGCCGCTCCTCAAGAAATTCCTGCCCGACAAAAAGACCGCGCTTCAGGCGCGATCTCTCTATGCGCGAATCCTGCGGGAGGCGCGCGACCCCGAATTCTATCGCTCTATGGGCGCGGCGGATACGCCGGAGGGACGGTTTGAGATGATCGTCCTCCATATGTGGCTCGCCTTGCGGACTATCAAGGCGGACAGCCCGGATCTCGCGCGGAATCTGACCGAGAATTTCTTCGCCGATATGGAAGCCAGTCTGCGCGAAGCCGGAATCGGCGATATGGGCGTGCCGCCCCGCATGAAGCGCATGGCGAGCGCCTTCTATGGACGTCTCGCCGCCTATGATCAAGCGCTCGGCGGGAGCGCCGCCGATCTCGCCGAAAGTCTGAAAAACAACCTCTACGCCTTAAGCCCCACCGAAAAACACGCCCAAAAATACGCCGAAAAAATGGCGCGCCATCTCATCAAAAGAACAAGCAAAGGACGGAATGAAAGACAAGATAGACAATCGCCGATAAATCAGCAAGGATAGACGCCTTTATTCCATCGGACGCGCCATTCGCGCCGATGTCAAAATCTGCGCGGGAGGGGGCGCGACATGTCGGATGAAATTATCCTGTCTTTGGACGCTATGGGCGGAGAGCTCGCGCCCGGCTCCGTCATAGAAGGGGCGGAGCGCGCGCGGCGGCGCGAAGAGAATGTCCGATTTCTCTTCCATGGGCAGGAGCCTCTGATCCATGACGCGCTCCGCCAATTCCCGGAACTGCGGAAAATCTCGGCGATCCGCCATACGGACGCTGTCGTGGAAATGACCGACAAACCGTCTCAAACCCTCCGCCGCGCCCGCCAGAGCAGCATGTGGCGCGCGCTGGAAGCCGTCAAGAAAGGCGAAGCCCACGCCGCCATTTCAGGCGGAAACACAGGAATGCTGATGGCGATGTCCAAAATCATTTTTAAAACTTTGGAAGGCGTGAATCGTCCCGCCATCGCCGGACTTTGGCCTTCGGCTTCGGGCAAAAAGAATGTCGTGCTGGATTTGGGCGCGACCATCAATCCCGGCGCGAAGCAGCTCGTCCAATTCGCCTTTATGGGAGACGTCTGCGCCAGAATTCTGCTCGGCGCGAAAGAGCCGCGCATCGGGCTTCTCAATATCGGCGTGGAAGAGATCAAGGGGACGGAAAATGTCCGCGCCGCCGCCGAAATCCTCCAAAAGAGCCAAGACATAAGCTTTCAAGGCTTCGTGGAAGGAGACGCGCTGGGGCACGACATTGTGGATGTCATTGTGGCGGACGGCTTCTCCGGCAATATCGCCCTGAAGGCGGCGGAAGGCACGGCAAGACAGATCGCCGCCTATCTCCAAGACGCCTTCTCGCAGTCGCTTCTGGCGCGGCTCGGCTATCTCTTCCTAAGACCGGCGCTCCGCGCCTTCCGCGATCAGATAGATCCGCGCCATTTTAACGGCGGAGTCTTTTTGGGCGTCCGAGGCTTGGCGCTAAAGAGTCATGGCGGCAGCGATGAGGTCGGATTCGCTTTCGCGATTCACTCCGCCGTCCAATGCGCCCGCGCGCGCCTCATTGAGCGCCTCGCCGAAAAACTCGCCCATCTGCCGGCGCTGCTCCAAGAAACGGGCGGCGCGGGCAGCGCGAGCGGCGCGGGCGGCGCGAAAACGCCCCTGCCCGAATCCGAGGCGATCCTATGACGGAGAAAAAGAAGAGCCGAAACGCCGTCTCCCATAATGGCGCGCGCGTCTTGGGACACGGCGCTTATCTGCCGAAAAAAATCCTGACCAACGCCGATCTCGCCAAAAAGCTGGACACGAGCGATGAGTGGATCATGCAGCGAACGGGAATCAAAAGCCGACACATCGCCGCCGACAATGAACGCACCTCCGATATGGCGACCCGCGCCGCCGAAGAGGCTCTGGCGAGCGCCAAAATCTCCGCCAAAGAGTTGGATTGCGTCATTGTCGCGACAACGACTCCGGATCGCACCTTCCCTTCGGTCGCCGCGCAAGTCCAAGCCAAACTGGGCATGGAGCAGGGATATGGCTTTGACGTGCAGGCGGTCTGCTCGGGCTTCGTCTATGCGCTCACGGTCGCGGACGCGATGATGCGAGTCGGATCAGACCGCTTCACGCTCGTTGTCGGCGCTGACACGTTAAGCCGAATCTTGGACTGGGAGGATCGCGCGACTTGCGTCCTTTTCGGAGACGGCGCCGGCGCGATCCTTCTCCGCGCGCCGTCCGAAAAGGAGGAAGAAGAAAAAGACGGCGTCAAAAACGGAATCATCGCCTCCAGCCTCCACAGCGATGGACGACTCATGCCCCTCCTTTATACGGATGGCGGCGTTTCCTTCAATAAGAGCGCCGGCGTCATCAAGATGCAGGGGCGCGAGGTCTTCCGCCATGCTGTCGTCAATATCAGCGACGCCATCAACAAGACGCTTGAAAAAGCCGAAATGACCGCCGAGGACATTGACTGGTTCGTTCCGCATCAAGCGAATGCCCGAATCTTGAACGCGGTCGCCGATCGGCTCAGACTCCCCAGCGAGAAAATCGTGGTCACGATAGAGAAGCACGCCAACACTTCGGCGGCGTCCGTTCCTCTGGCGATCCATGAGGCGGTCGCGGACGGTCGCGTCAAGAAAGGCGATCTGCTCCTCCTAGAGGCGATGGGCGGAGGACTCACTTGGGGCGCTTTGCTGATGCGATGGTGATTGCCGAGACGCGAGAAATTTCCTAGATTGATCCCGACCGGGGCATGGCGCAGTCTGGCTAGCGCACCTGCTTTGGGAGCAGGGGGTCGCAGGTTCAAATCCTGCTGCCCCGACCATGATTGACTCTGGACAAGCGGCGCTGTCTGATAAACTCACGAGGGTAAAATCCTCAAAACGCTGGGAGAATGGCATGGCTTTTTGGTTTTTCGCCGCAGGAAGCGCGGTGGCTCTCGGGGGCTTGGCTTTTCATGGCGTGGTCGGTCATCGCCGCTATGTGAGGGCGATCTTGACGTCCGGGCTGCCCACTCCGCTGCCGGAGCTGAGCTATGTGTCTTGGCATGTCGTCTCAATCGCATTTTTGAGCTACGCTCTCGCCATGGGCTATTTGGCGATCTCGCCGGAAGCGGTGGAGCTTGCCGTCATGGTGGCGCTCATCTGCGGCGCGACAGCGGCGCTCTTTTTGCTGCTCGCCGCGCTCGGCCACAGCGCTTTGCTGCGCCTGCCCGGCGCCTATTTAAACTTCGCGATCGCCCTCCTCGCTGTCGCCGGCATCTATAGCAGCTGAGATTCCTCCGCCTTTTCGCGGATGATATCCAATCCGTCTCCTCCATCAGGGATCACGATGACACGAGCGCGAATCTATCAACCCTCTCCGCCGGCGACTCAATCAGGACGCGCGAAAGACTCGCGGTGGGTCTTGGAATATGAGCCCGCGCAGCCGCGATTCTCAGACGGTCTGACGGGCTGGACAGGCTCCGGCGACATGCGAAGCCAAATCCGCCTCCGCTTCAAAACACGCGCCCAAGCGGAAGCCTATGCGAAGAGACAGGGCATCGCCTATCATCTCGCGCCAAGACGCGCCGAGACGCGCCGATCCAAATCCTACGCCGAAAATTTCAGCCCGCAGCGCCGACAAGCTTGGACGCATTGACGCTGACGAGACGCTCATATAAAAATTTCGCGCATCCGCGTGAAACCCACTTGCGCGCCCGTAGCTCAACCGGATAGAGCATCGGCCTTCTAAGCCGACGGTTGCAGGTTCAAGTCCTGCCGGGCGCGCCACAGAGGAGAATGAGGAGAATAGGAGAATAACATGAACGGAAAAACGCCCATCGCCGCATCTCTGGCGCTTATCATCGGAGGCTGCGCGCTCTTCGCCGAAACCGTGATCCCAAGCGAAGCCGCCGGATACAAACTCTATCGCATGGGGCATTACGCGAAAGCGATGCGAGTCTGGAAACGCGCCGCCGCGTCAGGAGACGCCGGCGCGGCGTTCCGTCTGGCGGCGGAATATCTGGACGCGAAAATCGTCAAGCGCGACGTCCCCCGCGCCGTCGCCTATCTCAAGACAAGCGCCGCCGCAGGCGAGCCGCGCGCCCAAAGAGAACTCGGAACCCTCCACGATCACGGACAGGGAGTCCCCTATTCGCTGGAAGAAGCGGCGAGATGGTATCTCGCCGCCGCCCGCGCGGGACTCCCTGACGCGCAGCACAATATCGCCGTCATGTTTGAGAATGGCGAAGGAGTCGCCAAAGACCTGCCCCAAGCCTATCTCTTCTACTCTCTGGCGATAGAAAATGATTTCAGACAATTCTCCCAGCCCGCCCTGGAGAAACTGATCGCCCGCATGACCCCTCAAGAAAGACGGCGAGGCGAAGAACTCGTGGAAATGCGCTTGGAGAAGAAAAAACGACAGAGCGGACGCTAAACCGTCTCCATCCGCGCGAGCGGCTGATCCTCCTCCACAAGATCTCCCTCCTTGACTAGAATCTCGCGCACAATGCCATCGGAGGGCGCTTCCACCGGAATCTCCATCTTCATGGATTCCAAAATCAGAACCGCGTCTCCCGCCGACAGTCTGTCTCCCGCCGCCGCCTCTATCTTCCAAACAGTCCCCGAAACCTCGGCGCGAATCTCCCGCATCATCGCTCCTCAACCATTGGAATTGGCGGAGAGGCGATCCAAGCCCGCCGCCAAATCCTCTATCAGATCGGAGGCGTCTTCCAGCCCCGCGTGAATCCGTATCAAAACGCCTTCCGCCTCGCCGGTCAAGGCGCGATCCGGCTCGGCGACCGTCAGCAGACTCTCAAAACCGCCCCAAGAATAGCCCATGCCGAAAAGACGCATCCCGTCAAACATCGCCGACAAAGCCCTCTCCTCAACGGGATTGAGAACCGCGCCGAACAAACCCGCCGCGCCCGAAAAATCGCGCCGCCATAGCTCATGCTGCCGATGAGACGGCAGCGCGGGATGCAGAACATGCGAAATCTCGGCGCGACTCTCTAAAAAACGCGCCAGCGCCAAGCCCGTCTCCTGATGCCGCGCCATGCGAAGCGACAGCGTCCGAAGACCCCGCAGAGTCATATAGGCTTCATCGGCAGGGCCGCACAGACCCAACTGCCGATGCGTCCGCGAAAGAGCCCGCCGCATCGCCGATGTCGCCGTCACCGATCCCAAGAGCGTGTCGGAATGGCCGGAAAGATATTTTGTCGCCGCCTGCACCGACAAATCCGCGCCATGAAGCAGAGGGCGAAAAAAAAGCGGAGTCGCCCATGTGTTGTCCATGATCGTCCGCGCCCGATGACGCCGCGCGACCTCCGCCAACGCGCCCGCATCCTGCATCTCAAAAGTCAGCGAGGACGGCGATTCCAAAAATAACAGCGCCGTCTTCTCGCGGAACATCGCGCTCAGAGATTCGGCGCGCGCGGCGGGATCAAAATATTCGGTCTCCACCCCCATGCGGGACAAAAACTCATCGCAAAAAAGACGGGTCGGATTATAAACGCCATCGCTCACGAGAATATGATCGCCGCTCTTGACGACAGACAGAATCGCGCAGCTGATCGCCGAAAGCCCGGACGGAGCGAGAACCGTATGGCGATAATCCTCCGCGCCCTCCAACTCGGCGATGGTCTCGGCGAGCGCCTTGGTGGTCGGGGTCAGTTTGCGCCCGTAAGTGAAGGCGCGCGCGCGATCCCGCATCGCTTTCAGAGTCGGAAAGAGCAGCGTGGAAGCGCGGTAAAGCGGAACATTCACCGCGCCATGATGCGCCGAAGATTCGCGCCCGGCATGAGCGAGACGAGTCGCCGATCCGAGACGCGGCGCGGATGGCTTCGGCTCTTTCATATGCGCTCCTTGAAAGATAAAGATGAGCAGAATAGCCTTGACGAAAGACGCGCCGCCGCTATTCTGTCAAAAGCTGCTCGTGGCGAGCCACTCGTGGCGAACCACTCATGGCGAGCCACTCGTGGCAGCCCACTTTATGCAAGAAGCCGCCCCAAATCCAGCTCCGGAGGACAATCTCATGCCCACGATCCGATCGGCTCGCAGAATCGCTCCGCTCTTTCTGTCGGCGCTCGCTTTTCTCGGCGCGCCGGCGCTCGCGCTCGCGCAGAACGGCGAAACCCTGCAGCAGACCAAAGACAATTATGGCGTGGTGCGCTGCGGCGTCAGCCAGGGGCTGCCCGGCTTCTCCAACCCCGACAGCCGAGGACAATGGGAAGGCATAGACGTGGATCTCTGCCGCGCGGTCGCGGCGGCGATTTTCGGCAATGCGAATAAGGTCAAATTCACGCCGACCTCGGCGAAAGAGCGCTTCGCGGCGCTGCAATCCGGCGAATTTGACATCCTCTCGCGCAACACCACTTGGACTATGCAGCGCGACACCGCCCTCGGATTGGATTTCATCGGAACGCTCTATTATGACGGGCAAGGCTTCATGGTGCCGAAAACGCCCCCCCTCTCCAGCGCCAAAGAATTGGACGGCGCGACCGTCTGCACCAACGCGGGCACGACAACCGAACTCAATGTCGGCGATTTCTTCCGCGCCAACAATATGAAATATGAACTCATCACCTTTGAGAAAGCGGACGAAGTGGTCGCGGCTTACGATTCAGAAAGATGCGACGTCTATACCACCGATCAGTCCGCGCTCTACGCCAACCGACTCAAATTGCGGAACCCGGAAAACCATATCATCCTGCCCGAAATCATCTCCAAAGAGCCTCTCGGACCGGTCGTGCGGCAGGGCGATCCGCAATGGGCGGATATCGTCCGATGGACGCTCTTCGCGATGATCAACGCCGAGGAACTCGGAGTTACGTCCGAAAATGTGGACAGATTGCGCCGACAGTCTCAAGATCCCAAAATCCGCCGCCTTCTCGGAAGAGAAGGCTCTTTCGGCGAATCGCTCGGACTCTCCAAATTCTGGGCTTACCAGATCATCAAAAAGGTCGGCAATTACGGAGAAGTCTTTGAGAAGAGTTTGGGCGTCAACACCCCCCTCCGAATCCAAAGAGGGCAGAATGCTCTTTGGAAAGACGGAGGATTCCTCTACGCGCCGCCGGTGCGCTGATTTCTCGGCGCGCCGCCTTGCCGCGAAGCCTCGCAGAATGGAGGGCTGAACTCGCGCCGCGCGCGGCTTTCCTCGCGCAGAGCCTCGTCCTTCTCCTTGTCCTCCTCTTCTTTTGGAGAATCCTCTCCAACGCGATTGGGAATCTGGAACAGCAGAATATCGCCTCCGGATTCGGCTTCTTAAACAGCACCGCCGGCTTCGCCGTCAATCAGGCGCTGATCCCCTATAGCGAAGAATCCAGCTATGGACGACTTCTGATCGTCGGGCTTTTGAACACGCTGCTGGTCTCGGCGCTGGGCATCGCTTTGGCGAGCGTCTTGGGCTTCGTCATCGGCATCGCGCGGCTCTCGTCCAATTGGATTGTCGCGCGTCTCGCCGCCGCCTATGTGGAAATCGTCCGAAACATCCCGCTTCTTTTGCAGATTTTCTTTTGGTATTTCGCTTTCTTGGGCGCGCTGCCCTCGCCGCGATCCGCCGCGGGATGGATGGAGAGCGTCTATGCCCATAATCGCGGCATTGTCCTGCCGAAGCCCGTTTGGGAGGAAGGCTCGGCGCTGACGCTCCAACTCCTCCTCCTCGCTTTGATTCTCTGCCCGCTTCTCCTGCGCTTCGCCCGATGGCGGCGCGAAACGACAGGCAGCCGACCGGCATGGATCCAATCGGCTCTGATCGCGCTGCTCCTCGCGCCGCTGGCGGCTTTCCTGCTGACCGGCGCACCAATCTCGCTGGACTATCCGGAACTCAAAGGCTTTAACTTTGAAGGCGGAATCACGATCAGCCGCGAATTTTTGGCGCTCCTCCTCGCGCTGAGCCTCTACACCGCCGCCTATATCGCCGAAATCGTCCGCGCCGGGCTTCTAGCCGTCCAGCGCGGACAGGTGGAGGCGGCGCGCGCGATCGGACTGAAAACGCCCCAAACGCTGCGCCTTGTCGTCATCCCGCAGGCGATGCAGGTGATTATCCCGCCTTTGACGAACCAATATCTCAATCTGACGAAAAACTCGTCCCTCGCCGCCGCCATCGCCTATCCCGATTTGGTCTCGGTCTTTGCCGGAACAGCCCTCAACCAGACGGGACAAGCGATAGAAATCCTCTTCATCACAATGTGCGTCTATCTGTCGCTGAGCGTCCTGACATCCATCGCGATGAACCAATATAATGCCCGCCTCTCAAGACGAAAAAAGAGCGCCCCATGACGAATCTCTCAGACGCGAAAATCTTGCGGCGCGATCGCCAAACCAGCATCCTCGCTTATGGATGGCATTGGGCGCGAATCCATCTCTTCTCGTCATGGATGAACGCCGCGCTGACTCTGTCCGCGATCGCCCTCCTCTGGCTGACGATCCCCGCCCTGATAGACTGGCTCATTATCAGCGCCAGCTGGACAGGCGAAAGCCGCGAAGCCTGTCTCAATGAGAATCAAGGCGCGTGCTGGCCGTTCATCTTTGAGAAATGGGAGCAATTCATCTATGGGCGCTACCCGCAGGAAGAAATCTGGCGCGTCAATTTGGTCTTTCTGCTCGCCTTTGGCGGCGCGCTGCCGATGCTGATCCCCGCCGTCCCGTGGAAAGGCTGGAACGCGCTCTTTCTGGTCGTGATTTTCCCGATTCTCTGTCTCTATCTGCTGTCGGGCGGCGTGATGGGGCTGCCCTATGTGGAGAGCTCGCGCTGGGGCGGACTTCTTGTCACGCTTCTCATCGCAGGGGTCGGAAACGCGGCGGCGCTGCCGCTCGGAATCCTCCTCGCGCTCGGACGCCGATCGGAGATGCGAATCCTCCGAACCCTCTGCGTCCTCTTCATTGAATTCTGGCGAGGAATCCCGCTCATCACCGTGCTTTTCATGGCGAGCGTCATGCTGCCGCTCTTCTTCGCCGAAGGGGCGAGTTTTGACAAACTCCTGCGCTGTCTGATCGGAGTGGCGCTTTTCTCCTCCGCCTATATGGCGGAAGTGGTGCGCGGCGGGCTGCAGGCGATCCCGCAGGGGCAGCATGACGCCGCCCGCGCGCTCGGCATGGGATATTGGCGCATGACAATCCTCATCATTCTGCCGCAGGCTCTAAAAATCGTGATTCCGGGGATCGTCAATTCCTTCATCGCGCTGTTTAAGGACACGACTCTCGTTTTGATCGTGGGCTTGTTTGATCTGCTGGGCATCATTCAGCTGCACCTCGCCGATCCGAACTGGTCTACGCCGCAGACTCACTACACAGGATACGCTTTCGCCGCCCTCCTCTTTTGGCTATTCTGCTTCGGCATGTCGCGCTACTCGCAATATATGGAAAGACGACTCGGCACGGAACCGTCCCACAATGGCTGATCCCGACACAAACAACAAACCCGCCAAAAACGCCGCCCGAGACGGCGCGATCCATATGCGCCATTTGGACAAATGGTTCGGCGCGTTCCATGTCTTGAAAGACATCAGCCTCTCGGTGCGGAAGGGCGAGAAAATCGTCATTTGCGGACCGTCGGGATCGGGGAAATCCACGCTCATTCGCTGCATCAACGGCTTGGAGACCCACGAGAAGGGCGAGCTTGTCGTGGATGGGATTCCTCTGACAGGGAGCGCCGGGTTGGACGAAGTCCGCCGCGAAGTCGGGATGGTCTTTCAGAGTTTTAACCTTTTCCCCCATATGACCGTGCTGCAAAACTGCGCGCTCGCGCCAATCTGGGTGCGCCGAAAAACGCGCGCCGAAGCCGAAGCCCGCGCGCTTCGCTATTTGGAGCGCGTGCGGATTCCTGATCAGGCGCATAAATATCCGGAGCAACTCTCCGGCGGACAGCAGCAGAGAGTCGCCATCGCGCGCGCGCTTTGCATGGAGCCGCGAATCATGCTCTTTGACGAGCCGACATCCGCCCTTGACCCCGAAATGATCAAAGAAGTCCTTGACGTCATGGTGGATCTCGCCGAAGGCGGCATGACGATGATCTGCGTCTCGCATGAAATGGGCTTCGCGCGGCGAGTCGCCGACAAAATGATCTTCATGGATGAAGGCGTGATTCTGGAAGAAGCGCCGCCAAGCCAATTCTTTTCCAAACCCAAACATGAAAGAACCCGTCTCTTCTTGAGCCAAATTCTTCA
Organism: uncultured Alphaproteobacteria bacterium; assembly: GCA_958296285.1. Lineage (GTDB taxonomy): Bacteria > Pseudomonadota > Alphaproteobacteria > JAPOUT01. Next base: position 1,358,671 of record OY282459.1, read on the forward strand.
TGATTAGTCTAACACGGTGATGATCTCTTCCCGCTGGGCGTAGGGCGCGAAGCCGAAACTTCTATAGAGAGGCAGCGCGCGCGGATGATCCAGCGTGCAGGTCTGAATCGTGATGCGCGAGGCTCTGTGTTTCGGATGAGTCTCTATGCGCCGAAGCGCGCTCCGCATCAGAAATTTCCCAAGACCCCGACCAAGATATTCAGGCGTCAAACCGAGAAAGGCGATGTCGGCGCGTTTTTCTTTGAGGCGCAGCGGGGGGATTTTATCTTTCGGCATGAAGTCCAATTCAAAATAGCCGGCGGGCAAGTCATTAACATAGAGAAGATGCACTTCCACCATCGGATCGTGGAGAATGGCGCGGAGAGTCTCGTCCGACATGCCCCTCCGCGAAACCCAATGATGCGGGCTGCCGATCACGTCATAGAGATAGCGATAAAAATGAAGCGGGATTTTATGAATATGGGCGAGACGCGCCCCCCGCGCTGCCCGCCGCTCTCCCTCCAACGAGGCGAGAGAAGCCGCGCCCGCGCCGCCTCGGCGCTCAAGATAGGTGACGAGAGTCGTGATCGATTCCACGAGACTGTCCGACTTCCTCATTGAATAACGATGAGAGAATAAACGATAGAGCCGCATTCTGCCTGTTCCGCGACAAAGGCGCAACGCGATCATCGGCGCGTCAGAACACAAAAACATGATAAAGCTGCGATTCCCTCTTGCGCCGCGCCCCGCGCCTTCATATAATTTCTATAACAAGGAAATGTCAGAACAAGAGCGAGCCTGGGCTTGCGATGATAAGAGGGACTGCGATTATGAGAGATTTCGTGTCTTGGAAAAAACACGCTCTCCCGTCGCGCGAAAGATTGGCGGAGAGCGCATCAGAACGGGGGATGCGGGAAACAGCGACGGCGCGAGTTTTAAAAGCGTCAGCGTCGTCGGAGAGGGGAGTCACGCTGACGGAACTCACCTTGGCGCTCGGCCTCGCCGGCGCTTTTATCGCCGGATCGGTCTGGCTCTATGGCGCGACAGCCGGGAGACAGTTCGTCACCGAAAGTTCCTTTGACGTCACCGAAGCGATCAGCGAAGTGGAAGCGGCGTGGCCCGAATATTGGCGGCGAGTCGGCGGAAGCCGCGTTTTTACCGGACAGCAGCTGGAATCCGCCATCACCGAGAGGGGAACCAAAAGAGGAACTCTCTATGCCGACTACTCCCCGATGGATGATGTCCGCGCGCCGAAAGCCTTCCGCGTAGGATTGAGAGACATTCCCTATTCGCGGGTGGAAGATTTCTGCCTGCCGTTGAGGGCGCGCCTTCTTCGGAGCAAGAAGATCGATTCCGCCGCTTGCATTCGGCAGGGCGGCGCTTCTAGGCTGGAAGCGCGAGTTTGCAAAAAGGGAACGGCTTGCGGCGGCGCTTTGCGGGATATTGACCTCGCGCAGAATTGGGAGGGCGCGCCTCCTCTTTTGCGAGATTTTACCGAACAGGACAGGCTTAACCTTCAGGCTCTGGAAAGGAGCATGATCGCGGTTGATAATTTTTTGTTCAACTGCGCCATACAGAATCCAGCTCCGCCTAAATGCGGCGCCAACGCATTGTCCGGCAACACGCTGACCGCGGAATTGCAAGCCGCCGGCGTGACGCGATACAAATCGCTCGGGCCAGGTCACAGCACAAGGCCCGTGAGCTATAGCGTGTCTCTGGGCGGGCAGGATGCCAATTCCTGCAACAGAATCCTGCCTGTGCTGAAAGCGCATATCCGAATGGCGGATGCGAAATGCAGAGGCGCCATCGTGGAAATCCATCCTCACTTCATAGAGGGCATCAACGAGCCTCTCAAAAAGACCGATCTGGACGCTTATCACCGCGACCCGACCGCCTATCAGCAAGAGATCCTCAGGCGGAGAACAGAAGCCGGGCTTTACAACTTTCATAAGCGCAGCCGATAACAATGACGACAATTGGCTGAGGCTTTCCGCGAGAGCGCTAAAGATCAAGCCAATCGGGGCAAGGCAGCCCCTTCTCTTTTAGGAAGGCGGGGTTGAACATTTTGGACTGATAGCGCGTTCCATAATCGCAGAGGACGGTCACGATTCGGCGGCCGGGCCCCATCTCTTTCGCCATTCTGACGGCGGCGGCGACATTGATCCCGCTTGAGCCGCCCAAGCACAAGCCCTCCTCCTTCAGCAGTTGAAAGACGATCGGGAGCGCTTCCTCATCGGGGATTTGATAGGAATCGTCTATCGGCGCGTCTTTAAGGTTGGCGGTCACGCGACCCTGTCCGATGCCCTCGGTGATGGACGAGCCTTCCGCTTTCAGTTCGCCATGCTTGTAATAATGATGCATCGCCGCGCCCATCGGATCGGCGCAGGCGATTTTGACGTCTTGGCGCTTCTCTTTCAGACAAAGCCCGACGCCGGCGAGCGTTCCGCCTGTTCCGATCGCGCAGGTGAAGCCGTCTATTTTGCCGTCCGTTTGCCGCCATATTTCCGGCCCTGTCGTCTCCAGATGGGCTTGGCGGTTGGCGACATTGTCAAATTGATTCGCCCAGACAGCGCCGTTTTTCTCGGAGCGATTCAGTTTTTCGGCGAGACGTCCTGAATATTTGACGTAATTGTTCGGGTCTTTATAGGGGACGGCGGGGACTTCTATCAGTTCCGCGCCGCAGAGGCGGAGCGTGTCTTTTTTTTCTTTGGATTGCGTGTCCGGGATGACGATGACCGTCCGATAGCCCAGCGCGTTGCCGATCAGCGCCAAGCCGATGCCTGTGTTGCCTGCCGTCCCCTCCACGATCACGCCGCCCGGCTTCAACTCTCCCTTGCGCTCAGCGTCTTGAATGATGGAGAGCGCCGCGCGATCTTTCACCGATTGTCCTGGATTCATGAACTCCGCTTTGCCCAGAATCTCGCAGCCTGTCTCTTCAGACGCCCGCCGCAATCGGATCAAGGGCGTATCCCCCACGCTTTCGGCGATTCCGTTTCGGATATTCATTCCATTCATCTTTTGACTTTACCCCTTGATGCGATAGAATCAAAGAGTCGCCTATCCGAATCACTTTCATTAGGGGAGGTTCTCATGGAAATTCTCGCGAAGCTTCTTTCATCTCTGCGGAACGCCGTTCTCATGGGTTTTGGGATTGTCGTTCTTTTTCTCATTCTCTATGGGGGGTATGATGGCGAGTTTGATCATGCTTTCGGCACGTTTTTCATGCGCTGGCTTCATGTGTTAAGCGGCGTCATGTGGATCGGGCTGCTCTGGTATTTCAACTTCGTCCAGATTCCGAACATGCCGGACATTCCGGACGCGCAAAAGCCTGCCATTTCCAAAGTGATCGCGCCTGCGGCTTTGTGGTGGTTTCGCTGGGGCGCGATGGCGACAATCCTCACCGGACTGCTTCTGGCATGGATGAGCGGCTATTTGCTGGACACCTTGCTTTTGGGCTTTTATTGGGGCGTGGAGAAGCATCTGGTTCTTGGCTTGGGGATGTGGTTTGGGATCATCATGTTTCTGAATGTGTGGCTGATCATATGGCCGAGTCAGCGGATCGCTCTGGGCATCGTGAATGCGGAGGCTTCGGCGAAGCCGTTGGCGGCGCGGCGCGCGATGGTTTTTTCGCGGATCAACACCGTTCTTTCCATTCCGATGCTCTTCGCGATGGTCGCCGCGCAGAATATCTACTGACATTGCCTACGAAAAGTCAGCTGCGTGAGCAGACCTCTGCCTGAGTTGAATAGAAACACAGACCGGCTGTTAGGCTGTCGTTCAACACAGAACTTCGCATTCAACCGTATCCTAACCGGTGATGCTCGGCGTCATCTGGCTTGTGTGCCTGATGCTAGTGTTGATCTGAGTTTCTGGTCACCACCCTACTACGTCGGAAAATCTTACGAACGCCACCTGACCTTTGGAGATTGGCAAGAGCTTTTGCGTGACGTGATCCTGTATCACACCCGTATCATCAAGCCTGGAGGGTTTCTCGCTGTAAACATCGGGGATATTTTGTGCTTCTCTGATGCCTCAATGCCGAGATTCCAAGCTGACAATGTTCGGAGAAAAAAAGTCGCCCTCACAAAAGAAGCGATATTGACCGCCAAGAAGAAAAACCCTGACGCTAATCGCCACGAGATTGCTGCATTACTAGGATGCAGCGAGCAGACTATCCAGAGACGGCTTGAAGACAATAATGTGCGCGGGGGAAAACATGCCAATTCTACGAAGGTCTTGCTAACAGGATGCATGTTGGTCGAATGGGCTGAAGAATCCGGATTCTATCTCTACGATCAGCGCATCTGGCACAAAGATCCTTGCTGGGCGAACAGCAGATGGCACTCCAATTCTTATCGCGCTGTAGATGAATTTGAGCATATATACGTCTTTTGGAATCCGGGAATTACCGAATACGACAGAGATCGTTTGAGTCCGGACGACTGGGCGCACTGGGGTTCAAGAGGCGTATGGAATATTCGATCTGTCAGCCGCAACGCTCGCCACGAAGCGGAGTTTCCAGAGGAGTTGGCGAGCAGAGTGATTCGCCTATTCTCTCCTGTCGGCGGCGTGGTGCTAGACCCGTTTGTCGGCACGGGAACGACTACGAGCGTGGCTAAGCGGCTTGGACGTCGGTGGCTGGGCATAGACATAGAGCCTAAACATGCCAAAATTGCGAGAAGGCGAACCAATGACCTATGACGAACTGGAGCGTTTGGAACGAACAGTTCTGTCGATGGTGGCGCAGTCCCTGACGGATTACAAGAGTCAGGCAGAGACAATATTTCGCGAAGAAACCGATTTGCCTCAGGACATTGCGGAAGATGTGACGCGGGAAGCTATTGAGGCAATGGGCGTTTCCGGCCTGCGTGAAAGACTCTATGGCAAGGTTGATGTCAAGAAAGCGATCTATGTATTCCTGCCAGAGCCGCAACCGGCAGCGCTCATGCTGGATGCTAAAGCCGAGAAGCTCAATGGCGATCGCACGGCTACGATCCAAATGTCCCAAACGTCTATGACTGTCAAAATGCGCCGAGCAGGAAATCTCATAGACGAGCCGGGTAAATTGGATCAAGTGATCAAGCGCGGCAGTCGCGCGTTCCATGTCGTTACAGTCATCGCCAAATTCGTCTATCAGGAGAGCGGAGAATCGCAGACGCTCAAGCGAATTGTCGTCGCATGTATCCCGAACGGGAAGCTGCAGGAGAGATATAACCCTAATCCAGATGACACTATATGGCTTGCAGGGCGGGATGCGCCAACTTTGGGCGAAGACTTTAGAGTTCGGCTCAGCTATCAACGACTGCGAGACAAGGCTGCGTGGAGAGTTCAGGAAATAACAGTGTCATAATCTTACAAAATCGCGTGCGCGGAATGTCTACTGAGCCGCGGCTTTGAGTTTTAGCCCCGCGCGTCTGCGCCTTTTGTCTCGGGCGTCAAAAAGCGCGCGCAGGAATTTTCCGGTATGACTCCGCGGGAGACGGGCGATCTCTTCGGGAGTGCCAACGCCGACAATGCGTCCGCCCGCTTCGCCGCCCTCGGGACCGAGATCAATCACCCAATCCGCCGTTTTGATCACGTCCAAATTATGCTCAATCACCGCGACCGTGTTGCCGGATTTCACGAGCGCGTGAAGAACGTCCAACAACTTCCCAATGTCATGAAAATGAAGCCCTGTCGTCGGCTCGTCCAAAATATAAAAGGTCCGACCTGTCGCGCGCTTTGAGAGCTCCTTCGCCAATTTGATCCGCTGCGCCTCGCCCCCGGACAAGGTCGTCGCCGCCTGACCAATCCGAATGTAATCCAAACCCACGCGGTAGAGCGTCTCCAAGCGATCGCGTATCGCCGGGACGGCGCGGAAAAATCGCCGCGCCTCTTCCACCGTCATGTCCAAGACATCGGCGATGGATTTCTCGCGGAACAAAACCTCCAGCGTCTCGCGGTTGTAGCGGCGTCCATGACAGGAATCGCATTCCACATAGACATCGGGCAGGAAATGCATCTCAATCTTCAGAACGCCATCGCCTTGACACGCCTCGCAGCGTCCGCCTTTGACGTTGAAGGAGAAGCGTCCCGGCCCATAGCCGCGCGTCCTGCTCTCGGGGAGACCGGCGAACCATTCGCGGATCGGCGTGAAGACGCCCGTGTAAGTCGCCGGGTTGGAGCGCGGCGTCCTGCCGATCGGCGACTGGTCTATCTCAATCACCTTGTCCAAAAGATGCGCCCCGTCCAGAGAGGCGAAGGGCTGCGGCGTCTCAACCCGCGCCGCCGACAGACGCCGCGTCAGCGCTCTGTTCAGCGTCTCCAACAGGAGCGTGGATTTCCCGCTCCCGGAGACGCCGGTCATGCAAAGGAAGAGGCCAAGCGGAAACTCCGCATCCACGCCGCGCAGATTATGTCCTGACGCGCCCTTCAGCGAAAGGCAATGACTGTCGCGCTTTTTGCGCCGCGTCTTCGGAATGGGGATCTCTTCTTTGCCCGAAAGATATCGTCCTGTCAGACTCTTTTGGCTCGCCTCAATCTTTTTCGGCGTCCCCTGCGCGACAACCTCGCCGCCATGGATGCCGGCGCCCGGCCCCATATCCACGACATGATCGGCGCTGCGTATCGCCTCTTCGTCATGCTCCACGAGAATGACGGTGTTGCCCAAATCTTTGAGGCGTCTGAGGCTGGCGAGGAGGCGGGCATTGTCGCGGGCGTGGAGACCGATGGACGGCTCGTCCAGCACATAGACGACTCCGGTCAGCCCCGATCCGACTTGCGAAGCCAATCGGATGCGCTGACTCTCGCCGCCCGACAGAGTCGCCGAGTTGCGCGAGAGCGTCAGATAATCCAAGCCGACATCGGAGAGGAACTGCAGCCGCGCGCGGATTTCTCGCAGCACGCGCTCGGCGATGGTCTTTTGGCGCTTGGTGAGTTTGGCGTCCAGCGCCGCGAACCAATCCAAGAGGTCTTTGACGGAGAGCGCGCTCACTTCGGCGATATGCCTGCCGCCGAGTTGAACGCAGAGCGCTTCGGGGCGCAGCCGATAGCCTTCGCAGGCTTCGCAGGGCGCGGAGGAGTGATATTGCGAGAGATTATGATGCGTGAGTTTTTTATCCCCGCTTTCGCGGAAGCGGCGCTCAAGATTGGGGAGGACGCCTTCAAAGGGTCGGGAGGCTTCGTAGCGGCGGGTTCGCATTTGATAGACCACTTGGACGCGCTCGCCGTCTGATCCATAGAGGACGGCGTTTTGGGCTTCTTCGGCGAGGTTTTTCCATGGGGTTGTCGTGGAGAATCCATAATGTCGGGCGAGGGATTCTAGGAGTTGGGTGTAATAGGGGGCGATTTGTCCTGCGGTCGCCCATGCGGCGATCGCGCCCTCGCGGATGGAGAGGTTTGGATTTGGAATGACGAGATCGGGATCGGCGAAAGGTTTGACGCCGAGTCCATCGCAGGCGGGACATGCGCCGCGCGGGCTGTTGAAAGAGAAGAGTCGCGGCTCTATTTCTTCAATTGTGAAGCCGGAGACGGGGCATGCGAAGCGTTCCGAGAAAATTTGACGCGCATTGGGGTTTTCGGCGTCTTCAATGACGGCGAGTCCGTCGCTGAGGCGGAGCGCGGTTTCAAAGGATTCGGCGAGGCGTTCCGCGAGGTCGTCTCGCATGACGAGGCGGTCTATGACGACATCTATATCGTGCTTAATTTTTTTGTTGAGTTTGGGCGGATTTTCCAGCTCATAGAATGTTCCATCGGCTTTGATTCTTTGGAAGCCTTGTTTGAGGAGGTCAGCGAATTCTTTTTTATATTCGCCTTTTCGTCCTCGCACGATGGGGGCGAGGAGGTAGAATCGGTTGTCGTTGGGGCGGGTCATGGTTTTATCCACCATTTCGGAGATTGTTTGGCTTTCAATGGGTTTTCCTGTGGCGGGGGAGTAGGCGATGCCTGCGCGGGCGAAGAGGATTCGCATATAGTCGTAGATTTCGGTGACTGTTCCGACTGTGGATCGGGGGTTTCGGGACGCGGTTTTTTGCTCAATAGAGATAGCCGGGGAGAGTCCGTCTATGCGGTCTATATCGGGTTTATGGCTGCTTTCTAGGAATTGTCTAGCGTAGGCGGAGAGGCTTTCGACGTATCGTCTTTGACCTTCGGCGTAGATTGTGTCAAAGGCGAGGGAGGATTTTCCGGAGCCTGAGAGTCCTGTGATGACGGTGAGGCTGTCTCTGGGGATATTGAGGCTGATATTTTTGAGGTTATGTTCGCGCGCGCCTATGATGGTGATGGCGTTATGTTTTGGGGGCATGGGTTTGGTCCTTGGCGGGGTTAATTTGCGAGCATATCACAGGATGCTTCGCGCCAAAAGACAGGGGGTTTGGGGGAACGAAGTTCCCCCAAGAAAAGGGGGTTCGGGGGAAACCCCCGAATAGTCGGCGGGCGTGGCGCAACGAAGCAAGCGTAGCCCGAAGGGCAAGCCTGCGAGAAGCCCGCCGACCCCCCTGCATCGCCAGAGCTCCTGCGAGCAGGGGGCGCGTGGGTGGGTCGCATTTGCTTGTTCGCTATGCTCACTGCGCAAATGCTCTTTTCCCACCCACCCACGCGCTTTCGGGGGGATTCCCCCCGATCCCCCCTTCTTCGCGGGGGGCTTCGCCCCCCACACCCCCCCTTTTGCAACCGTGCCAAGCCAACCGCCTTCTGATACAATCCCCCCATGAAACCCTTCGCCCATCTCCGACTCCATACCGCATACTCCATGCTGGAAGGCGCGCTCCGACTCAAAGACCTCCCTAAACTCTGCCAAGCCAAAATGATCCCCGCCCTCGCAATCACCGATACCGCAAACCTCTTCGGAGCAATGGAATTCTCCGAAACCCTCGCCGCAAACGGAATCCAACCCATCATCGGATGCGCCATGCCCATCATCACAGACGAACAAACCACCCACCCCACACACACGCCGCGCGAAAAATATCCAACCCTCGCCCTCCTCGCAAAAAACGAGGACGGATACGAAAACCTCCTCCAACTCTCTACCCTCTCCTACGAAAAAAACCCGTCCAACCCCGCCCTCAACCTCTCCCAAATCCAAAACCACGCCCAAAACCTTCTCTGCCTCACAGGCGGACAAAACGGAATCCTCAACGCCCAACTCCTCGCCGGACAGCCCGATAAAGCCGAAACAATCCTCGCCCAACTCCAAAATATCTTCGGCGACAATCTCTACATAGAAATCCAACGACACGGAAACGAAAATAAAGACCACGAAACATGGCTCCTCAACACAGCCGCCAAAATAAACGCCCCCATCATCGCCACAAACGAACCCTATTTCGCCGCCCGCGAAGACTACGAAGCCCACGACGCCCTCCTCTGCATCGCGGACGGAACGCGAGTCGCCGATGAAAATCGCCGCCGCCTCACCCCCGAACACTATTTTAAAAGCGGAGACGAAATGCACGCCCTCTTCGCCGACCTCCCAGACGCCATCGCCAACGCGCTTGACGCCGCGAAACGCTGCGCCTTCCGTCCTGTCGCGCGCGATCCGCGTCCGCCGCGCTTCCTCAAAGGCGGGCCAAAAGACGAAGCCGAAGCGCTCCGCGATCTCGCCAAAAAAGGATGCGAAACCCGCCTCAAAGCCGCGAAAACCCTCCCTGCCCCAGAAGAAACCTATTGGCAGCGCCTAGAATTTGAACTCAATATCATCACGAAAATGGAATTTTCCGGCTACTTCCTGATTGTCGCGGATTTTGTCCAATGGGCGCGGCGGGAAGGAATCCCGGTCGGGCCCGGACGCGGATCGGGCGCCGGATCGCTCGTCGCATGGGCGCTGACAATCACAGACCTAGACCCAATCCGTTTCAATCTCGTCTTTGAGCGCTTCCTGAATCCGGAGCGCGTCTCCATGCCCGATTTTGACATTGACTTCTGCCAAGAAGCGCGCGACCGCGTCATCCAATATGTCCGCGAGAAATATGGCGAGAAACATGTCGCCCATATCATCACCTTCGGGACGCTCCAAGCGCGGGCGGTTCTGAGAGATGTCGGGCGCGTGCTGGGTCTGCCCTACGGACAGGTGGATCGCCTCTGCAAATTCATCCCCAACGATCCCGCCCATCCCGTCAGCCTCGCCGAGGCGATTGAGAAAGAGCCAGAACTCCAACAAGAGCGCGATGACCATGAAGAGGTCGCGCGACTCTTCCGCATCGGATCGGCGCTGGAAGGACTATACCGCCACGCCTCAACCCATGCGGCGGGAATCGTCATCGGCGCGAGGCCTCTGGATCAAGATGTCCCTCTCTGCCGCGATCCCCGATCCGGAGACGTCATCACCCAATTCAGCATGAAATGGGCGGAAAAGGCCGGTCTCGTCAAATTTGACCTGCTCGGACTGAAAACGCTCACCATGCTCCAACGCGCCCAAGACCTCCTGAAAAATGAAGGAATCACGCTGGCGATTGAAGACATCCCGCTCAACGATCCGCCAAGCTACGAACTCATCGCGCGCGGCGAAACGACAGGAATCTTTCAGCTGGAAAGCGCCGGAATGCGGGACGCGCTCCGACAGGCAAAACCCGATCGCTTTGAGGACATCATCGCTCTCGTCTCGCTTTACCGCCCCGGCCCGATGGACAACATTCCGCAATATGTCCGCCGCAAGAACGGGGCGGAGACGCCGGACTATCTCCATCCGCTCCTAAAACCCGTCTTGGAGGAGACGTTCGGAGTCGTCATTTATCAGGAGCAGGTGATGCGGATGGCGCAGCTTCTGTCGGGCTACTCGCTCGGCGAAGCCGACATTCTCCGCCGCGCCATGGGCAAGAAGATCAAATCCGAGATGGCAAGCCAAAAACAGCGCTTCGTGGAGGGCGCGGTCGCGCGGGACGTGCCTTACGCCAAAGCGTCAGAGCTTTTCACATTGGCGGCGCGTTTCGCAGGCTACGGGTTCAATAAGAGCCACGCCGCCGCCTACGCGCTGCTCGCCTATCAATCCGCCTATCTGAAGGCGCATCACCCAACGCAGTTCCTCGCCGCGCTGATGACGATGGACATCGGCAATCCCGACAAACTGGGCGCGCTGCGACAGGAAGCGCAAAGACTCGGCGTGGAGACGCGCCCTCCCGATGTCAATCGCTCAGGCGCGCGCTTCATCGTGGAGGAGGGCAAGATTCTCTACGCTCTAGGGGCGATAAGGAATGTCGGGCTGGGCGCGGCGGAGCATATCGTCAAAGAGCGGGCGCGGGACGGAGACTATCGCGATATTTTTAACTTCGCGCGGCGTTTGTCGGGGGGCGCTTTGCCGAAGCGCGCCTTTGAGAGTCTCGCGCTGGTCGGCGCGCTGGATTCGCTTCATCCGAACAGACGGCAGATCGTGGAAGCCTCCGACAAACTCATGGACGCCGCCGCTCAAGAAACCGCCGCCCTCGCCATTGGACAGGAAGCCCTCTTCCAAAAGGAGGCGCGCCAGCAGCCCGATCCGGTGGAGCGCCAAATTCTCGGAAACCTCTCCGATTGGACGCGGATGGAGCGCTTGGAGAAAGAATTCCAAACGGCGGGGCTTTATCTCTCCGGGCACCCGTTGGAAGATTGGCGCGAGCCGATGGCGGATATGTCCTCCATCCAATCCTACCGCGAACTCCGCGAGAGCGGTCGGGATTATGGACGGCTGGCGGGAGTCGTCATCGCCGCGCGGAAAAAACACTCCCGCAGAGGCAATGTCTACGCCCTCCTAGACCTCTCTGATATGGGCGGAACATATCAGGCGATTCTTTTTTCGGATCTGTGGGAGCAGGCGAAGAGCTTTTTGGAGCCGGGGCGGCTTATCATCATGGACGCGCGAATGGACGAGCGTCCGGGAAGCGGCGCGATGCGAATCAAGGCTGAGAAAATCGCGCCCCTTGAAAAAATGCTCGCCCGCCGCGCCAAACCCGTCAGCAGCGCCGACGCCGCCCCGAAAAGCCCCGCCAATGGAAAAAGCGAAAATCATCCGAATCATGCGAGCCGCGCCCGATGGCGCGTCTTCCTTGAAAGCCGAGAAGGGCTGCCCCTCTTAAAAAAGAGCCTGACTCGCGGCGCGGAAAATCGCCCCGCCGAAGGCCGAGTGACTCTCGTCATCGCCACGGAGAAAAACGGACAGGAAGCGGAGATTCTGCTGCCGGGCTTCTTCGCGCTGAACAGCGAATTGCGCGAGCGCGTCCGCGCCGTGCCGGGAGTCAGAAAAGTGGAGGTTCAAGAGTCAAAAACTCTATAACGTTTCCATCCCCTCTTTCCATTCTTTCCATTCTTTCCATATTTTGAGAATTTCGCCTGCCGCGTTGCGAGACGGAGTCTCCGACAAGCCCTCCATGATTTTGGCGCGCATCTCTCGCAAATCCGCCTCGGCGCGCGCCCGCCTTTCAGAATCGCGCAGCAAAGAGCCGAGATCCTCCGCAAAAACCTCCCCCGAAAGACGCCGACCAATATGCTCGGGAAAGGCAAGCCGATCCAAAATAAGATTGACCGCGCAAAAATAACGAACCCGCACCATCAGCAGACGACCAAGCGCCTCAAGACCCCCAATCCTGTATGCCGAAACCAACGGAACGCCCGCCAAGCCCAACTCCATCGTGATCGTCCCCATCACGGCAAGCGCGGCATCGCTGGCGGCGAAAGCGGCGGGCTTCTCCGACTCATCCTCAATGACAAGGCAGCGCAATGACCCCAAGCCCAAATCGCTCGGAATAAGATCGCGGACAGAGCGCGCCGCGCAAAGAACCAAAGCCAAATCCTTCTCATGAGACGCGAGACGCCGCGCCGCATCCAAAAAGGGCGGAAGAGCGGCAATAATCTCGCGCGACCGACTGCCCGGCGCCAAAAGCAAAATCTTCGCGCTGGAACTTAAGCCATGCCTTTTCCGAAAATCTTCGCCATCGCTCTTCGCCGACAGAGATTCCAAAGCCGGCGGGCCGACATAAAAAGTCGGAGGACCGTCCAACTCCCGAAACAGTCGCGGCTCAAAAGGAAAAATCACAAAAGCCGCCCGAATATAGCGCTTAATCCGCTTCGCCCGACCCTTCCGCCAAGCCCATGCCGTGGGCGGAATATAATTCACAATCGGAATTTCGGGCGCGCCTCTATGAACCCTCCGCGCCACCCGATGCGTGAAGTCCGGACTGTCAATGATCACCAAAATATCCGGCCTGTCCTCTATGACGGCGGAAGCGGTCTCTTCTATATGACGAAAAATGCGCCGCAGATTGAAAAGAATCCCCTGCAAACCCATCACGCTCAAATCCTCTATCGGCGAGGGCGAACCCAAACCCGCTTCCGCCATCATCTGACCGCCAAAGCCCGAAAAGCGCACAGGCACGGGAAAAACCTCCCGCAGCGCCGACATCAGCCGCGCCCCGATCTTGTCGCCCGAACTCTCGCCCGCGACAAGCGCGATATGCGCCTCCTCGCCGCCCATCTCGCCCCAGAAACCTAAACGGACAAAACCGTGACGAAAAGACCCGCTTCATCGGCAAGACGCAGAATCTCCCGTCTGTGAATGAGAAGCGCGCCGCCCTCCCGAAGCGCGATCCCGCTCAAACCAGCTTCCGAAACGCGGCTTGCCGTCTCAGGACCGATGGCAGGCAAATCCACCCGCATATCCTGATGCGGACGCGGAAGTTTCACCAAAACGCCGCGGCGCGGCGCGCCCTCCCGAAAGCCAATCAGAGACGCCGCGCGTTTCAGCATCGCGTCCGTCCCCTCCATCGCCTCCACCGCCACTATCGCGCCGCCGCGCGAAACCGCCGCCTGTCCAACATTCAGCGAGCCTATCGCGCCCGCCACGCGCAGCGCGTAATCCATATCCGCCTCATCGGAGGAAGAGGGGCGCGCCTTCGTCAGATTCCCCGCCACAGCCCGCAAATCCGGACAAACCGATTCCACCGCCAAAATCTCCAAACCCTCCGACTCAAAATATCGCAAGAGCGAGGAGAGCATCCTGTCATCGCTGATGTCGCTCGCTTCCATCTGCCAGAAAATCTTTAGGAGAGACTCCGGAAGGCGCTCCAAAAAATCGCCGTCCGAAAAATCCGGCAGACTCACAGACCCCGCCACGACAGCGTCTCGGCAGCCTGCCTCCCGCAAATGCGCCATTGTCGCTTTAATGTCAAAAGGCGCGACCCATCTGTGCGGAAAACGCGCCGCTTCGGCATCGGCGATCCCCTCCATCGCCACAGCGAGAATGTCGCGCCCCGCCGCCTGCGCCGCCTCGGCAAGAAGCAGAGGCAGCGATCCGCCCCCCATCAATATCGCGAGCGGCGGCTTCATCTTTCATCGGCGCTCGCGCAAAAACGCGACCAGCGCCATCACATCGGGGGAGGAGGCGAAGCGATCCGCCGCTTCGGCAAGACGCGCCGACATCAAACCGTCCCCGTCAAAAAGACATTTGAACGCCTTCCGCAAAACCATGATGCGCTCATGCGAAAATCCTCGCCGCTTCAAGCCAACCCGATTAACCCCAACGACCCGATCCGGCCAGCCATTGACAAGAGCGAATGGCGGTATGTCTTTCGTCACGCCGGTCTTGCCGCAAATGAACCCATGCGCCCCTATCCGCGTGAATTGCTTAACCACCACCGTCCCCCCGCTCATCACATGATCGCCGATGACGCAATGGCCGCCCAAAATTGTATGATTCGCGAAAACGACATCGTCTCCCAAATGACAATCATGGGCGACATGCGATCCGATCATCAAAAGATTCCGCGCGCCAATGGAGGTGATCCCGCCGCCCTTCGGCGTGCCGGGATGGACTGTCACATGCTCGCGGAACTCGCTCCCAGCCCCAACGCGAATGCGTCCCAGCGCCTCGCTATAGGAAGGAATCTGCGGCGGCTGTCCAAGAGACGCGAAAGGATAAAGCGCGCAATCCTCGCCGATCTCGGTCTCCCCTTCCACCACGACATGCGAAATGAGGCGCGCGTTCCTGCCAATCACGACTTTCTCGCCCACCACGCAATAGGGGCCTATCCGAACGCCCTCGCCAAGAACAGCCCCCGACGCCACAATCGCTGTGGGGTGAATCTCCGCCATAGATCAGACGCCCACCAAAGCGGCGGCGCAATAAGCCTCGGCGGCGAGCCTCTCGCCCACCATCGCGCGACCATGAAACTTCCACAGATTCCGCATGTGCTTCACAAGATGAACATGCAGCGTCAGAGAATCGCCAGGGAAAACAGGAGAACGAAACCGCGCCTTGTCTATAGAGGCGAAATAGACCGCCTGATCCTTCTCAAGCCCCTTGTCCAAGGCAATCATCGCCGTGAGAATCGCGCTCTGCGCCAAAGCCTCCACGACCAACATGCCCGGCATGATCGGATTGCCAGGAAAATGCCCCTGAAAAAACGGCTCATTGATCGTGACGTTTTTTACGCCAACGCCTCTGCGCTCGCTCTTATTGGCGTAAAGGCGATCTATGAGAAGCATCGGGTAGCGGTGCTGCAATTTCCGCATGATGGCTTCGGTGTCCAGCAGAGTATCGGCGACCCACGCTTCTCCGGGCGCGCGCCACGACGCTTTTTCGGACGTCATGCCCCCCTCCCCTTCTTCACGCGCTTCTTCAGAAACTCCTGCGCCAAACGATCCAGCGCGATCTTCTCCTTGCGCCATTGCAGATAAGGCTTCGCCAGATGGCCGTGATATTGTCCGCCGGCGGGGAGAGAGCGATTCACCCCCGACTGCGCCCCCACCCGCGCGCCGGCGCCAATCTCAATATGATCCGCCACGCCAACCTGCCCCCCCAAAACAGCGCCGTCCCCAACGCGCACGCTCCCGGACAAGCCCACCTGCGAGACAAGAATCGCATAACGGCCTATGCGGCAATTGTGTCCTATCTGAACGAGATTGTCTATTTTCGCGCCTTCGCCGATCACTGTGTCCTCCAAGCCGCCTCTGTCTATGGCGGTGTTCGCGCCAATATCGGCGTCATTCTGGATGATGACGCGCCCCGTTTGCGGAATCTTCGCAATCCCTTTCTCGTGAGGCGCGAAGGCGAATCCGTCCTGCCCGATCCGCGCGCCGGCGTGAATGAAAACCCTGTCGCCAATAATGGCGTGGCTCACCGAAACATGCGGACCC
Source organism: uncultured Alphaproteobacteria bacterium (assembly GCA_958296285.1). Lineage (GTDB taxonomy): Bacteria > Pseudomonadota > Alphaproteobacteria > JAPOUT01. The sequence continues at coordinate 1,374,730 of OY282459.1, forward strand.
AAATAAGACTCCCGACCAATCACAACCCCGGCGCCGACCACCGCATGGGCGCAAATCACCGCGCCCCGACCAATGGACGCTTCCGCGCCAATCACCGCGCCCGGCTCCGCGGTGATCCCATCCTCCAACCGCGCCGTCTTATGAATATGCGCGGCGGCGCTCACGCCCGCCTCGCCATAAAGAGGCGAAGGACGCCGCGCCTCAGGATAAAAAACGCCGCAAAGATCGGCATAGGCGCGATGCGGATTGTCAGAAATGAGAAGCGCCATGCGCTCAGGCGCGAGAGACGCGTTCTCTTCCGCCAAAAGACACGCGCCTGCCGCGCTCTTGCGAAGCGCCTCGGCATGGACGCGACTCAGCAGAAAGCCGACAGACTCCTCATCCGCCGCGCCCAAAGGCGCGACCGAAACATAACGCCGCGAAGGATCAGGATCGCGCGCTATCCGCGCGCCCACCAAAGACGCGATCTCCTCAAGACGAAAAGGTCCCGCCCTCTCAAAAAAAAAGGGCGCGGCTCTTGCCTCTGATTCCGAATCGCGCGGCATGACAGGCGCGCCTAGAGTCTCGGGGTTATTTTTTGCCCCCAGATTCCGCCGGCTTCTCAAAATTGACCTTGACCGAAGGAAGACGGGTGTCCAAAAGCGCGACCACCTCGGAAGTCAAATCCAACTCAGGACGCCCGACCGAAAGAGACTGTCTGTTCAGAATGATGTCCGCCCCCTTCTGCTCCAGCATCTCGCCAAGAAGGCGGTTGAGCGTGGACTCCACGATAGACAAAGCCTGCTGACCCCCTCTATTGATGCGATCCCGCTCATTGACAAGTTTCGCCTGCGCATCGCGCAGCGTCACTTGAAAGGCAGCCTCCTTCTCCTGATAGGCTTTGGACGACAAAAGCGTCTTCTGCTCCCGCAAAGTCTCCTGCGCTTTTTTGAGATCCTCATTGACCTTGTCCTGCATGGTCTTGAGGCTGCTCAGTTCCTTCTGCACCTGCGCGAGAATATCCTTCCCCGCTTTGGAGTCCTGAACGACCTGCGCGAAATTCGCGAACAGAATCGCATTCTCTTTCGCATAGGCCAAGGACATCGGCGATAAAAGCGCCGCCCCCCCCAGCGCGAAGGCTGGCAATAAAAAATTCCGCAACGTCAACATGGCATTGTCTCTCCTCGTGATGATGGCTGTGATGATCCAGCATCCGCGATCCCCCTAAAAGAACGGAACGCCTATGCTAAAACGAAAATTCTCTTCTCTGTCTCTGGGTTCTTTTACCAGAGCGTCGGAAAAGTCAAACTGCAATCTACCGATGGGCGAATCCCATTGCAAGCTTATACCGACGCTCATCCGAATGCCGGAATGCTCGTCAATGCCAAGACGAATGCCAGATTGCTCGTCAATGTTGACGTCCCCCTCGGCGGAACCCTCAATATAGCCAAGTTCCGTGAAAAGAGAAGGACGAACCCCAATCTGCGCCAACTCGCGTATGACAATCCGAACCTCCGCGCTCAAAATCCCATAAAAAATCGCCCCGAGAGAATTGTTGCGAAAATCGCGCGCGCCAATCCCGGCATACTCAAAGCCGCGAAAACTCGTCCCCCCCAGATAAAAGCGATCATTAATGCGAACCGAGTCGCCGCCCCAGCCGGTAATGTGTCCGAAGCGAAGACGCGCCGCCCCAATATAGCGGGTTGTCGGACTCTCAAAAACAGGACGGTAAAAGCGAAAATCCGCGCGGCTGCGTATGAAATTCACATCCCCGCCGGCGCCGGCGACATCCTGTCCCAAAGACGCATACCAGCCTTCGGTCGTCTCGCGGAGATCGTTCCGCTTGTCCAGCGTATAACTGTAGCCCAGAATAGAGCGCAGACTCCTCCCGCGAACCTCTTGGACAGAACTTGAGGCGAAAGGCGAGACGTCATAGACATCGTCATTGCGCAGCGTGTAGCTGCCGCCTAGAAAAGCGTCCTCGCCGACAGGAAACTCCAGCGACACCGAGCCGCCCACGCGCCGAATATCATAGCCCGCCGAACTCTGATAATTCCGATCCAAATAGGAGACGCCGGCAGAAGCGCGAACCCGTCTGCCTAGAAAATAAGGCTCCGTGAAAGAAATCTCCGCCACAGTCCGAATCTGACTCCGCGCGACCTGAATTGCCAAAGTCTGACCCTTGCCGAGAAAATTGTTCTCGCGGATCGTGAAATCGCCAACCAAGCCGTCAGACGTGGAATATCCCGCGCCCAGCGAAATCTCGCCGCTCGGAAACTCCTCCACATTCGCCTCCAAGACGACCCGATCCGGCGTGGAGCCGGGCTTCGCTTGAATGGAAATATTGCGGAAAAACCCCAAACCGCGCAAGCCGCGCTCGGAGCGCGCCAGCTCGGCGCGATCAAAAGCGTCTCCTTCCACCATCAGCACCTCGCGGCGGACGACCCGATCTTTCGTGAAAGAATTGCCCCGAACCTCCACGCGCTCCACATAGGAGCGAAAGCCTTGCGAAATCTTCCAGAGAATGTCCAAGCGCGCCTCGTCTTGTCGGCGCTCAAAGATCGGATCTATCGCGGCGGAGATATAGCCGTTCTCCTGCATCCGCCGCGTGATATTCTCCAAAGTCTCCCGCACTTCAATGACGTCGTAGAGCGCGCCCTCCTGATAAACGATGTCTTTGCGGAGCGTCTTCTCTTTGAAGGAGGCGTCGGCGAGATCAAATTTCGTCCTGCCGAAGCGATAGCGCTCGCCCTCCTCCACGACAAAAGTGATCAGAAACCCGCCGGCGTCTCGCGACAATTCCGTGACCGCCGAGACAACGCGGAAATCCGCATAGCCGCGCCGCGTATAGAAATTGCGGAGCAATTCCGTATCCAAATTCAGCCGATCCGGATCGTAAGAATCGCTCACCGACAAAAGTTTCCACCACGCCGCCACGCTGGACGCGATCTCGCCGCGCAAATCGGAATCGCTGAACGCCCTGTTGCCTATGAAATTAATCCCCAAAATGCCGGTCTTCTCGCCTTCGGCAATCTCAAAAATCAAATTGACCCGATTCTGACCAAGCTCAATGAGTTTCGGCTCCACAGAGGCGGAGAAACGTCCCAAACGCCGATATTGCCGCAAAATCCCCCGCCGCGCCGACAGCGTCTTGCTCTGACTATAGACCGAGCGCGGATAAATCGTCACGAGCTGCTGCATATCCTCATCCGAGATCGCGTCATTCCCCTCAAAGGCGACCAGATTGACGACAGGACTCTCCTCCACGCGCACGACAACCTTGCCCCCCTCGCGGATGATGGAGACGTCCGAGAAAAGCCCGGTGGAAAAAAGACTCTTTAAAGACGCGCTCGCCCGCTCCGCCGTATAACTCTCCCCGACCTTCAGCGTGATATAGGCTTTGACCGTCTCAACCTCTATCCGCGCGTTTCCCTGCACCTCTATCTCCTGCACGATGCCTTCGGTCTGCGCCAAAAGCGGCGCTGACACAAGCCACAGCGGCAGAAAAACGAAAAACGCTGTCTTGAAAAAGAAAAAGCGCGGCATGGGTCTGAATATCACGATCTAAAGAAGGCGGAGAATGTCGTTGATCGTCACAAAGGACATCACCGCGAGAAGAATGATCCCGCCTACCAAGAGGCTGCAAGTCTGAACAAGCCGCGGCAGAGGCTTTCCGCGAGCCGCCTCAAAAAGGTGAAAGAGAATATGTCCTCCGTCCAGCAGCGGAATCGGCAGGAAATTCAGAATCCCAAGACTGATGGAAAGAAGCGCCGTCAGCGCGAAAAGAGCGCCGATGCCTCTCTCGGCGACATCCGACGAGATTTCGGCGATGCGGACAGGCCCGCCCAGCTGATCGGCGCTGTGCTGCCCGGTGAGAATCCCGCCCAAATAGCGGAGCGTCAGCCATGTGATCTGCCCTGTCTGGCGGACAGCTTCCAAAAAGGCGGCGGGGAGCGACTGCCGAATCGCTTCCGTCCCTTCCCGCGCCGTCATGGCGATGCCCAGCGCGCCGGCTTCGTAAGATTCGCCGAAGGGATCGTCAAAAACCCTCAGTTCCGGGGTCGCATAGAGGAGGATTCTCTCGCCATCGCGCGAGACCTCTATGGCGAGGCGCTGTCCGGCGCTCGTGCCGACTATGCGTTTGACATCCTCAAAGTTGCGAATCTCGCTGCCGTCCATGCGCTCCAAAAGATCGCCGACGAGAATGCCCGCTTCCGCCGCGGGACTCGCTTCTTCCACGCCCGCCACGACAGGCACCGCCTCTTTGACTCCTGACGCCCAAAAGATCCCGGTGAAAATCACGATCGCGAGAATGAAATTGGCAGTCGGACCCGCCGCCAAAACCGCGATCCGCGCCAAGACGCTCTTGCTGAAAAACGCGCCATCCTCCTCAACGCCCGAAGGCGCGCGCTCTCCCTCGCCGAGAAACATGACATAGCCGCCAAGCGGCAGCAGCGAGATTTTCCAGCGCGTCCCCCAGCGATCGGTCAGCCCGACCAGCTCGCTTCCCATGCCGATGGAGAAACTCCGCACATGCATCCCGCAGAGACGCCCGACAGAAAAATGCCCCAACTCATGGAAAAACACGACCATCGTGAAAACGAACACAAAGGGCAGAAGAAAAAGCATCGCGCCGCCTATCGCGGCAAAAAAGCCGAAAAACGCCGCCATTGGCCCAACCGAATAGCTCAGAATCGCCGCTTCCGCTATGCCTCCGCAGGCGGGACAGGCCTCGAGAGCGGCGGCGAGAAGGGGGATCGGCAGAGATTCCATCATGCGGCGTCAACCATCTTCATGCGGCGTTTCGCCGCGCGGCGCGCGCGCGAGTTCACGTCCATAACGGCTTCCAAACTGCTTGGCAAGAACGACATCACGCTAGTCTCCATAGACGAAAGCGTCCCTTCCACGACACGGATGATATCCGCGAATCCTATCGCGCCCCGAAGGAACGCGCCGACAGCGGCTTCATTCGCGGCATTGAGTATCGTAGCCGCAGAGCCGCCTTTTCGCAAGGCTTGACGCGCGATTTCTATCGCAGGAAAGCGTTTCTGATCTAAAGGCTCAAAGCGCATATCCCCCATCAGGAAGTCGGCGGAATGTTGAGGCGCAGGAGGAGAATCGGGATAAAAAAGCGCGTAGGCTAGAGGAATCCCCATATCGGGCGGCTCTATATGGGCGTGAAGCGCGCCGTCCTCGGTCTCCATCATCGCGTGAACGACAGATTGCGGATGCAAAAGGACATCTATCTTGCTCTCGGGCAGATCAAACAGATAATGCGCTTCTATCAGTTCCAAGCCTTTGTTCATCATCGTTGCCGAATCCACCGAGATTTTGCGCCCCATGCGCCAAATGGGATGGTTCGCCGCGTCTTCGGGCGTGGCGGCGGCAATGCGGGACGCGCTCGCGCGAAGGAAAGGTCCGCCGGAAGCCGTCAGAATGACGCGGCGGATGGAAGAGATTTTCTCGCGCCGCATCAGCCGAAAGAGCGCGCTATGTTCGGAATCCACAGGGATAATCTCCGCGCCGCCTTTGCGGGCTTCTTTGATCAGCAGTTCGCCTGCCGCGACAACGCTTTCCTTATTGGCGAGGGCGATTTTTTGCCCGGCTCTCGCGGCGGTCAGGAGCGAAGACAGTCCGGCGATCCCCGATATGGCGGCAACGACAGTCGCGCGTCCGTCCTCTTTCATGGCGGCGGCGTCATTGAGAGCCTTTTCGCCGGCGGCGATGTCTATCTCGGTGTCGGCGAGGCGCGCTTTGAGATTTTCGTAAAGCGCGGGATCGCCGATCACGACACGGCGGGGTCGGAAGCGCTTCGCCTGCTCGGCGAGCCTCTTGACATTTTGGCATGCCGTCAGCGCCGCGACAGTGAAGCGATCCGGATGCGCCGCCGCGACCTTCAGCGCCGCGCCGCCGACTGACCCTGTTGAGCCTAATATGATGATAGGAATCCTCGTCATAGAAACGAAATGTAAAGGGAAAGCGCCGCGATGCCAACAGAACGCTATCCCTTTCTCGTCTGCGGCGCGACCGTGCCGGGCAGGATGGGCTTGCCCGTCTCGCTCCTTTGAACGCCGGGGGTACGGAAGCGCTCGCCTTCTAGGATTTCGGCGGCGGTCAGAATTTGGATTCGGGGGCATGGCTTACCGTCATAGTGAATATATGGCTTGCCATTCATTTCCAAATCGCCCGCCTGCGCCGCCTCACGATGGAAATTCTCCATCTGTTGCTTGCCCAAAGGATGACGGACGATGAGACCCGCCATCTCCACGCCATCCTGCCTGTCCCTCTTCGGAATGAAGCCAAGACCGCGTATCGTGTCTATCCCGACATTTTTGCCGCCTTTGACCTCCAGCGCCATATTTTTGAGACCCTTCTCTTTGCCTTTCTCATCGGGCAGAGCGAAATAGATTCGTCCGTCTATGCCGCCATCGGCCGTTCTTTTTCGGGTCACGAAACCATCCACCTGCTCCACCACCCATTTTTGGAGGTGATAGGGATCGCGCTTAAAGAGATCATCCACGCCCTCCATATTGGCGGGGATGCCCTTCAGTTTGAAAGACTTCCCCTCTTCCAGCCCAAGCCTGTCGGCGAGGCGGACGCGGGCGACCCTCTTAACGGCATGAATCGCGATGTCAATGCCAATCCATTTGCGTCCCAAGCGATGCGCGGCTTCCAATGTTGTCGCGCAACCGCAGAAAGGATCTAAAATCACATCCCCTTCCCTGCTGGACGCTCGGACAATGCGATCCAGCAAAGCGAGCGGTTTCTGTGTCGGGTAGCCTAGACGCTCTTTCGCCTGCGAGTTAAGATAAGATATTTCCCATACATCACGCATAGACTTCTGGCGGCTCGTGTCCTCTGTGTAGGATTGCTCCAGACGACCGCCTTCCATCACCGTGCTATGACGCCGTCCTTTGTGCTTGGATTTTTCGCTATAGGGTTCGGTGAGACGGTTGAATGTCGCCGACTCCCCTGCCGAATAGAAGAAAAGGACATCATGCATACGTTGAAAGTGGGTTGTCGCGCCTGTCCATCGCTGGTAGCTCCACACAATCTCATTCCTGAAATTCCGCTGACCGAAAATCGCGTCCATCATCGCTTTGATATAATGGCTCGCGGTTGGGTCGCAGTGAAAATAGATGCTGCCTGTCGGCTTCAATATCCGCCGCATGACGAGCAACCGCTCCGCCATATAAGAGATATAAGCCGCCATGCTGGGCTGCGCATGTTTCAACGCCGTCAGCCATGCCGTTAAATAATCCCCTGCTCTATCGTCCGCCGCCTTCTCCGCCATGCTTACAGGAAAATTCCTAATGACGCGACCGCGCTCCTCGTCAAACGCCCACATGTCGGAGAAGGCGTCTATCTGATCAGGGAGAGGTCGCCCGGTCTCGTCCTTATAGATCGCGCTGTAATCGCGGTTGGAGTTAAAAGGCGGATCTAGATAAATCAGATCCACGCTCTGCGGCTGCATCGCCTGCATGATCGTCAGACAGTCGCCGTAATAGAGGGTGTTCTCAAGATGCGGAAAAAGACGTTCGGACTGCATCGGAATTCACGCTCCCCATAAGACTCGCCACGCGGATGAGCTGCAACGCCGCGAATCGCTCCATCATAGGAAAAAGAATGTAAAGGGAAAGACCAGCGCCGCCAAGAGAATGCTGTCCATCCGATCCAAAATGCCGCCATGTCCAGGAATAAGACGCCCCGAATCCTTCACGCCCCAGAGCCGCTTGACATAAGACATCAGCAAATCGCCCGCCTGCGCCGCGACCCCTATCATCAATCCCGCGCCGAGCGCGTAAATCTCAACGCTCTCCGCGCCCAAAAAATGTCCGCAGACAAACGCCGTCAGACACGCCCCCGCCAATCCGCCCATCGCCCCCGACCATGTCTTGCCAGGAGAAATGCCGGGCGCCATCTTCCAGCCTCCGACAACACGACCGACAAAAAACGCGCAACTGTCCGAAGATAAAACAATCGCCAAAAAAGCAAGAACAGCCCCCCCCTCCCCAATATAGGCAAGAAGAACGCAAAGCGGCAGAATAAGATAGGGAACGCCCAGCGCGTTCCATATCGGCTTCGTGAAAAGGGCGGCGGCGGCAGTCGCGCTTATCGTCAGCATCATCGCCGAAGGCAAAAAAGACGCGCGACCATCATAGGGATAAAGAAGAAGGAACAGCGCCGTCAGAGCCGCGATGTGAATGAAAAAACCCGTCCGATTCTCTCGCCACCATTCCCACGCCGATAAAAGCCCCGCCGCGTAAAGCAAAAGCGCCAGCGCCGCGCCGCCAAACCAAACAATCGCGCCTATCGGCAGCGCCAAAAGCGAGGATAACAGCCGCAGCGCCATCTGTTCCGCGAATCGCCCGCGCCAGCCTCACGCCGCGCGCGACTCTCCCCTATGGATAAAATCCGTGAAGCGCGCCGCGCCGTCCGACAAGCGCTCGGTCAGCAATTCCGCCGATTGCGGCGACATGTCAATGCCGATCCAGCGCCGATTAAGACGCTGCGCCGCGACCAACGCCGTCGCGCATCCGCAAAACGGGTCTAAAACCAAATCCCCCTCCCTGCTGGAAGCCCGAACAATCCGCGTCAGCAGCGCCAAAGGCTTCTGAGTCGGATAGCCCGTCCGCTCTTTCGCCTGATTGTTCAGAGCGGGCATGTCCCAAACATCGGTCATGCCTTTCATCTCTCCTTTCATTCTTTGAGAGGTCGCCGGAATCCGAGGCTTCTCAAAATGATAATCGCCGCTCTTCGTGTAAAAGAAAATGACGTCATGCTTCTTGGAATAGCGTTTGGGAGAAGAGCCGCCCAAGCCATAATGCCAAATCAGCTCGTTCTGAAAGCCGCCGCTTTTGTCGTTTCTAAAAATCGCGTCTAGGATCGCTTTCAGATAGTGGCTCGCCTTCGGATCGCAATGCAGATAGAGACTTCCCGTCCGCCTCAACAGCCGATGCGTCTCGGCGGCGCGCTGCGCGACATAGGCAAGATAAGCGCCCATAGACTCGCCGTGAATCTCCCGCGCCAAAGACACAAACCGCGCCAAGGAAGAATTCTCCGCCGCGATAAACTCCCAATGCGCCGCATCCACATCTTCCCAAAGCCACAGATCCTTAAAAGACGCCCCCGCCGCCCGACTGCCAAGCCGCGCTCTATGAAATCTGCGCGAATTAAACGGCGGATCAAGATACGCCAAATCCACAGAGCCGCTCTCCATGCCGCGCAGGATGGGCAGATTGTCGCCTGTGAAGAGCGTGTTCGTCTTGACGTCAGACACAAGACTAGCGCCGCCGAGCATAGCGCGCGCCAAAACGGCGATCGCGGCGTCCATATTCCAGCATCGCCTCTTCCAGCATCGCGGGCGTGAAATCAGGCCAGAGCGCGTCCAAAAAAACAAACTCCGCATAGGCGCTCTGCCACAAAAGAAAATCGCTCAAACGCTTCTCGCCCCCCGTCCGTATCAGAAGATCGGGTGGCGGCGCGCCGCCCGTGTCCAAATAACTCTCAAATCTCTCAACATCAAGAGACTCGGAGAACGCCACGCCCTTCTCGCAATCCTCCATGAAACGGCGAATGGCGCGGAGTATCTCGTCCCGTCCGCCATAATTAAACGCGATGGACAAAGTCATGCGATTATTCTCGCGAGTCAGAGACTCGGCGTCCTGCGCCAAGCGGAGAATGTCGGCGGGAATATCCGCCCGCCGACCCAAAAGACGAAGCCGAACAGATTCGCGGTGAAGCTCGGCAAGATTCGCCGAAACATAGGCGCGAAAAAGATTCATCAAATGGCGAACCTCGTCCCGCGGACGAGCGCGATTGTCCAAACTGAAGCCGTAAAGGGTGAGCCGCGAGAGACCCGTCTCGGCAGCCGCGCGCGCGACTTGGCGAAGCGCCTCCATCCCGCGCCGATGCCCCTCCGCCACCGGCAAGCCTCGCGCCCGCGCCCAGCGCCTGTTCCCATCCATGATGATCGCGATATGTTCAGGACGCCGCATAGGCTCGCCTAAGGTTGAAGAATCTCTTTCTCTTTCGCGCCGAGAAGCTCGCCAATCTCCCCAATCACGCGATCGGTCAGCGCTTGAATCTCATTGACGGCGGCATGGGCTTCGTCCTTGCCCATCTCGCCGTCTTTCTCGCGGGCGCGGATTTTCTCCATGCCGTCTCGGCGAACATTCCGCACGGCGACTCGCGCCGCTTCGGCATATTTGCCCGCCGATTTCGCCATCTCTTGTCGGCGCTCCTCATTGAGCGGCGGGATCGGAATCCGAACCATCTGCCCCTCCACGACAGGATTCAATCCCAGATCGGCATCGCGAATCGCCTTCTCCACCGCGCCGACCAAACCCTTGTCCCAAACCTGCACCGATATAAGACGCGGCTCAGGAACCTGAATCGTCCCCAATTGCTCAATCGGCATCATCTGCCCATAAGCCTCCGCCTGCGCCCTGTCCAGCATCGCCGGAGAGGCGCGTCCCGCGCGCAGAGACGCGAACTCGCTCTTCAATTTCGCGAGCGCGCCCTCCATGCGGCGCGTCAGATCCTCCCGATCCGCCTTGTCCATAAAATCCCCCTCACTCCGCGGCGATGGAAGTCCGCTCGCCCCGCGCCGAAAGCGCGCGCGCGAAGCCTCCCGCCTCCTTGATGGAAAACACAACCACAATGACGCCGCTGTCGCGACAAATGCGAATCGCCGCCGCGTCCATGACCTGCAGATTCATCGCCAAAACATCGCCATAGGTCAGATGATCATAGCGCTCGGCGCGAGGATTCCGCTTCGGGTCTTCCGAATAAACGCCATCCACAAGAGTCGCCTTGAAAAGAGCCTCCGCGCCGATCTCCATGGCGCGAAGCGCGGCGGCGGTGTCTGTCGTGAAGGCGGGGCTGCCCGTCCCGCCGGCGAAAATGACGATGCGCTTCCGCCTCAACAGAGCCATCGCGCGGCGGCGTGAAAAACTCTCGCAATAGGGCGCGGGAAGCGCCGACATCACATGCGCCGTCCCGCCTAGAGATTCACAAGCGTCTTGAAGAGCGAGCGCATTAATCACAGTCGCCACCATGCCGATATGATCGGCTTGAACGCGATCCCATCGTCCGGCGGCGCGTCCCCGCAAAATATTGCCGCCCCCGACAACCAGCCCGACCTCCACGCCCAGCGCCGCGGCTTCCAAAATGTCCCGCGCCAATCGGCGAATCACGTCATAATCCAACACGCCGCCCGAAGCCTCGCCGGACAGCGCCTCGCCGGACAATTTCAGAAGAACGCGCTTATAAGGAATCTCCGCCGCGCCGCTCATGCCTTCTCCTCTTCATCTTCGTCCTCGCCGACCCCGAGCCGCGCGAACGCCGCGACCGAAACTTCGCCCCCAAACGCCTCAGACGCCTTGGCGAGAGCCTCCGCGACTGTCTCATCGGGATTGACGACAAATTCCTGCTTTAAGAGCGCCGACTCGGCATAGAATTTCTCCAGCCGCCCCTCCACAATCTTTCCGAGAATCTTTTCCGGCTTGCCCGACTGCCGCGCCTCCTCTTCCAAGAGCGCGCGCTCTTTCTTGACGAGAGCGGCGGGCAGATCCTCCACGCCAATCGCCAAAGGCTTGGACGCCGCGATATGCATCGCGATATGGCGACCCAATGTCTCAAGACCATCGCCGGCGCCGTCAGGAGCGCGAAGCGCGACCAAAACGCCAATCCGTCCGCAGCGCTCCGCCACTTTGCCATGAAGATAGGAAGCGAGAAACGCGCCCTTCCCCTCCAAACAAACGGCGCGGCGAAGATGGATTTTCTCGCCCAGCTGCGCCGCCAAATCGTCAATGGTCTCGGCGCTTTCGCGCGTCAGCGCCTCAATCTGACCGCCCATGCCGAGCGCCCGCTCGGCAAGCGATGACGCCAAATCGGCGAAAAGCCCGTTCCGCGCGACAAAATCGGTCTCTGAATTCAGTTCCAACAGCGCCGCCGCGCCGCCATCCGCTTGAAGCGCCAGCGCGACAACGCCCTCCTTCGCCGAGCGCGCCGCTCTTTTCTCGGCGCGGCTGCGTCCTTTGAGGCGCAGCCAGTCCGCCGCGCCCGACATGTCCCCTTTCGCCTCCACCAAAGCGCGTTTGCAATCCATCAGACCGGCGCCGGTGCGCGTCCGAAGCGATCTGACCATCTCTGTCGTGACGTCTGTCATGGCTCAGCGCGAAGACTCATGCTTCATGCGTCCGAACTCTCCGCGACTTCTTTGTCATCCGAGGCGGCGGGCGCGGCGGGCGCGGCAGGGGCGGGGGCAATATCGGGCTGATCCTCATCGGACTGATCCCCATCAGGCTGATCCTCAAAAGGCTGATCCCCCAAAGCCTTGCTCATATTAAGACCCTCCAGCACCGCATCCTTAACGAGAGAGCAGTAAAGCCGCACGGCGCGCGCCGAATCGTCATTGCCCGGCACAGGATAGGCGATTTTGTCGGGATCGCTGTCGCTGTCCAAAATCGCGGCGATCGGAATCCCAAGCCTCCAAGCCTCCTCCACGGCGATCTGCTCCTTATTCGTGTCCAAAACGAAGAGCAGATCGGGAAGCCCGTCCATCGCGCGGACGCCTCCGATGGCGCGATCCAATTTCGTCAAACTGCGCGTCCTGTTGAGGCGCTCTTTCTTCGTCAAGCCCGATTCTTCATCGGCGAGCTCGGCTTCCAGAGATTCCAAGCGGCGAATGGACTCGGCGATCGTGTTCCAATTGGTCAGCATCCCGCCCATCCAGCGATGGCTGACGCAATATTGCGAGCAGGCGCGCGCCGCCTCGGCAATCGGCTCGGAAGCTTTCCGCTTCGTCCCGACAAAAAGAACGCGGCCATTGCTCGCGACAACATCGCGTATTTCTCCTAGCGCGCGATGCAGGAGCGGGAGCGTCTTGGTGAGATCCAGAATGTGCATCCCGCCGCGGACGCCGTAAATATAGCCGCGCATTTTCGGATTCCAGCGATAGGTCTGATGTCCAAAATGAACGCCCGCCTCCAAAAGATCGCGCATCGTGACTGTCGGCATTGCCATAGCGTCTTCTCTTCAGTCCCGCGCCATGGATCGGCGCTTCCGCGCCGGAACATAATCCCGCTTCGCCGGACCAATATATAACTGACGAGGACGACCAATCCGCTGCTTCGGATCCTCAATCATCTCGTTCCATTGCGCGATCCATCCGACAGTCCGCGCGATCGCGAAGAGAACCGTGAACATGGAGGTCGGAAAGCCCAGCGCCCGCAGCGTGATGCCCGAATAGAAATCTATGTTCGGATAAAGTTTCTTCTCAATGAAATAATTGTCGCTGAGCGCGATTCTCTCCAATTCCAGAGCGATTTTCAGAAGAGGCTCATCGCGGATGTCCATTTTGTCCAAGACGGCGTGGCATGTCTCCCGCATGATTCGTCCGCGCGGATCGTGATTCTTATAAACCCGATGGCCAAAGCCCATCAGGCGGAATGGATCGTCCTTGTCTTTCGCGCGGGCGATATATTCGGGGATGTTTTTCACGTCCCCGATCTGATGGAGCATATTGAGCGCGGCTTCATTCGCGCCGCCATGCGCCGGTCCCCAGAGGCAGGCGATCCCCGCCGCCACGCAGGCGAAAGGGTTCGCCCCTGACGATCCCGCCAAGCGCACTGTGGAGGTGGAGGCGTTCTGCTCGTGATCGGCGTGGAGGATGAAGATTCTGTCCATCGCCCGCGCGAGGACGGGATTGATCTCATAAGGCTCGCACGGAACGCTGAAGCACATATGGAGGAAGTTGGAGGCGTAGTCCAAATCGTTGCGCGGATAGACGAAGGGCTGTCCCACCGAATATTTATACGCCATCGCGGCGATGGTCGGCATTTTGGCGATCATGCGCCGCGACGCGATCATGCGCTGATGCGGATCGGTGATGTCCAGCGAATCATGGTAAAATGCCGACAGCGCGCCAACGACTCCGACCATCACCGCCATCGGATGCGCGTCTCGGCGGAAGCCCCGAAAGAAAACCTGCATCTGCTCATGCACCATCGTATGACGGCGAATCGCATTGTCAAAATCGGCGAGATGGCTTTTGTCGGGCAGTTCGCCGTAGAGGAGCAGGTAGCAGGTTTCTATGAAACTCCCATGCTCGGCGAGCTGCTCAATCGGATAGCCTCGGTGCAGCAGAACCCCTTTCTCGCCGTCAATATAGGTGATCGCCGACTCGCAGCTCGCGGTGGAGGCGAAGCCCGGATCGTAAGTGAAATAGCCGCTTTTCCCGTAAAGCCGCGTCACGTCAATGACTTTCGGGCCGACCGTCCCTTCATAGACGCTCAAAGCCTGCGACATGTCGCTCGCTTTCAGATCGGCTTCTTCCACTTTGGAGAAGCCCTGTCCGTTGTACGAATCCTGCATCGTCTTGCCCATAGATTGAGATCGCCTTATTCGCGTGAGTTTTGGAGTCTTTCCAGCGTTTCGTTCTTCCCCAGCAGCGCGAGAAGCGTAAAAACTCCGATGGAGACCGTCCTGCCTGTCAGAGCCGCGCGCAGAGGCTGCGCTGTCTCTCCAAGTTTGACGCCCTCCGCGTCCGCGAAGTCGCGCAGAGTTTTCTCAAGCGCTGGAGCTGTCCAATCATGCTCTTTTTGGAGGCGGAAAGCAAGGCGTGATAGGCGGTTTCGCGCGCTGGGCGTTAGAATTTTTCGCGCGTGATCGTTGGGCGCGAGGTGAGAGTCTTCCCATAGGAACGCCATATTTTTCTTCACTTCGGAGAGAGTTTCGGATCGTTTCGTCATTTCGGGCATGGCGGAGGCGATGGCCTGCCATTGGCTTTTCGGCAGGGGCGGCGCGATTCTTTCCAACAGGGCGTTGGGGTTGGCGGCGCGGAGATAATGGGCGTTGAGATTTAAGAGTTTTTCGGACGAGAAGCGCGCCGGCGAGCGTCCGATCGCTTCCAGCGAGAACCATCGGATCGCTTCTTCGGTGGAGAAGATTTCGTCATCGCCGTGCGACCATCCGAGACGCGCGAGATAATTGCGCATCGCTTCGGGGAGGAAGTCTTTTTGATATTCGCTCAAGCCTGTCGCGCCGTGGCGTTTAGAGAGTCTCGCGCCGTCTGTTCCGTGAATCAGCGGGATATGGGCGAAGATGGGGGGCGTCCAGTTCAGGGCGTTATAGAGGTGCATTTGTCTGGCGGCGTTGGCGTGATGGTCGCCGCCGCGGATCGCGTGGGTGATGTTCATGTCGTGGTCGTCCACGACGAGGGCGAGCATCCATGTTGGCGTGCCGTCTGAGCGGAGGATGATGAAGTCGTCCATTTCGCTGTTTGGGAAGGTGGCTTTTTCCATGACGCGGTCGTTGAGGATTGTTTCGCCTGTGTTTGGGGTTTTGAGGCGGATTGCGTATGGCGGGGGGTTTTTGGGGGGCGCGGCGTTTCGGCATTTATTGTCGTATCGCGGGGGGGTGCCTTTGGCGAGGGCGGTTTCGCGCATTTTGGCGAGTCTTTCGGGTGAGCAGAAGCATTTATAGGCTTTGCCTGTTTTGAGGAGGTTTTCGGCGATTTCCGTGTGGCGCGCGGCGTTTTGGGATTGACGGGTGGGTTTGTCGTCCCAATGGAGTTGGAGCCATTGGAGATTTTTGATGATGTCTTGGGCGTATATATTTTGGGATCGGATTTTGTCGGTGTCTTCTATTCGGAGGAGGAATTTGCCTTTTTGGTTTTTTGCGAAGAGGTAGTTGAAGAGGGCGGTTCGGGCGCTTCCGATGTGGAGGTTGCCTGTTGGGGATGGGGCGAAGCGTGTTGTGATGGTTTTGGGGGGCATGGTGGAGTCATAGCACACTCCAGTAAAAGGGGGGTCAAGGGGGGCTTGCCCCCCTTGAGAAAAGGGGGGATCGGGGGGAATCCCCCCGAAAACGCGTGGGTGGGTGGGAAAAAAGCATTTGCGAGCGGAGCGAAGCGTGAGCGAGCAAATGCGACCCACCCACGCGCCCCCTGAACGCCAAGAGCTCTTGGAGGGGGGGGGTCGGCGGGCTTCCTCGCCTCGCTACGCTCGGCTTCGGGAAAGCCACGCCCGCCGACTATAGCGGGCTTCGCCCGCTTGGTTTTTCAAGGGGGGCAAGCCCCCCTTGACCCCCCTTCACCTTCAGCTTCTATGCATTAGTTCCCCTGCGGCAAAAACAAGCACCTATCCATGAAAAAGATGCCTGTCGCGGCAGCGACCGCCCCTCACCCTGTCCATAACCCCCAAAACATCAGCAGGAACGCCCGCGCCACGCCATCCAACATGATGATCACACCGAACCAAAACCAAATCACGCTCATACAAACCCCGCGCATGACCATCACGAATATCCACAACCCCCAACGGAACACCCCTCATCCGCGCCGCATCCTCAAAAGCCGAAACATCCAAATCCGCGAAACGCAACAGCGTGAAACCCCTCGCATCAAGAACATCATAAATCGCCCGCCCATCACCCAAAAAAACGCTCGGAACACGCGCCCCAGGCCACGTCCCAGGACAATATCCCCCCCAACGCAAAACCGGCGGCGCGCCCCCCTCCGCGCAAATAATCGGCGAGCCGTCATAACGATACCCATGCTCAACGCCGTAAGCCTCATTCTCCAAATTGCCAAGCTCCAAAATAAAACGCCCCAAATCTTCGCGCGCCTCCTTTCCGCGAGCGCCTTCGTCAAAAATATCGTCCGCGGCAGCGCGAGCAATCTGAAGCCTGACGCGCATATGCCGCGCGGCGGCATCCCTGTTGCGAAAACCAACCGCGCGCCGCTCCGCCTCATAAGAGGATAAAAGCGCCTCCCCGCCCCAACCCTTCACGAGAGCGGCGAGTTTCCATCCCAAATCCACAGCATCCGCGATGCCCGTGTTCATGCCATAGCCGCCTGTCGGGATATATTGATGCGCCGCGTCTCCGGCAAGCCAAACCCGCCCTTCTCCATAACGTTGAGCCACCGCGAGCCTAGGCTCCCAAACATCAGCGAAGAGAATATCGCAATCAATTTCGCGCCCCAGAGTCTCAAAAAGACGCGCTTTCGGGTTGATGGTTTCGGGATTGTCTCCGAGCGCGAGCGGCAGATGAATTGTCCAACTGTCGCGATCGTTCTGCGAAATGATTGTCGCGCCATTTTTCGGAAAAGAGATATGCCAGGCGATTCCAAAAATCTCAAAGAGACGGCGCTCTTTGGACGTAAAATGAATCATATAGACTCGCCCGTCAGGAGGCTTCTCGCCGCGCGCAAAAGTTTGGGCGAGATAGGCGAGATTATTCCAAACGCTTCCTGTTTGGCGCATGATTTCCATGAAGGGGATATTGTCCAGCGCGATTCCGAGTTTTTTGCGCGTGAGACTCGCCGCGCCATCGCAGCCCGCGAGATATCGCGCGCGGACGGTCTCGGTTTCGGCATTCTCGCTTGATCGGATTGTGGCGATGACGCCGTCCGCGTCTTGGGCGAAACCTTGAAGCGCCCATCCGAAGCGGACATTCTCGCCGCCGATGCGCTTCTCAAGAGCCTCTTTGAGGACGGGTTCGGCTTCGGCTTGAGAGATTCGCATATAGGGTTCTCGCGTATCTGTTCCGTCATTTTGGTTTAGGGCGTTTTGGCGGGTTTTGTCGGCGCTTGGATAATCAAATCGCGCGAGTTCGTGTTTCCCGAGCGCGGCGCTCCAAACGACCGACATCGGATGATTAGACGGAACGGCTCGCGCCCGCAATTGTTCGGCGATGCCGAGACGCCGCAACAATTCCATGCTTCGTCCGTTTGTGATGTCCATTTTCGGATGGCGCGTGGTCGTTGGGTTTTTCTCTATGAGGATTGTTTTGACGCCGTGCAGTTGGAGTTCCAGCGCGAGGGTCAGCCCGACAGGCCCGCCGCCTGCTATCAGCACCGATGTTTTAAGCATAGGTTTCATGCTATAATCTTTCCGACAAGAGGGGGAAGCGAAAATGCCGATACTGCCCAAGAGCGACAATGCCGACTATAGGGGTTCCATTCTTTCGGCTTATGCCGTGGCGCTTGTGGGGCTTTTATGGATTGTTCCGGGCGCGATTCATGCGTTTCTGCCTGACGGCGGATCGGAGGTCATTGCGGGTTTGAATCTCGGGCAGGATCGGGGTTTGATAATCTCTCTCTTCGCTTGGGCGGGGGCGACTCAGATGGTTTGGGGTTTGATGCTTCTTGCCATAGCGCTGCGTTATCGGACGCTTGTGCCGTTGGCGCTTCTTTTCATTCTTTTGGAATATGCGATTATTGGAAGCAAAATTTGGTTTTTCAAAGATGTTTCCGAAAATATGAATAGGTACGCCATGAAACAAACCATTCCCGTATTATTAGCTATTTTTTTTCTGACTCTGCCATTTTCCGCACAGGCCAAGCTGGTCGAATATGAATTCGACATTGACTATAAAACGGTCAATTTCAGTGGCGAAGAAAAACGTGCCATGTCAGTGGGTGGTTCCATCCCTGCGCCAACGATTGAGGCCACGGTTGGTGATACGCTGCGTGTGACCTTTCACAATAAAATGGATGTCGAAAGCTCCATCCACTGGCATGGGATTTTACTGCCCAATGAACAGGATGGAGTCCCATACCTGACTACTTCGCCGATTAAGGCAGGCACGTCATTCACATTTGAGTATCCCATCATCCATCATGGTACGTACTGGTATCATTCGCATACCGGCTTGCAGGAACAACGCGGCGTGTATGGAGCACTGGTATTCCATCCCAAGGATGGTGAGCGCTACAAAGCCGACGTGGAAAAAGTGCTGGTACTCTCCGACTGGACAGATGAAAACCCGAATGACGTGCTGCGCAACCTCAAGCGTGAGGATGACTATTACGCTATCAAGAAAGATTCCGTGCAAAGCTGGGACAAAGTCATCGCCAATGGCTGGCCTGCTATTAAAAACAGGGTGAATGGCTCATGGACACGCATGGGGCCGATGGATATTTCCGATGTCGGTTATGATGCGTTTCTGATTAACGGCAAGCGTGAAGCAGCGTTGGGCGGCGTAAAAGGCGGTCAGAAGCTACGTTTACGCATTATCAATGCTTCGGCTTCCAGCTATCAATATGTCGAGTTTGCCGGTGGGCCGATGACCATTGTTGCCGCCGATGGGGTAGATGTGCAGCCAAAAGAGGTAGACAGGCTGAAACTCGCCATTGCAGAAACCTACGATGTACTGATTACGGTGCCGGATGACAATATGGCCTGGGAGTTTCGCGCCACCTCAGAGGATGTAACCGGCTATGCTTCCGTCTGGCTTGGTGATGGCCATAAAATGCCTGCCCGTGACGTACCGAAGCCTAATCCATTCCTGGTCGACCATTCGATGCACGGCATGGGAGATATGGGTGGCATGGAAGACATGGATCACTCACAGATGGATCACAGCAAAATGGGCCATGCCATGCCTGTTGCTAATTCGGAAGTTCGCATGATGCAGGAATATCAGGGTTTAAAAGCAGTAGAAAAAACTGCCTACGACCCAGCGAGAAAGCTGCGCGAAGTTCCACTCAGGCTGACTGGTAACATGGAAACCTATGTCTGGTCGTTTAACGGAAAAACACTGGCGGAGGCCGATAAAATCCTCATTCGCAAAGGCGAAACGGTACGCTTCACCTTCCAGAACGAAACCATGATGCACCATCCGCTGCACCTACACGGACATTTCTTCCGCGTGCTAAATGGTGAGGGTGATTACAGTCCGCTCAAACATACGGTCAATGTACCACCCATGCAGAATGTCACCATAGAGTTTGCTGCCGATGAGGAGAAAGATTGGTTCTTCCACTGCCACAACCTCTACCACATGGAATCAGGTATGGCGCGGGTCATCCGCTATGATGGTACAGCGGAGAATGAAGCGTTTGATAACTTTGTCGCTGCTAATTTTGACCCTTGGTATGCCTTTGGTGAGGTTGCTGTGCAATCCAATATGGCAAATGGTGAGCTGTGGGCAGAGAACATCAATAACGAGGTGATGATTGAGTTCGACAATGATTACGACCGCCGTTATGAGGTGGAAGCCATTTATGAGCGCCGCCTGACCCGTTTCCTCGGTGTCTATATTGGTGGAAAATCCGAGCGTGAGGAAGAGGATGAAAAGCCGGAGAATACGGCCATCGCCGGATTTCATTATGTGTTTCCGCTCTTAATCGAGTCCGATCTGCGTATCAATCATGAAGGAGAAGTTCGCTTCGGGCTGGAAAGTGATTTGCAGCTTACTGACCGGATGAATTTTGCCTGGGAATGGAATACGGATGAAGAATATCGGTTGGGTCTGACCTATGAAATCACCAAGCAGGTGAATTTCGTGGCTAATGTCGACTCTGACTACGATGCTGGTGCCGGTATCAGGATTAATTTTTAATGTAACAGGAGAATTAAGATGGATAATAAAGCAAAGTTCTTAACCGCTGCCAGCCTTATATAGGGCGCCAGCGTATCCGTTCCGTCGTTGCGGCGGCGCGCGTCTTCGCGCGCTTCCCTCACGCTCGGATAGTCAAAGCGCGCGAGCTCGTGCTTGGCGAGCGCCGCGCACCAAAGGACCGACATCGGATGATCGGGCGGAACGGCCCGCGCCCGAAGAACCTCTTCCAAGCCTAGACGCCGAAAGAGCTCCATGCTGCGTCCGTTGGTGATGTCCATCTTCGGATGGCGCGTCGTCGTCGGGTTCTTCTCCACAAGGAGCGCTTCCACGCCGTGATGCCGGAGTTCCAGCGCGAGGGTCAGCCCGACAGGCCCGCCGCCTGCTATCAGCACCGATGTTTTAAGCATAGGTTTCATGCTATAATCTTTCCGACAAGAGGGGGAAGCGAAAATGCCTTTACTGCCCAAGAGCGACAATGCCGACTATAAAGGTTCCATTCTTTCGGCTTATGCCGTGGCGCTTGTGGGGCTTTTATGGATTGTTCCGGGCGCGATTCATGTGTTTCTGCCTGATGGCGGCGCGGAGGTCATTGCGGGTTTGAATCTCGGGCAGGATCGGGGTTTGATAATCTCTCTCTTCGCTTGGGCGGGGGCGACTCAGATGGTTTGGGGTTTGATGCTTCTTGCCATAGCGCTGCGTTATCGGACGCTTGTGCCGTTGGCGCTTGTTCTGATTCTTTTGGAATATGCGATTATTGGAGGCAACATTTGGTTTTTCAAGGGCGTTTCCGAAGGCGCGAGGCCTCCTGGGGCTTATAAGCCTCTCTTGATTTTGCCGCTCGCGGCGATTGCGTTGGCGGGGTCTTTACGCGGATCGCGTTAAAGATCGGGAGAGGTCATGCGGAGTTTGGCGTCCTATTTTGCGAGTTTGTTTTTGGCGTTGTCGCTGATGGGATGCGCGCGGCTTGTCGGTCTGCCTTTAAAAATCGCTTTTCTTACTGACGCGGAGGTCTCAGAACTTTCGGTTCTGGATCTTTGCGGGGGAAGGGAGATTTTCCCGAAGACGGTGGAGAAGGCATTGCGCGAGAAAGGCGTTTTTTCCAAATTGGAAATGGAAATGATTATGAAAAGCAAGATTCATCTAGGCATGAGCGAGGAGGCTTTGGTCTGCAGTTGGGGCTTGCCGGACGATCTGAACGTATCGGTGAGGGAGCGCGGGGATCAGAGGGAGTATGTTTATCATCCGGATCGGTATGTTTATGTTGAGGGCGGAAAGGTTGTTGGTTGGAAGCAATAGTCTTGCCGCATGGCGAATTTCTCGCATGGCGAATTTCTCGCATGGCGGAGAGGAAGGGATTCGAACCCTCGATGCGCTATAACACGCATACTCCCTTAGCAGGGGAGCGCCTTCAACCACTCGGCCACCTCTCCATTTATGGGGATAGTGGAAGTGGTTTTTTTTCGCAAGATATTTGAGCGATAGAAGCTGAAAGTAAAAAGGGGGTTTGGGGGAACGAAGTTCCCCCAAGAAAAACCAAGCGGGCGCAAGCCCGCTTATTGTCTCATGCGAGCAGGGGGGTCGGCGGGCTTCTCGCGGGCTTGCCTTCGGCTTCGCCCGCTTCGTTGCGCCACGCCCGCCGACTTTTCGGGGGTTTCCCCCGAACCCCCTTTTTCGCGGGGGGTCTCCGACCCCCCACACCCCCCTTGACGCGAGGCTTCTATGCGGCAGCGCCGCCTCAAACATCATCACGTTAAAGACAAAACCCCCAACAAACCCCAAAACCTCCCTATATAAAACTATCGCCGCCACTAACCCCCCTCCCCCCAATGCCCCTCCGCAGAGTCTCCCCCTCACAAACCGCGACCCCCACAGCCACGCCGCCCCTCCCCGCGAGCAACACCGCGCGCGCCGACAAAAATGTCAAAATCGCCAAGCCAAACTCATCGCGCAAACCAAAACGCCTGCCCCCACAAAATGCCCAAGACATCCCCCCAAGCGGATGGCGTAAAAAATTGCGCTCCGCAGGCAAAACCATCCGCAAAAGATTCCGAAGCCTCAAACAAGCCCTCACCCTCCATAAATCGCCCGCCGCCCAAAAAGCCTCGCGCCACAATCTCTCCACAGAAACCCTAGACGGCAATCACGCCGACAACGCAGTCTCGCAATTGCTGGAAACACTGCGACAATCTTTTAGAAAAAAAAGACGCCGCCCCAAAAACGCCGAAACAAAAAAAGAACCCTTCCGTCCCGATCTCGCAGCGCGAATGGTGACAGGCGACAAAATGCTGGATCGCATTCTCAGCTCGCCCCAAATCGTGGAAGCCTCGCGCAAACAAGCCAATATGCCAAGCGCCGAACTCCGAAAAACCATAGAAGGCTTCGCGCTTCAAGAAATCCACGCCCACGCCGGCGAAACAGCCGCGCGAGCGGTCGCATCAGGGCGCGCGATAGAGCAAGCCGCGCCCAATTATCGCTGGGCTTCCGAACTCGGAGACCTGCGCGAAGCGGCGCGATTCCTAGACGAATTTGACAAAAAGCGAGACCGCATCACCGCTCTGTCAGAGAAAAAAGAGCGGGGCGTCCTGACCGAAAATGAAGCGCGGGAGCTGCGTCAAACTCTCTCGCTGGAGCGCGACAGGCTCGCGCTCGTTCAATCTCGTCTTGGCATGACTCTGGCGCGACACGGCAGGAAAGCGGCTTCGGCGCAGAATGTTCATACGGCGCTTTTGATTTCGGCGCAGGCGGTTTCCATACGCTTGGCGGATCACCATATGGCTCTGGCGGACGCGATCGCCCGCTATGGCGACATCCCCGACGACAAGGCGCGAGTTTCGGCGCGCATGACCGACAATCTCCGCGCTGCTGAAGCGGCGGTCTTCGCGGCGCGCTCTCTCGCCGAAAGAAATCTTTTGGGATCGCCGCAGAGCGCGGCGGCTCTGATAGGCGAGTTCCAATCCCACGCGGACGACCTCAAGGCGGCGCTCAAAGCGAGAGAAATGACGGATTCATCCGAACATGTTCCTCTGTCGCAAATCCTCAAAGACGCGCCGGCCTTTCTGCCGAGCGCGGACGAGGCTTCGGAGGCGAATAGGCAGAGATTCCGCGATGCTGTCCGCGCGGAAGGGGCGAAGGCGCTCCCGCTGACGCATGACGCTCTCCCGCCATTGGAGATGCTGGAGATTTATTTGGACGAGCGGATGAAATCGTTAAATATCGCGCCTTTGTCGGAGGCTCATCGGGCATTTTTCTTTCAAGAGGGGTTTCGCGCCGCCGTCAATGGCGGAGCGTGGAAGCCTATCGTTAAGACGATCGCTTTTCCCGGCAGGACGTCTTTCACGAGCGAGATTGTTCCGGCGGGCGGCGTTTTTTCGCCGCATTTCGTTCCGCCCTATGACGGGAACGGGGTTGGCGCTTATGACAGGGCGCAGCCTGTTCATGTTCGGAATCTTGCCGAGACGCGTCTGCGCGATGAGGATGGGGGTCTTCTCTTTCGGGGGCTTCGCCATGCCGCGCTGGATCCTTATGGGATCACGCCCGAGACTCTTCGCGCGATGCCCGGCGCGGATCTTGCGGCATTTTTGGAGAAGCACTGCCCGAAGGACGCGATTCCGCAGGAGATGAGGGAGAGAATCCCCGCCCTCGCCCATGACATAAAGTCCGGCGCGAATGTGAAGAGAGCCGAGGCGATTTGTCAGGCGATGAGAGAGGAGGGTTCGCGGCGCATGGCGCGCGAGATCGCGATTGCCTCGCTTCGCGCCGATGAGTCTTTATACAGGCGGGCGCTTCGCGGCGAGGAGGTTGTTGTTCCGATCAATATGATATCGCTGATGACGCCTGATCTTTTTCGGCGCGGTTTGGGGAGCGATCGTTCTCTTTTGCGGCGTCAGACGGAGGCTCTCCGCGCTTTCGCCGATGACGGCAAGCCGCGTCTTTTGACGATTCGGGATGATCGGGGCGAGTTGGCGGAGGTTCGGGTTCGGTTGCGGCTGCGTCAGTTTAATTTTGGGATAGACAAGGCGTCTCGTGAGTATCGCGGTTTTTCCATGACGGGTCCTGTTCTTCGGAATCTTGTTGGCTGGTCTTATTCGGCGGATTTGAACGATCCTGCTCTTGTGGATTTGTTGGGTTCGCGGGGCGAGGAGTCTTTAGGCGGTCGGTCTCGGGAGGCTTTAGAGGGAATGACTCGGCATCTTCGGTCTTTGGGCGCTCGGAAGGAGGAGTTGTTGCGTTTAGATCCGCAGGGGTTGAGCGAGGATATATCGCGACAGATTTCGCGGAAGGATCAAGAGATTGAGGATGCGGATCATGCGATGCGGTCTCTTTTGCAATGTGGTTTGCAGTTGAAGGGGTTGTGGCGGTCTGGCGGTTTTCGTGAGACGGGGCATGATCCGTGCAAGATGACGGCGCGGTTGGGGTTATTGTGTCATATGGTTGGGGAGGTTCCGATTTTTGGCGATACTGATGGGTTGGCTCGGACGGATCAGATGGATATGGAGGTCAAATATTTGGCGGCGCGGTTGGCGATGGAGGATTATTTGCCTGAGGTTGGGGAGGATGATGATACGGCGCGTATTTTGCGTGGTCGGTTTGGGGATATTGGGGGCGCGGAGTTGCGGGCGGCGAGCGGCGCGGCGTTGTAGAGGCTGGAGGTTAAGGGGGGTTTGGGGGGCTAGCCCCCCAAAAAAAGAGGGGGATCGGGGGGGAATCCCCCCCGAAAAGTCGGCGGGCGTGGCGAAACGAAGCCGAGCGTAGCGAGGCGAGAAAGCCCGCCGACCCCCCTGCTTACAAGAGCTCTTCTAGCAGGGGGCGCGTGGGTGGGTCGCATTTGCTCGCTCACGCTATCGCTTCGCTCGCAAATGCTCTTTTCCCACCCACCCACGCGCTTTCGGGGGGATTCCCCCCGACCCCCCCTTCTTCGCGGGGGGCTTCGCCCCCCACACCCCCCTTAACAGGAGCTTCTTTTCTTCCCCCATCACGTCTATGCTTAACCCATGTTCTACGGCTCAATCACAGCCCTCATCACCCCATTCCAAAACGGAAAGCTCAACGAAAACGCTTTCCAAAATATCATCACGCGCCAAATCCAAAACGGAACGCACAGCCTCCTCCCATGCGGAACAACAGGCGAATCCCCTACCCTCTCCCATCAAGAACACCTCCGCCTCATCTCCCTCTGCATAGAAGCCGCCAACAAAACACCCGTCATCGCAGGCACAGGATCAAACTCCACCACAGAAGCCCTCGCCTTCACCCAATACGCCCAAAAAGCCGGCGCCGCCGCCGCCCTCATCGTCACCCCCTACTACAACAAACCAACCCAAGAAGGACTCTACCAACACTTCAAAACTATCCATGACGCCACAAATATCCCAATCATCATCTACAACATCCCCGGACGAAGCGTCATAGATATGAGCGTGGAAACGATGACGCGCCTCGCGCAACTCAAAAATATCATCGGAGTCAAAGACGCCACCGCCGATATGGCGCGTCTCTCCCTCCAACGACAAGCAATGGGCGAACATTTCTGCCAACTGTCAGGCGAAGACTCCAGCGCCCTCGGATTCATGGCGCACGGCGGACAAGGCTGCATATCAGTGACGGCAAATGTCGCGCCGGCGCTCTGCGCCGCCTTTCAGAACGCCTGCCGCGAAGGCGATTTCGCCGCGGCAAGAAACCTCCACGATCGCCTGACGCCCCTGCATCACGCGCTGTTTTTAGAATCTTCGCCAGCGCCGGTGAAATACGCGGCGTCTCTGATGGGACTGTGCGGCGAGGAAGTCCGCCTGCCGCTCGTCCCGCCAAAAGAAGAAACGCGCCGCCAAATCCGCGAAGCTCTGCGCCATGCAGGGCTCAATTTCACCGATGGCTGACCGCCGAATCATCGCCGAGAATCGCAAAGCGCGCCACGCCTACGAGATCGTGGAACGATGGGAGGCGGGAATCGTTCTCAACGGCGCGGAGGTGAAGTCGGCGCGCGCCGGAAAGGTCAGTTTGGATCAGTCCCACGCGCGGCATGAAAAAAGCGAGATTTATCTGCTGAACGCCTTCATCGCGCCCTACGCGCCGGCAACCCATATCCGTTATTATCCGAGGCGGAAGCGCAAACTTCTGCTTCACCGCCGCGAGATCGCCCGTCTCATCGGTCTCCTAGAGAAAAGCGGCATGACCCTCATTCCGATGAGCCTTTACTTCAGCGCGGCAGGGCTCGCCAAATTGGAGATCGGATTGGCGCGCGGACGCAAAAAAGCCGACAAACGCAAAGAAGCGCGCGATCGCGAATGGGAGCGCCGAAAAGAAAGACTGCTCCGCCGTGAAATCAAAACATAAAGATGAAAAAGAGGCTGACTAACTCCGCTCCTGCCTGCGAAATCCGCCGCCGCCGCGCTCTTGAAAATGAGGCTCCTGCTGCGCGCCTGCCTCGTCCGAATCCATAGGATAGTCGCCGTCTCCGAAAGAGGGAGAGCCATCCGTCGCGGACGCGCCATCCTGATGCGGTCGGGGCAGATGAGGACGCGCGATGACATCGCGCAAATCCACCAGTTCCAAAAAGTGATCCGCTTGACGCCGAAGATCGTCCGAGAGCATCGGCGGCTGCGACTGCATCGTGGAAAGAATCGTCACGCGGATTCCAAGCTGCTGAAGCGCCTCCACCAAATATCGGAAATCTCCGTCCCCCGAGACGATGATCGCATGTTGAATCCAAGGCGCCATTTTCATGACGTCCACGGCAATTTCCACATCCATATTGCCTTTGAAACGTCTTTGCCCGTCTGGGCCGACATAGGCTTTCATCGGTTTTTTGACAATGCAGAAGCCGTTATATTGAAGCCAATCCACGAGGGGGCGGACGGGCGAGTAATTCGCTTCATCAGGGAGCGCCGTGTAATAATAGGCGCGGACAAGGCGCGAAACATCCGCGAAGAGAGAGCGCATTTTTCGGAAATCCACGTCAAACTCCAACGCGCGTGTCGCGCCATAGAGATTCGCGCCGTCTATGAAGAGCGCGGTTTTTTCGTCCTTATAAAAAGGCTCTCCTTCGGAGAGATGAGGCTTCTTGACTTTGGCGGCGGCGGCGGCGTTGTTGGTGGCGGAATCGGGATTGGTTTTCGTTGTGGGCATGCGATGTCTCCTTTATCGTTTATCGCTTTTGGCTAAACATCTTCTATAAGAGGCTGTGAGCGTCTTATTTTGAGAAAGGTTGCTCATGATTTTCAAGACTATGCGAACGCCGCGCCTCTGTCAAGCGAGGCGGGTTGGGATTTGGATAGCCATAGGCGCGAATCGTTTTGGCCCCGCCGGCTGCCCTTGGCGGAGTTTCAGAGCCGTCATGCGCGTTTTGGAAAGGCATGGGCTTTTCCCCGTTTCTCTTTCGCCTCTTTACAGAACGCCGCCTGAAGGGGCGGGGGTTTCGGGATTTTTTCTCAACGGGGTTATGGAGATTCGCGCCTTTTGTCGGAGCGCCGAGATTCTTCGGCGACTTCATCGCTTGGAGGCGCTTCACCGCCGCGAGAGGCGGGGCGTCATGCGCGATCGCTCTTTGGATTTGGATCTTCTTGATTGTCGCGGAGAGATTTCTGACGCGCCAAATTTGATTCTGCCGCATCCTCGGATGGCGGCGCGTCTTTTTGTTTTGCTGCCGCTTTCGGATCTTTCGCCTTTTTGGCGCGATGTTCGGACCGGCGCGCCGATTGGTCGTCTTTTGGGGCGCTCCGAGACTTTGCGGGACATGTCGCGCGTCAAACCCCTCAAGGGCAAGCCCAGAAATTCGCAAAAGGCTTGCTTTTCGCGCCCCGATGGGATAAGTTTGGTTTTCTCCAGAAGGCGAGACTGTCATGGCGCGAGTCACAGTAGAAGACTGCATTGAAAGAATCCCGAATCGCTTCGCGCTGATTCTGGCGGCGGTTCAGCGCGCGCGGCAGATATCGTCCGGGATGCCGCTCCGCGTGGAGCGCGATCGCGACAAAAACACAGTCGTGGCGCTTCGTGAGATTGCCGAAGACAAGGTGGATCAAGAAGAAATGCGCGAGAGCGTGATTCAGCAATTTTTATCGGCGCAGCCTGTGGCATCAGAGTCTTCGCCGCTTATGGAGGGCGATGAGAGCGAGAAATTGTCGCCGCGGCCTTCCATCCCGTCCGGGTTGGGCGATGAGGAGATTTTGCGGCAGATGCAGCCCCCTTCTGCCGAGGATTCAAACGAAAAGCGGGACGCGCCGCGAAGCTGACGGCATTTGGATGCGTTGCCCCGCCGGGTATGAAGCATGATGCGTCCCTATGAGTTGGTGGACAAGGTTTGCGCTTATGATCCTCGCGCCGATGAGGCGCTTCTTCATCGCGCTTATCGTTATGCCACTCGGGCGCATGGTTCGCAGAAACGGGCTTCTGGAGATCCGTATTTTTCGCACCCGTTAGAGGTTGCCGGGATTTTGGCGGCTCTGAAACTGGACGCCGCGACAATCGCGACAGGTCTCCTTCACGACACGATTGAGGATACAGGCGCCACCTATGAGGAACTGCGCGTCTCTTTTGGCGGCGAGGTCGCGCGGCTCGTGGATGGCGTGACAAAACTTTCCCGCTTGGACATGTCTTCGGAAGAGACGCGGCAGGCGGAAAATTTCCGCAAACTTCTGATGGCGACCGCCGATGACGTTCGCGTTCTTTTGGTGAAACTCGCGGATCGGCTTCACAATATGCGGACTCTGTCCTTTTTGTCGGACGGGGAGAAGCGGCGGCGCATCGCTCAGGAGACGATGGAGATCTACGCGCCTCTTGCCGGGCGGATTGGCATGCAGGAAATGCGCGAGGAGTTGGAAGATCTCGCCTTCCGATATTTGAACCCCGAGGCGCGGGAGACTCTGACGCGGCGTCTTGACAAGACGCGGCAGACCAAATTGATGGTTCTGAAGCGGATTGAGAAGAGTTTGCGGCAGAAATTTTCTGAACGGAATTTGTCGGCGACTGTCACGAGCAGAGCCAAGCGCCCTTACGCGATCTGGCGCAAGATGGAAAACAGACAGATCGCCCTAGAACAGCTTTCGGATTTGATCGGCTTTCGGGCAATCATGCGCTCTGTGGAAGATTGCTATTCGGCTTTGGGGATCGTCCATACGACATGGAAGACCGTGCCCGGCCGTTTTAAGGATTATATTTCCACGCCGAAGAGGAACGGCTATCGCTCTCTGCATACGACGGTCGTCGGCCCCGAGCAGCAGCGCATAGAGTTGCAGATTCGGACCGAGGACATGCACGAGATCGCCGAGCATGGGATCGCCGCGCATTGGTCTTATAAGGAGGGCGGCTGCCATTTTGGCGGCGAGCCTCTTGCCGAGCCCTTCGCGTGGATAAGGCGCGTTGTCGGAATGCTGGAGCATGGCGACACGCCGCAGGAATTTCTAGAGCATACGAAACTGGAAATGTTCAGCGATCAAGTCTTTTGCTTCACGGTGAAGGGCGATTTGATCGTTCTTCCTCGCGGCAGCACGCCGATTGACTTCGCCTATGCCGTCCATACCGAGATCGGCGACAGTTGCGTCGGGGCGAAAATCAATGGTCGTCCGCGCCCTCTGCGCGAGCGGCTCGGAACGGGCGATGAGGTGGAGATTTTGCGCTCGGACGCGCAAGAGCCGTCCGCGGCGTGGGAATCGATGGCCGTGACGGGCAAGGCGCGCTCCGCCATTCGGCGCGCGGTTCGGCAGAAGAAGAAGGCGAGCGAGATTCGTTTGGGGCGCGACATTCTGTGGAACAAATTCCGCGCCGCCGGACGCCGAATCGGCGACAAAATCTTGGAGCGCGCGCTGGGCGTTTTGGAGAAAAATTCGCTGGAAGAGATTTTTCTGCAGGTCGGCAGAGGCGAAATGGGCTGGGAGGCTGTTCTGAAAGCCGTCTATCCTCGCGCCGCGGAGAAGGCGCGGCGGCGTCCTGTGCTGCGCGACAAGAGCGCCGTTCCGATTCTGGGGGCGGCTTCCGGGACGGCGATTCAGTTCGCGCCGGACAGTTTTCCTCTTCCAGGGGAGCGGATTGTCGGGATTCAGACTTCTGGTCGGGGGCTTGTCGTTTATCCGATTGATTCGGCGGCTCTCGGGGCTTTTGACGGCGAGCCTGATCGCTGGGTGGATTTGGCTTGGGAGACGGACGCCAGTCCGCGCCGTTTTTATCCGAGCCGCATCGCTTTGCAACTCTCCCATGAGGTTGGGTCGCTGGCGATGGTGACGGCGCTGATCGCCGATTATGACTGCAACATCATCGCGCTTCAGCTTCTCCACCGCGATCCGGATTGTTTCACGCTTCATCTGGACATAGAAGTCCATGATTTAAAGCATTTGAATCGGCTTCTTTCGGCGCTGGAGGGGCTTTCGGTCGTTCTTGAGGCGCGGCGCGAGAGGCGCTGACGGCGCGAGCCCCCATTTCTCCCATGGCTTCCGAAGACCCAAGACCCCCCGACAGGCGCGAAAAGAGACGCGCGCGCGTCATGTCGATCGCGCGGCAGACGCGCTATCTGTGGCGGCGTCTTCTTCGGATGCGCGGGACGCCTCACGCGATCGCTCTCGGTTTTTCTGTCGGCGCTTTCGTCTCCTTCACGCCTTTTGTCGGCTTCCATTTTCTGATAGCGGCGATGATCAGCTGGGTCGTGGGCGGGAACATTTTGGCTTCGGCTTTGGGGACATTTGTCGGCAATCCCTTCACCTTTCCCTTTATTTGGTGGGCGGTCTATCAGACCGGCGCGCTGATGACAGGCGGCGGCGGGCTTGCCGATCTGCCCCCCGATCTGACCCTCCCCGCCTTTTGGGATTACGCGAAGGGCAATCTGTGGCATGTCTTTCTGCCGATGCTGATAGGATCGCTGCCTATCGGCTTGGCGTCCGCGCCTTTTTTCTATATTCCCGTCTATTCGGCGGTTGGGGCTTATCAGAGGAAACGCGGGATAAGATGGGAATGAGCGCCGCGGCGACAGCGATAAGGCTCGGCGTCAATGTGGATCACGCCGCGACTCTGCGGAATGCCAGAGGCGGGAGGCGTCCTGATCCTGTGGAGGTGGCGCTCGCGGCGGCGCGGGGCGGGGCGGATCGGATCACGGCGCATCTGCGCGAGGACAGACGCCACATCCAAGACGCCGACATCGCGCGTCTGAAGGAGAAGACAGGCTTGCCGCTCAACTTTGAAATGGCGCCGACAGACGAGATGCTCGCCTTCGCCTGCGCCCATAAGCCGAAAAGCGCGATGATGGTTCCCGAAAAGCGCGAGGAGTTAACGACCGAAGGCGGTTTGGATGTGGCGGGGCATGAAGAGCGTCTGGCATTTTGCGCCGGGAAACTTCGGGATTCTGGGATAGAGGTTTCGTTTTTCATAGACCCCGACGAGGCGCAGACGGAATCCGCCTCCCGCGCCGGCGCGGATTCGGTGGAGTTTCACACGGGGCCTTTATGCGCGGCAGAAGGAAAAGCGCGGGAGAAAGAAATCGCCCTTTTGCGGAAATGCGCCGCGCGGGCGCATCAGATGGGCTTGGAGGTTCATGCCGGTCATGGTTTGGATTTTGAGACGGCGCGGTTGGCGGCGTCTCTGCCGCATTTGCGCGAGTTGAATATCGGACATTTTCTTATCGGCGCGGCGCTGATTTTCGGAATGGAGGAGGCGGTTCGGCGCATGAGACGCGCCATTGCCTCTGGCGCGGAAGCAGGAGCCGCCCGATGATTTTGGGAATCGGGAGCGACATTGTGGATAGCAGACGCATCGCGCGGCTTTTGGATCGCTTTGGCGATCGCTTTCTAGCACGGGTTTTCACGGAAGAAGAGCGGCGGCGCTCGGAAGGTCGGATGCGCCGCGCCGAATCCTACGCGAAACGCTTCGCCGCCAAAGAGGCTTGCGCCAAGGCTCTTGGCACAGGGTTTCGGCAGGGGGTTTTTTTGCGATCCATCGGAGTCGTCAATGCGCGATCCGGTCGCCCTGATCTCGTTCTCCGCGAAGGCGCGGCGCGGAGGCTTCGCGCGATCACGCCTGCGGGGATGAACGTTTCGCTGGCGCTGACCATCACCGATGAGCCTCCTCTCGCGCAGGCTTTTGTCGTCATTTCGGCAGAGGCGACCGCCCAAACCGAGCGAGGCGCGCCATGAAGAGCGCTCAAACTGACGAGTCGCCTTTCCTCCGAAGATTCCGCCATATGGCGGCGCCCTTTCTTTGGGCGCTGATCGCGGCGCTTATGATTCGGACATTTGTCTTTCAGCCCTTCAGCATTCCGTCCAGCTCCATGCTGCCGACTTTGCTGGTCGGGGATCATCTTTTTGTCGCGAAATATGCCTATGGCTATTCGCGCTACGCTCTGCCGTCTTTTTTTTATCGGCTCGCGCCAAGCGGACGGATTTTCGCCTCCCTCCCCAATCGGGGCGATGTGATCGTTTTCCGTCTGCCCGCCGATGACAGCGTGGATTATATCAAGCGCGTGATCGGTCTGCCCGGCGATCGGGTTCAGATGCTGGGCGGCATTCTTCATATTAACGGAGTCGCCGCGCGGCGCGAGAGAATCGCCGGCGCTTCGCGTTATCGCGAGCGTCTTCCTGACGGCGCGGCTTATGAGATTCTGGACGTTCGCCCGAACAGCGCCGGCGATACGACTCGGCTTTTCTTGGTGCCTGAGAATCATCTTTTCGTCATGGGCGACAATCGCGACAATTCTGTGGATAGCCGCGTCCAATCGGCTGTCGGTTTTATTCCTGCCGCGAATATCGTTGGTCGGGCGTCCAGGATTTACATATCGGTCGGGCCGAAGGCGCGATGGCTCGCGCCTTGGGGCTGGCCGAGCGCGATTCGCTGGCGGCGGTCAGGGCAAAGGATTCACGGCGGATGAGCGCATGGCACGAAAAACGCGCCGCGCTCCAAAAGCGCATCCACTATCGCTTCCAAGACGAGACGCTCCTCGCCGAGGCCTGTTTTCTTTCGGGGGCGCGACTCTCTCGCGCCTCGGCGGAGAAAGACAATCAGAGGCTGGAGTTTCTTGGCGACAGGGTGCTGGGTCTTGTCGTGGCGGAGGCGCTTTTCGCCTCTGACGAGAATCTTTCGGTCGGCGACATGGCGGCGCGTCTAAACATGCTTGTCGGGCGGGATTCGCTGAAAGAGACGGCGGACGCGATCCAACTCGCCGACTGTTTGGATAATGGCGGAAACCTTATCGGCCCCTCTCAATGCGCCGACGCCTGCGAGGCTCTGATCGCCGCCCTTTACCAAGATGGCGGGTTGGAAGCGGCGCGGCGTTTTATTTTGAATTTCTGGCGTCCTCTTTTTCTCCGCGCCTCGCAGGGAGAGCCGCGGGACGCGAAAAGTCTCTTGCAGGAGGCGTCTCAACAGGCGGACGGCGCGCTGCCGATTTACAAATTCCATAAGCCGCGCGGACCTCGGCACGCGCCTGAATTCAGGGTGGAGGTTTTCGTCAAGGGAATGGGGAGCGCGTCAGGGATAGGCCTTTCCAAGCGGGCGGCGGAGCAGGAGGCGGCAGGCGCGCTCCTGAGAAAGATGAAAGAGGAGGGCGCATGAGATCGGTTCGCGCGGCTCTTTTGGGCTTTCCGAATTCCGGGAAATCCACGCTGCTGAACAAGATGGCGGGGCGCAAGATTTCCATCGCGACCCATAAGGCGCAGACGACTCGCGCCCCCATTCTAGGCGTGTTGGAGCATGACGGGCGGCGCGTGATTGTCTCCGATACGCCGGGCATAAATTCCCGCGCCGGCAAATACGCTTCCAGCGCCGAGCGCGCGGTCGGCATGGGCTTGGATGCGGACGCGCTTCTTGTCGTCATAGACGCGGCGCGGAAAAACGCCCCCGCCGACAAGCCTTTGGAAGAGGCGCTTCGCGCGGCGTCTCTGCCCGTTCTGATCGTCCTGAATAAGATTGACCTTGTGCCGAGACAATCGCTTTTGGCGATGGCGGCGCGGTGGTCGTCATGCGTCATGGGGTCGGGAGGCGCGCTTTTCATGCTCTCGGCGAAGACAGGGGACGGAGTCGGCGATCTCTTGGCGCATCTGTCGGCGCTGAAGAGCAGGGGCGCTTCTCTCGCCATGGAAGAG
This sequence comes from uncultured Alphaproteobacteria bacterium, assembly GCA_958296285.1. Classification (GTDB taxonomy): domain Bacteria; phylum Pseudomonadota; class Alphaproteobacteria; order JAPOUT01. Next base: position 1,409,112 of record OY282459.1, read on the forward strand.
GAAATGCCGCGCGAGGCGCTCGCCGCCGAGATCACGCGCGAGAAACTTTATCTTCGCCTCCATGACGAAATCCCTTATCAAACCGTCGTTGAGACCGATCTTTGGGAAGAGCGCCCTGACGGAAGCCTCGCTCTCAAACAGACCATTCGGCTGCGCCGCGAAAGCCATAAAATTTTGGCGATCGGGAAAGGCGGCAGAACGCTCCGCGCCATCGGCGAAGCGGCGCGGGCGGAGATGCGGGAACTTTTCGCCCGCCCTGTTCATCTCAATCTGACTGTGCGCGTCCGAAAGAAGCGCGGAGCGAATACGCCGCATGGAATGGCGCGATAGCGGCTATGTTTTGTCGGCGCGGCGGCATGGCGAAAGCCATGCCGTTCTGACGCTCCTGACCGAGCGCCATGGACGCCATGCGGGCTGGGTTCGCGGCGCGACCGCCAAGAGAATGCGCGGCGTTTTGGAGCGAGGCAATCGCGTCTCGGTTCTCTGGAAGGCGCGGCTGGAAGAGCATTTGGGCTTGTATATGGTGGAGATGGAGGAAGCCCATGCGGCGCGTCTGATGGACAATGCGCTGGCTTTGTTGGCGCTGGATTGTCTGGCGGCGCTTGCCGGCGCTCTCCCTGATCGCGCCGCTTCGCCAAGCCTTTTTCAGAGTTTCGGCGAGAGTTTAAGTCGCCTCGCTTCGCCAATGAGCGCCGCCGCGGCGCTGGTCTCCTTTGAGAATACGCTGCTCCGCGAACTGGGCTACGGCGTCCCGCCCGAAACCGCCGCGGCGAGAATCATCCATGACGGAAGCCGCGAGGACGATATGCGGAAGAGTCTCGCCGCTTTGGACGCTCTCGGCAGCCGCCTTCTCGCCGATGTCTATGCGCCTTATGGCAGGACGCTCCCGCCTGCGCGCCTTCGTCTTGTTGAGAAATTCAGAAGCGCAGACTCGTCTCGCCTTTGACGCTCCAAAAGCGCAGTTGAAGCGAATAGGTTTCGCCTCGTTTGACCCTTTCATTCCGGACGAGAATCTCGGTTTTCTCGGACTCTTTCGCGTAAGGCTCAAGCGCGCGAGTCCGCGAGACTCGCGGGCAGGATTTTTCCCCGCCGCTCGCTTCTATCAGCCGTCCTGCCGCGGAGAGGATCAGCCATTCCACGAGACAGTCGGACTCCGCCCGCAAGACCCGTCTGCGCGAAGACGGATTCCGCAATTCCACCATCAGAGGAATCGCGGTTCTGTCGCTGCCGAGAGCGAGAGCGATTCTTTCCGGCGCGCGGATATGAATCTCTATCGGCGCGGGAGGCAGAAGCCGCTCGCCGAGCAGCGCCGCGCCGCCGATCAGCGCGATCATCAGAAGCGTGGAGGCGAGAAGGGGATGCAGGCGCGGCATTATGTCAGCGCATCTCTTTGAGGAAATCGGGGAGGAAGGTCGCCGTCTCAGGAAAGAGTCCGACAAGAATCAGCGCCAAAATCTGCAGTCCGACAAAGGGCATGACGCCGCGATAGATCGTGGAGGTGGAAATTTCGGGCGGCGCGACTCCCCGAAGATAAAAAAGCGCGAAGCCGAAGGGCGGCGTCAGAAAGGAGGTCTGAAGGTTGATCGCCATCATCACGCCCAGCCAAATCGGATGGATGTCCATCGCCAGCAGAATCGGCGCGACGACAGGCACGACAATAAAGGTGATCTCCAAGAAATCCAGAACGAAGCCCAGCAGAAACATCGCGAGCATCACCGCGAGGAAGGCGGTCACGGTTCCGCCCGGCAAATCGGCGAGGAGATCGCGCGCCATCTCGTCTCCCCCTAGCCCGCGAAAAACGAGGCTGAAGAGAGTCGCCGCGAGCAGAATGCCGAAGACCATCGCCGTGATGCGTCCTGTGGAGTCTAAAATTCCACGCAAGAGTCTCGCGCGATGCAGGAGATAAAGCGAAGCGGCGAGGCAGAGGATAAAGAGCAGCGCCGCCAGGATTGTCAAAAAGGACAGAAAAGCGGGGAAAAAGGGCTGCGCGAAAAAATCCAGCTGCGGCTCAAAAAAAATCTTCGCCGTCAGGAGAAAAAGGAGGAGGAGAGCGCTCGCATAGGCGAGCGCGGCGCCGTCTTTCTGTCGGGAGACAGCGATCAGAAGCGCGCCGCCGGCGCCGAGACTCGCCGCTTCGGTCGGGGTCGCCACGCCCAGAAGAATAGACCCCAGCACCGACAGAATCAGCAGAATCGGCGTGATGAAAACGCGGATGAGATGTCCAAGCGCGAGAGGTTTCTTTTCGGCGGAAGAGTCTTTTGGCGGCGGCGCGGCAGACGGATTCATCAAGGCGAAGCCCAGCTGGTAGAACATATAGAGCGCCGAGATCAAAAACCCCGGCAGCAGCGCTCCGGCGAAAAGATCGCCGACAGAAAGCGTGTCCAGCGCGAAAACGCCCTTCTCTATCTGAACGTTCTGATAGGCGCTGGAGAGAACCTCCGCCAAGAGAATCAGCATGATGGAGGGCGGAATGATGATGCCCAATGTTCCCGCCGAGGCGATGGAGCCTGAAGCGAGAGCGGGATCGTAATCGCGCTTGAGCATGATTGGGAGGCATAAGAGGCCGAGCGTCACAACTGTCGCGCCGACAATCCCCGTGGAAGCGGCGAGAAGCGTGCTGACGAGAGTCGCCGAGAGCGCAAGCCCTCCGGGCAGTCCGCGAAAGAGTCTCGTCATGGCGTCCAAGAGGTCTTCGGCGATTTTGGAGCGCTCTAATATCAGACCCATCAGGATGAAGAGCGGGACAACGATCAGCGTTTCATTGGTCAGGATTCCAAAAATGCGCTGCGGCAGGAGGTTTAAAAGTCCGAGATCCAGAGCGCCGAGCGCCGACGCCCCGAGCGCGAAAAGGAGCGCCGTCCCGGCTAGCGTGAAGGCGGCGGGGAAGCCCGCCAACAGCAGCAGGCAGACGGAGAGAAACATCAAAAGGGCGGCATATCCCCCCATCAGACGCTCAAGGATTCTCGCGCGGAGCAGGAGCGGGGGCGGGGGCGGGCGAGAGCGAAATCGCGGCGCGCGCCGCCATAGCAATTCCCTGCGCCCCCAGAAGAATTCCAGCGATCGGGATCAGCGTCTTGAGGAGATAGACCGCTTGGATTCCGCTTGCCTCACGAGAGCCTTCCCCGATCTGCCATGAGAAGGCGACATAGGGAAGAGACGTCCAAACGATCAGAAGACAGAAGGGCGTCAGGAAGAAGATCGCCCCCAAACCATTGACGAGCGCCTTCCGTTTGGCGCCGGCTTCGCGATAGAAAATGTCTATGCGGACATGGGCGTCATGGAGAAGCGCGTAGCCCAGCAGCAGCCCGATATAGGCGGCGTGCATATAAAGAATGGATTCCTGCAGCCAAAGCGACCCTTCCGAAAAAATAAAGAGAAGCCCGACAATCGCGATTTGCGTCAGCATCATGGCGAGGACGATCCAAATCGCCGCCTGCCCGACCGCGCGGCTGACGGCGTCAAGCGTCTCTGCCAAACGGAGAAGATTATCGCGCATTCATGATGCTCTGCTCGGCGTGGCGCATCCATTCTCGCGCGCGCGCGAGTTCTGTTTTGTAGGAGGCGTGGATTTCGCCGAATTCTTCGTTCTTGACGGCGGCTTCTTTGACGACTTCCGCGGCGCTTGTCCGAAAGGCGGAGAGAATCTCATCGGGGAAGGCGAGAAAGCGGACATCATGGCGCTCGCGCAGCGTTTTCATGGCGAGAGCGTTGTAATGGGTGAACTCGGCATAGCTGGCGACATGCTCGGCGGCGCAGGCGGCTTCTATGATCGCCTGCCATGAAGGCGGAAGGCTCTGCCAAACATCCAAATTGACTCCGAGCGCGAGCGCCGCCCCCGGCTCATGAAAGCCCGGACTGTAGCAATGGCGGGCGATTCTGTGAAAGCCAAAGGCGAGATCGTTCCATGGCCCGATCCATTCGGCGGCGTCCACTTTTCCGCTTTGGAGACTGGGAAAGATTTCGCCGCCCGGAAGAGTCACCGGAGACGCCCCCAAACGCCGATAGACTTCGCCGCCTAGACCCGGAATGCGAATCTTTAAACCCCTCAAATCGCGGAGGCTTGTCAGCTCGTTTCGGAACCATCCGCCCATTTGGGTTCCGGTGTTGGCGACAATATGGGGCTTGATATTGAAGCGCGCCGAGAGTTTGTCCCAAAGCGCCTGCCCGCCGCCATGCCGTATCCATCCCGCATGCTCAATCGCGGTCATGCCGAAGGGGAGGGCCGTGAAAAAGACGAAGGCGGGCGACTTCCCCTGCCAATAATATTCCGCGCCGTGATAGATGTCCGCCGCGCCTGACGAGACCGCGTCAAAGGCTTGGAAGGCGGGGACAAGCTCGCCCGCCGCGAAAACATTAATTTTCAACGCGCCGTCTGTCGCTTTTTCCACGCGGCGCGCGAAGCGCTCGGAGGAGGTTCCGAGCCCGGGGAAGTTTTTCGGCCAAGTCGTGACCATGCGAAGTTCGCGCTTCTTGTGAGTCGCGGCGGATGCGCGCGCCGTCATCAGCGCCGCGCCGCCGAGCGCCGCCGAGATCCCCGCGACAAAATTTCGCCTCTTCATGGCAGAGCCTCCCCATGTCTTGGACAAGCCAGTATAGGCGCATCGCTAGAAGCCATAATAGCGGGGAATGAGAAAAATATAGACAAGCCACAGAAGAGGGATCAGCGGCCCGCCGGCTTTGAGATAATCGCGGAATCGGTATCGGCCCGGCCCCATGACGAGGAGATTCGCCTGATGCCCTATCGGCGTGGCGAATGAGCAATTGGCGGCGAGAATCACAGTCACAATGAAGGCTTCGGGATGAACGCCCAATTCAAAAGCCGCGCTGACAGCGACAGGCGTGAAAAGAACGGCGGCGGCGGCATTGCTCAAAACGTTTGTGATGATGGCGATGATCAAGAAAAGCGCGCTGAGAATGATCGCAGGCTCGGCGTCAGGGGTCGCGCCAACGACAGCGCGCGCCAAAAAGTTCGCGCCGCCCGAGACGTCCAGCGCGGCGGAGAGGCTGAGCGCGCTCGCCACAAGCAGAATGATCCGGCGATCAATGGAGCGCGCCGCCTGCCGAATGTTCAGAATGCCCGAGGCGATCATCGCCGTCGCGCCCAACAGGGTCGCCGTCACGAGCGGCAGAAGATTGGCGGCGACAGCCAAGATTGTCGCCGCGAAAATGAGCGCGGCTTTCAGAGCGCCTTCGGGTTTTGTCGCCGGCGCCGACCATTCCAACGGGAGGAGGTCGTGGGTTTGCCCGAGTTTTCTAGCCTCGGCGCGAGGGCCTAGGAGCAGGAGGACGTCTCCCGCCTCCAAACGGATATTATGCATTTGGCTTCGGATCATTCGGCTTTGGCGGCGGATTCCCATCGCGATGAAGCCCGTTTCGGATCGGAAGACCAATTGCGAGAGGCTTCTGCCGATCATTCGGGATCCTGGGGCGACAATCGCTTCGGTGATGGCGAGTTCTTCGGCGGCGTTTTCGTTCTGCTCCGCCTTGCTGATTCCGAAGAGGTCGCGTCCGGATTGGAGGTCTGTCGTCAGAGTCTGCCGCGAGGCGGATACGATCAGCGTATCGCCCGCCCTGAGGGCGATGTCCTCAAAGGGCGGGAGGAGGGCTTCTTCGCCGCGCTTGACCATAAGCGGCGACATGTCGTGGATAGCGGGGAAGAGTCCGGCGATGGCGCGGGCGTGGATCAATCCGTGTCCCGGCGTGATTTCAATGAAGGAGACATATTGCCGTCCGCCGCCCGATCTCTGTCGCTTGGTTTCGGCAAAGTCTTCGCTGTCTTTGGGCAGGAGATAGGGCATGACGATCATGACATAGAGGAGTCCTGGGATGGCGAGCATCAGGGCGGGGATTGTCGGCGTGAAGAAAAGGATGCTGTCGGCGCCTGCTTCCACGGCGCTTTGGGCGGCGAGGAGATTCGTGGAGGAGCCGATGAGGGTCGTCATTCCGCCGAGGATGCAGGCGAAACTGAGAGGCATCATGGTTTTTTGGGGGGCGGAGAGATTTTGTCTTGCGAGAGCCGCGAGGATTGGGATGAAGGTGACGGTCACCGGCGTATTGTTGAGGAAGGCGCTGATGGCGAAGACGAGGATCAGAGTGATGATGAGAGCGAGGAGGGCGTGGATTCGTCCGATTTTGGCGAGGATTCTGGCCGGTCTCTCCAGCGCTTCGGATTGGAAGAGTCCTTGTCCGATGACGAGGAGCGCGAGGATAGAGATGAGGGCGGGGTTCGCGAAGCCCGCGAGGAGGAAGGCGGCGCTGGGGTGATGGTTCTCGCCTTCGCCTGAGAGCGGGAATGAGTGGAAAAAGATGATGAGCCAGACGATCGCGCTGAGGGCGGTCAGTTCCAGAGGCATCCGCTCAATCATAAAGAGGGTTATGGCGATAAGGATTGTGGCGAAGACGATCCACATTTGCCATGGATATTGGGCGGCGATATTGAGGATATTTTCCATGATTTGAGGATAGGGCGCTTGGCGGGAGCGGTCTAGGCGTGATTCTTGGCGTGATTCTTGAATCCACGCCCCTGCTTATGCTATGATAATGACCCCAATTTTGATTCGGATTGTCTCATGGAATTGACTAACAAAAGGCGACTCTATCCGACAAAGGCGCAGGAGCGCGCCTTATTCTCCCATGCGGATCATTCCAAGCATCTATGGAATGAATTTGTGATGGAAGGAACGGAACGCTATCAGGTGGGCAAGGGGTTTTTCAATGATGCGGAGATGAATTCTCGCCTGACGGAACTGCGAGCCGACCACGCTTATTACGCGGAAATGCCAATCAAAGCGCAGCGCGGGGTCATCGCCAAACTCTATCGCGCCCTCACGCATCCCAAGAACCGCCTTCCTTGCGTGAAGGATAAAAAAGACCGCTCCTGCTCTATCATCTATAGGGAGTTTGGGAAATGGAATGGCAAGACTGTCCGCCTTCCGAAAGTCGGAAAGGTGAGGTGGCGGGGGCGCGAACTGCCTGCCAAACTTGCGAGCGAGATCAAAGTCTTTCGCGCCAAGAATGGCAATTGGTATGGCTGCGTTTCTTATAAAATCCCAGAGACGAAGCCCAACGCATCAGGCGAGATTGTCGGCGTGGATCTGAACGCCGACTGTCTCGCGCTTTCCAATGGCAAGAAGCACCTCGTCTCACAGATGAAGAATCTTTGTTGGCTTGTCAGCAAGCGCAATCGCATTCTCGCTCGGCGCGAGAAGGGGAGCGGGCGTTGGCGGAAGATGCGCCGCCTCATAGCGCGGACGCATGACAGAATCGCGCGCAAGAGAGACGCTTTCCTTCATCAAACCGCAGGCAAAATTCTCGCGGTCGCGGACGGTGTTTGCATTGAGAATTTGATGGTGAAGAATCAGACTCGCAAAGGCAAAGGCAGCCGAAAGCGAGGAATGAATCGCGTGATTCTGAACGCCGCTTTTGGCAAAACGCGAAGGCTTTTGGAATATAAAGCCAAGATCGCGGGCGTGCCTGTTTTCGTGGCGGACACCTTCTTTCCGTCAAGCAAGATTTGCTTTCATTGCGGAAAGAAAAATCCGAATCTTGGAGCGGAGAAACGTTGGACGTGTCCTCATTGTCATAGGACTCTTGATCGCGATTTCAACGCCGCTCTAAATCTCGCTCGTGAAGGGGCGAGGATTGCGTCTGGGTTGGGCGCGAAAGGCGCGTGGAGCGCGTGTAAGTCGGCGGCGAGCCTAAACCTCGCTGTCGCGGTGCGTGATGAAGCGCGAAGTATTCTGACTCCTCAGGGGGTTGTGTGAAGTCGGCTTTCGTCCCCTGTGGAGTCAGCGATACGAATCCCCATGAAGTCTATGCATTGGACAAAGCGGCAGCTTTCGTCCCCTGTGGAGTCAGCGATACGAATCCCAGACCTAGAATCCCAAAGGAAGTGAAAGAGGCTTTCGTCCCCTGTGGAGTCAGCGATACGAATCCCAACGCAGATTGGCTCAATCGCGGGCTTGAGGCTTTCGTCCCCTGTGGAGTCAGCGATACGAATCCCTAGAAGCGCCGAAGATCGTCAGAGATTCCGGCTTTCGTCCCCTGTGGAGTCAGCGATACGAATCCCCAAGACACGCGAGCAGCATCGCCGAACAAAGCTTTCGTCCCCTGTGGAGTCAGCGATACGAATCCCGTCGGATAATAGAGGAACGCCGATTGTTGAGCTTTCGTCCCCTGTGGAGTCAGCGATACGAATCCCGTCAATGACCGTGTGCGCCGCGACCATCTCGCTTTCGCCCCCTGTGGAGTCAGCGATAGGAATTCCTTCTCTCGCAGGGTCTAGCGCCTGTCGGAAAAGCGCCCTATAAGACCAAAGAGATCCCACGCCAAAAGCGCGAACCCCCGAAAAGGGCAGCAGGAGAGGCAATGTGCCGTTTGACGAAAGAACTTTCCGCGACGCCCTAGGACATTTCCCAACAGGAGTCGCCATCATCACCGCCATGCGCGAAAATGACGAAGCGATCGGCATGACGGCGAACTCCTTCACTTCAGTCTCGCTGTCGCCGCCTCTAATCTTATGGTGCCTCGGCGAGGATTCCGAAAATTACGATTTTTTCCGAAAATCGCCGATCTTCGGCGTCAATATCCTGACCCGCGCGCAGCAGGCGCTCTCCGAGCGATGCGCCGTCCCCGGACAGCACGCGCTGACAGAAAAGGAAGTCTTTGCCTTCGCCTTCCCGCATCATAAAAAGACGCATCGCGTTCCGTTTTTATCGCATTCGGCGGCGTCCTTCGCCTGCTCGCGCGAGGAGGCTTGGGAAGCGGGGGATCATGTCGTGATGATGGGGCGCGTCCACGCTTTTGAACTGCGCGGCGGACAGCCGCTCCTTTTTCATCGGGGGGCGTATCATGAACTCTGAGGCGAGTCGGCAATGAATCTGGCGTCCTTTTTGGATAGAGGCGGCGCGGTCATTTACGCGCTGCTGATTTTCTCGGTGATCGCCCTGGCGGTGATCATGCTCAAGACATGGCAATTGTGGCGGGCGCGTTTTTCTGACGAGAATCCGGCAGCGCGGCTGGGAGCGGCGCTCGCCGAGGCGCGCGAGAGAGGCGTCATCGGCGAGGCGCTGGAGACCGTCGCCCAAATCCACGCCGAGAGAGAAATGGCGCGTCTCCAAAGCGGAATGCGATGGCTGGAAGCCACCGCCGCCCTTTCCCCTCTTTTGGGCTTGCTGGGGACGGTGACAGGCATGATCCGCGCCTTCCGAGATTTGGAAGAGGCGGGCGCGACAAGCGATCCGGCGCTTCTTTCGGGAGGCATATGGGAGGCGCTTCTGACGACCGCCGCCGGTTTGATCATCGCCGTTCCTGTCTTGGCGGCGCTCGCGCTGTTTGAGAGCGTCATCGCCGGTCTGCGACAGGATATGCGGGAGAGGGCGCTCCGCGCTCTTCAGGACGAATGAGGCAGGGCGAGCAGGCGCGCGCCCTCTCACGTCTCGCGGCGACAGGGCTGATGCCTCTGGCGGATGTGGTGTTCCTGCTGGTGATTTTTTTCATGCTGGCGACCTCTTTCACCGACAAGCGCTTCGCCCAGCTGAGCCTCGCGCCTTCGCGCGACTCCTCCGCTTTGGAGGAAGCGCTGACGGTTCGCCTTGTCGGAAAGGGGATTTTTGTCTTGGCGGGGGCGGAGATGGATGCGGCGGCGCTTAAAAACGCGCTCCGCTCTCAAACGGAAGAGGTCAGGAAATCGGGTCTTCGGATCGTCATCGGCGAAGAGGCTGTCGCGCAGGATCTCGCCGACATGGTTTTTATCGCGCAGGGGGCGGGGTTCTCGGCGATCACGACTGAGGCGTCCGAGCGATGAAAGATTGGCTTCCGGAGCCGCGGCGGGGCGTTTTTCCGAATATCGCGCTGCCGCTTGTGAATTTGGTGTTTTTGCTGTTGGGGTTTTTTATTCTCGCCGGACGGATAGAGCCTCCGCCCCAAGCGCCGCTTGATCTGATCAGAGGCGAGGGACGGAGAAGCGCCGAAACCGAGCATTTTTCGCTGACAAAGGAAGGCGCTCTCTATTATCAAGGGCGCGCCGTCTCGTTAGAGGAGGCGGCAAGTCTATGGGCCGCGCGACAAAACCCCTCCGCGTCAAGAGGCTCCGCCCCCGCCGCCCCCATCATCGCCGCGGACGCGGACGCGCCGGCCAGAGACCTCGCCAAACTCCTCAATCTTCTGTCGGAAACGGACGCGGTTTCGGCGATTCTTCTGCTGCGGGCGCGATGAATTGGTGAAAATAGAGAAAATAGACCGTCCCGCTCCACATGAGAATATAGAGAACTCCGAACCCGGCGATGAAAAACTCCCTCGTATATTCGGGAAGCCGCATGACGCCGATCTTCGATTCATGCGTTTCGGGAAAAAGCGCGAGAATCTCCGCCGTATAAACGCCGATGACCGACATATCCATGAAACTTTTGCCTGCCGCCAGCAGCATCGTCAGCGTGTAGAGACCCAAAAGAGCGTGGCGGATGGCGAGATCGCGGATGCCTTTCAGATAGTAAATGGCGACCACGATCGCGATCTGCAGCCCTGCCATGACGCTCAACATCTCCACGACAGAGTCGCTGCGGAGGCTTATCAGATATTCCAGCTCAAAGCGCGTCATCGCTTTATGAATCCTGCAGGAGTTTCGCGGCTTCCAGCGCGAAATAGGTCAGGATTCCGTCCGCGCCGGCGCGCTTGAAGGCGAGGAGGCTCTCCATCATCGCTTCGTCATGGGAGAGAAAACCCTTTTGGCTCGCGGCGACAAGCATCGCATATTCCCCCGAAACCTGATAGGCGAAGGTCGGCATTTGGAAGACCTCTTTGACGCGGCGAAGCACGTCAAGATAGGGGAGGCCGGGCTTCACCATGACCATATCCGCCCCTTCTTCAATATCCATCGCCACTTCGCGCAGAGCTTCGTTGGAGTTGGCGGGATTCATCTGGTAGGTTCTTTTGTCGCCCTTGAGCAAATCTTTCGCGCCGACCGCTTCGCGGAAAGGTCCGTAGAAGGCGGAGGCGTATTTCGCCGCGTAGGACATGATCAGCGCGTTTTTATGCCCTTCTTTTTCCAAAATCCTTCGGATTCGTCCGATCCGTCCGTCCATCATGTCGGAGGGGGCGAGGATGTCGCAGCCCGCCTCAATTTGCGTCAGCGCTTGGGCGATCAGAATCTTGATCGTTTCGTCATTGAGGATTTCGCCGCGCTCCATAATGCCGTCATGTCCGTGATCCGTGTAGGGATCTAGGGCGACATCGCAGAGGATCCCGATTTCGGCGCCGCCTCTTTTGATGGCGCGGATGGCGCGGCAGACGAGATTGTTGGGGTTCAGAGCTTCCGATCCTTCCGAGTCGCGCTTTTCGGAAGGCGTGTTGGGGAAGAGGGCAATGACGGGAATTCCGAGTTCGGCGGCGCGGACAGCGGCGTCCGCGGCGTCTTCTATCGTCAGGCGCTCTATGCCGGGCATGGAAGCGATTGTCTCGCGCGTCTCATTTTCTGTCAGGAAGATGGGCCAAATGAGATCATCGCTCGTCAGATGGGCTTCGGCGGTCAATCGCCGCGCCCAAGGATTTTGTCTCAAGCGCCGCATTCGCGTTTTTGGGAATCGTCCGCCCGCCATGGATTTTTCTCCCTCGCTCCTCTCTGATATAGGATAGACTCGCGTCTCATTCTACGGCAAAAGACGTCATGGATTACGACGGGCTGTTGAGAAAAACCATCGCCGATCTTCATCAGGAAGGGCGGTATCGGGTTTTCGCGGACATCACGCGGCGGCGAGGCTCTTTTCCGCGAGGAGTTTTGCGGCGGGGGCGTCAGGATTCCGGTCGGGAGGTCACGGTGTGGTGCTCCAACGACTATCTCTGCATGGGCGAGCATCCGAAGGTTCTCTCCGCCATGCGGGACGCGATAGACGCCGCAGGATCGGGATCGGGCGGCACGCGCAACATTTCCGGCACGAATCATTATCATATTGCTTTGGAAGAGGCTCTCGCCGATTTGCATGGCAAGGAGGCGGCGCTTCTTTTCACATCCGGCTATACGGCGAATGAGGCGACATTGAGCGTTCTCCAAAATCTCTTGCCGAACTGTCTTATTTTTTCGGACGCTCTGAACCACGCCTCCATGATTGAAGGCATTCGCCATGGCGGACGGAAAAAACATATATGGCGGCACAATGACACGGCGCATTTGCGAGAATTGCTGGAAGCCTCGCCTGTCGGCGTTCCGAAACTGATCGCCTTTGAATCGGTCTATTCCATGGACGGCGATTTCGCCCCAATCGCCGAGATTTGCGCCCTCGCCAAGACGCATCAGGCTCTGACCTATTTGGACGAGGTTCATGCGGTGGGTCTCTACGGGTCGCGCGGCGGCGGCTTGGCGGAGCAGGACGGCGTGATGGGCGAGGTGGATATTGTTCAAGGAACTTTGGCGAAAGCTTTTGGCGCGCAAGGAGGCTATATCGCCTCTTCCGCGACTCTGGTGGATGCGATTCGCTCATACGCGCCGGGCTTCATTTTCACGACGGCGCTGCCGCCGGCGATCGCGGCGGCGGCGTTGGCGGCGATTGCCCATCTGAAGACGAGCGCGGCGGAGCGCGAGGCTCTTCATCGCGGAGCGGAGCGCCTGCGCGAGAAATTGCGCGCCGCCTCGCTGCCTGTGATGGAGTCGGCGAGTCATATTGTTCCCGTGCATGTCGGCGATCCCGCCCGATGCAAAGCGATCAGCGATCGCCTGATGGAAGAGCATGGGATTTATGTCCAGCCGATCAACTATCCGACTGTGCCGCGCGGGACAGAACGTCTGCGCTTCACCCCGTCTCCAAAGCACAGCGAAGCGGCGATGGACGATCTGGTGAAAGCGCTCAAAGCGGTTTGGCAGGGCTAAGACCGAAAGCGCCCCGCCAAACCTTGACCGCGCGCGCGCGCGCCACTAGAACAAACGCATGGAGCAGAAAGGGGTCTCGGATAAATGAGCAGCCCGCAAAAAACAATGACCGGCGCGGAAATCGTTTTGCAAGCGCTTGTGGATCAAAAAGTGGAAGTCGTGTTCGGCTATCCGGGCGGCGCAGTTTTGCCAATCTATGACGCTCTTTTCTCGCGCAAGGACATCCGCCATATTTTGGTGCGCCACGAGCAGGGCGGCGCGCATGCCGCCGAAGGCTACGCGCGGACAACGGGAAAGCCCGGCGTTCTGATCGTGACGTCAGGCCCCGGCGCCACCAACGCCGTCACCGGTCTCGCGGACGCGCTGATGGATTCCATTCCTCTCATCTGCATATCAGGGCAGGTGGCGACTCATCTGATTGGCAATGACGCCTTTCAGGAGGCGGACACAGTCGGCATCACGCGCTCCTGCACGAAGCACAATTGGCTCGTCAAATCCACCGAGGATCTCGCCCGCACAATGCATGAGGCTTTTTACGTGGCGACCCATGGCCGCCCGGGCCCTGTCGTCATTGACATTCCGAAGGACGTCCAAATCGCCTCCGCGCCTTATCAGAGTCCGAATCGCATCGGGCATCGGAGCTACAAGCCGCAAGTCAAGGGCGATATGGAGAAAATACGGGACGCCGTTCTGCAAGCGGCGAAAGCCGAGAAGCCTATCATTTATAGCGGGGGCGGGGTGATCAATTCAGGACCTGAAGCCTCGCATCTCTTGCGGGATTTGGTTCGTCTGACAGGCTTTCCGATCACCTCCACGCTGATGGGGCTGGGCGCTTATCCCGCCTCCGGCGAGCATTGGCTCGGCATGCTGGGAATGCACGGCGCTTATGAAGCGAATATGGCGATGCATGAGTGCGACTTCATGCTCTGTGTCGGCGCGCGATTTGACGATCGCGTGACAGGCAGGCTGGACGCTTTCTCGCCTGATTCCTATAAAGTCCATGTGGATATAGATTCCTCATCCATCAACAAGAACATTCTGGTGGATAAGGCGATTGTCGGCGACTGCGCCCATGTCTTGGAAGACATGATCCGCATCTGGAAAACCCACGCGCACAAAACCAACAGCGCCGCCCTTCAGAAATGGCGCGCGCGGATCGCCCAATGGAAAAAGCGCGACTGCTTCGCCTATAAGCAGAAAGGCGGCGGCGCGGCTATCAAGCCGCAGCACGCGATCAAGCGTCTTTACGAACTGACGAAAGATCGGGACGCCTATATCACGACCGAAGTCGGACAGCATCAGATGTGGGCGGCGCAATATTATCGCTTTGAGGAGCCTTATCGCTGGATGACGTCAGGCGGTCTTGGGACGATGGGCTACGGCTTGCCTGCGGCGATTGGCGTTCAGGTCGCGCGACCGAAGGGACTCGTCATAGACATCGCCGGCGAGGCTTCGGTGATGATGACGATCCAAGAACTTTCCACGGCGGTTCAGCATAAATTGCCGATCAAACTCTTCATCATCAACAATCGCTGGATGGGAATGGTTCGGCAGTGGCAGGAATTGATGCATGGCGAGCGCTATTCCCATTCCTATTCGGACGCGCTTCCGGACTTCGCGAAACTCGCCGAGTCTTTCGGCTGCAAAGGTCTCCGCGCCGAGAAGCCCGCCGAGCTGGACGCCAAAATCCAAGAGATGATAGACACCGACGGGCCTGTCGTTTTGGAATGTCTGGTGGAGCAGACCGAGAATTGCTATCCGATGATTCCGTCCGGCGCGGCGCATAATGAGATTCTCCTCGGGCCCGAAGATGAGGACGCCGTCTCGCCTTCCGAGCAAGGCAAGGCGATGGTCTGATGGCAATGCTTGTCGTGAAAGAGGGGAAGGCGTTTCCGCACACTGTGTCGGTTTTGGTGGATAACGATCCGGGCGTCTTGGCGCGGGTGATCGGACTGTTTTCAGGGCGCGGCTACAATATTGAGAGTCTGACGGTCTCGGAGGTGGATGAGGAGGCGCATCTTTCCCGAATCACGATCGTCACGAGCGGGACTCTTCAGGTGATTGAGCAGATTAAAGCGCAGCTGGAGCGTCTTATTCCTGTGCATCGCGTGGCGGATTTGACGCTGGAAGGTCCTTCGGTGGAGCGCGAGCTGGCGCTCGTCAAAGTGGCGGGGACGGGCGAGAAAAGGCTGGAGGCGATGCGCCTCGCCGATATTTTCCGCGCGCGCGTCTTGGACGCGACTCCCGAATCCTTCGTCTTTGAACTGACAGGGACGTCCGACAAAATTGGCGCTTTCGTATCGCTGATGCGCCGCGTGGGTCTTGTGGAGATCGCCTGCACCGGGGTTGCCGCCATCAAGCGCGGGCCTGAGGCTCTTTAATCTTCAATCTTCAATCTTGAGAGAAATCGGGGGCGGATGATGAAAGTCTATTACGATAAAGACGCCGATATGGCGAAAATCACCGGCAAGAGCATCGCGATCGCCGGCTATGGCAGTCAGGGACACGCCCATGCTCTGAATCTGCGCGATTCGGGCGTCAAAGACATCACGATCGGCTTGCGCGAAAACTCCGCTTCGGCGAAAAAAGCGAAAGGCGATGGCTTCCCTGTGCTTTCTGTCGGGGAGGCGGCGGCGCGCGCCGACATTCTGATGGTCGTCACGCCGGATGAGATTCAGCCGGCGCTTTATCAGGCGGAGATTCGGGATCGTCTGAAGAAGGGCGCGGCGATGTTTTTCGCGCATGGTTTGAGCATCCACTTCAAACTGATCGCGCCGCGCGAGGATTTGGATGTCGTGATGGTCGCGCCAAAGGGACCGGGCCATACTGTGCGGAGCGAATATCAGGCGTCTGGCGGCGTGCCGTGTCTTTTGGCGATTCATCAGGATGCGAGCGGCGAGGCGAAATCTTTAGGCTTGGCATATGCGTCAGGCTTGGGAGGCGGGCGCGCCGGCATTTTGGAGACCACGTTCCGCGATGAATGCGAGACCGATTTGTTTGGCGAGCAGGCGATCCTATGCGGCGGCGTCAATGCTCTCGTTCATGCGGCTTATGAGACTCTCGTGGAGGCGGGCTATCCGCCTGAAATGGCGTATTTTGAGTGCCTGCATGAACTGAAACTGATCGTGGATCTGATCTATGAGGGCGGCTTGTCCAACATGCTCTATTCGGTTTCCAACACGGCGGAATATGGGGCTTATGTCAGCGGGCCGAAAGTCGTGGATGAGGCGACACGCAAGCGGATGAAGGAGATCCTCGCCAACATCCAGAGCGGCAACTTCGCCAAGGAATGGATGCGCGAGAATACCGATCGCAATCAGAAGCGTCAGGAGAACTTTTTGGCGATGCGCGCCAAAAATGAAGCGCATCCTATAGAGGCGGTCGGCGTGAAATTGCGGGAGATGATGCCATGGATCGCGCGGCGGCGTCTTGTGGATAGGGAGAAAAATTAGCCCTAAGTCGGAGAATCATGCTATAGGCGATCTGACCGCAGGTCAAAGCCATGAGGACAAAGTGAAAGTGAGCGAAACCGCGTCAGCCTCTTTGAGCGAGAAAGATGATGAGTTTTTCTTGGCGAGTCTCGCGCAGCGAGACCGCGAACTCCACGACGCCCTGCGGAAGGAACTGTCTCGGCAGCAGCGGCATTTGGAGCTGATCGCGTCTGAGAACATTGTCTCTTCGGCGGTTCTTGAGGCGCAAGGCTCGGTTCTGACAAACAAATATGCCGAAGGATATCCCGCGCGCCGATATTATGGCGGCTGCGAATATGTGGATATTGCCGAGACGCTGGCGATAGAGCGGGCGAAAGAACTGTTCGGATGCGGCTTTGTCAATGTTCAGCCCCATTCGGGATCGCAGGCGAATTTGGGCGCGATGGCGGCGCTCATTCAACCGGGCGATGCCGTGATGGGGATGAGTTTGGATTCGGGAGGGCATTTGAGCCATGGCGCGGCGCCAAACCTTTCCGGCAAATGGTTCCGCGCCGCGCATTACGGCGTCCGCCGACAGGATCATCGGATAGATATGGACGAAGTTCTGGCTCTCGCCAAAAAGCATAAGCCGAAACTGATAATCGCCGGCGGCTCCGCCTATCCAAGGCGGATAGATTTCGCGGCGTTCCGCGAAGTCGCCGATTCTGTCGGAGCCTATTTGCTGGTGGATATGGCGCATTTCGCCGGCTTGGTGGCGGGAGGCGTTTTTCCGGATCCTCTGCCGCACGCCCATATCGTCACAACGACAACCCATAAGACTCTGCGCGGGCCGCGGGGCGGGATGATTCTGACCAACGATCCCGAAATTGGCAGGAAAATCAACTCGGCGGTCTTCCCCGGTCTTCAAGGCGGACCTCTGATGCACGTGATCGCCGCGAAAGCGGCGGCTTTGGGCGAGGCGTTAAAGCCGTCTTTTCGGTCTTATGCCCGCGCGATAGTCGCCAACGCGAAGGCTTTGGGCGAGGCGCTGATGGCTGAAGGGTTTGACGTCATTTCGGGCGGCACGGATTCGCATCTTGTCCTTTTGGATTTGCGTCCGAAAAACCTTACCGGCGACATCGCCGAAAAGACCCTAGGGCGCGCGAACATCACGACAAACAAGAATGGGATTCCGTTTGATCCGCAGCCTCCGCGAATCACATCGGGCTTGCGTCTTGGCTCGCCAGCCTGCACGACGCGAGGCTTCGGAGTCGCCGAATTCGCCGAAACGGGAAAACTGATCGGCGAAGTTTTGGACGGGCTCGCCCTTCATGCTGACGACAACAGCGCGGCGGAATCCTCTGTCCGCGAGCGCGTTTTGGCGCTCTGCGCGCGCTTTCCGATCTATACAGCCCTGCGAGGCTGAGGGCGGCGGGCGGCTTGATCCATGCGCTGTCCTTATTGCGGACATGACGACACGCAGGTCAAGGATTCGCGCCCCAGCGAAGACAAGACGACTATTCGGCGGCGGCGATTTTGTCCTGTCTGCAATGGCCGCTTCACCACTTTTGAGCGCGTGCAGATGCGCGAACTCACGGTCGTCAAAAGAAACGGACGCCGCGCCCCCTTTGATCGCGACAAGATGGCGCGCTCCATTCAGGTGGCTCTTCGCAAGCGCCCCGTGGATCCTGACCGCGTTGAGCAGATGATCAACGGAATCGTCCGCCGTTTGGAGGGCATGGGCGAAAGCGATGTCCCGGCGCAGCTGATTGGGCAGATCGTCATGGACGCGCTTCGCAATTTGGACGATATCGCTTATATTCGCTTCGCTTCGGTCTATAAGAATTTCCGCGAGGCGAAGGATTTTGAAACCGCTGTGGATGAGTTGAACGATCCCAAGCCGTCATCAAAGAGCTGAGATTTTCATGCGCGGCGCGCTTGCGGTGGCGGCGCGCGGCTTGGGGCGAGTCTCGCCGTCTCCCGCGGTGGGATGCGTTCTTGTCGCCGGCGAAGGGGACGCGGCGCGGATTGTCGGGCGGGGCTGGACGGGGCGCGGCGGCGCGCCCCATGCCGAAACCGAAGCGCTCAGCCACGCGAGGGCGGCGGGCGAAAACCCTCGCGGCGCGACAATTTACGTGACGCTTGAGCCATGCGCGCATCACGGCAAAACGCCCCCCTGCGCCAACGCTCTGATAGAGAGCGGAGTCGCGCGGGTCGTTGGCGCGATGGAGGATCCCGATCCCCGCGTTCAAGGCAGGGGCTTCGCGCGTTTGCGCGAGGCGGGGATTGGCGTGGAGATCGGGCTTTTGGCGGAGGAGGCGGCGCGTCTCAATGCCGGGTTTCTGACGCGGCTTCGTCATAGCCGCCCGCTGATCACGCTGAAAATGGCGACAGGGCTGGACGGCAGAATCGCGCCGCGCGAAGGGGAGCGCGCCAAGATGAGCGGCGAGGATTCGCATAGATGGGCGCATCGCCTGCGGAGCGATCATGACGCGATTCTTGTCGGCGCGCGGACGGCTCTGATTGACGATCCTGATCTGACCTCCCGTCTCGCGGGGCTGGAGGACGATTCGCCTCTGCGCCTTGTCGCGGACAGCCGTCTTTCTCTGCCTTTGACATCGGCGCTTGCGCGGAGCGCGAAAGATGGCCCGCCGCTTTGTCTTCTGTGCCTTCCTGAGGCGGATCGCGCGCGCCGCGCGGCTTTGCGGGATTGCGGCGTCAGGATTCTGGACGTTCCGCCTGACGAGAAGGGCGTGATGGATATGCGGGCGGCGGCGAAGGCTTTGGCGGCAGAGGGAATCACGCGCCTTCTTCTTGAGGGCGGAGGCCGTTTGGCGGCGTCTTTTTTGTCGGCGGATTTGGTGGATCGGCTCGTTTGGTTTCACGGCGCGGCAATCACTGGGGGGGACGGCGTGTCTTCCGTGGCGTTTTTGGAGGAGTCTGTGCCGCGCTCGCGGCTGCGTGTCGTTTCGCGGCTGGCGGTCGGGGAAGACGTCATGCTGGAAGCTGATATAATCAAGGAGGCGTCTCAGGCAGGGTAAGCGGATGTATACGGGATTGATCAGCGAAGTTGGCAGCGTTCTGGCGATAGAGAAGAGCGCGTCTCTGGCGCGAATTAAGATCGGCGCGTCTTTCGCGGAGCCAATCGCGATCGGCGCTTCGGTCGCCTGCTCCGGCCCCTGCATGACGGTCACGGAAAAGGGCGCCTCTCCGACCCCATGGTTCGCGGTGGAAGCGTCTCCCGAAACCCTTGCCCGCGCCAATATCGGCGATTGGGAGGAAGGCTCGCCTGTCAATCTTGAGCGCCCGCTCCGCGCCGAAGACGAGCTCGGCGGGCATTTCGTGACGGGTCATATAGACGGCACCTGCCTTGTCCGCGCCATCACGCGAGAAGGCGAGAGCCATCGCGTTTATTTGGAAGCGCCGGAAGACTCTATGCGCTTCATCGCGCCGAAAGGCTCGGTCGCCCTGGACGGCATCTCGCTGACGGTCAATGGCGCGGATGGCAAGCATTTTGACGTTCTGGTGATTCCGCACACATTCCGCCACACAAGCTGGTATAATCTGAAGCAAGGGGCGCGAGTCAATCTTGAGGTGGATTTGCTGGCGCGCCATCTGGATCGCCTCCTGCAAGCCCAAACCCAAGCCCGAGACGCGCCATGAACGATCCAATACCCATCCGCCGCTACAGCAAAGAGGATTACGACTTCCTCTCTCCAACCGAAGAGCTGATAGACGATGCGAGAAACGGTCGCATGTTCATTCTCGTGGATTCGGAAGATCGCGAGAATGAAGGCGATCTGATCATTCCGGCGAGCAAGGCGACTCCGGACATCATCAATTTCATGGCGACCCATGCGCGGGGGCTGATCTGCCTGTCGCTGACTCAGGAGCGCGTGGATGAGTTGGGCTTGCAATTGCTGCCGCCGCGGAATCATCGGCGCTTTGGGACGGCTTTCACAGTGTCCATTGAGGCGCGGGAGGGCGTGACGACAGGCATATCGGCGCATGATCGCGCGCGCACCATCGCCGTGGCGATTGATCCTTCCAAACATGCCGGCGATATCGCGACTCCCGGCCATGTTTTTCCTGTGGTTTCGCGGGAGGGCGGCGTTCTGACAAGGGCCGGGCATACCGAAGCGGTCATAGACATCGCGCGTCTCGCCGGTCTTTATCCCGCCGCCGTCATTTGCGAGATCATGAAAGAAGACGGCACGATGGCGCGTCTTCCCGATCTGATCGCCTTCGCGCAGAAACATCGGTTTAAGATTGGGGCAATTTCCGATCTGATCGCCTATCGCCGCCGCCACGACAAACTGATACGCCGCGCCGATGAAGGCGTTTTGGAAAGCGAATATGGCGGCGCGTTTCGCTCCATTCTCTATGAGAGCCTGCTAGACCACACGCGCCACGCGGCTTACGTCAAAGGCGATATTTCAGGAGACGCGCCGGTCTTGACGCGGATGCATGTCGCCAATATCGCCGAGGACATGCTTGGCGAGACGGGCGGACGTCATCGCATTTTGCGCGAATCCATGAGACTCATCGCCGAGGAAGGGCGCGGCGTTCTCGTCCTTCTTCACCCGGACGAAGCCGCCCATATAGAGCATGACAAGAGCGATCACGAAGGCCCGCTCGTGGAATATGGCTCCGGGGCGCAGATTCTTTTGGATTTGGGCATATCCAAGATGATTCTGCTCACCGACTCCTCTTTCACGCTGGTCGGCTTGGGCGGCTATGGTTTGGAGATCGCCGGGCAGAGACCCATTGTGGGCGGGCGAGCCAAATAGGTGTCCCATCGTCTTTTGCTGGCGGAGTCGCCCTATTATCCCGACATATCCGCCGCGCTCCGTGAAGGCGCTGTCGCGGAAATTGAGAAGCGCGGCGCTCTGTGGGATTTTGTGGAGGTTTCCGGAGCGCTGGAGATTCCAATTCTCATTCGCCGCCTTCATGAGCGCGACAAAAATCGCTATGACGCTTTTGTCGCGCTGGGCTGCGTCATACGCGGCGAGACTTCGCATTATGAGATTGTCTCTCAAGAATCGGCGAGAGGCTTGATGGATTTGTCCATCCGCTATGGACTCGTCATTGGGAACGGGATTCTGACCTGCGACAGGAAGGATCAAGCCGCCGCCCGCGCCGATCCGAAGGGCGGCGATAAGGGAGGCTGGGCGGCGCGCGCGGCTCTGGAGATGCTGGACGCCGTCTCGCGCATTCGCGAAGGATCGCCGTGAAGCAGGAGAAGCCGAATCTTGACGATCGCGCCTCTCGTCTGCGCGTGGCGCGTTTGGCGCTGGTGCAGGCGATCTACCAAAACGCTCTCGCCCCTCTGCCCGATGAGGCGCTGCTGCGCCAGTTTCAGGAGAGTCGCGCATTTCAAGAACAGATGGAAGTTCCGAAGCAAGTTTGGGATCATTTTGAGAGGGTTCTGACAGGCGTTTTGCGGGATCAATCCTTTTTGGATGATTTTCTTTCGCGGCATTTTCCTCCGCGCTGGACTCTCTCGCGCATGGACAAGACTCTTCATGCGATTTTGCTCGCCGCCTCCTATGAGCTTCTTCGCTGCGAGGATGTTCCGGTGAAAGCGGCAATCAATGAATATGTGGGAATCACGCACGCTTTTTATAACGCGCCTGTTCCCGGCTTTGTGAATGGCGTTTTGGACTCTCTCTCGCGCGACGGTCGGCGTGGCTAGAGAGACTGAGGAATTCGCCTTTATCAGAGAGGTTTTGGCGCCCTTGTCGCGGGGAATGAAGGGCGCGGGCAATCTTTCCGATGACGCCGCGCTTTTGCCGCCGCCGCCTGCGGGGTCGGTTTATGTCGTCAGCGCCGATTCTTACGCGGAAGGCGTTCATTTTCTCAAAGACGATCCGCCGCATTTGGTGGGCGGGAAAATTCTTTTGGCGGCGCTTTCTGATTTGGCGGCGATGGGGGCGGAGCCTCGCGCCTGGCTTTTTTTGGCGGCGTGGGGGCGGGGCTGGACGGTTGAAAAGAGGCGCGCCTGCGCGCAGGGCCTGGCGGAGGCGCAAAAGACGCATCGCCTGTCGCTGATTGGCGGCGATACGATCGCGGTTTCGGGCGGCGCGGTTTTCGGAATCACGGTCTTTGGGACAGCGAAGCACGGCAGGATTCTCTCGCGCGGCGCGATGCGCGAAGGAGACGCGCTCTACGCCACAGGCTCTCTGGGAGACGCGGCTTTGGGTCTTCATTTTCTCCGCGAGAATCGGGACGAGATCCCCGCCTGCCGCAAAGAGCCTCTTATCGCGCGCTATCGCCTGCCCTGCCCTCGGATCGCGATGGGGTTGGCGGCGGCGGGCTTCGCCCATGCCGCGATAGATCTGTCGGACGGACTCCTCGCCGATTTGGAGCGTCTCTGCCGCGCCTCCGGGGTGGGGGCGGAGATTTTCGCCGATTCGCTTCCGCTTTCTGACGCCGCCCGCGCCGTCATGCCTGTTAAAAGACTGAAACGCCTCGCGCTCAACGCCGGCGACGATTACGAACTGCTGATCAGCGCGCCCGAAAAGCGTCAAAGATCACTAATGAAGGCGGCGCGGCAGACGAACACGCCTCTCGTCAAGATTGGGCGCGCGCTTTCCAAAAGCGAATCCTCCTCCCTTTCCCCGGCGGCGATAGATTCGGACGGCAAGCCCGTCCGCCCCCTTTCGGAGGGCTTTTCGCACCGCCTCTGATCCCCATCGCAACAAACTCTTTGCGCTTTGCCTTGCGATATGGCAGTCTCGCCGCTCTAGAGTCATGCGAGATATGGGGGGATGAATATGGGCGCCGGACTCGCCATCGCGCTTTCGCTTCTTTGCGGCATCGCCGCCGCCGCTTACGGCATTTTCTTGGGATCAACGATTCTGAAAGCCGATCCCGGCAGCGAGAAAATGCAAGAGGTCGCCGCCGCGATTCAGCAGGGCGCGAATTCTTATCTCAAACGGCAATATAGAACTGTCGCGATGGTCGGGGGCGTGATTTTTCTCTTCGTATGGATCGCGCTGGGCGGCTGGGCGGCTTTCGCCTTTCTGATCGGCGCCAGCCTGTCGGGCGCGACAGGCTATATCGGGATGCATGTGTCGGTTCGCGCGAATGTTCGCACGGCGCAAGCGGCTTCGCGGAGTCTTGCCGACGGTCTCTCCATGGCGTTTCGGGCGGGCGCGGTGACGGGCTTGCTGGTGGCTGGCTTGGCGCTGACGGCGATCGCCGCCTATTACGCGCTTCTCGTTTATATTGCCGGCTATGAGCCATTCTCGCGGGGCGTGGTCAATCCCTTGATCGCTCTGGGCTTTGGGGCGTCTCTGATTTCTATTTTCGCCCGTCTGGGCGGAGGCATTTTCACGAAGGGCGCGGATGTCGGCGGCGATTTGGTCGGCAAGATAGAAGAGGACATTCCAGAGGACGATCCTAGAAATCCAGCGACAATCGCAGACGCCGTCGGCGACAATGTCGGCGATTGCGCCGGCATGGCGGCGGATCTTTTTGAGACTTATATCGTCACTATGGTGGCGACTATGATTTTGGCGGCGGTTTTCTTCTCCGCCGAGAATGCACCCATGATGATGGCTTATCCTCTGGCATTGGGCGCGGCGTGTCTTTTGATGTCCATCGTTGGGATATTTTTCGTCCGCCTTGGCGCGTCTGGAAACATTATGGGCGCTCTTTATAAGGGTTTGGGCGCGACATTGCTTTTATCCCTTCCGCTGATCCTCTTCATCACGTGGCTGATGCCCGGTCTGACCGATTATTACGCCGCGGGCGGGGCGCGCTTCGCCGGCGGCGATCTTTTTTGGTGCGCGGCTACAGGGCTTGTCGTGACGGCTCTGATCGTCTTAAGCACCGAATATTACACGGGCGTGGGCTACCGCCCCGTTCAGAATATCGCCGAGGCTTCCAAAACAGGCCATGCCACAAACATCATTCAGGGATTGGCGGTTTCTATGGAATCAACCGCCGCGCCCGCGCTGGTGATCGCTTTTGGCATTTTGATCGCTTACAGTCTTGCCGGGCTTTTCGGAATCGCCATCGCCGTGACGGCGATGCTCGCCCTGGCGGGCATGATTGTGGCGCTGGATTCTTTTGGCCCCGTGACGGACAATGCCGGCGGAATCGCGGCGATGGCGGACATGCCCTCCAGCGTCCGCGACACGACAGACGCCCTGGACGCTGTCGGCAATACGACAAAAGCCGTCACGAAAGGCTATGCGATTGGCTCGGCGGGTTTGGGGGCGCTTGTTCTTTTCGCCGCTTACACGCAGGATCTGGCTTATTTTTCCACCCGCGCGGAGGTTTATACGTGGTTTCGCGGCGCGCGCGTGGTGGATTTTGATTTGTCGAGTCCCTATGTCGTGATTGGTCTTTTCATTGGGGGTCTTCTGCCCTTTCTTTTCGGCTCTATGGGGATGAAGGCGGTCGGCCGCGCGAGCGGCGCGATTGTGGAAGAGGTTCGGCGGCAGTTTCGCAACCGAAGAATCATGGAGGGGACAGCGAAGCCCGACTATTCTCAAGCCGTGGATTTGTTGACTCGCGCGGCGATACGTCAAATGGTGGTTCCGGCGCTTTTGCCTGTTTTGTCGCCAATCGTTCTTTTTGGCGTGATTTTGCTTTTCTCCGGAAAGTCGGCGGCGCTTTCGGCTTTAGGAGCGATGCTGATGGGGGTGATTGTGACAGGGTTGTTTCTGGCGATCGCCATGACGGCGGGCGGCGGTGCGTGGGACAACGCCAAGAAATATATAGAGGACGGCAATCTTGGCGGAAAAGGCTCGGAAGCGCATAAAGCGGCTGTCACAGGCGACACGGTGGGCGATCCTTATAAGGATACGAGCGGCCCCGCCGTCAATCCGATGATCAAAATCACGAATATTGTCGCGCTTCTTCTGATAGCGACTCTTGCCTATTGGGGCTAATTGCCTTCGCTCGGAGGCAGTCCGCCGACTCCGCCCGGCAGAACCCGTCCGATATTGTTGATGATGCGATCCAGCCAATGCTGCGAGCCTTGTATGATTTCGGGGGTTTCGGCGCTGGCGAAGCGGATCCGTTTTCGGTCTTTTCTGCTGAGTCGCTTGATATTGGAGACCCGTCCGCTCTGGTCAAAGGAGAAAACGGTCACTTGTCGCGCCGTTTCTTTAGGGGCGAGGAAAAATCGCGTTTCCACCCGCCGCCACATATAGAGCCAGAGATTGCCCTTTTGCAGAGACACAACGCCCGGCGAGCCGAGCAAACGGAAGACGTCTTCGCGCGAGGATACGCCGATCACGACTTTGTCCAGCTGGGTTTTTGAGATTCTATGCCCCTGCTCCGAGACGAGAGTCGCGCATCCCGGAAGAAGCGCGAGGGCGAGGAGGCTTGGAATCAGAAGGCGCGTTCTCATAGATCGGATTCTTATTAGAGCGGAATTGTCTCTCATTGATAGTCTTGGAGCGTTTGGGACGCAAGAGCCATTGGACGTTAAAGCGGGAGAAGTTGACGCGGGCGCGAAATATCCCCATCATCGCGCCGAGAAAACGGAGGAGGGGCATATGCTTCTGAATGGCATTCGGGTTGTGGAATTGGCGACCTATATGGCGGCGCCGTCAGCGGCGGCGCTGATGGCGGAATGGGGCGCCGATGTCATCAAAATTGAGCCGCCGGAAGGCTGTCCGATCAGGCAGTTTTTCCAAACTTCGGGCAGTCTCAACGAGTTTCCGGACAATCCGGTCTTTGACTTGGACAATCGGGGCAAGAAGAGCATCGCCTTGGATATGAAAAAGGCGGAGGATGTCGCGTCTCTGAAACTTCTGCTGAAAGAGGCGGACGTCTTCGTCAACAATCTCCGCGCCTCCACGCTGAAATCACGCGGATTGGACTACGCTTCCATCAAAAAAGACTTCCCCCAACTCATCTATGCAAGTCTGACGGGATACGGCTTGACAGGCCCAGACGCCGACCTCCCAGGCTTTGACGTCAGCGGCTTCTTCGCGCGAACAGGCATGACCAGCCTCACCGGGCGCAAAGGCGAAGACCCGACTCCGCCGCGCATCGCCGTCGGCGATCACATCACGGGCGTCAGCCTGACGGCGGGAATCCTCGCCGCGCTGCTGCGCCGTCAGCGCGAAGGCGCGGGCTGTCTGGTGGAGGCGTCCCTCCTCCGCGCCGGGATATACGCGCTCGGCTCCGACATGGCGATCCAAATGGCTTACGGACGAGTCGCCTCCACAAAAACGCGAAAAGAATCGCGCCTCCCGGAAAACAATTATTTCCGCGCCAAAGACAAAAAATGGCTCGTCATCGTCCCCCGACCGGCAGGATCAGACTGGGGGACGATCTGCCGCGTCATCGGGCGCGCCGATCTCGCCGACAATCCCGACTATCAAAGCCGCCGCGCCCGAATGCTGGACGCCGAAAAACTCGTCTCTTTGCTGGACGAAGCCTTCGCGCGGCGCGATCGCGATGAATGGGGCGCGATTCTTGACAAAGCCGGCATCGTTTGGGCCCCTGTGCTGACGCCCGCCGAAGTTGTCGCCGATCCGCAGACAAAAGCGTCAGGCGCGATGATCAAGCGCGAAGGAATCAATGGCGCGTATCCGGGCCCCGCCGCGCCTGTCGCCTTTCCGGATCTTAACCTGCCGATCCCCGCCCCCGCCCCCGAACTCAACGCCGACAGCCATATTCTCCAAAAACTCAAAAAGAAAGTCTAACGCCCATGTCTCAAATCGCAGCGCCGAGAAGCGAAACCACGCGCGGCAATGCCGCCTATGCTTGGTATGTCGTGGGCTTGCTCGTCCTAGCATACACCTTCTCCTTCATAGACAGACAGATTCTGACGCTTCTCGTGGAGCCGATGAAGGAAGATCTCAAAATCAGCGACACCAAGATGAGCCTCCTCTATGGAATCGCTTTCGGAATCTTCTACACCTTCATGGGTCTTCCAATCGGACGTCTCGTGGATACGAAAAATCGCGTGGCGATCATCTCGGTCGGCGTTTTTCTCTGGAGTCTGATGACGGCGCTTTGCGGCATCGCGCGGAATTACTGGCAGCTCTTCGCCTATCGGATGGGGGTCGGCGTTGGGGAGGCGGCGCTGACGCCCGCCGCCTATTCCATCATCTCCGACTATTTCAAGCCTGAGCGATTGGGCTTCGCGCTTGGGATATACAGCGTGGGAATTTATGTCGGGGCCGGCTTGGCGCTCATCATAGGCGGAATCGCGGTGGAAATCGCGACATCCATGGCGCCGCCCGTTCTTCCCTTTTTCGGCGAGATTTATGACTGGCAGCTCGTCTTTCTGATGGTCGGGCTTCCTGGGATTCCTCTCGCCCTCTGGGTCTGGACGCTCCGCGAGCCGAAACGGAGCGGCGTCAGCGAGGCGGATTTGGAAAACGCTGTCCCATGGAGCGAACTCTACGCCTATATGAAAGCCAATCGCAGAACGCTCATCTGTCATCACATGAGCTACGCGATGGTCGCGACAATGGCTTATGGCGCCGGCGCGTGGATTCCCTCTTTCTACATCCGAACTTACGGATGGACGGCGGGCGAAGCGGGCGTCATTTATGGGATTGTCGTTCTGATTTGCGGCTCTCTGGGGGTAGCGTCCGGCGGATGGATCGGCGACTGGCTCACGGCGAAGGGCTACCGAGACGGCAAAATGCGCGTTCATCTGATATGCCCGCTCGCCTCCATTCCTTTCGCGATCGCCGCGCCTCTGATGCCCGATCCGTGGCTCGCGACTCTTTTCCTGATTCCATCAACCTTGACAGCGACCCTCTTGACGGGGAACGCCGCCGCCGGCTTGCAGGACATCATGCCGAACCGAATGCGCGGCATCGCTTCGGCGGTTTTGCTTTTTGTCGTCAATATCTTTGGGCTGGGGCTTGGCTCCACGCTGATCGCGCTCTGCACCGATTATGTTTTTGGCGATGCCGCGATGCTGCGCTATTCGCTCGTCATTGTTCCGACAATCATTCTGACGCTCGCCTGCTTTTTCGCTGTCGCCGGCTTCAAGCCCTACCGCGAAAGCCGCGATTATTATGAAAAATGGATTTCTTTGCGCGGAGCCTCCTAATTTTCATTTCTCGCGCCGCGATTCCTTTTCTTCTCTGCGCCTTTTGCCTTTTGACGAACCCGGCGGCCTGTTTCGCCGGCGCGTGGCTTCCAGCGCCGGGCGAAGGGCAGATCATCGCGCGCAGCCATTACAGCCGCGCCGCCGCCCGCTTCAACGAAAGGGGGATGTTGAGGCGCTTCGGCTCTTTCACGAGACAATCGCAGGATATCTATATGGAGCTCGGTCTGTCGCGGAGTCTCGCCCTTCTCGGCTCAGTTTGGATTTCTTCGGAAAGGGAGCGCGTCAACGGGGTTCTGGAGCGGGAGCGAATCTGGCTCTTGGGAACGGCGCTTCGCGGGAAAGTCTTTCGGAAGGAGTCTTGGGCCTCTTCTTGGGAGATCGGACTGGGCTACGCCGAGACCCAAATCCGACCGCAGCGCATCACCGATAGCGGAATAACGGCGCGTTTCGCTTTCTCGCTGGGACGAGGCGGCTTCCTTTTTGGCCTTCCGACTTTCTGGGAAAGCGCGGCGCATTACGCCATAGACGAACGCGATCGGCATTTTGACCGCGTCTCCATCACGCAGACTGCCGGCATATCGCCTCTCGCCTCTCTCCAATTGGTCATGCAGTTTCTCTTTGGGCAGGAGACCGATGCGACAACGCGCCCGATCACGTCTCATGTCATGCAGATTTTCGGCATTTATGACATCACGCCCCGCTTTGCCTTTCAGCTGGGCGGCGTCTTCACGGTGGATGGCGAGAATGTGGAAGAGGAGGCGGGAGGCTTCGCCGGCTTCATCCTGCGCTATTAACGGAGATCGGGACGCCTCGCCAATTCCGACAAATGCGCGATGGCGTCATGGAGGGAGAGGATTTTCTGTCCCTTCTTGTCTTCTCCGAGAGGGCGCAGAGCGATCTGCCCCGATTCTTCCTCGCGCGCGCCGACCGCGATCAGAAAGGGAATTTTGGAAAGAGAATGGTCGCGGACTTTGTAGGAAATTTTTTCCGATCTCAGATCGGTCTCCACGCGGAGCCCCGCCTTTCGCATCGCCTTTTGGACAGCGGCGGCGTAAGAATCCTGCGCGTTGGTGATGG
This sequence comes from uncultured Alphaproteobacteria bacterium, assembly GCA_958296285.1. Taxonomy (GTDB): domain Bacteria; phylum Pseudomonadota; class Alphaproteobacteria; order JAPOUT01. The sequence goes on from OY282459.1 coordinate 1,438,498, forward strand.
GGGCGACAACCGCCTGCACCGGCGCCAGCCATAAAGGGAGGCGTCCTGCGTAATGCTCAATCAGGATGGCGAGGAAGCGCTCCAGCGATCCAGAGAGCGCGCGGTGAATCATGACCGGCGCGCGCTTCCGCCCCTGCCTGTCAATATAGGACGCGCCAAGACGCTCAGGCAGATTGAAATCCAGCTGGACTGTGCCGCATTGCCAATCGCGTCCGATGGCGTCTCGGAGGACGAATTCCAGTTTTGGTCCGTAGAAAGCGCCTTCGCCGGGATTAGGCTCGCAATCCAATTTGGCGGCTTCGGCGGCTTCGGCGAGGGCTTTTTCGGCTTTGTCCCAAATCTGGTCGGAGCCGATGCGGGTTTCCGGTCTGTCGGCGAGTTTGACGCGAATCTTCTCCATGCCGAAAGCGCGGGTGATGTCCATGATCAGTTTCGTGACCGCCACGCATTCGGACGTAATCTGCTCTTCGGCGCAGAAAATATGAGCGTCGTCCTGCGTGAAATGGCGGGCGCGGAGAAGTCCCATCAGCGCGCCTGACGGCTCATAGCGATGAACCCTGCCGAACTCGCTGAAGCGGAGCGGCAGATCGCGATAGCTCTTCATGCCCTGATTGAAAATCTGAACATGGCCCGGGCAATTCATCGGTTTGAGAGCGAAAAGACGCTCGTCCGGCGTCTCGCTGACATACATATGGGGCGCGAATTTTTCCCAATGGCCGGAGCGCTCCCACAAAGCGCGATCCAACAGATCGGGCGTGTTGATTTCCTGATAGCCCGCCTCGTCCTGCTTGTCGCGGAGGAAGTCGGAGACGAGTCGCATCAGCCGCCAGCCCTTCGGATGCCAAAAGACGCCGCCAGGGGCGGATTCCTCAATGTGAAAGAGACCCATCGCGCGTCCCACTTTCCGATGATCGCGCTTCTCGGCTTCTTCCAGCATCAGGAGATAGTTTTTGAGGGATTTTTGATCCGCCCAGCATGTTCCGTAAATTCGCTGCAGCATCGGATTTTTCGAATCGCCCCGCCAATAAGCGCCGGCGATTCGCATCAATTTGAACGCCTTGCCGAGTCTCCCGGTGGAGGGCAAATGCGGCCCGCGACAGAGATCGCGCCATTCGCCCTGACGATAAACCGTGATTGGCTCGCCTTCGGGAATGGCGGCGATGATCTCGGCTTTATAGATTTCGCCCTTCTCGCGGAAAAATTGAATCGCCTCTTCGCGCTTCCAAACTTCGCGGGTGATCGTCTCGTCTCTCTCCACGATTTCCTTCATGCGCGCTTCTATTTTGGGGAGGTCTTCGGGACGGAACGATTCCTCGCGGGCGAAATCGTAATAGAAGCCGTTCTCAATGACCGGCCCTATCGTGACTTGGGCGTCGGGGAAGAGTTCTTGGACGGCTTCCGCCATGACATGCGCCGCGTCATGGCGGAGAATATCCAGCCCTTCGGGGCTGTCGGCGGTGATGATTTCGGCGCGGGCGTTCTGTGGGATTTCGGCGGAGAGGTCTCTCAATGCGCCGTTGATTTTGACGGCGACCGCGCGTTTGGCGAGCGATGATGAGAGGCTTCGCGCGAAAGCGAAGCCGTTGATGGATTCGTCAAAATGGCGGCTTTCGCCATCGGGGAGGATGATGTTGGTCATGGGAGGGATTATTCTTGAGCGATCCGCCCTTTGCGATTCGCGGCGCGGGGCGCGGCTTCCATGACCTCAAAGGCGAGGGCTTCGCCGTCCGGGCGAACCGATATTTTGACCGTTCCGCCCTGTTTCAATTTCCCGAACAAAATATCCTCGGCAAGAGGCTTTTTGACATTCTCCTGAATGACTCGCGCGAGGGGTCTCGCGCCCATGCGGCGATCATATCCGCGCTCGGCGAGCCATGCGTTAGCCTCCTCTGTGAGCGAGAAGGTGATATGGCGCTCGGCGAGCTGCGCCTCCAATTCAAAGATGAACTTCTCCACGACTCTGCCAATATGCTCCGGCGACAAAGGCGCGAAGGAAATAATCGCGTCCAAACGGTTTCGGAATTCGGGCGTGAAACTTCGCTCAATCGCCTCCATATCCTCGCCCTGCCGCGCCTCGCGGGCGAAGCCAAGAGGCGCGCGCGCCAAAGCCTCGGCGCCGGCGTTGGTCGTCATAATGAGGATGACGTTGCTGAAATCGGTTTTGCGTCCGTTATGATCCGTCAGTTTTCCGTAATCCATGATTTGGAGAAGGATGTTGAAAATGTCGGGATGCGCCTTCTCTATTTCGTCCAAGAGGAGGACGGAATGGGGATTCTGATCCACGCCGTCCGTCAGAAGTCCGCCCTGGTCAAAGCCGACATATCCCGGCGGCGCGCCAATGAGACGCGAGACCGTATGGCGCTCCATATATTCGGACATGTCAAAACGGAGGATTTCCACGCCCATCGCGCTGGCGAGCTGCCGCGCGACTTCCGTCTTGCCGACGCCTGTTGGTCCCGAGAAGAGATAGGAGCCGACAGGCTTCCCGCCCTCGCGCAAGCCGGCGCGCGACATTCGGACAGCCGAGCAGAGCGCCTCTATCGCCTTGTCCTGCCCATAGACGACTCGCTTGAGGGTCTGCGGCAGATCGCGCAGCCGCTCCTCATCGTCATGCGAGACGCTTTTCGGCGGCACTCTCGCCATAGAGGCGACAACGGCTTCAATCTCTTTGACGCCGACGGTCTTTTTGTCGCCGGCTTCCAACTTTCGCGCCGCGCCGGCTTCGTCAATGACGTCTATGGCTTTGTCGGGCATTTTGCGATCGTGCATATGCCGCGCCGAGAGAGTCGCCGCGACCCGAAGCGCTGAGGCGGTGTAGCGCAGCCCATGAAATTTCTCAAAGTGCTTTTTCAAGCCTTTGAGAATGCGGATCGTTTCGGCGAGTCCCGGCTCTTCCACGGCGATTTTTTGGAACCGTCTCGTGAGAGCGCGATCTTTTTCAAAATGCTGCCGATATTCTTTATAGGTTGTCGCGCCAATGCAGCGGAGCGATCCGTTTTGGAGAGACGGTTTGAGGAGGTTGGAGGCGTCCAGCGTTCCGCCTGACGCCGCGCCAGCGCCGATGACCGTGTGGATTTCGTCAATGAAGAGGACGGCATGGGGTTTTCGCTCCAGCGCGGCGAGGACGGCTTTCAGACGCTTCTCAAAATCTCCGCGATAGCGCGTGCCTGCGAGGAGAGCGCCCATATCCAGCGCGTAGATGACGACCTCTTTCAAGACGGACGGCACTTCGCCGCGCGTGATGCGTCTTGCCAAACCTTCGGCGATGGCGGTTTTCCCAACGCCCGAATCGCCGACATAAAGGGGATTGTTCTTATTGCGCCGCGCGAGAATTCGGACCGTGCGCTGGATTTCGGCATCGCGCCCGACAAGCGGATCTATTCGCCCCTGCTCCGCCCTCTCATTGAGATTGACGCAGAAAGCGGCGAGCGCTTTATCCGATTGCTCTTGGCTCTTATCGGCGACTTCCATCTCTTCGCCCGCGATAAGCTCATCGGCTTCCGATCTTTTGCTGACGCCGTGGCTGATATAGGAGACCGCGTCAAAGCGGTTCATATTCTGCTCGGCGAGAAAATGAACCGCATGGCTCTCATTTTCAGAGAAGAGGGCGACCAGCACATTCGCGCCTTTGATTTCCTCGCCTCCCGCGGAAACTTGGACATGGGCGATGGCGCGTTTCAACACCCTTTGGAAGCCGGAGGTGAGAATCGGCGGCTCGGTTTCGTCTTTCTCTTCGGCGAGAGAGTCGGCGAGTTCTTCAATATGCGCCATGAGTTTTTCTTGGAGACGTTTTAGATCCACGCCGCAAGCGCGGAGGACTTCCGCCGCGCTTTCCTCTTCCACGAGGGAAAGAAGGAGATGCTCCAACGTGACATAAGCATGGCGGCGCTCATGGGCGAGCCGCATGGCTCGGTTCAGGGCGGTTTCCAAAGATTCTGACAGACGCGCCATTCGCTCAAGCCTTTTCCATTCGGCATTGAAGGGGATGCTCGTTCTCTTTCGCGCAGTCCATGACTTGGACGACCTTCGTTTCGGCGATGTCAAACGCATAGACTCCGCAAGTGCCGATTCCCTTTTGATGGACTTGAAGCATAAGGCGCGTGGCTTCTTCTCTGCCCTTGCCGAAGAATCGCTCTAAAATGAAGACGACGAATTCCATCGGCGTATAGTCGTCATTGAGGAGGAGAACGCGATAGAGCGATGGTTTTTTCGTCTTGGCGGCAGTTTTTTCCAAAACGTCCGGACGTCCGCCAATGACGGAACTTCCGATGGGAGCGTGAGATGCGTGAATCATGCGCGTGTCCTTATTTTTGGCGCCAGGGGCGAGGCTATCTTATCTTGAGACGTGTCGGAAGAGAATGTCTCGGGCTTCGTTGAGTCGGGCGGCGTCTTTATTGGATCCGCCTTTGTCGGGATGCATGTCGCGCATCAAGCGCTTATAGGCGGCGTTGATGTCTTCGCGCGAGGCGGTCGGCGATATTTTGAGAATGCGCCGCGCTTCCTCCAAAGTCATGGGCTGATTCTGCGACCGCGGCGCGTCATGCGTCCGATGCGTCCGCTCCGCCCGATCCGTCCGATCCGCCCGATGACTGCGATAGCTGCGATGACTGTATCGGGCGCGATCGCCGGGACGTTCAGACAACGGGGCAAACCAGATCACCGCGATCGTGATCAGATAAAGAGGCAGCGCCGCTCCCCAAAATCCGCCCAGCACGGCAAGACAGGTCAGGGTTATGAAAAAAGGTCGGACTCCGATGACCAGAAATCGCGCGACAGTTCTCGGGCTGCCCGTCATAAAGAAGACGAGCAGTCCCAACAGAGCCGCGATGCATCCTGCGATTATCCAAATCATGGAAGCGCCTCATTTTAACTTTCGCGCGCATTTTACGTCATCTTGGCGAAGGAAGCAAAAAGCGCTTGATTGTCGCCGCGAACTAAAGTAGAACATTCGCGTTTGTTGTCGCTTTGTTCCTGATTCGGAGCGGCATCAGAACCAGACAAGCGCGGCGCGCGCGACACAAGCAATGGAGATAGCTATGCTGACACCGAAACAAAGAGAGCTGCTTCTTTTAATTCACCAGCGCCTTCAAGAAGGGGGCGTGTCGCCGTCTTTTGAGGAAATGAAGACGTCTTTGGGTTTGCGTTCCAAATCCGGGATTCATCGTTTGATCCGCGCTCTTGAGGAGCGGGGTTTCTTGCGCCGTCTTCCGCATCGGGCGCGGGCTTTGGAGATTTTGCGTTTGCCGGATTCCTCCACGCCGTTTCCGCGATCGGGGAGCGAGAATTTCATTCCGAGCGTCATTAAGGGCGGTCGCGGAGTCGCGCTTCCTGAGTTGGATGACTCCGCGCCGGAGATGCTTCCGGTGGAGGTGATGGGGCGCATCGCGGCGGGAACGCCGATTGAAGCGCTTCAAGAGCCGACTCGTAAACTTTATCTTCCGCAAGAACTGTTTCGCGGCGGCGAGCATTTCGCTCTGGAGGTGGAAGGCGATTCTATGATTGACGCCGGCATTCTGAACGGAGACACTGTCCTAATACAAAAAACCGAAACGGCGATGAGCGGCGATATTGTTGTCGCTCTGGTTGACAATCACGAGGCGACATTGAAACGTCTTCGCAAGCGAGGCGGAATCGTGGCGCTGGAACCCGCCAATCGCGCTTATGAGCCGCAGATTGTCGCTCCAGAGAGGATGCAGATTCAAGGGAAAATGGTCGGACTCTTCCGTCAATATTGATGCTGGATCAGTTCTACACGCGGAAAGAGGTCGCGCGAGACTGTCTGCGCGATTTCCGGCGCAAGACGGATTTTCTCGGAGGCGCGTCTTTCTTCGTAGAGCCGAGCGCCGGGGACGGGGCCTTTTACGATCTTCTGCCCCACGGAAGGAAAATAGGCTTGGATATGGATCCGCGTCATGCCGATATTCTCCGCCGCGATTTTCTTCAATGGCGCGATCTTCTGCCCTGTCGGAGCGCGGATGCTGTCGTTGTCGGCAATCCGCCATTCGGAAAGCGCGGCGCGATGGCAGTGCGATTCTTTCAGAAAGCCGCCGAAATCGCCGACACGATCGCTTTCATTGTGCCTGTGATTTTTCGCAAACATTTTATCCATAAACAACTGCCTAAAAGTTGGCGTTGGATTCATGCGAAACCTTTGGCGAGAGAGGCTTTCGTCCGTCCGAATGGAAAGGTCTATGCCGTCAATACGGAGTTTCAAATTTGGACGCGAACCCCAACGCGCCACAAAAATCGCAGACTCTTCGCGCCGCCGCCGATCAAACATGATGATTTTGACATGTGGCAATATAACAACACGCGGGAGGCTTTAAAGGTCTTTGACAATGATTTTGACTTCGCCGTTCCCTGTCAGGGGTGGCAGGACTATACGCGCCGCGAGACAGACGCCAAGCATTGCGAGAGGCGTAAACAGTGGATGCTGTTGAAACCAAAAACTGTCCGCGCCCGCGATCTTCTTTATGAAGGGATTGATTACGAGCTTTTGGCGATCAAACACACGACAACGACCCCTGGCTTCCGCAAAGGCGATCTGATCGCCGAATATCAGAGGATCGCGTGATTATCGCGCTGAGCCTTGTCTTCTGTTCCACAGGCGCTCTTTCTCGCGGGAGGGCGTGAAAGCGGCGTCCATCCCCGCTCCATGAAACCAAACGGAGTGCGCGCCGTGCTTCGCCAATCGGCGCCTGTCCAAAACAAGATCGGCATAGGGGCAGGAGAGCCTCTTCAAATAGCGCCGCGAGACCAAAACCCTCGCCCCTCGGCATAAAGCCTCTGATCCCTTCACCTGCTTGATCAGAAAAACGCGCGGCAGATGCGGCATCTGACTCACGCAGCCGATTTTGTCGCAGCGAAACCATCGGCGCGAGACGATCTCGGAAGGATCGCGGCGATCTCCGTCTCGGCGCAGCCAAACGGAAACCGCGTAGGAGGCGCTTCTCAATGGGGCGTAGAGAAGTCCGTCTGGAGCGCGCATCGCGATATTTCTTCCGTCCGCGCTGACGATCATGTCGGGGCGTTTTTCTCTTCCAAAGGCGGCGAGCGCGAGCGCCGCCGCGATTGCCGCGCAGCCCGCATAGCGCCATCGCTCGCGCCACAGGCAGAGCCATAAGCCCCCGAAAATCGCGAGCGGGAGAGTCGCGGCGGGAAAGACGGGGAGCGCTGACGCTCTGCCGAGCGTCTCGGTTAGATTTTTCGCGATCCATAGGATCGCGCTTAGGGCTTCGCCCATCACGGCGAGCGGCAGCCCTTCCGCGCCAAGCGGCATCAGAACGAAGGCGAATGCCGCCGCCGGCATGACGAAAACCGTGAAGATGGGCAGCGCCCCCATATTCGCCGCGAAGGATGTCAGGAAGACCACGCGATGGAAATGATGCGCGGCGAACCATCCTGTCGCCGCCCATGCGGCAACGCTTGTCAGGAAAAGCGCCCCGACAGCCAGAAAAATCCGCCGCAATGGCAGAGGAAGCGCGCCGTCTTGGGAGAGTTGAAAGATTCCTCTATTTGATATCGCTTCAAAGGCGGCAACAATCGCGATGGTCGCCGCGAAGGACATTTGGAAGCCCGGCGACAAGAGCGCTTCCGGCGAGAGCATCAGAATCGCGATCGCGGCGAGGGCGATATTTCGCATCGTGATGACGGCGCGTCCCATCAGGATTGCGAGGCAGGCGATCAGGAACATGATGAAGGCGCGCTGAGTCGCTATTCCCGCGCCGCTAAAGAGGAGGTAGAAGATCGCGCCGGCGAGCGCCGGATAGACCGCCCATTTCTTAATGCTGTGGGAGAGCGCGATTCTTGGAAAGAGCGCTAGAGCCGCGCGCGCGAAGAAAAAGATGGCGCCGGCGAAACATGCCATATGCAGTCCTGATATGGCGAGGATATGGGCTAGTCCTGAATCGCGGAGAAGGAGGGTTGTGTCGGCGGAGACGTAGGCGCGTTTTCCTGTCATCAGCGCTGAGGCGAGCGCGCCGGCTTCGCCGCCGATTGTTTGATAGACCTTTTTGGCGAGGGCGTTTCGGGCGCTGTCTATTTTATGGGCGAGGCTTTGGGGTTGCGGGGTGATGGCGGGTTTGTTTTTCGCCGCCCCGAATGCGCCGATTTGCTGAAACCAAGCGCTTCTGGCGGGGTTGTATCCGTTGGGTTCGGCGGGTCGTCCGGGCGGGAAGAGGATGGCTTTGACCGATATGTTGGATCCGGCGGTGATGGGGGTTTCGTATTGATTTGAGAGGTTGATGCGTATTGTTTTGGGGATTCTGTTTGGGGGGAGTTTATTGATGCTGTTGGGTTTGATGAGGATTCTTGCGGGTCGGTCTATTCCTGCGGGTTCGGTTTTGAGGATTGTTCCTTTTATTTGGGCGTTATAGAGGGTTTTATGGATGGTTGGGGCGGCGATGGCTTCGCTTTGTCGTTTGGCGTTGGCGAAGCCGATGGCGATGGAGGTTGTTGCGATAAGGATTGGGAGGAGCGGGGTTTGTTTGGCGATGAGGAGCATTGGGATTGTGATGAGGATTGGGAGGATTGTTGTGATGGTTGATGGTTCGTTGGGGAGCGTGAAATAGGCGTAGATTCCGAGTCCGAGGCATGGGGGGATCCAGAGGAAGAATCTGTTTTCTTCTTGGGCGAGGATTTTTTGGAGAGTTTGGATAGGTTTCATGGGCTTATTAGAGCATAGAAGCTAGAGGTGAAGGGGGGTCAAGGGGGGCTTGCCCCCCTTGAAAAAACAAGCGGGCGAAGCCCGCTATAGTCGGCGGGCGTGGCGAAACGAAGCGGGCGAAGCGCGTCAGCGCAAGCCCGCGAGAAAGCCCGCCGACCCCCCTGCATCGCAAAAGCTCTTACGAGCAGGGGGCGCGTGGGTGGGTCGCATTTGCTCGCTTCGGCGTTGCCTCGCTTCGCAAATGCTCTTTTCCCACCCACCCACGCGTTTCGGGGGGGATTCCCCCCCGATCCCCCCCTTCTTCGCGGGGGGCTTCGCCCCCCACACCCCCCTCTTAAAACCCCTTCTTAAAAAGAGCAGATATCATCTCTTGCATCCAATAAACAAAAACCATAAGATTCACCAAAATTCCGCGAAGCCCCGAAACACAAGGAAAAACCCATGTCTCAAACCGCTATCAAAACCGAACCAAACCCCTACGGCGAAGCCGCCAATATCCCCCTGGAGAACATCAACATCGCCGACCCCAAACTCTTCCAGCAAAATAAAATCTGGGAATACTTCCTCCGACTCCGAAACGAAGAACCCGTCCACTATTGCAAAGACTCCGACTTCGGACCCTACTGGTCTATCACCCGATATCACGACATCATGGCCGTGGATACAAACCACCAACAATTCTCCTCCAGCTGGGAACATGGCGGAATCACCCTCTTCGACCAACTGGACGACTTCCAACTCCCAATGTTCATCGCAATGGACCCCCCTAAACACACAGTCCAACGCAAAACCGTCCAAGGCATCGTGGAACCAGGAAACCTCAAAAACTGGGAAAACCTTATCCGAAAACGAACAGGAGACGTGCTGGACAGCCTCCCAAGAAACGAACCCTTTGACTGGGTGGATAAAGTCTCCATAGAACTCACAACCATGATGCTCGCAACCCTCTTTGACTTCCCATTCCACGACCGCCGAAAACTCACAAGATGGTCAGACGTCGCCACAGGCCGAAACAATAAAGATATCGTGGACAACGAAGAACAATGGCGATCCGAACTGCTGGAATGTCTGGAATATTTCACCAAGCTCTGGAACCAACGGGTCAACGCCGAACCCGGAAACGACCTCATCTCTATGCTCGCCCACGGCCAAAATACGCGCAATATGAAACCCATGGAGTATCTCGGAAACCTCATCCTCCTCATCGTCGGCGGAAACGATACAACCCGAAACTCCATGACGGGCGGACTCTACGCGCTCAACCTCTTCGGCGGCGAGTATGACAAACTCCTCGAAAAACCAGAACTCATCCCAAATATGGTCTCCGAGATCATCCGATGGCAGACGCCCCTCGCCTATATGCGCCGAACCGCCACCGATGACGTGGAAATCCACGGCAAACACATCAAAAAAGGCGATAAAGTCGCTATGTGGTACGTCTCCGGAAATCGCGATGACGAAATCTTCGAGAAACCCGACGATCTCTGGATAGACCGCCCTAACGCCAGACGACAAATGGCTTTCGGATTCGGAATCCATCGCTGTGTCGGAAACCGCCTCGCGGAAATGCAACTCCGAGTCCTCTGGGAAGAAATCGTCAAACGATTCCCCAAAATAGAGGTGCTGGAAGAGCCGTCTCGCACTTTCTCCGCCTTCGTCAAAGGCTACACCAAGATGATGACCCGAATCCCAAACTGACGGCAACGAAGCCCGCGACAAAATAGGAAATGCCAAAACCCAAAAAGACAAAATCCGGCCCGAAAACCGGACCGTCTTGGAGGAAAATCGCGCTGTCCCGCTTGAAAACCGGACTGTCTTGGATGAAAGCCGCCCTGTCTTCAGTGAAAGCCGCTCTGTCTTGGACAGGCGCGAAAATCGCGGCAGGATTCGCCCGCGTCAAAAAATTCCTGATCGCGCGCCGCAACGCCATCAAAGACTTTTTCTCGGTCTTATGGGATCTGCCCTATTTTCCCGAATTGAGCCTCTTCACGCTCGCTTTGCGGCGGAATCTCATCGCCCTATGCGGCGTCATTCTGTTCCTGCTGCTCTTTGATATTGAGATCAATTTCCGAAATATCTCCGGTTTCAGAATCAAGGGACTCGCCAAATATGAAACTTATATGGCGGCATTTGCCATCGTTTTTTATTTCTTTGTCCACTATTTCTACAGCCTTATCAGCGGGTTGCACAAGCAATGGCTCATCAATGAACTAGGTAAGACAAAGTTTTCTAGGCAAGAGGCGCAAGTCATAAGTGTTGAATCTCGTGCTGAACACTTTTTTGAAATCGGATTGCCTTCCATATCAGAACAGTCAAAACCTTCCGATGCAAAGCAAGAGATTGAGCAACATCTAATCAAGGCACAAGCGGCAAGGCGCGCGCAGAAAGCCGAATTTTGGCTTTTCAATAGAGACCTGCCGCTTCTATTGTCTGTCGGCGCGATGATCTGGCTCGGCGTGGAAATCTATCAGGGCTGGAGATAGGAAAAATGCTGGACAGACGCTTCGTGCTGGAAAATCCAAAAATCATCCGCGAAAATCTGAAAAAGCGGAATGTCTCGCTGGATCTGGATAAACTCCTCGCCCTAGAAAAAGAACGCCGCCAATGCGACGCCCTCCTCCAAAACGCCAACGGACGCGCCAAAAAAATCGCCGCGGACGCCTCGCTCTCCAATGACGAAAAACGCGAAAAAGGACGCGAAGTCCGCCAAGAACGCGACCAACTCCGCGCGAAACACGCCGAAAAAACCAAGCAAGCCAACGAAATCCTCGCGCTCCTCCCTAACCTCACCCATCCAGACGCCCCGATAGGCGCGGACGAAACCGCCAACCGCGAATGCGACCAATCCAAAATATCCCCCCCATCCTTCAACTTCCCCGTCCAAGATCACGTGGCGCTCGGCGAAGCGCTGGATATGATGGACTTTGAAAGCGCAAGCCGCGTCTCAGGACCAGGCTTCCTCTATCTCAAAAATGACGGCGTCAGGCTGGAACGCGCCCTAGAAACCTACGCGCTGGACATGGTCGCCAAAGAAGGCTTCTCAATCCACGCCCCCCCAGAAATGGTGCGCGGCGAAATTATGGCAGGCGCAGGATACGCCCCCCGCGCCAACGAATCCAACGCCTATGCGCTGGAAGGCGAAGATCTCCATCTCATCGCGACATCCGAAATCCCGCTCTGCGGAATCCATGCCAATACAATCCTAGAAGAACGCGACCTGCCCATCAGAATGGCGGGAACGAGCCGATGCTTCCGATCAGAGCGCGCGGCGGGTCAAGCCTCGCGCGGACTCTTCCGAGTCCATCAATTCACCAAAGTGGAAATGGTCATCCTCTGCCGACCAAAACAAAGCCCCGCTATGCTTCAGGAACTGCTGCGGATAGAGCGCGCTATCTTTGACGGGCTGGAAATCCCTTATCGCATCGTGGAAGTCGCCAGCGGAGACCTCGGCGCGCCCGCCTATCGCAAATACGATATGGAAGCCTGGATGCCAGCCCGAAACAACGGAACCTACGCCGAAGTCACCAGCGCCAGCGATTGCCAAGATTATCAGGCAAGGCGACTCGGAATCCGATATCGCGAAAACCCAAGCGCGAAACCCATCTTCGCCCACACGCTCAACGGAACAGGACTCGCGCTCGGACGCGCTATGATCGCCATCATGGAAAACGGACAAAAAGCCGATGGAACTATCCAACTCCCCCCCATCCTCCATTCTTATATGGGCGCCGAGACGCTGCGGAAGCCTCGCTGAAGAGACGGAAAACCCCCGCCAATCTTGTGCTAATCTCTGAAAATGTCCCAAAAACCGCCCGAAAACATCAAGCCCTTCCCCCCATCTTCATGGGAAGACTGGCAAAAGCGCATCAGCGCCAATCTCATAAGCGAAAAAGGCGAAAGCCTGACCAAACCCCTCTACGCAAAAAACAATGAGCCGCAAAATCCGCCCATCCCTAAAAATCGGGAATGGCGAATCCACCAACTCTACGCCCCCGACACAATAGAGGAAGACGTCAAAAATGGCGCCGGCGCGATCCGCGTCAATCTGTCAAAAATGACAGACCTGCCGAAACCAAGACAATGCGCCCTCTCTATAGACGACAACACCGCCCTCCTCGCTATGCCCCATAATATCCTCCCGCATTGGTCTCACGCGCCTGTCCATCTTGATATGGACATCACCCGCCCAAAAATGGACAGCAAACGCGCCGCCGAAATCGCCAAAACTATGAGCCAAGAAAAACGCGGAACAGCCCTCGCCGCCAATGGCGTTCTCTTTCATGAAGAGGGCGCGTCCCACGCCGAAGAACTCGCGCGGGCGATCTTCTCGGCATGGCAGGCGCTCCAAGCCTGCGAAAAAGCCGGACTATCACGCCAAAACGCCGCTCAACAAATACGCTTCATCCTCGCCGCAGACGCCCAAATCTTCCTCACCATCGCCAAACTCCGAGCCTGCCGAATCCTCTGGGCGAATCTTGCCGGCGAAACCGCGCAAATTCATGCCATGACGTCAAAACGGATGATGGCCGCAAAAAACCCTCTGACAAACGCGAACCGCGTGACCGCCGCCGTCTTCGCCGCCATCTGCGGCGGCGCGGACGACATCACCGCCCGACCCTATCTCACGAAAGGCGCGGAAACCCTTCAAGCCGCGCGACTCGCCTTGAACACCCAACTCATCCTCAAAAAAGAAGCCCACGCAGGACGAGTCGCCGATCCAGCGGCAGGCAGTTTCGCCGCCGAAGCCCTGACAAATGATCTGCGACAAGCCGCATGGAAAATCCTCGCCAAAATCGGCGGGAAAAACTTCGCCTCCCCTCTCCCCAATCTCTCAAAAAACGCCGCGACCCAAAAAAAAAACGCCGCCCCAAAAAACCCCCGAAGGAATCCTAATCAAAAACCATTACGAGAAAAAAGACGCTTCTCATCTCAAAGCCGTCCATTCCTATCCCGGCTTCGCCCCCTTCCTGCGCGGACCCTATCCCTCCATGTATCTCGGAAGACCATGGACAATACGACAATATGCCGGATTCTCCACCGCCGAAGAAAGCAACGGCTTCTATCGCCGAAACCTCGCCGCAGGACAGATGGGACTCTCAGTCGCCTTTGACCTCCCAACCCATAGAGGATACGACTCCGATCATCCCAGAGTCGCCGGCGATGTCGGCATGGCAGGAGTCGCCATCGACTCTATCGCCGATATGGAAATCCTCTTCCGCGATATCCCTTTGGACAAAATGAGCGTCTCTATGACAATGAACGGCGCTGTCCTGCCAATCATGGCGCTCTATATCGCCGCGGCGCGGCGGCAGGGCGTCTCCCCGGAAAAACTCACAGGCACAATCCAAAACGACATCCTCAAAGAATTCATGGTGCGGAATACCTATATCTATCCGCCTGCCCCTTCCATGCGAATCGTCTCCGATATTTTCGCCTACACCGCCAAGACCATGCCCAAATTCAACGCCATCTCCGTCTCGGGCTACCATATGCAGGAAGCAGGGGCGACGTGCGATCTGGAACTCGCCTACACAATCGCAGACGGAATCGCCTATCTCCGCGCCGGCTTGAAAGCAGGACTCGCCATAGACCAATTCGCTCCGCGAATCTCCTTCTTCTGGTGCATCGGCATGGACATCTTCATGGAAATCGCCAAACTCCGCGCCGCGCGTCTCTTATGGGCGGACATCATGCGATCCTTCGGCGCGAAAAACGAAAAATCCCTGATGCTCCGCGCCCATTGCCAAACATCAGGCTGGAGCCTCACAGCGCCTGCCCCTAGAAACAATATCGTCCGAACCTGTCTGGAAGCGATGGCGGCAGCCTATGGCGGAACGCAGTCCCTCCACACCAACGCGCTGGACGAAGCCCTTGCCCTCCCAACCGATTTCAGCGCGCATATCGCCCGCGAAACGCAACTCTTCCTCCAAAAAGAAACCGACCTATGCCAAACCATAGACCCATGGGGCGGAAGCTTCTATGTGGAGAAACTGACCGAGCAACTCGCAAAACAAGCGCGGGCGCATATTGACGAGGTGGAAGCGCTCGGCGGCATGGAAAAAGCCATCGCGCAAGGGCTGCCAAAACGGCGCATTGAAGAAGCATCAGCGAGAGCGCAGGCGCGAATAGATTCGGGAGAGCGCGCGATTGTCGGCGTCAATTGCCATAAAGACCCCAATGAGGACGAAATCCCGATCTTGAAAATTGAAACAAAAAAAGCGCTCGCGACACAGCGCGCGCGTCTGAAAAAACTCCGCGCGTCCCGAGACGAAACAGAATTTCAGACCGCGCTCAACGCCCTCCGAGATGGCGCGAAAACAGACCGCAATCTGCTGGAACTCTGCGTCAATGCGGCTATGGCTCATGCCACAGTCGGCGAAATGTCAGACGCGATGGAGGACGTCTTCGGACGGCATGAGGCGAGGCTGGAGATGGTGCGCGGCGTCTATGCGTCTTCGTCAGACGCCGAAAAAAACGCCCTCGCCCGCGCGCGCCAAAAGGTCAAGGATTTTCGGCGCATGACAGGAAAAACGCCTCGCATCCTCATCGCCAAACTCGGGCAGGACGGGCATGATCGCGGGCAGAAAGTTGTCGCGACCGCCTATGCGGATGCGGGCTTTGATGTCGCGCTTGGAGGATTGTTTCGCACGCCTGAAGAAGTCGCGCGGCAGGCGATCAAAGAAGGCGTTCATATTGTCGGTGTCAGCTCGCTTGCGGGGGGACATGCTGAATTGATGCCAAAACTGATTTCGGAGTTGGACGAGGCAAGCGAGGGGCGCGTTTTGATCGCGCTTGGCGGGGTTGTTCCGCGGGAAGATTATGACGCTCTTCTCAAGGCGGGCGTGGATGTCATTTATCCTCCGGGGACTGTGATTGGGGAAGCCATTTGCGAAATGGTGGATAGGCTTCATGCGCGGCATAATATTCTTTGACTCCCGTTAAGGGGGGGCGGCGAGCCGCCGCGGGCATCTTTTGCATGGATAGGGGTTTGTTTTTGCCGCAGGGGAACTAGTGCATAGAAGCTTGAAGTGAAGGGGGGTCAAGGGGGGCTTGCCCCCCTTGAAAAAAGGGGGTTCGGGGGAAACCCCCGAATAGTCGGCGGGCGTGGCGAAACGAAGCCGAGCGTAGCGAGGCGAGAAAGCCCGCGAGAAAGCCCGCCGACCCCCTGCATCGCAAGAGCTCTTGTAAAGCAAATCCGCAGTTAACTGGGAAGAAGAAAGTCTCCAGCTCTTTCACGCATAAAGTTGGGTGTGCCGCACCATCCCTCAAACCCCCCGTTCATACGCTGTCCGCATGAACTGCATTTTAGCCCCATCCATCTGTCAAACTCTTCAGGCATTGTGGCACAGCGATAGAAGAGATTAAAAACTCTGCGCGAGATTCGACGATGGCGATCAAAATCAATCCTGTCGGCGTTCTCCTCTTCGTCCCTCAAATGTTGCGTGAATGCGTTATAGAGGTTATAAAGGTTGGAGTCAGCGTCTTCTGTGCGCCTAGGCTCACGCCAATTCATCAACATTCTATCGCCAATAGATCTGCTGATCATCCTCTCACGCATCATATTTCCAATGGCAACTTTGCCCTGTTCTCGCGTGATGGGTTGACTAGCCATCTCACCCAAAATATCCACGCTAGAAGATTTAAAGCTCTTAACAGCTCCAACAATTGACTCACCAATCGCTCTGATCGAGGCCTCGCCATCATGCGATTCGTGATAATCGAATCTTGACTTTGCTACTATGCCATTTGTGCAAATCAAGCGGATCAACTCCACGAAAAAACTAGATTTGCCCTCGTCATAGAAATTTCTAAGCAACAAGCGCAGTCCGACATGATCATTCACCTTCGGCGCACGGATTTTCACTCCCCGAAGGGTGTATTCAGCATGAAAACGAGCTCCATTTTCCGCGAGGAAGATTCTTTCTTTGTAAGCGCTATCCTTGATTCCTAGATTTTTGAATGCAGAATAGACAGAATCAACTAATGCTCTGTTGGAAACCACAGGATTCCCATTCTCAACTGTGCCCAGAATCGAATCTTTGCCTTTTCTATCAGTGCGGTGCACAACCCACAAATCCGTTTCCCCTCCGTTAAGTTTGAGGGCACTCTTTTTCACATCAAAAAAGCAGTTGTTGGATGGCTCTTTCCAGTATTCCACTGTTGCCTCCCTAGCGAACAAAACTGTTCCACTTATTGTTCTAATCTAGAGACTCTTCCCCGTCAAGAGAGCTCTCGCGTTGCAGGGAGGTCGGCGGGCTTTCTCGCGGGCTTGCCTCGCTATGCTCGGCTTCGCCCGCTTCGTTTCGCCACGCCCGCCGACCTTTTCGGGGGGGATTCCCCCCCGATCCCCCTCTTTTTTTGGGGGGCTAGCCCCCCAACCCCCCCTCACATGAGACTCTCACCCCTTCCCACCACGCCGCCTGATAAGACGAGCCAAACCCTCCTGCGCCACAGACGCAACCAAACGACCACCCCGATCATAAATCGCCCCGCGATTGAAACCCCGCGAACCAAACGCGCTCGGACTATCCTGAACATACAAAAGCCAATCATCTGCCCTAAAAGAACGATGAAACCATAACGCATGATCCAAACTCGCCGTGTGCATCTCATCAGTGAACCAACTCAAACCATGCGGCATGAAACAACTATCCAACAACGACATGTCAGACGCATAAGCCAATACGCATAAGTGAATGTCCCGATCATCAGGCAAAACACCATCCGCCCGAAACCAAACATTCTGCGAAGCCGCGCACGGCTTCGGATCCAACATGTCAGGCGGACTAATCGGCCTGCTCTCAATCGGCCAAGGACGCCCAAACATCTCCCGAAATGCCTCAGGAATCTTATGCATCACCTCGCGGCGCAAAGCCTCCTCATTCGGAATGTCCTCAGGCCCAGGCACAGACGGCATCGCCGTCTGATGCGAAAAACCCTCCTCCTCTTTGTGAAAAGAAGCAAGCATGTGAAAAATCTCCTTCCCATCTTGAACCGCCACAACACGCCGAGACGCGAAACTCTTCCCATCTCGACTCTGCGCCACGCGATAAAGAATCGGAAGCGCAGGATTCCCCGCTCGCAAAAAATAGGCATGCAGAGAATGACAGCCCCATTCCTCCACAGTCCGAGCCGCCGCAACCAACGCCTGCGCGACAACCTGTCCGCCAAAAACACGATTCCGAGCCTCATCAGGATTCAAACCCCGATAAAGATTGACGTCTATCTTCTCCAAATCAAGAAGCTTTAAAAGCTCGTCAAGCGGACGACCCATCGCTCTTCACCATCCCCCCAAAAAACCAAAAAGGCAATATGCGGCGCGACCCACGAAACCGCAACCTAACGCGCGCGCTGTCCAAACAGAATCTTCCGCGCCCGCTTCGCCTCAGCGCTGTCAGCAGGCGGAGTCTGCCGCAACTCCTCGCCAACCGCAAACCCCCGCTTCACCGCAGGCCTGTCCCCAACACGATCCAACCACAACTTCAAATGCGGAAAATCCTCAATCTCCTGCTCCATCCTCTTATGCGGCAGAACCCAGCCCCAACACGCCATATCCGCAATGGAATAGTCGCCAGCCAAAAAATCCCGATCCCCAAGACGCTTCTCCATCACGCCAAAAAGTCTGTTCACCTCATCCACATAGCGCCGAGTCGCATAGTCGCTCTCGCCCTTCGCATAGCGAAGAAAATGATTCGCCTGACCCGCCATCGGACCTAAACCCCCCATCTGCCAAAAAAGCCACTGATCCACCTCAACGCGATCACGCTCCGAACTCGGATAAAACTTCCCCATCTTGCGCCCCAAATATTGGAGAATCGCCCCCGATTCAAAAATGCTGATCGGCTGCCCGTCGGGGCCATCAAGATCCACAATCGCCGGCATCCTGTTGTTCGGCGCGATCTTCAGAAAAGACTCCGCGAACTGCTCGCCCGCCCCAATATTCACAGCTTTTAAAATATAGGGAAGAGCGCACTCCTCCAGCATGATGGATACCTTCCAACCATTCGGCGTGGGCCAGTAATAAAGCTCTATCGGCTTCCGCGCAGGCATAAGATGCTCAACCTCCCAAAACAACGTCAGGACAGAGTCTAGACGCTAAAGATAAAAGACGCAATCATCACACCCCGCGCGCGACCTCTAAAGATCAAGACTCCGCCGCAAAATCTCCTGCGCAAGCTGCGGATTCGCCTTGCCCGATGTCGCCTTCATCACCTCGCCAACAAACCAGCCCAGCATCTTCGGCTTCTCTTTCGCTCGCGCCGCTTTGTCAGGATTCTTCGCAAGAATATCCTTGACGACTCGCTCTAACGCGGATGTGTCGGTGATTTGCTCCATGCCGGATTGCTTGACAAGATCCTCAGGATCGCCGCCCTCGCGGAAAATCCGCGCGAAGACCTCCTTCGCAATCTTCCCAGAGATCGTTCCCGCCGCGATCAGGTCTATCAACTTGCCCAGCTGATCGGGAGAGACGGGAGACGATTCTATCCCCAAACCCTCTTTGTTCAGAGCGCCGAAAAGATCGCCGAGAATCCAATTGGCAGCCCGCCGCGCATCTCGTCCAATGGCGGTTTTCTCAAAGAAGTCCCCGCGGGCAGGGTCTTCGCAGAGAATCGCCGCGTCTGTCGGCGAGAGACCATAATCTTTGACAAGGCGCGCTTTCTTCTGATCGGGCAGTTCGGGCAGGTCTTTCCTGATTTTCTCCACTTCCTCTTTCGTCAAGACGAGGGGCGGCAGATCGGGATCGGGGAAGTAGCGATAATCATGCGCGTCCTCTTTGGCGCGCATGGATCGGGTCTCGCCGTTGTTTTTCGGATCAAAGAGGCGCGTCTCTTGCCGGACTTCTCCGCCCTCTTCCAAGATTTTCATTTGGCGTCTCGCCTCATAAGCGATCGCCTGTCCGATGAAGCGGATGGAATTGACGTTTTTCACTTCAGCGCGCGTTCCGAGAGGATCGCCAGGACGCCTCAGCGAGATATTGACATCGGCGCGGAGCGATCCTTCCTCCATATTGCCATCGCAGACTTTGAGGCATCGGAGAATCGCGCGGAGTTTTCGCATATAGGCTTGGGCTTCTTGCGCCGAGCGCATGTCGGGCTTGGAGACAATCTCAATCAGCGCCACGCCGGCGCGATTCAAATCCACGAGGGTCGCGTCAGGGGCGATGTCGTGAATGCTCTTGCCGGCGTCCTGCTCCATATGGATGCGCTCAAGATCGGCATATTTGGTCTCGCCGCTCTCCAAATCCAACTGGACGCGCCCGCCTTTGGCAATCGGATTCGCATATTGCGAAATCTGATAGCCTTGCGGCAGATCGGGATAAAAATAATTCTTTCTGTCAAAAGTGGAGCGCAGTTGGATGTCCGCGTTCAAGCCGAGAGCGGCGCGGATCGCCTGCTCCACGCAAAAACCGTTCAAGGTTGGGAGCATTCCCGGCATCGCGGCATCCACGAGGCTGACTTGACTGTTCGGTTCGGCGCCGAACGCGGTCGGCGCGGCGGAGAAGAGTTTCGCCTCCGACAAAAGCTGCGCATGGACTTCCATGCCGATGACGAGCTCCCATGCGCCCGTCTCGCCTTGAAGCAGATTCTCTTCAGACGGTTTGGGGTTCATCGCTTGCTTTCTCCCACCATCTTGTCGGCGGCGTAAACGTTCCCGCCGCATTCTCAATGATTTGTCCTGCTTGAAAGAGTCTTTCTTCTTGAAAGGGCGGCGCGATCAGCTGAATCCCAAGCGGCATCCCTGCGTCATGTTCATGCATTCCTCCGCCTTTGACATTTTTTCCCACAGGCACAGAGATTGCCGGCAATCCGGCAAGATTGGCAGGCACTGTCATAATATCCTGCAGATAATTGTATAAAACATCCTCCCTGCCGCCTTCGTCCATATATTCACCAGACAGCATCGCTGATGAGGGCGTTGTCGGGCCAAGAAGAAGCTCCACTTTTTCAAAAGCTTTATTAAAATCCTCTATGAGTCGTTTGCGGACTTTCAGAGCTTGCAAATAATAGGCGTCATAATAGCCCGCCGACAAAACATAGGTCCCTATCAAGATTCGCCGCCTGACCTCTTCACCAAAAGCTCTGCGGCTTTTTTCATACATCTCATCCACATCGGACGCCTCTTCCCGCAACCCATAGCGGACGCCATCATAGCGCGCGAGATTGGAAGAGGCTTCGGCAGGCGCGATAATGTAATAGGCAGGCAAGGCAAGCTCCACATGCGGCAGATCAATCTCTACAATCTCCGCGCCCGCGTCTCGCAGCCATTTTTTGCTCTCCTCCCAAAGGCGCATCATTTCAGACGCAGGCTGAATAAAAGGCTTGCCTGTATCATAGGCGGAGAAATTTATTGCCATCTTCTCAAAATTTTTAATGCTTCCAATTTTCAGACCTTTGATATTTTTACCGATGAAATTCTCATAATTCGGGACGGGCTTATTAACACTCGTGGAGTCTTTCGGATCAAACCCAGCAATCACTCCCAAGAGAACCGCCGTGTCACGGACATTCTTGGCGATGACCCCTGCCTGATCCAATGACGAAGCGAAGGCGATCATGCCATAGCGCGAGCATCTGCCATAGGTCGGCTTTATCCCGACTGTGCCTGTCCATGCGGCGGGCTGTCGGATAGAGCCGCCGGTGTCAGACGCCACAGCGCCCAAACACAGCCCTGCCGCCACAGAAGCGCTCGCGCCGCCCGAAGAGCCGCCAGGGGACATAACAGTGTATTTGCTATCTCCGTTCAACGGAGGAACCCATGGATTTGCCACATGCCCCCCAATCCCAAAAGTGCTCTTAGATCCCATGGCGAACTCATCCATGTTGAGTTTCCCAATACAAAGAGCGCCCGCCTCCCATAAACGTCGAGTGACTTCCGATTCATAGGGCGGGACAAAATTCCCTAGCATTTTGCTCGCGGCGGTTGTGCGGATACCTCGTGTGCAGAAAAGGTCTTTGACGCCGATCGGAATTCCCTCCAACGGTCGCGCCTTTCCTTCTCGCAATCTTTTGTCGCTCTCTTCCGCCTGTTGAAGCGCGCGATCTCTTGTTGTTGTTATAAAGGCATTGAGATATGAGATGCCTTCCATATTCTGAAATGAATTTTCGGCAAGATCTACCGCCGAAATATCTTTTTTTATCAAGCCATTCCGAGCTTCTACAACCTTCGGAACCACGAAAAAACCCTCGCGCTCGTCAGGCGCATTCTTCAGAATGTCGTCCTTGTCTGTCTTTTCGGCTTTATCTTCGCGGCGGCGGAGCTCCATGTCAAATACGCCCCCATACGAAGCCACGCCCTTAACATTCACCTCTCGCACCTGCGCGACCCATTCACGAACCCGCTCCAACTCCTTCGCCAAATCAGAAAGCTCCCCTTCCGAAACCGCAATGCGCGCCAATCTCGCAATATGGCGAACATCCGCTTCGGTAATCTTTTTGTCTGACACGTCCGACATAGTATCCTTTTAACCATGTTTACAGAAATCGGCAATCTCTCTCCTTTGATGAATCTCGCGGCCGACGCCCGAATCATCGGAATAGACACGGGCGCGAAAAATATCGGAATCGCCCTCTCCGATACGCGCCGAAAAACCGCATCCCCGCTCATCCAAATACGACATATCCGCCTCGCGGAAACGCTGAAAATAATCCGCAGCCTCGCCAAAGACCATGACGCGGCAGGCTTCGTCATCGGAATCCCCCTCCTGATGAACGGAAAAATAGGCGCGCGCGCCCAATCCGCAAAAGACTTCGCGCGAAACCTCCATCAAGCCACAAAACTCCCATGCGCCCTCTGGGACGAAAGACTCTCCAGCGCCGCCGTCAGCCGAACCCTCCGCGAAACAAAAACCCCCCTCCGCGCCAAACAACAAAAACAACACGCCCTCGCCGCGACATATATCCTCCAAAACGCCCTCAATCGCCTTTCCAACCTTGCAACCGAAAACCAAATCCCCTAACCTCAACCTTTAATGATAAACCCCAAACCAAAACAAAACTTCCACCACCGCCATCTCCTCTCTACTGAGAATCTGTCGGCGGAGGATATCCTCTTTCTCCTAAATCTCGCCGACCAATATGTCGCCTCAAACCGCCAAGCCAATAAAAAACACAAAATCCTCAGAGGAAGAACGCAAATCAACCTCTTCTTTGAAACATCCACACGAACAAGCGCTTCCTTTGAACTCGCGGGAAAAAGACTCGGCGCGGACGTCATGAATATGCATTTCGCATCCCTCTCTATCAAAAAAGGCGAAACCCTCATAGATACCGCAATGACGCTCAACGCAATGCGCCCCGATATCCTCGTCATCCGACACAGCGAAGCCGGCGCAGTCGCCCTCCTCGCGGAAAAAGTCCAATGCTCCGTCATCAACGCAGGAGACGGAAGCCATGAGCATCCAACGCAAGCCCTCCTAGACGCCCTCACTATCAAAAGACGACTCGGAAAAATCAAAAACCTCACTATCGCCATCTGCGGCGATATCCTCCACAGCCGAGTCGCCCGATCCAATATCCACCTCCTAAACAAACTGGGCGCGAATGTCCGCCTCATCGCCCCTTCCACACTGCTGCCGCCATCTACGGAAATCTTCGGCGTGGAAGTCTTCCATCGCATGGAAGACGGGCTGCCGGGCGCCGATATCGTCATGATCCTCCGACTCCAGCGCGAGCGAATGCGCGGAACCTTCGTGCCGTCAGAGCGCGAATATTTCCATCTGATGGGGCTGACCGCCGAAACCCTCGCGCTCGCCCAAAAACGCGCCTTCGTCATGCACCCCGGACCCATGAACCGAGGCGTGGAAATAGACGGCGCGCTCGCCGACGACGTCACGAGAAGCCTCATCCACGACCAAGTGGAAATGGGAGTCGCCGTCAGAATGGCAGTCTTGGACGCCCTCTCCCAAAAGGCCACAGAAACGAAAAATCAATCAGCATGAATAAAATCGCAATCCAAAAAGCCCGACTCCTAGACCCCGAATCAGACATGGATGAAATCGGAGACGTGATCATAGAAAACGGTAAAATCGCCGCCATCGGAAAAAATCTCCTCCCCCCAAAAAACCCGCAAGAAACCCAAATCATAAAAGCAGAGGGCGACCTCCTTATCCCCGCCCCAATGGATATGCAAGTCCATGTCGGAGAGCCGGGCGAAGAATATCGCGAAACCCTCCCAAGCCTCTCCAACGCCGCCATCGCAGGCGGAGTCGGCGATATGCTCCTCATGCCCGATACAAACCCCGCCATAGACGAGGCGGCGCTCGTGGATTTCCAACGCCAGCGCGGCGCGAAAGAAGATGCCCAAATCCATCTCTCAGGCGCGCTGACTAAAAACCTCAACGGAAAAAGACTCGCCGAAATGGCCCTGATGCAGAAAGCAGGCGCAGTCGCCTTCTGCGACGCCGCCCGACCAATCCAAAACGCCCTCCTCATGCGACACGCCATGACTTACGCGAACGACATGAACGCCCTCGTCATGCACCAACCACAAAACGCAGACCTCGCCGCCAATGGCGTCATGCATGAAGGACGGCAATCATCCCGACTCGGACTCGCCGGAATCGTCTGGGCAGCCGAAACCGCAACCCTCGCGCGCGACATCGCCCTCGCCGAAATCACCGGCGTGAAATACCACGCCCTCCAAATCTCAACCCGACACGCCATCCCGATCATCCGAAACGCCAAAAAAAGAGGACTCCGAGTCAGCTGCGGCGTCTCTATCCACCATCTTCTCTTCAATGAAGAATCTATCGGCCCTTACAAAACTTTTATGAAACTCATGCCGCCTCTCCGCGAGGAAGAGGATCGGAAAGCCCTCCTTGACGCCCTCTCGGACGGGCTGATTGATGTTCTTGTCTCCGGACATAATCCGCAAAATCAGGAGGCGAAGCGCCTGCCTTTCGCTCAAGCCGCTTTCGGATCGGTCGGAGTGGAAACGCTGATCCCCGCCGCGCTCTCCCTTCACGCCGAAGGCGCGCCGCTCAATCGCCTCATAGAATCTATGACCGCCGCGCCAAGAAAACTCCTCAACCTGCCCCCAAAAACTCTCGCCATCGGAATGCCCGCCGATCTCACCCTCTGCCGTCTGAACGACCCTTGGACGCTGGAGGCAAAAACCTTGCGATCCAAATCCCAAAATGCATCGCTGGACGAATATCCCCTCAAATCCTCCGTCCGACTCACCATCATCGGCGGAAAAATACGCTTTGAGGCAAAAAAACCCGACAAATGACGCCCAAATGATAGAATGACCATCATGCCCGATCCCATCAACTGGTCATTGGCAATCCCCTATTACGCCGCCGCGCTCGCCGGCGGATACGCGCTCGGCGCAATCCCTGTCTCTTTTATCCTCGCCAAAATCACAGGACATGGAGACCTCCGCCAAATCGGATCAGGAAATGTCGGCGCGACAAACGCCCTCCGCGCAGGCGGCAAACTGATCGGAGCTTTCGCGCTCGCAGGCGATTTCGCCAAAGGATTCCTCGCAGCCCTCATCGGGAATCTCTGGGGGCCGGATATCGCCATCATCGCCGCCGCAGGCGCTTTCTTCGGACATCTCTTCCCAATCTGGCTCAAATTCCAAGGCGGAAAAGGCGTCGCCGTTTATATCGGAATCATCGCCGCCCTCTATCCCCCGCTCGCCCTCCTCTTCGCCGCAGTCTGGAGCGCCGCCGCCATCATCTCCCGATATTCCTCAGTCGCATCCCTCGCGGCAACCCTCGCAACCCCCGCCGCCGCCGCTTTCTGGAACCAATGGCAAATCGCCGAACTCACTTTCTTCTTAGCCTTATGGACATGGGCGAAACATGCAGGCAATATCCAACGACTCATGCGCGGAACAGAACCCAAAATACAACTCAAAAACCCAAACGCCCCATGAACAGCCTCTCCGAACTCTCCACAGATGAACGCATCGCGCGTCTGCGTCTTAGCCGAAGCCATATGGTCGGGCCTATCACCTTCCATGAACTCCTCGCCTATTTCGGAAGCGCCACGCTCGCGCTGGAAGCTATCCCTGAACTCGCAAGACGAGGCGGGCGATCCGGACGAATCCGAATCGCATCCAAAAGCGACGCAGTCAAAGAAATGGAAGGGCTGGAGAAACTCGGAGGGCGCATGATCTTCTGGGGCGAAGCCGAATATCCAACCCCCCTAGAAACCATAGACAGCGCCCCTCCTGTCCTCTCCGTCATCGGACACCCGCATATATTAGAAAAAAGCTGCGTCGCCATTGTCGGGACGCGGCGAGCCTCGGCTTCAGGACTCGCAATGGCGGAAAAAATGGCAAGAGAAATCGCTTTCGGCGATTGCGTGATCGTATCGGGACTCGCACTCGGAATAGACGGCGCAGCCCATCGCGCCGCCATCCAAAGCGGAACGGCAGCCGTCATCGCAGGCGGCGTGGATGTCCCATACCCCCCAGAACACCGCCAACTCTACCAGCAAATCGCCGAACAGGGATGTCTGTTGAGCGAAATGCCTTTCGGCGTCCCGCCTAAAATGGAGCATTTCCCACGCCGAAACCGAATCATTTCAGGATTGTCGCTCGCCACCGTCATCGTGGAAGCCCCTCTGCGATCCGGCGCCATGATCACCGCGCGCATGGCCGCAGAGCAGGGACGAATCGTCTGTGTCGTCCCCTCTTCGCCGATAGACCCCCGCGCCGAAGGAGGACTCGCCCTGCTCCGAGACAACGCGACCCTCGTCAGAAACGGCGATGACGTGCTGGAAGAAATCGCGCGAATGCGCGAAGAGCCTCTGCGCGAACCCGTCATCCCTGCCGCCCCCTCAACCCCGCCCATGCCCGAAGCGCCGCAAACCGACAATCTCTCGGATAATGTCCGCGATAAAATTGTGAGCCTCCTCGGGCCTACCCCAACCACAACAGACGAACTGATACGACTCTCCGGCGAAGACGCCCATCATGTATCAGTCGTCCTGATGGAACTCGCCTGCGCGGGACGACTCCGCCGCGAGCCAGGACAAAAAGTCGCTCTCCTGCCGCAACCCCAACTCAACCAAAACCAAAATTCGGACGCCCATCACCATGAATAATGTCGTCATTGTCGAATCCCCCGCCAAGGCAGACACCATCAAACGCTATCTCGGAAAGGGCTATGAAGTCCTCGCCTCCTATGGCCATGTCCGCGATCTCAAGCCAAAAGAAGGATCAGTCCGACCGGATGAGGATTTCGCCCTCTCCTGGTCTATCGTCCCCAGAGCCACGCAAAGACTGGAAAATATCGCCCGCGCTATCAAAGGCGCCGACAGACTCCTCCTCGCCACAGACCCCGATAGGGAAGGCGAAGCCATCGCATGGCATCTGTTGGAAACCCTCTCCGCGAAAAAAGGCGTCCTGGACGGCGTGGAAGTCGCGCGAATCGCCTTCAACGCCATCACGAAAGAAGCCGTCGGCGAAGCCATCCGCAAACCTCGGCGCGTGGATCCCGATCTCGTGGATGCTTATCTCGCCAGACGCGCTCTGGATTATCTCGTCGGCTTCAACCTCTCCCCCGTCCTCTGGCGAAAACTGCCGGGATCACGATCCGCAGGACGAGTCCAATCCGTCGCGCTCCGACTCATCTGCGAACGCGAAAATGAGCGCGAGAGCTTCAACCCGCAGGAATATTGGACAATCATCGCGCAACTCTCTTCCGAAAGCGCCAAAATCTCCACAGCGCTCGCCGAACTCCATGGCGAGAAAATAGAAAAATTCACGATCCAAAATGCCAAAGACGCCAACAAAGCGCGCCAAGCGATAGAGGCGCTCTCATGGAAAGTCCAAAAAATAGAAACAAAACAGATCAAAAGACGACCCGCGCCGCCCTTCACCACATCCACGCTCACCCAAGAGGCAATCCGAAAACTCGGCATGACCGCCAAAGAAACTATGCGCCTCGCCCAAAACCTCTATGAAGGCAAAAGCGATATGGGCGGACTTATCACCTATATGCGAACAGACGCCGTTCAGGTGAACCCCCAAAGTCTCAACGAAATCCGAAACGCCATCGGAAAATTCTTCGGCGAAACCTATCTGCCCCCAAAACCCTATCTCTATAAAAGCAAGGCGAAAAACGCCCAAGAAGCCCACGAAGCCATCCGACCAACACAACTCTTCCGCCGTCCAGAACAGATGAAAGCGCAACTCTCCCCACAGGAACACAGACTCTACGCCCTCATCTGGAACAGAGCCATGGCAAGCCAAATGGAAGCCGCGACAGTGGAGCGCAGCGCCGTCTCCTTCGCCGATACCGCCGACAAAAAATGCATCCTCCGCGCCACAGGGCAAAAAATCCTCTTTGACGGATTCCTAAAACTCTATCGTGAAAGCGCCGATGCGCAAAAAGACGAGGACGCGCAAACCCTCCCCAACCTCAAGGAAGGACAAATCTTCCAAACCGATAAAGTGGAAGAGCAGCAGCATTTCACGCAAGCGCCGCCACGATATACCGAAGCCTCGCTCGTGCGGCGCATGGAAGAAATCGGCATCGGAAGACCATCAACCTACGCCCCCATACTCTCACTCCTGCGCGAAAGAGACTATGTCCTCATGGAAAAACGCCAATTCGTCCCCCATAGCCGAGGACGACTCGTGACAGCCTTCCTGGAAGAATTCTTCAGCAAATATATCAACTACGATTTCACCGCCAATATGGAAACAAGCCTGGATCACATCTCGGCAGGCGAGGAAAAATGGAAAGACGTCCTCGCCGAATTCTGGAAACTCTTCAACGAAACCGTCCAAGAAGCTAGCCAACTCCGAACATCCGCTATCCTGGATAAGCTGAACGAAATCCTCGCGCGCTACGTCTTCCCGCCGCGGGAACCAGGCAAAGACCCCAGAGACTGTCCTGATTGCGAAAAAGGACAACTCAGCATCAAAGTCGGACGCTTCGGAGCCTTTGTCGGATGCTCGCGATACCCCGATTGCCGACACACCAGACCTCTCACTATCGCGGAAAATGAAGGCAGTCTGGCAGGCGGCGCGAGAAGCCTCGGAAAAGACCCCGAAACAGGACGGGAAATCTTCGTCAAATCAGGACGCTTCGGCCCTTATGTGGAGCGCGCCGCCGAAAATGACGAAAAACCAAAACGCGCCCCCCTCCCAAAAGACAAAAGCCCAGACGATATGGAACTCGCAAGCGCAATCTCCCTCCTCGCGCTGCCGCGTCTTGTCGGAAAACATCCGGAAACAGGCGCCGATGTCATGGCGGGAGTCGGCAGATACGGACCTTATGTCTCGCATCAGAGAGTCTATGCTAGCATCGGAAAGGACGAAGACGTGCTGACTATCGGCTTGAATAGAGCCATCGCTCTCCTCGCCGAGAAAAAAGAGAAAAAACCAAAACGCGCCCCAATAGGAAAAATGCTCGGCAAACATCCCGATGATGACGAACCCGTCCTTTTTATAGAAAAAGGACGCTATGGACCCTATGTCAAACACGGGCGAACCAACGCGGGAATCGCCCAAAACCCGCCCGAAAATATGACGCTGGAAATCGCCCTCTCGCTCCTCGCCGCGAGAACGAAAAAAACCGCCAAAGTCAAAACCGCGAAAACTCCCAAAAAATCAGCCCGAAAGAAAAAATGAACCCCAAAACAGAAAAACAATCCGTGGCGCTTCTGAAAGTGGAAGAATGTCTGGAAGACGGATCCCTCCTCGCGCGTCCGCAGGCGGGACGCGGGCGACCCAAAAAAGACCCCGTCCGAATCCTCCTCCCCAAAGACGATCTGTGGAGACGCGCTATGCCCGAACCGGGCGCCCGATTCTTGGCGCGAATGCGTCAAGTGGAAAAAAACCGTCAGGAAAAACAGAACTCCTATCAAGTCTCCATCATTCGCCGATTCCGACCCGCTCGCGCGGAAAAAGAACCCTCTCTCTTCGCGGCTGTTCTTATCCGCGAAGAAGGCGAAGTCAAACTGGCGCGCCCCAATAAAAACGAGCGCCGCGCATGGAGCATAAAAGGAAACGCCAATGGCGCGAAAATCGGCGATCTCGTCTTGGCAAGGCGGGACGGATATCAGGCGCGGATTGAAAAACGACTCGCCCACGCAAACGCCCCAGGAAAGTGGGGAGCCATCGCTATCCAAGAACATGGACTGCCGGAAACCTTCCCTCAAACCGCCCTCGCCGAACTCAAAAATACCGATAAAAATCCCCATCTCGCAGAACGCGAAGACCTCACCGATCTGAACTTCATCACGATAGACCCCGCTGACGCCCGCGATCATGACGACGCCGTCTATGCCCGCCCTGACGACAGTCCTGATAATCAAGATGGATGGCGAATTATCATCGCCATCGCGGATGTGGCGCATTATGTCCGCCCAGAAACCGCCCTGGATAAGGAGGCGAAACGCCGAGCTTCATCCGCATATCTCGCCGACAGAACCGTCCCTATGCTGCCCGATCTGCTGTCCCAAAATCTCTGCTCCCTCAAAGAAGGACAGGAAAGACCTTCCATCTGCGCCTCCCTTATCCTGACAAAACAAGGCGAGACAATCGCCGATCGCTGCTTCCGAGCCAAAATCAAAGTCCGCCGAAACTGGAACTATCTGGATTTCCAAAAAGCCCGCCAATCAGAAGAACATCGCGATCTATGGGGCGCGCATCAGGCGCTGGAGCGCGAGAGAAATAAACGACAGCCCCTAGAAATCTCGCTCCCAGAGCAAAAAGTCGTCTTCGGAGAAAATGGCGCTTTCCATATCGCGCCGCAAAAAATCCTCGAATCGCACCGCCTCATTGAAAACTTCATGATCGCCGCCAATAGAGCCATCGCGCAAAAACTCCAAAACGCCAAAATAGAAGCCATATACCGCGCCCATGACGACCCCGCCCAAGATAAAAAAGATCTCTTCAAAACGTTCCTTTCCTCCTTTGTCCGAAACGCGCCTTCTCATATTAAAAACGCCGCCGATTTCAATAAAATCCTAGAGCGCGCTAAAGATTCGCATCAGAGAGAAATCCTATCCCTCGCGCTTCTTCGCGCCCAGGCGCAGGCGCATTACAGTCGCAAAAGAGCGAAACATTTCGGCTTGCAATGCGAACCCTATTTGCATTTCACATCGCCCATCAGGCGATACGCCGATCTGATCGCTCATCGCGCGCTTATCGCCCTCTTGAAACTCGGCGAAGAGGACGGAAAAATCTACCCGCCCGACTTCCTTGATGAAACCGCGCAGCATCTCTCAGAAAAAGAGCGGCAGCATCAACTCGCCGAATATGACACGCTGGACAGATACGCCGCCGCCGCGCTCCAAACCAAAATCGGAAAAATCTTCTCGGCATGGATCGTCGGAGCCACGCGGGCAGGACTCTTCCTCCGAGTCAAGCACGGGGCAGAAGGACTCCTGCCGCTCTCGCAACTGGGAGACGAGCGATTCCGATTCAACCCCAAAACACAAACGCTCCAAGGGCAGAGAAGCGGAAAAATCTATCGCGCCGGCGAAACCCTCCGCGCAAAACTGGAGGAAGCATCCCCTATCACAGGACGGCTGCGATTCGCCCTCGCCGCAAAATAACAAACCTCACTCGCTTGTCGGAAGAGCCAAAAACCGCTTGCCGCCTCTATCCCAAAGAAGAAGCAGAACCGTCTCCCGACCCTTCTTCTTCTCGGCTTTGAAAATATCCTCCACCTGCTTCGGATAACGAACATCCTTCCGCGCAAGCTGTAAAATCACATTGCCCGCCCGAATGCCCTTCTCCGCCGCCGCCGAACCAGATTGAACCTCCAATATCACAACGCCGCGGATATTGTCAGGAATGGCAAAACGCTTCCGCCAAGACGAAGACATCGCGCTCATCGCCAAACCATGCGCGCTGCCCCGAGTCGCCGAACCAGCAGGAGGAACCCCAGTTTTCTCCGCCAATGCCTGCTCGGCATCCTCCAAACGACCCAATCTAACCCGAAAATCCCGCTTCCGACCATCACGCACAACGCGAACCCGCGCGCGAGAGCCAATCTCCGCCTCGGCAACCATCCGAGGAAGATCCCGCATCGTCTTCACAGCCTTCCCATTAAACTCCGTGATCAAATCGCCCGCTTGAAGACCCCCCTTCTCCGCAGGACTGCCCTCTATAACCTCGGCAATAAGAGCGCCGGACGCCTCGCCCAAATTCAAACTCTCCGCAATGTCCTCCGTCACAATCTGAATCTTCACGCCCAGCCAGCCCCGACGAGTCTCCCCATATTGCTGAAGCTGCGAAACAACACCCTGAACAGTCGCAGACGGAACGGCAAAACCAATCCCCACAGAACCGCCAGTCGGCGAAATGATCGCCGTGTTGACGCCTATCACCTCGCCCTTAATGTTGAAAAGAGGACCGCCTGACGAACCGCGATTGATCGCCGCATCCGTCTGTATGTAAGCGTCATAGGGACCGCCAATGTTCCGATTGATCGCAGAAACAATCCCCGCAGTCACAGTCCCTCCAAAACCAAAAGGATTGCCAATCGCTATAACCCACTCGCCAACCTCTGTCGCCGAAGAATCCCCAAAAGATACCGCAGAAAGATCTTTCTCCGTCTTAACCCGAAGAAGCGCGATGTCCGTCTTCGCATCGCTCCCGACAACCTCCGCATCCAGCGAAGAGCCATCCGATAAAACAGCCTTCACCGAAGTCGCGCCCTCAATGACATGATGATTCGTAACAATCAAACCATCCGAATCTATAATGAAGCCCGAACCCAGCGAGCGAGTCGGACGCTGAGGCTGCGGAAATTGACGACCAAAAAACTCCTCCAAAAAATCCCTCCCAAAAGGCTGCCGCCGAGCGTCCTTCACCGCCTGAGTCGTCGCAATGTTGACGACAGAGGGCGAAAGACGCTTCGTCAGAACCACAAAATCATCGCCGCTAGGAACGCGCGCCGCGCTCGGCAGAGAAAAAACGCAAACCGCCGCGAAACATAAAATAACGCGCGGAATCAAAAAACGAATCTCTTCTTCTTTTCGCATGAAATCTCTCTCCTCTATTTCTCGGCGCCGCTCTCGCCGCCATCGCCGCCCGCGCCGACATCGATAAGAGCAGGAAGTTCAGGACATAAGGCTTTGCGCAAATCCTTCTCGCGAAACGGACGCCCCCCCTTCCGCGGAGCAGAAACCCCAGACGACGCCCGCTTGGATTTTCCATCAGGATCGCTGAAAAAACGGAAAAACTCCGTATCAGGCGACAGAACCAAAGAACTCTCTTTATCCTTAAAAGCGCGCTCATAGGACTGCATGGAGCGGTAAAAAGCGAAAAATTCAGGATCCTGTCCGAAAGCCCGCGCGAAAATGCGGTTGCGACAGCCCTCGCCCTGTCCGCGCAAAATCTCAGCATCCCGATAGGCTTGCGCCAAAATCACCGCAACGCTCTTCTCGGCCTCAGCCCGAATCTCGCGGGCATCCTGCTGACCAATGGCGCGAATCTCCGCAGCCTCCTGCTCCCGCTCCGTCTGCATGCGCCGAAAAATCGCCTGACTGTTCGCCTGAGGCAAATCAGCACGCCGAATCCGAACATCCACAACCTCTATCCCAAAATCCTGAGCCTGACCATTCACAAGATCACGTATCTCCAGCATCAACTCGGCACGACGATCCCGAACAACCGCCTCAAAAGGCTGCTTCCCAAGAACAGAACGCATGCTGGAACTCAACAGCGCGCCAAGACGCGAAGACGCCGTCCGCGCATTGTTCAACGTGATGTAAAACGCAAGAGGCTCAAAAATGCGGTATTTTAAAAAAGCATCCACAACAAGACGCTTCTGATCAGACGCGATAACCTCCTCCGCAGGAAGATCCAAATCCAAAATGCGCCGATCTATGAAAACAACATTCTGAATGAAAGGCAATTTGAAATGCAAGCCAGGAACATCTATCGCGCGCCGAGGATCCCCCAACTGCAACACAAGAGCGTAGCGAGTCTGATGAACGGAAAAAGCCGTCAAATACAAGGTCAGCGCGCCAAAACCAAGAACGAAAATAAGCGCCCATAAACTATAGCGCGGACCAGAGGCAGAACTCATTTCTGATCCCCTTTCTGAACACCCTTCCCCTTCCCTCCAATCTCATTCAGTGGAAGATAGGGAACAACGCCCGGAGCGCTCTCGGCATCTATGATGACCTTGTTCGTTCCGCCTAAAACACGCTCCATCGTCTCTAAAAAAATGCGCTTGCGCGTAACATCGCTGGCGTTCCGATATTCATTATAAACCGCGAGAAAACGCTGCGCCTCGCCTTCCGACTCGGCAATGGTCTGCTCGCGATAAGCCTCCGCCTCGCGCCGCAACTTCTCCGCCTCGCCTCGCGCCTCAGGAACAAGCTTGTTGCGATAGGCTTGAGCCTCATTCCGCGCGCGCTCCTGATCCGCCCGCGCCGCCTGAACATCACGAAACGCCCCAATCACCGCGCCAGGCGGATCCACCTTCTGCATCTTAACCTGCGTGATCCGTATCCCCGCTTTATAAAAATCCAACGTCGCCTGCATCAAACGCTGAACATCCGCCTCTATCTGCTGCCGCTCCTCCGTCAGAATCGGCTGAATCTTGTTGCGTCCAATCGCCTCGCGCATCGTGCTTTCGGCAACCGCCTTCACCGTCCCAACAGGATTCTGAATGTTAAACAGAAACTGACCCGCATCCTTGATAACCCAAAAAACCGAAAAATCCACATCCACAATATTCTCATCGCCCGTCAGCATAAGACTCTCCTCAGGAACATCGCTGATCGCCCGAAGACCCGAAGCAGCGCGCCCGCTCTCAAAAGGCGCCCGCAGACCAACATCTATCCGATTGATGATCGTAACCTTCGGAGTCAAAACGCTCTCCACAGGCCATGGCAAATGATAATGAAGACCCGGCACCGTCAGATGCGTGAATGCCCCAAAACGCAGAACAACACCCTGCTCGTCAGGCAGAACCCGATAAAAACCGCTCGCGCCCCAAAACAGAATCGCCAATAAAAACGCGAAACCTATCCCAAAACGACCGCCCCTAAAAAAACGCCGAAATGTCGTCTGAACCTTCCGAACCCACTCCTCCACTTCAGGAGGAGCGCGATGACGACCCCCATCCTGATTCCATGGATTTTCGTTCCAAGACATGGCAATAAAACTCCTTTCCCGCGAGAACGTCTTTAGCGCGCATGCGGCTTCTGATAGTTTGATATAATGAAAGATGAGGCGCGGGGCAATAAAGGATTCATTATGGATGAGAAAAACTCCAACCCATCAACCCCCACAAAAGAGCGCGTCTTGGAAGCGCTCGGACGAATCGCCGACCCCATAAGCGGAGAATCTATCACCGCCGCAGGACTCGTGGAAGGCGTCAGAGTCCACGGCGCGCGCGCCCAAGTGATCCTAGCATCCCCGCATCATCAAGCCGAGGCGCGACAGATATTAGGAAAAATCTGCGAAAGCGAAATCCTCAAAATTCCAGGAATCCGCCAAGCCAATGTCGTCCTAACCGCGCATAAGCCTCCGCCAAAACTCGCGGCGCGGAAAACAGCCCCCGATCTCTCCTTCACGCGAAAAATCATCGCTGTCGCGAGCGGAAAAGGCGGAGTCGGAAAGTCTTTCGTCGCCGTGAACCTCGCAGTCGCCCTCGCGCGCAGAGGACTCACAATCGGATTGCTGGACGCCGATATCTACGGACCATCCGTCCCGCAAATGCTCGGAATCAAAGACAAACCCACCCTGGATGAAAAAAAACGCCTCATCCCCCATAAAGCCCACGGAATAGAAGCCATGTCTTTGGGCTTCCTCGTGGATCCCGATCGCGCGATGATCTGGCGAGGACCTATGGTGCATTCCGCAATCACGCAAATGCTCGGGGATGTCGCATGGAACCCAATGGACATGCTCATCGTGGATATGCCCCCTGGAACAGGAGACGCCCCTTTGACCCTCGCCAGCGGAGGATCGCTTTCAGGAGTCGTCCTCGTCTGCACGCCGCAGGAAATCGCGCTTGCCGATCTGCGGCGCGCAATCGCAATGTTTCGGCGCTTGGAAATCCCAACGCTCGGAATCGTGGAAAATATGGCGTGGTACGAACAGCCCAATGGCGAACGGGTCCCGATCTTCGGAGAAGGCGGCGCGGAAAATCTGGCGAAAAAGGAAAATCTCAAACTCCTCGGCGCCCTGCCCCTCAATCTCGCCGCCCGCGAGGGAAGCGACAGAGGCGCGAATGTCTTTATGATCTCAGAGGCGGAAAAACTCGCCCAGCGCTTTGACGAAATCGCCGAAAAACTCGCGCGGATAACTAAGGATAACTAAAACAAATACCGAACCCTGAACCGCCCGCTATTCACAACAGAATCGCCCCCCACGCCAAAAAGACCCCGATAGGACAATCCCAATTTGACGCGATCGGATTGCGCCAGATTCACCTCCAAAGAAATCTCCATCAGCGCGCGCTCCATGCTCCCCTCAATGCGAAAGGGCGTCTGACCTGTCGCGTCCGAAGCAAGACGCGCGCGAATCGGAAGGCGCGGATCGGTCAGAAAAGAATGCGCCGAAACGCCCGCGCGAGCAGAGAAAACGCCATACACAGTCCGCAGCGACCTAGACGCCTCAAAAGACGGCGACAAACTCGCCTGAACTTCACGGATAGCCTCTATATGAAGCGCCGCAGCGCCGCCCGATTCCGTGAAACTATCCATAAAATGTCCAGTCGCCGAACCCTCCAAGCGCGGAACAAAAGACCACCCCCATGCCTCAAAACCCCGATATTCTAAACCCGCGCGCGCCGAAACCGTGATCGTATCAGGCTCTCCAACAACCGTCTCTATCCCGCTCAAAAGAACGCCCCGCTTGACCTCATACAAGCCCAAACCCAAATTGACCGACAGATCATAAACGAAAGAATCCGCCGAATCCGCCCGAAGCGCAGCCCCTATCAGAATCCTGTCGCCTCTGCCAGAACCCGAGGACGAAAAGTCCAAATCGCTGCTCTCATAAGAAAACGCGCCAGAAATATGCCAAGCGCGTCCCAAAAAATCCCGCCACAACAGAAAAGACCCGCCGCCAGAAATATGAAGAACAACCTCCGTGAAATCACCAGCGCCAGAATCCTGCGCGAAAGAACGAGCGCCTAAACGCATCCAACCACAACGCTCCCTGCCCCAATCCGTCAGAAGACAATCCTGAGTCCCAAAAGATTTCGCGAAAAGACGATCGGAAAGCCAGTCGGCTTGCAAGGGCGCGTCATAGGCGCGCGGCATCAGAGTCTGAAAACTGCGAGGCAGAGATTCCTCAGACGCGCTCCGCAACGCCGCGAAAAGAGGCTCTATCGCCAAAGGACTCGTTTCAGAAACCCGCCGAAAATAATCCGTCATCCCCGCATCCGCGCCACGCGCCGTGAAAGCCCCAAAATCCCGCGTCAAAATTATCCGGAGCGTGCTGCCCTCTAAACTTATCTCCGACCTGTTCAGAAAACTCGCATTGACACGCAAACCCGCATAATTGACCCGTCCAGCGCGAAGAAGATTGACAGACGAAAAAACGCCGGCAATGCCTCTGAGATCCAACTCCCCAGCCAAAAGAGCCTCCCCCCCCGCGCCTGTCCCCATATCTATGATCGGATTGGGAAGAGCCGCCATCCCCCCGTCAAACTCAAGACGCAGAGAACCCCCTGTCTGAGTGAAAAATTCCAAACCTCTCACGCGCCCATCACGAATGGTCAGCGTTCCACTGTTCATCAGAGAATCAGAGCCACTCCCAAAATCGCTGTCGCCCGTCAAAACCGCGCCCGTCCCAGAATTGATGAAACTGTCCGACCCCGCGCCCATCGTCAGCGAGCCTTCATATATGCCCGCATTCTCAAATCTGTCATCGCCGCCGCCCATCGCCACATCGCCCAAAAGACTCGCGCCCCCCGAATTCGTGATGACGTCATCGCCTTCCAGCATAGAAGCGCCGCTGGACTGGCATGTCACGTCAGAACTCTGAAGAGCGCGGGCATGGCAATCGGCGTAAATCCCGCCCATGACGCGTCCGCTATTTTGAATCTCGTCATCGCCAAAACCCGTATAGATCCCCCCTTCAATCACGCCGCCGCTCTGGTTGATCAGCCTGTCATGCCCCTCCCCAAAGGCAGGATCTCCAAGATCGCTTGCAGTGATCGCGCGAATGAAAAGAATGTCGCCCGCTATCCGCCCGTTATTCTCAAGCAGAGGCGATGCGGCAGAAATATCCCCTCGCGCCGCATAAACGCCTGTCTCATGAACGACCATATCGCCATTCGGGTAGTAATCTCTGGACGCCCATTCGGGCAACTCTAACGTGCCTGCCGCCGCCGCCGCGTCGACCACCTCCCAATTGTCAGCGACAAACTCTGTGCCAGCCGCCTTCACCAAAATGGCGCGATAAATCATCCCGCCCCGAAGAACAATATCGTCCGTCTCGTAAGACTCACTCGCCATGAAAGGACTCATCCGACCTTTAGTCTGATCGCGCATCCAATTCGCGCCATCCATATCGGGAGCATCGCGATCATGAATCGCCGATCCGCCATCCATCACAACAAGGGCGGGGCTGTTCCGCGCCACGCTGACCGAAGAATCTTCCGTGATCAGCAAATCCAACCTGCCTCTGTCCGACCGAACGAAAACGCCCCGAGACCCTGAGCCTGTCGCGCCTAAAACCGCTCCCAACCCAACACCCACGGCCACAAAACCCGAACCCATCGCATAGGCGTCTATAATATGCGCGTTGTCGCCCGAAGTTGAAAGCCGTCTATTCGCCTCAATGCTAATCTCGCCGCCCCCAGCGCCGCGCGCGAAAATCGCGCTGCCTGTGGTCGTGATGATCCCATTGGCTAGAATGCGAAGCGCGCCCGCGTTGGCCTTCTCGGCATGAACGCCGCGAGACCTCGCGCCTTCGGTCAGCAAGGAGGTGTTCTGATCCAAAGTGATGGACAGATCGCCAGAATCCCCCGCCATATTGCCAAGAGCGCGGAGCTCTATCGCAGGCGCGTCATCGCCCCGCGTCCGAATGCTGCTATTCCCTGAAAACATGATGTTAATTCCTGTCCGCGCATAAACGCGGATGCCCGCCGAACCATCGCCGCGCGCGCTGATCCGTGAATTGCCCGCCGACATTACCATCGCAGAGCCTAAAGGAAGAGTCGCCTCGCCAAGCCTGACGCCATCGCTCCCTCCCTCATGAGACGTCAGAAGCCCGCCAGAGCCGCTCAACATCACCACAGCCGAAGAGGCCTCGCCCGCGCCCGTCATCGGGGAAATATGAATGCCATGCATCCCCGACATCATAGCGCTGGAGTCAGGATCCCCCGTCTCTATAGAGCCAGAGAGATCAATCGTCAGGCTCGGAGCATCGGTGAAATCCACAACAACCCCCGCGCCCCCCTCAGCGCGTATGAAACCCCCAACAGTGATCTCCACATCGCCGCCCTCAGACGAAGCGTGAATTCCCTCCGCGCCAGCGCCTGTCACCGTGATCTCGCCCGGCGCGGTGATCGCAAGCGCCCCGCCAGCCGTGTTGGCGCGAATGCCAACCGATCCTTCCCCAAATGTCCTGATAATAGCCTGCGCGGATATATCAATGTCGCTGTCGCCAGAACCCGCCACATCGCTGAAAATGGCATGAGAAGAATCGCCGCTCGCGCTTCCGGTGATAATCCTGCCGCCTTGAATGTCTATATCCACGCCTCCCGCATTCCCAGAAAGCGTCTGCGCGTAAATGCCATGCGAGCCCGCGCCCTCCGTGAAAATAACAAGACTCCCACGCATATCAATATCCACCGCGAGAACGCTGCCGCTGCCACGACCCTCAGCAGAAATCCCATGCGAAGCCGCCCCTTGAGTCCTAATATAAGCCGCTTCCAATGTCCCCGTGATCATCGGCGCGCCATCACTGTCAAAAATAATCGCCCCCCCATTGCCGACAACATCCACAACGGAAGACGCCGTGCCAACATCCACATCCATATCGCTCGTGCTGACCCTGATGCCATGCGCGCCGGCGCTCTGAGTCTCCACGCGGACAGTGTCCGTCGTGGCCGCGCCAAGAAAAAGCCGCAACATGCTCTCGCTATCCCCAACAAGCTCCAAGCCGGTCTGAGACCCCCCAGTAAAACGCCCCGCCCTTATCTCCATTCTAATCTCATCGCCGTTAGAGAGACGAATGCTCTCCAGAGCGGCGCTCCCCTCTTTCACGAAAACCAAGCGCGTAAAGTTGGAACCGCTGCCCCCATAAACAACGGACATGTCATCGTAAGAATCTTCGCCGCACCAAATGCCCGTATGATAAGCGCCCTCGCCAAGACGCCGCCAACCGCCCGATCCCTCCCCAGACGGCGCCGCGCTCCCGGAAGGAACCGCGCGTTCCGCCAAATAGGTGCTCTGATTGTTCACGACAAATGAGCCTTGCTCATAACGCACCGTCGCCGAAAATTCAGGAATGGATGCCGCCGCGCCGCATTCATCCGCAGCCCGCGCCAAATCCGCGCCAAAAACGCCCAGCGCCGAAAAGAAACCCGCCGCCCAAAAGCAAAGAAATCGCCACCCCATTCGCTCTGTCCTGATCATCATAAAACGCCGATCCCTAAAAAATATAGCCGAAACGGAACATGCCCTGATGCGACCGACCCCGCCCTTCCATCGCCACAGAGCCTTGATAGGAAAAGCCCGCGCTTAAACCATTGACAGACTTGTAACGAAAACCCGCTTCGTAATCTACGAAACTCCGCGCTATAGCCCCGCTTATGCGGAAAGACGAAACGCCTATAGGCGCGGAAGCAAGTCGCGCGCTGATGTCGCTCCTTGGGTCTTCGGTCATGAAACCCAAGCCTGTCCCCGCCCAAAAAGAAAAATCGCCCGCCTTAGACGAAAAACCATAGCGCCCAACACCAGAGGCGCGAAAGAAAATCGGAGTCTCGCCAATGTCGTCAACCGCCAAAGCCGCCGCATTCCCCTTCTCCAAAACCCCCTCCAAAATCTGATGAAGAAAATGAATTTCTAACCGGGGAATGGCGAAAAACCCCGATGGAGAACGAGTCTTGCCCTTCGCCCGATCGGCTTCATCTAGACGAACCCGCGCCGACACGCCTATCGCCGCCCCCAACTGAATGAGATCCGGATCGGACGACACAACCCCCAAATAAGAACCCGGAAATAAAGACGCCGCGCCCAAATTCACCGCCCGCCGCATATCATAGGAAGAATATCCAAAGCGGAAACTCGCATCCCAATCCAAACCGAAAACTTTGCTCCTCATCCCCGCGCCCAAAAAAAGACGATCCCCATCGGCAGAAGCGCTCTCCCCATCCATCGCAAGATTATGGTAAAGAGCCGCCAAAACAACCTCCCAGCTCTCCAACTTCGCCCGCATCCCTAAAGAAAAACCCAGCGCCTCCTCCTCAAAACCAGAACGATATTCCCCAGACGGCTGCTCAAACATCCCGCCTTCAGCCCGCATCCAAACACATCCTTTTTGACTCGCAAAAGCCGCTATCCTGACGTCCAACTTCTTCAGAGCGCATGATTCCGACCAAAGATCCTCAGCAAAACGCTTATCCGCATGCCAACCCGCTTGAAGAAGAGCGTCATAACTCCGCGGCAGAAGACGAATATAAGCAAGCCGCGTCATCTCCAAAGAATCAACCGAACCCGCCGCGAAAAGAGCGTCCGCCATATCGTTCAGCGCAACCAAAACAGGCGAATCATAGGCAACACGGTGAAGAGACTGCAAATGACGCGCGATATTCTCAAGGTCGGCAGAAACAAATTGCCCCATGGAATCGCTCGGCAGCGCCAACCCGCGAACAGGAAGACGCGCCGCGCGCGTGAAATCCTCCCGCACAGTCACGCGGACAATACCGCCTTCTATGGAACTCCCAAGCAGAGTGAAAAGCGGCGAAACCTCAATCCGCAAATCTTCAGCCCGCGTGACGTTCTGCGCGCGCAAAAGCGTGATATGTCGCGCGCTCTGCAGACCCGGAACGGGAGATGTCCCCGTCAAGCGAACTGTCCCGCCAAGATGCGCGACCGTCCCTGTCGCGCCAAAATCCAAAACAGCGCCCGCTCCCGATGGAATATCCGTAATCCGCATGATCAGAACGCCCGTGGATTCAAACCTCTCCAAACCCTCTATGCGGACAGAAGTCCCGCCAGAAGGCGCGATGGTTAAATTTCCGCTATTGGCGAAAAGGTCTCGGACGCCCCCGCCAAAACGACTCGTCCCACTGAGCGTCATCAAGACGCTATCCTCTAATTGAACGCCGTCATTGCCGTCTCCTGTCGTGATGCCGCCCACATCGCCCACGCTCCCCCTCATTCTGATGAGAAGATTGTCGGCGCTATATTCTATTCCGCCGCCCAAACTGGCATCATCGGCGTCACCGCATATAACCTCGCTCTGGTAAGCCGCCTCCGCAGAGGCAAAAGGCGCGCCGCATTCATCCACCGCTCTGGCAGGAGAAACAGGCGCGGCAGAAGCGCCATAAAGCGCCGCCGCAATGAAACCATAAAAACGACAGCGATCAAAAAGCATAGCGCAGCCTCATAATCGCCTCATGCGTCTCAGTCCGTCCGCCAACAGCCACCGAACCCCGATATTCCAAAAGAAACCGAGTCTTTCCAAAAATGCCAATGTCCAGAGCAGCATTGACATTCGCCAAAGAACCCTCCATCGCGCTCCGAGTCGTGAAACTCCCCGATTCAGGCGAAGCCGAAGCGAAACGCGTCTGGTAAGCGCTGTCCGCGCCAGAAAGAAACTGCGTGAAACCCGCGCCAAAACGAAACAAACTCCCATCCCCACGACCCAAATCGTAGCGGAACTCTAGTGATGGCGTCATGCTGAAATAAAGATCATCCGAACCCTCCTGTCTCAACGCCGCCGCGCCCCCTTTCTCCGTGAAGGACGACAGGAAAAAACCAATCAACTTCGCCTTCAACTGCGGGATAAGAACCCATTCACCTCCTCCTCCGGCAAAAGGCATGCCAATCCCCAAAGGCATCAGCCTGCGCACCCCTATCTCACCCCCCGCATGAAAAAGATCAACGTCCCCCGCAACGGAAGAAAGAGAACCAATGCCAATGGAA
The DNA here is from genome assembly GCA_958296285.1 of uncultured Alphaproteobacteria bacterium. Classification (GTDB taxonomy): domain Bacteria; phylum Pseudomonadota; class Alphaproteobacteria; order JAPOUT01. Next base: position 1,481,203 of record OY282459.1, read on the forward strand.
CGCCGATAATCATGCGAAGAATATCCAACGGTCAGGGCCGCGTCTATGTCAAAACCTCTGAGAAAGCGCGGAGGGGCAAGAAGCGCCGCGCCAAAAAGATAACGATCCGCATCACCCGATTGATCGGCAAGAACGCCTCCCCCCTTCAGACTGCCATTCTCATAACCTATCCCAAAAATCGCGCGCCATTGCCGCTGCGAAAACTGCGCGCCGCCCGATACGCGAAACGCATTCTCCGAAAAAGAAGCGCCCTGGCTGCCATAGCTCGGAGCAGTCCCGCGGCGAAGAGCCCGCCCGCCCGAAACAGCCCACGCGCAAGAGCGCGAGACCCCCGCGAAACAGGACGATCCAAGCATGTCCCGGGTGAAAGCCTCATCCGCGAACCACGCAGTTTGACGCGCAGAATCATAAATGCCAGGCAGAAGACGGGCATAAGCCGATTCCCTATCGGCATCCGTCCTCTCTTGCGCCGCCCCAAAAGACAAGAGCGCCCGCAGAACAGGGTGATCGCCAGATTCTCCCTCCTGAGCCGAAGACGCCGTCCGAGGCCGAAGCCCGCGCAAATATGACGGCAAGCCGCCTTCGCCCGAAAAATCCGCCCTCACCAAAAGGTTCAAAATGGAAAAACCCCCAAGATCATCTATGCGAGGCGTCAGAGACGCCACAGAATAAAAAAGATTGTCGTAGCGAATGACAATGTCCGACGCGACACTAAGCCTGCCGCCCCGAACCCGAATGAGACCAATCGTGATCCCATCAGGCGGACGCAAAAGCCCGCCTGCAGCCCGAATCTCTATCGTGCCTGAAAGATCAACAGCCGTTTCCGCAGAGCCAATAGAAGCGAAATCCAACATCGCCGTCCTATGAACCGCGCTGAACGGAGACGCGTCCCGCAAAAAATCCGTGTCCTCAATGACGAAGGAAAGCGCCCCCGTTGATGCGAAATTCTCCAGATTCCCAATGTTCACGCTATGACTGAAACCCGCATTGCGGATCGTGATCGTGCCAGCATTGGTCATATCATCCGCTGTCCCGCCTCCAAAATCGCTCAGACTCGTGAGCGTCATCGTTCCCGAATTTCGCGCCGAGTCGTCGCCCCCGCCCATAGAGAGAGAACCGGTGAAAGCGCCCTCATTCTCAAAAACATCGCCCCCATCCCCAGAAATGATATTCCCTCTTATTTCGCCCCCATCTCTGTTGAGTATCTCGTGTCTAAAATCAGCGCCAACGCCCGCGCCGCTGACAATATCGCCAACAATCGTTCCCAAATTCGTTAGGGAGGAAGCATAATCCTCATTCCCCGCCATACCCCCCATATAGGAAAGGGCGGAAGAATCCCGCTCAAACATGATGGCGCGGAGACCGCTCGCGGTGCTCGCCGAGCATATATTCTCCTCATTGCCTAAACCAAAAGATCCCGCGCAAACAACGCTGTCCGCATCAATCTGAAGTCCCAAAAAACTGGAATCATCCACGCCAACAAGACGGAGAGCCGCCGAATTCTCACCAGACGCCGCAATGCGCGCCCCCGAAACAGCCATGCGCAAAACCCGCGAGCCCGCGCCCGCAGCAAAAAGAGAAACCGCGTCAGTCCCCGAAAAAGACGGCGCAATCACATCGCTGTCAATGATGAGATTGTCGCCAACCCCTTGAGGAATCTTCTCAAGAAGCAAAGAATCGCCGTCATTATTGATGAAGGCGGCATCCCCGCCTCTCACGCCTATCCCGCCCCCAAGAGAGGCATTGCTCGGAAAAAGCGCGATCCTCTCAGTCGCAAAAAAATCCGAAACATCCACGCGACCCGCGAAACTCACAGAATCGACATCAATCAGAGCATCGGAGAACGAACCCACAAAAATAAGCTCAAGAACACCCCCCTCCTCTTGCGTGAAACTTTCCAACCCCGTCAGAAGAGGATAACCGTCAAGAACAAAAGTCCCGCGATTGGTGAAAGAGTCGCTGCCCTGACTCAGATTCACATCGCCAAGAAAACGCCCGCCAGGCAGAATGGTGAAACTGTCGTTTCCGTCCGTCCCCAAAACATCGCCGATGATCTCGCCGGCATTGCTGATGGAAACCTCGCCCGCCTCATCCGCCGCGCGATCCATGAAAATCGCCACCGCGCTCTCGCGGGCAACGCATAGACCTTCGCTGTTAAAAGACCCCGCGCAGAGAACCGCGCCCGCGCCAACATTAAGCGTCAACTCCCCAGAACCATCCGCGTAAAGATGAACAACAATCCCATCATCGCCCGAAGCCGAAAGGCGCGCGCTCAATCCGGCAATGTCCGCAGTCAGATCCCCCGACACAACGCTCGCTTCCACAGCATTGGATCTTTGCCCAGAAACGCCAAGCGTCGCATCACGAATGGTGATATCCACATCGCTATCGCTATCGGCTACAGCATAAATGCCATGACTCATCTCGCCTCGCGCGACAGCGCTCCCTTCCGCAAGAAGATCAATCGCCACACCGCCCCCATTCCGCGAAAGCGCATAAATAGCATGATTCTCAGACCCCAAACCTTCCGCGCTAATATCGCCGGAAATGTCTATGTCAATCGCGCCGCCCCCAGAGGCGCGCGCATGCACGCCATAAGAACTGTCCATGCCCATCGCCGTGATCGCCGCGCTGGCGGCAACATCCATGTCTATCGTTCCGGCGTTTTCAGAAACAAGATTCTCCGCGAAAAGGGCTGTCCCCCCCGTGCCATGCGCGGTGACATCGCCCTTTATGTCAAAAACAACGCTCCCCGCTTCCCGCAGACGAAGATAAACGCCTCGCTGTCCATCGCCTCTGGCGATAATCGCGGAGGCATCGGCTGTCTCGGCGCGAAGCGCGCCGCTTCCGTCTAAATGGAGCGCGCCTTGATCCGAAGAGAGGAGAGGAAAATCCGCCGCAAGATCCAGCATCCCGCTCTGAAGCCGAACTTCCAACCTTCTCCCCTCAACGAAAATGAAAGGAGTCGTCCCCTCGCTCGTATAAAGAAGCGTCAAATCCTCGGCAGAGTAAGAGATTCCATCGCTGTAGCCGGCGCTTTCATCGCAGCTTATGGAGCCCGGCGGCAACGGATCGCCGCAAGCCTGCTCAGACTGCGCCCGAGAAAGACGCGGAGCAAAAAAAACAACGGCGCAGAGAATAAGAAAAAGCACGCCGCAAGACGCTTTCCTTACCCCCCTCATGCGAAACATGTCATGCGAGGCATTCTAAAAACTTTCCCCTGTCAAGAAGATAAATCGCAAGACGCGCCACGCCCCCAGACCAACGGCCTAGTCCGCGAATGAAAACCCCTCAAACTGTCAGAATGCGTAGTTTATGCGAAGAGCGCCGTAATGAATGTTGGTGTTGCCCTGCAAGGATATGCCGCCCTCATAACCCAAATTGATCTCCATGCGATCGGCAATCTTATAACCAACGCCAATGCCCAAATCCAACATGGAACGCTCCATCGTGCCGCGCGCGCGAGCCAGCTGCTCGCCATCATCGCTGGACGCCCTCAAATCCGAATGCGGACGACCAAGAAAAACATCCGCGCCAAGACGAAGCCAAGACGTCAAAGCGCCCCCCGCGAACTCGCCAAGACCGCGAATCTCCATGAAAGTGCTGGCATAAGCGAGAACCTCGTTGATGTCCTCCACGGAAAGAAGAACCAACGAGCCGCTGTTTCCTGTCTCGTCAAATTTGTCCACCCTCTGCCCCATGACGCCAATCTCAGCGCGGGAAACAAAAACCCACTTGCTAAAAAACGGCATGGCGGAATCCCTCACGCCCGTTGTGTCCAAAACAGCGCGCTTGCCAATGGCAACCGCGCCTGTGGCGGTAACAAGCTCGGGCCTGCCCGTGGCGATGTTCGCCAGGTTTCTGCCACGGCGCTTGCTCTTATAAGAGGTGTAGCCAATGCGGAATTGGGCGTCTATGTCAAAAATGTCCAAAAGGGGCTCGCCGCGAGTGCTCACCGTGAAGCCCACAAGAAACCTGTTCGCCCGCGCAGGGAAAACAGGAAGAGTCGGACTCTCAATGTCCAACTGACTCCCCTCATAACCCGCGACAAGAACCGCATGCCATCTGGGCTTGGTGAAACGAAGACCCATCATAAAAGCGTAAGCGTCCTCGTCATATTCGGCATTGTTGGTGGAAGGATCATGCCTCGTGATGCGCCCCGCGAAACGCGACCACGCGCACATGTCGCCCGTCTTTTTGAGCATCGGATCACATTCGGAGGAAAGCATCGCAAGCCCAAGAGCGCGATCGGCATACCAACCCGTCTGCAAAAGAGCGTCATAGGATTGCAGAATCCGCATCGTGTTCTGATTTCTCAACGTTATCTGCAAAACGCCGTCCGCAGAGACGGTAACATCGCCATATTGACTCTCAATGCCTTCAACGGGGCCCGGCGTGAGATTCGTGCCGGTGATAAGAGGAATCACGCCCGAACCCGGAATGGATCCGCCTGCCTCTCTGCTGGCGGCGCTCTGTCTGAGCCTTATCACGCCGCCCGAGAAAGTCCCCGCCGCGCCGCCTATGCTCAACAAAGCCTCTGTCGGAAGAGCGCCGCCTGTGGCGTCATAAACGAAATCAAGATTGCCGCCCGTCTGGGAAAAAGCGCCGAGATTGGAAAACACAAGCTGCCCGCCCCTTGCGGCGTGATCCACGATCAAATTGCCGCTGTTGGTGAAACTGGAAGTGGCGGCCGCGGCAAAATCCGTGTCGGCGGCGATCGTCCACGTTCCCGCGTTGGAAACCACAGGCTCGCCGCCCGAGAAGGCGAGATCGCCGCTTACAACACCCCCGGCAAGATTGGTCAAAACCTCCAAACGGGCAAGAGACGAAGAGGGCGCGAAAATAAGACGCTCACTATTCACCAAACTATCCTCGCCCTCGCCAAAATCAGTGCTTCCCGAGAGAGTCATCGCCTCTCTTCCTCTATTGCGGACAAGGTCGTTGCCGCCTCCGGTGGAAATAGAGCCGGTGATCTCGCCATGATTCACAATCGTATCCGCGCCCGAACCGGTGGCAATGTTTTCCATGCTCCCGTCACGCCAATTGGTGATGGCAATGCCCGTAGAGCCTGTCACCGTCAATGCGCCGGTGATAGAGGCAGAATTCGTGAAAGTCTCAAGGTTGGCGAAACTATACCCCGTCTCTATCGTCAAAGAGCCTTCGTTCCGAAATTCGTCCGCGCCCGCGCCGAAATCGGAAGAGCCGCTTAGGGTCATCATTCCGGAATTTTGAACTCGGTCATCGCCATCGCCGAAATCGGAAGAGCCGCTTATGGTCATCATTCCGGAATTTTGAACTCGGTCATTGCCGCCGCTCATTTGAATCGCGCCGGCAAAAGTTCCGAGATTCTCAAAGAGAATGCCGCCACTGGCCACTCCATGGAATTCTCCCATGACCGTGCCTCTGTTCGTGGCTCTGCCGCCGGAAGAGATTATGAAGATCGCGCGGGAGGCGAGTGTGGGATCGCCGTCCGCGTCCAAAGTGGTGACTGTCGCGCCTGAAGCAATGTCCAACGAAGCCCGACCGCTTGTGTTTAATGACACAACGGCATCACCAGAGTCCTGCACACCCGCAACGCTATGCGTGCCGCCATTGATGTCCACATCAATATTGCCGACCCCGCTTGTTCTAGCCCATATTGCCGCGCTTTCAGTGCCTGTCGTGGAGGTGTTCCCGCTGACAATCATGGAGATATTGCCTGTCGCGTCCGCACCTCCTCCTTGAATTATAGCCCCTACAGCAATAGCGAAACCGCCGCCGACGGTGGAAACATCGCCCGCTATGTTCATGAAAATGTCGCCGGATGGATGCTGAGCCAAAATGCCCTGGTTGCTAGCATCCGTGTCCGTGTTGGAGATTGTCGTGCCTGCGGCGGTGGATATCCGAATCACGCCGCCCGAACTCGCAATCACGCTGACCGCCGCGCCATCGGCTTGGGTGCCGGTTTTGGTGATCGCGCCCGCGCCCGAAAGAATGTGAATCTGACCGCTCGCGCCCGCATGACGAATGAAAGGCGTGTTGGTCGCCGTGGAACCATAGGAAATGACAAGATCGCTGAAAGTCGTGCGGATTCCGTTGGCATAGCCGTCCTCGCTAGAGCAGACCACGCGCCCCTCGCCCTCGCAATCGTCTATGCCGCGAGACGCCGCCGCAATAAGAGTGGAAATGGTCAGCTGAATCGCCGTCCCGCCCGAATTCAAACTCAGCGCGCCTTGCGTGGAGGTCAAACCGCTTATGTCCAAACCCGAAGTATCCACGCCGATGATCGGCAGAATGACAGGAGTCGTCCTGCCGTCCAAATCTCCGCCAACAATGACAAGCTCTATCACGCCCATAGGCGCGGCAGATAACGTCCCCACGCCCAAATCAAGAAGCGCGTCCGTGGGAGCCGTCCCCGCAGACAAATCCACGCGGAAGCGCAAAGTTCCGCTCGTCTGCGTGAAAGTCTCCAAACCGGTCAGCTCTATCTGTCCGCCCGCCGCCACGCCGTCAAAAACCACTGTGCCGCCCTGATTGACAAAAAGATCCGAGCCTGAGCTGAAATCCCAATCGCCGTCCAACATGACCATGCCTTCGTTGCGAAATTCGTCATCGCCCGCTCCTGCCGAGAACGTGCCGTCAAAAGTCGCGCCATTCGCGTTCTCAAAAAGATCGTTGCTCGAGAGCGCCACGAAATCTCCGATGATCGTCCCCAAATTGCTGATTCTGTTGCCGGCGAACATCGTCAGGGCTGTGTTGGCATCGCCATCGTCATCCAAAGTGCGCGTGGATCCGGCTGAGGCTGTCCTGTTCATGGAGGACAAGTAAATCGCCCGAGTCGCCATGCCTCTCGCCCGCGCCGTTACGTCCGCGGCGATGTCCAATGTGATAGGACCGCCGACGCCGCTGAGATGAATCACGGCATCCGAAGTCCCCTGCATGCCTGACGCCGTCAGCGTTCCGCCGTCAATATCCGCATCTATGCCGCCTGTCCCAGCATGACCGATAGTTATGACATCGCTGTTCGCGCCCATCGTGGAATTCACGCCATTGACGTTCAAAGTGATATCGCCTGTGGAGGCAGAATCGGAGACGCTGATAGAGACGGCATGGCTTCTCGCGCCTTCCGTTGTCGCTCCGCCTGTGGCATCCACATCCACATTGCCGCTCGTCCCCGCATGGGAAACCTGTATGGCGTTGGCTCCGCCTCCCGTCGTGGAAGCCGCGCCGCTCATATTCAGAGAGATATTGCCTACAGACGTGGCTGCAGTGTTAGAGACAGAGATCGCACCGCCGAGGGTGGTGGAAACATCGCCCGAGATGTCCGCAGCTGTATTGCCCGTCCCGCCATTGCTGATGGCTATGCCGATGCCGGCTCCGCCGGTGCCTGTAACAGAAACGCCGCCGCTGACGTTCACGATGATATCGCCTGTCGCCGATGCCGCAGAGATGGCGGCAGTTATTGCCGTGTTGTCCACAGCGGACACCGTCCCGGCGACATCCAAAAAGATGTTTCCGCCGCCTGCGACATCTATGCCGCCATTGCCCGAATCCGTGTCCAAATTGGCGATAGATACGCCTGAAGCGATCACGAGGCGAACCGCATCCGTGCCCGAAACAGGCGCGATAGAGACCGCCGCGCCATCGTTGGCATCAAGCGGGCGGGAAATGGAGCCTGAGAGAATGTGAATCTCGCCGCCATCGCCCGTATGAGCGATGGATTCCGCCGCGCCCGTTGCGCCCGTTCTGCGATAGACGATGGCGAGATCGCCCTCGCTATATTCAATGTTCGCGTCATAGGGAGGCGTGCTCGTGCTTGTCTGGGTATTTATGCAGACGACCTCATTCGCGGCAAATTCTGTCGCCGCGAGAGGCGCAGACCATCCCATCTGCGCGGTCGCGCCCGGCGCGCCCGTGATCGCCCCTGTCGCCCGATGAAGATTCGTTGTCGTTGTCGGGGGCGTGCCCGAAGTGGTGGAAACTTGAACCACCGTCCCCACAACGTAATTCGCATGATTCGCGGCGGCATAAGCCGCGAAACGAGTCAAGCCCGCAGTCGCCATAGAACCCGTGCCGCATTCATCCGCCGCGAGAGAAGTCCTCGGCGGCGGCGCGAGCAACATCGCCGCCGCAAGGGCTAAGCCCACAAAAGAAAAGCGCAGAATTGCATAAACCATGGGAACTCCCCCTTTCTGTATCGCTCTCGGCGCGGGCGGTCGCTTCGCCAATGAGCCTCTTGTCTTTATATTGAAGCTCATCGCTTAAGCCAAGCGGAAATTTCCGAAAAAGACGGAAATCTCACGCCCCCTCGCCCAATATAGGCAACAGGCGAAAAAATAACAGATTGACCCAGAACCCCCATGAAAACTCCCTCAGAACTTGTAATTCAAGCGCAGACTGCCATTGTGAATCTCCGTGCTGGAATCCAACGCAAAACCGCCCTCATAGGAAACATTAATCTCCATCGTCTCCGACTCATAGCCAACGCCTAAGCCAACCTCAATCAGCGCCTGCTCTAACGTCCCCGTGGCGCGGAAAGACTCGCCCGTGGAGATGAAAGCCGCCTTCAAGCCCGACTCAGGACGACCAAGAAAAACATCCGCCCGAAGACGACCCCAAGGCGTCAAAGCGCCCCCGCGAGGCAGCTTCTTCACGCCGCGAGCCTCTATGTAGGTGCTCGCGAAGGGAAGAGCCTCCGCTATGTCCTCTACCGTGAACGCCCCGTCTCCGCCTGTCTCGCTGAAACTGTCCATCGCCTGCGCCATCACGCCCAACTCCGTACGCGAAATGACAAGCCACGAGCCGAAAAGACGACTCCCTATCGGATCTAAAATCTTCACCCTAGCCCGCTTCTCTACGCCCAACGCGCTCGTGAGAGTCACCAAATCCGCCTCGCCCTCTATGCCCGCCGCGCCCGTGCGAAGCGCATGCTTCGCCGCGTATGCCGTGTAGCCAAGACGGAACTGGATGTCTATGTCAAACTTGCCCGGAAGACGCTCATCGCTCGTCCCAACGCCTAAGCCAAGATGCAGGCGATTCGCCTCAGCAGAAGACAGCAAGCCCTCATAAGGCAGAATCTCTAAATCGCCGCGATCATATCCCGCCGCCGCCGTCAAACGCCACGAAGACTGAGAGTAATTAAAGCCCATCACAAGAGCGAAAGCATCCTCATTATAACGCGCCCGAGCCGCAGGAGAATGTCGCGTGAAACGCGCGCCAAGACGCATCCAACTGCACAAACCACGACCTATCAAACCCGCCGCCAACTGCGCTGGATCAGGTACAGGCTCGCACTCCGAAGAAAGCATCGCCCGAGCAAACGCCCGATCCGAAAACCATCCCGTCTGCAGAACGGCGTCATAGGTCTGGAGACTCGCCGCCGCGTCCCGCGGAATCAAAGCCACCTGAAGAACATCGCCCACAATAGAAAGCGCTCCCTGATTCGTTCTCCCATCCAAGCCGCCAAGCCCCGCGCTCGCAAGATTGTCCCCCGTGATCAACGGAAGAACGCCGCGCGGAGGCGCAACGCTGCCATCCTCCGACCTGATCTCTATCCTGCCCAAAGAGAAAGTCGGAACCGCCGAGCCTATGTCAAGCAAAGCCCCCGCAGAACCCTGCGCCAAAGCCCCAAACTTCACAAAATCAAAGCGAAAGACAATGACCCCGCTCTCCTGCCTGAAAATCTCAAGACCCCTCAGAGAAATCTGCCTATCGCCGTTGGCGTTGTGATCCACCACAAGAACGCCGTCATTGACGAAACTATCGCCGCCAACGCCGAAATCAGAATTCGCGTTGAGCGTCATCGTGCCGGTGTTGCGAACGCTGTCATCCCCGCCGCCCATATCAAAACTGCCCGAAAAACTGCCCGAATTCGTAAGTTCGTCCTTCCCGCCGCCGGCGTTGAATCTGCCCTCAAATGTGCCCGTGTTGGTGAAGGTGTCAGCGCCCTCGCCGGCGTCAAATCTGCCGCGGAAAATGTCCGAATTCCGAAGAGAATCCACGCCCGCGCTCCCCATCACAACCCCATAAAGATTGCCGAGATTCGTGATTGTCGTCCCGCCTGTCGTGGCAAGGCGAACCGCGCGTCTGGCAAGGGCGGAAGAGCTTCCGACTGTCGCGCCGCCGGCGATGGTCAGCGAAATCGTCCCCGAGCCCGTGGCAAGATTGAGGATCGCCGAAGTCGCGCCCTGAGCGCCCGATGTGGAATGCGTTCCGCCATTGACGGCTATGTCTATAGACTTCGCGCCCACAGTCTCGGCGCGGACGGCATCGCTCGCGCCCCGCGCGGAGGTGGAGCCCGCGAGAATCATCGTGATGTCCCCGCCTCCTGACGCATGAATCCCATGATTGCCCGCATTAACGTCAGCGTTGGATATAGAAGTGCCCGCCGCAGTCGTGATCAGAATCGGGTGAAGCTCGCTAGAGCGAACAAGCCCAAGCCTCGCCGCCGCAAGAGTCGGCGCGGAAAACAATCCATTCAAATTCGCCAATTGCTGGGTCGTGACATCGCTTCTGACTTGATAAATCACGTCTCCAACGCGGAAACGATCGCCCGCCGCATAAACAGAGGCAGAACTCCAAAGAGGCGCGGTGTCAGCAGGATTGATGACGCTCAAAGCCGCGCCCTGATTGCCGTCATTGGGCTTGACGATAGAACCGCCGGCGCGGATATGAACCTCGCCCCCCGACCCAACATGACGAACAAACCGCGCCGAAGCCGCGTAAAGAACCGCGAGGCGATCCTCATACGCCGTGATGCCCTGACCTGTCGGAACAGAAGAGCAAATCACCTGCCGCGTGGCAGCCCCCGCGCCCGAAACAGACCGCGAAACAAAACCATTGCCGCAAAGATTGGGCGGCGGCGCAAGAGACAATTGCAGAACATTGCCCACAACAGAAAGAGTCCCATAAGCATTCGCGCCAAACGTGAAAGGCGAAAGACTCAAGTCCGCGTCAATCTCCTCGCCCATGATGAGCGGAATCACGCCCGAAACAGGAATCGTGCCCGCCGAAGCCAACAACTCTATCCGCGCGGCGGTGAAAGTCGGGACGGCTTCCCCTATGTCAAGAAGGGCGACTGTCGGCAGAGCGCCGCTGAAATCCAAGCGGAAGCGCAAAGTCCCGCGCGTCTGCGTAAAGGTCTCAAGAGCAAAGAGAAAGACCCGTCTGTCCCTCGTGTGATGATCTATGACGAGAGTCCCGGTGTTGGTGAAACTGTCCGAGCCTCCGCTGAACTGCACATCCCCTCCTATCGTGAAAGTGCCCGAATTCTGAAGTTCATCGTTGCCCGAGCCAAAATTTATCTCATTCGTCAGCGTCAGAGTTCCTGAATTGACGAGTCTATCCACGCCATCGGTGAAATCATGCGCGCGAAGTCCAAACGTACCATCCGCGGTCGCTCCGAAATCGTTGAGCGTCATCACGCCGGCATTGTAAAGCTCAAAGCCCTGATCAAACCCCGCATTCGCAATAGAGCCTGTGAAAGTTCCGTGATTCTCAAAGAGAGCCCTGCCGTTAGGATTCCGAAACGCGCCAAAGACTGTCCCTCTGTTGGTGAATCGGCTGCCGAGCCAATTGCCCGTGCCTATCGTCCGCGCGGTCTGGGTGGAGGTGTCATTGGCTTGGAAAAACACCGCGATCGTCTTCGTTCCCGAAGCGCGCACAGTCGCGCCGGCAGAGATGTCCAATGTGATGTGGCCTCCTGGGATGCTGCCCAACGTTGACAAAGCCACAACGCCCGCAGGATCGAAGTTGCCGTCATCGCCGGACGCCGCATGCGCGCCGCCTGTGATGTCCACATGCACCTCGCCCGTCCCTCCCGCCCGAGCGTATATGGCGGAGGCGGCGTTGCCTGTCGCCGAACTGTCGCCGCTGACAGTCAAGAAAATATCGCCTGTTCCCGCGCTGCTTTCTATTCGGGCGAATATGGCGTGGTTGTTCGTGCCGACCGAGGAAGTCCTGCCCGCTATGTCCATGACAACATTGCCTGATCCAGAACCAGCATAGTTGACGTAAATTCCATATTCACCGTTGCCCGTGCCCGTGTTGCTAATGGACGAGCCTGACGCCGTTGTGAGATAGAGCGCGGAGCCGCGCCCCTCTATGCCGACCGCAGGATGGAAGTTGTCATTGCCCGATCCCAACACATAGGGAGACTTCGTGATTCTGCCCTGCAGGATATGAATCTCGGAGTTATCGCTCTCGCTTCTTATGAATTCCGTTCCTGTCGCGGCGGAATCATAAATAATGGCGAGATTGTCTATATCGGTCGCAATGCCCGAAGCATAAGAATCGGCGGCGGAAGCGGAGCAGGTAACCTGCTGAGTCGCCGCGCCCGGAGCGATAGGCTCGCCTTCCTCGCCGCGCGTTGATGGCGCATCGCCGCAAATCGTCACAGGAAGAACAAGCTGCAAAACGCCGTCCGCATTCACAGAAAGCTCTCCACGATCCGCAGTCAGCCCGCCGATAGAAACCCCGCCCGTGCGCGAGACCAAAAGCAGAATGGTCTCCCCATGAGTGGCGCTCGCGCTCCCGCTAGGCGAGAAAACCTCTACCGCGCCTAACGTGAAAGTGGCGGCAGCTCCGCCCAAATCCAAGAGCGCTTCGGTCGCGAGAGTCTGGCTGAAATCATAGAGGAAGCGGAGAGTTCCACTCGTGAAAGTGAAAGTCTCCAAATTTTCAATATCTATTTGCGCGTTGCCATTGCCCGCATGATCTATGACGAGAATGCCCGTATTCTCAAAAAGATCGTTCTCGGCGAACTCGGAAATGCCCGGCGTGTTTGTATCGGGATCGCTATCGGTGCTTTCCAAAGCGTTCAGAGCCGCGATCTGGACGTCCGTGCCATCCACGATGAACTCTGTGGATGACACAACAAATCTATCGCCCCGAGCGTAAGTCGCGTCCACGTCCCAAGCGCCCCCCGCGGTCGTTGCGCCGAAATCGGCATTGCCGTCAAGGCGCATCACGCCGGCATTGCGGACTGCGTCATCATTCTCGCCCAAGCCCGAAATCGCGCCGGTGAAACTCGCGCCCGCGAGATTCTCAAAGAGGAAAACGCCATCGCTCGCAAAGGCGAGATCGCCGATGACTGTCCCGGCGTTGGCGAGCCTGTTTGCCGTGGCGGTGTTGGAGGAAGCGAGGTAAATCGCGCGCTCGGCGGATGTGGCAGCGCCGTCCGCGTCCAAAATGGTGACGGTCGCGCCCGAAGCGATATTGAGCATGATCGCCCCCGCTTGGGCAGTCCCGCTGACAACGCCCGCGCTAGCCCCGCTCGTAGAGCCTGTCGCCCGATGCGTCCCGCCGGTGATGGATATATCCACAGCGCCCGCACCATTTGTCAGGGCGCGGATGGCGCTCGTATCAGCGCCGCTCGTTATCGTGTCGCCGCTCGCGGTTATGGAAATCGCGCTAGAATTGCCAGCGGGATTGATCTGCCCCCAAACAGCATGGCTGTTTCCGCTCCCAGCCGTGGACACATCGCCCTCCACCTCCAAAGTGACAGGACTGGCGCCGCCATTAACCGAGGCAAGCACGCCGGCATTGTTCGTTCCGCTAGAGTCCTCGTTGGTCACTGTCACGTCATCGTCGACGGTGATGTAGAGAGCGCCGCTGCCCGAAGAAGCGAGAACGCTGACCGCATGCCTGTCCGCGCCATCGGGCTTGGTGATTGTGCCCTGCAGGATATGAATCTCGCCGCCATCGTCCGTATCATGGTTGATGGAAGGCGTCCCCGATGCGGGAGAATCGTAAATGATCGCAAGATTGTCTGTATCCTGATTCGTAATGCCCGCAGAATACGCGCCGGCAGTCGCCGAAGCGCAAGTAACCCGAGTCTCCGCCGCCACCACAGGCGAACCAGAGGCCTCAAAATCAGGATTCTGTCCGCAAATCACCGCGCGAAGCGCGATCTGTATAACGCCATTGACAACCGAAACAAGCCCATCCGCAGAACTAATGCCATCCGCCTGCAAAGGGGTTAAATCGCTGGTAGAAATACCCCGCGCGATCAGAGGAACCTGTATGCCCGGTCTGTCAGCGCCCATCTGTCCCGCCGAAGACGCCACAACCTCAACCGTCACCTCCTCGCCGAAAGTCACCGTCGTCGCGCCGCCCAAAGTCAAAAGAGCGAACCCAGGAGCGATATTGCCCATCGTCACGTCCGCCGCGAAATCATAGACAAAGCGAATTGATCCGCTTGACATGGTGAAGGTCTCAAGATTCTGGAGATTTATCCGCATATTGCCATTGGCGGCGTGATCTATGACAATCGTTCCCGTTCCCGTATTGACAAATGCGTCTATTCCTCCCCCAAAATTATACGCGCCATTGAGCGTCATCGTTCCCGCATTGTTGATCTCGTCAGCGCCGCCGCTCGGAGCGATCTCGCCGGCGAAACTTCCTGTGGCGGCGTTCTCAAAGAGGAGATTGCCATTGCCTCCGGCCGTGAAACGGCCGACGACTGTCCCCGCATTGGTGATCCTGTTGCCCATCCAATTGCAATCGGCGTTCGTGGCGTCTGTGACGTCCGGGCAATCGCCCGTTGGGATCGTCCGCCGAGTCGCGGTCGCGGTGTTGGAGGAAAAGAAGCGGAGCGCGCGGGTGGCGCTTCCTACCGCTTGGACAGTCGCGCCTGACGAAATATCCAGCGTGAGCTGACCCCCGGCGCTGCCCGTGCTCAAAGTCACAATGCCAGCGCCATCGCCGCCCTGAGCGCCGGACCCCGTATGCGTCCCGCCCGTGAGGAATACATTTATAGCGCCCGAACCAGACGAGATGGCGTGGATGGCGCTCGCGCTGTTGCCGCTCGTGGTCGTGTCGCCGCTCGCGGTCACGGAAATATCGCCGGAATTGTCAGAGGGATTGATCTGCGCCCAAATGGCATGGCTGCTGCCCGTCCCAACCGTGGACACATCGCCCGCTATGTCCAAAGTGACAGCGCCATTGCCCGCCAGCTTCGCGGCAATTACGCCGGCATTGTCGCCTGAATCAGCATCCTCGTTGGTCACTGTCGTGCCATCGGCGGTGCTGATGTAGATCGGCTCATCGCCCGTGCTGGCGAGGATGCTGACCGCATGCCTGTTCGCGCCTGCCGTCTTCGTGATGCTCCCGCGCAGAATATGAATCTCGCCGCCCGGACTCGGGTTGCTTATGAAAGGCGTGTCAAACGCCGCGGATTCGTAAATCACCGCGATAGCGCCGGCATCGCTCGGCGCGGTTATGCCCCCGCTGTAAGCGCGGTAAGCGGCAGAATCGCAGACAACCTGCCGATCCGCCGCGCCCGGAGACTGCGCCACGCGGGCGGACGTCCTCTTGCCGCAAACGTTCGGGACAAGAGCGATCTGAAGATTTTTGCCACTAGCGGAAATGGAAAGATCGCCCTGAAGAGCCGAAAAAGCGGCGAGCTGATCGGCAGTCCAATCGGCTACCTGATTGATGAGCAGAATCGTCCCCGATGACGGAACTGCCGTGCCGGCGCTCGCCTCAATCTCTATCGCGGCGGCGCTGAATGTGGCGGCGGCGCTTTCCAAATCCAAAATCGCGGAGGCCGGGATGGCGCGTCCGAAATTCAAGCGGAAACGGATAATGCCGCCCGTCTGCGTGAAAGTCTCAAGATTGTCCAAATCTATTTGCGCGTTGGCGGCGGCGTGGTCTATGACGAGCGTTCCCGTATTGACGAAAAGGTCCGAAGTTCCGCCGCCGAAATTGGCGTCTCCGTTGAGGGTCAAAGTGCCTGAGTTGCGGATTTCGTCATTGCCGCCGCTCAAGGCGATTTCGCCGGTGAAAGTTCCGCTATTCTCAAAGAGGACATTGCCATCGCTTAAGGTCAAGAAATCGCCGAAGATTCTCCCGGCATTGCTGACCCTGCTTCCCGAAAAACTGCCCGATCCGATCGTCCGCGCCGTTCCCGTGAGGGTGTTGGCGGAATTGAGGGAGATCGCGCGCGTGGCGCTTCCCATCGCTTGAACAGTCGCGCCTGACGAAATGTCCAGCGTGGTTTGACCGCCACCGGCAGCGCGCGCGGTTATGCGAACGACTCCGTCCTCACCATTTGTGATTGATCTCTGAGCGCCGGATGCCGTATGCGTTCCGCCTGTGATGTCTATATCCACATTGCCCGTCCCTAGCGTTATGCCATAGATGGCACTGTTGTTCGCGCCTGTCGTGGATGTGTTGCCGCTGACAGTGATGGAGATATCACCTCTCATGGTGGTGTTGATCATGCTCCCCAGCACGGCTTCGCTGCCGAGTCCGCCGACTGTGGAGACGGCGCCGGCGATATTCATCGTGATGTTGGAACTGTCCCCAAGGGTGGCCCCAGCGGCGACGCCAAGAGTAGCATGAATCCCTCCTTGAGCCCCATCGGTATCCAGATTGGAGACGGTCGTGTCCGCGGCGGTCGTCAGATAAAGATCGCCGGCGGCGGTAGAGTTTATAGAGACGGCATGTCCGTCCGTGCCATCGGGATGGGAGATTGTGCCGCTTTGGATATGAATCTCGCCGCCCGCGCCCGTATGGCGGAGGAAAGGCGTTCCTGTCGCGGCGGCGTTATAAAGAATGGCGGTATTGGCTTCATCCGTGCGGATGCCCGAAGCATAAGCATTGGCATCGGCGGCAGAGCAGATAACCTCCCGCGTGGCTGCGCCCGGAGGCGCAGGAACCCGCGTGGAAAAATCGCCGCATACCGTGTCAAGCAATTGAAGCACCAAAATGCCGCTGCCGCTGTCAATGGCAAGAGTCCCCTGAGAGGCCGTCAGCCCGCCGATAGACGAAATCCCGCCCATCCTCGTGATCAGAGGAATCGTCGTGCCAACTCCGACATCCCCGCCGGGAGCAGCCGTGATCTCTATCCGCCCCGCCGTGAAAGTCGCTGTCGCCGAAGCTATATCAAGAAGCGCGTTTGCCGCAGAGACGGCAGGCACGGGGTTGCTGAAATCAAAAACAAAGCGAAGAGTGCCGCTCGTCTGCGTGAAAGCCTCAAGCCCGGTCAAATCTATTTGGGCGTCTCCGGCGGCGTCATGGTCTATGATGAGAGTTCCGGTGTTCTCCACACTGTCCGATCCGGTGCCGAAGTCGGCGGTAGCGTCAAGCCTCAATGTGCCGGCGTTGGTCACCTCATCACTGCCGGCGCCCAAGTTAAAAGAGCCGGTGAATTCCCCGCTAGCATTGTTCGTGAAGATTTCAGAATTGCCGGCTCCATGGACGTCTCCAATGATCTCCCCCGAATTGACGGTCGTGCCGCCGCCCGTGCCGCTTCCCATATAAATCGCTCTGCTGGAGCTCGTCCCCGCCGCATCCACAGTCGCGTCCGAAGCGACAGTGATCATGATCGCCCCCGCTTGGGCGGTCGGGGCGATCGCGCTGACAACGCCAGAGGCGGACGAGCTCGTGGCGCCCATAACCCGATGCGTCCCGCCCGTGATGTCTATATTCAAGTTGCCCGAACCCGCTGTGCGGGCGAATATGGCGCTCGCATTAGCGCCGGTCGTTGTCGTGTCGCCGCTCACGGTTATGAAAACCGCGCTAGAATTGCCAGTGGGATTGATCTGCCCCCAAACAGCATGGCTGCTGCCCCCAGCCGTGGTCACATCGCCCGCCACGTCCAAAGTGACAGGACTGGTACCGCGATTAGACGCGGCAAGCACGCCGCCACTGTTTGAATCAGTATCCTGATTGGTCACTGTCGTGCCAGCGGCGGTCGTGATGTAGAGCACATCGCTATCGGTGTTCGAAACATCGAGAACGCTGACCGCGGCATTATTGTCCGCGTTGGCAGGCTTCGTGATCATGCCATTATTGAGGTGAATCTCGTTGCCATGACCAGCAAGACGGACGAAAGGCGTCGTGCCTGAAGCGGCGTTATAGAGAAGGGCGAGATTGTTTCTTGTCGCGCTGACGCCATTCGGATCAGCAGCGCCGCAGGAAACTTGTTCTGTCGCCGCGCCCGGCGTCATCGCCGTCCGCGTGGTGGCGGCGGCGTTGCACAGCGAGAAGGAAGCGAACGCGATCTGAAGGTTGTTGTTGCCTGTAACGAGACCGCTGGTTATGGAAAGAACGCCATGCGAGCTTCTCAAGCCGCCAATGCTCGTGAGGGTCGTGCTTTCAATCAGCGTCAGCGTTCCTGAAGTCGGGCGCGTGCCTGCCTCCGCGACCACATTCACCGTGCCTCCCTCAAAGGTCGCCGCCGTCGGGCTGCCGATGTTCGCAATACCAAATGCTGGCAAAGCGCGGCTGAAATCCACATTAAACCGAAGCTCGCCGTCCAAATTGGCGAAAGTATCCATGTTTGAAATATCCACTATGGAATGGCCGTTGGCGGCGTAATCAAAGACCAGAATTCCCGCATTGGTCAGTTGGTTGGCAGTTCCGCCCTCAAAGTCGGAGTCGGAGTCTAGCGTCATCGTGCCTTCATTGTAGATGAAGTCGTCCCCCGCGCCCATCTCAAAATTGCCGGTGAAAGAGCCGCCCGTCTGAATATGAAAGAGATCTCTGCCCCCCACACTTTGGAAATCGCCAATGATCGTTCCCGCATTGTTGACCCTGTTGCCCGCCCATGCTGTCGGAATATGTCCCGTGATCGTGGGAGCGCCGCCGCGGGTGGAACCCAGATAGATCGCGCGATCGGCGGATGTGGCAGCGTTAGCCGCGCTCAAAGTGGTGACTGTCGCGCCGGAAGAAATGTCCAAAATGAGGCGCTGGTTGCTGGAGCCTATCATTGTCACAACCCCTTCGTCCGTCTCTTGCCTCAACGCCGCTCTATGCGTCCCGCCTAGAATCTTCACATCCGCTACGGCGGTCGCGCCGCCCGACGTTTGCGCTCTTATGCTTTGATCCGATGCGCTGGTCGTGCTGCCCGTCAAGCGCAGATAGACATTGCCCCTGCCGACCGCCCTCACAGCGCCTAGATCGCCTGTCGTGTCGTTTTGGGTGATGCTCGTGCTTGCTCCCGTGTGGATGCGAATATCGGACGCCCCTACAGTCGTCGTCGGCGCCACGCTCACCGCCCAAATATTGGTGGTGTTGTCAGCCTGAGTCACGGAAGCCGAGCCTGTCAGGTGAATCTCGCCGCCATCGCCCAAATTGCTTATATTCGTAGCGTCCGTTCTCCGATAAATGATCGCAAGATCCTCTCCTCCCGAGGCGGAGTAGTCCACGGTCGCGTCGTAGCCCGTGAGGGTGCCCGTGACGCAGACCGCCTCCTTGAAGGCATAATTCCCAGTCCCCAAAGGAGTAGACCAGCCCGCTGACCCTCCCGTCTCGGTCGGCGCTCCCGTGATTGGGCCAGTCGCCATGTAAAGTCTTGTATTAAGGCTAATCGTATGCCGCACCACAGCCCCCAGAGTGTAGGTGGTGCCGCTGGCATATGACGGGAAGCGCGTGAGTGTCGGCGAAGCCTCCGTGCCTGTGCCCGCGCCGCATTCTGTCGCGCGAGAGGCGTCCGGAAGCGCCAAAAACGCTCCCGCCGCCAAAAAACACGACAAGAATAGGCGGATCTCCGCGAAACTCCAGCGATCTCTCATCAACGGGACTCCCCTCTTTCGCGTCCGCGCGAGACGCTCGCGCGATCTGCTGACTGCCTGCTGTCCTGCGCCGCGCGCGAGACGCTCGCAAACTCTTATACTAGACTTCGCCGCATAAGCCAAGCGCTATTTTCTCAAAAATAACGAAAAAATTGCCGTCCATGCGCGAAGGTTCTTTTTAGAAAGATCAGAAAGCGCGGCGGAAGCCGAAAAGCGCGCCATTGAGCGATTGAGAGCGCCATCCAAGCGGAAAAACCCCCTAATCCCCCCTAGCCGCTAAAGCTAAAAGGCATAGTTGAAGCGGAAGGTGGCGTTATGCACATTCGTATCGCCCTCAAAAGACAAGCCGCCCTCATAGCCCAAACTCAACTCCGCAGAGTCGGATTTGTAGCCCATGCCAAAGCCAACATCCAAAATCGCCCGATCCAATGTGCCTTTCGCGCTCAAAGGCGTCTCGCCAAGACTGCCATTTATCACAGTCTCAGGGCGACCAAGAAACACATTCGCGCCCATGCGGAACCACGGAGTCACAAGCGCCCAGCCCAAATCCCTCTGAACGCGAACCTCTAAATAGGAATTCAGATAGCCCAAAGTGTCGCCGACATCCTCAACAAAAAGAGACCCGCCGCCCGCGCTAACCCCGCGCTCGTCCCGGAAATCGCGCAAGCCGCGCGACATCAGACCAAGCTCAACACGCGTCACGACAAGACCTTCGCCAAACATGGACGTCACCGCAGGGTTGCCCGAGCCTATCACAGTGCGCTTCTCAACGCCCGCCGAAGCCGCCATCGTCAGAAGGCTCGTATCGCCCCGCGCCGAAATGGCGCGATTGTTAAAGTCGTAATCCACATTGTAATCGGTGTAGCCCACGCGGAACTGAACGTCATAATCCAAAGAGGCAGGCAGCGGCGCGCCATTGCTCCCAACCCGAATCCCCGCCAAATAGCGATCCGCCCAAACATCCAACTTCGCATCCTCGCCAGAAGCCGAAACCTCCATGTTAGAACGCTCATAACTCACGGCAGTCGTGACAATCCAATTCGGGCGGGAAGCATGGAAGCCCGTGATAAGCGCGTAAGCCTCTTCGTCATAATGCGCGCCGCCCGAGGGATCATGCAAGGTGAAGCGCGCGCCGCCGCGACCCCAAAGGCAAGCATCGCCCTCAGCGTCAAGAATGGGATCGCAGGCTTGATCGCGCATGGCGAGACCAAAAGAGCGATCGGCATACCAACCCGTCTGAAGAAGAGCGTCATAGGCTTGGACGCTCGCGCCCGAAATCCTAGGCGCAAGCTCCAGCTGAAGCGCCCCCTCCGAGATGGAAAGCGCGCCAAAAACGCTCGTCAGAGCCGCAGGGACTTCCGAAGGCAGAGCGCTCCCGACAATCAGAGGCAAAGTGCCCGTGAAGGGAACGAAAACCCCGCTCGCCGAAACAATGTCAATCTCGCCGGCCGTGAGCTCGGCATTCGCCGAAGCAATGTTCAAGAGCGCCTGCGCACTCGCCGGGAGAGCGCCGTCATTCTCGCTGAAATCATAGACGAAGCGAAGAACGCCGCTCTCCTGCGCGAACCTCTCCAAGCCCGCTATGGAAACCTGCTGATTATCATTCGCCGCGTGATCTATGGTGAGCGTTCCGGTATTGACGAGAGCGTCCGCTGATCCCGCGCCGAAATCGGAGTTGTCGTTAAGAGTCATCATGCCGGCGTTCTGAACCTCGTCATCGCCGCCGCCCATATTCAGAGCGCCTACGAAACTTCCGAGATTCTCAAAGAGATCATTGCCCGCGCCGCCGATAAAGTCGCCGAACACCATGCCCGAATTGAGAGCCCTGTTGCCCATCCACGGCATGCCCGTTCCGATCGCGCGAGTCACCGCGGGTCCCGCGGTGTTGCTGGAAGAGAGGGAAATGGCGCGGGTTGTGGCGGCGGTGGCGCGAATTGTGGCGCTCGCGCCAATGTTCAGAAGAAGCTGCTGTCCGCTATTGCCTCTGAGGGCGACCACGGCGGCGGTGGTTCCGGGAGCGGTATGCCTGCCGCTCGTGATGCTGATGTCCACCACGCCGCCGCTTCCCGCCGCCGTGGCGGCAATGGCGGAAGAGCTGGCGGAGGCGGCGGAAGAATCGCCGGCGATGGTCATGAAAACGCTGCCGCCGCCCGAAGCCGAGATGCCGTGATTGCGAGAGCCTGTGGCGTCCGTGTTCCTGACTGTCGTGCCTGCGGCGGTGGTGATGCGGATGAGGTCTACGCCCAAAGTGGCGAGGCTGACGGCGGAGCCATCAGATTGGGCGGATGTTTTGACGATCGCGCCCGCGCCCGCCAGGATATGGATTTCGCCGCCATTGCTGCTCAAACGAATGAAAGGCGTGCCTGCGGCGGGGGCGGCGTAGGAAAAGGAGACAAGACTGCCGCTAAAACTGACGCCATCGGGCTGGACAGAATCGCAAACGACTTCGCTGTCCGAAGGTCTGCCCTCGGTGGGCGTCCGATCGGTGAGTTCTCTGCCGCAGACTTCGTTCAGGAATCGGGCGAGGGTGATCACCAAAACGCCCGACTGGACAGCAAGCTCGCCATCCATGCTGGTGAGATCGGCGATGTTCGCGGCGGTAAGCCCGCCCGAATCCGTCAGGGTGATGAGGGGGATGACAAACCCGTCCGCTTCGGGGCGCGTGGAGTCTGAGGAGGCGGTGACGCTTATCGTGCCTGCGGCGAAGTTGCCGCCGCCGCCCAACGCCGATCCGCCGCCCAAATGGAGGAGCGCGGTTGTCCCCGAAGGGGTGAGCGCGTTTCCGCTATTACTGCCGAAATCATAGACGAAGCGGAGCGCTCCGCCGGAGAAGGTGAAAGTCTCCAAGTTGGCGAGATTGATTTGGGCGTTTCCATTGGCGTCATAATCTATCGTCAGGGTCGCGCCGTCGCTGTTTGTGAAAGTATCCGTGCCTGTGCCGAAATCGGAATCGGCGGAGAGGGTCATAATGCCTGAATTGGTGACTGTGTCGGCGTCCTCGGCCATCGTTAGATCGCCGGCGAAGGTTCCGGAGTTGGTGAAAGTGTCCGTGCCTGTGCCGCCCGTCAGATCGCCTGTAAAGGTTCCGGATTCGGAGTTGGTGAATTCGTTATTGCCCACGCCCATATCCACATCGCCGTCTATCTCGCCGGCATTGACGAGAATGTCATTGCCCGCGCCGAGGTCAATATCGCCTGTGATGCTTGAGCCGTCCGCGGTTTGGAGTTCGTCATTGCCGCCGACCATGTTCACATCGCCGGTGACAGCGCCATGATTCTCAAAAAGCTCCTCGCCTGTATTGCCGTCAAACACAAGATTGCCTGTGATCGCGCCGCGATTGGTGATTCTGTTGCCTGTCCAGGCGCTTGTTCCGATTGTCCGCGTGGCTGCCGTGGCTGTGTTGGTGGAAAGGACGTATATGGCGCGGGTGGCGAGTCCTGTGATTTGCACGGTCGCGCCTGACGCGATATCCAAAGTCGCCTGCCCGCTCTCTGACGAGAGATGGATTGTGCCGTCTGCAGAACCGCCCTGACGTCCCGATGCCGAATGGGTGCCGCCGTTAATATCCACATGGACTTCGCCCGTGCCAAGCTGAACAGCGGCTATGGCGTCTGTAGGATCGACGCCTGTTGCTGTAGAACTGCCGGCGATCTCCATATAGACATTGCCGCTTCCGCTTGAGATGACGCCGCGGATCGCATCCTCATTGCTTCCGACTCCTGCGTTTGAGACGCTTGTCCCCGAGGCGGTCGTGATAAGGATATTCTCGTTGGACGCGCCAACGCTAATGCTCACGCCCGTTCCCGTGGTGGCGGAGACCGTTCCAGCATTGAGATGAATCTCGCTGCCCGTGCCCGAAAGACGTATGAAGCCGGTCGTGCCTGTGGAAGTGTGCAGAAGAGCGAGATTGGTCAGAGAGGTGGAAAGGCCGCCCGAATAGCCTCCAGAGTCGGAGCATGTCCTCTCCCGCGTTGCCGCGCCGTTCCCAGCGCGCACCCGCGTGACGGGGAAGCCATCGCAAATGATCGGCAGAAACTCAGCCTGCAGAATGCTGTTCATAACAAAGAGCCTGCCATTGCCAAAGGTCAAAGAGTCAGCCGCATCCGAAGCGATAGCCGAGGCGCTGATAAGAGGAACGGTTCCCGTTGTCGGAAGCCCTCTCATCATGCTGTCCACTATAGACACTGTGCCTGTGCCAAGCGCAACTGTGGCGCTTCCAAGACCCAAAAGCGCATTTGTAGAAGAGACAGACGGGAGCGAGCTCGTGTCAAGACGGAAGCGCAAAGTTCCGCTCGCAAGGGTGAAGGTCTCAAGACCGGTGATAGCGACCTGATCGCCTTCTGCGGCGTAATCTATGACGAGGATTCCGGTATTGTTGATGCTGTCTGTTCCCGTGCCGAAAGAGGAATCGTTATTGATGGTCAAAGTGCCTGAATTGATGATTCTGTTGAGTCCGTCTCCCATCGCCAGACCGCCTGTGAACGTGCCGGAGTTCGTGAGATCGTCAGCGCCCGAGCCTGTGGTGAGGTTTCCGGTGATCGTGCCTGCGTTGGTGACGTCATTAGCGCCATCGCCCAACATCAGATTGCCTGTGATGATTGAGCCTGCCGCCGTGATGATTTCATCAACGCCGCTTCCTCCCGTGATAGCGCCGGTGATCGTGCCTGCATGGTTGATCTCGTTAGCGCCCGCGCCCAAATCCACAGCGCCGGTGATTGTTGAGGCGGCGATGGTTCGGATTTCGTCATTTCCGCCGCCCAAATTCACAGCGCCGGCGATGCTGCCACGATTCTCAAAGAGAATGTTGCCGCCGCCCTGTCCTGAAAGTTCTCCCGTGATCGTGCCGTAATTGGTGATTCGGCTGCCCATCCAATTGCCCGCTCCGATTGTCCGCGCCGTCGTGGCTGTGGTGTTGCTAGAGGACAGCCTTATCGCGCGGGTGGCGGTTCCCGTGGCTTCCACAGTCGCGCTTGCGGCGATATCCAACGTTATCTGACCGCCGTTGTTCGCGACTAAACGCACACCGCCCCAAGGATCAGAAATAAAGGCGTTCGTCTGCGCGCCCGAAGCGCTATGCGTGCCGCCGGTGATGTCCACGGCGATATTGCCGACCCCATTTGTGCTAGCGATTATTGCCGCGGCTGTCGCGCCTGTCGTGGATGTGTCTCCGCTGACGCTCACAGAGATATTGCCTGTCGCTGTGGTGGCTCCAGTATCGCCTACTGCTTGAATAAGGGCTGCCACAGCATTGGAGCCAAATGCGCCGACAGTGGAAACATCGCCCGCTATCTCCAAGAAAATATCGCCAGATGGCTGCTCAGCCCGAATGCCTCCGTTGCCAGTATCCGTGTCCGTGTTGGAGATTGTCGTGCCTGAAGCGGTTATCATCCGAATCGTGCCGCCTGTGGAGGCAATCACGCTGACCGCCGGGCCATCGGATTGGGTGCCGGTTTTGGTGATTGTGCCGTCATTGACATGAATTTCGCCGTTCGTGCCTGTATGACGCAGGAAAGCGGTCGTGTCTGAAGCGGAATCGTCATCATAGATGAAGGCGAGGCCATTGGAAGCGATGTCTATGCCCGCCGATTGCGCCGTCCCGCAGGTGAGCGCGCGGGTCGCCGCGCCGGGCGAGACGGGAGAGCGAGCGGTTGTCGCCACGCCGCAAAGGCGCGTCAGATCGGCTTGGAGGATATTGTTCTCCACGAAAAGATCAAAGTCCATAAAGGAGAAGCCCGCCGCGGATGTCAGATTGGTCGCCTCTATGAACAAGATTCTGCCCGTTGTCGGGATAGAGCCTGCCGGATCGTTGCTATCCACGAGCTCCAATGTTGTCGCCGCGCCGAAACTCAGAGTCGCCCCGCCCAAATTCAGAAGCGCATCGCTCGGCAGAGCGTTTGTGAAATCCAAGACGAAGCGCAATTTTCCGGTCTCGGAGGCGAAACTCTGCAGATTGGTCAGAGAAATCTGCGCGTCTCCGTTGGCGGCGTGATCTATGATCAGATCGCCGCTATTGGTGAAAGAGTCGCCAGCTGCGAAATCCGTGCCCCATTCGGTGAGACCGCTAATGGGGCCGGCGATGGAAGGAAGAATAGTGGCTAAGCCGGTGCTTGTGAATAAACCTACTCTAGTTGCTGAAGTAGAGAAAGTTCTACTCGCCTGAAGGAGTTGGTTTGACAGGATAAACCTTTCCCCTGAGGTATACGTCCTGTTGGGCACAAATGCGGCAACGCCCTCCCGTGTGAAGATCTGCACCGTGCCTGCAGGGGCGGAAGTCGGCGCTGTCATAAGTTCGTTGAGAGCGGTCAAATCATCGCCCGAGATGCCCGAATTCACGCGATAGCCCATGCTTCCGACTCGGAACGTATCGCTCGCCATATATGGCGTGATATCGCCGCCGAAAGCGGAAGAGGCGTTTAACGTCATGGTCGCGCCCGCCGCATTGACGATCATATCGCTCGCGCCGCGGACCGTGTTGAAAAAGCCCGTGAAAGTTCCGCGATTGACGAATCTGTCGCCGCCGCCATTGCCCACGAAAGAGCCCGAGAAGACGCCGCTATTGGTGAAACTGTCCGCGCCCGCCGCGCCGGCGAAAACGCCATAAAGCTCTCCCGCGTTTGTGGAGGTTGTCGCGCCTGACGTGACAAGACGGACGGCGCGGCGCGTCAAAGCCGAAGACGAGCCCACCTCCGCGCTCGCCCCAATATCCAGCGTGATTGTCCCTGACGTTCCAATCAGATTGATCATCGCCGAGGTCGCGCCTTGGGTCTGCGTTCCCCCTGCCGTATGGGCTCCGGCGCGAATGTTCGCTGTGATCGCTTCCGTGCCTGTCGTTTCGGCGCGGATCGCGTCAGAATTGGGGTTGCGCGCGTTAGTGGAGGTGCGAATATCCAAACTGACAGCCCCGCCGCCTGAAGCGTGAATCCCGTGATTGCCGTCTTCCGTATCCTGATTGTTGACGGAGCGCCTACTCTCTGTCGTGATGGAAATCGGCGAAGTCCCCGTGGTGATGACGCTGATCGCCGCGCCGTCATCGCCATCGGGCTTGATGATAGAATCAGCGCTCGCGCGGAGGTAAATCGCTCCGCCTGCGCCGGTGTGGCGTATATGAGGCGTCCGAATGATGGAAATGCCCAATGTGGTATGTTGGGCAGAGTCTGTCGCCGAAGGCGCGGCAGTCAGCCCGTTCAGCATGGTGGGCGTGGCGGTAGTTACCGTAAAGATTACGCCATCCACGCTAAAAATATCGTTCTGCGAGTAGGTTGTCGCGGTATCAAAAGGCGTGGCGGAGGGATCGTAGATGACGGCGAGATTGTCCTCAGAAATGGAGATGCCCGCCGTCTGAACGTCATCGCAGACCACGCGGAAGGCGGCGATCCCGTCTGTCGGATCCTGAATGATCGTATGGCGGTTAGTGCCGCAGAATGTAGACGCATCAGAAGTGAAAATCAGCCGCGTTCCGTCCGAACTGCGCGAAAGCGCGCCGAGAACGCCCACGCCCAAAGTCAAGGTGGTCGCGATATCCGATGGCAGAAGTCTCGTGGAATCGGAGGAGATCAAATCTATCACGACATTATTGGCGGGGAACGCGCCGCCGCCTTGCGGGATAAGCTCCACAACGCCATCCGTGAAGGTCAAGCCCGATGTTCCCTGCGCCGGGAAATGGAGAAGCGCCGCCGTTCCGCTTGTCGGCAGAGACGAACTATCCACGATGAAGCGCAAAGTTCCGCTCGTCTGCGTAAAGGTTTCCAAAGCGGTGAGATCAATAGTCTCGGTATTGGCGGCGTAGTCAAAGGCGAGGATTCCGGTGTTGATGAGGCTGTCCGCGTCATCGCCGAAATCGGCGTCCGAAGCGATTGTCATCGTTCCCGAGTTGGAGATCGCGTCTCCGCCCGCGTTTGTCGTGAAAGTGCCTGCGAAGATTCCGCTATTGGTGAAACTGTCCGCGCCCGCCGCGCCTACGAAAGCGCCATAGACAGCGCCGGCATTGGTAGAAGTTGTCGCGCCTGTCGTGACAAAACGGATGGCGCGGCGCGAAACGCCATTGCTCGCGCCGACAATCGCCCCTGACGCGATATCCAACGCGATTGTCCCATCCTCGCCGACCAAATTGACGACATCCCCGGTCGTGCCTTGCGTTCCCGTTGTCGTATGCGTTCCGCCGTCAATATCCACGTCTATGGCGCTTGAGCCGTCCGCCAAGGCGCGAATCGCGTCAGACGCGCCCACCGCCGAGCTGGAGCCCGCGATCTCCATAAAGATATCGCCGGAGCCAGCCGCCGTGATCGCGTGGCTGCCGGAGCTCGTGCCTGCGTGGCTGACGGTCGTGCCTGCCGCAGTCGTGAGTCGGATTGCGTCCGTTCCCGAACCCTGGGCAAGGCGCACCGCTCCGGTGGCGTCTTGGGTTGAGTCCGCGGCGATCGTCCCCTGATTGACATGAATCTCAACGCCGCCGTTCCCATTGTTGGAGATGAAAAGCGTTCCCGCCGCCGGGCTGTTATAGATGAGGGCGAGATTCGCCACGCTCGCCGAAATGCCGCTTGAATAGAGATTGTCTTCCGCCGAGCCGCATGTGACTTGCAATGTCGCCGCGCCGGGCAAGACGGGAGAAGTCGGCGTCCGCGTTCCGGGGATTTGCCCGCAGACAAGATCGCTCGTCAGAGTGAGCTGCAGAACCGTGCCCGACACGGCAAGCGTGCCAAGAGAAGAACTGAGCCCGCTTATATCCGTAGAGCTCGTGAAGCCGGGCCAATTGATAAGATCAATGGTATCCGTGCTGCTAAGAGCCTCGCCCGTCTCAAGAAGGATAGTGCCAGCCGTGAAAGTGGCGACCTCCCCCGTGAGACGCAGGAAACCGCCCGTTGACGGAGAGCTGGAGACAAAGCGCAAAGTTCCGCTCGTCTGAATGAAAGTCTCTAGGTTCGGAAAGACATCGTTCTCGCGGATGACGAGCTCGCCCCTATTCTCAATCGTGTCGCCCAAATTGATGTGGTCGTCATCGTCAAAGCCGGGAATAGGAACGCGGCTCACGGGGCCGTTTCTGCCAAGATCGGTTGAGCCTTTGAGATGCCATATGCCCTCATTAATGACGACATCGCTCGCGCCGCCCTCTGTTGCGTCCGAACTCTCAATGCCGCCAAAGATCGTTCCGCGATTGGTGATGCGTATTCTGCCGCGCGTTTCTATTTTTATCGCGGGCGAGCTCGTTGAGGAGCGGCTGCGCGAGCCGACCGTCGCGCCCGAAGCGATATCCACCTCAACAGGCAGAAGAGGGCGCTGTGTTATTCCGAGCGTTGGAAATTCCACATTATCCACAGTGACCGAAATGACATTCAGCCCCCTTCCGTCCGCCGCTTGGGCGGTGTGCGTTCCGCCATCAATGTCAATGTCAATGAGTCTGTCCCGCGCGCCCGAAAAGCCGCCCGTGTAGCGCGCGCGAATCGCCGCGCCCTGCGCCGCCGATGTGGAGCCGGCGATCTTTAACGAGATGTTCCCCGTATTCTCGGCATAGATCGCGTGCTGATTCTGTGGCAGCTCAGAGAGCATGGCTAACCTGACATTTGACGACCCTACGAAAGCAAGCTCAGTTGAGAACATCTGAGTTGCGGGCCCGGCAAACAACATATATAGCCCCCCCGTGCCAACAATAAAGTCGCCGAGGGAATAAGTCTGACCGGCGACAAACTGGGGCGGACTGATTTCCCGCTGGTTAGAGACCGTCGTGCCCGCGGCGGTCGTGATGGCGATCGGCTGAGCCGCCGAGGAGACAACCGAAACGGCGGCGCTAAGCGTATTGCTATGAGGCTTGACGATTCTTCCCGCCGTGATATGAATCTCGCCGCCATCGCCCGTGTGGCGTATGAACGGAGTCGCGCCAATGGAAGTAATGCCAAGCGACATGGCGAGCGCTTCTGTCGGCGCGGCGGCGCGGGCGTTTAAGAGAGCGAGCTCGTCATCTGTCGCGTCCGCATCCACTTGGAACACGAGATCATCGCCCACGCCGAAAATATCGCCCGCTTCATATGCCGTTCCGCTCGCCCACATGGCAGGGACGCCCGAATAAACCACGGCGAGATTGTTAAGCGTCTGCGTGTTTCCGGCATCGTCCGTCATCGGCGTGATTCCCGCCGCCACGACATCATCGCACGGCATATGCCTTGTGGCGACCCCCGGCGTGATCGCCGCATTGTTCGCCGTCAGGAAATTCCCGCCGCAAAAACTTATGGTCGGAACGCCAAAGTTGAAATAAAGCGTGTTGTCGCGGATGCTGAACGTCCCGCCAAAAAACGGGCTGCTCGCCGGAGTGAGTTCCGCGGCGATCGCCGAGTCTAGCGTGGTCGCCGTGAGCAGAGGAACGCTGGAGCCGGCGGAAAGAGGCAGATTCCCGGCGGTCGCCACAAGGTCTATGAAGTGGATATTGCCCGCCGTGAAACTGACGCGCGCGCCCCCCAAATTCAAGAGCGGGGTTGTCGGCAGAGCGCCGCTCGCGTCAAAGCGGAAGCGCAATTGCCCGTTGCTATGCGAGAAAGTCTCCAAACCCCCGATGGAGACTTGGGCATCGCCATTGGCGGCATGATCTATGCTGATCGTGCCGCCGCTATTGGTGATCGTATCGCCCGTGCCGCTTCCGAAATTAGAGCCTCTCAGCCGCCACAAGCCGCCTGAACTCACTGCGACCGTGTCGTCTACGTTCACAGAATTCCCAACATATGCCCCATGGACGCTTCCTGATATTCGTATATCGGGATCGGGAGCGCCAGCAGTGCCGCCATATTGCTGGGCGACCTCTATCGCCGTGAAGGAGGAGGCTCCAAAAACGCATTCGCCCAAAGCGTTGAATGTCCCGGCGCAGACGGTCGCGCGATTCCTCACATTCACAGTGATTGAGTCCGTGCCGACAAACGGTTCAATGTAAATTGCCGCGCTAGAGGGTCCGGAAGCGGAGACTCTTGAAACGCCGCTCCCTGACGCCGCGCCGAGCGTGATTGACAAATCCATGCCGCCGCCATTGGCGCTAATGCCACGGGAGCCGCCGCCCGAAACGGCAATTATCGTGTTGCTGATGGCGATATCCAAAATGCCATTGGGAGTGTTGACGGAGCTTGTCCCTAGCTCGGCAAGAATGCCATGGGAGTTCGCGCCCGAAGTCCTGATGATCACGCCGGCGTTTCTTCCGTCAATGTCTATGTCTATACCCGCGCCGCCGGCGTTTCTGTTAGCCAAAGCATGGATGCCGTGCGCGCTTCCGCCCAAAGTGGTGATGGTCGTCTCCGGACCGCCGATGCCGCCGCCGCCTCTGCCCCTGCCGCCAAAGACGTCAATATCTACAATATCTCTACCGCCTTCGCCTCTCTTTTCGGCATAAATGGCGGTAGCCCGCTCTGCCCGCGTCAGAATGCGCCCTTCGCGGAATTCAATCTTGACCATGCCAGTATGGCTCGCCCCCGCGCCTCTGGAGACGGCGCGAATGGCGTTAGAGCCAGTGCCGCGCGTCTCATATCTGTCTCTCGCCAAAATATCTATTGCCGCCGCGCCGTTCACTCGGGCGAAGACGGCGTGGCTGGTCGCGCCGCGCGTGATGACGGTTTGGGAGATGCTTCCGCTTTGGCGTCCGCTAGAAGATCTGATGGTGGCGTTTCCGCCATCGGTGAGGGCGTAGATTCCGTGGCTGCCCGCGCCTCTTGTGACAATTGACCGCGCGCCTTCGCCTTGCGCGAGTGCTTGGAGCGTGAGCGCCACACTGTCGACGTTAGTGCTGCCGAAAATGCCGTGGCTGCCCGCGCCTGTCGTCAGAATGACGATTCCTTCGGCTTGAATTCCAACGGTGAGGCTGATGTCCACTTTGCCGCCGGTTGACCGCCCGAAGATTCCATGACTGCGCGCGCCCGATGTTTGGATTTTCCTATAGCCCTCTTCATCCGGGATAGGCGGGGTATAAGAAGTCGGCTGGGCGGCGAAAACGTCAATTTCCACGACTCCGTCATGGGTGGAGGTGGAGGCGGAGAGCCCATAGATCGCGTGGGCGTCTTGGCCGGCGGTGCTGACGAAAGCCCGCAAGCCGACAGCGATGTCGGAATCTTGGTCGGAAGAGGTGAAAATGCCGTGATTGCCCGCGCCTGCCGTGTCCGTGTTGGCAATGGTGATGAGATCAAAGGGGCTCGGCAGGACGGAATTAAGGGTCGCGCGGTCAAGAGTTCCGGCGGGGGTCATGGCGTCATCGTCCTCTTCGGCGGTGAAAGAGCCGATTCTGATGATAGGCTTGCTGTCGTCCCCCGTGATGATGCTGACCGCCGCGCCATCGCTAGAGTTGAAGGTCTTCCGAATATTGCCCGTATTGTATGCGATGCTGATTTCGCCGCCGCTCCCCGTATGGCGGATGAAGGGCGTGAAATATCGGTTCAGACCGAATGTGCCGAAATTCGCCGTGGTCGGCGCGAATCTGAGAGCGTTCAGACGGGTCAGTTGGTCCGCGGTGGCGTCATCATCCACCTGATAATAGACATTGTCCACGCGGAAAATATCGCCCGCCACGTAATTGCTGGAGCGGCGATGGGTTGTCGTCCATTGGGGGGGGACGGAGGTGATTGTCTCGGGGTCTGGGCGCGTCAGCCCAAGCGAAGCGGCGAGGGCTTCTGTCGGCGCGGAGGTGCGAGCGTTGAGCGCGTTCAGCTCGTCCGTCGTGGCGTCATCATCCACTTGGTAGATGACATCGCCCACGCGGAAAATATCGCCCGCGACATATCTGGCTCTGTGGAAGGTCGGCGACTGCCAAACCTCGGCGGTGGGGCTGTAGATGATCGCGGTATCGTCATCGGAGATGGGAATCCCGGCGGTTCGGACAGCGTTGCAGGGGAGATGCGTGGTGGCGGCTCCCAAAATGATGGGCGTCTGCCCTGTCGTGGCGTCCTCGCAGGGCGGCAAGTTCAGGCGCAGCTGGATCGTGTTGCCGGAAACAACGAGAGCCGCATCCGGCGCGGCGGTCGTGATGGCGGGCGCAAGCGAAAGAGCGCTAACGTCCGTGGAGGAACTGATGCCCGTTCCTGTGATAAGCGGAATCGTCCCCACAGCTGGAATGGAACTGCCGCCGCCGAGAGACAGCGCTACCATTCCCCCTGAGAAAGTCAATGTGCTCGCGCTTCCCAAATCCAAATACGCCGTGGTCGGAATAGCGTTGTTGAAATTGATGCCGAAGGTCAGAGTCCCTCCCTCCTGCGCGAAAGTCTCAAGACCCGCTATCACCAGCTGTCCTGTGCCGGACGAAAAAGTCCATAAGCCATTGTTGGTGAAACTGTCGGCGCCCGCGCCGAAATCGCCGCTCGTTAACAAATTTATGCCGCCGGTCGTCGTGGAGTTGTTGATCAAACTGTCCGCGCCGCCGCCAAGATTGAAAGTGCCGAGCATCTGAGCTGATCCTGAAACCGTGATCCTGTCATTGCCGCCCCCTGTCGTGATAGACCCATAAACATCTCCGTCCGTGATCCTGATCTGGTTGGCGGCGTCTCCTGTGCCTGTGTTGCCGCTTACCATGCGGATCGCGTTGGCGGTTTGGAAAGAGCCCGCCGTTCCAACCTCCGCGCTGCTTCCGAAAATATCCAGCACGATTTGCCCCGTGCCTGTTCCGGCGTCCAGATTGACGACCGCCGAAGTCGCGCTCTGCGTCCCCGAAGCCTGCCGAGCGCGCGCATTATTCAACGCGACATAAATATTAATATTGCCCGTGCCTGACCTCGTCGCCCGAATCGCGCTGTTATTGTTGCCTCTGGCAGTTAATGTCCTTTGGCTGGCGCTTGTGCCAAAGCCGATGAAGATATTCCCCCCGCTTGAGACGTCAATGGCGTCTCCGCCAGATTCCGCATCAACAGTGGCTAAACCCGTAATATAGACAGCGTCCGTGCCGGTGTTGCTGAGGCTGATCGCGTCTCCAGCCGTTCTCCTCGTAATCGCGGTGTCGCCCCAATGGATCTCAGCGCCCGTCCCCGTATGGCTGATTGAACTCACCACGGTGGAGGTGGAGAAGACGATAGCGAGATCGTTTGCCGTATAAGCAATGTCTGTTGATGAGGTGAGACTGTCGCCTGATGCGCAATCAATCTCCCTGCCGGCATATTCGGTCATCGCGAGAGCCGCAGACCAGCCATTCGTGGTCGCGCTTGGATTGCCTGTGGCTGTCCCCGTCTTCCGATAGAGACCCTCAGTGCCCATATCAGGCGTATATCGGACGATTGTTCCAACCTTGTAATCGGCATCGTTGGCGGAATCGTATTCGGCGAAGCGGGTATTCTGTGTCGCGAACTCGCTCATCGCGCCGCATTCATCCGCCGCGCCGGCGCTTCGCGGATGCGCGAGCTGGATCGCCATCCCCGCCGCCGCGAAGACTATACTCAACAATAACGAATGCGCCATGAAACGCCTGTCTGACTTCTTCATCAACGGGTCTCCCCCTCGCGCGAGCCATGCGCCCGATTCTTGTCTTTATAGGAGATTTTGCAGAGCAAGCCAAGCGCTATTTTCCCAAAATTCTCAAAAAATGAAAAATGCCAAAAGAAAAGCCCCTCGTGAAGAAAAAGCACAGACTCTATGCTTTATATTTTATCGGGGGCCGGTGTGGTGGAACTGGTAGACACGCCCGATTCGCACTCGGGTGGGACATGCAGCTAACCCTGCATCCCGTGCGGGTTCGAATCCCGTCACCGGTACCAGTTCCCTGCCACAAAGGCGCGACTTTTATACGACAAAAAACGCTCTCGCGCAATGGCTCTCAATCTGAATGCGAAAATGCCGTGATATAATCACGCGCCATCTGCGCCGGTGTGGTGGAACTGGCAGACACGCCCGACTCGCAATCGGGTGGGACATGCAGACGACCTCTGCATCCCGTGCGGGTTCGAATCCCGTCACCGGTACCAGTTCCATGCCACGAGGGCGCGACTTTTATACAACAAAAAACGCCCCCGCGCAATGGCTCTCAACGCCAAAGCAGGGGCGAAGGCGCTCAAAAAGCGTAATTCAGGCGGAAGAGGATATTGTGCAGACTCGTCTCGCCTGTCAGAGCGAAAGCGCCTTCATAGGCGAAGTCCATCTCCAAATTGCCGCGGCGATAACTCCCGCCGAGACTGACATCCATGACGGCGATCCCCATTTCGCCATCGGCGTTATGAGGGTTGCCGCCCGAAGTTCCTTCTACGGTGGCGGAGGGATCGCCGAGAAAAAAATCTATCCCCGTCCGCAAATGGGGGACTATATGGACGTTCTGTCCGCGATATCGGGTGAGGTAATCGGTCTGCGCCTCCGCATAGACGCGCCCGATTCCCAAAATGTCGCTCGTTTCGGCGACTGTCAGAAGAGAGTCGCGCCCTCGCGCGGCGCTAAAGCCGTCCATGGCGCGCGAGACGAGTCCCAGATCCGCCCCCGTCGTCAGGTAGAGAGCGCCGAAAGACTTTGGCAGACGCAGAGATTTCGGGGCGATGGGGAATTGTTTTTCCACGCCCCCTGTCGCGGCGATCGTCAAGAGGTTGGAGCTGCTGTTGGCGATCGGGAAGTTTCCGCCGAAAGCGGTCTCTATCTCTTGCGAGGAATAGCCGAAGCGGAGTTCGCCGTTGAAATCCAGGTTGAGGCGGGATCGCCCGCCGCGCGTTCCGATCTGCGCGCCGCCGAGATAGCGATTGATGTCGGCTTCCGTCCTGATGCCGCTGAGTTCGGTTTCTAACGCGCTGACCTCTATGCCCATCCCGAGTCTCATAAACCACCGATCCCGCAAAATATGCGCGCCTGTGGCGAAGGTATAGACGAGCTCGTCATATTCCGCCGCGCCTGACGGGGCGTGGATGGCGAAACGTCCGCCGGTGCGACCCCACGCGCACCAGTTTTTCTCGCCGAGGAGAACGGCATAGCAGGTCTGCGAGCGCATGGCGATGCTGAAGGCGCGATCCGCATACCACGCCGTCTGAAGAAGAGCTTCGTAGCTTCCGAGCGCGGCGCGGAAGGCGGCGGCGGCGTCAAGCGGGGTCGGCGTGGTGGGGCCGGGATCGGTCGGGCCGGGATCGGTCGGGCCCGTCGGGGGAGGCTCCACAGGCGGGCGCGGCGAAGTCGGGAGGGTGATCTGCAAAACCCCGCTGCTTGAGACCGCGAGCGCTCCCGAGGAGGAGGTCAGCGCCCTGATTTGGCTTGCCGTCAGCCCGCCGGAACTTGTCCGCGTGATGAGCGGCAGAACAGCCCCCGCCGAGAGGGTGGAGCCGCGAGCGGCGGCAACCTCAATCGCCCCCGCCGTGAAAGTTGCCGTGGTCGCGCCGCCGAGATTAAGAAGCGCGTTTGCCGCAGAGACTGTCGGCGCGGCGTTGTTGAAATTGAAGACGAAGTGAATTGTCCCCGATGTCTGCGTAAAGGTCTCAAGGCCGGAGATGGAGACCTGCCCGCCTTCCGCGGCGTGATCTATGACGAGCCTTCCCGTATTGGTGAAACTGTCGGAGCTCCCCGCGCCGAAATCAATATCGTCATTAAGAGTGAGCCTTCCTGAATTGGAGACGGAGTCGTCTCCCGCCCCCATGGTGATATCGCCTATGAAAGTTCCCGCATTGTTGAAAACGTCATTGCCCGCCCCCATGGTGATATCGCCTGTGAAGGTTGAGCCGCTGGCGGTTCGGATTTCGTCAACCCCGCCGCCCAGAGAGATGTCGCCTGTAAAACGTCCCGTGGCGGCGTTCTCAAAGAGGTCGTCCCCCGCGCCGCTTGAGAAATCGCCCACGATCGTTCCGGCGTTGCTCGCCCTGTTCCCCGTCCAATCTCCCGATCCGATCGTCCTCGCGGTTGTCGTGTCTGTGTTGGTGCCGGAAAAGAAAATCGCTTGGTCGTTGGATGAGGCGGTGTTGTCCTCATTCAGAGTGGTGACTGTCGCGCCTGACGAAATATCCAACGTGACCTGATTGCTGGTGGCGTCATTGCTGGTGGGGGTGTCGGCAGCCCTTACCCGCACAGTGGCGACATCCGCGGCAAAAGAGCCAGTCGCTCTATGCGTGCCGCCGGTGATGTCCAAATGGACATTGCCCGACCCACTGTTGAAAAGATTTATGGCAGGGTCGGAGCTGCCGAGCGTGGTCGTGTTGCCGCTGACAGTCGCGTTGATATCGGCTGATGAGCTGGCGTTGCTAATTCCGCCACGGATAGCGGCGTTGGACACGGCGCTGGTATTGTCGGCGATGGAAACATCGCCCGCGATGTTCAGATGAAGAGCGCCCGTGTGGGTGCTTAGAGAACTCACCGAAATTCCATGTCTGAGATTGCGCCCATCTTCGTTGGCGACTGTCGTGCCTGAAAGGGTCGTCAAATAAAGATCGCGCGAGCCGGTCGTGTTGGAAAGAAAAACCGCGCTGTTCCCCGAACTGCCGCTGGGCTTGGTGATTGTGCCGCTTTGGATATGAATCTCGCCGCCTGAGCCCGTATGGCTGATGAAGGGCGTTCCTGAGGCGGCGGTGTTGTAGAGAATGGCGAGACGGTCATTGGTTGCCGTGATTCCTGAGGAATAGGCGTTGGCGGTGGCGCTCGCGCAGGAAACCTGCATATTCGCCGCGCCGGGCGTAGAGACCATTCTGCTCGCCAGAGCCTGCCCGCAAACCCTATCGGCGAGGGTGATCTGCAAAACCCCGCTCGTGATCGCGAGCGTTCCGGAGGAGGAGCTCAGCGCCATGACTTGGCTTGACGTCAGCCCGCCGGAACTTGTCTGCGTGATGAGCGGCAAAACAGTGCCGCTGGAGAGCGTGGAGCCGGAAGCGGCGACAACCTCAATCACCCCCGCCGTGAAAGTCGCCGTGGTCGCGCCGCCGAGATCAAGAAGCGCGTTTGCCGCCGTGACTGTCGGCGCGGTGTTGGAGAAATCATAAACGAAGCGTATCGTCCCCGAGGTCTGCGTAAAGGTCTCAAGCCCTGAAAAATCCACTTGCTCATCGCTGTTGGCGGCATGGTCTATGATCAGCGTTCCTGTATTGATGAAACTGTCGGTGCCCGTGCCAAATGTGGAATCGCCGTCCAGCGTCATTGCCCCTGCATTGCGGACTTCATCGCCGCTGCCGCCCATATCCTCAATTCGGCCGGTGAAAGTGCCGTGATTTTCAAAGAGGTCAGCGCCTCCTCTGCTTGAGAAATCGCCGATGATTGTGCCTCTGTTGGTGACGCGACTGCCCATCCAGTTTCCCGATCCGATCGTGCGCGGTGTATTGGTGGTGGTGTTTATGGAGTTAATGAAGATCGCGCGATTGGCGCTCCCCGAAGCTTCCAAAGTCGTGCCTGAAGAAATGCTTATGAGGTGGGGATCAAGAGCAGAGCTGTCCACTCGCAAAGCGCTGTTTGTCGTGCCCGTCTGCGATCCTGTGGCTCTATGCCTGCCGCCGGTGAGATTTACGACTACTCTGCCAATCCCAATGTTGCCTGATGATCGGCCTTGCCCAAAGATATCTATGGCAGCGCGGTTAGTGCCTGTGGCGGTCGTATTGCCGCTCGCGGTTAAAGCGATCGTGCGGCTGACGCCCCCAGCGGGCTGAGTGTCAACTGATAGACGAATCGCATCACCAACGGCGGTAACATCGCCCGCTACATTCACATAGATATCGCTGCTAGAAAGATTGCGAACTTCTACCCCATAATTGTTGTTGCTGTCTGTATCCGTATTGGAGATTGTCACGCCTGATGCGACCGTGAGAGAGAGAGGGTTAGTATTGCCAGCAACGGTAAGAATCCCAACTGCCGCGCCATTGGATTCGGTGCCGGTCTTGGTGATTGTGCCTTGCTGAACGTGAATCTCGCCGCCCGCGCCTGAATGGCGGATAAAGTTCGCTGTTCCGGTTCTATTATAGATGATGGCGAGATCGGCGTCATCATAGTCAATTGTGCTGTCATAGCCTGTTGAAGGTGTATCGGAGGAGTTGCAGACGACCTCATCGGAGGCGTAATCCGTGCCTGCCGTCAGATTCGCCGACCAGCCATTCATGGCGGTTGTGCCGTTTGTTCCGCCCGGCGCGCCTGTCCCCGTCCCTATTCTCCGATAAAGACGCTCTGTGGAACTGACCGTATGTTTAATGACAGTGCCGAGCGCGTAAACCGTTCCCGATGCGTATGTGCCGAAGCGAGTCGTGCCTGCCGAGGCGGTTGCCCCTGCCCCGCATTCATCCGCCGCTCTTGCCGGCGTTGTCGGCGCGAAAAGCGCAAGCGTCAAAAGCGCGGACATCAGAGACGCCCGCATCGCAGACGCCCGCATCGCCCCCAGCGCGAGAATCTTTAGAGGGAAGCGCGGCAACAAGGCTACCCCCCCCCCCCCCCGCGAGGAGACGAAGCTAAAGCCCTGTGATTTCACAGCTTTTTCCGTCTTCATGATCAGTCCCCCTATTCCCCTTGAATCCCCTAAACCCCGACTGCCTCTTTCGCGTGAAAGGCGAATTCCTCAAGGCGAGCCTTGATTCCTCAAAATAGAACAATAGCAATATAGACAGACGCGCCCCGAAAGACAAGTGGGGATTTCTTATTTTCAATCTCTTTTCCAAAATTAGGAAAAGTGAAAAAGGTTAAAAGAAACGCCTCTCGTGAAGAGAAAGCGCAGACTCTATGCTTTATATTTCATCGGGGGCCGGTGTGGTGGAACTGGTAGACACGCCCGATTGCCATTCGGGTGGGACATGCAGTCAACCCTGCATCCCGTGCGGGTTCGAATCCCGTCACCGGTACCAGTTCCATGCCACGAAGGCGTGACTTTTATACGACAAAAAACGCTCTCGCGCAATGGCTCTCAATCTGAATGCGAAAATGCCGTGATATAATCACGCGCCATCTACGCCGGTGTGGTGGAACTGGCAGACACGCCCGACTCGCACTCGGGTGGGACATGCAGCCACAAGTTGCATCCCGTGCGGGTTCGAATCCCGTCACCGGTACCAGTTCCATGCCACAAAGGCGCGACTCTTATACGACAAAAAGCGCTCTCGCGCAATGGCTCTCAATGTGAATGCGAAAATGCCGTGATATAATCACGCGCCATCTTCGCCGGTGTGGTGGAACTGGCAGACACGCCCGATTGCCATTCGGGTGGGACATGCAGACGACCTCTGCATCCCGTGCGGGTTCGAATCCCGTCACCGGTACCAGTTCCATGCCACGAGGGCGCGACTCTTATACGACAAAAAGCGCCCCCGCGCAATGGCTCTCAATGTGAATGCGAAAATGCCGTGATATAATCACGCGCCATCTTCGCCGGTGTGGTGGAACTGGCAGACACGCCCGACTCGCAATCGGGTGGGACATGCAGCGAGATCTGCATCCCGTGCGGGTTCGAATCCCGTCACCGGTACCAGTTCCATGCCACGAGGGCGCGACTCTTATACGACAAAAAACGCCCCCGCGCAATGGCTCTCAACGCCAAAGCAGGGGCGAAGGCGCTCAAAAAGCGTAATTCAGGCGGAAAACCAAATTATGCAGATTCGTCTCGCCTGTCAGAGCGAAACTTCCCTCATAGGAAAAATCCAGCTCCAAATCTCCGCGCCGATAACTCCCGCCAAAACCGATATCCATCAGCGCCGGCGCTTGCGAGCCGTCCGCGCTATATGGTGGCGTACCGCCAGACCGCCCCTCCATGCTCACCGCAGGATCGCCCAAAAAGAAATCTATCCCCGCTCCCAAATGCGGCATCACATAGCCATAACGAGTCTCGTGAGCCGTCCGCGCTTCTATGGAAAGACGACCAAACCCTGTCGCTCCGCTCGCGCTGGAAACCTCTAACGCCGAAGCGTCTCGCATCACGCTGAAAGCGCTCAAACTCCGCGATACAACCCCCAACTCCCCATAGGAGGTCAATGAAACATCTCCCAGCCATTCAGGCAATCCCATACGCCCCGCGCCAATAAGAGAACGTTTCTCTACGCCCCCAGAAGCGGAGACTGTCAGAAGATTGGAACTGCTCTCAGAAGTCGTGAAGTTTCCTCCGAAATCCGTCTCCGTGGATTGCAGAGAATAACCCACGCGCAATTGCGCCTCCAAATCTACGCCCCATGGAAAGCGTCCGCCCCGACTCCCAATCCGAGCGCCTCCTAATATGCGATTGACCCCGCTCTCCGCTTTCACAGACACAGACGCGGAACTCGCTTCTAGCGCGCTTCGCTCAAAAGCCCCGCCCGCCGTCATGAACCAGCCGCCGCGAGCGAGATGCGCCCCCATCGTAAGAGCGTAGACCGTCTCGTCATAATCCGCCCCCCCCGAAGGCGCGTGGCTCGTGAAACGCCCCCCCGTATCTCCCCATACGCACCAGCGCCGATCCCCAACGAGATATCCATCGCAACTCTGCGACCGTAGAGATTGTCCAAAAGAACGATCCGCATGCCAGCCCGTTTGCAGCAGAGCCTCATAGCCCTCCAAAGCCGCCATGAACCCTGCTCTCTCTGCTTCCTCAGGAGTCAAAGGAGTCGGAGGCGAAGGCGGCTGAGTCGGGGTCGGATTTGGATTCGGAGTTGGAGTTGGATTCGGATTCACAGGCGGAGGCGCAGGGA
The DNA here is from genome assembly GCA_958296285.1 of uncultured Alphaproteobacteria bacterium. Taxonomy (GTDB): domain Bacteria; phylum Pseudomonadota; class Alphaproteobacteria; order JAPOUT01. The sequence goes on from OY282459.1 coordinate 1,522,217, forward strand.
AGGTGATCAGCAGGATGCCGCCCGCCGCCCCCAAGTCTCCGCTCACCCCCGAAGCCAGACGGAGACTGCCGAGATCTGTATCTCCCATGATTCTGGTACCCCTGATAAGCGGGATTGAATCGCCTGATGTCGGCGCGCTTCCCCCCACCACCATAATTTCCACCGTCCCCGCCGTAAAGACGACAGCCGCATCGCCGATATTGAGGATAGCGTTGGCGGAGCCTGTCGGGCGTGTCGTGAAATCTATGCGGAAGCGGAGCGTTCCCGATGTTTGCGTGAATCTTTCCAAACCCATAATATTGATTTGGCTGTTCCGATTCGCCGCGTGATCTATGACGAGCGTTCCCTGATTGACGAGACTGTCCTCATTTCCCGCGCCGAAATCGGAATTCGCCGTCAGGGTCATCGTTCCTGACGCGCTGTTCGTGATTGCGTCATTGCCGCCGCCCAAAGAGAAACTCCCTCCGAAAACGCCGCTATTCATGAAATTGTCCGCGCCCGCGCCGCCCATAAAGACGCCATAAATGCTTGTTCCCGCGTTGGTCGTTGTTGTCGCCCCCATCGTGGAAAGGCGAACCGCCCGCCTTGTCAGCGCCGAATTCGACCCCACAGTCGCGCCTGACGCGATATCCAGCGTGATCGTCCCAGACCCGCCGATCAGATTGACGACCGCCGAAGACGCGCCTTGCGCTCCTGTTGTCGTATGCGTTCCGCCGTCAATATCTATATCTATGGCGCTCGAGCCTGTCGCCTCGGCGCGAATGGCATCGCTCGCTCCTCGCGCCGATGTGGAGCCCGCGATAGCCATAGAGACAGCTCCACCCCCTGACGCATGAATCCCATGATTGCCCGCGTCCATATCCTCATTGCTCACGCTCGTCCCTGAGGCTGTCGTGATCGCGATCGCGTCCGCCCCCGCATTGATGACGCTGACCGCCGCCCCATCCGTCCCTGCCGGCTTGGCGATCGGATCAGAACCCGACCGGATGTGAATCTCGCCCCCTGCCCCTGTATGCCTTATGAAAGGCGTTGCTTCCGCATCCGCCGCCGCCTCATAGAGAAGCGCCAACCCCGTCTCGTCCACATCAATCCCTCCCATCCTGATGTCATCAAGAGAAACTTGCAAAGTGGATGTCCCCGGCGAGATCGCTGTCCGCTCGCTAAATGCGAAATTGTCGCCACCATAGGTCGTGTCGGACGCCGCGAAGGTGAAGCGCAGCGCGTTGTCGCTGATCGTCAATTCCCCAAAGACGTCCGCCGCCAAAGACAGACCGCTTATATCCGTGTTGTCAGGCAGAGAGTTCGCGCTGACGAGAGAGAGCATCCCTGAGGTTGGAAGCGTCCCGCCGGCGCTCGGCGTGATATCTATCGCCCCCGCCGTGAAGGTGATGGAAGTCGCTCCGCCAAGAGCGAGAAGCGCCGTGGTCGGGAGGCTTCCGCTCAAATCAAGGCGGAATCGCAAAACTCCGCTCGTCTGCGTAAAGGTCTCAAGGCCGGAGATGGAGACCGTCCCGCCTTCGGCGGCGTGATCTATGACGAGCGTTCCCTGATTGATGAGACTGTCGGCATTGCCCGCGCCGAAATCGGAATTCGCCGTCAAGGTCATCGTTCCTGCAGAAGCGTTCGTGATCACATCGTTCCCGCCGCCCGGGGAGAAGCTTCCCGAGAAGGTTAGGCTGTTCGTGAAACTGTCCGCGCCCGCGCCCCCCATAAAGACCCCATAGAGGCTTCCCGCATTGGTCGTTGTTGTCGCCCCTGTTGTCGTGGAAAGGCGAACCGCCCGCCGCGTCAAAGCCGAAGATGCGCCCACAGTCGCGCCTGACGCGATATCCAGCGTGATCGTTCCCGTTTCGCCGATCAGATTGACAATCGCCGAAGACGAGCCTTGCGCTCCCGTTGTCGTGTGCGTTCCGCCATCAATGTCTATATCTATCGCGCTGTTGCCTGTTGCCTCGGCGCGAATGGCATCGCTCATCCCTTGCGCCGATGTGGAGCCCGCGATATCCATATTGACAGCGCCGCCGCCTGAGGCGTGGATTGCGTGATTATTGGCTTCCGTGTCCTCATTGCTCACGCTCGTCCCTGAGGCTGTCGTGATCGCGATCGCGTCCGCCATCGCCGTGATGACGCTCACCGCCGCCCCGTCCGTCCCTGCCGGCTTGGTGATCGGATCAGAACCCGACCGGATGTGAATCTCGCCGCCTTGGCCTGTATGCCTTATGAAAGGCGTTACCATTGTCTCATTCACCGCCGCCGTATAGAGAAGCGCTAGACCCGTCTCGCTCTCAGCAATCCCTCCCGTCCTGATGTCATCGCAGATCACGTGGAAAGTGGATGTCCCCGGCGCGACTGCCGACGTGCCTCTGAACGCAAAATTATCGCCATTATTGCCGCAATAGGGCGTGCTAGACGCCATGAAGGTCAGACGCAGAGCATTGCCGCTGATCTCGAGCGTCCCAAAGACGCCTCTCGCAAAAGACAGCTCGCTTATATCCGTGTCGTCAGGCAAAGAGGTCGCGCTTATCAAAATCAGCGTTCCCGATGTTGGAAGCCTCCCGGCAGTCGGCTCAATGTCTATCATCCCTGCCGTGAAGGAGGGCGTCGCCCCGCCCGTGTCCAAAAGCGCTGAGGTGAACGAGGTGAGCGTCCGATCGCCGCCCAAATCTATCCGGAAGCGCAATGTCCCCGAGGTCTGCGTGAAAGTCTCAAGATTGGAGAGGACGATCTGCGCGTCCCCCGCCCCGTCATGATCTATCACCAAAATGCCCCGATTCTCAAAACTGTCGCTCATCCCGCCGCCAAAGTCCGAAGTTGCCGTCAACCTCATCGTTCCTGCGGCGGCGTTGGTGATCACATCATTCTCGCCGCCAAGGGAGAGGCTTCCCGAGAAGGTCAGGCTGTTCGTGAAACTGTCCGCGCCCGCGCCCCCCATAAAGACCCCATAGAGGCTCCCGGCATTGCTTGTCGTTGTCGCCCCTGTCGTGGAAAGGCGAACCGCCCGCCGCGCCCACCCCAGCGCCGAATCCGACCCCACAACCGCTCCTGCCGCTATATCCAGCGTGATCGTTCCAGACCCGCCGATCAGATTGACGACCGCCGAAGACGACCCTTGCGTTCCTGTTGTCCTATGCGTTCCGCCGTCAATGTCTATGTCTATCGCGCTAGAGCCCGTGGCGTTAGCGCGAATGGCATCGCTCATCATCCCCTGCGCCGATGTGGAGCCCGCGATGTCCATAGAGATATTTCCCCCTCCCGAGGCGTGGATTGCGTGATTATTGGCATCCGTGTCTTCATTGGCAATGCTCGTCCCAGAAGCTGTCGTGATCGCGATTGCGTCCGCGCTAATATTGATGACGCTGACCGCCGCCCCGTCCATGCCTGTCGGCTTGGTGATCGGATCAGAACCCGACCGAATGTGAATCTCGCCGCCCCCGCCCGTATGACGAATGAAGGGCGTTGCCATTGTCTCATCCTCCGCCGCCGTATAGAGAAGCCCCAGACCCGCCTCGCTCTCGGCAATCCCTCCCGTCCTGATGTTATCGCAGACCACTTGGAACGTGGATGTCCCCGGCGCGATCGCCGTCCGCCCGCGGAAAGAGAGATTGCCGCCGCAATAGGGCGTGCTAGACGCCGCGAAGGTCAGGAGCAGAGCATTGCCGCCGATCGTCAGTTCCCCAAAGACCCCCCTCGCCAAAGACAGACCGTCTATATCCGTGTTAGCGGGCAGAGACATCGCGCTTATAAGATCTAGCGTTCCCGATGTTGGAAGCCTCCCGGCAGTCGGCTCAATGTCTATTGCCCCCGCCGTGAAGGTGATAGAATTGGCTCCACCAAGAGCGAGCAGCGCGTTCGGGAAATCCCTCAGCATCCGTCCGCTTCCCAAATCTATCCGGAAGCGCAATGTCCCCGAGGTTTGCGTGAAACTCTCAAGGTTGGAGAGAGCGATCTGCGCGTTCCCCGCTCCGTCATGGTCTATCACCAAAATGCCCCGATTCTCAAAACTGTCGCTCGTCCCGTCTCCAAAGTCCGAAGACGCCGTGAGAGTCATGCGGTTAGAGCCTGTCGCCGTGTTCACAACCGCATCATTCCTGTCGCCCAAAGAGAACCTCCCCGAGAACACTCCGCTATTCGTGAAACTGTCCGCGCCCGCGCCCCCCATAAAGACGCCATAGAGGCTTCCGGCATTGGTCGTTGTTGTCGCCCCCATCGTGGAAAGGCGAACCGCCCGCCTTGTCAGCGCCGAATCCGACCCCACAATCGCCCCTGACGCGATATCCAGCGCGATCGTTCCCGCTACGCCGATCAGATTGACGACCGCCGAAGACGAGCCTTGCGTTCCCGTTGTCGCATGCGTTCCGCCGTCAATGTCTATATCTATGGCGCTAGAGCCTGTCGCCTCGGCGCGAATGGCATCGCTCGCTCCTTGCGCCGATGTGGAGCCCGCGACAGCCATAGAGACATTGCCGCCGCCTGACGCATGAATCGCATGATTGCCGGCGCCCGCATCCTCATTGCTGACGCTCGTATCAGAGGCTGTCGTGATCGCGATCGCGTTCGCGCCCGCATTGATGACGCTGACCGCCGCCCCGTCCGCGAGAGTGGATGATTTGGTGATCGGGTCAGAAGCCGCTCGGATGTGAATCTCGCCGCCTGCCCCTGTATGTCTTATGAAAGGCGTCACTGTTGCCGCATCCGCCGCCGCATAGAGAAGCGCCAGACCCGCCTCGCTTTCCGATATCCCTTCTGTGAGAATATCATCGCAGACCACTTGGAACGTGGATGTCCCCGGCGCTGTCGCCGACATTCCTCGGAATGGCAAATTGACCCCGCAATAGTTTGTGTTGGACGCCGCGAAAGTCAGACGCAGAGCTCTGTCGCTGACCGAGAGTGTCCCAAAAACCCCGCTCGCCAGAGTCAAACCGCTTATATCCGTGTCGTCGGGCAGAGAACCCGCGCTCAGGAGAGCGAGCGTTCCCGATGTCGGAAGCCTCCCGGCAGTCGGCTCAATATCTATCACCCCCGATTTGAAAACAAGCGTCGTCCTGCGCGTGCCCAATAGGGAGAGAGCGAAAGAGTCGAGCGTCCGACCCTCGCCCAAATCTATCCGGAAGCGCAATGTCCCTGAGGTTTGCGTGAAACTCTCAAGGTTGAAGAAAGAGATCCGCGCATCGTTATTGGCATCGTGATCTATCACCAAGATGCCCCTATTCTCAAGACTATCGCCCGATCCGCCGCCAAAGTCGGAATTCGCCGTCAGCGTCAGAGTTCCCGAAGAAGCATTGACGACTCTGTCATCGCCGCCGCCCAGAGTCAGAGAGCCTGTCAAAACGCCCGAGTTCATAGCCCTGTCGCTGCCGTCCCCCAGAGTCAGAGACCCTGCCAAAACGCCTGAGTTCATAATGTCCGTCCTAAAGGCTGTGTTAGACGGACCCAAACTCTGAACGGATCCTATAATCGTCCCGGCATTCGTCAAAACTGCCGCGTAAGTTCCAACGCCCCCATAAGACGAAAGACGGCTGCCCCGGAAGAAAACAACCCCTCTCGTGGCAGCGGAAGCTTCGCAATTGCCTGTCTCCGCGCTGAACGAACCCCCGCAGACAAAATTCCCTGCCCCCACGCTCACGCTCAATTTGCTATAAGCCGAAGCGCCCTGAACATAAATCGCGCTCGTCCCAGAGCCGCCCGAAGAGATACGAGCCCCCGCAGAAGAGCCAAGCGATACGCTCACAGCCCGAGCAGTGGTAGAATTATTAACCCAGCTTGTATCCCGAGCAAAAATCCCACGCCCGCGAGTTGAAGCCACCGTCGCCGCGCCAGTGATGCTCACGCTGACGTCTCCGCCCCGCGCTTCTGCAAAGATCGCCCTGGGAGTTCCTTGACCTGTCGCCTCTATCCGCGCAGCCCCCGTGATCGTGATCGCGACATCGCCAGAATCGCTTATCGTGCCGGGGGAAGGGTTTTGGGGCAAAGTGGATCTGGCGGACGCCCCGATCGCGTCTGAATCTGTGCCGCTTGTCGTGATGCGCGGGCTGCCGGCGATATCCACCGTGATGTCGCCCATCCCTCCCTGGATGGCCGCATTGACGGCATAAGCAAAGTCCCCTGTCGCTGTGATTGTCGCGCCATCAATGTCAATATCTATATCAGCCGAACTGTCTATAGATGCCAGTCCGTAAAGGGCGTGGGAGTCGTCCCCCGAAGCCGTGATCGTGCCGGAGACGTCTATATCCACCGTCCCTGCCCCTGTTGTTTGGGCGTAGACAGCATGGAAAGGTTCCCCTTCCGCCTCTACGGAGACGGAGCCGGCAATATCCACGCTGACAGACCCGCCCCCTGAAGCATGGATCGCATGGACGCCAGTGCCGAGGAAGGCATCGTCCATATTGGAGACGCTTGTTCCAGAGGCTGTCGTGATCGCGATCGGTTCTGTGCTCGTTGTGATGACGCTCACCGCCGCGCCATCCTCACCGTCGTTGGGCTTCACAATCGGATCAGAACCCGATCGGATATGAATCTCGCCGCCCGCGCCTGTATGCCTTATGAAAGGCGTTACCATTGTCTCAGTGTCATCCACCGCCGCCTCATAGAGAAGCGCCAAACCCGTCTCGCTCTCCGATATTCCCAGTACCCTGATGTCATCACAAGCCACTTGGAAAGTGGAAGTCGCCGACCTTGCCGCCGGCGCCGCTTTGAACGGCGCATTGCCCCCGCAATAGGTCTCGCTGGACGCCGATAATCTCAAAAGCAGAGCATTCCCGCTGATCTCGAAATCCCCAAAGAGGCCTGCCGCCAAAGACAAGTTGCTTGTATCCGTCCCATCGGGCAGATCGTTCGCGCTTATCAGAGTCAGCGTTCCGGATGTCGGAAGCCTCCCGGCGCTCAGCGCAATGTCTATCGCTCCCGCCGTGAAGACAGGCGTAGCCGCGCCTGTGTCCAAAAGCGCCGAGGAGCCGAAGGAAGAGAGCGTCCGACCGCCGCCCAAATCTATCCGAAAACGCAGCGTCCCTGAAGTCTGCGTGAAAGTCTCAAGACCGGAGAGATTTATCCGCGCGTCCCCCGCCCCGTCATGATCTATCACCAAAATGCCGCGATTTTCAAAACTGTCGCTCCCGCCTCCAAAGTCCGAAGTTGCCGTCAGCGTCAGAGTCCCGGCAGAAGCATTCGTAACTGTGTCATCGCCGCCGCCTAGAGTCAAAGAACCCGTCAAAGACCCTGAGTTCATAACGCTGTCAGCGCCGCCGCCCAGAGTCAGAGAACCCGTCAAAGACCCTGAGTTCATAACCATGTCGCTGCCGCCGCCTAGAGTCAGAGACCCCGTCAAAACGCCTGAGTTCATAACGCTGTTATCGCCGCCACCTAGAGTCAGAGAGCCCGTCAAAACGCCTGAGTTCATAACCCTGTCAGCGCCGCCGCCCAGAGTCAGAGACCCTGTCAAAACGCCTGAGTTCATAATGTCCGTCCTAAAGGCTGTGTTAGACGGGCCAGAACTCTCAACAGCCCCTATAATCGTCCCCGCATTCGTCAAAACCGCCGCGTAATCCCCATCGCCCTCATAAGACGAAAGACCGCTGCCCCGCGAGAAAACAACCCCCTTCGTGGCAGAAGAAGCCTCGCAATTGTCTGTCCCCGCGCTGAACGAACCCGCGCAGACAAAATTCCTCGAACCCACGCTCACGCTCAACTGGCTATAAGCCGTATCGCCTTGAAGATAAATCGCGTTCATCCCAGAGCCGCCCGAAGACAGATGCGCCCCCGCGGACGAGCCAAGCGATACGCTCACAGTCCGGGAAGCGGTTGAATTATTAGCCCAGCTTCTATCCTGAGCATAAATCCCATGCCCATGGGTTGAAGCGATCGTAGCCGCGCCTGTGATGCTCACGCTGACATCTCCGCCCCGCGCTTCGGCAGAGATCGCGGGACTTCTTTGACCCGCAGCCTCTATCCGCGCATCCCCCGTGATCGTGATCGCGACATCGCCGGAAGAGCCTAGGGGCACGGACGAGGTGGCGGACGCCCTGATCGCGTCTGAATCCGCGCCGCTTGTCGTGATTTGCGCGCTGCCGGCTATATCCACCATAATGCCGCCCGTCCCGTCATTCACGACCGCATTGACGCCATAAGCAGCATCAGAATCGCTGTCCCCTGTCGTTGTGATTGTCGCGCCATCAATGTCAATATCTATATCAGCCGAACTGCCCGAAGATGCCTCTCCGTAAAGGGCGTAGGCGTCGTCGCCCGAAGCCGTGATCGTGCCGGAGACGTCTATATCCACAGTCCCCGCCCCTGTTGTTGTGGCGAAGACAGCATGGGCTTCGTCTCCTTCTGACTCGGCGGAGCCGGCAATATCCACGCTGACAGACCCCCCGCCCGAAGCATGGATCGCATGGTCGCCTGTGCCTGTGTCTTCATTGGCAATGCTCGTCCCTGAGGCTGTCGTGATCGCGATTGCGTCTGTTCCTGATGAAGGAATCACGCTCACCGCCGCCCCGTCCGCGCCTGTCGTCTTGGCGATCGGATCAGAACCCGCTCGGATGTGAATCTCGCCGCCCGCGCCTGTATGTCTTATGAAAGGCGTCACTGTTCCCGTATCCGCCGCCGCCGCGTAGAGAATGGCGAGATTTTCCACGCTCATCGTGATCCCGCTCGTCTGAATGTCATCGCAGACCACTTGGAAATCAGATGTCCCAGGCGCAATCGCCGCGCGCTCGCGGAACGACAGATTGTCGCCGCAATAGGTCGTGTTAGACTCCGCGAAAGTTAAACGCAGAGCATTGCCGCCGACCGTCAGCTCCCCAAAGATGTCCGCCGCCAAAGACAGACCGCTTATATCCGTCCCGTCAGGCAGAGAGTTCGCGCTGACGAGAGCCAGCGTTCCTAAAGTTGGAAGAGTCGTCCCGGCGCTCCGATCGATCTCTACCATCCCTGCCGTGAAAACAAGAGTCGCCCTGCCCACATCCAAAAGCGCCCCGGCAAAGGAGGAGACCGTCCGACCGCCGCCCAAATCTATATGGAAGCGCAATGTCCCCGAGGTTTGCGTGAAACTCTCAAGATCGGAAAGAGAAATCTGCCCATCCCCTGCCGCATCATGGTCTATCACCAAAGTGCCGCGATTTTCAAAACTGTCGCTTGCCCCGCCGCCAAAATAGGAATCCGCCGTCAAACTCATCGTTCCTGCGGCGGCGTTCGTGATTGCGTCATTGCCGCCGCCGAGGGAGAAGCTTCCCGAAAAGGTCATGCTGTTCGTGAAACTGTCCGCGCCCGCGCTCCCCATAAAGACCCCATAGAGGCTTCCTTCATTGCTTGTCGTGGTCGCTCCTTTCGTGGAAAGGCGAACCGCCCGCCGCCCCAGCGCCGAATCCGACCCCACAGTCGCTCCTGCCGCGATATCCAGCGCGATCGTCCCCGATTCCCCGATCAGATTGACGACCGCCGAAGACGACCCTTGCGTTCCCATTGTCCTATGCGTTCCGCCGTCAATGTCTATATCTATGGCGCTAGAGCCTGTGGCGTTAGCGCGAATGGCATCGCTCGCCCCTCGCGCCGATGTGGAGCCCGCGATGTCCATAGAGATATTTCCGCCTCCTGAAGCGTGAATCGCATGATTATTGGCGTCCGTGTCTTCATTGGCAATGCTCGTCCCAGACGCTGTCGTGATCGCGATCGCATCCGCGCCCGCATTGATGACGCTGACCGCCGCGCCGTCCATGTTGTCCGCAGGCTTGGCGATCGGATCAGAATCCGACCGGATGTGAATCTCGCCGCCTGCCCCCGTATGCCTTATGAAAGGCGTTGCTGTTCCCGTATCCGCCGCCGCCTCATAGAGCAGCGCCAGACCCGTCTCGCTTTCAGAAATCCCTCCCGTCCTGATCTCATCGCAGACCACTTGGAACGTGGATGTCCCAGGCGAGATCGCTGTCCGCCCGCGGAACGACAGATTGTCCCCGCAATAGGTCGTGCCGGACGCCGCGAAGGTCAGACGCAAAGCATTGCCGCTGATCTCGAGTCTCCCAAAGACGCCCGCCGCCAAAGACAATTTGCTTATATCCGTCCCGTCAGGCAGAGAGTTTGCGCTGACGAGAGAGAGCATCCCCGAGGTTGGAAGCGTCCCGGCGCTCGGCGCGATATCTATCGCCCCTGCCGTGAAGGAGGGCGTCGCCCCGCCCGTGTCCAAAAGCGCCATTGTCGGGAGATTGCCGCTCAAATCCAAGCGGAAGCGCAATGTCCCCGAAACTTGCGTGAAACTCTCAAGGTTGGAGAGAGCGATCCGCGCGTCCCCTGCCGCATCATGGTCTATCACCAAAATGCCCTGATTTTCAAAACTGTCGCTTGCCCCGCCTCCAAAGTCCGAAGACGCCGTCAAACTCATCGTTCCCGAGCGCGCATTCACAACCCTGTCATTCCCGCCGCCTAGAGTCAGAGACCCCATCAAAACGCCAGAGTTCATAATATCTGTCCTAAAGGCAGTTCCGGACGGACCAGAACTCTCAATATTCCCAACGATCGTCCCCGCATTCGTCAAGACTGCCGCATAAGTTCCAGAGCCTCCATAAGACGAAAGAGAACTCCTGCGCGAGAAAAGAACCGCCTTCTCATCAGAAGACTCGCAATTGTCTATCCCCACGAGGAACGAGCCCGCGCAGACAAAATTCCCCAAACCCACGATCACGCTCAACTGGCTGGAACCCGTATCGCCCTGAAGATAGATCGCGCTCGTCCCAGAGCCGTCCGAAGAGAGACGCGCCCCCGCAGACGCCCCAAGCGATAGGCTCACAGTCCGGCTCGTAGAAGAGACATAAGACGCCGACCGATCACGAAGATAAATCCCATGACCAAGATCCGAAGCGATCGTCGCCACGCCGGTGATGCTCAGATCTATATCCCCGCCCCACGCTTCGGCATAGATCGCGTGGCTGCCCTGCCCTGTCGCCTCTATCCGCGCATCCCCGGCAATCGTGATTGCCACATCGCCAGAATCGCTTGTCGTGCCGGGGGGCGCTGTCCTAGAAGGCGCGAGGGCGCGGGCGCTCGCGGCGATGGCGTCCGAGAAACTCCCCTCCGCCGTGATGCGGGCGCTCCCGGCGATATCCAGCGTGATATCGCCTGTCCCCCCAGAGACGCTCGCGTTTATCGCCGCGGCCTCGTCTCCTGTCGTCTCTATTGTCGCGCCGGCGATATCAATATCCACATCCGCCGAACTCGCCGAAGCCGCTTGTCCGCGAAGGGCGTCCGCGCCGACGCCCGATGTCGTGAGCATTCCGGAGACATCTATATCCACAATCCCCGCGCCGGTCGTTGTGGCGAAGACGGCATGAGCGTCTTCGCCTTCCGTCTCGGCGGAGCCGGCGATATCAAGGCTGACAGACCCGCCGCCTGACGCATGGATCGCATGAGAGTCAAAATTATCCGTATCCTCATTGCTGACGCTCGTCCCAGAAACTGTCGTGATCGCGATCGCGTCCGCGCCCGCATTGATGACGCTGACCGCCGCCCCGTCCGTGCCTGCCGTCTGGGCGATCGGATCAGAACCCGACCGGATATGAACCTCCCCGCCTGCCCCTGTATGTCTTATGAAAGGCGTTGCTGTTCCTGCATTCACCGCCGCTGTATAGAGCAGCGCCAAATTGTCTTCGCTCACCTCAATCCCCGCCGTCACAATATCATCGCAGACAGTTTGGAAAAAAGATGTCCCCGGCGCGATCGCTGTCCGCTCGCGGAACGACATATTGCCCCCGCAATAGGTGGCGCTGGACGCCGCGAAGGTGAAGCGCAGCGCGTTGTCGCTGATCGTCAGTTCCCCAAAGAGACCCGCCGCCAAAGACAGACCGTTTATATCCGTGTCGCCATCCAAAGTGGTCGCGCTTATCAAAATCAGCGTTCCCGATGTTGGAAGCATTCCGGCAGTCGGCGCAATATCTATCGCCCCCGCCGTGAAGGTGGCGCTCGCGCCGCCAAGAGCGAGAAGCGCCGTGGTCGGGAGGCTTCCGCTCAAATCCAAGCGGAAGCGCAATGTCCCCGAGGTCTGCGTGAAACTCTGCAGACTGGTCAGAGAAATCTGCGCGTCCCCCGCCCCGTCATGGTCTATCACCAAAATGCCGCGATTTTCAAAACGGTCGCTCGTCCCGCCGCCAAAGTCCGAAGACGCCGTCAAAGTCATCGTTCCTGCGGCGGCGTTCGTGATCACATCATTCTCGCCGCCGAGTGAGAAGCTTCCCGAAAAAGTCAGACTGTTCGTGAAACTGTCCGCGCCCTCGCCGCCCACGAAAACGCCATAGAGGCTTCCTTCATTTCTTGTCGTTGTCGCCCCTGTCGTGGAGAGGCGAACCGCCCGCCGCGTCAAAGCCGAATCCGACCCCACAGTCGCCTCTGACGCTATATCCAGCGTGATCGCTCCCGATACGCCAATCAGATTGACGATTGGCGAATCCGCGCTTTGCGTTCCGGTTGTCGTGTGCGTTCCGCCGTCAATGTCTATCTCTATCGCGCTCGCGCCTGTCGCCTCGGCGCGAATGGCATTGCCTAGTCTCTGAGCTAATGTGGAGCCTGCGATGTCCATATTGACAGCCCCGCCCCCTGACGCATGGATCGCATGATTGCGCCTATCCGCATCGGCGTTGCTGACATTCGTCCCAGAGGCTGTCGTGATCGCGATCGCGTCCGCGTCCCCCGTAATGACGCTCACCGCCGCCCCGTCCGCGAGAGTGGATAGTTTGGTGATCGGATCAGAACCCGACCGGATGTGAATCTCGCCGCCCGCGCCCGTATGCCTTATGAAAGGCGTTGCCATTCCCGTATTTACCCCCGCCGTGTAGAGAATGGCGAGATTGTCGGCGCTCTCTGATATCCCTGCCGTCAGAATGTCGTCGCAAGTGACGCGGAGCGAGGCTATGCCATCGGCGGGACTGCTCACCATGCCAGAGCGATTGCCGCTGCAATGAAGAGAGAAGAGAGCAATCTGTAAAACCCCATTGACAATGGAAAGCGCGCCGTGAGGCGAGGTCAAACCTCCAACGCCCGAAAGACCGCTCCCATGCCCGATAAGCGGAATGACGCCGCCCGAACTCGGAAAAGTGGAGCTAGACGCCGCGACAATCTCTATCGTTCCCGCCGTGAAAGTCGCGGTTGCCTCGTCCAAATAAAGAAGCGCGGCGCTCGCGCTGACAGGAAGCGGAGCGTTGTGGCTAAAGTCAAAAACAAAGCGGAGTATTCCGCTCGTCATCGTGAAACTATCCAGCTCCGTGAGCTCTATCGCATTAACCGCGCTGACGCCAGAAGTGTTCGCCGCGGGCGCAACCCCGAGCGCGTTCAGATCGGTAAGAGCCTGAGAACCTTCTTCCGCTGTCACCTCCAAGAGAAGATTGCCAACGCGGAACAGTTCGCCATTCTCGTAAGCGTTGGTTGCGCCCGGCCCCGGAGCGCTCCATTCCGCGAAACCGGCGATCGCGGCGGCGGCGTCTATCACAAGAATCCCAGAGCCTTGATTGATAAGGGCGTCTGAAGTGCCATCCCCGAAGACGGACGCCCCATCAAGCGTCAATGTGCCTTCATTGAGAATCTCGTTATCGCCCGCGCCCATCTCAAACGCGCCGATGAAAGTCGCGCCGCTCGCATTCTCAAAAAGATCATCGCCTGCGCCGCTTAGAAAATCGCCCGTGATCATGCCCCTATTGGTTATTCTGTTGCCCGTCCAACTGCCCGAGCCAACGCCCCGCATGGTCGTGGCGGCAGCATTGCTGGAACTGACGCGAATCGCGCGCCGCGCGCTATCTTTCACCTGCACTGTCGCGCCCGAGGCGATATCCAGAGTGATCGCCCCCGACCCGCCGATCAGATTGACAATCGCGGATTCGCTCCCTCCCGTATCGGTCTGCGCTCCGGTTGTCGTGTGCGTTCCGCCGTCAATGTCTATGTCTATCGCGCTCGCGCCTGTGGCGTTAGCGCGAATGGCATCGCTCGCTCCTTGAGCCGATGTGGAGCCTGCGATAGCCATAGAGACATCGCCGCCGCCTGACGCATGAATCCCATGATTGCCGGCGTCCGTATCCTCATTGCTGACGCTCGTCCCGGAGGCTGTCGTGATCGCGATCGCGTCCGCCATCGCCGTAATCACGCTCACCGCCGCGCCGACCGTGTTGTCCGCAGGCTTGGCGATCGTCCCCTGCATGATGTGGATTTCGCCGCCTGAACCCGTATGGCGGATGAAAGACGTCCCTGTCGCCGAGGCGTCATAGAGAATGGCAAGGCTAGACGCGCTCGCGCTCGCGCTGATGCCCGAAGAATAGGCATTGGCTGTGGAAGAGTCGCAGAGAACCTGTCTTGTCGCCGAGCCAGGCATGACGCGCGCGCGCGTCTCCGAAAGTTTGCCGCAGACCAGCTGAAGCTCCAATTTCAGAATGTTGTCCTCAACGAGAAGCCTGCCATGCGGACTGCTGAGCATCCCTATTTGGCTCGCCATCAAGCCCCCCGTCCTGCTAATCAGAGGAATCTTGCTCTCCTGAGTCGGAGCGCCCGATCCGCTATGCTCAATAAGCACCACGCCTGACGTGAAAACCGCGCTCGCGCTGTCTAGATTCAGGAGCGCCGATGTCGGGAGCGCGCTGCCGAGATCCAAGCGGAAGCGAAGCGAGCCGCTTTCCTGCGTGAAAGTCTCAAGCCCCGTGAAGGAAATGGCGCTGGTTTGGGAGATTCCCGCCGTTTCTGTGGTCGGCGGGGTTGGGAGCATGTTCAGAGCTGTGAGATCGTCATTAGAGATAGAAGAATCCACAACGAAAATCTCATTGCCCACACGAAAACTGTTGGACCTCATGTAATTGTTAGAACTGCCCTGGGCGGGCATAGTCCATTCAGAGATGGAGGCGATTCTGGCGGCGGCATCTATCGTGAGCGCGCCTCTATTGGTGAAACTGTCATTGTTGCCACCGCCGAAATTGGAGTTATTGGTGATCGTCATCGCATTCTGTCCAGTGGCAGTGTTGATGACGGAGTCATCCCCGAACCCCATATTAGCCAAAGAGCCTCTGAAGACGCCCGAATTGGTGAAATTGTCGGCGCCCGCGCTCCCGACAAAGTCGCCATAAACGCTGCCGGCATTGTTGATTGTCGCGGCTGCCTGCGCGGTCGCTGTCGATCCGCGCATGAGAGAAATGGCGGTCAGCCCCGACGTCGCCGTAGGCACGCAAGCCCCCGAGTTGAACGCGCCAGCGCAGACAATCGCGCCCGAGCCAATGTCCAAAGCAAGCGCGCCATTTTGGTTCGCAAAAAGACGGACAGCGCTTGCCCTCTCGCCCGATGCCGAAATCCTCGTGCCTGATCCCCTTATGTCAATATCCACCGCGCCCGAATGCGCCCGACCATGAACGCCATCCGATCCCGTCCCCGAGACTTGGATGCTCCCGCCATTGATGTTTATATCCACGCTCCCCGCGCCATTGAACATAAGGGGAGAAGCGATGGTTGACGCGACGCCTGCCACAGCGCCCGTCATGCCAAGAACGCCATGCGCCGATGCGCCCTGAGTCGTGATGGATGCGCTGCTGCCGACGGTGATTTTCACATTGCCGCCGCTCGTTCCCCCATCCGCGCCATCATAGGCGAATCCTAGAATGCCGTGCGCTTCCAGCCCGCTATTCATCACCATTCCGCCGCCTGTCGTGATTGTCGCGCCGCTGACGAAAATATCCACATCGTCCGCGCTTGAGGTGGCGCCATAAATGCCATAAGCGCCACGGAGCCTCATGCTTGTCGTGGATCCGCCCGAAGCGCCCATTGCGCCCATTGTCTTGATCATGCCGCCTATGACGTCAATATCCACATCTCTATCCATTGCGTTTCTGGGAGCGGTCAGTCCGGCAATGTGCGATCGCAGAGCGGCAATGCCAATCGCCGCCGCGCCCGACGTCATCACCGTTCCGTCCTGCATTTCAATCTTGGAAACGCCAGCAGCGTTGCCCGCCGCATAAACCCCATAGGCTCCGGCAGTGAAAGTGGATGAGTCCTCCCCTGGGGGAGACAGCCCTGTTCCCATGTCGCCCGAAGTCGTGATCATGCCGCCGGTGATTCTCACGGTGACGTTTCCGCTTTCCGTGCCGTCTCTGTTCGGTCTGACTGAAACCTCATTCCGCGCTGAAACGCCTATCGCGCCATCGCCAGTCGTTGTGATAGAGCCGCTCGTTGTGAGGAAGACGTCTCCCGTGCTGCCGCCCACGCCTCTTCCCCGATCTTGCAGGGTGATGGCATGGATCCCATAGGCGTTGGGGCCAGCGGTGCTGATTGTCCCCGCATTCTGAATGTCGGCGTTCGCCTCGCGCGCGACCGCGAGGATTCCATAGGCTTGCGTGGAGACATTCTGTCCTGTCTCCATATTTGTGATTGTGGCGCCCGAGGCGACGGTGATTTTGGCGGACGAGCCTCTCGGGGTGGTGAATCCCGACACAGAAGATCGGCGCGCATTGCTCACAGTTGCTAGAGCGCCGGAGATTGCCGACAATGCTTGCGTGCCGGCGGGTCTCGTGATGCGCGCATTCTCTCGGATCTGAATCTCGGTGTTGGCGCCTGTAAGGGTAATGTAGGGGCTGTGGGCTGGGCCGGCGAGATCATAAGTGAGGAGGAGATCGCTTTCTGAAGTGTGGACGCCCCTGCTCACAGGCGTGGCGCATTCAACCTGTTGGCTGGGCGTGCTGCCTGAGGGTCGCCTCGTGAAAGGGCTGCCGCATAGCATGGGGGTGAGACGAATCCGCAGAACGCCGTTCTGTATGGAAAGCGCGCCATGCGGCGAGGTGAGGTTCCTGACCTGTTCCTCCGTTAGACCGCGCGTTTGCGTGATAAGCGGGAGAAATACGCCTCTCACGGAGGGGAAGACCGATGTCCCAGCCGGCGCGACCTCTATCGCGCCTTCTGTGAAAGTGGCGGTCGTGCCCCCAAGGTTAAGGAACGCGCTCCCGGGGGTTATAGCGGGAATATTCCTATTAAAATCATAAACAAAGCGGATTGTGCCGCTCGTCTGTCTGAAAGTCTCCAGACCCGCGAGTCCCATTTGCCTGCTTCCATTGGCGGCATGATCAAAAACCAGAGTGCCTTCGTTGGTAAAACTGTCGCTTTCGGTGCCAAAGTCTGGAGAGGAGATGAGAGTCATCGTCCCTGTGCTTGTGTTGGTGATTGTATCGCTGCCAACGCGCGTCACAAAATTGCCTACAAAGACGCCCGAATTGGTAAAACTGTCCGCGCCTCTCGCCAAAGAGATGAAACCATAGATGGTGCCGGCATTGTTGATGCTCGTCGTTGTTCCTGTGAAGGAACGAATGCGGATCGCGCCTCTTCTTAGAGCGCCAGAACGCCCAATTGTCGCGGATGCCCCTATCTTCAGGGAGGCAGAGCCTGATGAGCTCGACGCGTTCAGATAGACAACTGACCATGGCCCGCTCTGCGACCCTGTCATGGTGCTGTGGGTTCCGCCTGTGATATCCACGTCTATAGCGTTCCCGCCGGCAAGACTGCTCTCGGCGAGGATGGCGGCGCTGTTGGAGGCGACAGCGGAGCTGCTGCCCGCGATTCTCATGACGACCAGCCCTGCGCCGGAAGCGTGAATGGCATGGCTTCCTGTATCGGTGTCGGCGGTTGAGACGCTTGTGCCTGATGCGGTAACAATGCGGATCGTATCGGCGCTTGTTGTAATGACGCTGAGAGCCGCGCCATTATTAGAGTTGTTGGGTTTTAGAACCGAGCCTGAGAGGAGATGGATTTCGCCGCCTGCGCCCGTATGGCGGATGCTTTCGGCAGTGCCTGACCTGCGATAGATGATGGCGAGATTGTCGTCATCATAATCAATGATCGCGTCATAGGGAGGCGTGGAGGCGGGGAGGTCTGCCGCATCGCAGACGACCTCCTTGGAGGCATATTCTGTCGCCCCGAGGGGCGCGGACCAGCCATTTTGCCCGCTAGACGCGCCCGGCGCGCCCGAGACCGTCCCCGTTGCCCGATAAACCCGCTCCACATTGTCGCTCGCCATATATCGGACGATATCGCCGACATTATAAGAAGAATGGTCGGTTGAACTATATTGGGCAAATCGCGTCAGCCCATCGGAGGCGGTCGCGCCTGTTCCGCACTCATCATCCGCGCCGGCGCTTTTCGGAAGGGCGAGAATCCCCCCTGCCAACGCTGCCGAAAAAATAACGCTCAAGAAAAAACAGCGCGCCGCGAAACGCCCGCAAAGCTTCACCATCAAAGGAACCCTCCCCGCCATGCCGCGCTTTTACGCGCGATTTAAAAGGCGGCGTTGAATCGGATTGTGGCGTTATGCCTCTCGGTTTCGCCTCCGAAAGAGGTTCCGCCTTCATATCGGAGGTCTAGTTCCATATGTTCGGAGACTTGGAGGGCGGCTCCGATTCCGTATCCGACCATCGCTTGAGGCATGGTGCCTCGGGCGGAGAAGGTCATTCCCTG
Organism: uncultured Alphaproteobacteria bacterium; assembly: GCA_958296285.1. GTDB lineage: Bacteria > Pseudomonadota > Alphaproteobacteria > JAPOUT01. The sequence goes on from OY282459.1 coordinate 1,540,655, forward strand.
CGCCGTGCCTTGAAGAGAGGAGGCGGGCTCGCCGATAAAGACGTCCGCGCCGAGCCTCGCCCAAGAGGAAAACGCGCCCCATGCGGTTTCGCTTCGGCTTGAGGCTTCCATATGGAGTTTCATAAATCCGAGAACCTCGTTGATATCATCCATGACGAAGGGGTTGACTCCGCTTTCGGTGAAACTGTCCACCCTCTGCCAGAGCAAGCCGAATTCCCCTCGCGCGACCACTGAGAGCGGGCTGAAGAGGTCTGCGATCCATGCGTCTGTATCCCAAGGGTCTTTGATTTCCCTGCGGCGCTCCACGCCGACATTCAAGCCCAGCTGGACAAGTTCCGGCTCGCTGTCATAAGACGCCTCCCTTTCGCGGTCGGCGCGATTGGTTTCATAGGCGGCATAGGCGAATCGGAGCTGCATATCCAAATGGAGGTTTAAGAAAAGAGGCTCGCCGCGGGTCGTGATTCCCGCGCCCATGAGGAATCGGTTGGCTTCTGCGGTGTAGGGGTCTTCCATAGAGACTCGGACATCGCTTTCGCCGCCCTCATAGCCCATGGCTCCGCTCAAGCGCCATAGAGGGTGATAGAGATGGAAGCCCATAATGAGGCTGTAAGCGTCATCGTCATATTGGGCTGAGCCGGGGTCGTGTCGGGTGAATCGGAGTCCGACATGCGTCCACCCGCAGATTTTGGGGTTTTCTTCCAGACATTGACGGGATCGGATGGCTTGGGCGAGGGCGCGATCCGAATGCCATCCTGTTTGGAGAAGGGCGTCATAGCCCTGCACGACCTCGTTGCTGGTGGTGGGGAGAAATTCTATCCGCAGAGCGCCATCGCTAATGGAGAGATTGCCAAACCCGCTTCTGAAGGCGGCGGTGAGGGAAGCGGGGAGATTGTCGCCGACGATAAGCGGCATGGTTCCTGCTCCTGGGACGAAATTGCCCCCTGCATCCACGAAATCTATCCGCCCTGCGGAGAAGGTGGCGGTCGCCGCGCCCAGATTGAGAAGCGCGCCTGCGGCGCTTGATGGAAGCGGCTCGCCGAAATCAAAGATGAAGCGGATTCTTCCGCCCGACTGCGTGAAAGTCTCCAAATCTTGCATTGTGAGGGGGCTGGCTTCGGTGATTCCCGTTGTTTCGGCGTTGGGGGCGGTTGTGAGGGCGTTGATGGCGGTGAGCTCGTCCGCGTCTGCGGTAGAGACGGCGAAGACGCGACCTCCGACTCGGAATCGGCTTCCCATCATGTAATTGTTGGGCGTTCCCGAGACGGCAGCGACCCATTCTGCCGCTTCATTGGCGGCGGCGGCGGCGTTTATGATGAGCGTTCCATTATTGACGAAAACGTCCATGCCTCCGCCGAACTCGGCATCGGCGGAGAGGGTCATGACGCCGGCATTCTGAATTTCGTCATCTCCGACGCCCATGGAAATATCGCCGGTCAAAGTCCCGCTATTCTGAATTGCGTCAGCGCCGCCGCCCATGGAAATATCGCCGGTAAAAATCCCGCTATTCTGAATTTCGTCAGCGCCATCGCTCATGGAAATATCGCCGGTGAAAGTTCCGCCTGCCGCGTTCTCAAAGAGATCATTGCCGGCGAAACTGAGGAAATCGCCGATGATTGTCCCCGCATTGCTGACCCTGTTTCCCGACCACATCCCCGTTCCAATCGTCCGCGCGGTCATATCGGCTGTATTGCCTCCGCTCACGGTGATCGCGCCGGTGGCACTTCCCATCGCTTCAATTCTCGCGTCTGACGAAATATCCAGCGTCAGCTGACCGGCAGTTGAATTGGCTGTTGCCAGATTCACAACGGCATCGCCAGATGTCTGCGTCCCCGATACCGTATGCGTCCCGCCGGTGATGTCTATGTGAGCTTCCCCTGTTCCCCGCGTGAGAACGTTTATGGTGCGGATAGAAGCAGTGCCGCCTGTCGCGGATGTGTCGCCGCTGACCGTGATGTTGATGTCAGCAGACGAGGAAGTATTGTTTAGTTCCGCGTAGATGGCGTAGGCGCCGTTGGCGGCGCTAGAAACGTCCCCGGCGACATCCAAGAAAATGCCGCCTGTGCTTGTGCTTAATTGGGCAGCATAGATGCCATGAATGCCAGGGCCTGACGTTGACGTATCTTGGTTGGCGATCTGAACCCCGTCTGCGACGGCGATGCGAATCGCGTCTGATCCGGAAGATTGGACCAAGCTCACCGCCGCGCCATCGGATTGGGCGCTAGTGTTGGTGATTGTGCCCTGCTGAATGTGAATCTCGCCGCCTGCGCCGGTATGTCTGATGAAAGGCGTTCCTGTGGCGGCGGTGTTGTAGAGAAGGGCGAGATTGTCGGCGCTCGCGGTAATTCCTGAGGAATAGGAACCGTCGGCGGAGGCGGAGCAGGAGACCTCCTCAGTGGCGGCGCCAGGGGTCATGGCTGTCCGCGAGGATGCCGCGCCGCAGATCGTATTATGGAGCGTGATCTGCAAAATCCCGCTTGAGAGCGAGAGAACGCCCTGCGGCGAGGAGAACGCGGCGAGTTGCTCCGTGGTCAAACTCAAACCGCCATCAGCGCCCGAAGCGAGTCGCGAGACGAGCGGGATGACCAGCGCCGGCGTGAAGGTTGTCCCCGAAGACGGGACGATCTCTACGATTCCCGCCGTGAAAGTCGCCGTGGTCGCGCCGCCGAGATTAAGGAGCGCGTTCGCCACATCTACATCGGACGCCGCATTTGTCGTGAAATCATAGACGAAGCGGAGCGTTCCACTCGTGAAAGTGAAAACTTCCGTCAGGGTTATTTGTATTGGAGCATTGCTATTGGCGGCGTGGTCTATGACGAGCGTTCCCGTATTGGTAAAACTGTCCATGCCCGAGCCGCCGCCTGACTGTGCCTGCAGAGTCAAAGTGCCAGAATTGATCCATACGTCATTCCCTAATCCCAAAAAAGATATGCCATCTATCGTCATCGTGCCGGCGTTGTTGATCTCGTCATTGCCGTTTCCGGGGTTTAATTCGCCAATGAAAACCCCCCCAGAGGCGTTCTCAAAGAGATCATTGCCCTCTGCACTGACGAAATCGCCGATGACTCTCCCCGCATTGCTGATCCTGTTGCCCGACCACATCCCCGTTCCGATCGTCCTCGCCGTCTGGGTGCTTGTGTTCGTGGAGAAAAAGGCGATCGCTTCTGTGGCGGATGTAGCCATGAGGTTCGCGTCCAAAGTGGTGATTGTCGCGTCTGACGAAATATCCAAAGTGGCCTGCCCCCCGGACGGGTTCACAACCACAACGCCGTCTCCGGAGAGCTGAGAGCCGGACGCCCTATGCGTTCCGCCTGTGATATCCACATGAGCCTCTCCGCCTGCTGTTCGGGCGTAGATGGCATAGCTGCTGCCGCCTGTCGTGGATGTGTCCCCGCTGACAGTCATAATAACACTGCCTCCCGAATTGTCGGCTTCGCCAAAAACAGCGTGGTAACCCGAACCCGCGGCGGAGACATCGCCGGCGATATCCATATAAATAGACCCCGACGAGCCCTGCGTGGCGAGGCGCGCGTGAATGCCATGGGATCTTCTTCCAGAGGCAGTTGATTCGTTGGAGACGGATGTGCCTGAAGCGGTCACGACTCGGACATCATTCGCGCCTGACACATTGCTAACAGTCAATGCCGCGTTATTAGCAGAACTTGTGGAAGGCAACACAACCGAGCCGGAGAGAAGATGAATCTCCCCGCCATTCCCCGTATTAATGATGTAGTTCGCCGTTCCCGCTCTATTATAGATGATGGCGATATCGTTGTCGTTATATTCAATCTGTGCGTCATATGCCGCCGCATCGGGGGTGCCGCAGATCGCTTCATTGGCGGCGTAAGCGCTGTCGCCAAGATTCGCCGACCATCCATTGGCGGCGGTTTCTCCGTCATCGCCGCCGGGCGCGCCTGTGATTGCCCCTGTCGCCCGATAAAGCCGCTCCTCGCCGACCGTGAATCTAACGATTGCGCCGACCGCATAGGTCGCGCCCGAAGCGTATGTGCCGAAGCGAGTCGTGCCTGCCGCGGCCGTGCCGCATTCCTGCGCCCGCGAGGGATTTGCCTGAATGAGCATCGCTCCCATAACAAGAAGCCCCGCCCAAAAAAAGCGTTGTGATACAGAGATCATCCTTCCCCCTTTCCACTCATGCATTGAGCCATTGCGGTCTTCCCTCATCATCAGAATACGGCGTTGAGGCGTATTGTGAGGTTATGGGCTTCGGTTTCGCCTCCGAAAGAGACTCCGGCATCATAGCGCAGATTCAGATCCATATCATCGGGGAGGTCGTAGCCGAACCCAAGCCCGAAATCCATCATCGCTTGCGGCAGCGATCCTTCCGCCGAGAAACTCCGCCCCTCCACCGAGCCTGTCAAACTAGACGCAGGATTGCCTACGAAAACCTTCGCGCCCATATGAAACCGCGAGGAGAAAAATCCCCAGCGCGTTTCGCCATCGCCCGAGACCTCCATGGAAACTTTGGCGAAGCCCAGAACTTCGTTGATGTCATGGACATTCAGCCCAGAGACGCCTCTTTCCGAAAAGCCTTCCGCTCTTTGCGAGATAACGCCCAGCTCGCCGCGCGAGACGAAAAAGACAGGGCTTAACATCTTGCCGATCCACGTTCTCCGATCCAGCCCCGCGCCCGGATAGCCGCGCTGTTCCGTTCCCAGAACAGCCGCCACTTGGGTGAGTTCGGGGCTTCCTTTATGAACTCTGAGGCTTCTGCTGTCGGTGCGCTCCAGATCAAAGGCGGTGTAGCCGAAGCGCAGCTGCGCGTCCAAATGCACCGTGGAAAAGAGGACAGGCTTGCCCCGACTTGAGACAGATATGCCCGCCAAGAAGCGATGCGCTTCCGCCGAGGAGGCGGGTTCGCCGGGCGCTCGGATGTCCATTTCCGCGCCTTCATAGGAGATTGCCCAGTTGGCGCGCCAGTTCGCGCGGCGGAAATCCGCGCCGGCGGTGATGTTGTAGGCGTCTTCGTCATATTCGGCGGCGTTGGTGGCGGGATCGTGTCTTGTGAAGCGCGGCGCGAAGAATCCCCATGTGCAGAATCCTCTTTCCTCCTCCATGCAGGACTGCGTATAGAGCGCCCGCGAGAGAGCCTGATCGGCATGCCATCCTGCTTGAAGGAGGGCGTCATAATTCTGCAGAACTGCCGAACTTTCGGGCGGCGCGAGGCGTATTCGCAAAACTCCGTTCGCTATGGAGAGATCGCCGAAGGAACTCGTGATCCCCGAGAGCGATGCGGCGGACAATCCGCTCCCCGCGATAAGCGACAGAGTTCCGTTATAGGGGACGCTTTCGCCCGCTCTTGAATCGGTGAGGCGTATTTGTCCGCCGCCAAAACTGGCTTGCGCCGCGCCGATATTCAAGAGCGCGTTTGCCGCGCTTGTCGGGAGCGGATTCCTGAAATCAAAGACGAAATTGATAAAACCCCCATCTTGAGTGAGAATTTCCAAACCGGAGATAGCGAGCCGACCGTTATTGGCGGCGGCGTCTATAATCAGCGCGCCTTGATTGACGAGGACATCTCTGCCGTCTCCGAAACTAGAATCTTTGGTGAGTCTCAAAGTTCCGGCGTTATGGACTTCGTCATCTCTGTCGCCCAAATATATTCCGCCTGTGAAACTTCCGCCTCGGGCGTTTTCAAAGAGATCCGCGCCGAATGCGCCTATGGCCGTTGTTCCGGCGCGAATATCGCCGATGATTGTGCCTGCGTTGCTGATTCGGCTTCCCTCCCACATCCCCGTTCCGATGGTTCGGGGCGTTCTGGTTTGATAGTTTTGGGAAAGGAGGACAATTGCGCGGGGGGCTGCCTCTCCTCCTTCGGCGCGGATGATCGCGCCTGAGGAAATATCCAGCGTGATTTGTCCTTCAAACGCTCGGAGGAGGAGGACGCCTTGCGTTTGGCTCTGCGTCCCTGACGCCGTATGGGTTCCGCCGGTGATCTCAACATCTATGTCGGCTCTCTGCCCGAACGTTCTGGCGACTATGGCGCTTTCTGAGGCGGAGACGCTTCTGCCCGCCAAATTCATGACGATATCTCCGCCTACGCCTACCAATTGCTCGGAGCCTGATTGGGCGCGGATGGCGGCGTTATTGACGCCTAGATCGGGATCGGTGTTGGAGGCGAGAGTTCCGAGCGCGGTCGTGATGCCGATGCGGTTCGCGCCATCCACGACAGCGCTGATGGCGGCGCCGTCGCTGCCGCTCGCGGTTCTGAGGATCGCTCCGCTTCTGAAATGGATTTCGCCCGCCCCGCCTTCATGTCGGATGAAGGGGGTTGTCACTTCGGTGATTCCGAGCGCGAAGGCGTCTGCGGTTGTGGGGGCCTCTGATCGAGCGTTGAGCGCGGCGATTTGCCTTCTCGTGGCTCTGCCATTGACTTGGAAGACGAGATTGCCGACCGTGAATCTGTCGCCTGCGGCGTAATTGACGTGGCTCGCCCAAGCGGCGGGGCTGAAATCATAGAGAATGGCGAGATTAGAGAAGAGGGAGAGGATTCCATCGCCTTGAGGGGCATCGCAGACGACCTCCCTTGAGGATTCGCCTGGGGGCGTGGTTTCTCGGCCTGTGAATTCTTTTCCGCAGAGTTCGGCGAATTCGCTGAGGGTGATCTGAATCACCCCGCCCATGACGGCGAGAGTTCCGTCATCGCTGCTGAGTTCGGTGATGTCCGCGGTGATGCTTCCCGAATCGTCCTGCGCGATGAGGGGGAGGACGGTGCCTGCGGCTTGAGGGCGCGCCGAGCCCGGCGCGGCGATGACTTCTATCATCCCTGCGGGGAAGGTGGGGCTCGCGCCGCCCAAATGCAGGAGCGCGTTCGTCCCCATGACGGCAGGCGCGGCATTGTTGAAGTCATAGATGAAGCGAAGCGTTCCGCCGGTGAAGGTGAAAGTCTCAAGATTGGCGAGATTGACTCGAGTATTGGCAGGATCTTCAGCGAGATGGGTGGCGTGATCTATGACGAGCGTTCCTGTATTGATGAATGTGTCCGTGTCCGTGCCTGTGCCTGTGCCGAAATCGGAATCGCCATTGAGGATCATGATGCCGGCATTGCTGACTTCGTCAGCGCCGGCGCTGAAGGTGAAAGCGCCTGTGAAACTTCCCGTCTCGGCATTCTCAAAGAGGACATTGCCATCGCCTGCGGATAAGAAATCGCCGATGACTGTCCCGGCATTGCTGACCCTGCTTCCCGACCACATCTCCGTTCCGATCGTCCGCGCGGTCATGGATGCGGTGTTGGCGGAGGCGAGGTAGATCGCGCGATCGGCGCTTTCCATCGCATGGACAGCCGCGTCTGAGGCGATATCTATCGTGATCTGCCCTGCTCCCGCGCCGCTCACGCCTGAATTGGCAAAGACGACCGCATCTTGGACGCTCCCCGATCGCTGAATGCCCGAAGCCACATGCGTTCCCTCGGCGACATTGATGCTAATACCGCCGCTGCCCCCCACTGATGAAGCGCCGATATTGCCGGAATTGTCGCCTGTCGCGGAGGTGTCGCCGCTGACAGTGATGGCGATATCCCCCGTTGAGCCCATATCTGACAATCTGGCAAAAACAACTTCGCTCTCTGTGCCGACTGTGGAAGCTCTGCCGGCGATATTCAGAGTGATGTCGGAACTATTCGCTCCGCTATTCCTGGCAAAAATCGCGCCTTGCTCGCTGCCTGTGTCCAAATTGGAAACGGACGTGCCTGCGGCGGTCGTGATGGCGATATCTCCCGGTTGAGCAGAAACTACGGAGACGGCACTAAATCCGTCCGCGCCACCGGTCTTGACGATAGGATCGGAGCCTGAGCGGATATGAATCTCGCCGCCCGCGCCGGTATGGCGAATGAAAGGAGTCGCCGCTGCCGCGTTAGCGCCCGCTGTATAGACAAGGGCGAGCTGGTTCCGGTCTGTCGTGATTCCGCCTATTTGGATGTCATCGCAAAAGACCTGCGCGGTCGCCACGCCCGGCGAAATGGGTCTGTTGTTGCGAGTCGGGGGATTTGTGCCGCAATAGGCAGGCGCGGTCGCGCTAAAAGTGATCTGCAGAACGTTGTTGACGACAGCGAGCGTTCCTGAAAGAAACGCCGAAAGCCTGAGATTTGTCGCCGCATCGGCGGGCAAAGAAGTCGCGCTGATGAGGTTTAAAATTCCTGAATTTGGCAGATTCCCCGCCGAAGCCGCGAGCTCAATCGTTCCCGAAGAGAAAGTGGCGCTCGCGCCCCCAAGGGCGAGCAGAGGCGCTGTGAAACTGCTCAATGTCCGAGTTCCGCCCAAATCTATGACGAAGCGCAAAACTCCGCCCGTCTGCGAAAAAGTTTCTAGATCGGAGAGCGAAATTTGCGCGTCCCCATTGGCGTTATGGTCTATGACCAAGATTCCTGTGTTGGTGAAGGCGTCCATCGTTCCGCCGCCGAAAGCGGCGTTTCCGTTGAGGGTCAGAGTGCCTGTGTTTTGGACTTCGTCATCTCCGCCGCTCATGGAGATTGCGCCTGTGAAACTTCCGCTATTCTCAAAGAGGGCATTGCCATCGCCTGCGGATGAGAAATCGCCGATAACTGTCCCGGCGTTGGTCGCTCTGCTTCCCATAAAATTCCCCGTTCCGATCGTCCGCGCGGTCGCGGTGGCGGTGTTGCGGGAACTGAGGAAGATTGCGCGGGTGGCGCTTCCCATCGCTCGCACGGTCGCGTCTGACGAAATATCCAGCGTGATCTGACCCATGCCTCCCGAACCGGGCGTAGCCATAAACACAACGCCTTCGGTCGCGCCCTGAGTGCCGGATGCCGTATGCATTCCGCCGGTGATGTCTATATCAATGTCTCCGCTTCCTGTTATTAGGGCTTGTATAGCGCTGCTTCCTGCGCCTGTCGTAGAGGTGTTGCCGCTGACAGTCAGGGCGATATTGCCAGACGAGCCGCTAGAATCAACGAAGGCTTCCACAGCTGAGCTGCCGGCCCCGCCGACTGTGGAGGCGTCGCCAGCGATATTCATGAATATGCTGGAACTGTCCGCGACGCTAACAGAAGCATAAATAGCTCTTTGACTCGTATCGGTATCCCGATTGGAGACAAACGTGCCTGCGTTGGTCGTCAGATGAAGATTCCCGGCGGCGGAAGAGACAATAGAGACAGCATGTCCGTCATCATCATTGTTGGGCTTGGTGATTGTCCCGCTTTGGATATGGATTTCGCCGCTTGCGCCCGTATGCCTAATGCTTTGCGCCGTGCCTGACCTGCGATAGATGATGGCGAGATTGTCGTCATCATACTCAATGGTCGCGTCATAGGGAGGCGTGGAGCCTCCCGTATCGCTGTCATCGCAGACGATTTCACGTTGGGCGTAGTCGCTAGCGGCGAGATTCTCCGACCAGCCATTCATCGCCTCCAAGCCTCCTGATCCGCCGGGCGCGCCCGTGATCGCTCCTGTCGCCCGATAAAGCCGCTCCGTGTCGCCGATCGTATGGCGCACGATTGTTCCGACATCATAGCGCGCGTCAGAGGCATATAGGGCGAATCGCGTTGTGCCTGCCGTGGCGGACGCGCCCAAGCCGCATTCATCCTCCGATTGCGAGGAATTGGGCAATGCGAGCATCGCTCCCGCGATCAGAAACCACGCCCAAGAAAAGCGTTGCGATACAGAGATCATCTTCCCCCCCTTATTATCTTGCCTTGCCTCATATGAGCGGGCGCGGGCGATTTTTAGGCATTTCAATCTTTATATTGACTTTACCCGACAGGCGCAAGCTCGGAAATTCGCTTGAAGGCGCTAAATTTTCATTCCACCGCCTTTTCCGCCGCAAATCCGATCTTTTCCTAGAAGGCGCGGCGTCCGCGGAGGGCGGCGCGGCGTCTTGACTCGCGTGATAAAGCGCGAAGGCTTTGCTATAGGGAATTGTCATGCGCTCGCATCCGCCGGAATTCTTTGGCAGATCAAGAAGGGCTTGTCTCAAGATTCCGCAGGCAATCTGTTAGAAGGCAACGTTGAGACGAACGGTAGCCCGATGGATGTCGGTTTCGCCTTCAAAGGACAAAGCGCCTTCATAGCGGAGGTTGAGATCCATGCTTTTCAGGAGGCGATATCCGATTCCCGCGCCGAAATCAAACATGGCTCTCGGCATCGTGCCTTTGGCGACAGTGGCTCGTCCTGACAGCGATGCCCGCATATCAGCCTCGGGATCGCCGATGAAGACTTCGCCGCCGAGTCGCGCCCAAGAGGTGAACGCTCCCAATTGCGTATCATTGACGCTTGAGACTTCCAGATAGGTTTTCGCGAAACCAAGAATATGATTGAACTCTTCCACGGTGAGGGCGAGGTCTCCCGTCTCCGAGAATGCATCCATCCTCTGCGCGAACATGCCAACCTCCATGCGCGAGACGAGGAAAAAGGATCCAAAGAGATTTTCAGCCCAAGAATCGCGGGCTAATGCGTTCTTGAGATATCCTCTCTGCTCCACGCCCGCGGCGAAAGAGAATTGGGAGACTTCCGGATCGCTGGTATGGGAGGTTCCGATTCGGCTGTCGGTGCGGCTTGTTTCATAGGTCGCGTAAGCGACACGGAGTTGGAGATCGCCATGGAAAGAAGCGAAAAGAGGCTCGTTCCGCGTGGCGAGCAGGAGCGCCGCGAGAAAGCGATTCGCATCAGCCGATGCCTTTTGCTCCCCCGGAACTTGGAGATCCATGCTGCCATCTTCATAGGCGATTGTTCCGCTGACTCGCCATAAGGGGCGATAGAGATGGAATCCTACTGTCAGACTGTAGGCGTCTTCATCAAATCGCGCCCCGTTGTCAGGATCATGACGCGTGACGCGTCCTGAAGCATTTGACCATGTGCAGAATCGTGATCCATCTTCCGGACATGAGCGCGTGTTCATCGCCCGAGCGAGAGCGCGATCCGCATGCCATAAGGTTTGGAGAAACGCGTTGTAGCTCTGCAAGACTGACGCGCGGTCGGGGGACGTCAATTCCAGCTGGACGACCCCTGTCTGGGAATTGACCGAGATAGTGCCGAGTTCGCTTGCGACAACGGACGCAGGCAGACCGGCTGGAAGATTCCCCGCCGCGATAAGAGGGAGAGTTCCTGTCAAGGGGGCGGCAGAGCCGCCCGCGGCGGCGATCTCTATCTGTCCTGCCGTGAAGATCAGCCTGTTTCCGACATGGAAGAGCGCGCCCGCCGAGCCTGTCGGGAGCGGGTTGCCAAAGTCAAAGACGAAGCGAAGCGTCCCGCCCGCCTGCGTGAAACTTTCCAGACCCGCCATATTGATCTGCTGGTTTTGATTGGCGGCGTGATCTATGACGAGCGTTCCCAGATTGACAAAGGCGTCTGTGCCAAGGCCGAAGTCGGAGTCCCCATCCAAGATCATGGCGCCTGCGTTGCGGACTTCATCTGTTCCCGCTCCCATGCGGAAGGTTCCTGTGAATCTGGCGGTTGGAGTATTTTCAAAGAGTTCGTATCCAGCGCCTCCGATGAAGTTTCCGGTGACCGTTCCTGCGTTTGTGACTCTTCCGCCGAGCCATAGTCCTGCTCCGATGTTTCGGGGCGTTGAGCCTGCAGGAATGGCGGGCGTGAAGAAGGAGATGGCGTTTCTGCGGTGGACTGTGGCTTGGATGGTCGCGGCGGGTCCGATATTGAGGATGGCGTTTCCTCCTGTCGGATAGAGAATAACGGTGGAGATGCCCAAGAGGTTCGGCACGCCTGCCGCGCTATGCGTTCCGCCGGTGATATTGACGCTGATGTTGCCTGTTCCTTGGGCTCTCGCGTCTATGGCCGTTTCTGCGGCGGAGGATGTGCTTCCGGCGATATTCATTGTGATATTTCCGAATCCTGCGGCTCGGATGGCGGCGTTATTGGCGTTGAGGTCGGAATCCGCGTTGGTGACAGACGTTCCTGCGGCGGTTGTGATGTAGATGGGGTCTGTGTTGGCAGGATTGACGGTTGCGATTTGGGTGATTCCGAGCGTTGTTGAGGTTGCGGCGGGCGCGGACGTTTCGGCGTTGAGCGCGGCGAGCTGCGTCATGGACGCGCTTGGATTGACGCGGAAGAGAATATTATTGGCGATGAATTGGTCTCCCACGGCGTATTCGGCTCTAGCGCTCCATGGGGAGGCGCTGAATCGTCTATCCAGAACGCTGAGCGCGGCGCCGTCGCTTTGGCGGTCTGTTTTAAGGATAGATCCCCGCGCGATGTGCACTTCGCCGCCGTCGCCTGTATGTCGGATGAATGGGGTTCCTGGCAGGGGGTTGTCATAGAGGATGGCGACCCGATTGGCGCGGACGCTGATGCCTGCGAGATATGAGCTGGCTTGCTCGGAACCGCAGGAAGCTTGTCTGTCGGCGACTCCTGGGGCGGCGGGCTCGCGCGCGGCGGGGGCTGCGCCGCAGATGATGTTAAGTTCAAAGAGCGCGATTTGGAGGACGCCGTCCGAGGTGAGGCTGAGCGTTCCGAAAGTGGAAGTCAGTCCGCTGATCTGCTGCTCCGTCAGAGGGGTCGCGGCGGTGATGAGGGGGATGACTTCCGTTCCAACCGAGGAGAAGTCCCCTCCTCCGATGCCCGCTATCTCCACGCTCGCCTCGGTGAGAATTGTGGTGATGGATCCGAGGTTGAGGAGGGGGTCGGACGGTATATTCTGGACATCCAAGCGGAATCCGATGACTCCGCTCGTTTGGGTGAAACTCTCCAGCCCCACGAGTTCTATTTGCCTCCCCCCGCTGGCGATGGTGTCAAAGAAGAGGGTTCCCCGATTGACGAAGGCATCTGTTCCCGCGCCGAAATCTGGCGTGGAGTCTATGTTTATGGTGCCTTCATTTTGGACTTCGTCATCGCCGCCGCTTGTGAGGAAGGTTCCTGTGAAAACGCCTGAGGCGGCGTTTTCAATGAGGTCGTTTCCGGCTTCGCTTTCAAAGTCTCCGATGATGGTTCCTGCGTTGGTGAATCGGTTTCCCTGCCACATTCCGGTTCCGATGGTTCTTGGGGTATCGGTGGCGGTGTTGATGGCGGAGATTCCGACTGCGAGTGTCGCGTCCCCGAAAGATCGTATGGCCGCGCCTTGGGAGACATCAAGGGTCGCTTGTCCTCCGAAAGTTCCGATTCCGACAACGCCTTGCAGAACTTCCTGCGCTCCCGAAGCTTGATAAGTTCCGCCTGTGATATCCACATGGACTTCGCCTGCGCTTCCGCTGGGTCCCGTGGCGGCGATGACGGCTTGCTCGGCGAGTGATGAGGCGCTTCCTGCGAGGGTCATAAAGATGTTTCCTCCGCCATCGGCGATGATGGCGGCGTTGGATGCGCTTCCTGCGGGATTTTGATTGACGATGCTGGATCCCGCCCCTGTGGTGATGAGGATGGGGTCTGTGCCTGTGGTGATGACGCTGACGGCTGGCCCTGATCGGCTGTTGGCGGGCTTGACGATAGCGCCCGCGCCTGCGCCGATATGGATTTCGCCGCCCTGTCCTTGATGGGCGATGGAGGGGGTTCCCGCTTCTGTGGCGGCGTAGAGCAAGGCGATGCTGTCCCTGCGAATGATGATTCCGCCTCCTTGAGGGGTTTCGCAGAGGATTTGGCTCGTGGCGGCTCCGGGCAGGACAGGCTCGCGCGGGGCGACTCTGTTGCCGCACATCACGGAGAGATTCAGGACGAGATTGCCGTCCACGATAGCGAGATCGCCCTGCGGCGATGAGAGATCGGCGATTTGGTCTTCGGTCAGCCCGCCGCCGACAGAAAGAAGGGGCGTGTTTCCGATGATGGCGGGGGAGTTTCCGTCTTCATCCACGACCTCTACGGCTCCGCCCGTGAAACTGACTGTGGCGACAGGGAGATGGAATATGGGCGCGCGGGGGAAGTTGTCGGAGTTCAGGCGGAATCGGAGCGTTCCGCCGGAGATGACGAAGGATTCCAGCCCGTGAAGAGTGACGACATCGCTTGGCGCGCCGCCGAGCAGGGTGATGCCCGGCGTATTGATTCCCGGCTCGGGTCCTGTATCTGGCAGAGCGTTCAACGCGGCGATTTCGGCGGCTGAGCCTGTTATTTGATAGACAAAGTTTCCGACATAGAATTTATTGCCGCTGACATATGCCGTGTCAAAGTCCCAATCCTCGGCGTTTTCGCGGATTGTGGGGTGGATGGCTTCTCGGGGCGCTGCGGGGAAGGTGGAAGCGGTGATGTCGGTGAGTCCCGGCGTATCGGCTGTCGGCAGGGGATCGGCGGGGGTGGGGGGAGTAGCGCCAGGCCTGGCTCCTATGAGATTGTTGAGGGCGGTGATCTCAGTGGGGGTGCCTGTTATTTGATAAACGGCATCGCCGATGCTGAATCGGTCGTTGAGCGCGTATGTCGTGGCATAATCAAACGCCAGCCTCTGAAACACGATGGCGTCAATCCGCGCGCGCTGATGGGCGATGGAGGAGACATAATCCACGATAAGCGTCCCCGCTCCCTGATTGATAAGAGCATCCGCGCCGCTTCCGAAATTGCCTGCGAGGATTGTCATCGCGCCTTCATTTCGGATTTCGTCATCGCCGCCGCCCGTATCTATTCTGCCTGAGAATCGCGCGCCTGCGAGATTCTCAAAGAGATCGTTGCTGACTCCCGCGCTTATGAAATCGCCGATGACAGCGCCCGCGTTAGAAACTCGGTTTCCGTCCCACATGCCGGAGCCGATTTGTCGGGGGGTTGAGGTATCGGCGTTGGAGGATGTGAGAAGGATGGCGCGCTTTCTTTCTCCATAGAGGGCGCGGCGCTGATCGCTGATTTCGGTGAAGGCGGCGTTGATGGTAGCGCCTGAGGCGATATTTAAGAGGATATGGGTTCCTGTCAGAGAGACGACGGCTCTGTTGGAGAATCCTCCGCTCGCGGAGAGTTCGGCTCCTGCGGCGAGTTGGACATTCACGGCGTCTCCGTCTATGGCGAGGGCGGGGGAGTTCGCCAAACTGTCGGCGAGGGTGGTCGAGACTCCGCCGCTAATATCAACTTCGGCGTTTCCGCTGACGATGGCGTCTATCGCCGCCGTATTGGGAGCGGCGGCGGAGACTGTGCCGGCGATATTCATGGAGAGAGGCCCGTCTCCTTGGGCGTAGATGGCGTTGTGGCGGAGGTTTATGAGTTGTCCGCGCAAGAGAGCCGCCTGATCCAGTCCGGGCGCGTCTGTATCCAGATTGCGGATGGTCGCGCCTGAGGCGACATTAATGACGATCGCGCTCGTATCGTAAGTTCCGATGTTTGTAAGCCCGTAAGTCGCTGGCTCAAAGGGATCGGGAATGGCGTTGAGATCGTTGAGCAATCTGCGTTCGTCTGCGGTGGAGAGGATATCCACGGTATAGACGGCGCTGCCGATTCTGAATTGGTTTGTTCGGAAATAGGTCGCGTCCGCGCTCCATTCGGCGACTCTTCCGAGTCGGGTTCTTGCGATGCTGACGGCGGGGTTGTTGTCGGCGTTATTGGGCTTGGCGATTGCGCCTTGCTGGATATAAACTTCGCCGCCCGCGCCTGTATTTCTGACGAAAGCGGTTCCTGAGGCGGGACTGTTATAGAAAATGGCGAGATTGGCGGCGCTTGTGCCGATTCCTCCCGCATAGGCGTCGTCGGAAGTTAGGGCGCAAGTGATCTGCCTATTCGCCCCTGCGCTGACGGCTCTCGCGGAAATTGCGCCGCAGACCGAGTCAAAGAGGGTGATCTGCAAAATCCCGCCGCTTGAGATCGAGAGCGTTCCGTGCGGCGAGGTGAGCGCGCTGGTGAGCGCGCTGATTTGGCTCGCTGTCGCCAGATCGCCCGATCCCCTCGACATGAGGGGCAAAACCGCGCCGCCTGTAAAAGTTGAGCCGACAGACGGCGCGACTTCTATCGCCCCTGCGGTGAAAGTCAACGCAGGCGTCGTAGGCGTGCCGCCGAAAGAAAGGAGCGCGTTTCCCCTAGTGATGGAGGGCGCGGCGTTGTTGAAATTAAAGACGAAGCGGATGACTCCCGATGTCTGCCTGAAAGTCTCAAGATCGGCTACGGCGATCCTCCCGCCTTTGGCGGCGTGATCAATGACGAGCGTTCCCTGATTGACGAAATTGTCCGTTCCGGCGCCGAAATCAATGTCATCTGTGATCCTCAGGATTCCAGAATTCCGAACTGTGTCATCGCCGTCTGCCATTGTGATAGCGCCGGTGAAAGTTCCGCTATTCTCAAAGAGGTAATTGCCGCTCCCCCTGCCGTCAAAGTCGCCGATGATTGTCCCGGAATTGCTAGCCCTGTTTCCCGAAAAACTCCCCGATCCGATTGTCCTCGCCGTTGAGGTGGCGGTGTCGCCGGAAGTCAATCTGAGAGATCGGGTGGCGCTTCCGATCGCTTGGACGACAGCGCCTGACGAAATATCCACAGTGATCTGCGCTGAGGGAGTTACAAGATTCACAACCGCGAAGTTAACGTCCTGCATGCCGGACGCGCTCTGCGTTCCGCCGGTGATATCCACATGGACGCCCCCCCCTCGCGTTTGGGCGTCAATGGCTGCGCTTCTGTCGCCCGTCGTGGAAACGTCGCCGCTGACAGTCAGGAAGACGCCGCCAGTGCTGCCTTGCACAAGGAGATTGACGCCCCTGCCGAACTCGCCGACAGTGGAAACGTCGCCCGCTATATTCGCCCTGATGTGGGAATCGCTAAGCGACGTGGCAAGCGCAATGTCGATTCCGTGTTGGCTTTGACTCGTGTCCAGATTGGAGACGGTCGTGCCTGCGGCGGTCGTCAGATAGAGACCGGGCGCGGTGGCAGAGGCGGGAGGTCTGAGAGAAAGGGCAATGCCGTCAGGGCTATCGGCGGGCTTGATGATGTTTCCGCTTCGGAGATGGATTTCGCCGCCCGAGCCCCTATGTCTGATGAAAGGCGTTTGTGATGCGGTTGTGTCATAGATGACGGCGAGATTGGCGGCGCTCGCGGTGATTCCTCCATTATAGAAGTTCGGCACGGCGCTGTCGCAGACGACTCGGTTCGCCGAAGGCGCGCCGCAGATCGTGTCATGGAGCGTGATCTGCAAAACCCCGCCGCTTGTGAGCGAGAGCGTTCCGTCCGGCGAGGAGAGGGCGGCGACTTGCTCTGCCGTCAGCCCGCCGGCGGATGTTCGCGTGATAAGCGGGAGATCAATGCCGCCTCTATAGAGGGATCCCGGAACGATCGCGAGTTCTATCACCCCTGCGGTGAAGGTCGCCGTGGCCGCCCCGCCGAGATCAAACAGCGCGTTTGCCGCCGAGACGGCGCGCGCGGGTTCGTCAAAATCATAGACGAATCGGATTGTTCCTGAAGTCTGCGTGAAAGTCTCCACCCCGCTCAGCGCAATATCAAGGTGGGTTACCGCGATCCCCGCTGTGGAGGAGGTCGGCGGGGAGGTGGAGAGATTGTTCAGCGCGGTGAGGTCTGGACCAGAGATGGTGGATGACACCTGAAAAACAGTGCTGCCGACTCGGAAGATGTTGCCTCCAGCATAAGTGGCTGTACCGCTCCATTCTGCTGTGGCGGCTATGACGGCGGCGTGGTCTATGATCAGCGTTCCTTCATTGATGACACTGTCCGTCCCTGCGCCCATATCAACATTGCGGATGAGCCTCATTGTTCCGGCGTTTCGGACTTCGTCATTTCCAGCGCCCGTGCCAATACTGCCTATAAAACTTCCGCTATTCTCAAAAAGGTCGTTCCCCGCGCCGCTTGAGAAATCGCCGATGACCGTTCCCGCGTTGGAGGCTCTATTCCCCATCCACGTGCCCATTCCGATCGTCCGCGCCGTCTCGGTTTCGGTATTGGAACTGGCGAGATCGATTCCGATGCGCCTGCTCGTTGCTGTCGCTCGCAGGATCGCGCCTGACGAAACATCCACCGTGGCTTGCCCGCCGCCGCCAGATACCGCGCTCACGACTGCCGCTCCCCCAGAATTAATATGGGTGCCGCCGGTGATGTCTATATGCGCCTCCCCAGCCTCGCGCGTGAGCGCTCTTACGGTCGCGCCGGTTGCGGCATCTGTCTGTGTCCCGCTTGCCGCCCCGCTCGTGTCGCCGCTGACAGTGATAAAAATATCGCCATCGCCTGCGCCAGACTCTATTACGCCGAAAACAGCGGATGCCCCCGTGCCGCCCATGGCAGAGACATCGCCGGCGATATCCAGATAAAGAGACCCCGACGCCCCGCCGCTTTTCTGTATGCTCACGCCATATTGTCCAGCCGTATTGACTGTATTGGAGATGGATACGCCCGAAGCGACGACGATTCGCAGATCGCCCGTGCCTCCAGCGTCTATGTCCAACACCCCGCCGCCGCCGACATTGCCTGTAGAGCCTGAAAGGGAGCCGGAGAGGACATGAATCTCCCCGCCTTCCCCTGTATGAGCGATGGAAGTCGCCTCGTCCGTCCTGCGATAGATGATGGCGAGATCATTGTCGTCATAATCAATCACGGCGCCATAGGGGGGCGTGGACATGGCGTCCTGTGAATCAACGCAGATGATTTCATTGGCGGCGTAATCGTCATCGCCCAGATTCGCCGACCATCCATTGGCGGCGGTTGTGCCGTCATCTCCGCCGGGCGAGCCTGTGATTGCTCCCTCCGCCCGATAAAGCCGCTCCGTGCCCTCGACTGTATGCCTGACGATTCCCCCTCTCGCATAATTCGCTCTTGCGGCGTAGAGGTCAAAGCGGGTCGTGCCTGCCGTGGCGTCCGCGCCCGTGCCGCATTCATCCGCCGCGAGCGATGGACGCGGCAGAGCCGCCATCGCCGCCAACGCCATCAGCGCCGCGAGCATTCCCGCCGTCAAGAAGCCTGTCAGAGAAAGGCTTCGCGCCTTGCCCCTGAGCGTCAGAGACGCGGGCGTCCTGCCCCCGAGCGTCAGAGACGCAAGCCTCTCGCCCCCGAGCGTTCCGCCCCCGAGCCTTTGGCTGAGCCTCTGGCTCTTTATCCTCCCGCCTTTTATCATCATAGCTGCCTCGTCTCCGTTCCTAGAAGGCGTAATTCAGACGGAATGTCGCATTATGGACATTCGTATCGGTTTGCACAGATACGCTGCCTTCATAGCCCAGGTTGATTTCTATCCCTGCCGCCTTATAGCCTATGCCGACTCCAATATCAAACATGGCTTGCTCCAAAGTGCCTCGCGCGCTGAACTCTCGCCCCGTCAGAGGAAGAATGCCCCGAATATCCGCCGAAGACGGTCCTAAAAAGACATCCGCGCCAATCCGAAGCCATGAGGTCATCGTGCCAAAACGCATCGGCGTCAGATGGCGCAACTCGCCAAAAGCGCTAGAGAATACCAGAACTTGGCTTATATCCTGCGTGATGAGCGTGAAATCTCCGCCTTGCTCAAGGAACCTGTTCGCCATTTGGGACGACACCCCAACTTCACTCCGGAAGATGAACGTCCAATCGTTGAACAATTGCCTCGCAATTTCGCCGCGCGGTCTAAAGAAGGTGCGCTTCTCCGCCCCGAAAACGCCGGTGATTGTCGTCAATTCCGGCTCGGACGTGACAGTCTCCGCTCCAAGCCCGCGCCGCGAATCATAGAGCGCGTAGCCCACGCGGAGCTGCGCGTCCACATCCACATTGCCGATCACAGGCTCGCCGCGGCTTCCGATCAGCATTCCCATCAGGAAGCGATTCGCGTCCGCAGAGCCATTGTTGGAACTGCCAGGCGAGCTGATGTCCATCTCCGCTTTCTCGTAGGTCGCTATCAGCATGAACCGTCCATTCGGGCGCGAGAGCAGGAAGCCCCCCATGATATTGTAGGTGTTCTCGTCATAGTGCGTGTCCGACCCGGGCTTATGCTTGATGATCCGCCCCGTCCCGCGCATCCAGCTGCAGGAGCCTTGTTTGGAAATCAGCGCGAGATCGCATTCTGACGAGCGTATGGCGCGTCCGAGCGCCCGATCCGCATACCACGCCGATTGCCGGAACGAGTCGTAGGTTTGCAGTCCCAGTCTCAAAGCCGAAACCCGCACGAGAGTCGTGCCGTCCAGCACGAAATCTTGAGCGTTCGCGCCAGTGAAACTCAGCCCCCCTGTCGGCGTCCTAGAAAAAATCCGTCCCATCACAAAACCGCCGCCGATCCTAGACACATCCAGCATGCCCGCCAGATTAATCGTCTCCGCGTTAATGAGCGCTTCGGAAGGCGCGCTCGTCAAGATGGGCTGAAGCGTCCCGTCCGCTTCTTGGCGGAATTGGGGCAGATCCGTGATCGGCGTATCTTGCTCCACAGAGAGCATCCCCGAGCCATTGACAAAGTCTTCCAATCCGGTGAAGCGGGCGTTTCCGCCGACTTGGAGGAAGCCGTCATTTCGGAAAAGGTCTTCGCCCGCCCCAAACTCGTAAGACGCCGCAAGCACGACAGGACTGCCCGCCGACCCGCCATTGACGATGAGAATGTCGTCTCCGCCGCCCATATCCAGATTGCCTGTCAGAACGCCCGAATGGGTGAAGACGGTGTTTCCGTCATCCAGCGTCAGCGTTCCGCCTTCCCCGCCGATCGTTCCCGTGTTTGTGAGGGTTCTCACATTTTGGACTGCCCCGTTGAAGGTCATCGCGCCTGCGTTGAAGATTTCATTCGCGCCCCCGCCCGAGTTGAACGCGCCTGTGAAACTTCCTGCGGCGGCGTTTTCAAAGAGGTCGTTTCCGCGGCTTCCCTGAAAATCTCCAGTGATCGTTCCCGCGTTGGATACTCTGTTGCCTGTCCAGATGCTGCCCGTTCTCGGGCCGAGCGTTCTCTGCGATCCCGCGGACGAATTCGCCGGGGAATCCAGCGTGATAGCGCGTGTCGCGCTTCTGAGCGTTCTGATCGCGGCGGTTTGGGCGATATCAATCGCGATGAGGCTGGATCGCCCTGTCGTTCTAGCGTGGATGGCGCTGGCGGCGGGCGAGGCGACCTCCGCGCTGCCCGCGATATTCATATAGATGCTCCCCGCGCCCTGACCCGTGATGCCATGGCTGCTGCTGCCGAATGGTATGAGGTTGCTGACGCTGGTTCCCGGGGCGGTGGTGATATAAACGGGATCTGTGCTGGACGTGACAACGCCGACCGCCTCGCCGACGGGGAAGGAAAGGAAGTTAACGATTCTGCCCGCGCCGGCGCGAATATGGATTTCGCCGCCCGCGCCCCGATGTCGTATGGAGGGGATTCCGCGCGCGTCCTGATAGATGACGGCGAGTCTTTGCTGATCAGCGCCGACTCGGATGCCTCTGCCGCCGCCGAGCGGGCAGACGACTTCTCTGGTGGCGACTCCTGGCGCGACAGCGCGGCGCGTGGCGACAAATCCTCCGCAGAAGAACGAGACTTCAATTTCCACGACATGCTCGGAAGAGCCCGAGATGGCGCGGCGCATGATTGTTCCGTAGCGGCTTGTGATTCCGGCGACATTGGTATTGGCGTTGATTTGGCTTCCCGTGAAGAGAGAGAGCGTTCCGGAAGCCGCGCTTGGATTCTCGTTGCTGGCGGCGAGAAGAATGATTTCCAGATTCGCGAAGTTGGGCGCGGCGCTTCCCAGTTGGACGATTCCGCCTCTTGAGGTGAGCGTTGAGGAAGTGAGGGGCGCGAGAAGCGTGTCAGAGACAGGGAGAGTGAAGGTGATAGCGCCTTGCTGTTGAGCGCCTGCGGGGCTTCCCGCGGCGAAACTCTCCAGATTTTGGAGACGGACGGCGGGGGTGATCTCGGTGATTCCTGCCGTGGATGAGGTGGGACGGGTTCTGAGCGCGTTGAGCGTCGTGAGTTGCGCGCTGTTGTTCGGAGCGGTGACTTGGAAGAGAGTTCTTCCGACTCGGAATTGGCTTCCCATGACGTAGCTGTTGGACGAGCCTGCGGCTGGCGCTCTCCATGAGGCAACCCGATTCGCAATGGCGGCGGCGTCTATGAACATGGCTCCCGCGCTGACGAAACTGTCTGTGCCTGTTCCGAAATTGAGATCGGCGGCGGAGATCGTGAGTTGCCCCAAATTTTGGAAAACGTCATTTCCCTCGCCCATGGAGAGGCTTGAGAGCGTCATAGCGCCTTGGTTGACGATGGCGTCCGCGCCTTCGCCCATGGACGCCGCGCCGATGAAGGCTCCCGCGTTTCGGATTTCATCCGCGCCGCCTGCGGTGCTCGCGGCTCCGATGAATCTTCCTGTTTGGGCGATTTCCAGAAGTTCCCTGCCTGCTCCGCTAAAGAGGCTGCCTTGGATGGTTCCCGCGTTGGTGATTCTGTTGCCGCTCCATGTTCCTCCGCCGACGGTTCTAGCGGTTTGGGCGTCTGTGTTGGTGGATGTGATAAGGACGGCGCGGGCGGGGGTCTCTGTGGCTCTGACGGTGGCGCCTGCCCCGACATTGAGGATGACCTGTCCATTGGCGGCGCGGAGGGTTATGGCGGCAGGCCCTCCGCTTGTGAAGGATGAGGCGGTATGGGTTCCCGCTTGGACGTCCACATTGATATTTCCGCTTCCTGACGTGAGAACGTCAATGAGGGGGGCGTCTTGCCCTGATGTGAATGTCGTTCCTGACGCGATGAGGCTGACATTTCCTCGCGCGCTTCGGGCGGAGATTGCGGCGGCATTTCTTGAGAAGACGTTGCCTGCGATATTGAGCGCGATATTTCCGCCATTTTGGGCGAGGATTCCGTAGTTTCCATCGCCGAGTTCGTCTTCGTTAGAGATGAGGACTCCTGACGCGACCGATATGGCGACAGGCGCTTGGCTTGAAGAGATGATGCTGACGGCGGCGGCGTCATCATTATTGGCGATTTTGACGACTCCTCCCGATCCCTGTGTGAGATGGATTTCCGCGCCCGCGCCCGTATGACGGATGAAGGGGAGGGCTCTCGGGAAAGAGTAAAGGAGCGCGACATCATTTCTAGAGAAGGCGATTCCTTCGCGGAGGAAATCGTCGCAGAGGATTTGGGTTGTGGCGGTTCCTGGGGAGACGGGGGCGTTTCCTTGCGTGATGGGGTTTCCTCCGCAGAAATGGGCGAGGACGGCTCGGGTGAGGGTGAGTCGGAGGGTTCTGTCCGCGCCTTCGCCGACAAAACTGAGGCTTCCGAGTCCTGACGCGTCCAGCCCGATATTGCCGGGGATATTCGCGCCGACGATGAGGTCAATGGTCGCGCCTCTTTGGAGATCGGTATTGAGATTGACGATCTCCAGCCTTCCTGACGCGAATCGGGCGTTGAGGACGTCCAAACTGAAGAGAGGCCCTGTGGTGCTAGCGGGGTCAAAGACGAATCGGAGCGTTCCGGCGTCTTGGTTGAAACTTCCGAGTCCGATGATTCCGGCGCGATTTGGAGAGACCGCGTCATAGTTTGAGGGGGCTGTGACGTCAATGACGAGCGTTCCCGTATTTGTGAGGCTGGACTCCTCCCTGTCATCGCTAAAGAAGTTAGAGAATCCGGCGAGGGTGAGAGTTCCCCGATTGTCAATGACGGCTGATCCATTGGAAAAGAGGTCTATTCTTCCTGTGATCGCGCCTCTATTGGTGATGGCGGCGTCTCCGCTTCCGAGGAAGAAGGCTGCGGGCGGGGGGGAGGTTTCGGCTTGATGGACTGCCGTGTCGCAGAAGATTTGGCGTTCCGTTCCGACTTCGGCGAAGAGGGCTTCGCCTGAGCAGACGACGCTGCCTTCGCCGACTTCCAGGGAGAGCGCGCCTGTGCCTTGCAGACGGGCGGCGGGCCTTGAGGAGCGGGTTTGGCTGTAGGAAGAGACGACAGCGCCTCTCGCGTTGAGGTCTATTGTGGCGGCTGTGGCGGCGGCGTCTCCTACGCCTCCTTGGACGCTGACCTGCTGAAGGCTCTCTCCCACGGCGAGGACTTGGAGATTGGGCCCATTTCTGAGAATGAGGAAGGCTTCGCCGGCTCTTTGAGGCGCGGCTCTGCCGCCAATGACGGTGAGTCCTTCGGCATTGACGGTCGCGTCTGGGGAGACGAGATTGATTCGGCGGATGGAACTATGAACTCCGCGCAAATTAACTCTTCCCGCGAGAACGACATCGCCTCTCGCCTGAATGACCCCTGAGCAGAACGAGACTTGATTTTGGGTGGGGCAGAGATAAAGCTGCCCTTGAATCGCGCCGAATTGGGCGGAGTTGGCTCCGTAATGGAGTTCCAGCGATCCTGAGGGGCCGAGCGTGAAGGAGTCCAGCCCCGAGATGGCGGTATCCGCTTGGGTTCGGGATGGGTCGGCGAGTCCTCGGATGACGAGATTCCCGAGATTCGTGAAACTGTCCGCGCCGTCTCCCATGCTAGAGGGAGAGGTGAGGGTCATGGTTCCCGTGTTCTGAACGCTGTCCGCGCCGTCTCGGAATTGGAGCGATCCCGTGAAACTTCCGGCGTTGGCGAATTGGAAAACGCTTCTGTCGCCGAATATGTCTAAAAGCGTTCCGAAAACTTGCCCGCCTTCTTGATTGACGAATCTTTCCAGCCCTGGGAACGACGCCCCTTCTCGGATGTAGACATTTGCGAGCCGATAATGCCCGTCCGCGATTCTCTCCCCGCCTGCAATGGGGATGGGGACGTATCTGTTCACACCCGTGGTAATAGATGTTATGACATTGCCGCTGTCTCTCAGATCGGGCATGAGGGTGATGATTCCAGAATTTTCCAGACGGTCATTGCCTTCGCCGAAGTCAAAACGTCCCGCGATGGTGAGAGGGGCGGCATTTTGGAAAATATCGTCTCCGCCGCCGAGCGAGATTCGCCCTGAGAAGATTCCGCGATTGATGAATCGGGTCGGGGTGTTGTCCTGATCGGCGATGACGTCGCCGACAATCTCCGCGCCTTCGGCGTTTGTCAGAGTCTCAAGTCCGATGAGGGCGGGATAGCGGAGCAATCCGTCTTGGGCGAGGACGAGCAGCCCTTCATTGGTGAGGGAATCCGCGCCGTCTCCGAAATCGGCGGATCGCATAATATACATGATGGAGTTCGCGCCGCGATTGACGGCTTGATCGTCTCCGCCTCCCATGACGAGCGCGCCCTGAAAGAGTCCTTCATTGGTAAAAATGTTGCTCTGATCGTCCATGACGAGGGTCGCGCCGCGATTGTAATTGCGGACGATTCCGTCATAGGGAGGGCGTTCCAAGCCATAGGCGTCAAAGCGAACGTTAGTAGACAGGTTGACCTGGCTCAGACCGGCGATGACCACCTCCAGCCCTGCGGTGGCTCGCGTGGGGGCGCTTTTGAGCACGGGCGGGTCGGCGGGCGGCTCTGTGGGATTCAGAGCTTCCAACTCAGAATCCGTGATGTCCTGCCGCACGCGGTAGACAACATTGCCGACTCGGAAAAGATTGCCCCGGAAATATTTCACAGTATTTCCCCACCCTTGGACAGAGCCGGAAAGGAGAAGAAGGGAGCGCTGCTGCTCGGTCAGCGCGTTCAGAGCGGTAAGATCGCCGGCGCTGATGGACGAGTCAATTTCAACGACAATTCCGCCAACTCGGAAAAAATCGCCTGCGGCGTAGACCGTGTCGGGATTCCAAACATTGAGGATGCCCGCGCGAACATTGCCGCCGATAGAATTGGCTTTCTGCAGCCTTTCATCATAGATGGAGGGCGGCGTGACGTGGCTGTTGAAATCGGCGAGTTGGCTGTCGGTGAGTCCTGGATCCAAGCGGAGCAGCACTTCGCCGATGCGGAAAATGTCGCCCGCTTCATATGTCGTGTCGGCGCTCCATGCCGGGAAGAATTCGGCGTTGCTGACATTGCTCCGCGCGACAATGCTCGTCCCTATAGGACCGAGCGGAGCGGAGAGATATCGGTTCAGCTGGGACACGGGGGAGCCTCCGCCGAATGTCCCGCCATCCACGGAGAAGACGATATTGCCGACTCGGAATTGATCGCCGACCTGATAAGTGGCGGTGGCGCTCCATTCGGGAACGCTTGTGTCAACCACGGCGGAGAGAAGCCCTGTCGTCTCGCGGCTTGGCGCGGTCGCGGCTCTGTTGATGGCGACGAGGTCTCTGCCTGTGATGTCGCTTCGGACTCTGACGGATCTGCCGCCGATCCTAAAACCTCCGCCTGGCGCGTAGATATTGGCGGTGCGGCGGCTCCATGCGGGGACAGCGGACGGCGCGACTGCGGTCACGCCATCGGGCGCGGCGGTCGGCGCGGCGGCGAGACCGTTCAGCGCGGTCAATTGATCCTCGGTGATGTCGCCCGAGACCACGTGATACATCAGAGTCCCGCCTGTGCCGATTGTATAGACATCGCCCGGCGCGTAGTCGGTTGCGGCGGCAAAGGCGGCGGGGGTGGGCGCGCCGTCAGGCGCGGCGGTCGGCGCGGCAGTGAGCGCGTTCAGATCGGCGAGCTCCTGCCCTGTGGCGGCGGCGGTGAGGGCATAAACAGTCCCCCCGGCTTGGAAAAGATCGCCGGGAGCGTAGAATGTCCCTGTCCGTTGCGACCATGGCGCGAAGCCTCTCTCTGACGAGAAAGAGTCGGAGATGACCCCTCTATTGACGAGATTCTGAACGCCGGCGAGGGTTTTGCGCTCTCTTGTCGCCACGGAGAAAGAGCTGCCGCTCAAATCCCCAATGAATCTGATGCCGGTGCTATTAGCCAAATGATCAATCCCCGTCCGATCGGGATTGGTCGTGCCCGGATTGAGGGCGTCAGGCGGGGTTGTCAGCGCGTTGAGATTCCGAATCTCTTGGTCGGTCGCGTCCAAATCCACGAAGAAGACCTCGTCTCTTGGTCCCAGGCGCGAGGTCTCTCGGATCACGCGGAACGAATCCCCGCGCCGATAGACTCTGTTGGCGCTCCAACGTTCCACGCTCCCAAAGATTTTGAGAAGCGAGGGGACGTTGGGCGGCGGCGTGCCTGGGTCAGCCTCCAAAGGCTGAACCATGGTGGGCGTGGGCGGCGTGAAAGAGCTGATCTGGAAGAGAAGATGCGCGAGATTCCCTGATGTCGGAACTCTCAAGATCACATCGCCGATAGAGAATTGCGATCCCGCGACAAGGGGGCTGTAGGGCTGCCAAACTTGATTATTATGCGCGCCCAATTCGGCTTCTATGAGGATTGTGCCGTCATTGGTGAGGGTTCGTCCTGTCGCGCCGTCATTCGCGCCGTTGAAGGCGAGGGCATTAAGGGTGATGATCGCGCCGCCTTCATTGACGAAATCCGCGCCCCCGCCGATGATCCCGCCGATATTTCCGAAAAACTCACCGCTATTGGTGAAGCTGGCGAGATTGGCGACTCTCCCGGTGCGGACGACATTCGCCGTTCCCTGATTGACGAAACTGTTCTCTCCCTCTCCGAGATCGGACGCGCCGCGGAAGTTGAAGACGCTGTCCGCCGGATTGACAAAAGCCTTGTCGCCCGCCGCGCCGAGCGTCAGAGACCCTGTGAAGGTTCCGCCGGTGTTGTTGAAGGTCAAAGCGCCGCCTATCCGCAGATTTCCTGTGAAAGTGCCGGAGTTGGCGAAAGTGGCGGGAGAGCTTCCGAGAATGAGATCGCCCGTGATCGCGCCGGCGTTGGAGATTGCGGCGCTTGGCGCGATAAGCCTGACAGAGCCGATGACATTTCCCGCAGCCCCAACGGTAAGAGAGGCGGCGGTGTAGGCTTCTATGCGGACGGCATCGCTCGCGGGGAGCGCGGAGACTGTGCCGCCTATGGTGGCGGAGGCTGTCGGGGTGATGCCGATGTTTGGGAAATCGTGTTCATCCTCCAGAAGGCGGAGAAAGACTCCGTGATTGCCGGGATCGGGATCAATGTTGCGAATGACAGTGCCTTCCGCCGTCATGACGCTGATGCTTCTGCCGATACGCTCTGAGGAGATTTCAGGAAGAACGGCGACCGCCGCGCCATCCGCGAAAACTCCGCCGGGCTTGACGATGGCTTGGGTTCCGGTGACAGCTTGGGGGGCTAGCAGGACGCGATCTCCGGTTACGGGGTCGGTGCGGCGGACGGGATCGAATCCGATGAGGATAGAGCCTCCGGTGGCGAAATGGCGGATATAGGGCATGGAATAGACGCCTCTATCATCTCTGTAATAGATAGGCAGATTGGCGGCGGTGCTTTCAATGCCGCCGGAATAGGTGTCCCTGTTGTCGCAGCTGAGCACACGCGCGTTGGCTCCTGGGGTTGCGAGCAGGGCGGGGTCTGCGCGTCTTCCGCATCGTTTTTCGGGCCTTCCCACGCCTGTCGTGATTCTGATGACATTGCTCACGACAGAGAGCAGCCCTTGATCGCTGTAGAGTCCGCCGAGCGCGGGGATGCTGTCGGCTTGAAGGAGCGGGATGAGGCTTCCTGCGGGGATTCCGCCCTCTCCTGCCGTGACTCGGACATTCCCGAGCGTGAGGGTCGGGGTCACCGCGCCGAGATTGGCGATCGGCGCTGAGGGGATCGCTCCCGCGTTGGCGATATTGAATTGGAGGATTCCGCTTGTCTGCGTGAAACTCTCCAGCCCCGCGAAAGTGATGGGATTGGAGATTGCGATCCCTGTCTGTGAGGAGTCGGGGGCGCTCATGAGCGCGTTGATCGCCATGATTTCGGCCGTCATGGAAGTGGAGACGACAAAGAGATTATTTCCGACTCGGAATCGGTCTCCCATGGCGTAATCCGTGTCAGCGCTCCATGCCGCCACGGAGGCTATGGCGGGGGCGGCGTCTAGGGCGAAGGTTCCTGTATTTGTGAGAGAGTCCGTGCCAAGGCCGAAATCGGGAGAGGCGGTGATGGTCATCAGCCCTGCATTAATGACGGCGTCATCGCCTGCGCCGAGATCAAATGATCCTGTGAAAGCGCCCGCGTTGGTGAATCTGTCCGCTATGCCGCTTCCTTGAATGACTCCATAGACCGTTCCGCGATTGTTAATTTCGGCGGAGACTGTGGTTTGCAATCGGACGGCTCTGCGGGCGGCGTCTCCCGCCGTTCCGACAGTCGCGCCTTGCGCGATGGTGAGTCCGATTCCGCCCGTTCCTGTGGAAACGAGATTAATAATGGCGGTGACCGGGGCTTGCGTTCCGGATGTCGTATGAGTTCCGCCTGAGATTATGGCGTTCACCGCGCCCGCGCCTGCGGCTTGGGCGCTGATGGCGTCGCTCGCGCCGAGCGCGGAGGTTGAGCCGGCGATATTGAGAGAGACTCCGCCGCCGCCGGAAGCGCGGATGGCGTGGTTGCCGGATCTCGCGTCCATATTGGCGACTCTTGTGCCTGCGGCGGTCGTGATGGTGATGGTTTCGGTTTCCGTGGCGGATGTGATGAGGCGGAGCGCGGGGGTTGAGAGCAAGTAATCCGCGCCTTTGACGATATCCGCCGCGCCGGCGCGAACATGGATTTCGCCGCCGTCTCCCGAATGGAAGATATAGGGCGTGTTTCCTGAAGTGGCGGCGTAGAAGATTTTGAGCGCGTCTTGATCGGCGGCTATTCCATCGCTTTGCGCCGTGTCGCAGACGACCTCCCCGCCGGCGGGGATTTTCCCGCAGACTCCGGCATTGAGGGTGATCTGCAATATGTCAAATCCGCCTTCATTGACGAAAGTGAGAGTTCCTTGACCGGCGCTAAAAATGGGATCTGCCGTGGGGCTAGTGGCTGCGCGGTCAATGGGGCCTCCGGATGATGAGGTGCTTTGCGCGACGAGCGGGATGACCGCCCCGCCGACTCCGCCGACAATAGAGATGGAGATAAGGTTGCTGCCGAACTGGGCGACCCCCGAGAGCCCTAAATTCAGAAGCGCGTTTGCCGCCGTGACGGATGAGGGCAGAAGGTTCGGATCAAGATTGAAGCGCAGCACCGGCGCCTCTGCCGCGCCGCCCCCGGTAAAAGCCTCAAGATTATTGAAAGCGATGGGCATGCCGCCATTAGCGGCGACATCCACGATAATCGTCCCCCCTTCTTCTAAGACCAGACCGTCAGTTCCGCCGCCAAAATCGGAGTCGCCGGTGATCCTCATCACGCCATGATTATTAACCCTGTCATCGCCGCCGCCCATGTCAAGCGTTCCGGCGAACCTTCCTCTCATGTCCAGTTCGTCCGCGCCCGCGCCCATATCAAGCGCTCCGGCGAAACTTCCTGTGGGGGTGATTTCCAAGAGATCATTGCCGGCGAAACTTTGGAAATCGCCGATGATCGCGCCTCCGGAAGAAACCCTGTTGCCCTCCCAGGTTCCCGTTGTGGCAACGCGGTCGGTGGTGTCGTCTGTGTTGGAGCCTCGCAGGAAGATGGCGCGCGTGGCGGCTCCTATGGCGCGAACGGTCGCGCCTTCGGCGATATCTATCGTGAGCTGCCCCGTTCCTGTGCCGTCTCCTGAATTGAGAACGACAGCGCCTTGGACATTGCCTTGAGTGCCGGAGACTGTATGCGTTCCGCCTGTGATGCTTACGCTGACATCGCCGGTGCCTGCGTTTGAGGCGACTATGGCATCGCTGCCCGCGCCTGTGGCGGATGTATCGCCGCTGACGGTGACGTCAATGTCTCCTGTCACGTCTTCGTCCGTGATGAAGGCTTCAACAGCCCCACTGCCGGCCCTTCCAACGGTGGAAACATCGCCGGCGATATTCAGAGTGATTCCGTGAGCGCCTTCTGCCGCGTCAAGAGAAACAAAAATCCCTTCCTCGCTAGCGCCTGTGTCCAGATTGGAGACGGTCGTGCCTTCGGCGGTCGTGAGATAGAAACTGCCGTCATTGCCTGATCTCATAGAGATGGCGGCTCCGGCGGCGGATGTCGCGGGATTGACGATGCTCCCCGCATTGATATGAATTTCGCCGCCCTGGCTCCTCCAGTCAATGGAGGGCGTTATGCCTGACGGGGCGTCATAGAGGAGAGCGATGCCTCTCCTGGAAGTGGCTATTCCAGTCGCGGACGCCGTCCCGCACGTCACTTCATAAACCGCCTCGCCGGGAGCCATGGCGTCTCGGCTTCTCGGCGCGTTTCCGCAATATCGGGTGAGGTCTATCCGCAGCCTGCTAGCCGACACGAAGAGAACGCCGAAATTGGTCGTCAGACCGCTGATGTCCACGGGGTCGTTGCTCGTGCTCGTCCACCGGATAAGCGGAAGCCCCCCGGACGGGATCTCCGCGCCGTTGACGTCCACGATCTCTATCGCCCCCGCGGTGAAAGCGGGCAAGACGCTTCCCAGATCGCCCAGATGGAGAAGCGCGCTGTTGGGGATAACGCTCGCATCTAGGCGGAAGCGGAGAATTCCGCTCGTCTGCGTGAAACTTTCCAGCCCTGTCGCGGCGGCGGCGAAGGCCTGATCCACCCCTGCCGTGCTGGTGCTGGGCGGCGTGCTTGCGGGGAGCGCGTTGATCGCGTCAATTTCGGTCTGCATGGTGGTGGAGACGATAAAGTGGTTGGAGCCGATTCGGAATCGGTCTCCCGTGGTGTAATCCACGTCAGCGCTCCATGCTTCCACTTCTTCTATGACGAGCGTTCCTTCATTGGTGAAAGAGTCCGTTCCCGCGCCGAAATCCATGCTCGCGCCGCGACCCGTGCCAAGCGTGAGCGTTCCTTGATTGGTGAGAGCGTCATTTCCCGCGCCGAGATCCATGCTCCCAATCGTGGCTGTTCCTGTATTATGGAAAACGTCATTTCCCGCGCCGAGATCCATGCTCCCGATTGTGGCTGTTCCCGCGTTGCGGAATTCGTCAGTTGCCGCGCCCATATTAATATCGCCGGTGAAAACTCCGCCCAACGCGTTCTCAAAGAGATCGTTCACTGTGGTGCTTACGAAATCGCCGGTGATCATTCCCGCGCTAGAGACTCTGTTCCCCGCCCAATTGCAATCGTCGTCCATGGCGTCTGTGACGTCCGGGCAATCGCCCGTTGCAATAGTCCGCGCGGTCGTGGCCGTGGCGCTGCCGCTGTCAATGTTGATTCCGACAGTAGAACTCCCCGTCGCTTGCAAGATCGCGCCTGACGAAATATCCACCGTGATTTGCCCGGAAGTGTTGGTGCTAAACTCCGTGACGGCGGCTCCCGCATTGGCGGTATGCGTGCCGCCGATGATGTCTATATGCGTCTCTCCCGCCGCCCGCGTCTCTATGGTTGCCTGAGTTGCGACTGTGGATCCCGAGCTCGTATTGCCGCTGACAGTCATAAAAATATCGCCGCCTAGGGTAAAAGCGTCCACAGCAATGTCATTCCTGTTAGAGACATCGCCGGCGATCTCCATATAAACATCCTGCCCTCCCGTGCCTTGGTTGCTCGCCCCCACGGATGAACTGCCTCCCAGCTCATTGGAAATCGTTACGCCTGAAGCGATGACGATTCGGATATCGCCCATGCTGCCTGTCGCAGTTGCAACCCTCACCACGCCGCCCGTAGCACGTGTGGAAGTGCTAGGCAGAACAACCGAGCCGGAGAGAATATGAATCTCCCCGCCTGCCCCTGTATGACTGATGAATTCCGCCGCGTCCGTCCTGCGATAGACGATGGCGAGATCAGCTTCGCTATATTCAATCCCCACGTCATAGGGAGGCGTGGAGGTGGTGAGGTCTGTCTCATCGCAGATGATTTGATTGGCGGCGTAATCGTTATCGCCCAGATTCGCCGACCATCCATTGGCGGCGGTCATGCCGTCTTCTCCGCCCGGCGCGCCTGTGATTATCCCATCCGCCCGATAAAGACGCTCTACGCCGCCGATCGTGGATCTGACGATTCTCCCTCTCGCATAGCTTATTTCTTCGGCGTAGCTGGAAAAGCGGCTCGTGCCTGCCGTGGCGGTAGAGCCTGTGCCGCATTCATCGGCGGCGAGGGCTTCGCGCGGCATAATCGCCCCCGACAGCGCGAGCATCAGCCCAACCGTCAGCGCCGCAAGCATCAGAGACGCGAGCATCCGAGACGCGAGCGTCCGAGACGCCATCAAGCGCGTTGCCCATAGCGGGCGCATTCCAGACCGCGATCTATATTCCATTTACAAGACTCCTCCCCCTTCAGGGCAGTGAAGTTCCCAACTGTCCTCGTCCCGCCGTGCGAGGACGTTAGAACAGGTAATTCATACGGATATTCACATGATGAATGTCCGTATCGTTCCCTGCCGACACGCTGCCTTGGTAGCCCAGACTGAGTTCCATATTTTTGCTCGGCTGATAGCCGAACCCCGCGCCGACATCAAACAGGATTTGATCCATCGTCCCCGAGGCTCTGACCGGAATGCCCCCGATATTCGCTTTCAGATCAGACGCCACTTCTCCGATGAAAACGTTCAGCCCTCCATTGAGCCACGTGGACATCTTGCCCCAGCGACTGTCATGCAGTCCCCGAGCGCGGAAAGACGCGCTGCCAACCCCGAGAACCCGTTGGAAATCCTCTGTCGTGAAGGCGGAGGCCGCGCCCCCTCCCTCAGTGAAACTGTCGGCGGATTGATAGAGCGCGCCGGCTTCCACGCGGGCGGCGACATCCCATTTGCCATATTCGGCTCTTCCCTTGACGCGCCCGCGCGATTCCATGCCCAGCAGGGCGGTGACTTGCAGAAGATCAGGCTCGCCCGTCCGCGTCACAAGCGCTCCCGAAAGAAGTCGGAGCACGCGCTGCGCCTCATAGCTGACATAGCTGAAGCGGATCGTTCCGTCCATATCCAGCCCTTTCGGGAGCTTGGCGCTCGTGCCCGTTCCGACTATCAAGCCTAAGAGGAACCGTTGGGCTTCGGAGGTGAAGCCGGGCTGTCCCGGGCCTCCTTTTTGGGTAACATCCCCGCCATCATAGGCGATGGCGGCGCGGGCGCTCCATCGCGGTTGGGCGATTTGATAGCCCGCGGCAAGCCCGAAGGCGTCCTCCGTGAATCCAACGCCCTGCGAGGGATCGTGCCGCGTGAAGCGGGACATGACTCGCATCCATCCGCACTGATCTTGTTTTGTTTTGGCGGCGCGGCGTTTTCCGCTTTTGTCCGCGGCTTCGCATTCCGTGGATTCCATGATTCGGGCGAGGGCGCGGTCGGCGAACCATGTTGATTGCAAGAGCGTATCGTAGGTTTGGAGTCCGAGCCGCAGCTGCTCATCGGTGACCTGTCTTGGGATACGAACTTGGAGGTTGCCGGTCGTGGGATCAATTGTGAGACTCTCCAAGCCGCGGCCTGGCGTGAGCGTGGCAGGATCAATATTGCCGACATTCATGCCTGTGAAAAGTTGGAAATCTCCGCCTGTGATGGGCAGGACTCCGTCTGTGCCGACAAGTTCCACTTCCACCAATGGGGCGATGGTCAGCATGGCGTCTCCGACATTAAGAAGCGGCTCTCCCGGCGAGCCTTGCGAGAAATCCACCACGAAGCGGATGACTCCGCCCGTTCCCGTTTGGGCGTTCACGGGCGATTGCTGTCGCACGGCGGCGGGGCTGTCGGCGTTAGATTGGACGCCGCTTCGCAAACTTCCGGTTGAGGGCGCGCCTGCCATGACGGTGAGGGTTTCCAATCCGATGAGGGAGATTTGGCGTCTGCCATTGGCGGCGTGGTCTATGACGAGCGTTCCGGTGCTGGTGCTGGTGAGCGTATCGCCGTCCCCTCCGCCGAAATCGGCGTCTCCGGTCAAAGTGAGGGTTCCTGAATTCACGACTCTATCGTCGCCTGCGCCCAAATACAGAGATCCCCTGAGAACGCCGGAATTGATGATGTCTGTTCTAAAACTGTCGCTCGCCGCGAGGACAGCGGTGGAGCCGGAGCCCACGCTCTCAATATCGCCAATGATTGTCCCTGCGTTGGTCAAGACGGCGGCGTAAGTTGGCGTGCCTGTATAGGAAAGCCCGCTCGCCCGCGAGAAAGACACACCCCTTGCCGTAGAGGAAGGCAGGCAGGCGTTTGTGTTTCCGGAAAAGGAGCCCGCGCAGACAAAATTGCCAGAGCCTACAGTGACGCTCAGCTGGCTAAGCCCTGTATTCCCGTGGACGTTTATCGCGCTTGTGCTGGGTGGGCGCTCGGCGGCGGCGGCGCGGCGGCTTATTTCGGTGAGGGCGGCAATGTCTGTCGCAGTGGGCCCGCCCGCCAATATGGCTTGAGCGACCTCAAACCTTGAGATGTCTAGAAAAGTTCCCACGCGGGCGGCTCTGTCCACTTCGGCTTGGGAAACGCCGCCTGAAGCCACGCGCGCGCCGGCGTCAGCGCCAAGCATCACGGTGACAGAACGCTCATCAGTCGAATCAAAAGACCATGTTCTATCCACGGCTTGAATCCCATGCCCGCCAGGCGCGGAGATGGTTGCCGCGCCGGTGATGTTCACGCTGACGTTTCCGCCCCGCGCTTCGGCGTGGATTCCGCGCGAGCCTCTGCTTGCCGTTGTTATGCTCGCGGCGCCTGCTATTGTGACTGTGACGTCGCCGGAAACGCTGACCGTGCCGGGAGGCGAGACAGACGGGACGATGAGGATGGATGACCAAGCCACCGCGCTGATCGCGTCTGAATCTCCTCCGCCGCTTGTCGCAATTCGCGTATTGCCTGTGATGTCCAACGTGACGTCGCCCGTCCCGCCATCCGCATAAGCCCTGACGCCGATAGAATCGCTTCCTGTCGTTGTGATTGTTCCGCCGGCGATATCAACATCCACATTGCCTGTCGTGTCAAGCGACCGTTGTAAATCGGACGACCTTGACGTTGCATAGAGGGCGTAGGAATCGTCTCCCGATGTCGTGATTGTTCCGGAGACGTCCACATCCACATTCCCTGCCCCTGTCGCCGTGGCGAGGACGGCATGAGCGCGCTCCCCCCGCGCCCGGACGGAACCGGCGATGTTTAACGTGATATCCCCGTCATCCGAGCGAAGATTGATCCCCCTGCCGGCGGCGGCGCTGACAGACCCTTGAATGATGGCGGTCAAAGTTCCCATGCCTAAGACGCTCATATCTATAGCGTGGCCTGGCACAACGACATCCACGATATAGGCTGTTGCGGATACCCTGAGGGGCGGCGAACCGGGCGTTCTCGTGCCGCACTCCCTTCTAGAGAGCTGATCGTATGTGCAAGCCGCCCTTTCCTCTCTTCGGAGCGCGGTGACGTCATTATTGGCGACTGTCGCGCCCTGCCCCACGAAGATGCGCCTTCTAGAGGCGTCTGTATCGGAGGTCGCGTGGGCGGCGATCGCCGCGCCTTCGTCATTCCCGACCGCGGGGTCTGTATTGCCGTCATCGGGCTTGATGACGGAGCCTGAAAAGATATGGATTTCGGCGTTCTCCCCTGTATGGGTGATCGTTTGGGCATCAGATCTGCGATAGAATATGGCGAGATCGTCACCACTATAGACGATGGTCGGATCATAGCCTGTCGTGTCGGCAGAATCGCAGAGGACTCCATTGGTGCGATAGCCTGTAGCCGCACCCGCCACGAGCGCTATTGTCCAGCCATTCTGCGGCGCGCTTGAGTCAGGCGCGCCTGTGATCGGAGCTGTCGCCTCATAGACGTCATTCCCGACTCGGGCGCGAAAGCCAACCACATAAGAAGCATGGTTCGCGGCGTTATATTCCGGATAGGGACTTGTAGCCGAAACGCCAGCAGCGCTTGCGCCGCATTCATCCACCGCCCGCGCCTGATGCGGCATGACAAGCGCCGCCCCCGCCATGAGAAACCACGCCAAAGAAAAGCGTTGAAATATAGAGACCATCAGAACTCTCCCCTTCTTTGCCTCGCGTGAGCGTGGGCGTTTTGCGCATAGAGGTCTCTTATATTGACTTTGTCCAGTGAGCGCAAGCGCAAATTTCATTCGCGGACGGAAAATTTTACCCTTCTTTGCCCCGAGCCTCTAGAAAGCATAATTAAAGCGGAAGGTGAGGCGATGAATGTCGGTCTTGGCTTCTGCCGAAACGCTGCCTTCATAGCCAAGATTCACTTCCATTCTTTCCGATCTGTATCCGATCCCGACTCCCAAATCAAACATGGCGCGCTCCATCGTTCCTTTCGCGCGGATATTCTCGTCTTCCACCGCGGCTCTAATATCGGAGGCGGGGTCTGTGAAGAAGGCGTCCGCCCCGAATCTTGCCCAGGATGTGACGATTCCTTCTTTCATTGTGTTTCTGCCCCGCGCTTCTACGAGGAAGCGGGAGAAACTGACAAATTCACTCGTCTCTTGCAGGATGAAGGGATTTTCGCTCCTTTCGCGGAAACTGTCCATCCGTTGATTCATGACGCCGAGTTCCATGCGCGAGACCAGAATCCAATCGCCATAGAGGAAAGCGGCAGGCGTATTTCTTCTGACGATCGGGATGCGTTTTTCCAGCCCCAGCGCGCTGCCGACTGTCCAGAGTTTCGTTTCGCTTTCTGCGGCGGCAACGATGGTTTGCTCTGGCCGCGTGGTTTCATATTCTGAATAGTTCGCGCGGAATTGGACATCCGCGTCAAAGTCAAAGCCGCCCGGCAAACTCCTATGGCTTCCGAGAATCACGCCTGCGAGGAAGCGTGTTCCTTCTGCGGAGAATTGGGTTTCGTCGGGCATTCGCATAGTCAGGTCGCTGTCCTCATAAGCGGCGGCGACTGCCATGCGCCATCCATTGCCTGTGATGTTGGCGCCTCCGACAAAATTATAGGCGTTTTCGTCATATTGCGCTCGCGCGAACGGTCTATGCTGCGAAAAACGTCCGCCTGCTCGCATCCATCCGCAGATGGTTCTGCCAAAATGCTCCGCGGGATCGCATTGCGGCGAGAGCAGTGAGCGTCCGAAGGCGCGATCGGCGTACCATGCGGTTTGGAGGAGCGCGTCATAGGCTCCGAGCGTCAGTTCTAGAGGAAGAACGCCAATGACGACTTGCAGGAGGCCGTCCACTGTTTCAAGAGTTCCGAACAAGCCTGCGGTGAGTTCCAATGTTCCGATGTCTGTCTCCTCGGTGATGCTGGAACCTGCGATAAGCGGGACTGCCGCGCCCTCTGTCGGCGCGACTCCTCCTGTCACAATGACCTCCACCGCTCCTGCCGTAAGGATGACGGCCGCGTCTCCGATATTGAGGATGGCGTTTTCGGCGTCCATTGGGCGTGTTGTGAAATCTATGCGGAAGCGGAGCGTTCCTGAGGCTTGCGTGAAACTTTCCAGCCCTGTGAGGTTGATTTGGCTGTTCCCATTCGCTGGGTGGTCTATGACGAGAGTCCCTTCATTAACGAGGCTGTCCGCATTGCCCGCGCCAAAATCGGAATCCGCGTTAAGGGTGAGCGTTCCTGCGGCTTCATTGGTGATTTCGTCATTTCCGCCGCCGAGGGAGAGGCTTCCCGAGAAGGTCAGGCTGTTCGTGAAACTGTCCGCGCCCGCGCCCCCCATAAAGACCCCATAGAGGCTCCCCGCATTGCTTGTCGTGGTCGCCCCTGTCGTGGAAAGGCGAACCGCCCGCCTTGTCAAAGCCGAAGACGACCCCACAGTCGCTCCCGCCGCTATATCCAACATGATCGTCCCCGATCCCCCGATCAGATTGACGACCGCCGAAGACGAGCCTTGCGTTCCTGTTGTCGTGTGCGTTCCGCCGTCAATGTCTATGTCTATGGCGCTAGAGCCTGTGGCGTTAGCCCGAATGGCATCGCTCGCCCCTTGAGCCGATGTGGAGCCGGCGATATCCATAGAGACATTGCCGCCCCCTGACGCATGAACCCCATGATTGCCGGCGTCCGTGTCTTCATTGGCAATGCTCGTCCCTGAGGCTGTCGTGATCGCGATCGCGTCCGCCATCGCCGTAATCACGCTGACCGCCGCCCCGTCCGTGCCTGTCGGCTTGGCGATCGGATCAGAACCCGACCGGATATGAATCTCGCCGCCCCCGCCCGTATGACGGATGAAGGGCGTTGCCATTGTCCCATCCACCGCCGCCGTATAGAGAAGCGCTAGACCCGTCTCGCTCTCAGCAATCCCTCCCCTCCTGATGTCATCGCAGACCACTTGGAACGTGGATGTCCCAGGCGAGATCGCCGTCCGTCCGCGGAACGCCAGATTGTCCCCGCAATAGGTCGTCCCAGACGCCGCGAAGGTCAGGAGCAGAGCATTGCCGCTGATCGTCAGTTCCCCAAAGAGACCCGCCGCCAAAGACAGACCGCTTATATCCGTGTTGTCCGGCAGAGATGTCGCGCTGACGAGAGAGAGCATCCCTGAGGTTGGAAGCGTCCCGGCGCTCAGCGCGATCTCTACCGCCCCCGCCGTGAAGGAAGGCGTTGCCCCGCCCGTGTCCAAAAGCGCCGAGGTGAAGGAGGCGAGCGTCCGACTGCTGCCCAAATCTATCCGGAAGCGCAATGTCCCCGAAGTTTGCGTGAAACTCTCAAGATTGGAGAGAGCGATCTGCGCGTCCCCCGCCCCGTCATGGTCTATCACCAAAGTGCCCTGATTTTCAAAACTGTCGCCCGTCCCGCCGCCAAAGTCCGAAGACGCCGTCAGGGTCATCGTTCCTGCGGCGGCGTTCGTGATCGCATCGTTCCCGCCGCCAGGGGAGAGGCTTCCCGAGAAGGTCAGGCTGTTCGTGAAACTGTCCGCGCCAGCCCCCCCCATAAAGACCCCATAGAGGCTTCCCGCATTGCTCGTTGTCGTCGCCCCTGTCGTGGAAAGGCGAACCGCCCGCCTTGTCAAAGCCGAAGACGACCCCACAATCGCTCCCGCCGCTATATCCAACATGATCGTCCCCGATCCCCCGATCAGATTGACGACCGCCGAAGACGAGCCTTGCGCTCCTGTTGTCGTGTGCGTTCCGCCGTCAATGTCTATGTCTATCGCGCTCGCGCCTGTGGCGTTAGCGCGAATGGCATCGCTCGCCCCTCGCGCCGATGTGGAGCCGGCGATATCCATAGAGACATTGCCGCCGCCTGAAGCGTGAATCGCATGATTGCCTGCATCCGCATCCGCGTTGCTGACATTCGTCCCAGAGGCTGTCGTGATCGCGATCGCGTCCGTGGTCGCCGTGATGACGCTCACCGCCGCCCCGTCCGCGAGAGTGGATGATTTGGCGATCGGATCAGAACCCGACCGGATATGAATCTCGCCGCCTTGGCCTGTATGCCTTATGAAAGGCGTGGCTGTTCCCGCAGCAGCAGCAGCCGTATAGAGAAGCCCCAGACCCGTCTCGCTCTCAGCAATCCCCCCCGTCCTGATGTCATCGCAGACCACTTGGAACGTGGATGTCCCAGGCGGGATCGCCGTCCGCCCGCGGAACGACAGATTGTCCCCGCAATAGGTCGTCCCAGACGCCGCGAAGGTCAGGAGCAGAGCATTGCCGCTGATCGTCAGTTCCCCAAAGAGACCCGCCGCCAAAGACAGACCGCTTATATCCGTGTTGTCCGGCAGAGACGTCGCGCTGACGAGAGAGAGCATCCCTGAGGTTGGAAGCGTCCCGGCGCTCAGCGCGATCTCTATCGCCCCCGCCGTGAAGGAGGGCGTTGCCCCGCCCGTGTCCAAAAGCGCCGAGGTGAAGGAGGCGAGCGTCCGACTGCTGCCCAAATCTATCCGGAAGCGCAATGTCCCTGAAGTTTGCGTGAAACTCTCAAGGTTGGAGAGAGCGATCTGCGCGTCCCCCGCCCCGTCATGGTCTATCACCAAAGTCCCCTGATTCTCAAAACTGTCGCTTGTCCCGCCGCCAAAGTCCGAAGTCGCCGTCAGGGTCATCGTTCCTGCGGCGGCGTTCATGATCACATCATTCCCGCCCCCCGGGGAGAGGCTTCCCGAAAAGGTCAGGCTGTTCGTGAAACTGTCTGCGCCAGCCCCCCCCATAAAGACCCCATAGAGGCTTCCCTCATTGCTCGTCGTGGTCGCCCCTGTCGTGGAAAGGCGAACCGCCCGCCTTGTCAAAGCCGAAGACGACCCCACCGTCGCTCCCGCCGCTATATCCAGCGTGATCGTCCCCGATCCGCCGATCAGATTGACGATCGCGGTCTCGCTGCCTACCGTATCGGTCTGCGTTCCCGTTGTCGTGTGCGTTCCGCCGTCAATGTCTATGTCTATGGCGCTAGAGCCTGTAGCGTTAGCCCGAATGGCATCGCTCGCTCCTTGCGCCGATGTGGAGCCGGCGACAGCCATAGAGACATTGCCGCCGCCTGAAGCGTGAATCGCATGATTGCCGGCATCCGCATCCGCGTTGCTCACGCTCGTCCCAGAGGCTGTCGTGATCGCGATCGCGTCCGTGGTCGCCGTGATAACGCTGACCGCTGCCCCGTCCGCGAGAGTGGATGATTTGGTGATCGGGTCAGAACCCGCTCGGATGTGAATCTCGCCGCCTTGGCCTGTATGCCTTATGAAAGGCGTCACTGTCCCCGCAGCCGCCGCCGCCGTATAGAGAAGCGCTAGACCCGTCTCGCTCTCAGCAATCCCCCCCGTCCTGATGTCATCGCAGACCACTTGGAACGCGGATGTTCCAGGCGCGATCGCCGTCCGCCCGCGGAACG
Source organism: uncultured Alphaproteobacteria bacterium (assembly GCA_958296285.1). Taxonomy (GTDB): domain Bacteria; phylum Pseudomonadota; class Alphaproteobacteria; order JAPOUT01. Next base: position 1,581,849 of record OY282459.1, read on the forward strand.
CCAGATTGTCCCCGCAATAGGTCGTGCCGGACGCCGCGAAGGTCAGGAGCAGAGCATTGCCGCTGATCGTCAGTTCCCCAAAGAGACCCGCCGCCAAAGACAGACCGCTTATATCCGTGTTGTCCGGCAGAGACGTCGCGCTGACGAGAGAGAGCATCCCTGAGGTTGGAAGCGTCCCGGCGCTCAGCGCGATCTCTATCGCCCCCGCCGTGAAGGAGGGCGTTGCCCCGCCCGTGTCCAAAAGCGCCGAGGTGAAGGAGGCGAGCGTCCGACTGCTGCCCAAATCTATCCGGAAGCGCAATGTCCCCGAAACTTGCGTGAAACTCTCAAGGTTGGAGAGAGCGATCTGCGCGTCCCCCGCCCCGTCATGGTCTATCACCAAAGTCCCCTGATTCTCAAAACTGTCGCTTGTCCCGCCGCCAAAGTCCGAAGACGCCGTCAAACTCATCGTTCCCGAAGAAGCGTTCATGATCACATCATTCCCGCCCCCCGGGGAGAGGCTTCCCGAAAAGGTCAGGCTGTTCGTGAAACTGTCCGCGCCCGCGCCTCCCATAAAGACCCCATAGAGGCTCCCCGCATTGGTCGTCGTCGTCGCCCCCGTCGTGGAGAGGCGAACCGCCCGCCTTGTCAAAGCCGAAGACGATCCCACCGTCGCGCCCGCCGCTATATCCAACATGATCGTCCCCGATCCCCCGATCAGATTGACGACCGCCGAAGACGAGCCTTGCGCTCCTGTTGTCGTGTGCGTTCCGCCGTCAATGTCTATGTCTATGGCGCTAGAGCCTGTGGCGTCAGCGCGAATGGCATCGCTCGCCCCTTGCGCCGATGTGGAGCCGGCGACAGCCATAGAGACATTGCCGCCGCCTGAAGCGTGAATCGCATGATTGCCGGCATCCGCATCCGCGTTGCTCACGCTCGTCCCAGAGGCTGTCGTGATCGCGATCGCGTCCGCCATCGCCGTGATGACGCTCACCGCCGCCCCGTCCGCGAGAGTGGATGATTTGGCAATCGGATCAGAACCCGCTCGGATGTGAATCTCGCCGCCTTGCCCTGTATGCCTTATGAAAGGCGTGGCTGTTCCCGCAGCCACCGCCGCCGTATAGAGAAGCCCCAGACCCGTCTCGCTCTCAGCAATCCCCCCCGTCCTGATGTCATCGCAGACCACTTGGAACGTGGATGTCCCAGGCGCAATCGCCGTCCGCCCGCGGAACGACAGATTGTCCCCGCAATAGGTCGTCCCAGACGCCGCGAAGGTGAGGAGCAGAGCATTGCCGCTGATCGTCAGTTCCCCAAAGAGACCCGCCCCCAAAGACAGACCGCTTATATCCGTCCCATCAGGCAGAGACGTCGCGCTGACGAGAGAGAGCATCCCTGAGGTTGGAAGCGTCCCGGCGCTCAGCGCGATCTCTATCGCCCCCGCCGTGAAGGAGGGCGTTGCCCCGCCCGTGTCCAAAAGCGCCGAGGTGAAGGAGGCGAGCGTCCGACTGCTGCCCAAATCTATCCGGAAGCGCAATGTCCCTGAAGTTTGCGTGAAACTCTCAAGGTTGGAGAGAGCGATCTGCGCGTCCCCCGCCCCGTCATGGTCTATCACCAAAGTCCCCTGATTCTCAAAACTGTCGCTTGTCCCGCCGCCAAAGTCCGAAGACGCCGTCAAACTCATCGTTCCCGAAGAAGCGTTCATGATCACATCATTCCCGCCCCCCGGGGAGAGGCTTCCCGAAAAGGTCAGGCTGTTCGTGAAACTGTCCGCGCCAGCGCCTCCTACAAAGACCCCATAGAAGCTCCCCGCATTGCTCGTTGTTGTCGCCCCTGTCGTGGAAAGGCGAACCGCCCGCCTTGTCAAAGCCGAAGACGATCCCACCGTCGCGCCCGCCGCTATATCCAACATGATCGTCCCCAATCCCCCGATCAGATTGACGACCGCCGAAGACGAGCCTTGCGCTCCTGTTGTCGTGTGCGTTCCGCCGTCAATGTCTATGTCTATGGCGCTAGAGCCTGTGGCGTCAGCGCGAATGGCATCGCTCGCCCCTCGCGCCGATGTGGAGCCGGCGACAGCCATAGAGACATTGCCGCCGCCTGAAGCGTGAATCGCGTGATTGCCGGCATCCGCATCCGCGTTGCTGACGCTCGTCCCAGAGGCTGTCGTGATCGCGATCGCGTCCGCCATCGCCGTGATCACGCTGACCGCCGCCCCGTCCGTGCCTGTCGGCTTGGCGATCGGATCAGAACCCGACCGGATGTGAATCTCGCCGCCTTGCCCTGTATGCCTTATGAAAGGCGTGGCTGTTCCCGCAGCCGCCGCCGTATAGAGAAGCCCCAGACCCGTCTCGCTCTCAGCAATCCCCCCCGTCCTGATGTCATCGCAGACCACTTGGAACGTGGATGTCCCAGGCGAGATCGCCGTCCGCCCGCGGAACGACAGATTGTCCCCGCAATAGGTCGTCCCAGACGCCGCGAAGGTCAGGAGCAGAGCATTGCCGCTGATCGTCAGTTCCCCAAAGAGACCCGCCGCCAAAGACAGACCGCTTATATCCGTGTTGTCCGGCAGAGACGTCGCGCTGACGAGAGAGAGCATCCCTGAGGTTGGAAGCGTCCCGGCGCTCAGCGCGATCTCTATCGCCCCCGCCGTGAAGGAGGGCGTTGCCCCGCCCGTGTCCAAAAGCGCCGAGGTGAAGGAGGCAAGCGTCCGACCGCCGCCCAAATCTATCCGGAAGCGCAATGTCCCTGAAGTTTGCGTGAAACTCTCAAGGTTGGAGAGAGCGATCTGCGCGTCCCCCGCCCCGTCATGGTCTATCACCAAAGTCCCCTGATTCTCAAAACTGTCGCTTGTCCCGCCGCCAAAGTCCGAAGTCGCCGTCAGGGTCATCGTTCCTGCGGCGGCGTTCATGATCACATCATTCCCGCCCCCCGGGGAGAGGCTTCCCGAAAAGGTCAGGCTGTTCGTGAAACTGTCCGCGCCAGCCCCCCCCATAAAGACCCCATAGAGGCTCCCCGCATTGCTCGTCGTCGCCGCCCCTGTCGTGGAAAGGCGAACCGCCCGCCTTGTCAAAGCCGAAGACGACCCCACAGTCGCTCCCGCCGCTATATCCAACATGATCGTCCCCGATCCCCCAATCAGATTGACGACCGCCGAAGACGAGCCTTGCGCTCCCGTTGTCGTGTGCGTTCCGCCGTCAATGTCTATGTCTATGGCGCTAGAGCCTGTGGCGTTAGCCCGAATGGCATCGCTCGCCCCTCGCGCCGATGTGGAGCCGGCGACAGCCATAGAGACATTGCCGCCGCCTGAAGCGTGAATCGCGTGATTATTGGCGTCCGTGTCTTCATTGCTGACGCTCGTCCCAGAGGCTGTCGTGATCGCGATCGCGTCCGCCATCGCCGTGATCACGCTGACCGCCGCCCCGTCCGCAAGAGTGGATGATTTGGCAATCGGATCAGAAGCCGCTCGGATGTGAATCTCGCCGCCTTGCCCTGTATGCCTTATGAAAGGCGTGGCTGTTCCCGCAGCAGCAGCAGCCGTATAGAGAAGCCCCAGACCCGTCTCGCTCTCAGCAATCCCCCCCGTCCTGATGTCATCGCAGACCACTTGGAACGTGGATGTCCCAGGCGGGATCGCCGTCCGAAAGCGGAACGACAGATTGTCCCCGCAATAGGTCGTCCCAGACGCCGCGAAGGTCAGGAGCAGAGCATTGCCGCTGATCGTCAGTTCCCCAAAGAGACCCGCCGCCAAAGACAGACCGCTTATATCCGTGTTGTCCGGCAGAGATGTCGCGCTGACGAGAGAGAGCATCCCTGAGGTTGGAAGCGTCCCGGCGCTCAGCGCGATCTCTACCGCCCCCGCCGTGAAGGAGGGCGTTGCCCCGCCCGTATCCAAAAGCGCCGAGGTGAAGGAGGCGAGCGTCCGACTGCTGCCCAAATCTATCCGGAAGCGCAATGTCCCTGAAGTTTGCGTGAAACTCTCAAGGTTGGAGAGAGCGATCTGCGCGTCCCCCGCCCCGTCATGGTCTATCACCAAAGTGCCGCGATTCTCAAAACTGTCGCTTGTCCCGCCGCCAAAGTCCGAAGACGCCGTCAGGGTCATCGTTCCTGCGGCGGCGTTCATGATCACATCATTCCCGCCGCCCGGGGAGAGGCTTCCCGAGAAGGTCAGGCTGTTCGTGAAACTGTCCGCGCCAGCCCCCCCCATAAAGACCCCATAGAGGCTTCCCGCATTGCTTGTCGTCGTCGCCCCTGTCGTGGAAAGGCGAACCGCCCGCCTTGTCAAAGCCGAAGACGACCCCACAGTCGCTCCCGCCGCTATATCCAACATGATCGTCCCCGATCCCCCAATCAGATTGACGATCGCGGTCTCGCTGCCTACCGTATCGGTCTGCGTTCCCGTTGTCGTGTGCGTTCCGCCGTCAATGTCTATGTCTATGGCGCTAGAGCCTGTGGCGTTAGCCCGAATGGCATCGCTCGCCCCTCGCGCCGATGTGGAGCCGGCGACAGCCATAGAGACATTGCCGCCGCCTGAAGCGTGAATCGCGTGATTATTGGCGTCCGTGTCTTCATTGCTGACGCTCGTCCCAGACGCTGTCGTGATCGCGATCGCGTCCGTGGTCGCCGTGATCACGCTGACCGCCGCCCCGTCCGCGAGAGTGGATGATTTGGCAATCGGATCAGAAGCCGCTCGGATGTGAATCTCGCCGCCTTGCCCTGTATGCCTTATGAAAGGCGTGGCTGTTCCCGCATCCGCCGCCGCCGTATAGAGAAGCCCCAGACCCGTCTCGCTCTCAGCAATCCCCCCCGTCCTGATGTCATCGCAGACCACTTGGAACGTGGATGTCCCAGGCGAGATCGCCGTCCGTCCGCGGAACGACAGATTGTCCCCGCAATAGGTCGTCCCAGACGCCGCGAAGGTCAGGAGCAGAGCATTGCCGCTGATCGTCAGTTCCCCAAAGAGACCCGCCGCCAAAGACAGACCGCTTATATCCGTGTTGTCCGGCAGAGACGTCGCGCTGACGAGAGAGAGCATCCCTGAGGTTGGAAGCGTCCCGGCGCTCAGCGCGATCTCTATCGCCCCCGCCGTGAAGGAGGGCGTTGCCCCGCCCGTGTCCAAAAGCGCCGAGGTGAAGGAGGCGAGCGTCCGACTGCTGCCCAAATCTATCCGGAAGCGCAATGTCCCTGAAGTTTGCGTGAAACTCTCAAGATTGGAGAGAGCGATCTGCGCGTCCCCCGCCCCGTCATGGTCTATCGCCAAAGTGCCCTGATTTTCAAAACTGTCGCCCGTCCCGCCGCCAAAGTCCGAAGACGCCGTCAGGGTCATCGTTCCTGCGGCGGCGTTCATGATCACATCATTCCCGCCCCCCGGGGAGAGGCTTCCCGAAAAGGTCAGGCTGTTCGTGAAACTGTCCGCGCCAGCCCCCCCCATAAAGACCCCATAGAGGCTTCCCGCATTGCTTGTCGTCGTCGCCCCTGTCGTGGAAAGGCGAACCGCCCGCCTTGTCAAAGCCGAAGACGACCCCACAGTCGCTCCCGCCGCTATATCCAACATGATCGTCCCCGATCCCCCGATCAGATTGACGACCGCCGAAGACGAGCCTTGCGCTCCTGTTGTCGTGTGCGTTCCGCCGTCAATGTCTATGTCTATGGCGCTAGAGCCTGTGGCGTTAGCGCGAATGGCATCGCTCGCCCCTCGCGCCGATGTGGAGCCCGCGACAGCCATAGAGACATTGCCGCCGCCTGAAGCGTGAATCGCATGATTGCCTGCATCCGCATCCGCGTTGCTCACGCTCGTCCCAGAGGCTGTCGTGATCGCGATCGCGTCCGCCATCGCCGTGATGACGCTCACCGCCGCCCCATCCGTCCCTGCCGGCTTGGCAATCGGATCAGAAGCCGCTCGGATGTGAATCTCGCCGCCTTGGCCTGTATGCCTTATGAAAGGCGTGGCTGTTCCCGCATCCGCCGCCGCCGTATAGAGAAGCCCCAGACCCGTCTCGCTCTCAGCAATCCCCCCCGTCCTGATGTCATCGCAGACCACTTGGAACGTGGATGTCCCAGGCGCAATCGCCGTCCGCCCGCGGAACGACAGATTGTCCCCGCAATAGGTCGTCCCAGACGCCGCGAAGGTCAGGAGCAGAGCATTGCCGCTGATCGTCAGTTCCCCAAAGAGACCCGCCGCCAAAGACAGACCGCTTATATCCGTGTTGTCCGGCAGAGACGTCGCGCTGACGAGAGAGAGCATCCCTGAGGTTGGAAGCGTCCCGGCGCTCAGCGCGATCTCTATCGCCCCCGCCGTGAAGGAGGGCGTTGCCCCGCCCGTGTCCAAAAGCGCCGAGGTGAAGGAAGAGAGCGTCCGACTGCTGCCCAAATCTATCCGGAAGCGCAATGTCCCTGAAGTTTGCGTGAAACTCTCAAGGTTGGAGAGAGCGATCTGCGCGTCCCCCGCCCCGTCATGGTCTATCACCAAAGTGCCCTGATTCTCAAAACTGTCGCTTGTCCCGCCGCCAAAGTCCGAAGTCGCCGTCAGGGTCATCGTTCCTGCGGCGGCGTTCATGATCACATCATTCCCGCCCCCCGGGGAGAGGCTTCCCGAAAAGGTCAGGCTGTTCGTGAAACTGTCCGCGCCAGCCCCCCCCATAAAGACCCCATAGAGGCTTCCCGCATTGCTTGTCGTCGTCGCCCCTGTCGTGGAAAGGCGAACCGCCCGCCTTGTCAAAGCCGAAGACGACCCCACAGTCGCTCCCGCCGCTATATCCAACATGATCGTCCCCGATCCCCCAATCAGATTGACGATCGCGGTCTCGCTGCCTACCGTATCGGTCTGCGTTCCCGTTGTCGTGTGCGTTCCGCCGTCAATGTCTATGTCTATGGCGCTAGAGCCTGTGGCGTTAGCCCGAATGGCATCGCTCGCTCCTTGAGCCGATGTGGAGCCGGCGATGTCCATAGAGATATTGCCGCCGCCTGAAGCGTGAATTGCATGATTGCCGGCATCCGCATCCGCGTTGCTCACGCTCGTCCCTGACGCTGTCGTGATCGCGATCGCGTCCGTGGTCGCCGTGATGACGCTCACCGCCGCCCCGTCCGTCCCTGCCGGCTTGGCAATCGGATCAGAAGCCGCTCGGATGTGAATCTCGCCGCCTTGCCCTGTATGCCTTATGAAAGGCGTGGCTGTTCCCGCAGCAGCAGCAGCCGTATAGAGAAGCCCCAGACCCGTCTCGCTCTCAGCAATCCCCCCCGTCCTGATGTCATCGCAGACCACTTGGAACGTGGATGTCCCAGGCGCAATCGCCGTCCGCCCGCGGAACGACAGATTGTCCCCGCAATAGGTCGTCCCAGACGCCGCGAAGGTCAGGAGCAGAGCATTGCCGCTGATCGTCAGTTCCCCAAAGAGACCCGCCGCCAAAGACAGACCGCTTATATCCGTCCCATCAGGCAGAGACGTCGCGCTGACGAGAGAGAGCATCCCTGAGGTTGGAAGCGTCCCGGCGCTCAGCGCGATCTCTACCGCCCCCGCCGTGAAGGAAGGCGTCGCCCCGCCCGTATCCAAAAGCGCCGAGGTGAAGGAGGCGAGCGTCCGACCGCCGCCCAAATCTATCCGGAAGCGCAATGTCCCTGAAGTTTGCGTGAAACTCTCAAGGTTGGAGAGAGCGATCTGCGCGTCCCCCGCCCCGTCATGGTCTATCACCAAAGTGCCGCGATTTTCAAAACTGTCGCTTGTCCCGCCGCCAAAGTCCGAAGACGCCGTCAAACTCATCGTTCCCGAAGAAGCGTTCATGATCACATCATTCCCGCCGCCAGGGGAGAGGCTTCCCGAGAAGGTCAGACTGTTCGTGAAACTGTCCGCGCCAGCCCCCCCCATAAAGACCCCATAGAGGCTCCCCGCATTGGTCGTCGTCGTCGCCCCTGTCGTGGAAAGGCGAACCGCCCGCCTTGTCAAAGCCGAAGACGACCCCACAGTCGCGCCCGCCGCTATATCCAACATGATCGTCCCCGATCCCCCAATCAGATTGACGACCGCCGAAGACGAGCCTTGCGCTCCTGTTGTCGTGTGCGTTCCGCCGTCAATGTCTATGTCTATGGCGCTAGAGCCCGTGGCGTCAGCGCGAATGGCATCGCTCGCCCCTCGCGCCGATGTGGAGCCGGCGACAGCCATAGAGACATTGCCGCCGCCTGAAGCGTGAATCGCGTGATTATTGGCGTCCGTGTCTTCATTGCTCACGCTTGTCCCAGACGCTGTTGTGATCGCGATCGCGTCCGTGGCCGCCGTGATGACGCTCACCGCCGCCCCGTCCGTCCCTGCCGGCTTGGCGATCGGGTCTGAAGAGGCGCGAATGTGAATCTCGCCGCCTTGGCCTGTATGCCTTATGAAAGGCGTCACTGTCCCCGCAGCCACCGCCGCCGTATAGAGAAGCCCCAGACCCGTCTCGCTCTCAGCAATCCCCCCCGTCCTGATGTCATCGCAGACCACTTGGAACGTGGATGTCCCAGGCGGGATCGCCGTCCGCCCGCGGAACGACAGATTGTCCCCGCAATAGGTCGTCCCAGACGCCGCGAAGGTCAGGAGCAAAGCATTGCCGCTGATCGTCAGTTCCCCAAAGAGACCCGCCGCCAAAGACAAACCGCTTATATCCGTGTTGTCCGGCAGAGACGTCGCGCTGACGAGAGAGAGCATCCCTGAGGTTGGAAGCGTCCCGGCGCTCAGCGCGATCTCTACCACCCCCGCCGTGAAGGAGGGCGTTGCCCCGCCCGTGTCCAAAAGCGCCGAGGTGAAGGAGGCGAGCGTCCGACTGCTGCCCAAATCTATCCGGAAGCGCAATGTCCCTGAAGTTTGCGTGAAACTCTCAAGGTTGGAGAGAGCGATCTGCGCGTCCCCCGCCCCGTCATGGTCTATCACCAAAGTCCCCTGATTCTCAAAACTGTCGCTTGTCCCGCCGCCAAAGTCCGAAGACGCCGTCAAACTCATCGTTCCCGAAGAAGCGTTCATGATCACATCATTCCCGCCCCCCGGGGAGAGGCTTCCCGAAAAGGTCAGGCTGTTCGTGAAACTGTCCGCGCCAGCGCCTCCTACAAAGACCCCATAGAAGCTCCCCGCATTGCTCGTTGTTGTCGCCCCTGTCGTGGAAAGGCGAACCGCCCGCCTTGTCAAAGCCGAAGACGATCCCACCGTCGCGCCCGCCGCTATATCCAGAGTGATCGTCCCCAATCCCCCGATCAGATTGACGACCGCCGAAGACGAGCCTTGCGCTCCTGTTGTCGTGTGCGTTCCGCCGTCAATGTCTATGTCTATGGCGCTAGAGCCTGTGGCGTCAGCGCGAATGGCATCGCTCGCCCCTCGCGCCGATGTGGAGCCGGCGACAGCCATAGAGACATTGCCGCCGCCTGAAGCGTGAATCGCGTGATTGCCGGCATCCGCATCCGCGTTGCTGACGCTCGTCCCAGAGGCTGTCGTGATCGCGATCGCGTCCGCCATCGCCGTGATCACGCTGACCGCCGCCCCGTCCGTGCCTGTCGGCTTGGCGATCGGATCAGAACCCGACCGGATGTGAATCTCGCCGCCTTGGCCTGTATGCCTTATGAAAGGCGTGGCTGTTCCCGCATCCGCCGCCGCCGTATAGAGAAGCCCCAGACCCGTCTCGCTCTCAGCAATCCCCCCCGTCCTGATGTCATCGCAGACCACTTGGAACGTGGATGTCCCAGGCGCAATCGCCGTCCGCCCGCGGAACGACAGATTGTCCCCGCAATAGGTCGTCCCGGACGCCGCGAAGGTCAGGAGCAGAGCATTGCCGCTGATCGTCAGTTCTCCAAAGAGACCCGCCGCCAAAGACAGACCGCTTATATCCGTGTTGTCCGGCAGAGACGTCGCGCTGACGAGAGAGAGCATCCCTGAGGTTGGAAGCGTCCCGGCGCTCAGCGCGATCTCTATCGCCCCCGCCGTAAAGGAAGGCGTTGCCCCGCCCGTATCCAAAAGCGCCGAGGTGAAGGAAGAGAGCGTCCGACCGCCGCCCAAATCTATCCGGAAGCGCAATGTCCCCGAAACTTGCGTGAAACTCTCAAGGTTGGAGAGAGCGATCTGCGCGTCCCCCGCCCCGTCATGGTCTATCGCCAAAGTTCCGCGATTTTCAAAACTGTCGCTCGTCCCGCCGCCAAAGTCCGAAGACGCCGTCAAACTCATCGTTCCTGCGGCGGCGTTGGTGATCGCATCGTTCCCGCCGCCCGGGGAGAGGCTTCCCGAAAAGGTCAGGCTGTTCGTGAAACTGTCCGCGCCAGCCCCCCCCATAAAGACCCCATAGAGGCTTCCCGCATTGCTCGTTGTCGTCGCCCCTGTCGTGGAAAGGCGAACCGCCCGCCTTGTCAAAGCCGAAGACGACCCCACAGTCGCTCCCGCCGCTATATCCAACATGATCGTCCCCGATCCCCCGATCAGATTGACGACCGCCGAAGACGAGCCTTGCGCTCCTGTTGTCGTGTGCGTTCCGCCGTCAATGTCTATGTCTATGGCGCTAGAGCCTGTGGCGTTAGCCCGAATGGCATCGCTCGCCCCTTGCGCCGATGTGGAGCCGGCGATATCCATAGAGACATTGCCGCCGCCTGAAGCGTGAATCGCATGATTGCCGGCATCCGCATCCGCGTTGCTGACATTCGTCCCTGAGGCTGTCGTGATCGCGATCGCGTCCGTGGTCGCCGTGATGACGCTCACCGCCGCCCCGTCCGTCCCTGCCGGCTTGGCAATCGGGTCTGAAGCCGCTCGGATGTGAATCTCGCCGCCTTGCCCTGTATGCCTTATGAAAGGCGTGGCTGTTCCCGCAGCCGCCGCCGCCGTATAGAGAAGCCCCAGACCCGTCTCGCTCTCAGCAATCCCCCCCGTCCTGATGTCATCGCAGACCACTTGGAACGTGGATGTCCCAGGCGGGATCGCCGTCCGCCCGCGGAACGACAGATTGTCCCCGCAATAGGTCGTCCCAGACGCCGCGAAGGTCAGGAGCAGAGCATTGCCGCTGATCGTCAGTTCCCCAAAGAGACCCGCCGCCAAAGACAGACCGCTTATATCCGTGTTGTCCGGCAGAGACGTCGCGCTGACGAGAGAGAGCATCCCTGAGGTTGGAAGCGTCCCGGCGCTCAGCGCGATCTCTATCGCCCCCGCCGTGAAGGAGGGCGTTGCCCCGCCCGTGTCCAAAAGCGCCGAGGTGAAGGAGGCGAGCGTCCGACTGCTGCCCAAATCTATCCGGAAGCGCAATGTCCCTGAAGTTTGCGTGAAACTCTCAAGATTGGAGAGAGCGATCTGCGCGTCCCCCGCCCCGTCATGGTCTATCACCAAAGTGCCCTGATTTTCAAAACTGTCGCCCGTCCCGCCGCCAAAGTCCGAAGACGCCGTCAGGGTCATCGTTCCTGCGGCGGCGTTCGTGATCGCATCATTCCCGCCGCCAGGGGAAAGGCTTCCCGAAAAGGTCAGGCTGTTCGTGAAACTGTCCGCGCCAGCCCCCCCCATAAAGACCCCATAGAGGCTTCCCGCATTGCTCGTCGTCGTCGCCCCTGTCGTGGAAAGGCGAACCGCCCGCCTTGTCAAAGCCGAAGACGACCCCACAGTCGCTCCCGCCGCTATATCCAACATGATCGTCCCCGATCCCCCGATCAGATTGACGACCGCCGAAGACGAGCCTTGCGCTCCTGTTGTCGTGTGCGTTCCGCCGTCAATGTCTATGTCTATGGCGCTAGAGCCTGTGGCGTCAGCGCGAATGGCATCGCTCGCCCCTTGCGCCGATGTGGAGCCGGCGATATCCATAGAGACATTGCCGCCGCCTGAAGCGTGAATCGCGTGATTGCCGGCATCCGCATCCGCGTTGCTCACGCTCGTCCCTGAGGCTGTCGTGATCGCGATCGCGTCCGCCATCGCCGTGATGACGCTCACCGCCGCCACGTCCGTCCCTGCCGGCTTGGCGATCGGGTCTGAAGAAGCGCGGATGTGAATCTCGCCGCCTTGCCCTGTATGCCTTATGAAAGGCGTGGCTGTTCCCGCAGCAGCAGCAGCCGTATAGAGAAGCCCCAGACCCGTCTCGCTCTCAGCAATCCCCCCCGTCCTGATGTCATCGCAGACCACTTGGAACGTGGATGTCCCAGGCGGGATCGCCGTCCGCCCGCGGAACGACAGATTGTCCCCGCAATAGGTCGTCCCAGACGCCGCGAAGGTCAGGAGCAGAGCATTGCCGCTGATCGTCAGTTCCCCAAAGAGACCCGCCGCCAAAGACAGACCGCTTATATCCGTCCCATCAGGCAGAGACGTCGCGCTGACGAGAGAGAGCATCCCTGAGGTTGGAAGCGTCCCGGCGCTCAGCGCGATCTCTATCGCCCCCGCCGTGAAGGAGGGCGTTGCCCCGCCCGTGTCCAAAAGCGCCGAGGTGAAGGAGGCGAGCGTCCGACCGCCGCCCAAATCTATCCGGAAGCGCAATGTCCCTGAAGTTTGCGTGAAACTCTCAAGGTTGGAGAGAGCGATCTGCGCGTCCCCCGCCCCGTCATGGTCTATCGCCAAAGTCCCCTGATTCTCAAAACTGTCGCTTGTCCCGCCGCCAAAGTCCGAAGTCGCCGTCAGGGTCATCGTTCCTGCGGCGGCGTTCGTGATCGCATCGTTCCCGCCGCCAGGGGAGAGGCTTCCCGAGAAGGTCAGGCTGTTCGTGAAACTGTCCGCGCCAGCCCCCCCCATAAAGACCCCATAGAGGCTTCCCTCATTGCTCGTCGTGGTCGCTCCTGTCGTGGAAAGGCGAACCGCCCGCCTTGTCAAAGCCGAAGACGACCCCACAGTCGCTCCCGCCGCTATATCCAGCGTGATCGTCCCCGATCCGCCGATCAGATTGACGATCGCGGTCTCGCTGCCTACCGTATCGGTCTGCGTTCCCGTTGTCGTGTGCGTTCCGCCGTCAATGTCTATGTCTATCGCGCTCGCGCCTGTAGCGTTAGCCCGAATGGCATCGCTCGCCCCTCGCGCCGATGTGGAGCCGGCGATATCCATAGAGACATTGCCGCCGCCTGAAGCGTGAATCGCATGATTGCCTGCATCCGCATCCGCGTTGCTGACATTCGTCCCTGAGGCTGTCGTGATCGCGATCGCGTCCGTGGTCGCCGTGATGACGCTCACCGCCGCCCCGTCCGCGAGAGTGGATGATTTGGCGATCGGATCAGAACCCGACCGGATATGAATCTCGCCGCCTTGGCCTGTATGCCTTATGAAAGGCGTGGCTGTTCCCGCAGCAGCCGCCGCCGTATAGAGAAGCCCCAGACCCGTCTCGCTCTCAGCAATCCCCCCCGTCCTGATGTCATCGCAGACCACTTGGAACGTGGATGTCCCAGGCGGGATCGCCGTCCGCCCGCGGAACGACAGATTGTCCCCGCAATAGGTCGTCCCAGACGCCGCGAAGGTCAGGAGCAGAGCATTGCCGCTGATCGTCAGTTCCCCAAAGAGACCCGCCGCCAAAGACAGACCGCTTATATCCGTGTTGTCCGGCAGAGACGTCGCGCTGACGAGAGAGAGCATCCCTGAGGTTGGAAGCGTCCCGGCGCTCAGCGCGATCTCTATCGCCCCCGCCGTGAAGGAGGGCGTTGCCCCGCCCGTGTCCAAAAGCGCCGAGGTGAAGGAGGCGAGCGTCCGACTGCTGCCCAAATCTATCCGGAAGCGCAATGTCCCTGAAGTTTGCGTGAAACTCTCAAGGTTGGAGAGAGCGATCTGCGCGTCCCCCGCCCCGTCATGGTCTATCGCCAAAGTCCCCTGATTTTCAAAACTGTCGCTTGTCCCGCCGCCAAAGTCCGAAGACGCCGTCAGGGTCATCGTTCCTGCGGCGGCGTTCGTGATCGCATCGTTCCCGCCGCCAGGGGAGAGGCTTCCCGAAAAGGTCAGGCTGTTCGTGAAACTGTCCGCGCCAGCCCCCCCCATAAAGACCCCATAGAGGCTTCCCTCATTGCTCGTCGTGGTCGCCCCTGTCGTGGAAAGGCGAACCGCCCGCCTTGTCAAAGCCGAAGACGACCCCACAGTCGCTCCCGCCGCTATATCCAACATGATCGTCCCCGATCCCCCGATCAGATTGACGATCGCCGAAGACGAGCCTTGCGTTCCTGTTGTCGTGTGCGTTCCGCCGTCAATGTCTATGTCTATCGCGCTCGCGCCTGTGGCGTTAGCGCGAATGGCATCGCTCGCCCCTTGCGCCGATGTGGAGCCGGCGACAGCCATAGAGACATTGCCGCCGCCTGAAGCGTGAATCGCGTGATTATTGGCGTCCGTGTCTTCATTGCTGACGCTCGTCCCTGAGGCTGTCGTGATCGCGATCGCGTCCGCCATCGCCGTGATGACGCTCACCGCCGCCCCGTCCGCGAGAGTGGATGATTTGGCAATCGGATCAGAAGCCGCTCGGATGTGAATCTCGCCGCCTTGCCCTGTATGCCTTATGAAAGGCGTGGCTGTTCCCGCAGCAGCAGCAGCCGTATAGAGAAGCCCCAGACCCGTCTCGCTCTCAGCAATCCCCCCCGTCCTGATGTCATCGCAGACCACTTGGAACGTGGATGTCCCAGGCGAGATCGCCGTCCGTCCGCGGAACGACAGATTGTCCCCGCAATAGGTCGTCCCAGACGCCGCGAAGGTCAGGAGCAGAGCATTGCCGCTGATCGTCAGTTCCCCAAAGAGACCCGCCGCCAAAGACAGACCGCTTATATCCGTGTTGTCCGGCAGAGACGTCGCGCTGACGAGAGAGAGCATCCCTGAGGTTGGAAGCGTCCCGGCGCTCAGCGCGATCTCTATCGCCCCCGCCGTGAAGGAGGGCGTTGCCCCGCCCGTGTCCAAAAGCGCCGAGGTGAAGGAGGCGAGCGTCCGACTGCTGCCCAAATCTATCCGGAAGCGCAATGTCCCTGAAGTTTGCGTGAAACTCTCAAGATTGGAGAGAGCGATCTGCGCGTCCCCCGCCCCGTCATGGTCTATCGCCAAAGTGCCCTGATTTTCAAAACTGTCGCCCGTCCCGCCGCCAAAGTCCGAAGACGCCGTCAGGGTCATCGTTCCTGCGGCGGCGTTCATGATCACATCATTCCCGCCCCCCGGGGAGAGGCTTCCCGAAAAGGTCAGGCTGTTCGTGAAACTGTCCGCGCCAGCCCCCCCCATAAAGACCCCATAGAGGCTTCCCGCATTGCTTGTCGTCGTCGCCCCTGTCGTGGAAAGGCGAACCGCCCGCCTTGTCAAAGCCGAAGACGACCCCACAGTCGCTCCCGCCGCTATATCCAACATGATCGTCCCCGATCCCCCGATCAGATTGACGACCGCCGAAGACGAGCCTTGCGCTCCTGTTGTCGTGTGCGTTCCGCCGTCAATGTCTATGTCTATGGCGCTAGAGCCTGTGGCGTTAGCGCGAATGGCATCGCTCGCCCCTCGCGCCGATGTGGAGCCCGCGACAGCCATAGAGACATTGCCGCCGCCTGAAGCGTGAATCGCATGATTGCCTGCATCCGCATCCGCGTTGCTGACATTCGTCCCTGAGGCTGTCGTGATCGCGATCGCGTCCGCCATCGCCGTGATGACGCTCACCGCCGCCCCATCCGTCCCTGCCGGCTTGGCAATCGGATCAGAAGCCGCTCGGATGTGAATCTCGCCGCCTTGGCCTGTATGCCTTATGAAAGGCGTGGCTGTTCCCGCATCCGCCGCCGCCGTATAGAGAAGCCCCAGACCCGTCTCGCTCTCAGCAATCCCCCCCGTCCTGATGTCATCGCAGACCACTTGGAACGTGGATGTCCCAGGCGGGATCGCCGTCCGCCCGCGGAACGACAGATTGTCCCCGCAATAGGTCGTCCCAGACGCCGCGAAGGTCAGGAGCAGAGCATTGCCGCTGATCGTCAGTTCCCCAAAGAGACCCGCCGCCAAAGACAGACCGCTTATATCCGTGTTGTCCGGCAGAGACGTCGCGCTGACGAGAGAGAGCATCCCTGAGGTTGGAAGCGTCCCGGCGCTCAGCGCGATCTCTATCGCCCCCGCCGTGAAGGAGGGCGTTGCCCCGCCCGTGTCCAAAAGCGCCGAGGTGAAGGAGGCGAGCGTCCGACTGCTGCCCAAATCTATCCGGAAGCGCAATGTCCCTGAAGTTTGCGTGAAACTCTCAAGATTGGAGAGAGCGATCTGCGCGTCCCCCGCCCCGTCATGGTCTATCACCAAAGTGCCCTGATTTTCAAAACTGTCGCCCGTCCCGCCGCCAAAGTCCGAAGACGCCGTCAGGGTCATCGTTCCTGCGGCGGCGTTCGTGATCGCATCATTCCCGCCGCCAGGGGAAAGGCTTCCCGAAAAGGTCAGGCTGTTCGTGAAACTGTCCGCGCCAGCCCCCCCCATAAAGACCCCATAGAGGCTTCCCGCATTGCTCGTCGTCGTCGCCCCTGTCGTGGAAAGGCGAACCGCCCGCCTTGTCAAAGCCGAAGACGACCCCACAGTCGCTCCCGCCGCTATATCCAACATGATCGTCCCCGATCCCCCAATCAGATTGACGATCGCCGAAGACGAGCCTTGCGTTCCTGTTGTCGTGTGCGTTCCGCCGTCAATGTCTATGTCTATGGCGCTAGAGCCTGTGGCGTTAGCGCGAATGGCATCGCTCGCCCCTCGCGCCGATGTGGAGCCGACGACAGCCATAGAGACACTGCCGCCGCCTGAGGCGTGGATCGCGTGATTATTGGCGTCCGTGTCTTCATTGCTCACGCTCGTCCCAGACGCCGTCGTGATCGCGATCGCGTCCGTGGTCGCCGTAATCACGCTGACCGCCGCCCCGTCCGTCCCTGCCGGCTTGGCGATCGGGTCTGAAGAGGCGCGGATGTGAATCTCGCCGCCTTGGCCTGTATGCCTTATGAAAGGCGTGGCTGTTCCCGCATCCGCCGCCGCCGTATAGAGAAGCCCCAGACCCGTCTCGCTCTCAGCAATCCCCCCCGTCCTGATGTCATCGCAGACCACTTGGAACGTGGATGTCCCAGGCGAGATCGCCGTCCGCCCGCGGAACGACAGATTGTCCCCGCAATAGGTCGTCCCAGACGCCGCGAAGGTCAGGAGCAGAGCATTGCCGCTGATCGTCAGTTCCCCAAAGAGACCCGCCGCCAAAGACAGACCGCTTATATCCGTGTTGTCCGGCAGAGACGTCGCGCTGACGAGAGAGAGCATCCCTGAGGTTGGAAGCGTCCCGGCGCTCAGCGCGATCTCTATCGCCCCCGCCGTGAAGGAGGGCGTTGCCCCGCCCGTGTCCAAAAGCGCCGAGGTGAAGGAAGAGAGCGTCCGACCGCCGCCCAAATCTATCCGGAAGCGCAATGTCCCTGAAGTTTGCGTGAAACTCTCAAGGTTGGAGAGAGCGATCTGCGCGTCCCCCGCCCCGTCATGGTCTATCGCCAAAGTCCCCTGATTCTCAAAACTGTCGCTTGTCCCGCCGCCAAAGTCCGAAGTCGCCGTCAGGGTCATCGTTCCTGCGGCGGCGTTCGTGATCGCATCGTTCCCGCCGCCAGGGGAGAGGCTTCCCGAGAAGGTCAGGCTGTTCGTGAAACTGTCCGCGCCAGCCCCCCCCATAAAGACCCCATAGAGGCTTCCCTCATTGCTCGTCGTGGTCGCTCCTGTCGTGGAAAGGCGAACCGCCCGCCTTGTCAAAGCCGAAGACGACCCCACAGTCGCTCCCGCCGCTATATCCAGCGTGATCGTCCCCGATCCGCCGATCAGATTGACGATCGCGGTCTCGCTGCCTACCGTATCGGTCTGCGTTCCCGTTGTCGTGTGCGTTCCGCCGTCAATGTCTATGTCTATGGCGCTAGAGCCTGTAGCGTTAGCCCGAATGGCATCGCTCGCCCCTCGCGCCGATGTGGAGCCGGCGATATCCATAGAGACATTGCCGCCGCCTGAAGCGTGAATCGCATGATTGCCTGCATCCGCATCCGCGTTGCTGACATTCGTCCCAGAGGCTGTCGTGATCGCGATCGCGTCCGTGGTCGCCGTGATGACGCTCACCGCCGCCCCGTCCGCGAGAGTGGATGATTTGGCGATCGGATCAGAACCCGACCGGATATGAATCTCGCCGCCTTGGCCTGTATGCCTTATGAAAGGCGTGGCTGTTCCCGCAGCAGCCGCCGCCGTATAGAGAAGCCCCAGACCCGTCTCGCTCTCAGCAATCCCCCCCGTCCTGATGTCATCGCAGACCACTTGGAACGTGGATGTCCCAGGCGGGATCGCCGTCCGCCCGCGGAACGACAGATTGTCCCCGCAATAGGTCGTCCCAGACGCCGCGAAGGTCAGGAGCAGAGCATTGCCGCTGATCGTCAGTTCCCCAAAGAGACCCGCCGCCAAAGACAGACCGCTTATATCCGTGTTGTCCGGCAGAGACGTCGCGCTGACGAGAGAGAGCATCCCTGAGGTTGGAAGCGTCCCGGCGCTCAGCGCGATCTCTATCGCCCCCGCCGTGAAGGAGGGCGTTGCCCCGCCCGTGTCCAAAAGCGCCGAGGTGAAGGAGGCGAGCGTCCGACTGCTGCCCAAATCTATCCGGAAGCGCAATGTCCCTGAAGTTTGCGTGAAACTCTCAAGGTTGGAGAGAGCGATCTGCGCGTCCCCCGCCCCGTCATGGTCTATCACCAAAGTCCCCTGATTCTCAAAACTGTCGCTTGTCCCGCCGCCAAAGTCCGAAGTCGCCGTCAGGGTCATCGTTCCTGCGGCGGCGTTCATGATCACATCATTCCCGCCCCCCGGGGAGAGGCTTCCCGAAAAGGTCAGGCTGTTCGTGAAACTGTCCGCGCCAGCCCCCCCCATAAAGACCCCATAGAGGCTTCCCTCATTGCTCGTCGTCGTCGCCCCTGTCGTGGAAAGGCGAACCGCCCGCCTTGTCAAAGCCGAAGACGACCCCACAATCGCTCCCGCCGCTATATCCAACATGATCGTCCCCGATCCCCCGATCAGATTGACGACCGCGGTCTCGCTGCCTACCGTATCGGTCTGCGTTCCCGTTGTCGTGTGCGTTCCGCCGTCAATGTCTATGTCTATGGCGCTAGAGCCTGTAGCGTTAGCCCGAATGGCATCGCTCGCTCCTTGCGCCGATGTGGAGCCGGCGATATCCATAGAGACATTGCCGCCGCCTGAAGCGTGAATCGCGTGATTGCCGGCATCCGCATCCGCGTTGCTCACGCTCGTCCCTGAGGCTGTCGTGATCGCGATCGCGTCCGTGGTCGCCGTGATGACGCTCACCGCCGCCCCGTCCGCGAGAGTGGATGATTTGGCAATCGGATCAGAACCCGACCGGATATGAATCTCGCCGCCTTGGCCTGTATGCCTTATGAAAGGCGTGGCTGTTCCCGCAGCAGCAGCAGCCGTATAGAGAAGCCCCAGACCCGTCTCGCTCTCAGCAATCCCCCCCGTCCTGATGTCATCGCAGACCACTTGGAACGTGGATGTCCCAGGCGGGATCGCCGTCCGAAAGCGGAACGACAGATTGTCCCCGCAATAGGTCGTCCCAGACGCCGCGAAGGCGATCCGCAGAATGCCATTCATCGTCTCAAGCACGCCCATCAGGCCTGAGGCAAGCGCCAAACTGCCGAGACTTGTGGCAGAGGTAATCCGCGAACCGGCAATAAGCGGTATTGGCGCGTCTGCGCCCGGCACACTGCCCATCGCGGCGAAAATTTCTATTGTACCTGCTGCAAAGCTGGGCGCTGCTGAGCCGATATTCAGGATTGCGTTCTCGATTCCTGTCGGGCGTGTCCTGAAATCGACGTTGAAGCGCAGCGTTCCTGAGGTCTGCGTGAAACTCTCAAGGTTGGAGAGGGCGATCTGCGCGTCCCCTGCCGCATCATGGTCTATCACCAAAATGCCCTGATTTTCAAAACTGTCGCTTGCCCCGCCGCCAAAGTCCGAAGACGCCGTCAAACTCATCGTTCCCGCAGAAGCGTTGACAACCCTGTCATTCCCGCCACCCAGAGTCAGAGACCCCGTCAAAACGCCAGAGTTCATAATATCTGTCCTAAAGGCAGTTCCGGACGGACCAGAACTCTCAATACCCCCAACGATCGTCCCCGCATTCGTCAAGACTGCCGCATAAGTTCCAGAGCCCCCATAAGACGAAAGAGAACTCCTCCGCGAGAAAAGAACCGCCTTCTCATCAGAAGAAACGCAATTGTCTGTCCCCACGCGGAACGAACCCGCGCAGACAAAATTCCCCAAACCCACGATCACGCTCAACTGGCTGGAACCCGTATCGCCCTGAAGATAGATCGCGCTCGTCCTGGAGCCATCCGAAGAGAGATGCGCCCCCGCAGACGCCCCAAGCGATACGCTCACAGTCCGGCTCGTAGAAGAGACATAAGACGCCGACCGATCACGAAGATAAATCCCATGACCAAGATCCGAAGCGATCCTCGCCGCGCCAGTGATGATCAGATCAACATCCCCGCCCCACGCTTCGGCATAGATCGCGTGGCTGCCCTGCCCTGTCGCCTCTATCCGCGCATCCCCGGCGATCGTGATTGCTACATCGCCAGAATCGCTTGTCGCGCCGGGGGGGGCTGTCCTAGCAGGCGCGCGGGCGCGAGCGCTCGCGGCGATGGCGTCCGAGAAACTCCCCTCCGCCGTGATGCGGGCGCTCCCGGCGATATCCAGCGTGATATCGCCTGTCCCCCCAGAGACGCTCGCGTTTATCGCCGCAGCCTCGTCCCCTGTTGTCTCTATTGTCGCGCCGGCGATATCAATATCCACATCCGCCGAACTCGCGGAAGCCGCTTGTCCGCGAAGGGCGTCCGCGCCGATGCCCGATGTTGTGAGCGTTCCGGAGACATCTATATCCACAATCCCCGCGCCGGTCGTTGTGGCGAAAACGGCATAAGCGTCTTCGCCTTCCGTCTCGGCGGAGCCGGCGATATCAAGGCTGACAGACCCTCCGCCTGACGCATGGATCGCATGGGAGTCAAAATTGTCCGTATCCTCATTGCTGACGCTCGTCCCTGACGCTGTCGTGATCGTGATCGCATCCGCCATCGCTGTAATCACGCTGACCGCCGCCCCGTCCGTGCCTGCCGGCTGGGCGATTGGATCAGAACCCGACCGGATGTGAATCTCGCCGCCTCTGCCCGTATGACGAATGAAGGGCGTTGTTTTGGCGTTGTCTCGGGCGGCGGTGTAAATAAGGGCGAGACCGGCTTCGCTCTCGGCGATTCCGCTTTCCACGATATCGTCGCAGAGAACTTGGAAGGTTGCGGTTCCGGGGTCTATAGCGGTATTTCCTGTGGTGGCGAGGTTTTCGCCGCAATAGCGCGGGGCGAATGTGATTCGCAGGACGTTGTTCAGGACGGAGAACGTTCCCTGCGAGCTGGTCAGCCCTGTCAGCAGCGACAAATTCGCGCCTGTTGTCGTGATGAGCGGGAGGGTTCCGGAGATTGGGACGGTGCCTTGGGCGGGGGCGACATCCAGCGTTCCCGCTGTGAAGCCGATTGCGGCTCCTCCCAAATTGAGGAGCGCGCCGGAGGCGCCTGTCGGGAAGTTTTTGGTGAAGTCAAAATTGAAGCGGAGCGTTCCGCCCGTCTGGGTGAAGTTTTCAAGATTGGCGATGGAGATTTGGGCGTCTCCCGCCGCGTCATGGTCTATGACGAGAACGCCTCTATTTTCCAGCCTGTCCGTTCCGGCTCCAAAATTGGAGGCGGCTTGTATTGTGAACGTTCCTGCATTTTGGATTTCGTTTTCGCCTGCGCCCATCGTGAAACTGCCGGTGAAACTGCCGCCCGACATATTCTCAAAGAGAAGGTCGCCGCTGAGGATGTTGTGCAAAGCGCCGAGGATTCTGCCGCTATTGCTGATTCTGCTGCCTGTCCAATCGCCCGATCCGATGCTGCGCGGGGTTGTCGTGGCGGTGTTGAAGGATTCTATGTAAATCGCGTGGGTCGCCGATCCTCTCGCTTCCACGCTGGCATTGGCGGCGATATCCATTGTGATCTGTCCTCTTTGGGCTTTGAGCAAGACGATGGCGAAGTCCGCCCTTGCCTGCGCGCCTGACGAGCTTTGCGCGCCGCCGAGAATATTCAGATGAACCTCGCCTCCTTCCTGGGTTTGGGCGAATATGGCGTTGCTGTTCGCGCCTGTGGTGGAGGCGTTTCCGGTGATGTCTATTGTGATGTCGTTGGCTGTTGCCCCCACGGACTCCGCGAAGATGGCTTGGCTGTCGGAGCCTGCGGTGGAGGCGTCGCCTTTGATGTCCAGCGATATGCGTCCGCCGCTTGTAGCGTGAATGGCATGGCTTCTGTTGCGCGTGTCTTGATTGGAGACGGTCGTTCCTGCGGCGGTTGTGATGGCGATAGGCTCTGAGAAAGCTGTCAAGACGCTAACTGCCGCGCCCGCGCTTTCGGCGCTGGTTTTGGCGATGGGGGCTGCGCCTTGGCGGACATGGATTTCGCCGCCTCTGCCAATATGTCGGATGAAGGGCGTTCTGATGGAGGTGATTCCGAGCAAGGCGGCGAGAGTTTCTGTCGGGGCTTGGGTTCGGGCGTTGAGGGCGATGAGTTCGTCCGCGGTGGCGTCGTCATCCACTTGGAAGATGAGGTCGCCTACGCGGAACATATCGCCTGCCGCGTAGGTTGTTTCGCTTGACCAAGAGGTTGCGGTTGCAGTGTAGAGGATAGCGAGTTTGGAGGCCTCTTCGGCGATTCCTTCTGTGAGGATATCGTCGCAGACGACATGGTCTGTATTGATGCCCGGGGTGATGGCGGTATTTCCTGCCGTTGCGAGATTGTCGCCGCAATAGGTTCGCCCGCCGAGGTCTATTTGCAGGACGCCGCTAGAGACGGAGAGGGTTCCTTGGGATGCGGTGAGCAATCCTGTTGTTGTGATATTCATGCCTGTGATCAGTTGGAGGATTCCTGTGGCGGGGAGCGTTCCCCGTGCGTGGAGGAGCTGGATCGCGCCGTTGCCGAAAATCGGGGTTGCGCCGCCGATATTGAGGATGGGCTGCGTGAAGGATGCGAGGGTTCTTGTTCCGGCGAAATCCAGTTGAAATTGGAGGCTTCCGCCGCCTTGCGTGAAGTTTTCCAGGCTTGTGAGACTGATTTGGGCGTCCCCATTGGCGTCATGATCTATGTTGAGCGTGCCTTGGTTGAGGAAAGAGTCAGATCCGCCGCCGAGATCGGAGGAGGCGTCCAGCCTCATCACGCCTCTATTATGGACTTCGTCCCCGCCTGCGCCTGTGGAGAAACTGCCTGTGAAGTTGGCGTCCGCGGCGTTTTCAAAGAGGTCGTTGCCTGTTCCGCTGAGGAAATTGCCGATGATTGTTCCCGCGTTGCTTGCCCTGTTGCCGAGCCAGTTTGAGAGGCTGATGGCGCGATTGGTCGCGGCGGCGGTGTTGGAGGAATCCATGATGATGGCGCGTGTCGCGGATGATCTCGCGCGGATGGTCGCGCCTGCGGCGACATCCAGCGTCAGCTGCCCGGAGCCGGAGAAAAGCCTGACGACAGCGATGCGGCTTCCCTGGTTTCCTGACGCACTATGGGTTCCGCCGTCAATGTCTATATGCGCCGTTCCCGTTCCTGAGGCGCTTGCGTCTATAGCGATGCTTTCGGTGCCTGTCGTGGAGGCGTTCGCGGTCACGTCCATCGTGATATTGCCGCCTGTGCTACTTGCGGAGATGGCGTGGCTTGAGGCGGAGCCTGTGGAGACTGCGCCTGCGATATTCATGGAGATATCTCCGCCGCCGCTGGCGCGGATGGCGTGCTCGCTGCCGCTTGTTCCCGTTGTGGAGATAGCCGCATCGCTGTCGGTGGTGATGCGGATGGGCATGGCGTTGTTTCCTGTGGCGAGGCTGAGGGCTATTCCGCTTGTCGCGTTGATTCTGCCTTGCATGACGTGGATTTCGCTTCCCGCGCCCGTGAGTCTGATGGATGGCGTTGTGGCAGGGGTATCGTAGATGATGGCGAGGCGGCTGATATTTGTGGCGATTCCGCCGCTATATCCTGCGGCGTTGTCGCAGACGACCTGTCGGTTGGCGACCCCTGGAGATACGGGAACGCGGTTTTCGGTGAGTTTTCCGCAGATCATAGTTCGGTCTAATTGGAGGACGTTATCGGCGATAAAGAGGAAGCCTTGGGCGCTGGAGAGGCTTCCGAGAGATGTCGCGTCTGGGAGGCTTGTCGCGGCGATAAGCGGGATTGTTCCGCTATTGGGGATGTTTCCTGCGGAGGCTGTGAGTTCCACGGTTCCCGCGGTGAAAATGGCGGAGGAGAGATCGTTGATAGAGAGGAGGGCTGATGTTGGGGCTGTTGTGGCGTTGTAGCGGAATCGTATTGTTCCGCTTGTCTGCGTGAAATTTTCAAGAAGGGTGAAGGAAACTTGCCCGCTCGCGGCGGCATGGTCTATGACGAGCGTTCCCGTATTGATGAAACTGTCGTTTCCCGCGCCGAAATTGCTTCTTCTTTGGTTGATTGTCATAGTTCCTGCGTTTTGGACTTCGTCGTTTCTTCCGCCCATAGTGAATTGTCCTGTGAAGTTTGCGCCGGCGGCGTTTTCAAAGAGGTCTCTGCCTGCGCCGCCGATGAAGTTTCCGATGATTGTTCCCGCGTTGCTTGCTCTGTTTCCGGCCCAAATTCCTGATCCGATGGTTCTAGGGGTCATAGTTGCCCTGTTGCTGGAGGAGAAGAGGATGGCGCGGCTCGCGCTTCCTGTGGCTTGGACTGTGGCGCCTGACGCGACATCCACGGTGAGTTGTCCTGCTCCTGTTGAGATGAGGGAGATGACGGCGAAGATTCCTGCCTGGGTTCCTGAGGCGCTATGGGTTCCGCCATCAATATCCAGATGGATTCCGCCTGTATTTGTGTTCGTGGCGAAGAAGGCGGAGCTGAGTTCTCCAATGGCGGAGCTATTTCCGGCGAGGGATGCGGTGATATTGTTGCCTGCGTTATTCACTCCGGAGATTCGCGCGAAGATGGCGTGTCGGGCGGCGCCTGTGTCTGTGTTCATGACGCTGGTTCCCGCGGCGGTTGTGATGCGAAGCGGGCTGACATTTTCTGTTGGGTCTATGCTGATGGCGGCGCCTCCGATGTCTTCTGGCGTTTTGATGATGGGGCTTGCGCCGGCTTGGACATGGATTTCGCCTCCGCCATTGAGTTGTCGTATGAAGGGCGTTCCTGTGGCGGTGGCGCTATAGAGAATGGCGAGATTATCCACCGCGGCCGTTATGCCGCTGGCGTAGGCTTCTGCGAGGGATGCGTCGCAGACGACCTGTCTTGTGGCGACTCCTGGGGCTTGGGGGACTCGTGTGGTGAGGAGTTTGCCGCAAACTCTAGCGCCGACTATTCTGGTCAGGGTGAGTTGCAGGATGGAAGTCGCGCCGCTTGAGACGATGCTAAGGGTTCCGAAATCAGGATTGACGAGTCCGCCTAATGTGGCGAGGCTGGGATTTTCTATGAGTTGGATGACGGATCCGATGGGGAGTTCTCCGCGGAGCGGCTGAAGTTCTATGGTTCCGGCGATAAAATTGGGCATTCCGCTGAGTCTCATAAGAGGCTCGTTGGGGGGCATATTCACGCCGCTGCCTGTGGGGTTGAAGAGGAAGCGGAGGATTCCGCTTTGGGATGGCGTGGTTTGTCCGAGGATGAAATCGGAGAGGTTGGAGAGGACGATCTGTCCGCTCTGTGCATAATTAATGACGAATGTTCCTGTGCTTGTGAGTCTGTTTCTTTGGGCGGGCATGGAAGGGTCTGTGAGCGTTCCGAAATTGGAGGTTCCGGCGAGGGTCATAGTTCCTGTGTTGGTGATGGTTCGTCCTTGCGGGCCGTTGGCGAAGGAGAAGTTTCCCGTAAATTCTCCATCATTGGCGAAGGTGATTGCTGGTCCGCTGAGGGTGAGAGTTCCTTGGATCATGCCGCCTCTTCTATTGGCGATGGTTTCCAGCCCTGTGATGCGGGCTCCTGATTGTGTGGTGATGAGTCCCGTATTGATGATGCTGTCGGCGCCGGTTCCGAAGTCGGATGTGCCGAAGAAGCTTATGACTCCTATATTGGTGATTTGGTCGTCTCCGCCTGCGAGAGAGACGTTTATTTCCATCATGCCGCCGCTATTATTGACGATATGGTCTTTGAAGTTGGCATTGGCGCCGCTTGCGATGACGCTGGCGATTTCTCCTCCGATTATTCCCGCGTTTGTGAGGATATGGGCGAAAGTTTCGGTTCCTGTGAAGGCGGCGAGGTTGCCGCGCTGAAAGAGGACGGCTCGGATTCCGGTTCCCGTTCTGTTGCGGGCGCAGTTATGGATGCCGGCCTGTGTGGAGACAGCGCCGGCGCAGACGATATTGCCTGGGCGAACATCAAGGTTGAAATGCGGCGCGGCGAGATCGGATCGGAGGCGGATTGCGGCGGCATTGTCGCCGAAGACGGAGACTCGCGCGCCTGTTCCGGCGATATCTACGTTGATATCTCCATGTCTGCCGCGCGCGTTGGCGTCTATGGCGTGGGAGGAAGCGCCCGCCGTTCTGACGACTGCCGCGCCGCCTATGTCTATGTTGATTGTCCCGGCGGCGTCTGCGGAGATTCCGTGGACATTCATTCCGAAACTGTCTATGAAGGCGTTCCCAGCGAGTTCCACCGTGACGCTTTCCAGTAAGGATTGCGCGCGGATGGCGTAATCATTCACGCCTATTTTGAAGACGCTGCCCTCTATTTTGACGGAGACGTCTCCCCAGCTTTCGGCGAGGATAGCGGGATTATTGGCTCTGGCTCTATTGTCTCTATTGGCGATGAGGGTTCCTGAGGCGGTTGTGATGGCGATGGGTTTTTGTCTGGCGGCGGAGGAGTTTGTCCTGATGCTGAGAGCGGCGCCCGGGTTGAGGTCTGCGGATTTGACGATTTGGCTCGCATTTTGGCGGATATGGATTTCGCCGCCGAGTCCTGTATGGCGGATGAAGGGGGTTTCGGTGATTTTGGAGATTCCGAGCGAGGCGGCGAGGGCTTCTGTCGGGGCTTGGGTTCGGGCGTTGAGGGCGGTCAGTTCGTCCGCGGTGGCGTCGTCATCCACTTGGAAGATGTTTCCGTCCACATGGAATCTTTCGCCTCGCGCGTAGTTTGTTGCGTTGCTCCATGGGTTTGCGGCGGGGGCTGTCGGGGTATAGAGCATAGCGAGGTCGTTTTGGCTCTCTGATATTCCGGCGAGAAGGATGTCGTCGCAGAGGACTTGGAATCGGGTTATTCCGGGGGGAATGGGCGTTGTTCCGATGGAAGTCGCGATATTTCCGCCGCAATATGCGTTGGGGTTTATGAAGGTGATTTGGAGGGCGTTTCCGCTGATGGCGAGGGTGGCGGGCGTTCCTAATGCGAGAGCGAGCGTTCCGAGGTTTGTGGATGAGGAGATTGCGGTTCCTGTGATAAGATCCAGCGTTCCGGAGGTTGGGAAGGCTCCTGCCGTGGCGATGATTTCTATTGTTCCGGCGGTGAAGGTTGGCGCTGCCGTGCCTAGATTGAGGAGGGCTTGGGTGAAGGATGCGAGGGTTCTTGTTCCGCCGAAATCCATTCGGAATCGGAGCATTCCGCTTGTTTGGACGAAGTTTTCAAGATTGGCGAGTGAGATTTGGGCGTCTCCCGCCGCGTCATGGTCTATGACAAGAAGGCTTCTATTTTCCAGCCTGTCCGTTCCGGCTCCGAAATTGGATGACGCGTTGAGGGTGAGCGTTCCTGCATTTTGGATTTCGTTTTCGCCTGCGCCCATCGTGAAACTGCCGGTGAAACTGCCGCCCGCCCTATTCTCAAAGAGGAGATCGCCGCTGAAGATGTTGTGCAAAGCGCCGAGGATTCTGCCGCTATTGCTGATTCTGCTGCCTGTCCAATCGCCCGATCCGATGCTGCGCGGGGTTGTCGTGGCGGTGTTGAAGGATTCTATGTAAATCGCGTGGGTCGCCGATCCTCTTGCTTCCACGCTGGCATTGGCGGCGACATCCATTGTGATCTGTCCTCTTTGGGTCTTGAGCAAGACGACAGCGAAGTCCGCCCTTGCCTGCGCGCCTGACGAACTGTGCGCGCCGCCGAGGATATTCAGATGAACCTCGCCTCCTTCTTGGGTTTGGGCGAATATGGCGTTGCTGTTCGCGCCTGTGGTGGAGGCGTTTCCGGTGATGTCTATTGTGATGTCGCTGGCTTCTCCCCCCACGGACTCCGCGAAGATGGCTTGGCTGTTGGAGCCTGCGGTGGAGGCGTTGCCTTTGATGTCCAGCGATATGCGTCCGCCGTTCTGAGCGTGAATGGCATGGCTGCTATTGCGGGTGTCTTGATTGGAGACGGTCGTTCCTGCGGCGGTTGTGATGGCGATAGGTTCTGAGAAAGCTGTGAAGAGGTTGACCGCCGCGCCTGCGCTTTCGGCGCTGGTTTTGAGAATGGGACTTGCGCCGGCGCGGATATGGATTTCGCCGCCTACGCCCGTATGACGAATGAAGGGCGTTCTGACGGAGGTGATTCCGAGCGAGGCGGCAAGAGCTTCTGTCGGGGCTTGGGTTCGGGCGTTGAGGGCGATGAGTTCGTCCACGGTGGCGTCGTCATCCACTTGGAAGGTGAGGCTTCCTATTCGGAAACTGTCGCCTTTGGCGTATATTACGTCGCTTCGCCATGGATTTGCGTATGCGGCATAGAGGATTGCGAGTCTGAAGGCGCTTTCGGAGATTCCTGCTGGAACGATCTCGTCGCAGAGGACTTGGAATCGGGCGATTCCTGGGGCGATGGGGGCGTTTCCTGTGGTGGCGAAGTTTCTGCCGCAGAAAGGCGTTGGCGGGGCGAAGGTGATTTGGAGGACATTGCTGGAGAGGGCGAGACTTCCATAGAGTCCTGGCGTGAGGAAGAGGAGCGCGGGGGAAACGTTGAGGTTCGCGGCGCTGACGAGGTTGAGGGTTCCGGAGGTTGGGATTTCTCCTTCGGCGGCGATGACGTCCAGCAAGATTCCTGTGGAAATGGTTGAGGTTCCGCTTCCTAGATTGAGGAGGGGCTGCGTGAAGGATGCGAGGCTTCTGCCGGGCGCGAGATTGATTCGGAATCGGAGCGTTCCTGTCGTGAAGGTGAAACTTTCCAAACCTGCGAAGTTGATTTGGGCGTTTGCGTTGGCGGCGTGGTCTATGGTGAGGGTTCCCGTATGTTGATTGATGAAACTGTCGGTTCCGCTTCCGAAATCGGCATTTCCATTGATTGTGAAGAATCCTTCATTTCGGATTTCGTCATTTCCTGCGCCCATGCTGATTCCGCCTGTGAAGCGCGCTGTCGCGGTATTCTCAAAGAGGTCTGCGCCCGATTCGCTTATGAGATTGCCTATGATTTCGCCTCTATTGGTGATTCTGTTTCCCGTCCAGCTGCCTGTTCCGATTGCGCGGGAGGTCATGGAGGCGGCGTTGCTGGAGTTGAGACGGATCGCGCGCCTTCCGCTGCCCATAGTTCTGACGGCGGTGTTTTGAGCGATGTCCAAGGTGATTTGTCCGCCGTTTGACGAGAGAACGATTGTCGCCGCATTCGCGTTGGTTTGCGCTCCGGAGGAGCTGTAGGTTCCTGCGCGGAGATTTACGCTCACCCTTCCCGCCATTGCGCTTGTTGCGGAGATTGCGCTGCTGTCGCCGCCTGCGGTGGAGACATTGCCGCTGAGATCCAGGGAGATTCTGGATGCGTCGGCGCTTGCGGCGAGGATCGCGTGATTGAGGTTTCTGGCGTCTTGGTTAGAGATCGTTGTTCCTGCGGCGGTTGTGATGACGATAGATCCCGTATCGGCGTTTATGCTGAGAGCGTTCCCTTGGGCTTGGGCGCTGGTTTTGGTGATTGTCCCCTGCGTGATATGGATTTCGCCGCGATTGCCTGAATGTCGGATGAAGGGCGTTCCTGTGGCTGGGCTGTCATAGATGATGGCGAGATTGTCTTCGCCTGTGGCGATTCCTGCGGAAAAGACTCCGTTTCTTTGGGAGTTGCAGGAGACTTGTCTGGTGGCGGTTCCTGGCGAGACGGCTTGGCGGGTTGTGATGGGGCTTCCGCAGATGAGTTGGTTGAGGACAAATTCCAATGCCAAGACGCCTTCCAGACTTAGGCGGAATTGGCCGTAGGAGCTGGTTAGCACTATCGTGCTGAGGTCTCTGCCTTCAATAAGCCTTATGACGGTGCCGGCGGCGAAGTTTCGTCCTGTGTCTATTTCTATGCTTCCTCCGCTGATTCTCGCCCTCGCCCCGCCCGTATTGAGGATCGCGGATGCGGGCGGGGTGTCCTGATCTAGGGCGAAGACAATCGCTCCTGCTGTATGGTTGAAGTTCTCCAGATTCGTGATTTGAATTTGTCTGTTTCCGTTCGCGGCGTAATCTATGAGGAGCCTTCCCGTATTGACGAAATTGTCGGTTCCGCTTCCGAAATCACCGTTTCCGTTGATAATCATGGTTCCGGCGTTTCGGACTTCGTCATTTCCGGCGCCCATAGTGATCGTTCCTGTGAATTGTCCTGTGGCGGTATTTTCCAACAGGTCGTTTCCGGCGCCGCCGAGGAAGTCTCCGATGATTGTTCCTCTATTGGTGGCTCTATTGCCTGCCCACATTCCCGTTGTGATGGTTCTGGGGGTTGTCGCGGCGCGGTTGCTGGATTGGATGAGGATCGCGCGCTCGGCGCTGCCGATGGCTTGGATGGCGGCGTCTGAGGCGATGTCCAAGGTGAGCAGGCCTGATCCTGACATCATGGTGATAATGGCGGTGTTCGCGTCCTGCATTCCTGACGCGCTATGGATTCCGCCGTTGATATTCACATCCACTCTTCCTGCGCCTGTTGTGGTGGCGAAGATTGTGTTGGCGTTCTGTCCTGCTGTGGCGGTATTTCCGCTGAGGTCTAGGAAGATATTGGCGGCGGCGGAGCTTCTAGCGCGGATGGCGTGGTTATTGTTTCCTGCTGTGTTTTGGTTGGCGATGAATGTGTTTGGGGCTGTGGTGATTCGGATGGGGTTCGCGCCTGAGGAGAGGATGCTGACGGCTTCGGTATCGGATTCCGTTCCTGTTCGGACGATAGATCCCTGCATGACATGGATTTCGCCGCCGTCGCCTGTATGTTGGATGAAGGAGGTTCCTGTGGCGGGGCTGTCATAGATGATGGCGAGGAAATTGTCGCTGCTTGTGATTCCTTCGCTATAGATTCCATTTCTTTGGGAATCGCAGATGGCTTCTCTGTTTGCGATTCCTGGCCCCATGATATCTCGGGATCGGACGGGGCTTCCGCAGATGAGTTGCTGGAGCCTGATCTGCACGACTCCGCTTCCGGAGATGGAGAGCGCTCCTTGGTTTGAGGTCAATCCTCCGAGACTTGTGAATCCGTCTGTTCGCCCTATGAGAGGAATGATGGTGTTCGCGGCGAAGGTTCCTCCTGTTTCTATTTCTATGAGTCCTTGTCTGAGGACGACCTCCGCCGCGGCCAGATGAAGGAGCGGGGATGTTGGGGGATCGTTTTCGTTCAGCCTGAATCGGAGTGTTCCGCTGTTTTGGGTGAAGATTTCCAGATTGGCGATGGAGAGGAGATTTTGGCGGCGCGTGATTCCGGCGGTGCTGTCATCAGGGGGCGTATTGAGAGCGTTGAGCGCGGTGATTTCGGCGGGGTTGCTAGAGGAGACGTCAAAGATGGCGTTTCCGACTCGGAAGACGCTTCCTGTGGCGTAAGAGTTTGTCATGCCCATCGGCGGAGCTTGCCACTCTTCTATGGCGCTGATGACGGCGGCGTAATCTATGACGAGGATTCCTCGCCCTTGGTTGAAGAATTTGTCGCCTGCCGGTTCGTTAGGTCCGAAATCGGAGTTGGCGTTGAGCGTGAGCGTTCCTTCGTTTCGGACTTCATCCACATTGCTTGAGGAGGGAAAGAGGATCGCGCCTGTGAATTGCGCGCCTGCGGTATTTTCAAAGAGGGTGGATCCGCCTGTGGTTCTTATATTTCCGATGATTGTTCCGGCGTTGGTGATTCGGCTGCCTCCGAACATTCCCGTTCCGATTCTTCTTGTGGTCATTCGCGTTCCGTCATTATCGCTGGCGAGGTAGATTGCGACGGTCGCGTCTCCTGCGGCTTCCACGGTCGCGCCTGATGCGATGTCCAGCGTGAAGAGTCCTCGCGCTGTATTGGCGTCTATGACTCCTCTAATTGCGCTTCCTTCGGCTCTATGATTTCCGCCGATGATGTCCAGATCCACGATTCCCGTCCCGATCAATTGCTGATTGGCGATGATGGCGGGCGCTGATCTAGAGAAGGTGCTTCCTGCGAGGGTCATAAGGATATTGCCTGCGGTTTGGGCGTGGATCGCGGCGTTGGGGTTGCTTGCGCTCCCTGCGTCAGGATCGTTGTTGGCGATCATCGTATTTGGGGCGGTTATGATGCGGATGGTTCTTGTGGCGGCTGCGCCTGGCGTTATTCCGACTGTCGCGCCATCTGAGGCGCTGGCGGGCTTGACGATATTTCCGGAGAGGATGTGGATTTCGCCGCCATTGCCTGTATGGCGGAGATATTGCGCGGTTCCTGTCGCTCGGTCATAGATGATGGCGAGGCGGCTGTCGTCATAATCTATAGAGGCGTCATAAGCGGGCGCGATGTCATATTGGTCGCAGAGGATTTCCTTGTCGGCATATTGGGTGGCGGCGAGGGGTTCTGACCATCCATTGGCGGCGGTTGTTCCGTTGATTCCGCCTGGGGATCCTATGATTTCGCCTATGGCGCGATAGACTCTCTCTGTGCCGTCTGCTGTGTGTCGGACGATTTCGCCTATTTCGTAGTCGGCGTGGTTGTAGTGAGAATATTGGACGAGTCGGGCGAGGCTTGACGGGGCGGTCGCGCCTGCGCCGCATTCATCGGCGGCGGGGGCTATTTTCGGCGCGGCGAGGATCGCGCTTGCCGCGGCGAGGGAAAAAGTTAAGAGGCGTATTTTTCCAGGCACCGATATTCTCTCCCAAACTCTCTCCCCCCGAGAGCGGCGTTATTTTGGCGTTATGTGGCGCTATTTTTTGGCGCTATTTTGGCGCTGTTTTAAAGGAGCGTCAAGACGGCAGCCCGTTCCGAATCACAT
Source organism: uncultured Alphaproteobacteria bacterium (assembly GCA_958296285.1). Taxonomy (GTDB): domain Bacteria; phylum Pseudomonadota; class Alphaproteobacteria; order JAPOUT01. Next base: position 1,614,838 of record OY282459.1, read on the forward strand.
AGGCGAGAGTAGAGCATATTGTGGCTTAACTTTGCGTTAACGCAATCGCCTTTCTAGCGTCTTTTCATTTTGACGAAGTTGAACTCATCAGAGTTGTTTTTTTGTTGGGGCGGCGTTTCGCGCTCTATTTCCGCGAAGAGGTTTGGGTCAATAGTTGGGAAGAAGGCGTCGCCTAGGGGTTTGGCGCGGATTTCGGTCAGATAGATTGATGAAGCTTGCTCCATGAAGGCGGCGTAGATTTCCGCGCCTCCGATGATCCAGATTGCCTGTCCTTTTCGGAGAGCTTTTTCGGCGATTTGGGCTGCGCGGATCGGGTTTCGCGCGCGGAGAACTCCTATTGGGAGGGCGAGATTTTTCTGTCTTGAGATGACGATATTGGTTCGTTTTTGGAGGGGTTTTTTATTTTTAGCGAAGATGGCTTGCCAAGTTTTTCGTCCCATGATGACGGGCTGTCCGAGGGTGAGTTTTCGGAATCTTTTAAGATCGGCGGGGATTTTCCATGGGAGCTGGTTTTCATGTCCGATGACGCCATTTTGGGCGACTGCGGCGATGATGGCGATTTCTGCCATCAGACGGCGACCGGCGCTTTGATATGGGGATGGGCTTCGTAATTTTGGATTGCGATATCGTCATATTGGAATTCCAAGAGGTCTTTGACCTTCTGATTGAGGACGAGTTTGGGGAGCGGCAGCGGCTCGCGCTGAAGTTGCTGTCGGGCTTGATGGAGATGGTTCAGATAGAGATGAACATCGCCGAAAGTATGGATAAATTCTCCGGCCTTGAGTCCGGCGACATGGGCGATCATTTCTGTTAGGAGCGCGTAGGATGCGATATTGAACGGCACGCCGAGAAAGATGTCGGCCGATCGCTGATAGAGTTGGCATGAGAGACATCCGTCCGCGAGATAGAATTGGAAGAGGCAGTGGCATGGGGGGAGTTTCATTTTGTGGATTTCGGCGACATTCCATGCGCTGACGATGAGTCGCCGCGAATGAGGGCTATTATTAATGTCATGGAGCAGATTTTGGATTTGGTCTATTGTTCTGCCGTCATGGTTTCGCCAAGATCGCCATTGTTGCCCATAGACCGGCCCGAGTTCGCCATTTTCGTCTGCCCATTCGTCCCAGATTCGGACGCCTTCTTTTTGGAGTTTTTTGACATTGGTTTCGCCTCGGAGGAACCAGAGAAGTTCATGGATGATGGATTTGGCGTGGAGTTTTTTTGTTGTGAGGAGCGGGAAACCCTCTTTCAGGTCAAAGCGCATTTGATATCCGAAGAGGCTTCTCACGCCTGTCCCTGTTCTATCGGGGCGATTTTTGCCGTTTTCCAGCGCCTCTTGGAGCAGTTTGAGATATTGCCGCATGGCATGTTTCCTCATCCTCGCCGAATCGGGATTTTATCGCATTTTTTGTGATTTCAAAAAACATATTCTCGCTAGAGGAATTGGTCTATAATCGTCATTGCCGGTCATTCGGCTATAGCGATAAACGCGCAAGCGATTACGTTTTGCGGACGCGGGGGCAGTACCCGCCGCCTCCACCATATCGCATCTTCTAGGAGTTTGCGATTTGACGGGGGCGAAACAGGATCGACGGGGACGGAAAGTTTGTGTCTTTCGCTCGGCATTGCACCGCCGTTATCGGGCTACGGCATAACTGCCAACGACAACTATGCGGATGCTCGTCTCGCTGCGTAAGCGTTGAGGCTGCATCGCCTAGACATAATTGTCTGCAAGTCCTGAGTCATTCGCAAAGGTTCAGGCGGGGTTTGGCGGGCGCCCGGCAACAGAAGCCCGCCATTTTCGCGCCTTTTGGGGGTCGCGGGGGCGTTTCGCGGATTGGAAGAGGGCTATGCGGTCATTAGGAAAGAGCGGGATAGACTATGCGGTTTTGATGCGGGGCGCGATTCTGGGATTGATTCGCGATCTTTTGTCTCGCGTGTCTGCGGATGGTTTGCCTGGTCGTCATCATTTTTACATATCCTTCGCGCCTGATTTTGACGGCGTTGAGATGTCGGCGTCTCTTCGCGCGCGCTCTTCTTCTGACGAGATGACGATTGTTTTGCAGCATCGTTTCGCGTCTTTGGAGGTTTCGGAGGATTGTTTTTCTGTGAGTTTGTGGTTTGGGGGCGTTTCGGAGCGTTTGACGGTTCCTTTTGAGTCGCTGACGGCATTCGCGGATCCGTCTGCCGGTTTCGCTTTGAGTTTGGGAGATTTTTCGCGCGCTTCGCGCGATGCGGGGAAAGATGAGGACGTCTCTTCCGAATCTTCGGGGTCTGAAAGCGAAAAGAGCGAAAAGAGCGAAAAGGGCGAAGGGGACGCGGCGGGCGCGGCGGATGGCGGGGGCGAAGTGATTTCGTTGGAGAGTTTTCGCAAGGAGAATTCTTGATGTCTAAACAGAAGGGGGGGGCTTGGCGTTTGGAGCGTGATTCCTTGGGCGAGACGCGCGTTCCTTCGGATCGCTATTGGGGGGCGCAGACTCAGCGTTCATTGGAGAATTTTCGGATTGGGGGGGATCGGATGCCGTTGTCGGTTGTTCATGCTTTGGGCGTTGTGAAGATGGCTTCGGCGCGGGTTCATATGCGTCATGGGAAATTGTCGGCGGAGATTGGGGGGGCGATAGAGCGGGCGGCGGCGGAGGTGAGGGATGGTCTTTTGGACGATCACTTTCCGCTTGTGGTTTGGCAGACCGGTTCGGGGACTCAGACCAATATGAACGTGAATGAGGTTATCGCGAATCGGGCGATAGAGTTTTTAGGTGGGATATTGGGATCGCAAGCTCCTGTTCATCCGAATGATCATGTGAATTTGGGTCAGTCCTCCAACGACAGTTTTCCGACAGCGATGCATATTGCGGCTTCTGTTGAGATTTCGGAGCGTTTGATGCCGTCTCTTTCGGCGTTGGAGGATATTTTGGTTGAGAAGGCGCGGTCTTTTCGGGGGATAGTGAAGATTGGTCGCACGCATATGCAGGATGCGACTCCCTTGACTTTGGAGCAGGAGTTTTCGGGCTATGCGGCTCAGATTGGCGGGGCGCGGCGGCGGATAGATTTGGCGTCTCGGAGTCTGCTGCCGTTGGCGCAGGGGGGGACGGCGGTTGGGACGGGTCTGAATTCCTATTCGGGTTTCGCGGAGGATTTCGCGGCGGAGGTGAGTCGGATCACTGGTCTTCCCTTCACGAGCGCGCCGAACAAATTTGAGGCTTTGGGCTCGCATGACGCGATTGTGGAGGTTTCGGGGGCTTTGAATGTTTTGGCGGCGTCTCTTTTCAAGATTGCGAATGACATTCGTCTTTTGGGTTCAGGTCCTCGCTCTGGCTTGGGGGAGTTGTCGTTGCCTGCGAATGAGCCTGGGTCGTCCATCATGCCGGGGAAGGTGAATCCGACTCAATGCGAGGCTTTGACGATGGTGGCGGTTCAGATGATGGGGAATCATTTCGCGGTGACTGTGGCGGGGAGTCAGGGACATTTGGAGTTGAACGTCTTCAAGCCTGTTTTGATTGACAATTTGCTGCGCTCGGTTGTTTTGGCGGGGGATGGCTGTCAGAGTTTCGCGGAGCGGTGCGTATCGGGATTGGAGGCGAACAGAGATCGGATTGGTTCGCTGGTGGAAGCTTCTCTGATGCTGGTGACGGCGTTGGCGCCGCATATTGGCTATGACAAGGCGGCGAAGATTGCGAAGACGGCGCATGAGCGCGGGACGAGTTTGCGTGAGGAGGCTGCGCGTTTGGGTTTTGTGTCTGCCGAGGATTTTGATCGCTTCGTGCGCCCTGAGAGGATGACGTCTCCGAGCGATGAGAAGGGTTGATGCGTTTTCTTTTTGGCTTTTATTTCGGGGTTGCGGGGGCAGGTGAGGGCTTGGCGGCAGGCGGGGACGAGGTTGCGGGGGCAGGCGAGGTCGCGGGGGCGGGGTTGGCGGCGGGCGTGGGATTTTTTTCTGGTTTCAAGCCTAGATAATCGGCGAGTTCGGGGGAGATTTCTCCGCCTTCGGAGAGAGTTTTGGCGCTTTTTTCTAAGATTTTCGCGATGAAACTTTGCTCAAAGTTTTTTGTGATTTCGCGTCTTTTTGGCTTGGCGAGACTTCCTGCGAGGAGGATTTTGAAATCGGCGAGGGTGGGGTCTTGAGGCGGGGCGAATCGGAGTTCGGCGTCTAGGGCGAGTCTTGGGAGATTGACATGGAGATCGGCGCGCCCCTGCACGTCTTTGGCGCGAAGCGGGAGGCGCATGAGGGAGACGGTTCCGTTTTTGACGGCGATATTTCCTTTTGGGGATCCGATGGGGGTTTCGCCTTTGGAGAAGGCGAGTTTGAGCAATTTTTTCAGTTGGGAGACTGTTTGGATTTCCCCGATCGCCTGATTGACGAGCGCCGCGTTGAAATGGCGCAAGACGGCTTGGCGGAGATGGATATGTCCTGATCCTTTCATGGATGAAGCGAGGGCGAGGGGCGTTTGTCCTTCGGCTTCCACGGCGCCCGACATATCGGCGCCGCCTTTGATATAGGGGTCTCCCCAGAGCATTTTGGAGATGTCTTCCATTCGGGCGTTTGTGATGGAGAAGTCGGCGCGGAGTTTCGGGGTTTCGTCATGGGAGAGCGCGAGGGATCCGCGGAGCGCGCCTTTGGCGATTTGGGCGCGGAGGTCGTCCACGGCGATTCTTTCTTGAGAGAGGAGGATTCGGAGTTGGAGATTTTGGAGCGCAAGGTCGCTTCCGCGGGCTTCTTTGGCGGCGAGCGAGATTGTTCCGGAGATTCGGCGCAGATTTTTGAGAGGCGAAGGGTTTGCCGACCATTCGACGCGATGATTGCTCCAGAAGAGTTTAAGCGGGAGTTTTTTGGCGGTGAGTTTTGCTTGGAGTTTGTCCTTTTGGTCGCCCTGTTCATAAGAGCCGTTTCCGGCGAGGTCGCCTTGATCGGCGGTGAGGCGCATATTTTTCCATGCGAGTCGGCTGCCCTGTTTTTCTATTTGGGCGTTGAGGGCGAAGGGGAGATTTTTGAGATGTCCGAATTCGCCGAATCCTGCGGCGGCAATAAGGGAAGCGAGGGATCGGCTTTGGATTTCCGCCTTGCCTTGCAGGAAATCGGGCGCGGCATTTTTCCAGACGGCGTCTCCTGAGAAAGAGTAGTTGTCGTTTCCGATATTCAATTTGGCGGAGAGTTTTAACGGCTTGTCTGTCGCGCCTTGGAGGGAGACGGCGATTTTCGCCGCGCCTTTGGCGGTCAGTTTTTCGGAGAATCCCATTTGTTGGAGGAGGATTTGGCTTTCGCTGTTTTCGGCATGGAGATTGAGATTGATGGATCTGGGCGAGTCTTGATGCGATGGCGAGAAGGGGGCGGGGGCGATATTGGCTTCGGCGTGGATTTGGGATTTTTGCGCGGCGGCGTGGATTTTTATCGCGGCGGCATCCTTGAGGTCTCCGCCTGTGATGATTTCGGCGCGGAGGTTGAGATTCTCAAGCGCGCGGATTTGCTTTTCGGTGAGGATCGCCGCCGCGCCGATCAGTTTGACGAGAGGCATGGGCTTTGGGAGTTTGGCGTCCATGGCGAGCGAGATTGCCGGCGCTTTATCGCCGAGCGCGATTGTTCCGGCGAGGCTTATCGTTCCGTTGTCGGCGGTCTGCAGGGCGATCTTTTCCAGATGCAGCTTGTCGTCCGCGCGGAGGATGATGTCGGCATTAGGGAAGATTTCTTGTTGGAATCGGATGTCTTTGGCGGCGATTTGAGCTTGGATTCGCCGCGCGGTCATTTGCTGTCGGAAACTTTCCTTTTGGACGATCTTGGGGATGGCTTGGATCAGGCTCTGCCATTCGTCAAGACGGAGATCGCTGAGTTTGACGTCAAGCGCGATATTCGGGGGCAGATTGTTCTGTGGCGCGTAGAGGATTTTTCCTGCGAGGGCGGTTTTTCCGAACGAGGCTTCTATTTTTTCCAGAGCGATTTTCCGCTGATGGATTTGGAGATCCGCGGAAAATTCCATTTTTCCTAGAGTCGCGGCGGAGATTTTTTTCAGAGGCTTATAGAGAGCGGCGTTTTCTCCGAGGATCCAGAGCAGGAGCGTTTTGGGGGCGGCGGCGTTGAGCGCGATTGTTCCTTGAAATTTGGGGTTATCGGCTTTTTGTTGGAGGTTGAGCTGGATGTCGGCTTGTCCTGGGAGTTTCGTTGTGAGTTCCAATGTTGTGGTTTCGCCTTTTTGGACTGTCTGACGGAAGGCGAGATCGCGGAGAATTTTCCCGTCATGGATGAGGCTTTCCAGCGAGGCATGGATTTTGAATGGCATATTGCGGGGCATTTTTTCGGCGATTCTTTGGACGAGTTGGCTTATTCGGATGAATCGGTCTGTCAGTTCGGCGAGTCCTTTCTGTCCTTTTCCGAAGATGTGGTCGGCGTCCATATTTTTGCCTTTGAGTTTGAGGTTGAATCCGTCCTCGTCATTTTGGAGATTGGTTTCGGCGCTGCCCTTGAGGCGGGTTTCGCCGAGGGCGATTTGGATGTCTCGCATAGAGAGTCTGTCGGCGTTGATAGTCAAGCCTGCTTCTATTCGGACGGGGGCGTCTTGGGTTTTTTGGGTTTTTCCGTTTTTTTCGGTTTTTTCGAGGGTCTTTGAGGCTTCCCCGAAGAGCCATTGGCTGGATTGGGTTTGGAAGATGAGGACTCCGTCTATTCCTCTAGCGCCTGCGTCTTCGGTGAGGATTCCTGAGAAGATGGTGTGGAGTCCGTTTTCCTTTCCTCGGAGTTCCACGTCGAGCGGGACGGCTTTATTGGCGGAGAATCGTCCCGACGAAGCTCGTCCCTGATAGGTGATATTGTGATAGGCGAAGGATCCTTCGGCTTTGAAAGGCCCGACGAGAGAGTTGGCGCGCATAGAGATTTGGGCGTTTCGGAAGGCGTTCACCCATCCTCGCTTATGGTCAATATATCGGATCGCGCCCTTTTCTATAGAGACGCTGTCCAATCGGACATTATCCAGCAGGCCGGGGTCGCCTTTTTCGGAGACTTTCTGTTGGAGGGATCGGATAAAGTTGAAGTTGTCGCTGCCATTGGCGAAGCGCTCCAGCGTGAGGACGGGCTTGATCATATTGAGATGGGTAAATCGGAGGTCTCCGCTCATCAAGGATACGATATCTATGCGGGCTTCCAGCGATTTGGCTTGGAAGAGCGGCCCGCTTTGGGATTCGGGGCTGTTGGCGAGGGTGATATTTTGGAGGGCGAGTGATGGGGCGGGGAACAGTTTCAATCCGATATTTCCGCCTATAGCGATTTCGCGCTCTAGGATTTTTCCGAGTTGTTTTTCTATTTCGGGTCGGAATCGGTTCCAATCCACGAAGTTTGGGGCGATGAGGATGGCGGCGATCGCGACAATTGCGAGGGCTAAGAGGGATGAGAAGAGGATTCGGATTCTACGCATTATTTTTTCCGTTAGGGTTTCGCGCCTATTGTCTTCGGCTATTTTTAGGATGTTCGGCGCAGATTTTCTGCGGCTTGGGCTTCGTTTTTCTGATAGTCCCTGAGCGCGGCGAGGATTCCCATTTTGGCGTCAGGGAGTTTTCCGTCTCCCATTCTGAGGAGTTGGAGGCAGAACCATCCTTGTTTTCCCCAACCGTTGATGGCTCTGACGAGTCGGATGGGGCTGTTCGCGCCGAGGATCGGGGTTGGTCCGAGTCGGAGGGTGTTTTCATATTGAGGGACGGCGGTTTGATAGACTCCGTTCATCAGATTTCTGGCGGCATAGGGATCCACGCAGAAGGGTCTGGCGAGTCCGGCGACATCCACGACGGCGGATTTGATGGCTTCTTCCAAGCCCTGCCGCGATCGGAATCCGCCCGTGACCATGAGAGGCATGGAGACGGCTTCTCGGATATTGACGGCGTATTTCATAAAATAGGCTTCTCGGGCGATGGTGCTGGGCTGAATGCGTTCATTGTCTTTTGGTCTCCACTTTTTGAGATTCTCCAGACGCATCATAGCGGGGGCTTCGTAGTTTCCGCCAGAGATTTCAAGGAGGTCAATGCCTTCGCTCTGCAGCCATTTGGCGACTTGGATGGCTTCTTGGTGCTGAAAGCCGCTTTTTTGGAAGTCGGCGGAGTTGAGTTTGACGGAGATTGGGAAGTCCCGCGCGGTGATTTTTCGGACGGCGCGGACGATTTCCAACAGGAGTCTTGCCCTATTTTGGAGGGATCCGCCCCATTCGTCGTTTCTGCGATTGACATGGGGCGAGAGGAATTCGCTGATGAGATATCCGTGGGCGGCGTGGATTTGGACTCCTGTGAATCCTGTTTCGCGGGCGGTTTTGGCGGCGAAGGCGAAGCGCTGGATGATGGCGAGGATTTCGTCATGGACGAGAGCTTTGGGTTCTCCGAAGACGGCGCCCGGCATGCGGAGTTTGATTCCTGACGGGGCTTTGGGCTGTGGATTGACGGATTTGGGGGTTTGGCGTCCTGCGTGGCTGATTTGCATCCAGAGATGGGCGCCATTTTTGGTTCCCGCCTTGGCGTAGTTTTTGAGGGCTTGGATGGCTTCGTCTTTTTGGCGTCCGTCTATGGCGACATTTCCTGGTCTTTCCAAATGGGCGCGATCCACTTGGACATTTCCGGTGATGAGGAGTCCCGCGCCGCCTCGGCTCCAGAAATCGTAGAGATTGACGTGGCGTTTTGTGGCGTGATTATCCGGGCTGGCGAGTCCTTCGGTCATAGCAGCTTTGGCGAAGCGGTTTGGGAGGACTGCGCCGCAAGGGAGTTTGAGGGCGTAGGTAAGGATATCTTCGGAGGACGCGCCTTTTCCGGAGACGGCGATTCCTGCGCTCTGATCCTTGTGTTGCAGGGCGGTGTGGGTCATGTGTTTTATTGCGTTCCCCTCTTTGGTCTCGCGGATTTTTTTCGCGCTAGAAAAAGATTCGGATTTGTGCGATAGGATAGGAAATCTTTGATGAGGCGACAAGCGCTGCGGCGCGCGTCTCGGGCAATTTAGGACATGGTTTTTTCGGGGATATGGTTTCGGACATGGATTTTGCGAGTTCTGGTCTTAGCGAGGCCTTGTTGCGCGCGATAGAGGATGCGGGCTACCGCGATCCGACTCCCATTCAAGCTCGGGCGATTCCGATGGTTTTGCAGGGTCGGGACGTATTGGGCTTGGCGCAGACAGGGACGGGCAAGACGGCGTCCTTCACTCTTCCGATGATTGAGATGCTTTCGCATGGCGTTGCGAAGGCTCGGATGCCTCGTTCATTAATATTGGAGCCGACTCGGGAGTTGGCGGCGCAGTTGGCGGATCAGTTTCGGATTTATGGGAAGAATCATCGTTTGAAGGTTGCGCTGTTGATAGGGGGGGTGTCTTTTGAGGAGCAGAATCGGATTGTGGAGAAGGGGGCGGATGTTTTGGTGGCGACTCCGGGTCGCTTATTGGATCATTTGGAGCGGGGTCGTGTTTTGCTGAACGGGGTTCGGATTTTGATTATAGACGAGGCGGATCGGATGTTGGATATGGGTTTCATACCTGACATAGAGCGGATTGTTCAGCGTATTCCTTCGTCTCGTCAGACTCTTTTATTTTCGGCGACGATGCCGCGGGCGATTGAATCCTTGGCGGATCGTTTCATGCGGGATCCTGTTCGGATTGAGGTTTCGCCTCGGGCGAGCGCGGCGGGGACGGTTTCGCAGCATTTGATATGGGTGAAGGAGGATTTGAAGATTCGGGTTTTGGAATCTCTTTTGCGGAGCGAGCCTATTCGGACGGCGCTTGTTTTTTGCAATCGCAAGCGCGATGTTTCCCTTTTGGAGAGGCGCTTGGCGAAGTCTCGCTTCAGCGTTGGGGCGCTTCACGGGGACATGGATCAGCATTCGCGGATGCGGACATTGGATTCTTTTCGTGAGGGCGGGATTCAGGTTCTTGTGGCGAGCAATGTGGCGGCGCGAGGTTTAGACATGATGGCGGTGAGTCATGTTGTGATTTATGATGTTCCGCCTCATTCGGAGGATTATGTTCATCGGATTGGTCGGACGGGTCGCGCTGGCGAGGAGGGTTTTTCTTTCATGCTGGCATGTTATGAGGATGTGGATCACGTTCGGTCGATTGAGGGTCTTATTCGGGCGGCGATTCCTCTGCACGAGAAGAGCATGAAGCCGCCTTCGCCTGGTTCGGAGGCTTGGATGTTTCGGAAGAAAGAGAGCGATTCGTCTCGCAAGAAAGGCGGACGCCGCCGCTCATCGCGTCGGGGTTCTGATCGTCGGCGCGCTGGCGTTTCTGGCGGGGGTTAGGGTCGCGCGGCGTTTATTTTCCTTGGAAGTTGGCTTTTCGTTTTTCCACGAAGGCGAGGATTCCTTCTTGGGAGTCGGCGCTTTGTCCGGCGATTTTCTGCATTTGGCGCTCCAGATTCAGCTGCTCTTCATAGGAGTTGTCGGTGCTTTCCCAGAAGGCTTTTCGGATGAGCGCAAGCGCGATGGTGGGGCCTTGGGCGAGTTCCTTTCCGAGTTTTTTGGCTTCTGACATGAGTTCGTCTTTTTCGCAGACTCGGTTGATGAGTCCCCATTCTAGGGCTTTGGCGGCGGGGAGTTTTTCGCCGAGGAGGGCGAGTTCTTTCGCGCGGGCGATTCCGATGAGGCGCGGCAGCAGCCATGTGGATCCGCCATCTGGGACGAGTCCGATTCGGCGAAAGGCTTGCAGGAAATAGGCGTCATTGGCTGCGAGGATCATATCGCCCATGAGGGCGAAGCTCATTCCGATTCCTGCGGCTGGGCCATTGACGGCGGTGATAATGGGCATGTTGAGGTTTCGGATTCTTCGCAAGATGGGGTGATATGCGATTTCCAGCCCTGCGCCCATATCTCTGGGTTTGTTGCTTTTGGGGCTTTTATTGGGGACGGCGGCGAGGTTCGCGCCCGAGCAAAATCCTTTTCCTTCGCCTGTGATGATGACGGCGCGGGCCTTGTGTTCGGTGTTTTCCAGCGCGGCGAGGGCGTCATCCAGCCCTTCCAGCATTTCTGGCGAGACGGCGTTCAAGACTTCAGGATGGTTGAAGGAGAGGATTCCGAGATTGTCTTCCATGTCCAGTTTGATTCGGGCGAATTCCATTATGTCGCTCCCCTTTTTTCATTTTGTTTTTGGGGTGGGGTTTCGCTTGGCATTATTCCTCGCGTTCATGGAAGAGTCTAGCTTGGCATGGCGTTTTTTTTGTGCTAGATTTTTTCGGCTTTTATAGGGGAGCGCATAGAAGAGTGAGGAGGATGAGCATGTCAAAGGGATCAGCGAGCAATCATTCCAATGGGGCGTCTGGAGACGCGGCGTCTCGGCAGATGCGCGCCATTTTGGACAAGCAGCGCGAGGCGCAATTGGCGGAGGGCGCGCCTTCGGCGCGGAAGCGGATAGATCGGATCAATCGGGCGATTGATCTGTTGGTTCGTTATCAAGATGAGATATGCGATGCGATGTCTTCGGATTTTGGTCATCGGAGCCGCGAGCAGACTCTTCTGACGGATGTGATGGGTTCGCTTGGGACATTGAAGCACGCGCGGATGCATCTTCGCAGTTGGATGCGTTCTCAGAAGCGCTCGCCGATGTTTCCGTTGGGTTTATTGGGGGCGAAGGCTCGGGTTCATTATCAGCCGAAGGGCGTTGTTGGGGTCATCAGCCCATGGAATTTTCCTGTTAATCTGACTTTCGCGCCGTTGGCGGGGATATTCGCGGCGGGGAATCGCGTGATGATCAAGCCGTCGGAATATACGGAGGCGACATCGGCATTGATGGGGAAGATGTTCGCGGAGGCTTATGACGAGACTGAGGCTGCGATTTTTCCTGGCGGCCCTGATGTTGGGACGGCGTTTAGCGGTCTTCCTTTTGATCATCTTCTTTTCACTGGGGGGACGTCCATTGCGTATCATGTGATGCGGGCGGCGTCTGAAAATTTGGTTCCTCTGACGTTGGAGTTAGGGGGGAAGTCTCCTGTGATTTTGTCTGAGAGCGCGAATTACAAGAACGCGGCGACGAAGATCATGACGGGGAAGATGATGAATGCGGGACAGATCTGCTTGTCGCCGGACTATGCTTTGATGCCTAAGGGTCGGGTGGATGAGTTTGTGAACAAGGCGAAGGAGGCTGCGGGGGAGTTGTATCCGTCGTTGAAGGAGAATCCTGATTACACGTCTGTGATCAATCGGCGTCATTATGATCGTTTGCGGGGTTATTTGGATGACGCTCGTTCCAAGGGGGCGGAGTTGGTTGAGATCAATCCTTCTGGCGAGGATTTTTCGCAGCAGCCGCATCACAAGCTTCCTCCGACTTTGATATTGAATCCGTCTGATGAGATGCAGGTGATGCAGGACGAGATTTTTGGTCCTTTGCTTCCTGTGAAGAGCTATAGTCATGTTCGGGAGGCGATAGACTATGTGAATGATCATCCTCGTCCGTTGGGCTTGTATTATTTCGGCGATGATTCTGCGGAGCGTGATGAGGTTTTATCTCGGACGACATCTGGCGGCGTGACGGTGAATGATGTGATCATGCATGTATCCATGGATGACTTGCCTTTTGGCGGGATAGGTCCGAGCGGCATGGGGGCGTATCATGGTCATGAGGGATTTTTGGAGTTCAGTCATAAGAAGGCTGTCTATACGCAGACGAAGCTAGACAAGGCTGCGGGGATGTTTCGCCCGCCTTATGGCGATGCGACTCGGAAGTTGTTGAAGGGTCAGATCACGCGCTAGTCGGAATCACGCTGATATAGACCATCGCCCTTGGAGTCCCCTACCCAAAGAGAATTACCATCGGCGCCACGCTTAATGTCGCCGGGGTTGATCTCTTGGGATAAGCCGCGCGCGAGCTTGGCTGTCATTTCTTTTTCCCTGCGTTTGAAAGGAGTCTCAAGTTCCACATCGGGGAAGGGCGGAACCTGCCCAATTCTTGCGAGCGCCGTATCCATTTCTTTCCAGTTTGCTGCCATCAGCGTGATTCTACAACCATTTCCTGCGTGATGATTTTCGGACTCACCCGAAACTCCACGCGCCGAGACGCCCTTTTATCCTCGGTGTCCCGCCAATTTTTCACCAAGCGGCTGGACGATAAGCCGTTCGCCGTCACCTTCTCCAACAGCCATGCCTCGCGCCTTCTCACGGCGTAAAGCGAGAGGCAGAACTCCATCACAGCGCGGGTGCGATTCTGCGAGAGTTCCATATTCTTAAAATACGCTTCCCTGCGAGACGCCGCGCCCTCCCATTCTGAGGAAGTATGCCCTTCTATCCGAATTTCTTCAATATCGTCCCTCCATGCGCGTTTGTCTAGAACGCGAATGTAGCGAGGCCAGAAATCCCTCAAAATTTCTTTAAAGCGCAATCGTATCTCCGCGCTTCCTTTGGGGAACAGCACGCTCGGCGATCGGAAGCGGACTGTCGGTCCCTTTTCCTCTATTTCGGCGTCCCATTTGTCCAGGTCTTTGTCAAACTCTTCCATCAGAGCTTTGTAAATTTCCTTCTGATGAATAAGCCATGCCGCGACAGGCTTTCCCAGCGCTTCTTCCAAAGTTTTTCTCTCCTCTGCCGACTGCGCCTGAAATTGGATATAGACAATTGCGATCAGCAGAAAGACGAGCATAAGAACGCTCATCAGGTCGGCGATAGAAATCCAGCTTTCCTGCTCTTCCTCTGTTGTTTTGAGGGGGAAGCGGATCACGGTTCCGCTCGTCCTGCATTCTGTTGCTCATCATCCGAGAGGCGGCGTTCAATACGTTTTATGCGTCTGATCTGTTCCTCATGCTGGCGTTCCATATCTTTTATCATACGTTCATAAGCTTCCGTGAAGCCGCGGGTTGCCGCTCCCAGGCGCTGGGCAGCTTCCTGTATAAATCCTTCTGTCTCATTGCTGATTTTGCCTATATTTTCTTGCAAGGTTTTTTGCGTGGCTTCCAAAGAAGATTTAAGAGAATCCATCAGTTCCTGAACCTCAGATTCAAGCTTCGGCACGGCGTTTTCGGCGACGCCCTTCAAATCGGCAATGGATTGCAGAAGCGCTTCTTGCGTGCCATAGACGTCCTCCATTTTCTTCATATGTTTCGGAATGCTCCGCGCGCTTTCCTCTATGGCTTGGATCGCTTGGTCTGTTTTCTCTATGCCTTTCAATGCCTTCTGAAATTCCTCAATGAGCAGCTTCCGAAATTCTCCGATGAGCAGGTCTAGTTGGATTTTGTATTGATTCTGCCATTCAATCAGCCGATCTATGGACACTTGCAGCCTTTGAAAATTTTCCCCGAGAGCATCTCGGATTGCTTTCTCCACAGTTTTTAGGAAAACCTCCATTTCTTTTCCTTCTTCTTCTTCTGCGCTCCTTTCGGGGAAGATTCCTAGCGCCATCAGAATCTTAAGGAGGGTTGCCGCGCCAAGCCCTGCGATGCTTGTGAGGAACGCCACTTTCAGCCCCTCAAGGAGAGGCGGCACGCTTTCTTTGATGTCTCTGACGTTAAAATCCCAGAGACCGACAAAAATCCCGACAAATGTTCCGAGAATGCCGAGACTTGTCAGCAGCGTTGGCGTTTGGGCGCGGATGTCTTTGGTTTTTCCCCAGGTGATTTTTTCCTGCAAGCGCAGGACAGCGAAGAGAAAAATGATTGCGATAACAAAGACAAAAGACCGCGCTACGGGATTTGCGAGCAGCGTTGATAGAATTGATAGAGTTGTCATTGTTTATTCCCCCTCGCTTTTTAGCGGAGGTGCAGAATAGCATTATAAAATGCGCCCGAACAATAAAGACTGTCCGCGCGATTTGCGGGCTGCCGTGGGGCAATTTACAGGTCGGCGGGCTTTACTTGCTTTGTTGCGCCACGCCCGCCGCCCTTTCGGGGGTTTCCCCCGAACCCCCTTTTTCTTGGGGGGCTAGCCCCCCAAACCCCCCTTCACCTCAAGCTTCTATGCGTTAGTTCCCCTGCGGCAAAAACAAACCCCTATCCATGCAAAAGATGCCCGCGGCGGCTCGCCGCCTTACATTGTCTTTCTTACTTTGTCAGTTTCTTTAGCGCCCGCCAAAGTCAAACGGCTCAGTGGCGACAATCCCGATCTCGCCCCTCAGCCCCGCCAGATAGCCGCCGAGCGCCACGCGTTGCTGACGAGAATCGCGGGAATCTATCCTAATCCAATCGCCATCGGCGTTTTTCCGAAGAGCGATCAGATGCTCGCCTTCGCCAATGATGAGTCTGTCGCCGGGATAGGAATCCATGCGCGCCGCCCATTCCTGCCGCGCCCGCGGCTCTTGCGGCGCGGCGACATGACGATACCGCGCCCGCGCGAGCGAAGGGTCAAACCCGCCTGTGCGAGAAAGCACGGTGATCATATGCGCGGCATGATCCACGCCCGATCCGGGCTCAGCGGCGAGACTCTGCCGCAGTTCGGCTTGCGCGCCCGAACTCATCTCGGTGCGCGATGTCAAATGCTCAGCGAAGAGATGGCCGTAAAAGCCCCGCGTCAGAACATGCCCTCCGAGGAAAGCGTTGATGGCATGCATTCCGCTAAGATTGCCTTTTTCGTTGCTCGCCTGCCTTTCATGGTAGAACCTCTCGCCTGCTTGGACAGGATCGGGCGTCTGGCGGGCATGGAAGGTTTGGGCGTTTTTCTGCGCGACTCGGATTTGAAAAGAGGGGGTTTGCGATTGAGGCGTTTTTTCCGCGCCTGAGACGAAGCCGTCATGGGGCGCGGATTTGGGGAGAGGCATTGCGTTTCCGGCGATCATGGCTTGCGAGGCTTGACTTTTCGGCGGATGTCCAGGGATTGGTCTCTGATAGCCTCTGATATGCTTGACCATGAGATATCCGAGCACCTCCACGAAGGATGGTTTTCCGCCCTGCTCTATTCTGAAGCGGGTTTTGACGTCTGGGGTCATCTCTTGAGGGTTTTTGGCGAGGAAGATTGCGTAGTCTCTGAGTTTGCCGACGAGGTTTGGCACATCATTTTTGTCGTAGCTTCCGTGGGGGATCCATGATGGCGCGGCGGCGGAGGCGGGGGCAGGGGCATGAGTTGGACGATAGGCGGCGCTGCTTGAGATTTGACGAACGTCTCGTCCGTAGAAATTTCCTGTGGCGAGGTTTTTGGCGTTTCCTGTGTTTTGTCGCGGCGAGACGGGAGGCGCGCCGCCATCTATCCGCCCGATGGTCATTGCTCCGCCCTTTATTATTTGACCGTTTGAGGGGAGAAATCAAACCCGCCCATTGAGATCACGGAATAAAAGGGGACGTTCTGCGTCAAGACCTTCCCCAGATTGACTTTTTCCTGCGTGGATCGGAGGGAGTTGATTTCCATCCATTCATTGGCGCTGTTTTTCCTGAAGGCGACAAAATGCCCGTTTCTGCCATAGATGAGTCTGTCGCCTGGATATTGGTTGTAATGATCGGCGAGATTTTGACGCGCCTGCGGGTCTGTCGGCAGATGGAGATTGTCCTGCACTTTGACTTGATTAAGTCTTGGGTCAAAATCTTCGCTGTCGGCCATTTCTTTGAGGATGCCTGCGAGTTGGGCGGGATCGCCGCCTTCTGTTCCCATAGATTCGTTCATGAGGGTTTCTTTGAGGATGGCTTTCGTTCCGGGATCGTTGGGCGCGATTTGATTGGCGACGAACTCCGCGCCTTTTTCAAAATACTCGCTTCTATTGAGGGCGGGGCCTCCGAGGAAGGCGTTGATGGCATGCATTCCGCAATCGCCTGAGGCGAAGCCTTGCCGCTCGTGGTAGAATTTTTGTCCCTGCGCGATGGAGTCGCGGGTTGGTCTTCCGTGATGGGTTGGGATTCCTGCGGGCTGGAATTTTGCTTTGAAGGGGCTGACGGCGTAGGGGTCGGGCTGACTGGAGGGCTTGGCGCTTTGCGTGGCTTGGGTTTGCGGGGGGTTGGCGACAAAGTGTTTTGTCATCAGATAGCGCATGACTTGCGGGAAGCTTGGCTCTTTTCCTCCTGAAGCATAGAGGTCTCGGACGACATCGGCGGGTCGCATTTGGGGATTTTGGACGAGATCGGTCGCGTATTTCCGCGCTTGGGCTGACATGGCGGCGCGCTGGCTCATGGGATATTGGCCTTCCAGCATGGATGAGGATTTTTGGGCGGGGCTTTGGTTTGGGGGGGCGGCGGGCGTTTGGGCTTGACTGGCGCGGGCTTGTTGTGGCGAAGGCGGAGGCTTATAGCCTTCCACATGTTTGACGAGGAGATGCTGCAGGATTGGGACGAAGCTCGGACGGTTTCCTTGTTTTGCGGCGAATTTCTGCTGGATATCGCGGGGCATATTTTCTGGGTTTTGCGCGAGATGTATCGCGTAGTCTCGGAGACTGGAGACGATTTCTGGTCCCATCGGATATTTTCCGTTTGGGACGAAATGGGGATGGATTGTGGGGCTTCGTTGCGCGGTTATGGGCGTGTTGGGGGGCGTTGGGGGGTTGGCGCTTGCTGGGGATGCGGGCGGGGATGATGTTTGCTGCGCTGCGCTGGCTTTGAGGTTTCGGGCGAGCGCGGCGACTTTTTCCAGGGTTTGTCGGTCGGATCCTGTTGGGTTTACGTGTCCGAGGTGTTTGGCTTGGAGATATGCGATGACGTCCAGGGCTTTTCCTCCGTTTTTCTCAAAGTAGTTTTTGAGATCGGGGGGCATATCGTTGGGGTTTCCTGCGAGTTGGAATCCGTATGAGGCGATTTGTTTGGTGATAGCTGGGTTAGCGGTTCTATCGTAGATTCCTACGGGTTTCCATTGGGGCGGGTTTTGCGGGGCGGTTGTTTGTGATTGTCGCGGCGCGGGGATAGGTCTTGGCGCGGCGTTATTTTGGAGGACTTGGACGGTTCTTCCGTAGAAGTTTCCTACGGGGGTTGTGTTTTGGGGGGTTTGGCTTCGGGCGATAGGATTGATGGTTTGGGGGCGTGGCGCGCCGACATTTCCGACGGTCATATTTTGTCCTCGCGTAGATTTTCGTTTTGGGATTGTATTGGATAGGTTTGGTTAATGTGGTTCATAAATGGTTCATAGATTTGTGAGGGGGCGCGAGCGTTTTGACGCGCTCCCGTGAAGGGGGGCGGCGAGCCGCCGCGGGCATCTTTTTCATAGACAGGCATTTTGGATTTGCCCCAGGGGGAACTATTGCATAGAAGCTGAAGGTGAGGGGGGTTTGGGGGGCTAGCCCCCCAAGAAAAACCAAGCGGGCGTAAGCCCGCTACGGTCGGCGGGCTTTCTCTGCGCCCTGTCGGGCTTGCGGACTTCGTCTCTCTACGCGCTTGCGATTCCGCTTCACGCGGATCGCGTGTTTTCATTTTTGAGTCGTTTGACAAGTTTCTCAAATTCAGAACCTGCCTTCTCATGCTTCTCCTGCATTTTTTTGATAAAAGGCTCGGTCTCCTCATGAAACTGCAGGATCATGCTTCTAAATCCCGCTTCAATGATCTCCGCGTCTAGAATTCCTTTGATGACGCCTATAGCGATCATCTCGAAATAATTGATAGATCGTATGATGGTTTCTCTTTTTCGCTCCCATTCTTCTTTTTGGAGGCTTGGCGCGTTCTCGGGATTCACATATTGGACGATATCTTCTTCTCTGCCGATTTTGATGACGGCGGCGATATCCTTATGCAATGCTGGATCTCTCCACCAGCGTTCTGCCTCTCTGATGCTGAGGGTTTGTTTTTGGAGTCGCCTTTGCGCTCTGATTTGGCAATAGGCGAAGACGCTCACCAAGATTGCGGCGATGATTGTCGCCGCGGCAGCGATAAGCGGAGATTCAAAAAAGGACATTTCCGCGCTCAAGCGAAAGATAAGGGATTACAGAAGAGGCAATGTATCTCGGCGCATCATTGGCTTCCTTTCCTTATTGATGGGAATAGAATATAGAGTTTCGGCAGGCGAAACGCAAGAGCTCTTGGCGTTCAGGGGGGGTCGGCGGGCTTTCTCGCTCGCTACGCCACGAGTGGCTATCGCTCGCTTCGTTTCGCCACGCCCGCCGACCTTTTCGGGGGGATTCCCCCCGATCCCCCCTTCTTCGCGGGGGGCTTCGCCCCCCACACCCCCCTTCTTAACGGGCGGCGTCCAAGCCCATCTGCCAAAACCCAACCTCTAACCGAGTCGCGTCCCCAAAGATTCGCGCAAGCCTCTCAAACCGCTTCGGCGTCGCCTCTTCAGCAAGAGCATCCAACTGCGCGATCGCCGTCCGTGTCGCCTGCTGAAACCCGTCAGACGCATATTCCTCAACCCAAGACCGATAAGGATTATTGTCCAAATTGCACTCCGCCGCCAAGCGCTTCCCAATCTCGCCATAACCGACAACGCAAGGCGCGAGCGCCGTCAGCAAATCCAACAAATCCCCCGCCATGCCGCGCTCCAAAACATAGCGCGTGTAAGCCATGTTCGGACGATCCTCCTGCGCTTTCTCCATCTCGTCCCGCGAAATCCCCCACTTGGCGCAAAAGCCGACATGAAGCTCCATCTCAGTATCCATGATCATAGAAAGATTGTTCTTGGCGGAGCGCATCATCTCAAGCGAGTCGGCTTTGTAAATGGCGAGAGCGTAAGCGCGGGAGAAATGAATCAGAAACAAATAATCCTGAACGAGATAATGCCGAAAGGCTTTCTCCGACAGCGATCCGGCGCCGAGCTCCTCTACGAAGCGATGATGCGTATAGTCATGCCAATCTTTCTGATTGGCGGCTTTGAGTTTCTCAAAAAGACTCATGCGCCGTCCGCGGTTTTGAGCATGACGGATTCGCCGCATCCGCAGGCGTCTGTCTCATTGGGGTTCTCAAAGACGAATCCTGATGAGATGGCGTCTTCCTTGTAATCCATGCGCGTTCCCAAAAGGAACATCAGCGCTTTGGCGTCAATGAGGATTCGGACGCCCTTATCTTCCACGACTTCGTCCAACGGCTCGGGCTTGTCGGCGAAGTTGAGAGTGTAGGACTGCCCTGCGCAGCCTGCGTTTTTCAAGCCCAAACGGAGCGCGGAGGCATCGCCCTTGCCTTTTGCTCGCGCCAAGAGATCGCGCGCGCGTTTGGCGGCGTTTTCGGTGAGGGTTATGGCTTTCGGTCGTTCCATAAGACAGAGATAGCGCTAAAACATGTTGAGCGCAAGACGGGCTTCGTCCGACATTCGGCTTGGATCCCATGGGGGGTCAAAGGTCATATTGACGGTGACGTTTCCGACTCCCGGGACGTCTCGGACGGATTCTTCCACCCATTGCGGCATGATTTCGGCGACAGGACATCCCACGGTCGTCAGCGTCATATCTATGGCGACTTCGCGGAGGTCGGAGATTTCCACCCCATAGATGAGTCCGAGTTCATAGATATCCACAGGGATTTCGGGATCATAGACGTTCTTGAGGGCGCTGACGATATTTTTCGTCAGCGCGTCTTTTTCTTTTTTGGTGATGGTTTTGACTTTGGTCATGGCTTGTCTTTCAGGCGAAGAATTCTACCGCATATCGGAGGGCTTTGGCTAGGGCTTCCACCTCTTGGTGTCTGTTATAAAGGGCGAAGGATGCGCGGGCGGTCGCGCCGATTCCGAGATGCTCCATCAGAGGCTGCGCGCAATGATGTCCTGCGCGAAGCGCCACGCCTTTGCGATCGGCGATGGTGGCGAGATCGTGGGGATGGGCGGTCTCGCCGACAAAGGAGAGAAGGGCTGCGCTTTTCTCGTCTCCCAAGATTCGGATCGCGTTGATTTTGGCGATTTCTTCGCGGGCGTGATGGAGGAGTTCCTTTTCATGTTGGGCGATTTTGTCCAAGCCGATTTCCGAGACATACTCCACGGCTTTGGCGAGTCCGACCGCTTCGGTGATGGGGGGCGTTCCCGCTTCAAAGCGCTGCGGCGGGGGCGCGTAGTTTATCGCGTCTCGCGTGACTGAGGCGATCATCGCGCCTCCGCCCTTGAAGGGGGGCATTTTTTCCAAATGCGCCTTCTTGCCATAGAGGACGCCGATGCCGTTTGGCCCATAAAGTTTATGCGCTGAGAAGGCGAAGAAATCGCAATCCATGTCGCGCATGTCGCTTTTCTGATGGACGGCGCTTTGGCATCCGTCCAAGACGACAGCGGCGTCTTTCTGATGGGCGATTTTTATCATCTCTTTAAGGGGAGGCGAGACGCCCAGCACATTGGACATGGCGGTCATGGCGACAAGTTTCGTCCGTTTGGAGAAGAGTTTTTCGTAATCCTTCAATGAGACATGCCCGGCGGGGTCGCATTCCAGCCACTTCAAGACGACTCCCTTCTCTTTGCGGAGCATGTGCCAAGGGACGATATTGGAATGATGCTCAAGGAGGGAGAGGATGATCTCGTCCCCTTCCGCCATGATCGGAGCGGCGAAGCTTCGGGCGACAAGATTGAGAGCCTCCGTTCCGCCGCTTGTGAAGACGATCTCTTCCTCATGCTCGGCGTTGAGGAAAGATTGGACGACCGCCCTAGCTTTTTCGTAGGCGCGCGTGGCTTCATCGGAGAGGGCGTGGATTCCGCGATGGACATTGGCGTAATGGCTCTCGCGCATTGCCGTCATGGCATGGAGAACCTGTTTGGGCGCTTGGGCGGAGGCGGCGCTGTCCAAATAGACGATGGGCTGTCCGTGGATTTCGCGGGCGAGGAAGGGGAAATCGGCGCGATATTTCTCAAGCGGCGGGGTCATGTTTTTCGCTTTTTTCGCTTTTTTCGCTTTTCAGCAGTTTTTTGAGGGAGAGACGTGCGGCGTCCATCGCATGGTTCATGTTGGGGAGAGAGGGGAGATGGTCTTGGATGAAGGCTTCCAAGAGCATGGATTTGGCGATTTTTTCGGAGAGTCCGCGCTGTCGGAGATAGAAGAGGGCGTTGTCGTCCATCTCGCCGACCGCCGATCCATGGGCGCATTTGACGTCGTCGGCATAGATGGCGAGTTCGGGCTTGGCGCGCATATGGGCGTTGGGCGAGAGGAGACAAGCGCGCGAGTTCTGTCGCGCGTCTGATTGGTTGGCGCGATGGGCGATATGGGTCGCCGCCTGAAAGACGCCCCTCGCGCGGCCTCCGAGGATCGCCCGCGCCGAGAGAAAGCTTCTCGCCCCCCCGCTCTTGTGAAAGACGCGGGCGGCGATATCGGCGTGGCGCGAATCTCCCGCCAAGATGAGAGCGGCGAGATGGGCGTCGGCGTTTTTTCCGTTGAGGCTGCAATCCCATTCCATGCGGGCGAGTTTCGCGCCTTCGGCGATGATGGCGGTCTGACAGCGCGCCTCTTTTTGAAGCGCGATCCGCGCGGCGCTGGCATGGATGAAAGAGTGTCGCGCCTCTTGGATGATCAGATGATGGAGCGCCGCGCCGGCGTCAAGATGAATCTGTCGGACGAGATTGAGAAACCCCCCTCCCTCTCCCGCCGGATGCGTTTCCATGAGAGAAAGTTTCGCGCCTTTTTCCAAAAGGACAATGAGGCGGGGATAGGCGGCATGGTTTTGGGAAGCGGCAAAGATGAAGCGGATCGGCGAGGCGATGCGGGCGCGCGCCCGAACCCTGATCGCGATCCCTTCTTGCGTGAGGGCGCGGTTGAGCGAGGGAAGCGCGGCGCTCTCCTCTTCTTGGAGAAAATCCGCCGCCCATGACGGCAGAGACGCGCCGGACAGAGGGGCAATCTCAAGCCCTGTCTCTTTCGGGAGATTTTTGGGCGGCGTCATCAGGAAGCCGTCTTTGATGAGGATGTCCGCGGCGTCTCGCTCCGCGTCTTTCGGGCGTTTGGGGAGCGCGGATGGCTGACGCGCAAGCGCCGCGGCGATGTCTGTGTAAGTCCAGCCTTCCAAGCGCCGATGTGGCAGCCCTTCGCGCAAGACTCTTTGGCGGCATTGATCGCGGATCGCCTTGTCGCCGTGAAGTTTTGTCCAAGAGGGGAGATTATCGGGGAAAAGATTTTCGGGGTTAGGCGGCATAGCCTTCTCTTTCCACGATTTCGGCGAGTTCGGCGCCGCCTCTGCGGGCGATTTTTCCGTCTCGCAAGAGATGGACTTTGTCAAGGGCGAGATGCTCAAGGAGTCTTCGGTAATGGGTGATGAGGAGCGCCGCCATGCCGTCCTCGCGGAGGGCATTGACGGCATGGCCGAGCAGTTTTAAGGCGTCAATATCCAGCCCTGAGTCTATTTCGTCCAAAATGGCGAGACGGGGTTTGAGGATCGTCATTTGGAGGATTTCCAGTCTTTTCTTCTCTCCGCCGGAGAATCCGTCATTGACGTTTCGGCGGAGGAGTTCCTCCGAGATTCCGAGCCTCTCCGCCGCGCCGCGACAGAGTCGGAGGAAATCGGCGGGACTGATCTCCTCCTCGCCGCGCGCTTGGCGTTTGGCGTTGAGGGCTGCGCGGAGGAAGGGCATGACGCCCAAGCCCGGAATATCCACCGGCTGCTGAAAGCCCAAGAAGAGTCCGAGCCTCGCGCGCTCTTCGGGGGCAAGGGCGGAGAGGTCGCGCTTCTGAAAGCGCATTTCTCCCTTGCGAGGCTCATAGCCCTCGCGCCCTGCGAGGGCGAAAGCGAGGGTGCTTTTGCCCGATCCGTTCGGTCCCATCAGGGCATGGATTTCGCCGTCATTGATGGCGAGATGAAGCCCATTGAGGATGGGCTTTCCTTCCACGGCGACATGGAGATTGTCCAGCGTTAGGAGCGGGGTCGTCATGGTTCTGTCTCTAGCCGACGCTCCCTTCCAGGCTCAAGCCGAGAAGATTTTGGGCTTCGGCGGCGAATTCCATTGGGAGTTTCTGCAGCACTTCGCGGCAGAATCCATTGACGATGAGGGCGATGGCGTCGTCTTCCGAGAGTCCTCGCTGACGGCAATAGAAGAGTCGGTCTTCGGAGATTCGGGCCGTTGTGGCTTCATGCTCCAGCTGGCATGAGGGATTTCCCGCGTCAATATAGGGGATCGTATGGGCGGATGCGTCTGGCCCCAAGAGGAGAGAATCGCATTGGGTGAAGTTCCGCGCCTTCTCGGCTTTGGGATGAACGCGGACGAGTCCGCGATAGGCGTTGGAGGATTGCCCTGCCGATATGCCTTTGGAGATGATTCGGCTTTTGGTATTTTTTCCGAGATGGATCATTTTCGTCCCTGAATCCACCTGCTGTTTGTTGTTGGAGATGGCGACCGAATAGAAGGCGCCCGAACTTCCGTCTCCGCGCAAGACGCAGCTTGGATATTTCCAAGTGATGGCGGAGCCTGTCTCAATCTGCGTCCAAGAGATATGGGCGTTTTTCTCGCGGCAGTCGCCGCGTTTGGTGACGAAATTATAGACTCCGCCCTTTCCGTCTCTGTCTCCCGGATACCAGTTTTGGACGGTGGAGTATTTGATTTCGGCGTCTTGGAGAGCGACAAGTTCCACGACCGCGGCGTGCAGTTGATTCTCTTCGCGCGTTGGCGCGGTGCAGCCTTCCAGATAGCTGACATAAGAGCCTTTGTCGGCGATGACGAGGGTTCTCTCAAACTGTCCTGTCTTCGCTTCGTTGATTCGGAAATAGGTTGAGAGTTCCATCGGGCATCGGACATTGGGGGGGATATAGGCGAAAGATCCGTCTGAGAAGACGGCGGCGTTGAGGGCGGCGAAATAATTGTCGCCTTGCGGGACGACGCTTCCCAGATAGGCGCGGACGATCTCCGGATGCTCGCGGACGGCTTCCGAGAAGGAGCAGAAGAGGATTCCTTTTTCGGCGAGGGCGTCTTTGAATGTCGTGGCGACAGAGACGGAGTCAAAGACGGCATCCACAGCGACATTGGACGAGACGACTCCGGCGAGGCGCTCGCGCTCCATCAAAGGGACGCCCAGTTTCTCATAAGCGCGGAGGAGTTCGGGATCCACCTCATCCAGACTTTTCGGCGCGTTTTGGGATTTTGGCGCGGCGTAATAATGCAGCTCCTGATAGTCAATCGGGGGATGAGAGATTTTTGCCCAAGATGGCGGCGTCATGGTCTTCCATCGGGCATAGGCTTTAAGGCGCCACTCCAAGAGCCATTTGGGTTCGCGCTTTTTGGCGGAGATGAGACGGACGATTTCCTCGCTCAAGCCCTTGGGGGCTTTATCCACCTCTAGTTGGGTTATGAAGCCGTATTTGTAGTTTTCCCCGAGGGCTTCGGCGGTTTCGCGCGTTTGGGCTTCTATGCGGCTCATTCTGCGGCCTCGCGTCTGTTTTCGTGATGGAGGATTTTTCGGATCGCCTCGCCGAACCGTTCCACATCCTCTTCTGACGAGTTCCAGCCGAGACTTGCGCGAAGCGCCGAAGCGGCGATGCGAGGGGGAGCGCCCATCGCCGCCAAGACATGAGAGGGGGCGATTTTCCCGCTTGAGCAAGCCGATCCTGCCGATAAGCGGACCTCTTCCAAATCAAAGCGGATAAGCGAAGCCTGCGCCGTGATGGAAGGGAGGGCGAAGGCGGATGTGTTCGGCAGACGCGGCGCGTTTTCTGAAAAAATGACGGCATTGGGGTCGGCGTTTTTGATGATCTCTTCCATGCGGTCGCGGAGAGATTGGATGCGCGTCTGATCTTTGAGGTCGGCGGCGCTTTCGGCGGCTGCGCCGAATCCCGCGATTCCGCCGAGATTTTCCGTTCCGGCGCGCAAAGACCGCTCCTGTCCGCCGCCATGAAGCAGGGGTTTGAGCGGCAAGTCTCGCGCCAAGACAAGAGCGCCGATGCCCGAAGGCGCGCCGATCTTATGCCCTGACAAGGAGACGGCGTCCGCGCCGAGCGATTGGATATCCATGGGGATTCGGTCGGCGGCTTGGGCTGCGTCCGTATGAAAGATGCCGCCCGCCTCGCGGACGATTTGGGCGATCTGACGGACAGGC
The DNA here is from genome assembly GCA_958296285.1 of uncultured Alphaproteobacteria bacterium. Taxonomy (GTDB): domain Bacteria; phylum Pseudomonadota; class Alphaproteobacteria; order JAPOUT01. Next base: position 1,640,573 of record OY282459.1, read on the forward strand.
TGCAATGCGCCGGTCTCATTATTGGCGAGCATGACGGAGACGAAACAAGGCGCGTCTTTTTGGGCGAGCGTGGCTTGAAGAGGTTCTGCCGAGACGATTCCGTTTTTGTCGGGGGCGACAGTGAGAATCTCCAGCCCTGACATTTGGGCGGCTTTGAGGAGAGACGGATGCTCTATTTCCGAAACAATCGCCGTTTTGGCGGCGGCGGCGTGAGCAAGACCGAAAGCGAGATGATTCGCTTCCGTCCCGCCGCTCGTGAAAATGACATGTTCCGCATCGGCATGGAGGAGGGCGGCGATTTTGTCGCGGGCTTCTTCTATGATTTCGCGCGCCCTGCGCCCTGCTTCATGGGGGGATGAGGGATTTCCGCCGTGGCTGATGGCGGTTTGGGCTGCGCGGAGGGCTTCGGGGCGTATTGGCGCGCCGGCGTTGTAGTCCAGATAGGTCATGCGGATCGCCTTTCCGAGACAAGATCGCTGAGGCGTCTATTTTTGAGATAATCCAGAATATGCCGTCCCAGCCCTGCCCAGAGATGATGGGCGGCGCAGCGATCTTCTCTGCCCATGCAGGCGAGAATGCCGTCTTCGCGGCAGGCGGTTGTCTTGAAGCGCTCGCCTGCCGAGAGGACGATTTCGGAGATTCGTATGTCATTGGGGAGTCGGGTCAGACGGTATCCTCCGCGCGCGCCTCGGACGCTTTCAATGAGTCCGGCCTGTCTGAGTCGGACGAAAATCTGTTCCAGATAGGCGAGCGGGATTTGCTGTCGCTGGGCGATTCCTGCGATAGAGATCGGGGCGTGATCGGCGCGTTTCGCGAGATCGGTCATAGCGAGAACGGCGTAATGTCCGCGTGTTCCTAGTCTCATAGTTTTCCGCCTTTTTGTGCTATAGTGATGTGGGATATTTCTAGGATAGTTGACTTTTTTAGTCAAGTTTTAGGGGGGCGCGGGACAGCGCGATCATCTATTGTCAAGGGAGGCTAGCGCGATTGGGACATGGCGGATGTAATTTTTAATGGTCCTGCGGGGCGTTTAGAGGGCGATTATCATCATCCTTCGGATGGCGATGGTCGTCTTTATGAGGGTCGGAGCGCGTCTGGCCCTCCGATCGGGTTGGTTTTGCATGCGCATCCGCGGTCAGGCGGCACGATGCGCGCGCCGTTGGTGGAGGGTCTTTTTCAATCATTAGCGCGGATGGGTTTCGCGGTTTTGCGATTTAATTTTCGGGGGGTTGGTCGGAGCGAGGGTGTTTTTGACAATGGCTCTGGGGAGTTGTCGGATGCGGCGGCGGCGTTGGACTGGCTTCAATCCTACCATGCGAATCCTTTGCAATGCTGTGTTTTGGGGCATTCTTTCGGGGCGTGGATTGGGATGCAGTTGCTGATGCGGCGTCCTGAGGTGAATGCTTTTGTCTCGGTTTCGCTTCCTGCGAATCTCTATGATTTTAGTTTTTTAGCGCCCTGCCCTGCTGCTGGACTTGTTCTGCATGGCGATGAGGACAAGGTTGCGGATCTTCGTTCTGTTCGTTCTCTTGTGGAGCATCTGAAGAGTCAGAAGGTTGTGGAGATACGTCAGAAGGTGATTGCGGGGGGCGATCATAATTTTGATGATCGGGTTGATGAGATTACGCGGGAGGCTCGGGCTTATCTGCATGAGCGTTTAGAGAAGTCTCGGGAGAAGCGCGGCGGTGGTCTTCCTTGAGGCGGATGGATTTGGGTTTTATGGGTTAGGGTTTATTGGGGTTTGTAGAGTTTTCCGCCTGTGAGTGGTTTGGGCGCGCCTGTTGTTGAGGGGAGGGAGATTGGGAGATTGGCGAGGCTTCTTGCGGCGAGATAGGCGAAGGCTTGGGCTTCCATCATATCGCCGTTCCATCCGATTTCTTCGGCGGTTTTGAGTGGTTTGGCGAGGGTATTTTGGAGGATTTTGATGAGGGATGGATTATGTCGTCCGCCGCCTGTGATGATCCATTGTTTTGGCTCAACGGGGAGATAGTTTTGGGCTGCGGCGATAGTTTTGGCGGTGAGGAGGGTTAGTGTGGCGGCGCCGTTTTCGGGGGAGAGGTTTTGGACGGGCGTTAGGGAGAAAGTGTTTCTGTCCAGGGATTTTGGGGGAGTTTTTTGGAAATAGGGATTTTGGAGATATTCCGTGACGGTTTTTTCTTTTGCTTCGCCTATGGCGGCGAGTTTTCCGTTTTGGTCAAGAGGTTTTCCTGTGTGTTGGAGGCACCAATCGTTGAGGAGGGCGTTTCCTGGCCCTGTGTCAAAGGCGAGGATTTTGTTTTTGTGGATGTAGGTGATATTGGCGACTCCGCCGATATTGATGATGGCGCATGGTTCGGCGATTTTGTCTCGTTTGACGAGGGCGTTATGGTAGAGGGGTGCGAGGGGCGCGCCTTCGCCGCCGTGTTTGATGTCGTTTTGTCGGAAGTCTGCGATGACGTTGATTTTTGTGAGGTTGGCGAGATGTTGAGGGTTTCCGATTTGGGTTGTTTGTTGGGATTGGGGGTTGTGGTGGATTGTTTGTCCGTGGAATCCGATAAGGATGGGTTTTATTTTTTGGTTTTTGAGGATTTTTTTGATGGTTTTGGCGTGTCGTTTTGTGATGGTTTTTTCTGCGTGGTCGAGGAGTTTTGGATTGTGTTGTGGGGTTGTTTTGATGAGTTTGTGGAGAGTTTTGCGTGTGGTTTTGCTGTATGGGAGGAAGAGGGTTTTGCCGGGGTTTGCGATGGTTGTTCCGTTGGTTTGGAGGATAGCGGCGTCTATGCCGTCTAGGGATGTACCGGACATCAATCCGAGGACGTTGATGTTTTGGGGTTTGGGATTAGTCATGTTGTCTCCAAAAGAGGGGGGTCAAGGGGGGCTAGCCCCCCTTGAAAAAAGGGGGTTCGGGGGAAACCCCCGAAAGGTCGGCGGGCGTGGCGCAACGAAGCAGGCGTAGCCCGAAGGGCAAGCCTGCGAGAAGCCCGCCGACCCCCCTGCCGGCATAGCTTGATGCTCGGGCTTTATTTTTGACGAGAAGGAAAGTTAACAATCAAATCTTTGCCATACTCAATTCCTGCAACCTTACAAGCCTCCATCAAGAATATTACCTTATCTTGAGTGCTACTGTGTGTATCCATATGCCAATCTCCGATTTGTCTAGGTTGCCGGAAATGGTCTTGCTTCTCACGCCGAGGACAGTTGGTTCTTCGACGACGAAGTCTGAGAGCAAATTGCTCCATGAAGTTTGGAATCTCATTGTCAAGACGCCGAAGAATTTCCACGAAGGCGTCGACGACTTGCCTATGAATGTGTTTTTCATTCCAGAGGATGTAGAAGATCTGTCCTTCTTCTTGAGCAACACCTGGCCTGTCTATTTTTCGTGGTGAAAAGACTCTTGCCTCAGTCAATGGAGCAGAGGGTTGCGATGAGGGCTGAGGCCTCAAACTCTTCAAAAAATTTACGATATCCTCCCTGCTCGGCGCATTGCCAACCCTTTTAGCAACTTCATCAATAAGCTCATCAATAATTGACGTGGTTTCCTTCTCAACCATCTCCTTCCAAACGTCAGGAATAGTTCTACGGGCTTCCTCACGGTTTGTCCTTTCTTCAAGATCCTGTCGGGCATTATTTTGAGCACGTTGGGAGATAACCTCTTGATGGCTCAGATACCGCCATAGATACTCTGCCGACTCTTCTGGCTCACTGTTAACGATGTTGATGTTGCGTACCAATCTTTCTTTGTATCCGCCTGTCCTAAAGGTGAGATATACTCGCCATTCTCCTCCATCCGTAAGGAGAGCTAGAAGCGCTCCAGCATCATAAACATATCCGAAAAGCTGTGGCTCAGCGCCACCAGCTCTTTTATACGCCTTCGCTTCAATGACGACAAAAAGGTTGCCTCTATCAAGCAGAGCATAATCTACATCCCCCCTTCCTCCGCTTTCATTCCTAAGAGAGTATTCCAGCTCTACTTGTTCCATGTCCTCCGTATTCCATCCTAAAGATCGGAGAATAGGTTCAATAATCCCGGATTTTACCATGGCCTCTTTCTTGTCATCATAGCGGCCAGATAAAATATCCCTGCGGATTCTTTTCAAAAGTTCAACAAGCGTTTTTTTGTTAGCAGACATGTCTTGCCCCTAGCCCTTCTTGTGCTTCAATAATACGAGCTTTTCGCTACCAATCAAGATGAAGCCATGCGAGCAGGGCAACGGGAACTCCACAAGATCAGCCCCAAAAAGACTTGATAAGCAAAGGCAGAATCATCACGACAAGAATCCAAAGAACCGTCTCCACACGCCCCATGCGAACCTCTAAGTTCCCCAACCGTTCATCCATACGCCCCACTTGAGCTTCCAAGTTCGTCAGCCGATCCTCCACACGCCCCAACCGATCCTCCACACGCCCCACGCGAGCCTCCACACGCCCCACGCGAGCCTCTATGCTCACCGACCGATCATCCAACGAGGAAAGGCGCGTATCCACGCTCCGCTTCCATTCGGCGTCTCTATCTGTCTCAAGAGCGCGAATCGCCGCTGTCGCCTTGTCGTCAGGGACATTCGCCGCCTTGAAAGCGTCATAAACTTCTACAAGAGACATCATTCTCCTCCATCATCTATCGTCAAGATTATAGCACATTTTATCGGCAAAAGCTCCTCTAGCAGGGGGCGCGTGGGTGGGTCGCATTTGCTCGCTTCGCGTTGCTTCGCTCGCAAATGCTTTTTTCCCACCCACCCACGCGCTTTCGGGGGGGATTCCCCCCCGAACCCCCTCTTTTCTTGGGGGGCTAGCCCCCCAAACCCCCCTTAACGGGAGCATGTCAAGCCCGTCAGCGCCCCGTCGGCAAATCCCGAAACGGCTTCGCCTTATCAACCCGAATGTCCGCAGGCATCCCCAAAACACGCTCCGCAACAATGTTCCGCAAAATCTCATCCGTCCCGCCAGCAATCCGAAAGCCCGCCGCCCAAATCCACTGCTGCTGAAACGCCGCCCCAAAAGGCGACAACTCCCCATCACTGACAACCCCTGCCATATCCTGCATCTCCATCGCGAAAGCGCCAATGTCCTGCATCTTCCGCGCCGAAACAATCTTAATGATGGAACTCTCCGGCCCCGGCGTCTCGCCCTTGGAAAGAGCGGTGAGCGTCCGCATCTTGGTATATTTCAAGCCCTGACTCTCCGCATACCACTCGGCGATCTTGGCGCGAATGTGCGCGTCTTTGACGGCAGGCCCATTCTCGGTCTCCAGATCGCGGGCGATCTCCAGCAGATCGCCGGCATCGGCGCTCTCGCCCATGCCGACCGCGAGACGCTCATTCATCAAGGTCGTCAAGGCGACCTTCCAGCCCTCGCCGACTTCGCCGAGCCTCTGACTGTCAGGAATCCGGACATCATTAAAGAAGACCTCGTTGAAATTGCTGCCTCCCGACATCTGCTTGATCGGACGCACCTCCACGCCCGGCGCATGCATATCCAAGAAGAAGAAGGTCAAGCCGCGATGCTTCGGCTGATCAGGATCGGATCGCGCGACAATGATGCCGTAATCGGAGAAATGCGCGCCCGAAGTCCAAACCTTCTGCCCGTTCAAGATCCAATCGTCCCCGTCTCGCTTGACTCGGCTTCGTATCCCTGCGACATCCGATCCCGCCGCGGGCTCTGAGAAGAGCTGACACCAGATTTCCTCGCCATAAAGGGCGGGTTTGACGTATCGCGTCAGGGTTTCCTTGTCGGCATAGGCGATGAGGGTTGGGATGCACATGCCGAGTCCGATTTCAAAATATCCTCGCGGCAGATGATATTTGGCTTCTTCCTGATTGTAGATGACGGATTGTATGGCGGTACCGCCCATGCCTCCATAGTCTTTGGGCCAAGTGATGGCGGCGTATCCTGCGGCGGCTTTTTTCTTCTGCCATTTTTTGGCTCTGGCGAGTCCATCGGCTTCGGACTCTCGGGTTTCGGCGCGCGCGGCTTTGAGATTGTCGGCGTCTTTGGGCTTGGCGTTTTGATTGAGGAAGTCGCGGACTTTTTTACGGAAGGCGGCTTCTTGGGGTGTGTCGTTGAGGTGCATGATGGTTCTCCTTATGCGACGTTTTTCATTTCTAGGAGTCGGACGAGTCTCTCTTTCCACCTTCGCTGCGCGCCGATGACGAGAGAGAGTGTTCTAGCGCGGCGATAGAAGAGTTGGCAATCGGATTCCCATGTGAATCCGATTCCGCCATGGGTTTGGACGTTTTCTTGGGCGGCGAAGATGAAGGCGTCTGACGCGCTGATTCTGGCGGTTGCGGCGGCGATGGCGAGGTCGGCGCTTTCTTCTTGGCTTCCGAGCGTCATAGCGGCGTAATAGCAGTTGGATCGGGCGAGTTGGTTTTTGACGTAGATATTGGCGAGTTTATGTTTGATGGCTTGGAAGGATCCGATGGGTCTGCCGAAAGCGAATCGTTCTCTAGCGTAAGTTTGGGCCATTTCCAGGGCTGCGTCCGCGCCGCCGAGTTGCTCAAAGGCGAAGAGGACGGCGGATCGGTTGAGGATTCTGTCCATCATTTCTTCGGCTTTGTCGCCTTCGGCGAGGATTTCGGCGGGCGCGTCGTGGAAGGTGATTGTGGCGTATTTTCGGCTTGGGTCTATTGTTCTGACATTTTGGCGCTTGACGTTTGGCGTGTTGGCATCGGCGAGGATGATGACGGCTTGGTCTTTTTTATTTTTGGCGGTTGTGATGACGAAGTTCGCGCTCATTCCGTCGGGGACGGGCATTTTTGTTCCTGAGAGTTTATGTCCGTCAAAGGCTGTATTTGTGTTGGCGAAGGTTGGCGCGCCGGCTTTTTCGGAGAAGGCGAAGGTTCCGATAGCCTCGCCTGAGGCGAGTTTAGGGAGCCAATGTTTTTTGGCGTTTTCGTTTTGCGTGGCTTTGAGGGTTTCTGCGGCGACATAGATGCTAGAGGAGAAGGGGACGGGTGCGAGCGCGCGTCCGAGTTCTTCTGCGATGACGCAGAGTTCCAGCATATTCATATTGGTTCCGCCGTATTTTTCGGGGATTGCGGCGCCGAGGAGTCCCATATTGGCGAGTTGGTTCCAGAGTTTGGTGTTGTGCGTTTTGTTGGATTCCAGGATTTCGCGGACTGCCGTGAGCGGGCAATGGTCGGCGAGCATTTTGCGCGTTTGATCGCGGAGGATTTTTTGGTCGTCTGAGAAGTCTAGGTTCACTGTCGGCGTTCTTTCAGGCGAGGATTGCGCGGAGCAAGACTCCTGTTATGAGGAGCAGGCAGACGGTGTTGAGGATCATATTTGCTCTGCCCATCCATTCCAGCCGTGCCATATGGATTCGGATTTCCCCGATTTCCCTATGCATTTCGTCTTGGAGTTCATGGATTTTGTTTTCCACTGCTATGATTCGGTCTTCCACTTTTCCGATGCGCTCTTCCACTTTTCTGATGCGCTCTTCCACCACTATGATTCGGTCTTCCACTTTTCCGATGCGCTCTTCCATTTTTCCGATGCGTTCTTCCACTTTTCCGATGCGGTCATCCATTTGTCCGATGCGGTCTTCTATTCGCCGCAGACGTTGTTCGTCTCGGTTGGTTTCCAGGGCTTCTACGGCTGCGGTGGCTTTATCGTCATCCACGTTAGCGGCTTTGAAGGCGTTATAGACTGCGACAAGGCTCATGGATTGTCTCCCTGTTTATCTCCCTGTGATATGGGGAGATAGCGAGAGTCTAGCGGTTTTTTCTCTGTCTCGCAAGAGTTCTTGCGATGCGGGGGGGCTTGTGGGGATTAGGAGGCGAGATTAATCAGGATAGCGCCTGTCAGGGTTAGATTTGCCATGACAAGAACGATGAGGGTTCCGACCATCCATTTCAACAAGACGATATCGGCTTCCACTTTGGCGATGCGGTCTTCCATTCTACGCTTCCATGGCTCGTCTAGGCTGGTTTCTATGGCTTTGACGGCTTCTGTGGCTTTGGTTTGATCCACATTGGCGGCTCTGAGAGCGTCATAGACTGCGACAAGGCTCATGGATTGTCTCCCTGTTTCTCTCCCTAGAATACAGCGAGCCTAGCGGTTTTCTCTCTGTCTCGCAACCATTCTTGCGATGCGGGGGGCGAGGCGGCAGGGTCATCTCGCTAGAAGCAGAAGCTAAAATGTCCGTCAAAATCAATCTTGAGAGACCCATGCATGATAATGTCCATGCCTACAAGAACGTCAAAGGGGAGATTTCTTCCCGCGTCAAAGTCCAATCCCTCAATTGGAGGAAAGGGGAAAAGGATTCTGCCCTCCTCTTCCCCGGACGGGTTAATGCCCGTCCCCATAGGCAGCCCGAGAGCGAAGAGATATTGTTGTCTTGGGGTCGTTCCGGATGCCGAGACCATCTCCATCATGCCCCTGGCTTGCAACCCGACCTCTTCGGCGACTTTTGGAGAGATGCATGTGCGAGAGGCTCCTGTATCCAATAAGCCGCGATAAGGTCTCATGCCTTTGGGCGGAGTCCGCATAGGAGAGGCGTCTTTTTTTTGGGCGAGGTCAGAAATGATTTTCGGCTCAGAGATAACAACGGTCAGAATAGCCCCTGTCCCTTTTTGGCAGTTACCCGACAGGCACGACATGCGAATAGAAGCCTAGGTCTACAGGGACATCGGTGATTTCCTGCACGGAGAAGATATCGTCATCATAAAGGAGTTTTCCTGTGCGCTCGGCGTCTAGGGCTGTGGAATAAACGGCGATCAGTTTTTCCCCGCGCAGCAGAGCGTGCTGGTTGCGATACTCCTTGAGAAGTTTGGGGAGCATTTTTTTGAATGCCTCGTAGTTTTTGCGGATTTCTTCGTCTCTATCTTTTCCGAGAGAGGCTATTTTCGCGTCATCAGACATTTTTGCCCTTTCCGTAGCTTTCTGCAGCTTCCTGTAGAATGTGGCTTTCCCTTGCGCGAGGCATTGTTTGATTTTAGCGCTCTCCATAGATCATGTCCATATGCTTACCCTTCTTGCATGAGATCAAGCGAGGCGGGGGGTCGGCGGGCGCAAGCCTGCGAGAAACCGCTCGTGGCGTAGCCTGCCTACCCTCTTGCTCGCAGGAACTATAATAGCTCTTCTGGCGGTATTCCCGCTTTCAAGAGCATTTTTACAAATTCCATGCCGTTAATCAGAAATACCCCTTCCTCCTCGGCAAGTTTGCGGCAATCTTCAGTAAAAGCGTTTGCCGAGCTTATAACCCAAGCAGAGAAAGAAGAGTCATCATCTTGTTGATCTTTCCTGTAATCACTCACCTGTTTAACAGCCTCTTCGTCGGTTTCCGTGTTTCTTGGGAAAAACTTAACCTGCACGTAAATAACGTGCTTCATTGGTTCAAAAATTGCGACAACATCGGCATCACCCGTTTTATCCCCTTTGTTCTGTGGAGGCATATCAACCGCTGTCGCTCCGATTTTCTTTAAGTAAAGAGCAACAAGTTTCTCGAACTTTTTGGGATTGAGATTCTTCACTATCCAATTCAGAACCGGGTTGGCCAGCTCTTCAAGCAACTCCTCTGAGAGTCTTGTAGGTCTGCTTTCCCTAAATCTAGCCAGCGCCTCTTCAATGCTGTCTTTTACATTATTCACGAAGAGATTTACCCATTTACTCTTCATCTTTGCCGTGAGAGCAGCATCTGCATAATCCCATTTTGAGATTCCTTTGGCGATGGTGCTCACTTTCCAATAGAACCCAAGATCAAACTGTTTATCGCTTCTATAGAGCTTGCCATCTCGAATCTCCAAACCGAGATTACTTAGAGCGCTAGACTCAGAAGCGTCCAAATTGGAAATCGGATGTGGGCCCGAAACCAGCTCATAAATTGAAAATTCATGTCCATAGGGACTTGGAACTAAAACGCAATCTCCCTTTTTGAAATCAGCGAGAAAATACCACAGCCCCCATGCCCATCTTCGGAATTCAACATACGCCTCTTTAATCTTCCTGCGAAACAACTCTTCTCTCTTGTCCTCGGATTCACTCGCCAAAATCTCGGCAATAAAGGATTGCGTTGAAAGAGATTGATGCCCAAATCCGATGGTCAGAATGCTGCCTTCATTCAAAAGAGGCACAGATGCCTCTCGCTCATGCTTAATCCTATGTAGCCAATAATTCCTTTCTTCTGCCATTTTGCCTGCCCTCCAATGTTTCTAGCGGATATTCATTGTATTATATCCCCCGCTTCTCATTTATTCAAGCGAGCAGGGGGGTGCGGGGGGTGCGACACCCCCCGCGAAAAAACAAGGCGGGCATAGCCCGCCTATGACTCTTGCGAGCAGGGGGCGCGTGGGTGGGTCGCATTTGCTCGCTTCGCGTGCTTCGCTCGCAAATGCTTTTTTCCCACCCACCCACGCGCTTTCGGGGGGATTCCCCCGAACCCCCTTTTTTCAAGGGGGGCTAGCCCCCCTTGACCCCCCTTTACGGGAGATTCAATCCTAGCCGTTAACGATCTCGGCGCTCGCGGCGGCGCTCCTGCCACCTCTTACGCCTCTCGCCGATTTCCTCGCTCGCCTCGCCAAGAGCCTCAGCAAGCTCGCGCCGCTCCTCAAGACTCAAGCCTCCAAGAATATCCACGACATCGCCCCAGCCCCTCCGCAAAACGCGCTCGCCAGAATCCACAACCCGCGATTGCGCCCGATCCAAAATGGCGGCGGCAGCATCCTTATCAAACGACTCTTGCCGAAGCGCGGCGGCGAGATTCTTCAAAGCGCCCGCTGTCTCACGAGACGCCATATCGCGGAGGTCTCGCATCTCGCCGCGCCGCGCCCTGAATTTCTTTCGGAGTTCCTTGCGCGCGTCATCAGGCACGGCATGGACAATGGCGCGCATCTCTCCGCCAAAGCCCCGATGGGAGCCGATGCGGAAAGTCGCGTAAGCGCCAACGACAAAAAGATTGATCGCCAACGACACAATGAGTCCGCCAAGAATCCATTTCTGACGGCGTTCTTTTTTCCTCTGCGGATCTGCGGGATTGATGTCGGTCATGGTTTTTCTCCTTGGTTGAGGGTTTTTGAGGGTTTTAGAGTTCCAGCGGGTCTGACGGATTCAGCGCATCCGCGATGAAACCGACAGGGGATCGCTCCGCCTCGTCAAAGAGGAGGAAGGGGAGATTATCAGGCTCTTCGGCGAAGGGCATCGCGCCGGCTGCCTGAAGCGCGACTCCGAGCAGAAAAGACGCCGCCAAGAGAGCGCCGCGCGTCCAAAAGTTTGGCGCGGGCGCGCGGAAGCGGAGGGCGGCGAGAGGGGCGGGAGCGGGGGATTTTTCCGCTTGGACTTGCCTGAGGATTCTCGCCTTGAGCGCCTCCGAAGGGGGCGGGACATTAGACGTCTCTCGCATCAGCGAAGAGATGGCGTCATGGGGTCTGTTGGGATTTTTGAGGATTCCGCTCATGGTCTAACCCTTCGCGGCGCGATGAGTCTGCGGCGCTTTTTCAAGATGGAGGATATGTTGGAGTTTTCGGCGCAGATTTTTTTTCGCGCGCGCGAGGAGGGATTCCACCGCCTCTATGCTGAGATGGAGGGTTCGGGCGATTTGCGCCTGTTTCATCTCCCAGTCATAGAAGAGAATGACGGCTTCGCGCTGTCGTTCTGGGAGTTCTTGCAGGGCTTTTCGGACGGATTTTTCGCGCTCGCGGATTTCCATTTGGGCGAGGACGTTTTCGCGGGGATCGGGGATAGCGAGGAGCGCGTCAGGGTCTTCATATCGGCGCTTTCGGGTTCGGTTCGCGTCTCTGCAAAGATTGATGGCGATGGCGGAGATCCATATTTTGGGCGTTCCGGCTTTTGGGGAGAAGCTGCGGGCGCTCTTCCAGATTCGGAGGAAACTTTCCTGCGCGATATCTTCGGCGAGGATGGGGTCGCCTGTCATTCGGCGGGCGAGGGCGTGGATCGGGGCGAGATATCTATTCATCAGCGCGGCATAGGCGTTTTGGTCGCCATGGGCGATGGCGATCATAAGATTTTCGTCTTGGCTATTTTTCGCTTTTTTTGCGGCGGTCGGCATAGTTGGTTCCTTTTTTGCCCTATCACTCTTTACTACGCGGGAGGTTTGAGAATCCGTCTCCTTTTTATTTTTAGGAGATTAGGCTTCTTCGCCGATGATTTCGGCGAAGAGTTGATGGATGTCTTTCTGTCGTTGGGCGAGGGTTTTATGGAGGGTTTGGAAGTCTTTCATGCCTGCGGCGCTTGCGAGGAGGGCGAGGAGAGATTTGGGCGCGGTGTCGGGGGCGAGGATTCCGTCCAGGCAGAGACATAGGATTTGCGTGAGCGTTTCATAGAGTTGATGGGCTTTGATGAGGGATTGGATTTTCTTTTCCGCGAGAAGATCGCGGCGGGCGATTTCTTGGAGCGTTTGGTTGGGATTTTTTCCGATCAGATCGGGATGCTGATGGGCGTGGATAAGGATGAGATATTGCCGCAAGAAATCGGCGTCTCGGATTCCGCCATATTGGAAACGGATGTCCCACTGAGATTTTGGCGGATAGGCTTTGGCGATTCTTTTTCGGAGACGGGCGATATCGGCGGCGATTTTTCGCGGATCGCGGGGTTGGACGAGGATGTCTTTGATTCCGTCATCTATGGTTTTTTTGAGGTTTGGAGCGGCGGCGACAGTTCTCGCGGAGACGAGCGCCATATGCTCCCAAGTTTCGGCTTCTTGGCGCTGATAGTGGAGGAATTGCTGAAGCGCGAGGGCGACTGGCCCCGCGCGTCCTGACGGACGCAGCCGCATATCCACATCGTAGAGTTTGCCTGCGGCGCTTGGCGCGGCGCAAGCGGAGACGAAGGCTTGCGCCCATCGGGCATAGGCGGCGGGGGCGGAGGAGTCTTTTGAGGCTTGGGATGTTTTGGGGTTTTGATAGAGGAAGACGAGGTCTAGATCGGAGGCGTCCGACATGCTTTCCGCGCCCAATCTCCCCAAAGCGAGGATGGCGATATTTTCGGCGCGGAGGGCGTCATCTTTTCGGCGTTGTTTTTGGCGCTCCTCCATCACGGTCTTTTTGAGGACAGCGATGACGGTTTCGGCGCAATCGGCGTAGGCTTTGCCGGCTTCTCTAAAATCGCATGTTCGGCGCAAGATGGCGGCGCCTGTTCGGAAGCGCTGTTCTGTGGCGAAGCGCTGGATGGCGGCGATTTTATCTTCTAGGAGGTTGGCGTTTTCCACTTGGCGGGCGAGGGCGTTTCGCATAGCGTCTTGGGTTGTCAGATCGGCTCTAGCGAGGAGGGCTTCTATCATTTGGGGGTATCGGGCGAGTTGTTTGGCGAGTCTGGGGGCGGTTCCGCAGATATCGCAGAGGAGTCGGAGGAGCGCGGGCTGGCTTTCAAGGAGGGAGAAGAGTTGGTCGGCGGCGGGGAGTTGTTTAAGGAATCGGTCAAAGAGGAGGATTGCCTGATCGGGTTCGGCGGTGTCGGCGAGATTTTCTAGGAGTTTGGGCATGAGTCTTGTGAGGCTTTGGCGGGATTTTGGAGAGTTTGTGGCGGGGAGTCTTGCGGCGTGCCAGCTCTGCGCGGCGCGGACGACATTTTTGGGATTGGCGAAGCCCATAGAGGCGAGGGTTTGGATGGTTTCGGGGTCTTCGTCCGAGCCTGTGAAGAGGAGCGCTTCGCCGTTTCGGGCGAGGGACGGGGATCGGGCGAAGAGGGCGGCGTAATGGTCTGAGACTTTTTGGCGATGGCTGCCGAGATCGGCGGCGAAACCTCTCGCATTGGGATAGTTGAGGAAGAGGGCGAGATGTTTAAGTCCGTCTTCGTCTTTGGGGATGGCGTGCGTTTGGGCGTCATGGATCATTTGGAGACGATGCTCGGTTCGTCTGAGGAATTGGTATGCGGCGTTCATGTCGCGGGCGGCGCTTTTGGAGATCCATTGTCGCGCGGTCAGCCGTCCGAGCATGTCGCGCAGTCCGGCGCGGCGGAGTTGCGGATCGCGTCCGCCTGTGATCAGTTGCTGCGTTTGGACGAAGAATTCTATTTCGCGTATTCCGCCGGCGCCTCTTTTGATGTCCAGTCCAAGGATGGAGGATGCGGCGCTTTTGGATTTGGGCTGCCGCTCCACTTGGCGCTTCATGGCATGCATGTCTTCAATGACGGCATAGTCTAGATATTTTCGCCAGACAAAGGGGCGGATCTCGTTGAGGAATTGGCGTCCCTGTTTGAGGCTTCCGGCGACAGGTCTAGCGCGGATATAGGCGGCGCGCTCCCAATGCTGTCCGAGATTTTGGTAGTAATCCAAGGCGGCGGGGAGCGAAACGGCGGCGGCGGTGGCGCTGGGATCGGGGCGCAAGCGGAGATCTAAGCGGAAGACATATCCATCTTGAGTTTTTTCCTGAAGGAGTCGCGCCAAGCCTTTGGCGAGATCGGGATAGAAGCGCTCAGGCTTGGCGTTTTTTCGGAGAGCGGCGGCTCGGAGAGCGGCGGCTCTAGGATCGTAGAAGAGGACGATATCCACATCGCTGGAATAATTGAGTTCTCGCGCGCCGAGTTTCCCCATGGCGAGGACGACAAGCCCGCTTTTTTCGGGTTCGTCATTTTTGATTTCGCCCTTTCGCTTGGCGTCAGCGAGGAGCCATTGGACGGCGCTTTGGATCGCGCGATCGGCGAAGGTTGAGAGCGCGCGCATCACGGCGTCCAGCGTCCATATTTCGGAGATATCGGCGATGGCGGTCAGAAGCGCGATTTCGGTTTTGGCGCGGCGGAGACCCCGCATCGCCTCATGGATGGTTGAGGCTTTCGCGGCTTGACTGGTGTCGTCTTGGAGTTTGGCGAGCGTCCGCTCTGGCGTCTTGGCGAGGATCGCCGCGCAGAGATCGGGGTCTCGCTCTATGATTCCCGAAAGGAATTCGGAGTTTCCGAAGATTCCGCGCAGCAATTCTCGGATGGACGGCTCATGGAGGAAGGGGGCGAGGGCGTTGTTTTTCTCCGCGAGCCTTTGGAGCATGTCGTTGGCGCGGGTTTCATGGAAGGGTTTAGGGAATCGCCCGCCCTTTCCCTTTTTGGCGATGAGCGCGGCGAGATTTTCGCTCTGCGCCATATTTGTCATCTTGTCATAGAGAGGGTTGTCATAGAGGAGCGTTTATGCGCCTGCGGCTTTTTTGAGCTGCGCCGAAGGCTTAAAGCGGAGGGTTTTAGAAACTTTGATTTGGATGGCTTCGCCCGTTTTCGGGTTTCGTCCCATTCTGGCGGCGCGATGGGCGATGGTGATTCCTCCGCCTTTGGAGACTTGCCGCGCGAAATCGGATTTGCTCATTTCGTTTCCCCATTTTGCGTGGTTCCCCTATGTGTCATATTTTTCTTGATTTCGCAAGGATTGATGGTTTTTTTCGGTTTTTCGATTTTTTGGCGCGCCTGACGAAACGGAAGAAAACGGCGCTCCCAAAGATGAGGAGAAAAATCGGCGCGCTCCAGAGCGGGATTGTCGCGCCTGTGATTGGAGGTTTCAGGAGGATTGCTTCGCCATATCGTCTGACGAGGAAGGCGAGGATTTGTTTTTCGGATTCTCCTCGCGCGATTTTTTTTCGTATGACTCTGCGGAGGTCAATAGCGAGGGGCGCTTCGGATTGGGCGAGCGGCTGTCCTTGACAGACGAGACATTGGAGTTTGGCGATGATGTTTCGGGCGGTTTTTTCTTTTTCGGCGTTTGAGAGCGGCGCTTCGGCGCGGAGATTTTGGCGAGGATCGGGGGCGAGGGCGAGCGCGAGGGCGCTCGTCATGGCGATGGCGATTGGGAGAAATCGGGCGTTTTTTGTCATGGGGCGCGCCTGTGTTTTTTTCTGACGGCGGCGGCGAAGCCGCCGGCGGTCATAAGGATCGCGCCCAGCCATATGAGGGGCGCGAGGGGATTGAGATAAAGTTGGATTTTTCTAGCCTCGCCCTTCCCTTTCGTGCCGAGAATGGCATGGAGATCGGCGAGCGGGTTCCACAATGTGGCGATAGCGGCTTCTTGGGTTATGGTTTCGCGGGCGATATAGTTTCGGGTTTCGGGGGCGAGAGACGCGATGCGCTCCCCATTTCGGCTGACATGGATTTCGGCGCGCCATGCGATATGGTCTTGTTCTTGGACGGGTTGGATATTTTTCAAGACGATCTCATATCCTGCGAAGCGGGTTTGTTGATTTGGGGCGAGATTGGCGATTTTCTGTCGCTGCGCGGCGCTTGTGGCGACAGCGCCGAGGATGAAGATTCCGAATCCGGCATGGGCGAGGGTCATTGGGATTCTCATTTTTCTCATAGGCGGGGGGTCGTCTAGGATTCTGCTGATCGCGCCGGCGAGGATCCAGATTCCGAATCCCGCGCCGATTGCCGGGATGACGGTTTCGGGCGCGGCGAAGATTCCGACAAGTGTCGCGGCGGCGAGGGCGGCGAAGGCGGCGGCGGTCAGTCTCTGCAGAGCGCCGAGAGCGTCCGCTTTTTTCCAAGAGAGGTAGGGCGCGATGGGCATTAAGATGAGGATGGGGATCATCAGCGGGAGGAAGGCGCGTTCAAAATAGGGCGGTCCTACGGAGATTCGCTCAATGCCGAGCGATTGGAGGATCGCGGGATAGATTGTTCCGATGAAGATTGTCGCGCATCCGCATAGGAGGAAGAGGGCGTGGATAGAGATTGCGGTTTCGCGGCTGACGGCGGCGAAGTTGGTTTTGTTGCGGCTGTCGGCGAGTTTCTGCCACCTCGCGGACAGCGTTGCGAGCGCGCCGCAGAGGGCGGCGGCGAGGATTGCGAGGATGAAGGCTCCGCGGGCGGGGTCTTCGGCGAAATTATGGACGGAGATGAGGATTCCGGATCGCGTCAAGAATGTTCCGAAGACGCTGAAGGCGAAGGTAAGGATTGCGAGGCTTATTGTGAGGAAGAGGGCTGTGTGGTTTCTTTCGGTCATCATGCTCGCGTGGATGAGGGCTGTGGCGAGGAGCCAAGGCATGAGGGCGGCGTTTTCCACTGGGTCCCAGAACCAGAATCCTCCCCATCCGAGTTCGCGATATGCCCACCAAGCGCCGAGGGCGATTCCTGCTGTGAGGAGCGCCCAAGTGATTTGGGCGCAGGATCGGATTGCGCGGATGCAGGGTTGGATGGCGTTTGTGTCGCCTGTCCAGAGGAGGGCGACGGCGTAGGAGAAGATGATGGAGGATCCGACATATCCTGCGTAGAGGATAGGGGGATGGATTGCGAGGGCGGGGTCTTGGAGGATGGGGTTGAGTCCGAGTCCTTGGAGAGGCGCGGGGTTGAGTCGGAGGAAGGGGTTTGAGGTTAGGATTGTGAAGGCGAGGAAGGTTGTGATGATTGCGGCTTGGATGGCGAGGGTTTTGATGGCGAGGTTTGGGTTTTCTTGATTTTTTCTGAATGCGGGGCTAGCGAAGATGGTGAGGAAGAGGATCCAGAGGATCATGGATCCTTCGTGGTTTCCCCAGAGGGCGGCGATTTTATAGGGGATGGGTTTTGTGGAGTGGGAGTGGAGGGTGACGATTTTGACGGAGAAATCGGATTGGATGAAGGCGCAGATGAGGGTGAGGGCGGCGGCGGTGATGAGGGTTAGTTGGGCGATTTGGATTTTTTGGGCGATTTGGAGTGGGGGATTTTTTGTGGCGCAGAGGATGATTTGCGCGATGGCGAGCGCGGTTGCGAGGGTTAGGGTAAAATGTCCGATTTCGGTGATCATGGTTGTGTTTTGGGGCTATTGGGTTTTGAAGTAAAGGGGCGGCGAGCCGCCGCGGGCATCTTTGTCGCTGCCGCGACAGGCATCTTTTTCATAGACAGGCATTTTGGATTTGCCCCAGGGGGAACTAAAGCATAGAAGCTGAAGGTGAAGGGGGGTCAAGGGGGGCTTGCCCCCCTTGAAAAACCAAGCGGGCGAAGCCCGCTATAGTCGGCGGGCGTGGCGCAACGAAGCAAGCGAGGCGAGCGTAGCGAGACGAGATTGCGAGAAGCCCGCCGACCCCCCTGCATCGCGTGAGCTCTTGCGTTATTGCCGAAACAGAAAAAAGCCTTTACAATCCATGCAACCGCGAGGAGATGAATCATGAGTCTTGTAGCAGTCTATGACGCCCTCAAAGAGGCGAAAGTCAGCGATCACAAAGCCACCGCCGCCATAGAAGCGCTGGAAACAAGCCTTGATGAGCCGTGGAAGCGGCGCATAGAAGAGCGTCTTACCAAAATAGAAATCTCTATGGAAGCGCGTTTCGTTCGCCTTGAATGGATGTGCAGAGTGAATATGATTCTCATAAGCGTGTGTCTTGCCTTGCTGGTCGGCGTTCTGCTCCGCGCGATCCTCGCTTAAAAGAGCTCTTGGCGTTGGGGGGTCGGCGGGCGTGGCGCAACGAAGCGGGCGCAGCGCGTAGCCACTCGTGGCGTAGCGCAAGCCCGCGAGAAGCCACTCGTGGCGTAGCCCGCCGACCCCCCCTGCTCGCAAGAGTCTTGATTATGATTCCTTCGTGATGTTGAGACTGTCTCTTTCTTTCAAATAGGCGATCGCGTTTTTGAGAAAATTCTCGCCATTTTTGAATCTGCCAAGACCTGTATTGCAACTGTCGCAAATAAAATCACGGATGTTGCCTGTGTGATGATCGTGATCGGCGACAATTTTCGCCGTGATTCCGACGATAGACCTCTTTTGACAAATCGGGCATTTGAAAGTTTCTCCTCGGCGAGGGCGATTTTTTTCCATCTTTTTTGCCTGACTGCTTTTGGGCGCGCGTTTGTCAATGTCTGTTCTGCACTTCACGCAGCTGGGACGGCGGACGATGCCGTGCTTATTGTTCTGGTTTCTAGCGAATTGGCTGACAGGCAGAAGGCAATGACAGATATTGCAGATTTTTTCTTTGTATTTATCGCCCGTTTTGAGGATATCCACCTCTTTGACTCCGCTTGCGGCGACAGTCCATGTTTCATTGCTGCCTATGAGCCAGACGACAAATTTATCGGCTTGGGTTTCTTGAATCAGTCCGATGGAGTTGGTTTTGAAGTTTCGGATTCGCCTTTCCGGCGCGCCTCCTTCATGGAGATGCCCTGCGCCTTGGATGCAGGCGACCCACCTATGCGACACGGACGCAGCTCCGCAGCCTTTGTTTTGCGAGCTGGATATAGTCCTCCGAAATATCCACGCCGATATATTCGCGGCGGTTCAAGAGAGCCATCTTGCAGCTCGTGCCGGATCCGCACATTGGATCAAAGACGAGCTCGCCTTCATTTGTCCATGAGAGGATGTGATCCTCGGCCAATTTTTCGGGGAACACGGCAGGATGTTGGAAGGCGATTCTGTCCGATGTCGTTCCGCCCATTCCGACGGCATAAGACCATATGTTGGTTTTGGTCTTTTCTTTTTTGAGCTCTTTAAGGTTTTTTCTATTGACCGCGTCTGATCCCTTATTATAGACGACCATTTCAAAGCCATGTCGGACTGTTTTCTCTTTGAGGGGGTTGAAGGTCTTCGGACTGCCTTTGCTCAAGACGAACATAAATTCAAAGGCGTTGGTATAGGCGTTGCTTCGCATGAAGGGCGTATTTTTTTTCTGATAGATCATGGTGTCATGCATGCTGAATCCTATTTTTTGGAAATAGAGTCCTTGTCTAAAGCTTGTGAGGCTGCGTCCTCCGTTGATGCGGTCTCCGACGATCCATACGACGATGCCGCCTTCCGCGGTTATTCTATAGAGTCCGTTGGCGATTTCGTGGAAGTTGAATTGATAGCCTTTATAGTCGCGGAGCGAATCGTAAGGAGGGGAGGTTATGGTGAGATCCACGCATCCGCGAGGCATAGATTTCATAAAATCCACGCAGTCTGCCGTGAAGAGTCCGCGCGGTGATTGTTTTTCCTCAAAGAGGGGGCGGTTTTGCGTTTCGGGCGGGTTCATGGACAGGTTTCGCTTTTTGTTCTCCGAATCGCTTTATTTTACAATCCTATTTTTAGAGGTAAAGGGCAGTTGGGGGGGTCGGCGGGCTTCCTCGCAGGCTCGCGCTACGCGCTTCGCTCGCAAGTGCTTTTTCCTACCCTACCCCCGCGCTTCGCGCTGCTTGATCCATCCTTTATCTGTAAGACATTTGAGCAGATATTCCTGCGACTTTACGCCCTTGAGCCTGTTGCATGAACCGCATAGAAGTTGCAGGTTGCTGATGTGATCGGTTCCGCCTTTGCTTCGCGGGATGATGTGGTCTGTTTCTAGATTCTGCATTTGGAAGTGCTGCCCGCATCCGTTGCAGTAGCCGCCTTGCTCGCCATAGAGCAGTTTTTTGTTTTCAGGACTGTTATATTTTTTCGGGATCTCGATGTCCGTGCGTTTTGGTATATCGGTGCGCCGAATACATTGATAAAACAAGCCCAGTTCATTTTTCAGGCGATCATCAACCAAGTCGGCGGCTTTGGACGAGATATCAATGCCAATCCATTCCCGCTGTTTGTTTTCAGCGGCGATGCATGCGGTGGCGCACCCGCAGAATGGATCAAACACAATATCCCCCGAGTTGCTAGACGCCATGACAATGCGCTCCACCAGCTTCAACGGTTTCTGCGTGGGGTAATGCGTATTTTCTTTAGAAGAGGCGCTTAACGGAGGAATATCGGTCCACAGATTCGGGGGTTTTTGCCCTTGGTCAGGCGCGAGATAGCGTTTGAGGTTTGGAAAACCATCTTTCCCCGGATGATGGATTAAATCGTGTTTATCCAAGAAATCTAGCCGGTCATGCACGCCTCTTATGGCGAGGTAACCAGGGGCTAAAACCTTATCAATATATTTGGCATATTCCCCGCTTTTGGGGACAGACCAATGCCTGCCGCCATAGTTGGAAGGATTGTATCCCTTCCAGGGTCGTCCTGACTCGCCTGAACTAGTCTCCGCCCCCGTCAAGTCGCCCGTTCGATAAACACCTCGCTTGTCTTTGTGACGGTAATATTTTTTTACATATTCAGAATTAAGAGGCAGGCGGTTCGCAGGGACATCTTTGGGACTTGCCCCATAAAACAGAATAGAATCGGTTATCCTTCCGAACACCTTGTCGTTATGAGCAGATGTGCGCTGCCACGTAATCTCACCCTGAAACTTATTGCTCCCAAAAATGCAGTCCATTAAGAGTTTTAAGTAATGGCTGGCTGTGGAGTCGCAGTGCAGATAGATTGAGCCCGTTGCTTTAAGTATGCGCCGCATTTCAATAATGCGAATAACCATGTAGATCAGATATGCCATCATGGAATCGCTGTGTCCTTCGCGCACAGCTGAAAGCAGAGAATACAGGGTTGGATTCTCATGTTTGATGATTCCATGCCAAGCGAGGCTGATATCGTTCAACCCCCATGTGTCCTTGAA
Source organism: uncultured Alphaproteobacteria bacterium (assembly GCA_958296285.1). Lineage (GTDB taxonomy): Bacteria > Pseudomonadota > Alphaproteobacteria > JAPOUT01. The sequence goes on from OY282459.1 coordinate 1,661,827, forward strand.
TTCGGCGCCTGCAGCTTGGCTGCCAATCGGCGCGGCATAATTGGCGTTGGAATTGAAGGGGGGGTCTAGATAAATCAGGTCAACCGAGGCGCTGTTCATGCCCCGCATGATGTCAAGGTTGTCGCCCGTCCAAAGCGTGCGGTTTTTCCAATTGGGAGGCATAGCCCGTTCTCTATCGGCGAATCAGCAGTGATGTTCATTTTAAAGCTAGAAAATCTTTAAAGCTAGGAAATCTTGAAATTAGAGGGAAGGCTAAAAAACAATTCTAGGCGCACGCGATGCAGGGGTGTCGGCGGGCTTTCTGCTTACAAGAGCTCTTGCGAACAGGGGGGTCGGCGGGCTTCTCGCGGGCTTGCGCTACGCGCTACGCCCGCTTCGTTGCGCCACGCCCGCCGACTATAGCGGGCTTCGCCCGCTTGGTTTTTCTTGGGGGGCTAGCCCCCCAAACCCCCCTTCACCTTCAGCTTCTATGCGTTAGTTCCCCTGCGGCAAAAACACATGCCTATCCATGAAAAAGATGCCTGTCGCGGCAGCGACCTCTAAGGCAAGTCAGGAGGCCTATAATTCTCGTCATGCTTGGCGAGCAAAATCTCCGCCTCAAAAATCCCATCGCCCCGAAACCGCCCCTCCGCAATAACCCCCTGACCCTCCCGAAAAAGCGCCGGCGGCAACCCCCCAAACCAAACCTCAACATCATGAACAAAATCCGTCAAAACAAAAACCACGCGCCCCCCATCACGCGCCACGCTGCGCGGACGAACATATCCGCCAAGCCGAATCCTCTGCCCCTCCAGAGGCGGCTCGGCAACCAGCTGCGCCGGCGTCCTGTAATAAGAAACGCCATCCTCCAACGCGGCGAGAATAAGCGCGACCGCCCCGCCCAAAAGCGCGAGAGCAAAAACAAGACCAACAGCGCGGCGAGCGGAAGAACGCATGACGCCCATATCGCGCGAAACCCCCATAAAAGTCTAGAGATTCATTTCAGCGCGAGTCGCAGGCCCCACAATCCCATCGGCGATAAGCCCGCGCTCCCTCTGAAAAAGAAGAACGGCGTCTCGGAGAGTCTCGTCAAAGACATCCCTTTTCGCGCCCGCCCCCCTCACGCCGGCGCGGAGAAGAGCGTCAGCGACAAGCGCGACCGCTTCGCCTTTGATAGGAGGCGCGGTCAGGCGGAGAAGCGGCGGCGCGTCATCAGCATGGACGGGAACAGGAGGTCTCGCCGCGAGAACATGCTTGTCAATGCGCTGTCCTCTGAGGATGATCGGCAGTTCCAGCGCCCAATCGCCGTTCTCCGCCATGCGATGAAAAGCGCGCATCCGATAGGCGGTGTAGCGCAAAATGCGATTGGAATGATCGGCGAGCCATCTGCGCCTCTCGGCGATATAGGCGCCGATCCACGGTCTCGCGCCGATCATCTCGGGCGCGCCGTGTTTTTCGGAGACGGCGCGGGCGATTCTCCGCCAAGATCCATGAATAAAACTGTCATAGATGACGGCGTAAGCGAGAGGGTCTTTCATGCCGAGTTTGAGGGCGGCGCGACATGCGGGCTGCCAATAGAGCCGATCCAGCAATCCGTCTTGGCAGAGATGCATGACGGGATCGCCTCCCGCGGCTCTGAGCAGATTGCGGAAGGCGGGATCGTCATTGAGGGCGCTGTCGGATTTTTCCAAGAAGGGGAGATAGGTTGTCAGTTTTTTCGCGCAAAGAGCGTCTTCTTGGCTTGCATAGTTTCGGATGAGGAGATAGAGCGAGCCTGAGGTTAGAGAAAATTGGGCGCGTCCGAAACTGATTCCGCCGCGATCGCCGGCGGCGACAGTGACTTGAGCGTAATCGGGACGCGCTTTGCCCGTTTCAAAGATATTGACGATGGCTTGGATCGCGCGTTTTTGGATCGTGTTGGGCGTGGGGTTTTTCATTATGCAAAGATAGTCTGATGGATAGAGGGGCGAATAAGTTTTCTGTTTTTATTTTTGGTTTTCCCCCTGCCTTTTGATTTGGCGGATAGTTTGAGAGAGTTCTCGTCTTTGGGGCGAGTCTTTTGGGAATTGGTTGAGGAGTTTTTGCCAGAGTTTTTGGGCTTTGTCGTGGCGCTGTTCCTGATGGGCGGCGAGGGCGAGGAACCATAGGGCGCGGAGATTTTTGGGATTTTTTTCTTGGGCGCGTTCTAGGAGGTTTCGGGCTTCTTGGGTGATGGTTCCGTCGGCGCGTTCTGTGATGGCTTCGGCGAGGGCGGAGAGGATAGGCGCGGTTTCTTTTATGGCTGCGGCTCTTCGGAAAGCGTATTCGGCTTGGGCGTATTGTTCTTGCTGCAATCGGATAAGTCCGAGGATTTCCCATCCTTTTTGGTCTCGGGGTTTTTTGGCGAGTTGGTTTTCTATTCGGGCGGCGAGGGCGTTAGGGGGGAGATTTTGCGGTTTGCCTTTGATGCGCTCGGCGAGGGGTTGGTCGGGCAGATGGGGCGATCCGACCGCGAGATAGATTGCGATGGCGGCGATTGGGGTAAAGACGGCGATTGCGAGGATTGCGTGGGTGAAGGCGTTTGTTTTTTTGGCGTTGCGGAAGGCGAAGCCGAGCGCCGCGGCGGTGATAACAGCGAAGATTGCGAAGAGAAGGAAGAGGTTCATTTGGGCGGATATTTTCATTGATTCGGATTGTCCAGCGTTGAGGATAGTCTTTATGGGGTTTGTTTTGGAAGGGTCTCATTGCGGGGCGCTTTTAGGGGAGCGGATGAGATTGGACGCTTCCGCGCCCAGCCCGTCATTTGAATCTATACTATGAGGTCAGACGCTTGATTCGTTCATCGTCCGAGTTTCAAAGTTTGGAAAGCGCCATGGCTGAAAAGAAGCGGCAGATTCCCCATCAGACGATTTTTACTGGTGATAATCTGGACATCATGCGCGGCATGGATAGCGAGAGCATTGATCTCATCTATCTTGATCCGCCCTTTAATTCCAACCGCCATTATAAAGCGCCGATTGGCTCAAAGGCGGCGGGGGCTCAGTTCAAAGACGCATGGACGTTTGAGGACACGAAAGCCGCCTGGTGGGGTCTGATCGCCGATGAGCAGCCCGCGCTTTACAAGCTCATTGACACGGTGGGCGAGATCGGCAATGAGGGCGACAAAGCCTATCTCATTTACATGGCGATGCGCCTTTTGGAAATGCGCCGCATTCTGAAAGAGACGGGCAGCATTTATCTTCATTGCGATCCCACTATGAGTCATAGCCTCAAAATGGCTATGGATGCGCTGTTCGGACGCAAGAATTTCAGAAACGAGATCGCTTGGTGCTATACGGGGCCCGGCAAAACCAAGAGCTGGTTCCCTCGCAAGCACGACATTATTCTGTTTTACGGCGCAAGCGACGGGGCCGCGTTTCGGTCGGATTCGGTGAGAGTGCCGTATAAGCAGCTCAACATACAGCACAGAGAGCGGCAAGAAACGGGCATAGGGGGAAAGCTTACGTCAGGCAATATCGATCTATACAAAGAACGAGGCAAAATCCCGGAGGATTGGTGGTCAGACATATCACCTGTCGGCAGGATAAAGAAGGAGCGCACAGGCTATCCCACGCAGAAGCCTTTGGCGCTGTTGCGGCGCATTATCCTTGCCTCCAGCCATGCCGGGGACATGGTGCTAGACCCATTTTGCGGCTGCGCGACTGCCTGCATCGCGGCGGAGGAATTGTCCCGCCAATGGATAGGAATTGATCTCTCGCCCTTGGCGGCGAAACTCGTTAAACAGCGCATGAAAAACGAGCTTGACCTCCTTACCTATAAAGATCTCATGCATAGGCATGACATTCCGCGGCGAAGCGATCAGATCACGAAGCCGTCTAGGAACATCAACCACATTCTTTTTGGCGAGCAGGAGGGCAGATGCAATGGCTGCCGCCATTCTTTTCCGTTCCAGAATTTCACCCGCGATCATATTATTCCCACCGACAAGGGCGGCGCGGACACGGACGACAATCTGCAGCTTCTGTGCGCGCGCTGCAATTCCATCAAGGGCAGTCGCCCGATGGAATATCTGATCGCTCAGCTGAAAAAAGACGGCACGATAGCAAGATGAGAGAGATTTCGCGGGGTAAAGGTGATATAATTATCGGCGCGTTTTTGGTTTTTTGGGGGGCGAGTCTGATGGGCTATATTGACGAAACTTTGGGGAGCGATGAGAAGATTCTTCACCCTGTGGAGTTTCATTGGACGCACATGTTCGTAGCATACTGCTATCTGCTCATAGCGGTTGCATCTCTACTTATGCTGTCTGTCTCTCCTTTTGCATTGATTTTCTTTGTCAGCGGAATCCTCCTTTTTATCTATCGGACGATCCAATACTATTCCACGGAGAGAGCTTTGACGAACCGGCGCGTCATTCAGAAGAAAGGTTTTATAGCGCGGAAGGTAGAGAACATTTCGTTGCAGAAGATTGAGGAGGCGAATTTATCGCAGTCAATCCAGGGAAGGCTCCTTGGTTATGGCACTGTGCGTCTTTCGGGGACAGGCATAGGTAAGATCGTTCTTAAAGACATTGACGATCCTCTAAAGTTCATGAAGTCTCTGAATGACGCGCGGCTGTGAGATTGAAGAAAGAGCGCGCTATGCGGGAAATGATTCATTCTTTCTGCGAAAGAATCAAAGAAGACGAAATAGAGATATACAATGAGTTCAGTCTTCAACATGAACTTGGCATTTTTCTGAGGCGCTCTCTTCCCAAACTTCTTGTTCAATTTGAGCGTAACGTTTCATATTTTGGATTCTCAAAAGGGAATTTTAAGAAAAAGGAAATGGACATCTCTATTTTTGACAGAAAAAGCGCCTCCCCCGATTTGCATTGCGCGATAGAGTTGAAATTTCCTAGAAATGGTCAATATCCAGAGCAAATGTATAGTTTCTGCAAAGACATCGTTTTTCTTGAGCAACTGAGAAAAGCAGGCTTTCAGAAAGCATGTCTCGTCATATTCGCTGATGACTATGGCTTTTATGAAGGTCAGGGAGAAGGCATATATGGATATTTCAGAAAAGGCGTTCCTCTTCATGGAACAATAGAGAAGCCCACCGGTTCAAAGAGCCATGAGGTGCATATCAGCGGAACCTACGAGGTAAAGTGGAATCAAGTCAAAAATTCTCTTTTCTACTCCGTGATAGAAACAGATGTTGCGCGCTAGAGATCAAGCCGCCAGCTGTTTTTGGAGTTCGGCGTCTCCGCCGGTGTATTTTCCGTTGAGCCAGATTTGTGGGACGGTGATGGGCGTTTTTGGCCCCACGATAGGTTTGACGCGGGCGAGCATCTCATAGAGGGCGCGCGGGCTTCGGACGACATCATGATAGTCGTATTTGACGCCGGCTTTTTGGAGGCGTTTTTTGGCATTTTGGCAATGGGGGCAGCTTTCTTTGCCGAAGAGGTGATTGCCTGACAGTTTGGATCGCGGCGCATAGGCGTCAATGACGGCTTGTGTCAAGACTCCGCGATTGAGAGCCTCGCCTTGGCTGACGAGTTGGTTTTCCACCAAGACGATTGGGGCATGCCATCCGCCTCGGATGAGAGGCTTCCACCATTCGGTGAGCCATTCGCGCATATTCACTTTGACGGGGATTCCTTGGAGTTCGTTTTCGGCGGCGTCTTTGATGACGTCTGCTGTGAGGGCGCATTCTCCGCAAGGGATTTTGACTTGGAATGGTCCCCACGCGCCTGCCCATTTAAAGACGGTGATCTGCACGGGTTTTGGGGTCTTTTTGGCGGTCATGGTTTTGACCATGCCCTATAGGACATCTTTCGGCAAGCCGAACTTCTGTCGTATCTTGGGAATATTTCCTTTCGCGACTACCCTATTTTCGCCATGATACCCGATGACACAAAAGATAGAACGCTTTTTATGGCGAACAGCCCTTTCGCTGCCTCTTCCTCGTTTGGGATCAAGATAGAACCCCTTATCAAATTTCTGTAAAGCTTTCATCAAACTCCGAACAGTGTAAACTTTAGCCATGCGCCCGCCGCGATGTTTTTTCTGCCAAATGGCGAGGCATCCGTATCGGAAGCACGGCATAGATTCGGCGCGCGCCTTCTTTGGGAGGAGAGAAGAAGGCGCCCTTTTGCGCGATCATAAATTTTTTCCAATAGACAATAGGCGCTCTAGAAAAACAGAGGCGATCGGGATTGTTTTCAGATTGCGCGAACTCTATCTGCGCGATGACGCAGCCATGCAATTTTTCCAAGGCGGCTTCAAAAGTTTTTCCGGAGCCTCGGAGATCCATTTCAAGAGCGGTGGCTTCCCACTCGCCATCATCTTTCCGCTCGCCGAGAACGCTGACCGCCGGCCCATAGATAGGCTGCGGCATGTCATTGGGCAAGGCTTCTAATTTTTTGGGGACTGCGGCAGTTTTGTTTCCTTTGGACATGGTTGTCTCCGTGGTATCTCGGTTCTTTATCAAGCCGTCATGGATATTCTATTGCGATCGGTGGGCGTTATCGTTCTTCCCCAAGCCTTCTTGCAGATCCCTGAACAAACGTTCATTGTCGGCGCAAAATTTACGAAAGCCTGTAAAATCGCGCGATTCCTCCCCTTCCCCAAGATATTCTATCGCTCCCTCAAAAGTGAATGACAGATAATCCATAGCGCTCATGACGACAAATTTCGTGTCTTCTTCCACGTTATGCCGCATAACGCCCTCTATATCCTTTCCCCATTTCTTGAGAGCCTTGGCGCGCTCTTTCTCGGGGAATTCCGCATTGACCCAAAGACGCACGGCATCTTCAGCCGTGATGGCGACTCGGAGATCCTGTTCAGGATCGGAATATCTGTAGCGTCTGCGATCCCGATATTCCTCTCTCCTCTTCTCGTCCCACTCCCACCAACCTTTGGGAAGCTCATTGTTGAACATGACATAGATCATTGTCTTCGCGCTCCTTGTGAAGTCTCGCGGCTGAGTCCCATTATAGACATGAGAGCTGGGTTCCGTCAAAAGCCGTTGAAGCGGGCGATTTCGGCGAGAGAGGCGCGCTCGGTTCGGAGCTCATTCACTTTGTCGGTCTCGTCCATATAGCCGAGACCCATGCCGCAGAAGAACATATGCCCGTCAGGAATATCCAAGACGCGGCGCAAAGTGGGCGTGAAAACCGCCCACGCCTCCTGCGGACAAGTGTGCAGACGATATTCGCGCGCCAACAGCATGAGGCTCTGCATGAACATGCCGAGATCGGCCCACTGCCCTTGGCGCATTTCGCGGTCTATCGTGAAGAAAAGACCGACAGGCGCGCCGAACAGATCATAATTTTTGGCGAACTGCGCCAAGCGCGCGGTTTTGTCCTCGCGGGGGATTCCGAGGATTCCGTAGAGCATCTCGCCGCAGCGATAGCGCCGCGTTCTGTAAGGCTCTTTGAGATTGGGGGGATAGATGTCGTAATCGCTGCCTTCGCCTGCGGGATGGGTTTGGCGGGTCTCGGCGACAGCGGCGATGAGATTGGCGAGAGGCTCGCCGGTCAAGACATGCGCGTTCCATGGCTGAAGATTGCCTCCTGAAGGGGCGCGGCTCGCCTGCTCAAGGATGGCGCGGACGGTTTCTTCCGGGACGGGTTTTTTCAAGAAAGCGCGCGTTGTGATTCGGCTCGCCAAAGCCTCCGAGACTTTCATCCGACTATCGCGCCGACATTCCGCCATCCACGACCATTTCGGCGCCTGTCATAAAGGCGGCGTCGTCGGAGGCGAGGAAGAGGGCTGCGCGGGCGATTTCTTCGGCGCTTGCCACGCGCCTGAGAATATGAAGATTTTCGGTGAAGCGTCTTGCCTCTTCGGCGCTCTTGGCGACTCCCATGCTGACGGCGAGCGCGCTGGACTGCTCTCCCATGTCGGTATCCACGAAGCCTGGGTGGATGGAATTGACGCGGACGGGATGTTTTCTAGATCCGCATTCTGTGGCGACAGCTTTGGTCATCAGGCGCACTGCGCCTTTGGACGCGCAATAGGCGGCGAGGCTTGGCGATCCGATGATTCCGGAGGAAGAAGAGAGATTGACGACCGCGCCGCCGCCCTTCCAACGCGAGGCGCGCTGACGGATAAGCGGGATCGCGTGTTTGCATCCCAAAAAGACGCTCTTCACATTAACGTCCATGATTTTTTGGAAATCGCCGATCGTCATCGTCTCTATCGGCGCGGTGATATAGATTCCGGCGTTGTTGACGAGAACGTCAAGCCCGCCCTCCTTTTTGTTAATGTCGGCGCAGACGGCGATCCATTGCTCTTCGCTCGTGACGTCATGATGGATGAATCGGGCTTTGCTTTCGCCATGGCGCTCTTTGATTTTTTTGGCGGCGCTTTCGCCGACCTCATCCAGAATGTCGCTGAGGACGACTGTCGCGCCTTCGCCTGCGAGGGCGTCCGCTGTGGCGAAGCCGATGCCCCTCGCCGCGCCTGTGATCAGAGCGATTCGCTCTTTCATCTTTCCTTCCGCCATCGCGCCCTCCTCTTTCTATCCTGCGGAGATTGGGGCGCGAGGTCAAGCTTGGCGGGGCGGCGTCAGATGGATTCTGTGGATGGCGAGACGAATAAGGCCGCCTCGGAACGCGCCGCCTGTGGCGGTGATTCGGACAGGCGTGTCGCTGTAATAGGTCTGCGGCTGTCCTGTGAGTCCGAGGGCGTGGCTGTTTTTTTGGACGCCCAATCCCGATCCGTATCGGTTGGCGCTTCCCGCCACGCCGATCTGCCAGCTGGAGGGGCCGGTGATGGCTTCCACGACTCGGCCCGATATTCCCAAGACGATGCTGTGGGACGGAATGGACGCCGCCGCATTGACGAAACTGCCGCTCGCGCAGCGGGCTTCGGTCTCCAAGACGGATATTGCCGTGTCCGCGCCATGGGGGGAGGCGGCGGATGGGGCGGGATTTTCTTCCGCCCAACTTGATCCGTTATAGAGATAGCGCTTCGCTTCATCGGCGATCCAGAGGCTCCATCCCGTTTGGGGGGTGAAGAAAGCCCAAGCGCCGTCCTGCCATGCGGCGATTTGGTTGGTCTTGTTCGCCCATGCGCCGGACGCGGCGGCGGGGACGAGATAGCGCGCGCCTTGGAGGGGCGAAGCGGGAGGGGCTGTCCGCGCCTTTCCGAGCGCGGTCATATGGATGAGCGCGTCCAGTTTTCTCAGCGACTCATTGACGGTCACATGTTTTTGCGCTTGGGCGGCGGCGACAAAGGGGAGTTTGAGATGGGTCGTGGCGGTCATGGGGCGTCCTTTATGAGATTGCGATTAGAGCGAGAGCGTGGCTTCCAAAGGCGCGCCGCGTCCGATGGCGGCGCTCATCTGAAAGATTCGGAGGGCGAGGCTTGTCGGCGAAGTCCCGCCGAAATCGGCGCGCTGATGGGCGGCGCTGTAGAGAGTTTCGGGCGCGGCGCTTCGGAGAAGACGAACAGGCGCGCCGTCTTTCAAGATTTCCACCTCATAGCGCTCCGACTCTTCGCCGAGCGGAATGTCGGGGACTGTCCAATCGTCCGATCGGATTCGGCTCTGTCGGAGCCATTGGACTCGGACGCCGCCATTAGGGAGGCGCGAGGCTTTGGCATGGACGGGAGGGAGGGGTTTTTGCGCGGCGCTCTGAAAAGTGAATGCGAGAGCCGCGGCGCTTGGGTCTTGAGGCGGTTTGCGCGAAGGGGCGATGCGGTAGAAGAGTTGGCGTCCGCGGTCAGAGGGCGAGAGCGCCGCCTGCGGCAGATCGCGGCTCAACAAGACGAAAGCCGCGCCTCGCGGCAGACTTTTCGCGGCGAGATTTTCCGTTCCGCGCTGTCCGCGCAGGAGGTTGGAGATTTCATAAAGATTGGCGCTGACGAGTCGCGCCTTTTGGAATTGGACAATCTCCCACGCGCCGTCAGCATGGCGCAGCGCGGCGGCGTTCTCGCCATTGAGGACATCGCTTTCGGGGCGGGAGGCGAGTTCGCCGCTCGCCAGACGGACTCGGAAGGACGCGCCGCGATTCCAGCGATAGGGCTTCCCCGCCGCGAGACCCGTTTCGCCGACTCCGATTGTCGCCGGCCGCGAGACGCCGATATTCGGCGAGAAGCCGTGATCCTCGCTTGACGATTGATGGACGGTCATGACGCCCGGCCAAGGTTCGGAGGCGATGGCGACAAAGGGCGCGTCGGCGTTCTCATTGCCGCGCAGGAGTGGGAGGTCTAAAAGATGGACGATTGGCGGGGCGTAGAGCGCGGCTTGGGCGGGGGCGTATTGGCGGGCTTCTGCCGCTTCGCCGTTGGCGGCGGGTTTCGCGAGGGCGGTTTCATAGGAGAGGGCTTCCAGCTCTATCGCGCCGGCGTCTCTGATCTCGGCGATTCGGAGGGTCATGCGGCGGTCTTTGAGATTGAGGCGGATGATGTCGCCCGGCTCCAGATCCATTTGGCTTGGCGGGAGTCGGAACGAGACTCGCTCGCGCGCCGCCCATGTCTCAAAGAGCCATCGCCGCGCCGCCGAGAGCATTTGTCCTTGATCGCTGACGATCGGCATTCGGGCGACAGCGGTGTATCGGCTTGGGGTTGTGAGGCGGCGGGCTTCGGCGACCGCTTGGCGATAGTCGCTTTGGGGATCAATATAAATGAGTTTGGCGGAGAGAGGGAGATCGGTTTCCTGCCGCCGCGCGATCTGAAAGGCGGGGGCGTCTGTTTGGGATGAGGAGACGGCGATTCGCTCGGCGTCTATGGCGCGAAGGGGTTTTTCTCCGCGATGATGGCAGGAGATGATTCCGTCTTTTTCCACGGCGTCAAAGAAGAAGATTCGCATCAGGGCTTCCATCGCGTCTCGGGCGCTCATGACTCTGTCTAGGACGAATCCCTGCAGGATTCCGCTGAGAGAGGCGGTGTTGGCGTTGGCGACTCCGCTTTGGCGGAAAATATGGGCGACCGCCTCGGCGAGGCTGGATGTCGCGCTTCTGCCTGTGATCCAATGTCCGCGCCGCCAATTGACGCCGTCCGCCCAAACATCAAGATTTTGGGGGAAATGGGGATAGGGTCGGGCGTCCCACGTCCAGACATAGATATTGTCGGGGTGAAGCATTCTTTTGTTCGTGGCGGCGATTTTGGGATTGACGTTTTCGCGATGGGCGGGGTCTGAAGGGTCAAAGGCTGAGAGGATCGCTTCCAAATATGCGCGCTGCATGGCGTCATCCGGCGCGCCTGACGAGAAATGGGGGAGGGCGCTCTCTGAGGATTTTTGGTCTGAGAAGACATTGGGCTGATTCGCGCCTTTGTCTATGGCGGGGCAGCCCATTTCGGTGAGCCAGACGGGCTTCATGCCCGGACGCCATGCGGTGGAGCGCGAGGCTCGGACTCCTCGCGGGCGATTGTGATGGCGCTCTTTCCACCAAGAGGCGATATCTTTGGCGCGGAAGACCCAATGCTCATTATGGGCTGTGTCGCGGATGGGGGTTCTGGTTTGGGTCTCGCGGTCGGATTGGGAGGCGTAATGCCAGTCATAGAATTCGGCGGCGGCGATGTTTCGGCGGAGATAATTGGGATCGTGAATGGTTTTCGCGGCGGCGGCGTCTTTATGGCTGTCGCCGTCTCGCCAATCGGCGAGGGGCATGTAATAGTCAATGCCGACAAAATCCACGCTTGCCGAAGCCCAGAGCGGATCCAAATGAAAGAAGACGTCCCCCGTTCCGTCTGACGGTCTATGTCCGGCATATTCTGACCAGTCGGCGGCGTAGGAGATTTTCGCGCTTGGCAGCGCGGCTTTGGCTTGTTGGGCGAGGCTTCGCATGGCTTGGACGGCGGGATAGGCGTCCGCGCTTCCGCGAAGGCTCGTTAAAGATTTGAGCTCCGATCCGATGAGGAATGCATCCACGCCGCCCGCCGCTTTGCAAAGATGGGCGCAATGGAGGATCATGCGGCGCAGCCCCCATTCCGCCGATCCTCTATAGACGACCGCGCCATTTTCTATTCGGAAATGGCTGTTTGAGGCGCTGCCGAAGAAATGGTTGATTTGGTTTTGGACGGCTTGGCTTTTGTCAGGCGATCCTGTTTCGCCTGGGGCGGGGTGGCATGTGATTCGTCCGCGCCAAGGATGCGCCGGCTGACTCGCGCCGCCATAGGGGTTTGGGAGGCTGTTGCCGGCGGGGATGTCCATCAGGATGAAAGGGTAGAAGAGGATTTTTAGACCTCGGCGTTTCAGGTCTTTGATGGCGGCGATGACGGAGAGATCGGAGGGCGTTCCGCCATAGGCGGGTCGCCCGTCATGTCGGCTGACGAGATGGGCGTTGTGGCGTTGGAGACCGGCGACATTCCAGAGTTCTGGCCCCGTGGCTTTGTCTCGGATTTCCACGCCGGGCTTGATCTCGCAGACTCCGCATCGCAGATCGCTGCCGAACCAAGAGACGACAAGCGCGACCGATTCGCAGTTCTCGCACTGATCCTGCAGCTGATTGATGGCGACCGACCAATCGGCGACTCCTTCGGCGTTATGGGCGTTTTCGGAGATGGTTTCGCCATAGCCGGCGTTTCGCCAGATGGTCTTGCTATGGTATCCGAATTCTGTGGAGCCTGGGATGACGGTGACGGCTTTGACTCGGCGGAACGTATCGGAGAGGGGTCTTGAGACCTCAAAGGAGAGTTGGGGGATTCGGTTTCCATAGGGGCTGACATCCATATCCTCAAAGACGATATAGGCTGTTCCGCGATAGGCGGGGGCTTGTCCCGCGCCTTCTTCGGCTTCTATGACGGAGTCGGGGTTTTGGTCTTGCCCGCCTTTATGGAGGCGATAGGAGACGGCGCTTGCTTCCAGAGGCTCGCCGTCCGCCCAGATTCTGCCGACTCCGCCGATTTCGCCTTCGCACAGGGCGACAGCGAAAGAGATTGTGTAATAGGTTTCTTGAGGGCTTTGCCGTCTGCCGCCGCCCTTTCCCGATCCGCCTTGTGATCTTGCATGGGCGCGATATTTTGTCGCCCAGATGATCTGCCCGGCGACTCTTGCCGTCCCATAGATTCGGTTGATCGCCGCGCCTTCGGTGGAGGCTTGGACATGCAAATCGGAGAGGTTTGGAGGGGCCGCGGGCTTTTCGGAAGGGGCGAAGAGCGCCTGATCTATCGCGCCGCCGGCGACAGCGCCCGCGGCGCGTCCTAAAACTTCGCCGAAGCCGGGCGCGATGGCGTTGCCGATCGCGCCGCCGACGGAGCTCAAAACGAGAGTCGCCATGTCAGACCTCCTTCGGCGACAAAATGAACGCCGCCGCCAATCGTCTTTTCCACCAGCGCCCAAGAAAACTCTCGCGGACGCCGCGTCCTGAATAGGCGTGGATCATTCTGTCCTCGCTTGTCAGGATTCCGGCATGTTTGACGGGTGCCAGATCGTTCATGCGGAAGAGGAGAAGATCGCCTGGCTGGATGGCTTCTGTCGGGATTTCTTGAAAATGTCGGCGGGCGGCGTCAAGGAGGATTTCGGGAAACTCGCCCGCCTCATCGGGGATTTCTCCCCAGTCGGGCGTGTAGGGGGGCGGGTCTTCGGGGATTTCGCCGAAGACGCGCCGACAGATTCCGAGAACAAGTCCCAGACAATCCGCGCCCGCGCCGATGCAGGAGGCGTTGTGCTGATAGGGCGTGCCGAGCCATCGTCTCGCCTCGCCGATGATCTCGTCTCTGAATCCGTCAGACGTCATGAGAAGATGCCGCGCTAAGCGCGCTCGGCATTTTGGGGGCGGGCGTAGGAATGGGCGAAGTCGTTGCCGGGCATATGGGGGAAGCCTTGAAAATTGACGGCGTTGTTGAACTTGGCGCGGCATGTCAAAAAACGCTTGTCGCATCCTGCGGAGATGGTGAAGCGGTCGCCTTGGCGGAGGGGGTGGGGGGCGCTCTGCCAAAGGGTGATGAGAGCATGGCGGGCTTCTTTGCGATGGCTTCGGACTTCGGAGGCGAAGCCGTTATTGTTTCCTGAGGCGAAGGAGATTTTTCCGCCTGTAAAATGTCCGTCTTGGTAGGAGGCGAGGGCGGAGGCATGAAAGAGTCTCGCGCCCTCCGGGCTTTGGACAGAGCCGCTCGCGCGAAATCGGGGGTCATTGAGCGGGACGCCGCAGCGTTGGTCTCCGAGATCGGCGTCGCAGAGATATTGATAAAGCCGTCCGATTGGCTGATTGAGTTTATGGGCGAGTCCTCGCAGTTCGGCTTGGAAGCCATGGGGGGTTCGGCGGATTTCGCCCAGATTGCCTTTTCGGAGAAGGACGCGCTCTTGCGGAGAGAGCCAATTGACGCGCGTGATTTCCACATCGGCATTGTCGTAGAATCCGGCGGCGATTTTCTCGGCGCTGAGCCCGTGTGAAGAGAGCGCGCCCTCCACTTCCAGATTGTCTATCTTCAAGCCCAGTCCGCTTTCTATGGCGCTGGCGGTGAAGCCGCTCGCGGCTTTATAAAGGACTCCGCCAAAGAGGATGTCGCGATCGTGATCGGTGAATCCCTGTGGCGGATTGTCTTTGGGGGTGAGTTTCCAGCAATGGCAGAGCGTGGTCGCGCCGCTCTGAAGATGACGGCGGAAGGCGGCGGGGAGGTCTCTCACGGCAGACGGATTTCCAATATGGGGATGTCGGGGATTTCGCCGGCTTGGAAGGCTGCGAGATTGATTTCCAAATAGTCTGTGTCAAAGCGGGCGGGGACGTCAAAGAGGAATCCCGCCTTGACGCTCTGCCCTTGCGCCGGGATTTTTCCGCTTTGGAATGTGAGGATTCCCGTGGCGGCGTCTATCGTGAAGTCGGCATTTTCGGCTTTCGCCTGCCCTGCCACATTGACTTTGACGCTCCCTGCCACGGGCTTGGCGATGACGCGCTGATAGGCGCTTGTTCCCGCGCCGTATTTTTTGACGAGTTGGAAGGCGCTTTTTTCGCCGTCTCCCGTTCCGAGCGTCTGATCGCTGTCGGAGATTTCTCTGAGCGGCGGACAGGATTTGTAATCGGCGGCGTCTCTCCATCGGAATCCGTGCAGCCTTCCGCGCCTGCTCTCAAAGAAGGCGATGAGTTGATGGATGTCGTTGAGGGATCGGAGTCCGTATCCTGCATTGTATCGGCGGCGGGAGTCGCGCCAGAGAGAGTTGCGCTCTTCATGTCCTGAGGCGAGGGCGACAATCTCGGTTCGGCGCTCTGGCCCGCCGACAGAGCCGAGGGCGATGCCTGTTGGGAAAAGGGTTTCGTGGAACGTCATAGGGTTTTAAAGATTTCTCGCGCCGCGCATGACGGCGCGGCGAATGATGGATGCGGTTTGGGTTTCGGATCGGCGGAAACTTTCGGCGTCCGGCGTTGTGATGCTGACATGGACTTGGAGGGGTCGGCGGGCATTTTGGGCGGAGACTCCGAGTCTGCCGTCCGCGCCGCGTTTTAGAGGGAGGACGGCTTCAGGCCCCGCCTCACCGATGAGCGCCGCGCCCTGTCCGAGGGGCGTCAGAGTGGGGCGGTTGATGATTCCGCCGCGCGCGAAAAGTTTGGCTCCGCCGCCCGCGCCAAAAAGGGATGATAGAAAAGTCCCGCCTTCGCTTGCGATTGGCGAGAGGGCTTGGCGGAGGGCGATGCGCGACAAATCTTGGACGAGTCCGCGCAGCGTCTGCGACAGCGACTGTCCCTTAAAGACGGCGTCCTCAAAAGATGACGAGAGGGCGCGTCCGAAAGCGCGGCTTGTTTGGGACGCGCGCTGCTGAGCCTGTTTGACCTTGTCGGTGGCGGCGCAAATTTCGCGGGACGCCTTTCCGACTCTTGCCGAAGCGCTGTCATAGGCGCTCCCCAAATCCCTCGCCGATGAGGCGAGATTGTCTTGTTGTTCTGCCATATCAGTTTCGTCCCTGCCTGTCGGGATATTGCCGCATCAGTTGGGCGAGTTCGGCGCGGCTCATGGGTTTGGTCGTCTCATCGTTGCTTGGAAGGAGGCATGAGAGTTCCAGAGGCGTCATCTGCCAGAAATCTTTTGGCGAGACGCCGCGCTTAAAAGCTTCTCGCATTAGGCGCTGCCAGATGGCTCGTCCTCCTCGCCGGCAAAGGCGGCGGACAAAAGGCGGGAGGCGATCTCCAGCGCTTCCGCCGCGCCGCGCGGGAATTGCATGGCGCGGACTTCTTCTTCTGATATTTCCGCGCCGCCGCCGCGAAGCCCCGCCGCCAAAATATGGACGATATCGGACGCGCCGATTTGTCTTTTGGCGAATCGGTCGGCGAGCTGGATGATATTTTCGCCGAGCGCCGCTTCCAGTTCGGCGAGCGCGCCGAGCGTCAGGACGAGTTTATAGCGCTTGCCGTTGAGCGTGGCGGCGATCTCGCCCCGCGCTTTGTTGATGGGAGCGCCTTCGCTCATGCGGCGGTGAATGTCAGCGCGCCGGCGGATTCCAGCGCGATCTCGTAAGAGACTTCGCCGTCATGCTCGCCTGCATATTCCAGCGAGGCGATCTGAAATTTTCCTTCCATCGTTCCGAAATGGGGAATGACGATCTGCCATTGCCGAATGATTCCGTCAAAGAAGATCTGTCGGACGGTGGCGTCCGCGGTTTCGTCTCGGAAGACTCCCGCGCCTGATACGGATGCGGATTTGACTCCGGCGCCGGCGAGGAGCTCGCGCCAAGCGTTTGAGGAATCGGCGTTGGTGATATCCACGCTGGCGGCGTTGAGGTTGAGGCTTCGGGCGCGCAATCCTCCGATGGTTTGGAATGCGGGGCTGGGATTGTCGTTGGCGGCGACTTTGAGGAGGAGGTCTTTGCCTTTTTGGGCGGTCATGCTGTTCTCCTAGTTTTAGGGTTTGGGTTCGGTGAGGATTCGGAAGGCTGCCACGCCGATCCAATGCTCTCCGTCTTGGCGTCTTTCCCAAGAGGCGCTTCGCATTTGGATGGAGACGAGATTGTGGTCTTGGATTGTCGGAGGGTTGTCGCGGATCGCCTTTTGGAGAGCGTCTAGGATTCGGCGTGTTTCGCCGCCGCCCTCTTGATGAGACCAGACGAGGAGCTGCATCTCCTGCTCCGCGCCTTCCTCGGGGGACGCGCCTGGGAGGGTGAAACTTCCGCGCCCGAAGGTGATATAGGGGAAGGCGGCGTTTTGGGGCGCGCCGTCATAGATTCCGTCATTGGCGAGGAGTTTTCGCAGAGCGGCGTCAGCGCGGAGCGCTGCATAGACGGCTTTTTGGGCAGCCCAGAGCGCGCCGTCTTTTTTTGTCATTGCGGCCATGATGGATCATCCGTTCAAGGCGGGGTCTTCCTCGCAGAGACAGGTGAGGAGTCGGCGGGTTCCGTCTTTGTCAAGGATGGCGCGGATATTAAAGCGCCGCGTTCCGACAGCGAAGCGCATAGTCTCGGAGATGTCGCTTCGGTATCGGATCGTGATGCGGGCGCGCCGCGTGATGGCGATTTTGCCGTCTTCGCTGCTCTCGGTCGCCGAGAGGTCTCGCATATCGGCCCAGAGGTCGGTTTTTTTCGTCCAAGAGACGTTTCGCGCCCCGCCGGCGTCTGTGGAGAGGGTCGGCTCTTGGAGCGTGAGTCTGTGTCGGAATTTCCCGATCACAGTCGCACGCTCTTATAGGAGGCGAGGAGCGCCTCCACCGAAGGCGGGGCTTCGGCGGAGACTCCTCGCGTCTCAAACCAATGGGCGACAAGCTGTCGGATCGCTTCGCGGATCGTGTCGGGCGTTTTGTCGGCGCTGTCGCCATAGCCCGCCGTGAAGCGGATGCGGAGCGCCTCGCCTGACGCCGGCGGCGCGCCGACAAGATTGATCCGCGCTTTGCCGGCGAGGATTCTGGCGGCGTATCGCTCGGCGGCGAAGAGGCTCTCGCTGTCGTCAGGCGCGACAAGTTTGACGCTGTCAATGATGGAGACCGGCATAAGCGGAATCTCCAAGCGGGAGGGCGGACAAGATTCCACGTCCCATCGCCATTTCTGCGTGATGAAGACGCGGCCGATTCGCGCCTCCACATGCAGCCGCGCGGCGGTGATGAGCGAGGCGATGAGATTGTCCTCCGCGATGCCATCCAGTCGGAGGTAGCCGCGCATATCGGCGATGGCGATCGGCTCCATCGCCGGCGCGGTTTCCAAAGTCAGAGCCATGATGCCTGTCCGCCTTCGCCTGTCAGGATGCGGCGATCTTCATCAGTTTGAGAGCCTCATAGTTCCTGACTCCGCCGCCGACTCGCTTCGTTGTGTAGAAGAGGACGTAAGGCTTCTTGGAGTAGGGATCGCGGAGGATTCGCATTCCCGTCCTATCCACGATCAGATAGGCTTGTCGGAAGTCTCCGAAGGCGATGGGGTATTTGTTCGCGGCGATGGCGGGCATATGCTCGGCTTCCACGACAGGGAATCCCATCAGGGTGGATGGCTGTCCGCTTTTGATTCCCGGCTGCCAGATGTAGTTTTTGTCGGCGTCCTTAAAGCCTCGTATTTTGGCGAGGGCTGATTGGCTCATGACCCAATGGGCGTTGGGGCGATAGGGCGCTTTCAAGGCATAGACCAGTTTGAGGAGTTTGTCGGAGGGGTTGGTGGCGACAAAGTCGCTTCCGGCGCCTGAGGCGACATAGCCGATTTTGTTCCAAGCCAGAGACGGGGAGTCCGCCTCAATCGTGGATTGGAGGAATCCTTTGGGCTTGTCGGTGCCGTTCCCATTGACGAAGGCTTCGCTCTCCTTGACGGCGAAGACGGTCTGCAGTTCCTGCGCCAGCCACTCTCCGATGTCCATTTCGGCGTCATCCAGGAGGGTTTGGGTGGCGGCGGGGAGGGCGTAGAGTTCGCCTGACGGGATGTCTATTTCCTCAATGGTGGGGGTTGTGGTGTCGGTGGCTCTGGCGGTTGTCTCCGCGCCCCAGCTGGCGGCGGCGCTTGTTCGGGCGAGCGTCGCCTTGTAGGTTCCGGAGCTGCTTCGGCGGACAGTGGCGATGGCGCGGATTGGCGAGACGGCGCGAAGGAGCGTGTTGATGCGGCTGTCTATCTCATCGGGGACGAGATAGCCTCCTGCGGCGTCTGTGGAAGCCGAGAGCGCCTTGCCTTCATAATGGGCGAGATGGGTCGTGTCGCCTTTTCGGACATATTTGTCAAAGGCTTGGACGTGCTCGCCTGTTTGAGGATGGCGAAGGGCGGCGGTTTCCAGTTCGGGTCTGTTCATGCCCGTGATGAGATCGCTGAGCGCCTTTTGCTGTCTGTCCAGCGCCTGATTGATTCGCCCGACTTTTTCTTCCGTGACGCTGTCTGCGGCGAGACGGCGATCTATCTGCGCGAGGCGATCGTCATTGGCGTCTTTGAATTCCTCAAAGGCGCGCATGAAGGCGTCCAGGGCGGATCGGATTTCGGCGCTGTCTTCATTAGCGCCGAAAGCTTTGCATTCGCGGTCGTCTTCGCGTGTGATGTCGTGTGTCATGAGAGTCTCCTGTTCAAAGGTTGGTGGTGATAAGCGGTCGCTCGCGCGATCGCGGGAAGAGATGCAGCCGCCGGACGCATCCGCGCCTGAGTCTGCATCGGAAAGGTGACGATGGATATTTCAATAAGATCCACTTCTCGGACGATTCTTCGTCCTGTGGCGCGCTCGCGCGAGGCTCGGACGACATGGAATCCGATGGAGAGTCCGTCCAGCGCGCCGGCTTCCACGAGAGCGTGGACGTCTTTGGCGCGGGCGATGTTTAGGAGCAGCCGTCCTTCCACGGCGAGTCCGCGACCGTCTTCCATCAGCGCCTTCCAGACTCCGATGGGCTCCGAGGGGTTGTGCTGATAGAGCATTCGGATTCCTTTCGCGCCGCGCCTCTTGAGGCTTTTGGCGAAAGCGCCGGGCAGAATGATGTCGTTGCCCTTGTCGGGAAAATGGAAGAGGCTCGCATAGCCGCGGAACGATCCTCGCGGGGCGGGGGTGATATTTTGGATTCTCATTGCTCTTGGAGGGCTTGGAAGGATTGTTGTCTTGGCTGTTGGCGGAGATTTCCGATTTTGTTGTCCAGTTTGCGCTCAATGCGGATGAGGGCGGCGCTCATATAGGCGCTTTGGGTTTCCAGACGGGCGATGCGCTCGCCGACAGCGTGGAAGAGGGCGGCGCGCTCTTCCATATGGGCGATTCTCTGCGTGGCGCGTCCTGCCCAGACGAGTCCGGACGCGCCCTGTATCAACAGGGCGGCGATAAGTCCGATGGAGACTCGCCTGTCCGTATGCCATGTCGGATAGCGGGGGGAGTTTGGGGGAGTCATGGGGCGGTTTTATCCTTGAGGGCGTCGGGGAGCGCGTCGCCGTCTTGGAGGGGGGAGAAGCCGACGGCGACGCGCTTTTCATTGACGGTCAGGAAGTCGGCGTCTGATACGCGCTTCCAGAGCGCCTCGCGCTCGGCGGCGAGCGCGACAATTTTGTCCGTGTTGGGCGAGAGGCGAAGATTGTCGCCGAAGCGGGGACTAAGCCAATGGGTCAGGGCGCTCGCCATTTTGGAGGCGAGGGGGAGGATCGCGTGCCTCCAGAAGCTGCGATTGGCTTCGGCGAAGTTGGCGTAGGTGTTGTCGCCGGGGATTCCGAGGAGCATAGGCGGGACTCCGAAGGCGAGGGCGATTTCTCGCGCGGCGGCATGTTTGGTGTCTATGAATTCCATGTCTTTCGGGCTGTGTCCCATGGAGGACCATTCCAGCCCGCCTTCCAAGAGGAGCGGTCTGCCGGCGTTGATGGCGCCGGCGTAAGATTCTTCCAGTTCGCTTTTGAGGCGCTGAAACTGCTCATCGGTCATATTGGGCGCGCCGTCCGCGCCCTTATAGACGAGCGCGCCCGATGGTCTTGCCGAGTTGTCCAAAAGCGCCTTCGCCCACTGTCCTGCGGCGTTGTGGATATCCACGCTGTAGGCGGCGGCTTCCAACGGCGACATGCCGTAATGATCGTCCAGCGGATGGAAGAGTCGCATATGGAGGATCGGACGCGAGCCTGACGCGCCCTGCTCCGGAAAGCGCCGCGCGCGTCCGCCGACAGCATATTCATAAGCGGCGGGCCAGCCTCGGCGATCGGGGAGGATTCGCATTCTGTCGGCGCGGAGGATGTGGATTTCGGGGGCTTCGTCCATCGTCTCCACGGCTTCCAGATAGGCGTTTCCGAAAAGATGCATTTGGCTGTAGCAGGCGTCTAGGAGTTCGGTTCCGCTCTGTCGGGGGTTGGGGCGGCTGAGCAGTTTGAGAAGGGGATGCTGATGGAGTTCGCGCTCGCCTTCATGGAGGGCGAATTGGACGGAGGCGGCGGTTTCGGCGATGAGTCGGATCGCGCGATAGACGACAGCGTTTCGCATAAAGCCTTCGCGGGCGAGGGCTTTATGGGATCGGGGCGTCCAAGAGGCGTTTTGTCCTGCATAGAGCGCTGCCAGATAAGAGGGGGGCTGATAGCGTCCATATCGTCTCGCGTTCCGCGTCATGGCTTTTCGGATAATGCGTTGGAGGAAGCCGCTCGGGGCTGTTTTGTGATTTTTTCTGTCTGTCATTTTTCTCGCCTTGTCAGCTTGTCAGAGCGCTCTCATTTTGGCGATGCCGGATCGCCCTCCCAGCATGAGCGCGCTGACGGCCCAGACGAGGGCGTCCAGACGGTCGGGGCTTTTCTCTTTCGGGTCTCCCGTGAAGGCGCAGAGTTGGTCTTCCAGTTTGGGGAAGGCTCCGACATGATGGACTTTTCCGCGCTCATAGAGGGCGGCGACAGGCTCGGCGCGAAGCCGTTTGCCTCTGTGGGCGCGGACGGGTCTAAAAGCGATGTTTGGGGCGACCTGTCGGATGACGTTTTCCACCATGTCGCCGCCCTGATTGATTTCGGCGACAATGGTGTTGGCGCGATGCCGCCTGCAGGCTTTGACGGCGCGCTTCGCCCATTGTGTCGGCGAGAGGGATCTTGCGGAATAGTCGCCCAGAATATAGGCGTCTCCCGTTTCGTCCAATCCTGCGGCGAGGATTCCGCATTCATCGGCGTTTTCGCCGGCGCTAGTCGGGGGATCCACGGCGATGACGGCGCGGATGATGCTGGGCGCTTCGCTGACGCGATGGGTTTCAATGAGGTCTCTGCTCCAGAGGGCGTTGGGGTCGTCATCAATGATTTCGGCGTTGAGTTCTTGCCGTCCGAGTCTCGTGCCTTCATAGCGCTTGATGATTTGGCTGAAGAAGGATTGGGCGAGGTTCGCGCGATTTTCATAGCTGCTGGCGCGGGTCGTGATGCAGTTGGGATCGTCCATGAGTCTTTTGAGGAGGGGCATGGGTCTGGGGGTTGTCGTGATCATCTGTCGCGGATTGTTTCCGAGTCTTAGAGCGAATTGGAGCATGTTCCAGCACTTGTCGGCGTATCGCCATTTGCAGAGTTCGTCGCACCATGCGGCGTGAAATTGGGGTCCTCGGAGGGCGTCCGGCTCTTCCGCGGAGAAGAGTTGGGCGATCGCGCCGCTTTTCCATTGGAGCGTTCTGCGGGAGATATGAAAGATCGGTCGGCTTGTCTTGGGCGCGATGGCGAGGAGTCCGGATTCTCCCTCCACCATGACGTCTCTTGCGCTGAGATAGGTCTCGCCGATGAGGGCGATTCGGATGGGGTCATTTTCGGCTTGTTTTCGGATCCATTCGGCGCCTGCGCGGGTTTTGCCTGCGCCTCTTCCGCCGAGCATGAGCCAGCTTGTCCAATTGCCAATGGGAGGGATTTGGTCGTCCCTTGCCCAGAAGGGCCAATGATGGAGGATCCAGAGGGTTTCGTCATGGGAGAGACTTTGGAGGAATTGCCGTCTGTTTTTGGCTTTCAAGGAGGTCAGCGATTCGGCTCTGAAGGCGCGTTCGGATATTTTCATCGCCTTGGGTTCTGTCTTGGTTTGGTTTTTGGGCTGCGAGGAGTTGTTCCAATGCGGCGAGTTTCTCCAGCGTTCTGGCGAGGGCGTGGATCATTCTGGCGTCGCGTTCTCTGTCTTGAGGTTCGGGTTTTTTCTGCTGAAAATCGTTTTCTATGGCGGCGAGATAGTGTTCTAGGATCCAATAGACGCGATGGAGGACGGGCGAGGCTCGGAGAGTTTTCGCGCGCGGCGTATTTCTGCGTTTCATATTTGGCGGGGGGCGGGGGCGGGGGACGCACTGATGCGGATAGGAGGCATTTGGTGTAGGAGCGTGGCGCTTACAAGAGGGGATATCCTTCTTTGACGGATTTTTTCAAAATTTCTGCGCCGATTGCGAAGAGAAAGGAAGCGCGTTATATTGGATAGGGGATTTAAGCGAAGGAGAGACGGTTTATGGCGCAGCATACGCGCAAAGGCGCTTCCATTCAGGCGATCACGGCGAATCGTTTGCGGGACGGCGAAGTGGTCTATCAGACGGAGAAGGGCGGCTGGTCGGAGCGTTTTTCGGATTCGGAGATTCTGAAAAGCGCCGAGATTGCCGAGTCTCGCCTAGAGGAGGCTCTTCGCGCGGTGGATTCTCTTCTTGTGGTAGAACCTTATCTTTTTGAGGTTTTGGCGGATGATGACGGCGCGATGCGTCCCGTCAGCGTCCGCGAGCGGATCAGGATGCGCGGCCCGACAGTGCGGGCGGATTTGGGCAAGCAGGCGGAGCGTTAGGGAGAGGCGCGATGTATCGCTATGACGAGTTTGACGCGAATTTGGTTCGGGAGCGCGTATCGCAGTTTCGGGGTCAGGTGTCGCGGCGTTTGTCGGGGGCATTGACGGAGGATCAGTTCAAGCCTTTGCGTTTGATGAATGGTCTTTATCTGCAGTTGCACGCCTATATGCTGCGGGTCGCGATTCCCTATGGGACATTATCCTCTCGGCAGATGCGGCAGTTGGCGATGATCGCGCGGCGCTGGGACAAAGGCTATGGGCATTTCACGACTCGGCAGAATTTGCAATATCACTGGCCGTCTTTGGAGAATGTGCCTGACATTTTGGACGCGCTTGCCGATGTTGAGATGCACTGCATTCAGACGAGCGGCAATTGCATTCGGAACGTGACGGCGGATCACTATGCGGGGGCGGCGAGGGGTGAGGTTGAGGATCCTCGCATTTGGGCGGAGATTATTCGGCAATGGTCCACCTTTCACCCTGAATTCTCTTATCTTCCTCGCAAGTTCAAGATAGCGGTGACGGGCTGCGCGAAGGATCGGGCGGCGATTTTGGCGCATGACATTGGCGTCAGGATAGTTCGGGATGGGCGGGGCGAGGCGGGGTTTCAGATTTTCGCGGGCGGCGGACAAGGACGCACTCCGATGATTGGGAAAGAGATAAGCGCTTTCACGGCTCGCGGCGATCTTCTGCCTTATTTGGAGGCGATCATGCGGGTTTATAATCGTCATGGTCGTCGGGACAATCTCTTTAAGGCTCGGATTAAGATTTTGGTTCATGCGCTTGGGATTGACGAGATGCGGCGTCAAGTGGAGGAAGCTTTTGCCGAGACTTCGCGCTCTGAAGGTCTCGCCATATCGGATGAGGAGGTTTCGCGCATTCGGTCATATTTCGCGCCGCCGCCTTATGAGTCTCTGAAGGATGAGGCGGCTGGGTCTTCTGGAGAGAAGGGTTTCGCGCGGTGGCTTCATGCGAATGTTTCGGGGCATAGGGTTTCGGGCTACGCGATCGCGAACATATCGCTGAAAGCGATTGGCGAGACTCCGGGGGACGCCAGCGCCGATCAGATGGACGCGGTGGCGGATTTGGCGGATCGTTATTCTTTTGGCGAGATCAGGGTGAGTCATGAGCAGAATTTGACTCTTGCCCATGTCCGAAAGCGCGATCTCCACGCTCTTTGGAAGGGGCTGTCCGAGCATGGTTTGGCGGAGGCGAATATCGGCTTCATCACCGATCAGATTGTCTGTCCGGGCTTGGACTATTGCAATTTGGCGAATGCGCGCTCCATCCCCGTGGCGAAGAAGATTGCCGATCGCTTCCGCGATTGGGAGAGGCAGCGCGATATTGGAGAGATGAGGATCAAGGTATCGGGCTGCATCAATGCGTGCGGTCATCATCATGTTGGTCATATTGGGATATTGGGGGTGGATAAGAAGGGGACGGAGTTTTTTCAAATTACGCTCGGGGGCTCAGCGGATGAGAAGGCGGCGGTTGGGGAGATTGTCGGCCCCGCCTTCACGGAGGATGAGGCGGTTGAGGCGGTTGAGACGATTGTGGAGACTTATCAAGAATTGCGGCGGAAGGATGAGCGTTTTTTAGACACGTGGCGGCGTGTTGGGACGGCGCCTTTCAAAGATCGTCTTTATGCGTCTGATTAGACGTCTTGTTTCGGGGGAGTTTGTTCTCTCGGATGATGACTGGACATATATTGACGGCATTGACGATATTGACGGGTCGGATTTTTCGGCTGCGAAGATTCTTGTTCCATGGGGGATTTTTTCGGCGCATCGGGGGTCTCTGACGGATCGCGGCTCTGTCGGGGTTGTTTTTCCGAATGACGAGGATCCGCATTTGTTGGGGGATTCTGTCGGCTGGCTGGAGGGGGTTGTTTTGGAGTTTCCGGCGTTTCGCGATGGTCGCGCCTATTCTCAGGCTCGGATTTTGCGCGAATCTCTTGGTTTCGGCGGGTTTCTTCGGGCGCGGGGCGACATTTTGCGGGATCAGTTATTTTTCATGCTGCGCTGCGGTTTTGATTCTTTTGAGATTGGGGATGGGGCGGATTTTTCGGAATGGCGCATGGCGTTTGAGGAGTTGTCGTCATGGTATC
This sequence comes from uncultured Alphaproteobacteria bacterium, assembly GCA_958296285.1. Taxonomy (GTDB): domain Bacteria; phylum Pseudomonadota; class Alphaproteobacteria; order JAPOUT01. The sequence continues at coordinate 1,687,410 of OY282459.1, forward strand.
AGCCTTCCGGCGGCTTATCGGGGGAGACGATTTTGTCGCGAAGGGCAGGAAGGAGGGGGGTCAAAGATAAGGATTGACGAGGATCATTGTTTCTATGTCGTCCGCGAAGATCATTGTGAAAAGAGCGCCTGCCGTCATAAAGGGGGCGAAGGGGAAGGGATTTTTTCTGCCCTCTATTCCGTAGGCGGCTATTCCATAGACGAGTCCGAGGATGGAGGCGATAAAGACGGCGGCGGCGATATTGGGAAAGCCGAGCCAAACGCCTAGAGCGAGGGCGAGTTTAAGATCGCCCCAGAAAAAAGCGCCCTGCCTTTTGAGATCAAAGAGACTCTGAACGAGGGCGGCGATGAGATAAGCGGCGACAAGCCCTGCGGCGGCGTCAAAGAGGAGCGGGCTTGGATAGATATAGAGCGCGCGGAGAAATCCCGCGGCGATCAGCATAAAGACGATGGTATCGGGGATGAAGCTCTGCCTGCGATCCACGGCGGCGATGATGAGGGCGAGCGCCGTGAAGAGGAGGTTCCAGTTTCGCTGCGGCTCTGGAAAGACCGCGCCGATGACAGAGAAGAGCGCCGCGCCTAGGAGGATGGTGAGGATCGTTTCGGCGGAGGGTTTTATGTCGGCGAGATTGGATCGGAGATTTTTCCATATTTTTTTATTGGGGAGGATCAGTCGGAGAGGCTCAATGAGTCCGACTCCCATGCCTTCGCGGAAATGTTTCGCGGCTCTCGCGGCGATCCATCCGGAAAAACTTCCGAGGATGGCGTGAGCGAGGATCGCGTGGAGATTGCTCATGGGATGCGCTTATGGTTTGGTCGTTTTTGATTTGGCTTTCATCATAGAGGATTTTTGGTCGGCTGGGAGCGTCTGACGCGCTCATTTCTGAGACATTGCGAAGATTTTTCGCGGACGCATTGCGTTCGCGGCGAGATGGTTTTGCGTATTTTTGGATTTTTGGATTTTTGTATTTTTAGATTTTTAGATTTTTAGATTTTTGTATTTTTAAGAAATTTATCCTCTTGATGTTCTTGTTATGTTCTATTATATGGATTCCCATTCACCATGACGAAAGGAGAGTTCCATGTATGATTCCGAGACTAGAGTTCAGGATTTGCGTCAGACGCGGCCGCGTCATCGCCTTCCTGAGGAGGCATTGTCGCGGACTCGGCTTGCGGAGGCTGCGGTCTCTCAGGCGTTCAACATATCTCTGACGGAGTTGCGCGCGGCGACTCGGAGGAAAGCGCCTGTGGCTTTCGCGCGCCAGATGGCGATGTATTTGAGTCACGTGGCTCTCGGCGTATCGCTGACTCGGACGGGGGCGTGTTTTGGGCGCGATCGGACGACCGCGTCCCACGCCTGCCGCGTGATTGAGGAGCGGCGCGAAGATCCGATTTTTGACGTTCAACTCTGCCGTTTGGAGGAGTCTCTTCTTCGGATGATGCGGCGTCTTGACGGGGGAGATGAGGGCGTGGCGCGCTGATGTCGGCGAAAAAGAGAGCGAAGACGAAAAGGAAGAGCGTTCGCGCGCGCGGCGCGGTTTCGCCTCGCGCCTCTGAGACGGTTTCGGCGGCATCGGAGGCTCCGCGCCCGACCTCTTTTGAGAATCGGGCGAAGAAGGTTTTGCGGCGTCTTTTAGGGCCGGATTCTTTTCTTCGCTTGGTTTCGGCGAGACGTTATGGGGTTTTTACGAGCGCTCGCGCGAAACAGGCGGTTATGGAGACGGACGCGACGACCTTTTTCTATTGTCTGAAGCGCGATTTGATCGGTTTGGCGTTTCGGGGCGAGAGTTGCGATCGCTATGTTCTGACCTTGGCTGGCGCGGCTTGGTATCGGCGCATAACGGGCTGCGCGTCAGGCTCGGAGGACTCTTCTGTTGCTGCCGGGGCGGATGGGGGCGCGGGCGCGAGGGGTTCGGATATTTTCCGGCGGCAGCATCAGGATCGGGAGACAAGGCTTCGGGAGACTGATGAAGGGGTGCGTTCGGTGGAAGTGAATTTCGCGGAGTCTCCGTTGGCGTGGCTGGCGCGGCGGCGGGACAGCAAGGGTTGTCCTTATTTGTCGGCGTGGCATTATGAAGCTGGGGAGCGTTTGCGATCGGACTTCACGCGCGCCGGGATGACGCCGCGCATGACGGTCAATTGGTCTCTGATGCTGCAGGGCGGCTCGCGGTCGGGTCGGCGCGATGCGGGCGAGGACGCGCATATCGCGACGATGACGGCGCGGCAGCGTTTTCGGGAGGCTTTGGACTATTTGGGTTCGGATTTGTCGGAGATTGCCGTGCAGGTTTGCTGTCATTTGCGGAGTTTGCGCTCTGCCGAGGCGTTATTGGGCTTGCCGCAGCGCTCTGGGAAGATTGTCTTGCGGATTGCTTTGGAGCGTTTATCGGGTCATTACGCTCTTGCTTCCAGACGGTCTTCGTCTCGGGCGAGGGATTGAATTTTTTTGATCATGGCGCGGAATCCGTTGGCTCGGCTTGGGGAGAGATGCTCTTCCAGTTGGAGATCGGCGAAGATGGCGCTGGCGTCCATGTTGAGGATGGCTTTGGGCGTTTGATTGGAATAGAGCGTCAGGAGGAGGGCGATCAGTCCGCGGACAATAAGGGCGTCGCTGTCGCCTCTGAAGGCGAGGATTTTTTCTCCGCTTTTGGCGATGGCGCTCTCTGAGACGAGCCAGACTTGGCTGACGCAGCCTTGGACTTTGCTGTTTGGGTTTTTTTCGTCCTCGGCGAGGGGCGCGAGTTTTTTTCCGAGATCTATGATGGTGCGGTATCGGTCTTCCCAATCTTGGAGATAGGCGAAGTCGCTGATGATGTTTTGGATTTTCGCGTTCGGGGTCATGGCGTTTTGACTTTCGGGCGTTTTATGGCGATGGGAGTTCTATTGTTCCCGGGATCTGCACGGGCTTCAAGATGGAGGCCCATGCGATATAGTTTTGCGCGAAGACGCCTGTGTCGCAAGGATAATTGGCGGAGAGCATCGTGAAAGCGTCAAAATCCGTGGTTAGGGTGGGTCTTTCGGCGCTATAGGGGAGTCGTCCGTAGATTTCGTCTCCGAGGGCTTGCCATTGGGCGGTGGAGGTTCCCTGATCGTTTCGCGCGACCGCGTTGACGATGATGTGGATGATGGGGGGCGGCGTTGGCGTGGCGATTTTCTGCATGAGAAAGACATGGTATCGCCCGCCGATGGGGGTGATAAGACATTCTCCGCAGCTTGCTTGTCCTGGGACGCAGTCTCCCCTTTGGATTCCGGCGCCTGTCGGGAGGAAGCCTCGGATTTGGTCGGTTTTGAGTCTGATAATTTTATGTTGGATCGTGACGGGAATCCACCTATTGAGATGGTCGGCGGGCAGGGTGAGGAGCAAAGATTCGGCGTATCGCGGGGGCGTATCTGGGAGGGATCGGAGATATCCCCATTGGGCGAGGACAGATTCTTCGGCGGCTTTGGTGATGGCGATCATTTCTTGGGCGGTTTGGCTTTTGGCGAGGCTTTCTTGGAAGGTGAGATAGAGGAAGATTCCGCCGATGGTTCCGGTTCCGAAGACGGCGATCGCGAGCATGGCTTCCAACAGGCTCATGCCTTTTTCGGAGGATTTTTGGATTGGGGGATTTTTGGCGTTCATGGGGTTCGTCTGAAATAGATGACGGGGTTTCCGTCTTTAAGGAGGTCGGCTTGGGTGAAGGTTGGGTTGTATCGCTGGAGTTCGGTTTTGAGGATAGCGGGGAGGGTTTCCGCAGTGCAGGGGTCTTCTGGGGCTTGTCCGAAGCATCTAGTATGGATGGCGTAGTCTGTTCCGTCAAAGGTGAGGGCGCCTGCTTTTTTGCTTCCGTTGGCGAGTTTATGGAGTTCGTCAGCGATGGCGTGTCTTTTGGCGTCGTCAATGTTGGCGTGATAGAAGCCGATGGAGATGTAGAGGGTGTTGGGGGTTGATGGCTCATCCACATAGAATCGTTTGAAGGAGAATTTTCGGTTTCCGGCGTCTTTATCGGCGTCGGCGCTGTCGTCGGTGAGCGTGGCGGCGCTGTGGGCTTCATGTTCGTTGAGGAAGCGATTATGGGCGTTGAGGAGGGTTGCGGCGTGGATAAAACTTTGCCGTTCTTCTGTCATATGGCTTCGCTCCCTGACCCAATCGTAGGTCACGGCGACTCCGAGGGCGGTGATGATCACGGAGAAGATAAAGATCATGGTTTCTTATGAGAAGAGGGGTTGTTGGTTTTGGATTCGGATGGCTTGCTGTTGGATATCGTTTGCGAGGGAGAGGAATTTGGCTTCGGCGATTTTGTTTCGGACGGCGCTATGGGCAGGTCCAGCGAAGAGGAATTCGGCTTGGAGTTGCGCTTGGAAGATCGTTTGATGGATTACGCAGAGGATGCTTTGGGCGAGGAAGTTGAGGGCGAGTTTTTCGGGGAGTTGTGAGACGGCGTAGTTGGTGAGGGCGTTGAGGGCGTGCTGCGGGGATTGGGCGTGGATAGAGGAGAAGACGAGATGTCCTGAATTGGCGGCGCGGAGGAGTTCGGCGGCGGATTTGGCGTTTCGGATTTCTCCGAGGAAGATATAGCGGGAGTTGGATCGGAGGGCGTTTGCGAGTCCTTGCGCCCAGTCGCCGTTAGGCGGGCGGGTTTGGAGGCAGTATCCGTGGTGTCCGTTTTCCTGATAGATTCCTTGGATTGGGTATTCCGGGGGGTCTTCTATGGTATAGGCGACATTTCCATATTGTCGGATGTAGGAGAGGAGCATGCTGGAGATGGTTGTGGTTTTGCCTGCTCCTGTGGATCCGGCGATAAGGATCAGTCCGTTTTCTTTTCCGAGTTGGGTGATGAGGTTGACGACATTAGGCGGGAATCCGAGTTGGTTGATCGGGGGAGTTGTGGTTGGGATTCTTCGGAGGGCGAAGGCGGCTCCGTTTTCGGCTTGGCTTCTATTGACGCGATAGACGTTTCCTTTATAGGGGATAGCGCTATCCACCTCTTTTTCTTTTTCGGCGAGTTCTCGGATTTCTTTCATATCGTTGAGGAGTTCGGCTCGGAATTTTTGGTTTTCGCCGTTGATTTGGGTGTTTTTGGGGAGGAGATTTTGGAGTGTTTGGTTATTTGTGTCCATGACTTCGGAGATAGGGGCAAGGGTAAGGGGGCTCCGGAGGAGCGTATTGTTATCTGGGGTGAAGAAGATATCGGTGATATTGAGTTGTTCCACGGCCATGGTTTGGTTTCCTTGGGCTCTTATGGGTTTGCAGGGTAGGGGATTGGGGGGATTTTTGCAACTACGGAGGGGCGTTTTGACATTCTCCCGTGAAGGGGGGGTTGGGGGGGTCGCTGCCGCGACAGGCATCTTTTTCATGGATAGGTGCTTGTTTTTGCCGCAGGGGAACTAATGCATAGAAGCTGAAAGTGAAGGGGGGTCAAGGGGGGCTTGCCCCCCTTGAGAAGGGGGGGATCGGGGGGGAATCCCCCCCGAAACGGCTGGGGGGTGGGGTGGGAAAAAAGCTTTTCCGAGCAAGCGAAGCCACTCGTGGCGTAGCGCAGCGAGGAAAAGCGCCCACCCCCCAGCCGCCCCTGCTAGAAGAGCCCTTGCGAGCAGGGGGGTCGGCGGGCTTTCTCGCCTCGCTACGCTCGGCTTCGTTTCGCCACGCCCGCCGACTATAGCGGGCTAACGCCCGCTTGGTTTTTCTTGGGGGGCTAGCCCCCCAAACCCCCCTTCACCTTCAGCTTCTGTGCGTTAGTTCCCCTGCGGCAAAAACAAGCGCCTATCCATGAAAAATATGCCTGTCTAAGACATTTTTTCTCTTTACCCATTGCTCATTTGAGTATACGCTCTCTATCATAAGTTAAGAAAGAGTAAAGGAATCTATGAGGGCGCGGAGATCGGAAGAGGGAGCAAAGAGCAAAGAAGCTCTTGTCTGATATCACGGAAAGAAAAAGGCGCTAGCGACAAAAAATAGGGGGAGGGGAAAGTGCCGCATTATGGGCATATTGGAATTTTGTTAATCTTCCTTTTTCAGTTTCCGTCTGTCTCTTATTCCACGGATAAGGGAGATCAGATTGGGGAGTGTATGAGGAGCGGCAATCTGCGTCCTAATCCCGTCATTTGCAAGAAGGTTTTGAATATTCAGACCCGAATTCCACCACCCAAGCCTACGCCCGAGCCTACGCCTAATCCTGTACCTCTCGATCCCTTTGCCGGCGGGGGGTTAGGGGGGACGCCCATAGAGCCTGAGCCCAATACGCCTTCTGGGTCGGAGTTAAATCGCGATAATAGATCCTTCTGCGAGAAAAACCAAAGCGGGTGTATTTCGTATATCGCGGCAGGGGCAGTTCTGGCCACCATCTCGCTTGCCTATTTGGGTTATTGGTATTATTGGAGCGGTGATGGTTTTCGCATGCATCTTGATATAGATGCTGATCAGGATGAGTTTCGGTCTGTGCGTATTACGGCGAAGATGAGGTTCTAATGGGGGCGGGCGTTCTGACGCGCTCCTGTTGAGGGGGGTTTGGGGGGCGAGCCCCCCAAAAAAAACCAAGCGGGCGACAGCCCGCTATAGTCGGCGGGCGTGGCGAAACGAAGCAAGCGAGGCGAGCGTAGCGAGACGAGCTTGCGAGAAAGCCCGCCGACCCCCCTGCCCGCAAGAGCTCTTCTAGCAGGGGGCGCGTGGGTGGGGTCGCTTTTATTCGCTTCGCTTCGCTACGCTCATAAAAGCTCTTTTCCCCACCCCACCCACGCGTATTCGGGGGGGATTCCCCCCCGATCCCCCTCTTTTTTTGGGGGGCTAGCCCCCCAACCCCCCCCTCAACGGGAGCGCGTCAGAACGCCTGCGATCTTCACTTGGACACATGAATCCGCAAAACATTCCCATCCCCACTGCAAGCATTAAGAACCGTCCCAGCCCTGATGCTGCCAAAAGCAATAGTCGTCCTTCCAGCCTCAGCAGAAATTCGCCCCCGCGTGATCCTTTCCGCAATGACACATCCATATTCCGGAACATCGCTGACAAGAATGGCATAATCATTCGGATCCCCCGCGCCAACAATCAAAGCGAAGCGCCCGCCCCAAACATGAGCAGGCATCGTGATCGGCGAAACGCCCGCATCCAAATTCGCCGCGCCTCGGAAATTGGACTGCGCGCTGTATCGGATATTGACAAGATGAACAATTCCCCGAATGGCTTGGATCATATTTTGCCTTTTGAAATTTTGGGAGACGACATTAAAAAGAATAGTCCCTCCCACCGCCACTGCGGTAATAACCCCAATCGCGCTGATGATTTCTATGAGACTCGCGCCTTTTTCCATTTTTGGCGTTTTGGTCGTCATCCTTTTGGTCGTCATCCTATCGCTGTAGGGCAAGAGATGAGGAAAGGGCGCGTCCTTTCAGAACGCGCCCCTTCTCCCTTCTCCCTGCAGGCTCGGAGCCTGCGGATCCTTTGCGACTGCGCCGTCTCTAATCCATATAGATGACGACGTAGTTCTGCGCTTCGGTCGCGCCGCACGCGGATAGCGTGGCGGGCAGGACGCCTGCGAAAGTCGTTGCCGTTGCGGATCTGACAACGTTTGTGCCTGGGCTTGTGTTGCCATCGGCGGTCATCGCGGTTCCAGCGGCGGAGATTCCGAAGGCTTCGGCGTCAAAGCCGACAGCGCCCGTGAGCGCGTTTTCTATGCGCTGGCAAGCGTCTTCCGGGACGCCATTGACGACAAGAATGGCGTTTCTCTCGTCTCCTGCCGTTCCGACAGGTTCCAGAAAGTAATTGACGCCCGCGCCGAAGGGGTTGTCAAAGTCCGACAGCGCCGCGCCATCCAGATCGTTATAATTGACGGCGGCGGCGAATTGTCCTCTGACGTCCGCGGCGGATCCGAGCAGCCTGCTAGTGGCGTCTCGGATAATCAAGCCCTGTTGAGCGTTGTTGTAGAGGGCAAGCCCTCCTGCGATAAAGGCGGTGGCGATTCCCAGCACCATCATCACTTCCACGAGAGTCACGCCTCGTTCTTGCGAGGGCGTGGTTTGGTTGTTTTTGCGATAAGAACACATGATACTCACTCCAAGTCTTTGTGGATCGGATCAGTTCCGCGAGGAGGGTTTTTTCCTCCTGAAGAGCCTCCTTGGGTTGAAAGACTAACAGAGGATAACATTTTTGGCAATATGTTTTATTGAAATGTGAAGTTGCGAAACCGCGTCCGCCGCCCCTATGCGAAGACGCTCTCGGCGGCTGCCGTTAGAGTCCGAGACTCGCGGTGATCTGCCCCTCCATGTCAAAGATAGACAAAACGGTTGTGGCGATGACAGAGGCTGCGAAAAAGAGGGCGACCGCGCGCAAAACGGCGGCTTGCGTCTTCAAACGGTCTTCGCTGTCCTCAATCCAATCGCGGGCGACCTGCTTGATCGCCTCGTCCGAAGAGGAGAGTCCCGCATAAACGGCGATGGTGAGATTGATTTCCAAATCGGGGAAGTTGTAGGGGCTATGCATAAGCGCGGAGCCCAGATCCATGCCGTTGGCGACTCGGACTCGTATTGCGCCGTTTCGGGTTCGTATCCATTTTCCGGGCATTCTTTCCAACCGTCTCAGCGCTTCTATCTCGGTGATTCCTGCCGAGAGCATGGCGGCGAGGGAGAGGAGCCAGCTGGATCCCATCCACAAACGATAGACCGACCATGGCGGGATATTGTCAAAGATCGTCCGCGTGGGTCCCGACCATGATGGCATGCTGACGATGATGGCGATGATCAAAGCGGCGAGTCCTGTCAGATAAGCGGGCCACCACTTGGCGATATTTCCCGTGACATGAACGAAGATATTGGAGATTCCCGTCCATTCCACATCGGATGCGATATTGGTGAAAGCGGGCACGATATTGGTGCTGATTCCGATCATAATGATCAAGGCGATGACGATGACGACAGCGGGATAAGAGAGTTCGCCGAGGAAGGAGGATTGGATTCGCTTCATGGCGAGATTGAGTTCAATGACGTTTTCCAGGGGTTTGATGGGGGTTCCGAAATCGGCGGCTTGGAGGATCATCATATCGCGTGACGGTATCCACCCTTCCATAGATTCGGAGAGGCTTTGCCCTGCGTAGATTCGCTGTCGGATTTGCTGGGCGGCGAGAGCTTGTGGGGTGAAGGGCCTGCTGCCGTTGATGGAGGCGATATGCTGTATTGTTTCCAGCGCCGAGACGATCGGGACGTTATTTTTGAGGAGGGCGGTGAGTTTTTTATAGAAGTCCAGTCTCTTTTTGCCGAGGAATTGCATTTTTCCGAAGGCGTGGTTGAGTTTATAAGAGAGGCTTTCCTGCTGGATGGGTCTGTCGGCGACGGCCATTTTAAGTCTCCTGGGTCATCCAGGGTTCTCTTGGGGTTTCGGTTTGGCTGCCCATGGTTTGCGGGGCTTGTTGGGCGGGCATATAGGGCGTTTCGTCCTCCTGACGCTCTTGGGACGCGACAGGGAAGAATCGCGCCGCGCCGCCGATCCTCTCAAACAGATCAATGGAGCTTTGGAAATCGCTGCACCAGCGCTGAAGTTCCACGAAGTCTATGGTTCCGGCTTGGAGTTTTTCTATGGCATGGACTTGATAGGGGATGCCTTTGAGTTCCTCCAGCCAATATTTTTCGGCTTCCACCATTTTTCCTTCGCTCGCGAGGTGGAGGAATCGGATGTCTGGACGGATAACTTCGCCGATGACGGTTCTTCCGGTGTATCCGTTTCGGCATTTTTCGCAGCCTTTGGAGGCGACGAAGATTCCGTCTGGTCCGACTCCGGCTTTTTGGAATCTGAAGGCGATGTCGCGGACGTCAAATCGGGCGTAGCTGGGCGAGATTTCCTGCTCGCCTGACAAAGCGGCGGCGAGAGGCAGTCGGCAGGCTTCGCAGAGTTTTCTAGGAAGTCTTTGGGCGACAAGGACTCCGATATTTTCGGGATCGGCGATTTTATAGCCTTCCACGCCGATATCGGTGAGTCTGGGGATGGAGGATGACGCGCTGTTGGCGTGGAGGGTCGTCCAGACTTGGTGTCCTGACATGGCGGCGGAGAAGGCGAGGCGCGCGGATTCCTTGTCGCGCACCTCTCCGATGACGATGGTGTCGGGATCGGATCGGAAGGCGGCGTTGATGGCTTTGGTGAATTCGCGGGCGCGGTCTTCGGCGGTTTCGGTTTCCGAGACCGGCATTTGATGGACTTCGTCAATGACATATTCCGGCGGGTCTTCCACAGTGAGGATATGCCGCTCTTTGGATCCTGCGAGTCCGCCTTCTTCCTTGAGTTTTTCCAGCAGCACTTTGAGGGTGGTGGTTTTTCCCGATCCCGTCGGCCCCGAGACGATGGTAACTCCCGTTGTTTTGTATCGGGCGATGGCCATGGCTTTTTGATGTTCTTTAGACCATCCCAGATCGTTGAGGCTGGAGAGTTGCTCGCCCGTTTCGGAATAGAGGAGTCGGACGACAAGGATTCGCCCTCGGAAGACGAGGGGATTGAATTGAAGTCGGAGCGCTTGGAGTCCTGGTCGGAGGGCGGCGGCCATGGATGAGATTCGGGCTTCTTGGTAAGTGTGCATTTGATGCGAGATTCCTGACGTATCCGCCATATTGAAGGCGGCGATCATCAGGGCGCGTCCGTCCTGATGGCTGACTTCGGCGATTTTCTCAATGACGCCGTCCACGCGATATTCCACGGTGGTGAGGGTTGGCCAGAGGGTCATATGGATATCGGAGGCTCGCATTTCGGCGGCTTGGGAGACGATTTCTAGGAATTCGCGCTGTTTGTCGGTTTTGGCGCCGGCGACTTTTTCCTTGGCGACGTTGTCGCCTTTGACTTCGTAGATTTTGAGGAGTCGGTGATACTCTATTCTTGCGATTCGGGTGATTTTGGTTCCCATGCGCCTGTGTCCCTCCACGAAGGAGATGACTTCGGGATGGTTTTCGCGCCCTGTCACGATATAGAGGGTTCCGTCTTCAAAGAGGGCGAGGCTGTTTGTGAGGAAAGGGGATGTTTTGATTTGGCGTTCTGGTCCCGTGATGAGTTCATGCCTCATGAGTCGGGCTTCAAAGTTTTCGGCGCTTTCTTCTGGGGTATTTTGGAGGGATCCGCTTTTGGCGAAGAGGGAGGCGGATGCGGCGGGGGCGGAGTCCGCCGGAGCGGAGGTCATGGGGGATGGGGGAGATTGGGGGGGTTGGATTCCATTGACGCTTGGCGCGGGGGGCGTTGGCGTCTGTGTTTGGGTTTGGGGACGGGCGAAGAGATTTCCGTCCATGCCGTTTGGCGCGTTGTGGCGGGCTTGCGGCGATGCGGCTTGCGGCGATGCGGCTTGGGGCGATGCTGCCGGCGGCGAGCCTGTTTGGGGGGGTTCGGCGAAGGTGGATGGCATGGGGCTTCGGAACGTAGCGGGAGCGCCTCGGATGGAAGGATCGGCTTCTTCCTTGAGCATTTTGAGGGAATGGGCGTAGATGGCGCGGATGGCTTCTTGGGTTCTGACCGAGATGGTCTGTTTGACGGGGAATCCCTTTCCCGCTTCGGATTCTAAGAAAGCGAGGACTTCGGGATGCTGTTCCTGTCCTTCTGTGACATAGAGGGTTCCGTCATCAAAGAGGGCCATATTTCGTGAGAGGAATGATGAGATGGGGACTTTTCCATAGAGTCCTGTTCGGATTCGGCTTCCCTGCTTGGGGAGGGGGATATTGTCGGCGTGGCTTTGGCGAGACGGCTCCGCGCCGCTGACGCTCGCGCCGCTGACGCCCGCGCCGCCACCGGCATGATGGGACGGCATCGCGCCGTTGAAGGCGTTGGCGTTGGCGGCGGGGGCGGCGGAGGGGGAGGCGTTGGCGGCGGGGGGGGCGTTGGACGCGGGGGGGGCGTTGGATGCGGGGCGCGCGGGGGGGAGGTTTTTGTTCATATCCTCCACATAGAGTTTTCGGATTTCGGCGACGCTATCCAGATAGGTAATGTCGCGGATGGAGGTTCCTTTCTCGCGCTGTTCTTTGAGGAATCCGCTGATTTCGGGATGCTCTTGGGCTTCGCGGGCGATATAGACCGCGCCGTCATCAAAGAGGGCGAGATGTCGGGTGATGAATTCGGAAGCCGCGATGGGTTTTCCGAATCCGGTCAAGATGGTTCTTTGTGTTTCTTGCGTCATGGCTGTGGGGCGCTTATTGGTCTTGCTCTTCGGCGGCGAGCGGCGAGGCGAGAGATGTGATGGCGTCCGCGCCATCGGGTCTGGCTTCGGCCATGGGGAGGGCGTAGAGTTGCTCGGTCTCCTGATTGACGACGATCACGCTGCGCGGGGTGATTTGGTAGATGGCGTATTTTTGGGTGTAGGAGGAATGGATGAGGGGGTCGCCTTTCCGCACTGAGACGATCGCGCCATGAGGGGCGATGAGTTCGGCGCGCAGGCGTTTTCCTTTTCCGGAGATTGTCCAGATGCTATGGGCGGGATATTCTTCGGGTTTTTCTTCGGCGACTTCTTCTTTGCTTTCGTTTTTGCCGCCGTCTTTTTCGGTCGCCGGGTTTTCCTGCGGCGGCGTGATGGCGGCGGCGGGGACGGGGGGGGCGGGGGCTGCGACAGGCAGAGCGGCGGCTTCGGGTTTTGACGGCGGCTGGCTCAGCCTTTGCAGTTGCTCATATTCTTGCCGCAGTCTCTCTAGGGCGATTTGCTCTCGGATGAGCATTTTTTTCTCTTGGATGTCGCCGATTTCATCTAGGAGTTTTTGGCTTTCGCTGTCTGTCGTGAGGTCAAAGCCTCCGAAATCGTCTTGGTCTTGGTTTTTGGCGGGGGCGGGGGGGGGGGCTTGGGCGGCGGCGTTAGGCGCGGCGGGGAGAGCGGCGTTGTTGGCGGCGGCGGGGCGTCTTGACGCGGGGTCGGCGGCAGCTGGATCGGCGGCGGCGGCGTTAGGCGCGGCGGGCGCGGGGTTGTTGGGGGCGGCGGGATCGGCGGCAGCTGGGTCGGCGGCGGCGCTAGGGGGCGGATCAGGGATGAATGGTTTTGATTGAGGAGAGACAGTCGGTTTCGTCTCGCCGCCTTCTTGGGCGGCGGCGGGGTCGGCGGAGCTTGTCGCGGCGGACAGAGCGACCGCGAGGAGCGAGAATATTATCCAATCAGGGCGCATTGCCCGTGCCTTTCGGCCTCCGCTCGGCATGTGGGATTGTTTTCAGCCTGCGTCTTTGGCATGGATGAATCCTTCCATGGTCCAGCTTTTATTCTGGTGGTCAAAGCGGATGACATATACCACAGATCCGCCCATTCTGTAAAGGGGGTAGAAGACCTTTTCCGGCGCGACTTGGGTTGAGACGGTGAACATGATTCCCCTTCCCTTTTTGGCGATCGTGCCGGGGGGAGGAGCGATGATGCGGTTGTCCAGTTCGGATCGGTTGATGGAGAGGTTGATTTGGGTTCTCTGTCGGAGCGACCAGAGTTTGATTTCAATATCTTCGCTGGAGAGTTCTGGCGGGGTTTCGCCGATGTCGTTTTTTTCGGGCGTCCAGCTTCTAGAGAGGGACGCGGTTTGTCCTGCCGGTCCAAAATTGATTTTTTCTCCTGGGAACAGTCTCTCGGCATATTTGCGGAAGATGCTGGCGGTTCCTGTGCTTCTGTTCCAATCGGCGGTGATTTTGCGCTCTCGGAGGTCGCAGACGACATGGATTCCGATCCATCCCGGGATTTTGAGGAAGGCTTTATAGAAGTCGCGGATATTTTTCATGCAGGCTTTATGGACGGCGGCGCTTTTCGGGAGATATTTCCAAGCGGGCTGGACGACCTCTTTTGGCGCTACGGGCTGGTTAAAAGTTTCTGGGATGACGATTGGGATATCTTGGCCGATATATCGCTGCGCGCCATAGAGGGCGATCGCGCAGATGGCGGCGGCGGCGAGGATATAGATTTTGTTTCCGCCTTTTGTCGGGGTCAGTCGGCTGTGTCCTGGTTTTTTGAAGAAGGAGTCCAGCGGGACGTCTTTGGCGTTAGGGATGTTCCAATGATCGGGGGCGATGATTTGGTTCCAATCGTCCGTGAGGGCGTTTTGCTGAATGATGGCGTGGGCTTCCTGCTCGGATTCCCAGACTCCGTCGCCATTGGGGTAGATGGCGCCGGCTTTGATGATGCATGACCAGAATTTGTCTTCCACGCGCCATGCTCCGAGGAATGATGAATCGGCGGGGATATTTTGGAAGAGGGTTTCGGCGGCGGAGAGAAGGTTGGAGGCGTAATCGCCTTTTTCGTGTCCGACCGCATATTGGGGGACTCCGTCCTGTTTGACGCAGACGAAGGGATGGTTTTCGGGGAGTTTGCTCGCGAATCGGATGGCTTCGGCGCGGATGGCTCTCGCGCTGGTGAGGTTTGTGACCTGCCAGAAGAGTCCGAGCGCGTATCGTCTTCCGTTGAGCGTCAAGCGATAGCCTCGGAGCGCGGCGGCGGAGGCGGATGCGGATTTTGTGGCGCTGGGGTCGCTCATCGGCTCTTTCGAGATTTTAGGATTTTAGGATTTTAGGATTTGATGATGGTCGGCGTCACCAAAATAATGACCATGCTGCGTTCCGTGCGCCCGAAGCGCTGTCCTCCGAGGATGATATTGTCGGGATGTCCCGTTCCTCGGCGATCGGTTCGGTCGGTTTTTCGCTCAAAGCCTGCCATGATGAAGGTGTGTCCGTTTGGGATGATCGTCTCCTGCATAAAGGATTGCGTCGCGGTTTCGGGCTGCTGGACGGCGTTCTCGCCCGTTCCGAAACTTTCTATGCTGAGGAAGGTGTCTATATTGAGCGAGATATCCACTTGGACTCTCTCTCGGTCTAGGATTCGCGGTCTGAGGGTCATAAAGATTCCGGTCGTGACTTCGCCTGGCGTGTAGTTTGTGACTTGGGTTCCCGCTTGGTCGCCTTGGACGGTGGTTTGGACGCTTGCGAGATAGGCGCGGGTTTGGGTGGATTGGATGGGCGTTGGCTTTCCGTTTCGGGTTCTGGTGTCGGCGGTTGTGAGGATTCCGACATTTCCATAGGTGCTGAGGGCGCTGATGAAGGAGTCGCGCGTGCCGCCCGCGTCTGTTCCCTGTCCTGATCCCTGATAGGTGATGGTGTTGGCGGCGGTTCCGCCTTCAATGAGGGCTCCTGTGGCTAAAGAGAAGCTGGTCAGCCCGATTCCCGAAAGGTCAAAGATTTTCATGATGATTTCGGCGGCGTTGAGATTTTCCAAATTCAAGCCGTAATTGTCTTCGCTGTTGAGGGTGAATTCAATGATTTGGACTCCGAGATGGATTTGCTCGGTAAAATAATCGTTTCGCTCTTTGATGATGGCGGCGACTTTTCGCATGACGGCGGGGGTTGTCGTGACGGTGATTTTCCCTATGGATGGGGAGAGGGAGATGTTGGAGTTCGCCGGGAGGAGATTTTGGATGGCGGCTTGGATGTCCTCCCATTCATTGAGGCTCGCGCTTTGATCAAAGGAGATGCTGGCGGATCCGCCGCCGCCTCCGCCTCCGTCTCCGCCGTCCGCGGCGGCGCCGTCTCCGCCGCCGCCTCCGCCGCCTGACGAGACGGCAGCTGATGTGCTGATCGTGTTGGGCGGGGCGTAGAAATCAAAGGTTTTGGTGATGAATCGGGTGAAGGTGATGGTGTCTTCGCGGCCGTCATAGATCCAATGGGCGTCAAAGGCGTGGGCGACAGCGTTGAGGAGTCCGCGCAGATCGCCGTCATAGAGGATTTTATGGGACGGGGGCGAGACGGCGATGGATGCGGCTTGGGTTCGCTCCTGCTCCACATAGACTTTGAGTCCTGTGACTTCCTTGATTTTATAGGCGGCGGTTTGGAGATCCACCGGGAGGGCTGTGACGAGGGTGACTTGTCGCTGGTCTAGGATTTTAGAGGGAAGGGGTCTGGTGCTGTTTCGGAAAGCGCGGGCGGTGTCTCCGATCCAGATGGCGTTTTCATATCGGACGATTTGTCGGGACTTGTCTTTATTTTCCTCAAGCTCGGCTTGGAGCCCATCGTTATGCTGTTTGATGAGATTTTTATTGCGAAGGATTCTGTCTTCCGCCTCTCGGAAAGCCATGCAGGAGGCGGAGGCGAGAAGAGCGACAATCGCGCCTGTTTTCAGAACGCTCGCGCAGAGGAGCGTTTTTTTTTGACGGCGCGTCCGTTGGGCGCGCTCAATAGTCGCCTTCATAGTTTCGGATGACGGCGACGCGATTTTTATAGAAGGTGGCATAGACGGGAGGGTTGTTGTCTTGAAGGGCTTCCAAGAGTTGTTGGACGGCTTCCGGGAAGTCTCCCGAGAATGCGGCGTCCGCTTCTATGGGATATTCATAGGCGGCGCGCCAGATGACTTTCCACTCGGCTTGCTCGCCCCATTTTTCAAAGGTGCTGTGGAGCGTATCGCCTTCTTTGACTGGCCAGACTCGGGTTTTTCTTTCTCCCTCGCCGATTGGGATGAAAGGATCGCGGCTTGGTTTTTTGGGCAGTTGGAGCTGCGTGATGGTTCTCTCGGCGTCTTTCGGGGATTTTTTGCTCGCCGATTTTGTCGGGGTTTCGTCCTTTTTGGCGAGGCGTTTTTGGGTTTCCTGTTTTTTGCCCATTTTGTCGGATTTTTTCGGCGCGGCGTCGCAGCCTTTGAGCGCGGCGCTTTTTCTTCCGCCTTCGCCGATCATCATATGTTTTTGGATTTCCAGCAGCGCTTGGCTTTGGATTTTATAGAGTTCCAGCAGCGCTTGGAAGGTGATGTCCTCCTGCTCTTTGGCGATCTGCTCGGCGTCCATCTCCATGGAGGCGTCTCCCATTTGGTCTTCTGGGATCGTTTCGCAGGCGGCGAATAGGAGCGCGGCGGCTGTCGCGGAGATGATGCGGATATTGGCGGCGTGCATGATCTTTCTCCTCATTTGTCTTGGCGGGTGTCTTGGCGGGTGTTTTGGCGAGATGGCGGGCGGGGGGTGGATTTTAAGTATGGGGGGATTTTCTTAAAATTTGGTTACGCGGAGCGAAAAAAGGCATGAGGGATTCTCGCTTATTTTGGAAGTTTTTGCAAGGGCTGATAGAAAAGTCTAGTCTTCGGCGCGGGGGCTGACGGTTTGGCTTGACGAGGAGGTCGCATGGCGGAGAAGAGGTTGTTGGGATTATCGGCGAGGGGCGAGGGCGGATTGGTTTTCTCGCCTTTTTTTTGGTATATGGGCGGTCATTTTTGCTGGTTTGTGATTTCGGGGATTCAGATGGTTCTGATTCCCGCGATAGGCTTGTTGGTGTTGGAGATCAGTCCTCGTCAGTTGGGCTTGGCGCAGATGGCGGCGATGCTTCCGACGATGCTCTTCATGCTGTTGGGGGGCTTGCTTGCCGAGAGACGAGACGCGCGCCTTGTTTTATCGGGGATGCAGTTGGCGGCGCTTGTTCCGCCGATGATTTTGGGCTTGTCTTTTTTGGGCGATTTTTTGAGTTATGAGATTTATTTGTTGTGCGGTTTCGGCTTGGGGCTTTTGATGGCGTTCATTTTGCCGGCGCGGGACAGTCTTTTGAATCGGATAGCTGGGGGCGAGATTCAGCGCTCGGTGACGTTCGCGGTGGCGCTTCAATTCACCGGGATGCTGACGGGCATCGCGTTGGTGAGTTTGTCGGTTTATGGGGGTTTTCTGCCATTCATTATGATTCAATGTTTGATGAGCGTGGCGTGTTCCTATGCGGCGTATCGTCTTCCGTCTCGGGCGGTTTTTCGCCGGGGCGCGAGAGGGGGCGCGTGGAGCGAGATTGCGAGCGGCTTGCGGATGGCGTGGCGGATGAAGGACATCTTGGCGGTTCTTCTGCTGATGAGTTCGGTTGGGGTTTTTTACATAGGGACCTTCATTGTGATTCTGCCGTTGATGACGAGCATGATGTATCAGGGGACGGCGGCGCATTTGAGTTTGATTCAGGTTCTTTTTTGGACAGGGACGATTTTGATCACAGTGGCGATGACTCGCTTGGGGGTGGGGGTTCGGCGCGGTCGGGCGTTGAGTTTCGCGATATTCACGGGGGCTGGCGTTTTGGTTGTTTTTTCATTTTGGCCGCCTTTTTGGTTATTTTGCGCCTGTGTTTTTGTATGGGGCTTGGGGGCGGGGATTTCCATGTCTCTGACTCGGACGACGGTTCAAGAGGAGGCTCCTGAGAGTCATCGGGCGCGTCTTTTATCCATCTACAATTTGTCTTTCATGGGCGGCGCGCCTATAGGCGCGTATGTGATGGGGGAGTTGGCGCAGAACATGGCTCTTGATCGGGTTGTTTTGTTTCCGGCGATTGGGATGGTGATGTGGATGGTTTTTTTATTATGGCGGACGCCTTTATGGCGGCTTCGCTCTGGCGATGGGGCTGTTGGGGTTTCGGTTCATTCGTAGTTTGGCTCTTTCCACCAAGGGAAGAAGTCGGGCATGTCGGCGCTGACTTTGTTGGGGAAGTTTGGGTTTCGTTTTTCTAGGAAGGAGAGGATTCCTTCTTTGGCGTCTTTGGATTTTCCTCGGATATAGATTCCGCGGCTGTCTATTTTGTGGGCTTCCATGGGGTGGCTGTCGCCGAGGGCTCTCCAGAGCATTTGGCGGGTGAGGGCGATAGAGACGGGGGCGGTTTTTTCCATAAAGGTTCGGGCGAGTTCGTTGGCGTCATCTAGGAGTTGGTTTGGTTCATGGAGGGATCGGACGAGTCCTGCCTGCTTGGCTTCTTCTGCTGGGATCAGTCGTCCTGAGAGCATCCATTCCAGAGCGTTTTGGATTCCGGCGATTCTCGGGAGGAACCAGCTTGAGCAGGCTTCGGGGACGACTCCGCGTCTTGTGAAGACGAATCCGAATCGCGCTTGTTTGGCGGCGATGCGGATGTCAGCGGGGAGCATGGCGGTGATTCCGACTCCGACGGCGTCTCCGTTGATGGCGGCGATGACGGGTTTGAGGCAAGAGAAGATTCGGAGCGAGAGTCGTCCTCCCGCGTCTCGGGTATTTTCGTGGGAGAGGTCATATTGTCCGTTTTTTTGGGGGACTTTTTTATCGGGTCTGTCGGCGCGTTTGTCGTAGTTGAAGGTGTTTTCGCCTGCCGAGAGGTCTGCGCCTGCGCAGAAGGCTTTTCCTGCGCCTGTGATGATGAGGGCTCGGATGTCGTCATTTTCGTCCACATGGTTGAGGGCGTCCATCATTTCGTTGAACATTCTGGCGTTGAAGGCGTTGAGTTTATCGGGACGGTTGAGGGTCATGGTTCCGACATGATTTTTGATATTGAAGGTGATGGTTTGATAATGGTTTTTGGGCATGTTTTTTTCCTTTCGGCTCAATGGCGGAGTTGGGGTGTTTTGGGGTTTTATTGAAACATGATTTGGACGAGGATCATTGCCAGGAGGGCTATGATGACTCCGCCCATCCAGGTGAGCAGGGTGATTCTGCCTTCTATTTCGGCGAAGCGTTTTTCCATATCGCTTCGGAGTTCGGCGATATTTTTTTCCATATCGCTTCGGAGTTCGGCGATATTTTTTTCCATATCGCTTCGGAGTTCGGCGATTTGCTTTTCCAAATCGTTTCGGAGTTCGGCGATTTGCTTTTCCATATCGCTTTGGAGTTCCGTGATGTTGTTTTGGAGTTCTCCGATTCGCTCTTCTATGCGCTGAAGTCTCTGCTCGTCTCGGCGGGCTTCCACCGCTTCTACGGCGGCGGCGGCTTTTTGGTCGCTGACCTTGGCTTCTTTGAGGGCGTCATAGAGCGCGACAAGGCTCATGGTTCGTCTCCTGCGTGGTTTTTTATTTTAGCGCTTTTGGCTTTTCTTTTGCAATGTTGGGCGCTGATTCAAAAAGCTCCATGATTCCCGCGAGCGGGAGCGCGTGGGCGTTCTGACGCGCTCCCGTTGAGGGGGGTGTGGGGGGCTAGCCCCCCGCAAAAAACGAGCGGGCGTTAGCCCGCTATGGTCGGCGGGCGTGGCGCAACGAAGCAAGCGAGGCGAGCATAGCGAGACGAGCTTGCGAGAAGCCCGCCGACTTCCCTAGCGCTTGCGTGAGTGGCGGGCTTTGCCCGCCTTGTTTTCGCGGGGGGTGTCGCACCCCCCGCACCCCCCTTAACGGGAGCGCGGCGCTATCTCCCACACTCCCCTCTTTCATGCTATAGTCTCTTCGATCGCGCGAAAACGGCGCGGCTGGGAAACTAGAACTTTCCTAACGCGTGGGCGGCTTCTTTTCGGCCCCTGAGGCCCCGGTTTCTGAGCCGGGGGGCTTCGCCCATGTCCAGATTCGCATCCGCTGAATTAAAAGGCGGAGCGGCTGTGCGTTACGGTCTTTCTAGCTCCCGGCTCACTGAATCCCCAGTGAGCCGCTCACCTTTAAGGAAAGGAGAGGCGCATGACAGAGGACATCACAAGAAAAATGGACGAAGAGACGCTCAAAAGACTCCGCGCGCAAACGAGCAAGCTCCGCAGACGCATCGGACGAAATATCCTGCAGGCGCGGCAGGAAAAAGGCATGACGCTCAAGAGACTCGCCGAGCGCGCCGCCTTGACGCCCGAAAATCTCGACAAGATGGAGATGGGACAAGGCATCATAGAACTCTACTATCTCGTCCGCATTGCTTATCTGCTGGACAAAGAATTTATTGATCTTCTGAAGTAAGAGCTCTTGGAGGGGGGTCGGCGGGCTTTCTCGCTCGCTAACGCTCGCTTCGTTGCGCCACGCCCGCCGACTATTCGGGGGTTTCCCCCGAACCCCCTTTCTCAAGGGGGGCTAGCCCCCCTTGACCCCCCGTCAGGGAGCTCCCCTGTCTTTTGGAGCTTCATACAAGCCGCGCCTTCATCTATAATCCCCCCGCAACAGAGGAGAAAAAACCTTGCCACACTCACACCCCAGCCACATGGCCGCCGAAAACCCCAACAAACCCGCCTACACCATGGCGGAAAGCGGCGAAATCATCACCTACGGCATGCTGGAAAAACGCTCCAACCAAACCGCGCAACTGTTCCGCCAAATGGGACTGAAACACGGAGACGGCATCGCGCTCTTCATGCTGAACTCGCCGCGCTTCCTAGAAATCTGCTGGGGCGCGCAGCGCTCGGGCTTGCGCTTCACGGCGATCTCCACGCGCCTGACCGCCGATGAAGTCGCCTACATAGTCGGCGATTGCGGCGCGAAATCTCTCTTCGTCTCGGCAGGCTTGAGCGAAACGGCGGCGGCGCTCCCTGCGAAAATGCCGAAGGTCAAGCGCTTCTTCTCTACGGACGGCGCGCTGAAAGGCTACGAATCCTACGAACAAGTCCGCGAGACCCTCCCCGAAACGCCGATTGCCGATCAATCGCCCGGCGTGGATATGCTCTACTCCTCCGGCACGACCGGCCGCCCGAAAGGCGTGAAGCGCGCGATGCCCGAAGGCGCTTTTGACGATCCCTATCCGAATAGCGGATTGCTGTCGCTGCTGTATGAGATGGACGAGCATTCCATTTATCTGTCGCCCGCGCCGCTTTACCACGCCGCGCCTCTTGTTTTCACGATGTCGGCGCAGCGTTTGGGAGCGAGTTGCGTTGTGATGGAGCATTTTGATCCCGAAGCCTCGCTGCGCTTCATAGAGCGCTACAAAGTATCTCACAGCCAATGGGTTCCGACGATGTTCGTGCGGATGTTAAAGATGCCTGCGGAGGCGCGCGAGCGCCATGATTTATCCTCGCTTCGCTGCGCGATTCACGCGGCTGCGCCCTGCCCTATTGAGATCAAGCGTCAGATGATTGATTGGTGGGGCGAGATCATCCATGAATATTACGCCGGGACGGAGGGGAACGGCTTTTGCGTCATCAATTCCGAGGAATGGTTAAAACATCCGGGTTCTGTTGGGAAGGCGGTTTTGGGGATTCCGCATATTTGCGATGAAGAAGGCAATGAGCTTCCTGTTGGCGAGGAGGGGGTGATTTATTTTGAATCAGAGATTGTTTTTGAGTATCACCAATCGCCTGAGAAGACGAAAGAGAGTCGTCATCCCGTTCATGAGGGTTGGACGACATTGGGCGATGTGGGTCGGTTGGATGAGGATGGCTATCTTTATCTGACGGACAGGAAGAGTTTCATGATCATTTCGGGCGGCGTGAACATTTATCCTCAGGAGACGGAGAATATTTTGATCACGCATCCGAAGGTTCAAGATGTGGCGGTTTTCGGCGTTCCGAATGAGGAGTTTGGCGAGGAGGTGAAGGCGGTTGTTCAGCCGATGGATTGGTCGGAGGCGGGCGAGTCGTTGGCGGAGGAGTTGATGGCTTATGCTCGGGAGCGCTTGTCGCCGATTAAGTGTCCGCGCTCGGTGGATTTTGAGAAGGCTCTGCCGCGTCATCCGACAGGCAAGCTTTACAAGAGGCTATTGCGGGATAAATATTGGACGGGCCGCGAATCCCGCATCGTTTAGGCGGCGCGTTCAAGACAGGAACAACGGATCAGGAGGAGAATCATGCGCGAGTTTGAGAATTTGGAAGCCTATGCCGCGGCGAAGGGCGAGGAGATTGGGGTCAGCGAATGGATGAAGATTGATCAGGATCGGATCAACATGTTCGCGGATGCGACGGGGGATCATCAATGGATTCACATTGACGCGGATCGCTGTGAGAAGGAGTTGAACATGTCCACGATTGCGCATGGTTTTTTGACTTTGTCGCTTTTGCCTGTTTTGGGTTCTCAGATCAGCATGGTGAAGAGCGTGACTCGGGGCATTAATTATGGAGCGAACAAGTTGCGTTTCACGGGGATGGTTCCTGTTGGCTCGCGTGTTCGGATGCGTTCTACGTTGAAGGATGTTGAGGAGAAATCGGGGGGACTTCTTTGCACGAGCGAGGTTGCGATTGAGATTGAGGGCGGGGATCGTCCTGCGTTGGTTGCGGAGACTTTGAGTCTTCTTTTTGAGTGAGTTTGGGTGATGTCGGGTTTGAAGGAGGGGGGTTCGCGCATTTTGAGTGATGCGGAATGGCGGGCGCGTTTGACGTCTGATCAATATGAGGTTGCGCGGCGTGGCGGGACGGAGCGAGCTTTCTCGGGTCCTTATTGGGATGAGAAGCGGTTGGGTCGTTATGATTGCGTATGTTGCGGGACGGCTTTGTTTTCGTCTGAGGCGAAGTATGATTCTGGGACGGGTTGGCCGAGTTTTTGGCGTCCTATTTCTGTGGGGGTTATTGAGGAGCGGGAGGATTCTTCTATGATGATGCGGCGTATAGAGGTTGTGTGTCGGGGTTGCGGGGCTCATTTGGGTCATGTTTTTGGTGATGGTCCTGCGCCGACGGGTTTGCGTTATTGTGTTAATGGGCATGCTTTATCTTTTGTGGTTGGTGGGGGCGAGGAGGATTGACTTGCTCCTGTGAAGGGGGGTTTGGGGGGCTAGCCCCCCAAAAAAAGAGGGGGATCGGGGGGGAATCCCCCCCGAAAGCGCGTGGGTGGGGTGGGGAAAAAGCATTTGCGAAGCGAGAGTAGCGAGCGAGCAAATGCGACCCCACCCACGCGCCCCCTGCTAGAAGAGCTCTTGCGAGCAGGGCGCGCGCTTTAGCCCCAAAACATCTTAACGAACATCGGAATAAGCAACGCAAGAATGATTCCAAAACCCATCTTCATCTGAATTTCAATTCGCGCGAGCCGAGCATCCACGCTCCGCTTCCACGGCTCATCAAGACTCTCTTCTATCGCTTCCATCGCCTCTGTGGCGGTGGTCTCATCCACGCCTGCCTTGATGAAGGCGTTATAAACTCGCGCAAGACTCATCGTCCGTCTCCTTCTGTCCCTTTGATTTGATTTTACGCCCCTGCGCCCCCGCCCGCAAGAGCTCTTCTAGCAGGGGGGTCGGCGGGCTTTCTCGCTCGCTATCGCTCGCTTCGTTTCGCCACGCCCGCCGACCTGTAGGCTGCCTTGCGGCAGCCTTGTTTTTTCAAGGGGGGCAAGCCCCCCTTGACCCCCCTCAACGGGAGCGCGTCAGAGCGCCGCCCCCTCAAGACTAATCTCCCCCCTCATATAAAGCCGACACCGTCCCTCCAAAAAAACCCGCCCCTCCCTCAACTCAACCCCAACCACCCCGCCACGCGCCGAAATCTGCCGCGCCAACAAACAATCCTTCCCCAACCTCTCCCCCCAATAAGGCCCCATCATGCAATGCGCCGACCCCGTCACCGGATCCTCCGCAACGCCATGCGCAGGCGCGAAAAACCGCGAAACAAAATCACAATCTCCAAAAATACCGCCCCCCCGCGCAGTCGCGATAACCCCAACATTCCCCTCGCGGCGACACAACTCCTCAAGACGCGCCATGTCCGGCTTCATAGCCTTGACGCTTTCAGCATCGTCAAAAACCGCCATCAGATTCGCCCCCCGATGCGTCTCCGCAGGAGTCGCGCCCAAAGAAAGCGCGAGTCCAGACGGCGGATCGCAAAGTTCCGCCGTCTCTATCGGGAGATTCATAAGAAGCGCATCCCCCCTCCTCTCAACGATGAACCGCCCGCGCCGCGTCTCAAAAACGACTCTCTCGCGCCCCCTCTCCAAGAAAGACAAAATGACATAGGCGCTGGCGAGCGTGGCATGACCGCAAAATTCCACCTCCACAACAGGCGTGAACCATCTGAGCCGAAAGCCCTCGCCCTCGGGAACGAAAAAGGCGGTCTCCGAGAGATTATTTTCGGCGGCGATCCTCTGCAAAAGATCGTCAGGCAGCCACCGCGCCAACGGACAGACCGCCGCCGGATTGCCTTCAAAGATTTCATCGGCGAAGGCGTCAAGCTGATAAATCGGGATCACGGATAAAGGCGATGATAATGATTGAGAGGCCCATGCCCCTTTCCGAGATCAGGCGCATGCTCTATGGCGGCGAAGACATAATCGCGCGCGCGCGCGACCGCCTCTTCCAGCCCCTTCCCCCGCGCGACAAAGGAAGCGATGGCGGAAGCGAGCGTGCATCCCGTTCCGTGCGTGCTGCGGGTCTTGATGCGGGGGGAGACGAAATTTTTGACGCCCCCGCTCCCCCGATGGAAAAGAATATCCGTGATTTGGTCTTCCTTTCCGTGTCCGCCTTTGACGAGGGCTGCCTTGGCGCCCATTTGGCATAGGGTTTTGGCGGCTTTTATTTGATCGTCCGCGTTTCGGACGGGGAATCCGACAAGGATTTCGGCTTCGGGCATATTGGGCGTGGCGAGATAAGCGAGCGGAAGGAGTTCGCTTTTGAGAGCGTCAATGGCGTCATCTTGGAGGAGTTTCGCGCCGCCCTTGGCGACCATGACGGGATCCAAAATAAGAGGCGCTTGGATATTTCGGATTCCATCGCGGACGGTCTTGATGACATTCTCCGCGGCGAGCATTCCCGTTTTGATGGCGTCCGTTCCAATGTCATTGAGGACAGCTTGGATTTGGGCGAGGATGATCGCATCGGGGACGGGATGAATATGATGGACGGTTTGGGTGTCCTGCGCGGTGATGGCGGTGATGGCGGTGGCGGCATAGACTCCGAGCGCGGTGGCGGTTTTGACATCGGCTTGGATTCCCGCGCCGCCGCCGCTGTCGGAGCCTGCGATGATGAGGAGTCGCGGCGTTTCTCCGCGCGCCATAGAGAGTTTAAGCGGCTTCTTGTTGGAGGGCTTGGGCGAGTTCGTCCAGCGCGTCTCGGATGAGATCGACATTGTCGCCTTCGCCCATGATGCGGATGACGGGTTCGGTGCCCGAATGTCGGACGATGAGTCGGGCGTCCTTCCCGAGTTTTTCTTTGGCTTTTCGGATGATTTGGGCGGTTTTTCCTTGATGGAGGGGGATTTGTTTTTCGCTTCGGACATTTCGGAGGATTTGGGGCGCGGGCTGAAAGCATTCGGCGATGGCGCTTGCCGGCTTATCGGCGATTTGGAGGGCGGCGAGGATTTGGAGCGCGGAGATGAGTCCGTCTCCTGTCGTTGAGAAATCGCTCATCAGGAGGTGTCCCGACTGCTCGCCGCCCAGATTGAATTGGTGGGATCGCATATATTCGGCGACATGGCGATCGCCGACATCGGTTCTATGGAGGGAGAGTTTTAAACTTTTGAGATAGCGTTCCAGTCCGAGGCTGGAGAGGATGGTCGCGACAATTCCGGGCTTAGAGAGTCGCTCTTTCGTCTGCCAGACGGAAGCGAGGAAGGCGAGGAGATGATCGCCGTCTAGGATTTTTCCCTTTTCGTCCGCGAGGATGAGTCTGTCGGCGTCTCCGTCCACGGCGATTCCGATATGAGCCTTGTGTTTTCGGACGGCTTGGCGCATGGCTTCGGGGCTTGTAGAGCCGCATTCTTTATTGATATTGACTCCATCGGGTTTGTCGCCGATGGCGATGACGTCCGCGCCCAATGCGGAGAGGGTCTCGGGGGCGATTTTATAGGCTGCGCCATTGGCGCAATCTATGACGATTCGCATATTTTTGAGGGTCATGGTTTTGGGGAAGGCTTGGGCGGCGAAATTTTGGTATCGCGCCTGCGCGTCTTGGAGGCGTTTGGCGCGCCCGATTTTTTCGGGCGGCGCGGCGTTTTCGGCGGTTTTCGGCATGAGGCTTTCTATTTGGCGCTCCATGGCGGCGGGGATTTTATATCCGTCAGGGGCGAAGAGTTTGACTCCATTATCTTGGAAATTATTATGAGAGGCGGAGATCATGATTCCGAGATCGGCTTTGAGGTTTTTTGTCAGATAGGCGACCGCCGGAGTCGGCACCGGCCCGCAGAGGAGAACCTCCATGCCCATGGAGGCGAGTCCTGAGGTGAGGGCGGATTCCACCATATATCCGGAGAGTCGGGTGTCTTTTCCGATGAGGGCGCGATGGCGCGTTTTTCCGCGCCGGCAGACTTCGCCCGCCGCCTGTCCGAGGCGCAGGAGCGTTGGCGCGTCCATTGGGAAGCGGTTGGCTTTGCCGCGGACGCCATCGGTGCCGAAGATTCTTTTCATGTTTGTGTCTCCCCGTCTCCCTGCCTTATTCTCCGCATAATGAGAAAGAGGCGGGGATTATAGCGGTTTCGCGGTTTTTTGGGTTAATCAAGAAATATATCCTTATGTTTCATTATGTTTCGCGTGATGTTTTGCGTGTTTTGCCGTTTCGGCGCGGCGGAGGGCTTGAAGGATTCGGACGGCGTCTCGCAATGGAGCGGGCTGATGGGTTCGGACATAATCCGCGCCATTGAGGATGGCGGCGATTTCGGCGGTCAGCGTGGCGGCGTTGGTGTCCGAGGCTTGGCGGGCGATGGTTTTCTGCAGGAAGGATTTGCGCGAGACGGAGACGAGAACGGGCATATCGTATCGTTTTTTCATGTCGCCGATGCGGCTGATCATTCGGAAGGAGTTTTCGGGCTTGTTGCCGAGAAAGAAGCCCATTCCCGGATCCAAGACGAGTCTCTCTTTTTTGACGCCTGCCTTGGTGAGCGCGTTCAGTCTGTCGTCAAAGAAGCGCGAGACGGCGTCTTCTATTTTTCCCGGCGGAGGCTCGTCTCTGGTGGCTTTGCCTTTGGCTTGGATGGCGTGCATGACGATGAGACGGCACGAGGATTGGGCGAGTTCGTCATAGAATTCGGGATCGGCAAAGCCCTGAATATCGTTCAAGAAGGCCGCGCCCTTTCGGATTGCGAAGCGCTGCGTTTCGGTCAGGAAGGAGTCTATAGAGAGGGGGATTTTGGGGATAAGAGCGTTGATGACGGGTTCAAGGCGGTTTTTCTCCTCGGCGCGGGAGACGGATTTGGCGTCAGGATGGGAGGACGCCGCGCCGATGTCCAAAATATCCGCGCCGTCTCTGATCAGGGTTTCGGCGTGATCGCAGGCTTTTCGGGCTTGGAGATAAAGCCCGCCATCGGAGAAGGAATCTTCGGTGATATTGAGGATTCCGAGGATTTTGGGGTTTGGCGGCGGCGAGGGCGGGGCGTCTTGACGCGGAGGCGGCGGAGGGGGGGTCAAGAGTTTAGGCGGGCTGCGGACGCGGCGGCGGCGGCGGGGCGAAGTCCGGCGCGTCCCCGACTTCGGGAACGGATGCGGAAGATCCTTTGACCTCTTCCTCTTTCGGCTCTTCTTCGTCTTCTGTTTTGCGCTCGGGCTTTTTGCCCTTGAGGAGGTCATGGATTTCGTCTCCCGTCAGAGATTCATATTCCAAGAGTCCCTGAGCGATGATCTCCAGCTCGTCTCTGTGTTTGACGATAATCTGGCGGGCTTTTTTATGCGCCTTCTCCACGAAGATTCGGACTTCGGCGTCTATGGCTTTCTGCGTTTCTTCGGAGGCGTTTTGCTGTCTTGCGATGGAATGTCCGAGGAAGATTTCCTCCTCATTCTCGTGATAGGCGAGCGGTCCCAGCTTGTCGCTGAGTCCATATTGGGTGACCATGGCTTTGGCGAGTCGGGTTGCCATGCGGATGTCGGAGGACGCGCCGGAGGTGACTTTTTCATGTCCAAAAACTTCCTCTTCGGCGACTCTGCCGCCCATGGCGACAGCGAGGTCGGCGTGGAGTTTCTCGCGGCTGTGCGAGAGTCGGTCGCGTTCAGGCAGGCGCATGACCATGCCGAGCGCGCGCCCTCTTGGGATGATGGTCGCCTTATAGATGGGATCGGAGGCCGGCATATGGAGCGAGACGAGGGCGTGTCCGCCTTCATGATAGGCGGTCAGCCGCTTCTCTTCATCGGTGATGACCATGGATCGGCGCTCGGCGCCCATCATGACTTTGTCTTTGGCGTCTTCAAACTCGTTCATTCCGACAAGCCTGCGACCGCGCCTCGCGGCGAGGAGGGCGGCTTCATTGACGAGATTGGCGAGATCGGCGCCTGAGAATCCGGGCGTGCCGCGGGCGATGGTTCTAGCCTCCACATCCGGGGAGAGGGGCACTTTCCGCATATGGACTTTGAGGATTTTCTCGCGCCCGATAATATCGGGATTTGGAACGACCACCTGTCTGTCAAAGCGTCCGGGTCTGAGGAGCGCGGGGTCAAGCACGTCAGGACGGTTTGTGGCGGCGATGAGGATGATTCCTTCATTGGCTTCAAAGCCGTCCATTTCCACGAGGAGCTGATTGAGGGTTTGCTCGCGCTCGTCATTTCCGCCGCCGAGTCCCGCGCCGCGATGCCGTCCGACGGCGTCTATTTCGTCCATGAAGATGATGCAGGGGGCGTTTTTCTTGGCTCTCTCAAACATGTCGCGGACTCGGCTCGCGCCGACTCCGACGAACATTTCCACGAAATCGGAGCCTGAGATCGTGAAGAAGGGGACATCGGCTTCGCCAGCGATAGCGCGGGCGAGGAGGGTCTTGCCCGTGCCGGGCGGCCCGACCAGCAGGACGCCTCTTGGGATTCTGCCGCCCAGTTGCTGAAATTTGGACGGGTCTTTCAGGAATTCCACGATTTCGCGCAAATCTTCTTTGGCTTCGTCAATGCCCGCGACATCCTTGAAGGTGATTTTGTCGGCGCTGTCCGAGAGCAGGCGCGCGCGGGATCGTCCGAAGCCCATGGCTCGTGATCCTCCGCCCTGCATTTGCCGCATGAAGAAGATCCAGACTCCGATCAGCAGCAGCATAGGGAACCACGAGAGCAGGATTGCGAGGAGGGAGATTCCTTTGCTTTCCGGGGGTTTCGCGGTGATATTGACTCCGCGATTGTGGAGTCTCTCAATGAGGTTTGGGTCGTCTGGAGCGTAGCTGTGGAATTCGCGTCCATTATGCATTTTGCCGTGGATGTCGCTGCCCTCCATGACGACATCGCGGACATTCCCCGCCTCCACTTCGGCGAGGAGTTGCGAGAAGGTGATGTCTTCTTTTTGGCTCGCGCGATCGGCGCTCTGAAAGAGGTTAAAGAGCAAGACGAGGGCGATGAGGAGAGCCGCGAAAAGGATGATATGTCGGAGACTGGTCATGGGGATAATATAGGTTTTTTGGTCTTCCTTTGCAAGACGGAGGCTGAGGGAGGAAGAGGATTTCGCGCTCTTTTGGGACGCAGAGACATTGGGCGAGGGTTCGGGTTTTTGGATTTTTTTCTGTCAAAGCGCGATGGAGCGCGAGGAGTTTTCGGCTTTTGGGGGGCATCGGATCGCCTGTGATGGTTTTTAGGATTTTTTGGATCGCTCTGACGGCGATTTCCCGATGGACATCGCGGAGCGCTTGGGCGTTGAGACGGCATCGCGCGCCCTGCCATGAGGCGTGGCGTTTTAGGAAGATTCGCGCGGCATGGTTAAGGATTTCGCGCAGAGCGGCGGCGTTTTCGGCGGCGTTGGCGAGTCTGTTGGGCGAAAAGCCTTGTTTTTCAAGGCGCGGGAGCTGCTGACGGATTCGGGTTCGGGCGAAGGCGGGGTTTTGGTTGGCGGGGTCTTCTGTCCAGAGGATTCCCTTTTCCCGCAATCGGTTTCTGAGACGCGCTTTGGGGACGGCGAGGAGGGGTCTCGCGAGGGCGATTCCGTCTCGCATGGCAAGAGGACGCATGGCGGCGAGTCCGTCCAACCCGCTTTGGTGGGAGAGGCGGATCAGGAAGGTCTCCGCCTGATCTTCAAGATGATGGGCGAGCATAATGATTGGGACGCGATTGCGCCGGCACCATCGGGTCATCAGACCGTATCGGACTTGTCGCGCGCGGGCTTGGAGGGCGGTTTTTGGGGCTTCGCCTCTATGGCGGAGGATGACGGGGGCGATGCCGCGCGATTTGGCGAAAGCGGCGGCGATTCGGGCTTCCAGAGCGGCGTCTTTTCGGAGGGCGTGATCTATAATGAGAGCGAAGACGGAGACTTCCCTTCCCTCTCGGCGCTTCCAACAAGCGATGAGATCGGCGAGCGCCATGGAGTCGCCGCCGCCTGAGAGGGCGATGGCGAGAGATTTTTTTGGGCGGAATGGTTTGAGGAGCTTGGCGAATTCAGCGTCCGAGAGGGGGGCGGCGGGCGCGGCGGCGGGTGAGAGGTCTATTGCTCGCATTTGGCTTTTTGGACTTCCAGTCTGGCGCGGTTTTTGATTCTCGGCGGCGCCTCTGGGAATCTTTGGCTGAGACTTCGGAGGGTTGTGCAGGCTTGTTCTTTTTGTCCCAATTCTCCGAGCGAGATTCCGAGTTTGAGAAGACTGTCGGGGGCGCGTTTTCCTTCGCCATATGAGGAATATCCTTCCAGATAGGCGTCTGCGGCGTTTTTGAACTCGCCTTGGGAGTAATGGAGTTCGCCCAGCCAATAGAGCGCCTCGCCGGCGCGGGGATGATCGGGAAATCGCTCAAGAAAGATGGAGATGGCTTTGGCGGCTTCGCGGAAGTTTCTTTTATCCAAGAGCAGTTGAACGGCATATTCAAAGAGGTCGTCTGGATCGGAGGGGATTTCGCGCTCTGTCGGGGTTTGGCTTTCGGCGGCGGCGGGATTTTTTGAGGCGATTTTGTCTTCCTGATCGCGGAGTCGGAGCTCTACGTCGCTTTTGAGATTTTGGAATTTTTTCTGTGTTTGTCGGGCGAGATATTGGGCTTCTTCCACGCTGCCGTTCATTTTTCGGACATTTTCCTCAATGCGCCCGATTCGGAGGGAGGTCTCGGCGAGGGTTTTTTCCAGAGCGTTGAGGCGTTCTAAGATTTCCTTCTGTTGATCGCTGTTATCGTCTTGGGCGCGGACGGGCGCGTGGAGGAGGGCGGCGGCGATCAGAGCGGCGCAGAAGAGGCTCGCGCTCAAGAGAAAAGGACGGGCGTGCCGCATGATGGGGTTCGCCTCTCAAATTTGGCTTGTTTGACCCGCGCCTCGCATGAGCGGAGGACTCGTCTCCCCTTCAGAGACGGCTGGGCTTCAGCTGGCGCCGTTGATGACGACGACGGATCGGCGATTGACCTTCCAGCATCTTTCGCGGGAGCATCCGGCGACTGGTCTTTCCTTGCCATAGGAGGCGACTTGGATTCGGGAGGCGTCCATTCCTGACGCGACCATGGCGTCTCGGAGGGCTGTCGCGCGGCGCAATCCGAGCGCGAGATTATATTCGCGGGTTCCGCGCTCATCGCAATGCCCCTCAATGGTGATGGTGGCGCTGGGGTTCTTATTGAGGAATTTGACCTGCTGTTCCACGATGTCTCTGGCGGAGATTTTGATCCGCGAGGAGTTTTTTTCAAAGAAGACGCGATCTCCGACATTGACGACAAGGAAGCGCGCCATATCTTTAGGCGAAGTGAGGCTTCCGAAGTCAAATTGGTCAAAATCCTTGCCCATGGATCCGGAGAATCCGCCTCCGCCGAGCAGGCTTCCGCACGCGGCGGTGGTCAAGAGAAGGGCGCATGAGAATCCTATGGCGAGGACGGAACGCGAATGAGACATTTTTAACTCCTTTGATGGAATCGGAGGATATGGTCGCGGAGATTTCGCCCCGCATGCATTTCTCTTGCGAGCCTATAGCATAGGGGGAGATTTTTAGCAAAGTCTGATGTTTGAGAAAAGGAATTTATTTATGGCTTTTTCGTGATGCCGAGCGCGGGGAGGCGAGCGGGGCGCATGGCTATCGTGTTTTGGCTTTATGACGGGGCGTCCGAGCCTTCCAACAGAGGCGACCACGCCGGATCGGAGGCGAAGCCGGGCGTTGAGAGTTTCTGCTCATTATAGCCCGTGAGATCCACCGACCAGATGCTTGGCCCGCCCTGCTCTCCCGGCGTGTCTCGGAAGAAGAGGATGACTCGGCCATTGGGCGACCAAGTCGGCCCTTCATTATGGTATCCGCTTGTGAGGATTCGCTCGCCTGTTCCGTCAGGTCGGATGACTCCGATGAGGAATCGTCCCTGATAGGTTTTGGTGAAAGCGATGAGGTCTCCGCGGGGCGACCAGACGGGCGTTCCGTAAGCGCCTTCGCCGAAGGTGATTCGGCGGACATTGGTTCCGTCGGCGCTCATGACGTAGATTTGCTGTGATCCGCCGCGGTCTGATTCGAAGGCGATATATTTTCCGTCTGGCGAATAGGATGGGGCTGTGTCTATGGCGGCGGTGTTTGTCAGGGGCTGGAGTTCGCGCGTTCCGAGTCGCATTTTATAGAGATCGGTGTTTCCGCCGCGCGCGAGGCTCATAATGAGATGGTTGCCGTCTGGGGTGAATCGGGGGGCGAAGGTCATGCCTTTAAAATCGCCTACGATCTCATGGATATTTTTCGTGACGTTGTGAAGATGGACTCTGGCGACCGAATCCACCCATGAGACATAGGTGAGTTCTTGGAGGGTTGGGCTGAATCTGGGCGTGATGACGAGGTCTTCTCCGTCCGTGAGGGGCTGCGGCTCGTATCCGTCCTGATCCATGATGGAGAGTCGCTTGACGCGATTGTTTTTGGGTCCCGTTTCTTCCACGAAGACGATTCGGGTGTTGAAATATCCGCTTTCGCCCGTGAGTCTCTGATAGATGGCGTCCGCGATGATATGCCCGATTCGCCTTTTGTTGAGGAGGGTGGCGACATATTGGAATCCGATCATTTGCTCTTCGGCGTAGGTGTCCCAGAGTCGGAAGGAGACGTTCCAGCTGCCGTCCGCGCGCGGGGCGATATTTCCGACAATGATGGCGTCCGCTTTGATGGCGCGCCAATCGGCGAAGCGCGGGATTTCGCCGATTTGGTCGGGCTTCTCGGCGAAGATTTCGGGGTTGAGCAATTTGAAGAGTCCGGATCGCTTCAGGTCTCCTGCGATCACGTCTCGGATTTCCTGCGCCATATTGGCTTCCTGTTCCAACAGTTCTTCTTCTTCTAATGAGAGTTGGGCGTCCGGCGCTCTTTTGAGATCGGAGGCGATTTGGAAAGAGAGGACGGCGATAGGCAGCGGATCCACATTGCCCTGCGTGATGTCTATTTCCAGTTCGGCGCGCGCCGGGGGCGCCGGAGGCGCGAGGGGCGCGAGGGCGAAGATGGCGGCGATCGCGCAAGAGACAAGGGCTGAGCGCGGCGCGTTTGGCGTGTTTTTTGTCATGGTGATTTTTCCTCCCATTTGGTCTCCGCCTTAGCTCTCCAACATTTCGGCGGCGGAGAAGGTTAGCACCATTTCCTTCCAAGCGTGATATTTCTCGGCGGGCATTTTGAAGGGCTGGCATCGTCTGATGGCGCGGAGGGCGCTTTCGGCGGCGGTTCGGAAGAAACTGTCTCTTCCGCGCATGGAAGTGAGGAGGACGGGCTGCGAGAGCATTCTGCCGTCAGGGGCGAGGAAGATTCGGATTTTGACGGTGATCTTATGGATATTTTTCGCGCCTGCCGGGACAGACCAGCATTTCCGCATTTGATATTTGAAGGCGTCTATGTCGGTGGGCGAGAGTTCCTCATGTCCGAGGTCTGGGATGAGTTGGCTTTGCTCTTTGGGGAGTTTATCCAAGAGGGCGGCGATTTTATCGGGGTCAAAGGGGGGGAGGGCGGGTCTTTTATCATCCAGTCTGGGGACGGCGGTGATGAACTCCATGCTGAAATTGGCGGGCATTGGGATGAGTTCCACTTCCAGATGGATCTCTTTGGGTTTTTCCGGCGTGATGATTCTGGTCTCCACCTCCGGCACGACAAGGAAAGAGACGAGGAGCGCCGCGCCATGAATGGCTGCCGAGATGATGATCGGCTTTTTCATTGGGTGGATAGGCGGTTTGATGTCTTTTGGGGCGTCCATATTATTTGGAGGTTTTGGAGGTTTGGGAGGTTTTCGGGGATTTGGGGGCAGCCCTTTTGGGCGCGGCCTTTTTGGGCGCGGCTTTTTGGGGAGAGGCTTTTTTAGGCGAGGCTTTTTTGGGCGCAGCCCTTTTGGGCGAGGCCTTTTTGGGCGCAGCTTTTTTGGCGGCGGGTTTAGAGATGGCGGGTTTTTTGGCTTTGGCTTTTTGGGTTTTTTCTTCCGGCATAAAGGCTTTGGAGAGGGGGGCTGTGACGAGGGCGACTCGGCGGAATCCTGCGACATTGAGCGCGGCGACCACTTCCATCATGCGTCCGTAATTGATGGCTTGGTCGCCTTTGACGTAGATTCGCTGGTTTTTATCGTTTTTGGCGGCGGCTTGGAGTCGGCTGATGAGTTCGGCTTTTGGGACTTGGTCTTTTTGGATGAAGATTTTTCCGTCCGCGTTGACGGAGAGGGTGAGGGGCTGTTCGTCTCCTTTGATTTTTCGGGCTTGGGTTTTGGGGAGATCCACGGCGACTCCTGTTGTGAGGAGAGGCGCGGTGATCATAAAGACGATGAGGAGGACGAGCATGACGTCGACGAAAGGCGTGACGTTGATTTCGCTCATAGGCGCGCCATATCGTCTTTTCGGGGCGCTTTTGGGGCGTTGATTTTGGGTCATGGGATTGTGTCGGGGGCGTGGGGGCGCGGGGGGCGGAGGGGAAGGATTTTACTCGGCGGGGGCGGGACGGGCGCGGGCGCGGGGTTTTGGGCTGTCCTTGACAGTGAAGAGGAGTTCTGAGGCGAACATATCCAGGCGCTCGGCATATTGCGAGAAGGCTCCGCTGAGTCTGTTGTAGAAGGCGACGGCGGGGATAGCGACGAAGAGTCCGAGCGCGGTGGCGAAGAGGGCTTCGGCGATTCCGGGCGCGACGGCGGCGAGGCTGGTTTCTTGGGTGATGGCGATAGATTGGAAACTGTTCATGATTCCCCAGACTGTTCCGAAGAGTCCGATGAAGGGGGCGATAGCGCCGATGGTGGCGAGGGAAGTGAGTCTTTCGCTCATTGGGAGGAGTTCTCTAGCGATGATGATGGGGACTCTTGCGTGGATTTGTTCTTGGATTTGGGTATCCGAGGCGTTTTTGGCTTTTTTGGCGATTCCGACAGCGGTGATGAAGACGCTAATCATGGGGTGTTTCTCGCGTTTTTTGAGCGTATCGTGGAGGGCGTGGATATCCTTGCTTTTTCCGAGTCGTCTTTCAAAGAGTTTGGCTTTTCGGTTGAGTCGTCTGATAAAGAGGCTTCGCTCTATGATGACGGCCCAGGACCAGACGGACATTGCGAGGAGGATAAGGAGGACGAGTTGGACGGCGGCGTCCGCGCGGGTAAAGATAGCGATAGGCGAGAAGACATCGCCTTCCGGGTTGAGCGAGAGTCCGAAGATGTTGAGGATTTCCGCGAGCAGATTTGCTGCGCCATTGTCTTCCATGGGTTTGGTTCTCTTATGTTTTTGGGGTTTGTTTTTTTCATAGATGAGCTTGTTCGGTGTTGCAAGCTTTTTTGGTTTTGGGTTTGTGGGGGTTATGTTTTGGTTGTGATGAGGAGTTTTTGGAGATTTTTGGTGAGATTTGGGGGCATGATTTGGGGTTGATTGTGTTGATTGATGGCTGCGGCTCGGAGGGTTGCGTGGAAGAGTTTGGTTGAGTTTCGAGAGATAGTTTGGGACATATCGAAGGATGCTTTTCCGAGTTTGATGAGTTGGGTATGGATGGTGAGGAGTTCGTCTATGTGTGCGGGTTTAAGGAATCGGATATTCATGCGGGTTATAGCGAAGGTGATGGGGGGGTTGAGTTTGAGGAGTTTTTGGTGTGGCATATTTGCGGCTCTGAGGAAGTTGGATCGGGCGCGTTCTGCGAATCGGAGATAGTTTGCGTGATAGACGATACCTGTGAAGTCTGTATCTTCGTAATAGACTCGGATGTGGAGTTGGTGGGTTTTACCGATGAGTTTTCCGCCGATGGGGTGCGTGGCGGATGATTCCGATGATGTTATCCTCTTTGTCATAGTGTCATGATATACTATATTCCTTGCGTTTTCTGATGCCGAAGCGAGGCGGCAATTATCATGGACAAAATCTTTCTAGAGAATTTTCGCTGCTTTGGGGGCAGGCAGGAGGCTCGTCTCGCGCCTTTGACTCTGTTGGTTGGCGAAAACAGCACAGGCAAGACCTCTTTCATGGCGATGGTTCGCGCATTATACGACGTGGCTTTTAAGGGCAGAATCCCTAATTTTAAACAACCTCCGTACGATCTTGGGAGTTTTGATGATATTGCTCACAATCCGGATGAGGGAAGCATAGCGAGTCATTTCAGGGCAGGATTTGAAACCACATTGAAAAGGGATGCGCTCAAAGGCGTCGCTTTTGAAACAAGATTTGAGAAAGAAGGCTCAGCGCCTATTCCAACGGGTTGGACTCTTTCGCACAACAGCAAGAAGGTTGAATGGAAATATAACGGAAAACATTCGTTCATTTTTGCAATATCCGACTTAAGAAAAAAAATCCCAGCGTCTTCGCTGAAGCGCTTTGATCCCACCAAAAGGACATTTATTGACATTGATGACGTCCGACATCACGTCCGATTTTTATCTCTTTTATCACGGAGTGAGATAATGACAGAGGAGAAGAGAAAAAAGCCTTCGCCTGCGCGAAAGACTTCTCCTTCATTGACTGATGAGGAACTCCGTGAACTTTCTAACCTTCTAACAAGGGTTGCGTTGCATCGGGAATCGCAACCCTTTGCGGGCGCGCCTGTTCGTTCCAAGCCGCTTCGCACCTACGACCCCACCTTGCCAGAGTGGGATCCAGAAGGCAAATACATTCCCCATCTTTTCGCAGAGATGTCTTTTCAAGATAAAGCAGGGTGGGCAAAATTGCAGAAGGCGCTTCAGACTTTCGGAAACAAAGCGGGACTCTTTGACGAAATCCAGGTCAAGCATTATGGCAAACAAGGAAGCGATCCTTTTCAGCTGCAGGTCAGAATCTCTGGAGGACCTTGGCGCAATCTTATTGATGTTGGTTATGGGGTCAGTCAAGCGCTGCCGGTGATCACCGAATTGTTTCGCCGTGATGCGCCGAGCATGTTTCTCTGGCAGCAGCCTGAGGTGCATCTTCACCCGAGCGCCCAAGCCGCTCTGGGGAGTTTGTTCTGCGAGATTGCTGCGCCCAATAAGCAACTGATCGTAGAGACGCATAGCGACCATCTGATAGATCGGGTGCGCATGGATGTCCGCGACAAAAAGACGAAATTGACGCCAGACGACGTGTCTCTCCTATTTTTTGAGCGCAAAAATCAGAATGTCCAGATTCATTCCATTCGCTTTGATAAGGCGGGGAACGTCTTGGATGCACCCGAGAGCTACCGCCGCTTCTTCATGGAAGAAGTGGAAAGGTCTCTGAACTTACCGCATTACAAATAATGTGCGCGATTCTTGACGCTGACATCTTGTACGAAGTATTCGGAACAAAGACCACAAAAGCGGGAAGTTTGTTCCTCACATGGATAAACAAGGGCAAAAACCGCTTGGTTGTTGGCGAAGCGCTACTCAAAGAAATAAATAATCGATCTTTCACGATTTGGTTGAACACTGCAGAACAGTCGGGGAAAGTCTTGCGGATGGACGAGGAAAAAGACAGCATTATTGATAAAAAGAAAAGGGAGCTAGAGGCAAAGATCAAATCAGACGATCCGCATATCATTGCTCTGGCTCAAGTCAGCGGCGCTCGGATGCTCTACTCGGGGGAAGAGGCACTGCATGCGGATTTCAAGAACAACAAATTTCTTAAGCCAACGGGAGGGCATGTTTATCCGCGTAAGGAAAAACGCAAGGTAATTCTCAAATTTCTTAGTAACGAGAAACTTTGCGAAATCTCCCCCCGCAAGAACAAGGCGGGCAAAGCCCGCCACTCACGCAAGCGCTAGGGGGGTCGGCGGGCTTCTCGCGGGCTTGCCCTTCGGGCTTCGCCCGCTTCGTTTCGCCACGCCCGCCGACTTTCGGGGGGATTCCCCCCGATCCCCCCTTCTTCGCGGGGGGCGTTCCGCCCCCCACACCCCCCTTCACGGGAGCTAATCAGCGCGCCCCTTCTCCACAAACAGCGAAGCCTGCCCCCCAGACGGAACCGCCAACCCCAAATGCCCAAAAGCCCGCGCCGAAGCCACACGACCCCGAGGCGTCCGAAACACAAACCCCCGCCTTATCAAATATGGCTCCAACGCATCTTCCAACGTATCGCGCGTCTCGCCCAACGCCGCCGCCAACGTCTCAATCCCCGTCGGACGACCCCCAAAATCCCGCGCCAAACACATCAAATAACGATGATCCAACGCATCCAACCCCTCGCCATCCACGCGCAGCCGCGCCAAAGCATCCCGCGCCCGCGATAAAGAAATCTCCGCCTCGCCCGAATGAACAGCGAAATCCCGAATGCGCCGCAACAAACGCTGCGCCACGCGAGGCGTCCCGCGAGACCGCCGCGCAATCTCCCGCGCCGCGTCCCGATGCAGCGCCATCCCCAAAAGATCAGAGGCGCGAAGCACAATCTTCTCCAAATCCTCAGCGCCGTAATAATCCAACCGCATGACAATGCCGAAACGATCATGCAAAGGCGTGGTGATAAGACCCGTCCGCGTTGTCGCGCCGGCAAGCGTGAAAGGATTCAACCCCACGCGAAGAGATCGCGCGCCCGGACCCGACCCCACGACCAAATCCAAAACGAAATCCTCCAGCGCCGGATAAAGAATCTCCTCCACCGGCGGCGCGAGACGATGAATCTCGTCAATGAAGAGAATGTCGTTGGGCTGCAGATTTGTCAGAATGGCGGCGAGATCGCCTGGACGCTGAAGAATAGGCCCCGATGTCGCGCGCAGCTGAACGTCTCTCGCGGCGGCGGCGATATGGGCGAGCGTGGTCTTGCCGAGTCCGGGAGGCCCCGCGAAAAGAATGTGATCCAAAGGCTCGCCGCGCATCTTCGCGGCTTGGACGAAAACCTGCAGATTCTCGCATATGGCGCTCTGCCCAATGAAATCGCCGAGCGCCTTCGGACGGAGCGAAAAAGACGCCTCTCGCTCATGCGCTTCATGGTTTTGATAAGAACCGTCATCGCCGGAGGCGTCATCGCCGATCTGCTCGGCGGGGGCGACAAGACGGGGCGCTTTTCGCTCTTTCTGACGGGAGGGCATTAGGCGAGTTCCTTGAGGCTAGCGCGGATGACATCGTCCAGTTTTTGGGCGCTCTGCTCGTTGATGGCGAAGAGGGCGGCGCGGCGGGCGGCATGTTCGGGATAGCCCAGATTGACGAGCGCCGAAATCGCTTGGACGAGAAGGTCTGCGGCTTCGGCGTTGGCGAGATCATCGGCGTTTTGGGGCGCTGGGAGAATGTTGAGGATTTTCTCGCTGAGTTCATTGACGATTCGTGAAGCCAATCGCGCGCCGACTCCGGGCGCGGCGGTGAGGACGAGATGGTCTTTGCTTCGCAGGGCGCGGATCAGATCGGCGAGGGGGAATGCGCTCAGAATGGCGAGGGCGAGTTTTTGTCCGACTCCCTGCACTTTATTAAGGAGTCGGAAGGTTTGGAGTTGCTGAGGATTCTCAAAGCCGAAGAGGAGGATTGTTTCATCGCGGATGATGGTCTCAATCCAGAGCGTGGCGGGTTTCCCTTGAGGGATCGCGGCGCGGAGTCTTTCGGCGCAGAGGATATGATATCCGACTCCGCCGACTTCCAGGAGGATTCCGTCTTCTTGGGCGCTGCTTGCGATTCCTGTGAGTTTTCGGATCATAATTGTGTTCTGCTGTTTCGGCGTTGGACGTGGCATATTGCGGCGGCGAGGGCGTCTGCGGCGTGATCGCTTGCGGGTTTGGCTCGCGGGAGGATTCGTTGGATCATGAATCGGATTTGGTTTTTTTCCGCGGCGCCGTTTCCGGTGATGGCTTTTTTGATTGTTGTGGGGGGGTATTCGGCGGCGTGGATGGCGGCGCGGGCGAGGGCGATGAGACATGCCGCGCGGGCGTGTCCGAGTTTGAGCGCGGCTTGGACGCCTTTTCCGATGAGGGCGCTTTCCACGGCGGCTTCATTGGGTTGTTCGCTGCCGATGATCGCGGCGAGATTTTCGGCGATATGGAGGAGTCTTGGGGCGAGTTCATGCTGGGGTTTGGTTCGGATTGTTCCGTTGGCGATGTGTTGGATTTCTCCGCTTTTGCGCAGGGCGATGATTCCCCATCCTGTGGCTTGGAGTCCTGGGTCCAACCCTAGAATGACGGGGTTGGGGTCAGAGCGGGGGCATGAGGTTTGGGGTTCCATCATCGCGCTCGGCGTTGGCGTAGATATGTTGGACGTCGTCGCACTCGTCCAGTTCTTGGAGGATGTTAATGAGTCTGTCTCTGTCGGCGTTGGAGAGGGGGATGGCGTTTTGGGGTCGCCATGCGAGTCGTTGCGCGCCGTGTTTGTTGAGTTTTTGGGCGAGGGCGTCTGCGAGTTCCGTGAGTTTTTCGGGGTTTGAGAAGAAGAAGTGTCCGTCTTCGGTGATTCTGTGGTCTTCGGCGTCTGCGTGGATCGCGGCGTTGAGGGCGTCTTCGTCTGAGAGTTCGTTGAGGGGGTAGAAGACTTCGCCCATGCGTTGGAACATAAAGGAGACGGCGTTTTTTTCGGCGAGTTGTCCGCCTTTTTTGGCGAGGATATTTCGGATTTGGCTGGCGGTTCGGTTTCGGTTGTTGGTGAGGGTTTCCATGATGATTCCGGCGCCTCCTGGCGAGAATCCTTCGTATCGGATTTCTTCTTGTGTGGAGGTTTGGTCGCGGCTTTTTCCGATGGCTCGTTGGATATTGTCTTTGGGCATATTGTTGGCGCGGGCGTTTTGGATAGCGGTTCGGAGTCTGGGGTTTGCGTTGGGGTCGGGTTTTCCTGTTCTGGCGGCGGCGGTGATTTCGCGTGCGAGTCGTGAGAATTGTTTGGCGCGTTTTTTATCCTGCGCGCCTTTCCGGAATTGGATATTTTTGAATTTGGAGTGTCCTGCCATTTTGGGCGAATCGGTTAGGTGGGGGGTTGTTCATGGTTTATAGGCTTTTTGGGGGTGGTGCAAATGCTCCTGTTGAGGGGGGGTTGGGGGGCTAGCCCCCCAAGAAAAACCAAGGCTGCCGAAGGCAGCCTATCGGTTGGGGGGTGGGGTGGGGAAAAAGCTTTTCCGAGTGAAGCGAAGCGAAACGAGGAAAAGCGACCCACCCCCCAACCGCCCCTGCTCGCAAGAGCTCTTGTAAGCAGGGAAGTCGGCGGGCTTTCTCGCGGGCTTGCGCTACGCGCTTCGCCCGCTTCGTTTCACTGCGCCCTTCGGGCTTGTGGACTTCGTCTCGCTCTCGCCCGCCGACTATAGCGGGCTTCGCCCGCTTGGTTTTTTTTGGGGGGCTAGCCCCCCAAACCCCCCTTCACAGGAGCATCTGCACTGCCGCCCCCTTGACGAATGAGCCCCAAAAGCCCTTAATCACCACCATGACCCTCCAAATCCACCAATTCCCTTGCCTCTCCGACAATTACGGCTTCCTCATCCACGACGAGGAAACCCAAACAACCGCCGCCATAGATACCCCCGACCCAAACGCCATCCTCAACGAACTCCATGAAAAACAATGGAACCTCACCCACATCTTCAATACCCACCACCACTTTGACCACACAGGCGGAAACGAAACCCTTAAAGAAAAAACAAACTGCCAAATCTACGGCCCCCAAGCCGAAAAATCCCGAATCCCCCTCATAGACCACCCGCTCTCCGAAGGCGACACAGCGAAACTCGGAAATTTTGAGGCGACAATCCTAGAAGTCCCAGGCCATACCGCCGGCCATATCGCCTACCACTTCGCCAAAGAAAAGATCCTCTTCGTCGGCGATACGCTCTTCGTCATGGGCTGCGGAAGACTCTTTGAAGGAACGGCAGAGCAAATGTGGCAGTCGCTCTCCAAACTGCGCCGCCTCCCCGATGAGACGATCGTCTATTGCGCCCACGAATATAGCGCCGCCAACGCCGCCTTCGCCCTGTCGCTGACGCCGAATGACGAAGCGGTGCGATCGCGCAAGACGGCGATAGACGCGGCGCGCGCCAAAAATATGCCGACCGTTCCCACGCGCATGGATTGGGAAAAAGCCGCCAACCCCTTCCTTCGCGCCGATTCGGCGAGTCTCGCCCAAGCGCTCCATATGACAGGCGCGGCG
This sequence comes from uncultured Alphaproteobacteria bacterium, assembly GCA_958296285.1. Taxonomy (GTDB): domain Bacteria; phylum Pseudomonadota; class Alphaproteobacteria; order JAPOUT01. Next base: position 1,730,104 of record OY282459.1, read on the forward strand.
CCGACAGAAATCTTCGCCGAAACACGCCGCCGAAAAGATTCTTTCTAATCCCCTAAAAACGCGCCCGCCGCGCGCCCGCCGCCGCGCGCCATCACCAACGGCTCTCATTGTCGGGAAGGAAAGTTCCGCTTGGTAAAAATAAATTTGAACAGAATATATATTGCGGTGTATGGAATGTCGCCGCGCAAAAGAGTTTCTTGCCTCCTATGGACGCGAAGAAACTTCTCGGCAAAAACATCCGCCGCATCAGAATAAAAAAAGGCATATCGCAAGAGCAACTCGCCATGCGCACAGGCGTCACGCAATCGCATATCAGCAGAATAGAAAGCGGCAATTTCAACCCCACTTTGGATACGATCGCGAAAATCGCCGAAGCGCTCGGAAAATCTCTGACCTCGCTCTTTGAGCGCTGACGTCTCAAGAAACGCCCTGCGCGAATTTAAAAAGGCCGCCTTTGTCGCAAAGCGTCCGCCAAAGTTCCGTCATCCATGTAATCCAATTCGCTGCCGATAGGCACGCCGCGCGCCAAGCGGGACACCGTGGCCATGCCGGACAATTTCTCCGCCAAATAATGCGCCGTTGTCTGACCGTCCACTGTGGCGTTGGTCGCCAAAATGATCTCGCGCAATTCTGGATTCCGCGCCCGCTCCAACAAAGAGGCGATGTTCAAATCTTCCGGCCCGATGCCGTCCAAGGCGCAGAGTGCGCCGCCCAAAACATGATAGCGTCCGCGAAAGGCTTCGGCGCGCTCCAGCGCCCAGAGATCGCCCATATGCTCCACCACGCAGAGAATCTCGCCGCTCCTGCGCGGATCGGCGCAGATGCGACAGGGGACGCGAATGTCAATCGCGCCGCATTGCGGACATTGCCGCATCTCCGTGTCCAACCGCGTCAGCGCCGTGATCAAAGGTTTTAAGGATTCCTCGCGCCGCGTGATGAGATGAAGAACGGCGCGGCGCGCCGATCGCGGCCCCAATCCTGGAAGCGCCGCGAGGAGAGAAATGAGCCGCGCGATCTCCGCGCCTCTCTCGGCGCTCTCCGCCATATCAGCCCGTCTCGCTCTCGGAAGAAGACCCCCCGCCGCCCTCGCCGCTGCCGCCGCCCTCGCCGCCGCGCTCTCCAACGCGCAAGATTTCCGCGCCTGGGAAAGCGTCCAGCACCGCTTCCACGGCGCTCTCCGCCCTTTGAGAGGATTCGCCCTTGGCGCTCTCGGCGCTCTCGGCGCTCCCGCCGCCCGCCTTCTTGAGAAGCGCCGCCGCCTCTTCGGCGGACGGCAAGCCTGACAGATAGATCATGCGCATCAGCGCCATTTCCAAAGCGGCGAAAGGTCTAGGCGCTTGGCGCGTTTCCTCCATCGCTTTCAAGAGCATCTGCCATAAGAGGCTCAAATGGGAGACCGGCAGATTCTTCGCCATCGCCTCCGCCGCCGCGATCGCCTTCTCTGACATTTCCAGCGCGTCCTCGCGCAAGGGCGCGATCTTATGCCGCATCAGCCAATGAGTCATATTGGCGAGTTCGCCTAGGATCATAAGCGGATCGCCGCCTCTCTCATAATGCGTCCTTGCCAATTGCAGGGCTTCGGCGGCGCGTCCCGCCGCGATATGATCCAAGAGATCCAACAGCGCCGCCTTTCCCGAATAGCCGAGCATTTCAAGAAGAGGCTCGCGCGCCAGAGCGCCGCCGCTATGGGCGATAGCCTGATCCAGAAGCGAAAGCGCGTCCCTTGCCGATCCCTCCGCCGCGCGCGCGATGAGGGCGAGCGCTTCCGGCTCGGCTTCCACCTTCTCCTTGCGGCAGATCTCGCCCAAGAGACCGACCGTCTCCTCATGCCGCAGACGCCGAAGATCAAAGCGCTGGCAGCGCGACAAGACAGTCAGCGGAACTTTCCGTATTTCTGTCGTGGCGAAGATGAAGGTCACATGCGGCGGCGGCTCTTCCAGCGTTTTCAAGAGTCCGTTGAAGGCGGCTTGGGAGAGCATATGCACCTCGTCAATGATATAGACCTTCTCCGGCGCCATGACCGGGCGATATTGCACGGAATCTATGATTTCGCGGATGTCGGCGATGCCGGTGCGGGAGGCGGCGTCCATTTCCATGACGTCCACATGGCGCGATTCCAGAATGGCTTCGCAATGGGCGCGGGTTTCGGTCATTTCGGCGGAGGGGGCGGGCGCGCCATTGGGGTCTGTGTAGTTGAGGGCGCGGGCGAGGATTCTTGCCGTTGTCGTCTTTCCGACTCCGCGGGTTCCTGTCAGCATGAAGGCGTGGGCGAGGCGTTTTGCCTTGAAGGCGTTGGCGATGGTTCGCACCATCGCGTCTTGTCCTATCAGTTCCTCAAAGCGGGCGGGGCGATATTTCCGCGCCAGCACGCGATAGGGCTGCGCCGTTTCTTCGGCGCTCTGTGAAGGGGGCGGGGCGGGGGGAGCGGCGGGGGGCGGGGCGGGGGGCGTCTCCGGCGCGAGCGTCTCGGGCGCGGGCTTCTCCGGGGCGAGATTCTCGGGGGCGGGACTCTCCGGGGCAAGCCCTTCCGGCGTCAGCGAAAAAGACGATTGATCCTCATTCATTTTATTTCTCCCGATCCCATTTTGGCGTTTCGCGGCATCGGTAGAATATCAGAAAATCCGCTTCGCGTTCTCGGCGGGGCGAGAAAAAGCCGTTGATGTTTTAGAGATCAATGATGTTTTAGAGATCAATCAATTGTCCTGTTGGGACTTCCTGTCGCGCGGCGTGATGGGCGGCGGGCGCGGCTTCATTTTTGGGAAAAGCGTTTTGGCATTCCTGTCTGATCCAAGCCATATCGTCTTCGGCCATTTTGCCTGTCACGCCGTAATCTTCAATTTGGATGTCTGAGGGCGCCATTTCCGCCTCCAGAGGCTCGGCGCGCGGCGTTGTTTCCA